>NZ_BSTL01000002.1:435527-549100 GCF_030269485.1 Actinoplanes sp. NBRC 103695 | reverse complement strand
GCCAGCGGAGCTCCCGTGTTCAGGGCGTCTTAGAGTGACCACCCTCTATACAGGAGCTCCGCTGCTTACGTCTCAGACACGCCTTGACGATCACCACACCGGCTTAACTGAACGACGTTGGGTCTAGATCGGGTTGCGGAACGCGGCCTGGACGGTTGCCGGGTGGTCGGGCCACGGCACCGCGTAGGACGAGCTCGCTCCCGTGGTGATGCGGGCGTACCGCAGCAGTTCCCGGACGATGCCGGCGTTGCCCATCGCCCAGCCGACCTCCGGTTCGAGCGTGCTCGGGGTGGCGCGGTGCTCGTGGTTCGACCAGCGCACCCCGTCCGCGTCGACCGTCGCCCGGCTGACCAGGTCGTCGGCCAACATCTGGGCGAAGTCGAGCGGCTCACCCCGCTCGACGTGCCGGTCGCAGGCCAGGGCGAGAACTCCGGCCGTGCCGCAGCAGCGGCCGTTGTTGTCCCAGAAGCCGGGCCGGACGCGGCGTGGCAGTCCGCTGTGGGTGACGGTGTGCCGGCACCGGTCGCCGAGAGCGGTCCAGGCAGGGTCCTCGGTCAGGTTGCCGAGCAGCCGGAAGACCTGGGCGTCACCGGCGGGGCCGTTGCACCAGCCGTAGCTGTAACGCTCGATCAGCTCGGGCCGATGCGGCGGGTCGGAATGCGGGACGAGGAAGCCCGCCGGTCCGGCCTCGTCGCGGGACACGACGTCGGCCGCGCCCGCCAGGGCCAGCTCGATCAGGTCGTCACGGCCGGCGGCGGCGCCGACCGACGCGAGGGCGTACACGATGCCGAGCGTTCCGTGCGCGATGTGATGCGACCGCGGCGGACTCGGGCGAACCGCCCAGTTGACGCCGCCGGGAGTCGGGTCCGCGGTGTCGAGGTACGGCCGGACCGCGAGGACGGCCAGGTCGAGGTCGCCGGCGTGCAGCGCACCCAGCGCGATGCCGGCGTTGCCGAAGAGCAGCTCGAACATGTCACCCCAGCGCTGCCCGTCGAAACGCGAACGCACGATGCTCAGGGCCTGATCCGCTGCCCGGTCCGCCGCGTCGTCGCCGAGCAGGCGGTGCACCGCTCGGAGGGCGACGGCCGTCCCGGTCAGGCCGAAGTACAACGAGCAGTCCTGCTCGTCGCCGATCGCCGCGGCAAGGTCCGTCGCACCGCGCAGGGCCGCGTCGCCGTACCGGTCGTCCCGGAAGTGGCGCTCGGCCTCCAGCAACGCCAGCACGACACCCGCACCGCCGCTGTACAGCGTGTGGCCGGCCTCGGCGCCGCGCGCCGACTCGATCATCCAGTCCACCGCGCCTACCGCCAGGGCCTCCACCCGTCCATCACACCAGATCGGCCGGTCAGCCGATCGGCAGGCGGACGGTGACCGTGGTGCCGACGCGTTCGGTGGAGTCGACGGTGATCGTGCCGCCGTGGTTGTCGATGATGGTGCGGACGATGGCCAGGCCCAGGCCCGTCCCGGGGATGGCCTGGTGGATGGCGTTGCTGGCGCGGAAGAAGCGGGCGAACAGCGCCTCCTGCTCGGCCGTGGGAATGCCTATGCCGGTGTCGGCGACCATCAGCACGAGCTCGTCGCCGTCGGGGTGGGCGCGGACGGTCACGGTGCCCTCGGCGGGGGTGAACTTCACCGCGTTGCTGAGCAGGTTGATCAGGACGCGGTCGATCTGTTCGGGGTCGGCGCGCAGTGACAGCGGGCCGGTCACCTCGGTGTGCAGGCCGACGGACGCCTTGGCCGCGACCGGTTCGATGGCCGTCAGGGCGGTGTCGATCAGGCCGGCGAGTTCGGCGTCGCGTTTGCTGATCCGGAAGGCGCCGGACTCGATCTTGGACAGGATCAGCATGTCCTCGATCAGCTCGCGCAGCCGCCGGGTGTTGCGGGAGATCACCTCGAGCATCCGGCGCTGCGGGTCGCTCAGCTCGCCCGCCTCGGCGTCGAGCATCAGTTCCAGGTATCCGGAGATGCTGGTCAACGGCGTGCGTAGCTCGTGGGACACGGTGGACATGAAGTCGGTCTTGGCGGTGTCCAGCTCCTGGAGCCGGACGACGAGGTGCTGCTCGTGCTCGTACAGCCGGGCGTGGTGCACGCCGCGGCCCAGGTCGGCCGCGACCACCTCGGCGAGCCGGGTCTCGACCGGCGTCCAGGCCGGCCCGCCGTCCCGCATCAGGGTGAGCGCGCCGATGCACTCCTCGCCGCCACTGACCGCGACCGTGAGGACGGGCCCGTCGCCGACCGCCCGCCACGCGCGCCGCTCCTGCTCGGTGGGGCGGACGTCGCCGGCCGGCGCCGGGTCGTCGGTGGCCCACACGTCACCGCTGCGCAGCCAGGTGATGTCGCACGCGGCGAGGTCCTCGAGCGGGCCGCCGGCCAGGTGTTCGTCGTGCAGGCTGACCGCCGGGGGTACGCCGGTGGAGACCATCCGGATCAGCACGTGGTCGGCGCCGAGGGTGCCGGCCAGGCCGTGCACCGCCTCGCGGATGGCGTCCTCGACGACGAGGTGGCCACGGATCCGGTAGCCGAGCTCGCGGACCTCGCTGCGTTGCCGGGCGACGACCTGGTCGGCGGCGCGTGCCCGGTCGACCTCGTCGGCCCGGACGTTGACGGCGTCGGCGACGGCGCGGATCTCGAGCGGCCCGTCGCCGGGGTCGGCCCGGGCGGCGTGGTCCCCGGCCCGCTGCCGGTCGAGCACCTCGACGAGCCGGCCGAGCGGTGCGGTGATCCACCGGTCGGCACCCCGCGCGGTGGCCACGGCCATCGCGGTAGCGATCACGGTGAGTGCTCCGACCGTCGTCACGGTGAGCCACCCGAGGCGGGAGCTGCGGTTCTGCAGGGCGGCGGCCCGGGCCGCCAGGGACTGGTCGAGGTCCTGGTTGGCCGCGGCGAACGCCTGGAACAGCGGCTTGCCCTCGGCCACGTACTCGGCGGCGGCCTGGCTGCGGGGCGGCGCCTGGCGCTGCCGCTCGGCCAGCTCCCACCACTGGCCGGCGTTCGTCACCTGCTCGGTGACGACGGCCCGTTCCTGGGCGGTGGCCAGGTCCTGGACGTCGACCACGGCGAGCGCGTACTCGCTGCGGGCGACGTGGTAGCCGTCCAGCAGCTGCCCGTCCCCGGAGAGCAGGTAGCCGCGGAGACTGCGCTGGGCGTCCGCGAGCACGCCGCGCAGGTGCGCGTTGGCGATCTGGAGCGGCTGGACGTGGGTGCTGAGCTGGTGGACGACCCGCTGCTGGATCAGCACCGTGACCATCTCGGCCAGACCCGCGCCGAGGATGAGCAGGGTGAGCAGGGCGAACGCCCGGCCGAGCAGCCGCCGGACCGTTCCGTCGCCGCGCATGGGTGCCGCCGGTCAAGCCCTGGTTCGGCTGAGCAGCGCCTGGATGCGGGAGACCAGCTCGCGCGGGCTGAACGGCTTGGTCACGTAGTCGTCGGCGCCGGCGCTGAACCCGCCTTCGACGTCCTGCTCCTGGACCCGGGCGGTGAGCATGATGATCAGCATCCCGGCGGTGGCCGGATCGGCGCGGAGCATGCGGCACACGTCGATACCCGACAAACCCGGCATGGAGACGTCCAGGACGGCCAGCGTGGGCTGCCGGGCCCGGGCCTGTTCCAGCGCGGCCTGTCCGTCCTCGACCGGGATCACCTCGAGCCCGGCCTGCTCCAGCTTGAACGAGACGAGGTCACGGATATCGGCGTCGTCGTCGGCGACCAGCACCACTGTCACGGCTTGCCCCTCGGTTCTTTCGCAGACGCTACCTATCGGGACGATATCCGGTTAATTCCGATATGGCGGGGGATCCCCGCAACGCCTTCGCAACCCGCGCGCAGCCGAGGTTGCAGCCGGCGGAGGGTCTGCTTGTCCCAGAACCCGCCAGCCAACGCCCGGCAGGAGGACCCGATGACCGCAGTACTCGATCACGACATCCGGACCGAGGCCCTGTTCGCCTCGTACCTTCAGCGATCCGAGGGCCCCTCGCCCGCGTCGATCCGCGAGGCGGTCATCGCCGCGCTGGAGCGACTGGGCGCCGGCGGCTGCGCCGAGCTCGTCGCCCAGGAGTTCGGGGAGCACCCGGACTGCGCCCTGGGACGTATGCAATGGGCACGCACCGCGGTGCGCAACGCCTTCACCGCGGCCTGAGGAGAACCCGTTCGGCTGAGCAGAGAAACAAGAGCGAAGGTTACTCTGCGTGAGTGCCGTCATTGCACCTAGCGCCCGGCGTCGGCCGGTACCGCACACCCCCGGCGCGGCACCGGCGACGACGGAACATCCCGGTGACAGCGATCTGCGCCGTGCTCAGCCTGATCAGCATCGTGCTCATGAGCGCCCGATTCGTCCAGGTGCAGACTCATCGCCCCGTCGCCGCCTTCCGGCAAGCACCGGCACAGACGGTCACGCGGCCGAAGGCGTACACCCCGAAGAGCGCAACCGCCCACGCGGCGGAACAGCGCCGCAAGAAGCGCCCACCGATCGAGCTCGGCGTGCTCGATCAGGCCGCCCTCGCCCGCTACTGCGTGGCCACGACCGGCCCGCTCACCACCGCGCTTCTCCAGGACGGCGTCTGGCTGTGCAAACCGCTCCTCGGCGCGGCGCGCAAGGCGAACCTGACCGCCGCGTGCCGCCTGACGTTCGACGACGACACGGCGTTCGCGAAGCAACCGGGCTGGCGCTGCCTGAAGGCTGGCGCCGCTTGAAGAAGGTGGATTAGGATCTCCGCCATGCACGCGCGATTGAGCATGTGGTGGCCCGCCCGACAGGCGGCCCACCAGCCCCGCGTGTAATCGACACCGCGGCCGCCTCCCCGAGGCGGCCGTCACGTGAGAAAGCGGCCGGGCGTCTCGGGCATCAACCCGAGAAGAGAACCCATGCAACCGTACGCACTGCTCCACCGCGACGGCGCCGACCACGTCGAGGTGCTGACCGGCGACCTCCGCACCGTCGCCACGCTCGCCGACATCCCGCTCTCCCGGGATCAGGACACGCTCGCCCTGATCCCCTTCCGCCAGATCACCGAGCGCGGCTTCGACTGCGCCGACGACGAGGCGCCCCTCGAATGCCTGGTGATCACCGGCCGCACCACGAAGCCGGTCAGCGCCTATCCACCGGGCGACGTGACCGTGACCGGCGGCGGCTTCGACATCTCCGACGACGCGTACGCCGAGATCGTCGACACCGTGCTCCGCGACGAGATCGGGCACGGCGAGGGCTCCAACTTCGTGATCCACCGCGTGTACGAGGCCACGATGACCGGCGAGCCCGAGGCGGCGTTCGGCCGGCTGCTGCACGGCGAGCAGGGCGCCTACTGGACGTTCCTGGTGCACACCGGCACCCGTACCCTGGTCGGGGCCTCGCCGGAACGGCACGTCAGCGTGACCGACGGGCTGACCATGATGAACCCGATCAGCGGCACGTTCCGCCACGGCTCCGGCGAGATCCTCGACTTCCTCCGCGACCCCAAGGAGGTCGAGGAGCTGCTCATGGTGCTGGACGAGGAACTCAAGATGATGGCCGTCGTCGCCGAGGAGGGCGGTCAGGTCGTCGGCCCGTACCTCAAGCAGATGGCCCATCTCACCCACACCGAGTACCTGCTGGCCGGCCGCGGCTCGCTGGACGTGCGCGAGGTGCTGCGGGAGACGATGTTCGCGCCGACCGTGACCGGCAGCCCGATCGAGAACGCGTGCCGGGTGATCGCCCGGCACGAGCGGCGCGGACGCGGCTACTACGGCGGGGTGCTGGCCCTGCTCGGCCACGACGAGGCGGGCAGGCAGACGCTGGACGCGCCGATCCTGATCCGCACCGCGGAGATCTCCCCGGCCGGCGCGCTGCGGGTGCCGGTCGGTGCGACGCTGGTCCGGCACTCGACGCCGGCCGGCGAGGTGGCCGAGACCCACACCAAGGCCGCCGGGATCCTGGCCGCTCTCGGCGTCCGGCCGCCGGCTTCCTCCTCGGGTACGCCGCCCGCGACGGACACCGCTGACGTGCGCCGCGAGCTGGCCGCCCGCAACACCGACCTGGCCCGCTTCTGGCTGGACGAGCGGGCGCCCGCCGCGACCACGCTGGCCGGTCGCTCCGCGGTGATCGTGGACGCCGAGGACACCTTCACGGCCATGCTGGCGCACCAGCTCCGCTCGCTCGGGCTGGACGTGTCCGTCACCCCGTACCTCAGCATGGGTTTGATCGAGGCCGACCTGGTGATCGCCGGGCCGGGACCGGGCGACCCCGGCAATCCCCACGACCCGAAGATGTCCTACCTGCGCGGCCTGCTCACCGGCCTGCTCGCCGCGGGTCGTCCGGTGCTCGGCGTCTGCCTCGGCCACCAGATCCTGTCCGGCCTGCTCGGGCTGCCGCTGGAGCGCCGCGACGCGCCCTACCAAGGCGTGGCCGAGGACATCGACCTCTTCGGTACGCGGCGGTTGGTCGGCTTCTACTCCAGCTTCACCGCACGGTCCACCGAGGACCGCCTGCACACGCCTTACGGGCCCGTGGAGATCGCCCGCGATCCCGCCGACGGCAGCGTGCACGCCCTGCGCGGCACCGGATTCGCGGGGGTGCAGTTCCACCCCGAGTCGGTGCTCAGCCGGGACGGCGTCGCCGTGCTGACCGATCTCCTGCCACCTTTGTTCGCTTCCGTGGTTAGTTCCGCCCGTACGGGGTAGCGAAGGGATGTCGGTGGTTCAAGCGGATCGAGAGCCTCCGCTTGGACCACCGACCCTCTTGCTACTGGTTCACCAGCAACTCTCCGCGCGGGTGCAGGGTGTGCAGCACCGACGTGCCGATCCGGATCGTGGTGATCAGGCCGGCGTCCCGCAGCACCGACGCGTGATGGCTCGCCGTGGCGGGCGAGATGCCCAGCCGGCGGGCCAGCTCGGTGGTGGTGCAGCCGTCGGCCGTGGCCTCCAGGATCGCCGCCCGGGTACGCCCGATCAGCGCGGCGAGCGGGCTGTCGGTGGTGCGCCGTGCCGGTGCGAGGCGCACCTGGTCGGGATCGATCGGGTAGACCAGCACCGTCGGCAGTTCCGGGTCGCGCAGCAGGGTCGGATGCCGGCGGCAGAAGAACGACGGGATCAGGCGCAGACCGCGGCCGGCCAGCCGGATGTCCCGGTCGACCGTGAACCCGGGCAGCTCCAGCACCGGGCGGCGCCACCGCACGTTCGGGTGCAGGCCCCCGAAGAGCGCCTCCAGCCCGCCGCGGGCCAGCGCCTTGCCGTGCGAGACGCGGGCGGCGCCGACCGCCGCCCGGATCTGCATCCAGTACGGCCGCAGCGCCGTGTCGAAATAGTGTTCGATCTTGCCGCTCAGGTCGAGCACGGCCGCCTTCTCACCGTTGGCGAGCGCTTTGAACCGGTTGTCGACGTGCGGTTGATAGCGGGCCAGCTCGGCCAGGTCGCTCCGGAAGGTCGCGGTCCGGGTGTGCCGGATCGCGTCCAACCCCTCCTGAAGTCCCTCCGCGCCGATGTCCGGCGTCAGAAAATCCGGTGAGTACCCCTTCGGCGGAGCCAGCGCCAGCAACGGCCGCAGGCTCGGGTCGAGTTGTCCGCCGACCCGGGCCCGCCAGCCCGCGTACATCGGCGGCGACTGCCGTTCCTGCAACATGTGCAGGCTGAGCAGGGTTTCCCACATCGGATCGGGTTCATCGGAAAGTCGGACCCGGGCGAGATCTTCTTCCGTGAAATGAATACGCAGCACCGCAGGCTTCCCCGTTCCTCGGTTGCCGTCCACTTTGTTCGGTCAGTCTTCCCCAGACAACCCGCCCGTGGTGTCAGCTTTCGAACAATCCGGACGCTTTCGACCGTGCTCGAATGGAGTTGCCCGCGGCGGGCATAGGTTCCAGTCATGGAATATCGACTTCTGGGGCGCAGCGGGTGCGCCGTCTCGGCCCACTGCCTGGGCACCATGACCTTCGGGAACGAGTCCGACGAAAAGGTCTCCCACGCCCAGCTCGACCTGTTCGTGGAGCAGGGCGGCACGTTCGTGGACACCGCCGACGTCTACTCGGCCGGCGAGTCGGAGCGGATCATCGGCCACTGGTTCGCCTCCCGCCCGGCCGAGGTGACCGAGCGGATCGTGCTGGCCACCAAGGGCCGCTTCAAGATGGCCGGCGACCCGAACGGCCTGGGCCTCTCCGCCCGCCACCTGACCCGCGCGCTGGACGCCTCCCTCACCCGCCTGGGCGTGGACGCGATCGACCTCTACCAGGCGCACGCGTGGGATCCGCTGACCCCGATCGACGAGACCCTGCGGACCCTGGACGGCTTCGTCCGGTCCGGCAAGATCCGCTACTACGGTTTCTCCAACTTCACCGGCTGGCAGCTCACCAAGGCCGTCGCCCGCGCTCGCGAGCTCGGCCTGGTCGCGCCGGTCAGCCTGCAGCCGCAGTACAGCCTGCTGGTCCGCGAGGTCGAGTGGGAGATCGTCCCCGCCGCGCAGGACGCCGGCCTGGGCCTGCTCCCGTGGAGCCCGCTCGGCGGCGGATACCTGACCGGCAAGTACACCCGCGACCAGCGCCCGGCCGGCGACACCCGGCTGGGCGACAACCCGTCGCGCGGCATGGAGGCCTACGAGCGCCGCGGCACCGCCCGCACCTGGGACGTGGTCGACGCCGTCCAGCGGGTCGCCGAGGGCCGCGGCGTCTCGATGGCCGAGGTGGCGCTGGCCTGGGTGACCGACCGCCCCGGCGTGACCTCCACCATCCTGGGCGCCCGCACGGTCGACCAGCTCGCCACCAACCTGAGCGCGGCCGGCCTGCACCTGACCGACGCCGAGACGGCCGTGCTGGACGAGGCGAGCGACCTGCACGCCCCCGACTACCCGTACGGCGAGCTCGGCCTCGACCAGCGCGACCGCGCTGTTTAGGTCGTAGAACGACCTCTAGGGATTCGTCCGTGAAGGCTCAGCTGCGGCCCTCGAAGATCCAGTCGCGGGCTCGCTCGTAGAACGACGGGGCCTCGCGGCCGAAGGTCCTGCCCAGGCCGACCTGGTCGGTGACCTCGACGGCGGTCCATCCGTGGGCCGCCAGCCAGGCCGCCGGAACCGGGACGGACGGGCTCGTGCGGAAGGCGGTGACGAACTGGCGCCAGGTCGCGGCGTCAGCGTCGTCCATCGCCTCCACCGGCAGGTCGGTCTCGCGGTAGGGGCGCTCGAACACCTCGCCCAGCAGCACGCTGCCGGGGGCGGACAGGCCGCTCATCTCCTCGAGCAAGGCTTCCGCCTGCGCCGGGGTCAGGTAGAACAGCAAAGCCTCGGCCAGCCACACGGTCGGCAGGCGGTGGTCGAAGCCGGCCGACTTGAGCAGGCCGGTCAGGTCGTCGGCGCCGAGCTCGGCGACCACCGGCACGCGCCGGCAGGTGGGCTGCTCGCCGGCCAGCACGCGCTCCTTGAAGTCCAGCGTGGTCGCCCGGTCCACCTCGTAGACGGTGACCCCGGGCGCCAGGCCCAGCCGGTACGCCCGGGTGTCCAGGCCGGCGCCGAGCACCACGATCTGCGGGGCGGACGACCGCCGGAGCGCGGCGTCGAAGTAGGCCGTGCGCATCGTGACGCCGTAGAAGACGGCCTCCCACAGGGGAGATGTCTCGACGCCCAGCTGCGGCAGCGTGCCGAGCTCCCCGGCGTACGCCGCGAGGAAGCGGTCGGCGAACGGATCGATGAACAGTGGACGCGGGCGCCGGGTTTCCAGCGCCCGCGCCCATACCGGGAGCAGAGAGGTCCACGTCATGTCGTCCACAACGGACGGCGGACGGGCGGGTTCACCCGGCGGAGCCGTCGCAAAGGCGTCAGGACGCCGCTACGCCACGCGGGCGGATTGCCCGGAAGTCGCGGTTCGCGAAGGCACAGAACCACCCGTACGGTGTGCCGCCGCCCGTCACGCACGGTGCCTCGAGCGCCGCGAAGGTGCGCGGATGCTTCTCGCCGTGGAGCGCGATGCTCACGATCGCGCCGCCGTCGAGATCAGACCCGCCGCACGGGCCTGGGCCAGGAAGTCAGCCGACGCGGCCGTGCCGCCCGCGAGGGGAGCGGCGACCGGGACCGCGGCGAGAACGACGAGTCGGGACAGGAACCTACGCACCTGGGTTACCTCCGGTACACGAACCTCATTGGGAGGTTTGAGTAGACGATTCCCGCCGCCTGCCCATCAACGCCATTCGATGGAGACCGAAAGGCCGGGGGCGATGACCACCCCCGGCACGATCGGTGTCAGGATGCGGCGACTCCGGCCGCCCGGCCCTCGTGCAGGGTCACGTTGCGGCCGTCCTTCGGGTCGAAGAGGTGGATCTTGTCGAGGTTCATCCAGACCTTCGTCGAGGCGCCGTCGCGGACCCGGGACTCGGCGGACAACCGGGTCACCAGGCTCGCCTGGTCGCTGGACGGGAGGTCCGCGCCGCCCGCGTCGGCGGCCAGGTCGGCCAGGTCGGCGGAGGTCGCCGCCCCGCCCTCGACGTTGAAGTACACGTACTTGTCCGAGCCCATCGACTCCACCAGGTCTACGGGCGCCGTGAACTCGTACCCATGAGATCTCTGTCGGTCCTCCACCAGGGCGGCGTCCTCGAAGTGCTCAGGACGGATGCCCAGCACCAGCTCGCGAGGGGCGTCGCCGGCCGCCAGCACACGCTGCATGCGCTCGCCCAGCGGCAGATCGCCCAGCGCCGTCCGCAGTTTGCCCTCGGCGACCGTCGCGGGCAGGAAGTTCATCGACGGCGAGCCGATGAACCCGGCGACGAACAGGTTGTTCGGGTGGTCGTAGAGGGTCTGCGGGTCGCCGACCTGCTGGATGCGGCCGCCGCGCATGACCACCACCCGGTCGCCGAGGGTCATCGCCTCGGTCTGGTCGTGGGTGACGTAGACGGTGGTCGTGTTCAGCTGTTTCTGCAGTCGCGACACCTGGGTGCGCATCTGCACCCGCAGCTTGGCGTCCAGGTTGGACAGCGGCTCGTCCATCAGGAACACCTTGGGGCTGCGGACGATCGCGCGGCCCATCGCCACCCGCTGCCGCTGGCCGCCGGACAGGTTCGCCGGCCGGCGGTCGAGGTAGTCGGTCAGGTCGAGCACCTTGGCGGCGTCGTTGACCTTCTTGTCGATCTCCGCCTTGGGCAGTTTCGCCAGTTTCAGCGGGAAGGCCATGTTCTCCCCGACGGTCATGTTCGGGTAGAGCGCGTACGACTGGAACACCATCGCGATGTCCCGGTCCTTGGGCGCCTTGTCGTTCACCCGCTCGCCGTCGATCCGCAGCTCGCCGGAGGTGATGTCCTCCAGCCCGGCGATCATGTTGAGGGTCGTGGACTTCCCGCAGCCGGACGGGCCGACCAGGATGACGAACTCGCCGTCGGCGATCTCCAGGTCGATGCCGTGCACGGCGGTGGTGCCGTCGGGATAGCTCTTGGTCACCTTGTCGAGAACGATGTCAGCCATGAAATCACCTAGCCCTTGACCGCGCCGGACGTCAGTCCCGCGACGATGCGCTTCTGGAAGAACAGTACGAACAGGATGATCGGGATCGTGATGACCACGGCGGCCGCCGAGATGGCGCCGGTCGGGTCCTCGAACTGCGACGCGCCGGTGAAGAACGACAGCGCCACCGGGACCGTGCGGGACTGCTCGGTCGAGGTCAGCGAGATGGCGAAGAGGAAGTCGTTCCAGCAGAAGATGAAGACCAGGATCGCGGTGGTGAAGACGCCCGGCGCGGCCAGCGGCGCGATCACCTTGCGGAAGGCCTCGCCCTGGGTGGCGCCGTCCATCTTCGCCGCCTTCTCCAGGTCCCACGGGATCTGCTTGAAGAACGCCGACAGCGTGTAGATCGCCAGCGGCAGCGCGAACGTGATGTACGGGAGGATCAGCCCCGGCCAGGTGTCGAAGAGGCCGGTCTGCCGTTCGATGTTGAACAGCGGGGACACCAGCGACACCTGCGGGAACATCGCGATCAGCAGGGAGACGCCGACGAGCAGCGACTTGCCCGGGAAGTCCAGGCGGCTGATCGCGTACGCGGCCATCGTGCCGAGCACCACCGCGATCACGGTGGAGATGAGCGCGATGCCGATCGAGTTGATCAGCGCGCGTACGAACTGGTCGGTTTGAAAGATCAGTTTGTAGTTGTCGAGGGTCCAGTCACGGGGGATGAAGTTGCCGTCGGTCAGCGTCGCGGCCGTCTTGAACGACAGCGACATCACCCACAGCACCGGGACCAGCGCGAAGACGACCACGACCGCGTCCAGCAGACCCCATCGCAGCTTGGTGTTCATCAGCGCCTCCCGTCGTCGCTGCTGCCGGGGGCGGCGGTGCCGAACGCCTTGACGAAGATGAACGCGATGATCGCCACGGTCAGGAAGATCAGCACCGACATCGTGGAGCCGATGCCGAGGTTGAGGCCCTTGATCAGGTTGTTGTACGCGATCATCGACACCGACGAGGTCTCGTTGGCCCCCGCGGTCAGCACGTAGATGTTGTCGAAGACCCGCAGTGCGTCGAGCGTGCGGAAGAGCAGCGCGACCAGGATGGCCGGTTTCATCACCGGCAGCATCACCTTGGTGAACCGTTGCCAGCCGCTGGCGCCGTCCATCGACGCCGCCTTGAGCAGGTCCTCCGGCACCAGGGCCAGGCCGGCCATCAGCAGCAGGGCCATGAACGGCGTGGTCTTCCAGATCTCGGCCAGGATGACGATGGCCAGGGCGGAGGCACGTTCGGTGAGCGGGGCTCCGTCGCCGAAGATGTTCGCCAGGTAACCGGTGCCGGGCGTCCACGCGTACCGCCAGCTGAAGGCGGCGACGACCGTGACGATGCCGTACGGGATCAGAGCCGAGGTCCGCACCAGCCCGCGCCCGACGATGGTCCGGTGCATGATCATCGCGAGGCCCATGCCGAGCACCAGCTCGACCACGACCGACACGACCGTGATCAGCATGGTCACGCCGAAGGCCGTCCACCAGTAGCTGTTGGTCAGCACGGTCGCGTAGTTCTCGAACCAGACGAACTCGCGCTGGTCCGGGAACTTCAGGTCGTAGCGCTGCAGCGACAGCCAGAACGAGTAGAGGATGGGATAGGCGGTGACGGCGACCATGACGAGCGCCGCCGGTGCGCAGAGCAGCAGTCCGAGTTTGCGTTCCTGCCGCTTGCCCTCGCTGAGCACCGCCTTCTTCCTGGCCGGCGGCTTGTCGGACACCGCGGGCCGTTCCTGCTGGATGGTCACGGCAGCACTCCCTTCGACTCGAGGGCGTCCTGGATCGACTTCTTCAGGGACGCGGCGGTCCGCTGCGGGTCGATCTGCGACGGCGGCGACAGCTCGGCGGCCACCACGGTCGAGAGGTTCTGGTACGCCGGGGTACGCGGCCGGGGCGCGGCGTTCTTCAACTCGTCCAGCAGGGCGTCCTTCATCGGGTACGCCTTGGCCATGTCCGGCCGGTCGTACACCGCCTCGATGCTCGGCGGCTGCCCGGCGTTGACGGCCAGATATTCCTGACTGTCCGGGCCGCGCAGGCACCGGATCGCCTGGAACGCCAGGTCCGGGTGCTTGCTGTACGAGCTGACCGCCATGTTGGAGCCACCGATCGTGGTGACGCTGGGCGTGTTCGCGTCGATACCGGGATAGCGCGCCCACGCCGTCTTCTCGGCGATGTCCGGAGCGTCCTTCTGCATCGACGGGTACACGAACGGCCAGTTGAGCTGGAACGCGCCGCCGTCGGTCTGGTACGCCAGCCGCACGTCGTCCTCGACCGCGTTGCTGAACGAGGGGGTGGTCACGCCGGAGGTGGCCAGCTTCTTCAGCACCTCGAGCGCCTTGACCGCACCGGCGTCCATCACCGCGGTCTTGCCGTCGTCGCTGACCACGTGCCCGCCGGCGCTCGCCACCAGGCTGTTGAACAGCACGACGAGACCCTCGTACTGCGCGCCCATGGTGACGATCTGGTACGGGTTCTTGCCCTGCTGCTTGAGCTCCAGGGACTGCTGGATCATCTCGTCCCAGGTCTTCGGCGGGGTGGGCACCAGGTCCTTGCGGTACCAGAGCAGCTGGACGTTGGTGTTGTTCGGCGCGGCGTACAGCTTGTTCTCGTACTCCGCGGAGGCGAGCGGCCCGGGGAGCGTGCCGTTCTCCACCTCGGCCTTGTCCTCGCCGGTGAACTCCTTGATCCAGTTCGCGCTGGCGAACTCCTGGGTCCAGGTGACGTCCATGCCGAGGATGTCCATGCTGTCGTCGTTGGCGGCGAGCCGGCGCACCATCTGCACCCGCTGGTCGTCGGCCTGTCGCGGCAGCACCTGGTAGGCGATGCGGTACTTGCCCGCCGCTTCCTGATTGCACCGATCCACGACGGTTTGGAAGTTCTCGACGGGGAACTGGTAGAGATTGAGGACGGGCGTCCCGCTCTCCTCGTCGGAGCCGCAAGCGGCAAGTGGAGCCAGCAGAGCGATCGCGGCTCCCGCCGCGAGTGCCCGGGCGCGATGTCGGTAGTGGTCAGCCATTGACCCTCCATCCGAGCCTGTGGGGGCTTTACGTTCTGTGCCTCTGCCCTTCCGCCACGTGAAACAAACGCGAAATACATCCTCGTCCCGGCTCGTGCCTAGGATGAGTTCATGCAGGTGACTTACTACTTCGACCCGCTCTGCCCCTTCACCTGGCGCACTTCGCGCTGGCTGACCAAGGTGGCCCCGGAGCGCGGGATCGATATTCATTGGCGCCCGTTCAGCCTGGCCATCCTCAACGGCGGCGTGAAGAACGTGCCGGAGCAGTGGCGGCCGGTGTCCGAGGCGTCGTTCTCCGCCCTGCGGCTGATCGCATCGCTCCGGGGACAGGAAGCCGCGATCGGCCGGTTCTACACCGAGATCGGCAACCGGACGCACGGGGCGGATACGCCGCTCTCGCAGGAGATCGTGCTCGCCGCGGCCGAGGCGGCCGGCATCGACGACACCAAGCCGCTGGCCGACGAGTCGCTCGACGCGGCCGTCCAGGAGTCGCACGACGAGGCGTTCGCCTCGGCCGGCCCCGACATCGGCTCGCCGGTGCTGTGGATCGAGGGCGCGCCGCGCGGCGTGCACGGCCCGATCATCGGCCCGGTCCCCGACGTCGACGAGGCCGTCAAGATCTGGGACGCGGTCGCCGCCCTGTCCGCCAGCGAGACCTTCTTCGAGGTCAAGCGCGGACGGCCCTGACCTTCTGGTTTACCGATGTGGGGCGGAAGGGTATCCGGCCCCACATGGTCGAACCGCAGGTCACGCTGGATCCGCAGTCACTCAGTCCGGTCGAGCGGAAGCTGCAGGGGGCTTTGGAGGAACAGCTCTCGTCGGCCCTCTCGGCCGCGCGGGAGACCATTGAATCCCGGTACGCCGGTGAGACCGCCGACCAGCTGACCGGCCAGCTCCTCACCGAGACCCGCAGCCACCTGCACCCGGACATCGCGGCCGGCTTCACCCCCGACCACGCCCAGCTGCATCAGGTGGCCGTGGCCATCGTCGCCCGCGGCCGCCGCTAGCGGCCCCGGTTCACCCGTCGCGGCGGACGTCATCAGGGCTACCCGGGCCACCCCCGATGGACTCCCGGCGCCACACCGTCACCGCCACGGCGACGCGCACAACCAGGATCGCCCCGGTCCCACCGAGCCAGGCGTAGGTGAACCACGGCGACGTCGTCAGCCTGCCGACGCAGTCGCCGGCGATCGGCTTCATCCAGCCGAGCGGGTCCACGACCACCTCGACGGTGCCGCCGTCCGGCGCCGTCCCTCCGCACAGGGAGTTCCAGCCGAGGCCGGCTTCCGACCCGGTCTCGGCGAGCTGGTACAGCGTGCGACAGTCACCGGACTCGCCGCCGCACCGCACCTCGCTGTCGGTCACCGTGGCGGTCACGCGCTCACCGAACCAGGCCTGGTGATTGATGCCGTACCCGAAACCCCACACCAGCGCAGCGGCCCCGACGAAGAGTCCGAGCCCGACGCGGGTCCGCCCCAGCGGCTCGTCGCCGCGCTCCCGGGAGGGCGTCACCCACCAGGTCGTGGCCAGCACGTATCCGAGCACCGCGGCCAGTGCGATCGGCAGGGACAGGTAGAAGGCCCAGACGGACTCCCGGCCCTGCAGAAAGCCGGCGATCGTGGTGAGGAGCACGGCGCAGACGAGCCAGACGACGCCCATCCCTCCACTGTGAGGGGCGCGTCAACCGCGGCCGGGCCAGGTCAGGTCAGACCAGTTCCGGGACCGGCTGCGGGGTCACCGCGATCTCCGGGCCCGTCCCGACCTCGACCGCTACTACCGCTTCGGCGTCGACCTGCTGATGTCCGCCGTGGCGACCTGCTCGGCGGAGATCGCCCGCCGCCCGGCGGTGTCACAGGCCCTCTAGGAGACTCCCCAGGCCGTCCAGCGCCGCACCGAGATCTCCACGAACGGACCCGGCGGCGGCGTCTCGCGATACTGCGCGTACTTCGCGGTCAGCGCCTCGAGCCCCGCCGCCGAGCTCTCGCGCACGACCGCGATCCCGTCGGCGCGCACCCACCACAGCGCCGTCCAGTCGTCGGCATAATGGTCGACCAGCACGCTGACGCGAGGCTCGGCCGCGATGTTCGCCAGCCGCTGGAGGCCTCGGTGCCGCTTGGGCTTGGCGTCCACCGCACTGTGGATCGTCTCCCCCACCAGGGCAAAGACGATGGGTACGAGATGAGGGGCCCCGTCGGCGCCGACGGTGGCGAGCCGTGCGACCGGCGCCGACCCGAACCGTTCCGCCGGGGTCACGAGCCGGTCAGCTCGCCGATCGCCCGCTCCCACTTCTCCAGCACGGGCTCGATCAGACTCCACGGACCGGACGGCAGCCAGGCCAGGGCGCGGTGGACGCCGGCCGAGGCCAGTTTCTCCAGCGCCTTGGGGTCGGACGGCGCCGAGATGACCTGCACCTGCAGCGGCCGGTCGGCCCGGGCGCGGAGCTCGGAGATCCGGTCGAAGAGGTTCTCCTCGTTCCAGCGCGGGAACCAGCCGTCCCCGTACGCGAGAACCCGGTCGAGGACACTCGCGCCGCCGCCCCCGATGAGGACCGGCGGGTAGGGGTGCTGGGCGGGCTTGGGCCAGGACCAGATCCGGTCGAAGTTCACGTGGTCGCCGTGGAAGGTGGCCTCGTCCTGCGTCCAGATCTGCTGCATGGCCCGCAGGCGCTCGGTGAAGAGCGCCACCCGGGTCCGCGGATCGGTCCCGTGGTTGCGCATCTCCTCGCGGTTCCACCCGATGCCGGCCCCGAACTCGATGCGGCCGCCGCTGAGGTGGTCCACGCTGGCGACCTCTTTGGCGGTGGTGATCGGATCGCGCTCGATGACCAGGCAGACGCCGCTGCCGACCCGCAGTCGTGAGGTGGCGGCCGCCGCGGCGGTCAGCGCGACGAACAGGTCGTAGGTGTGCCAGTACTTGCGGGGCAGGTCCCCGCCGCCGCCGTACGGCGTCTCGCGCGACGCCGGGATGTGCGTGTGCTCGGCGAAGACCAGCGCGTCCTGCCCGCGGTCCTCGACGATGCGAGCAAGCCGCCCCGGCCCGACGCCGTCGTGCGTGGGAAAGTATCCGACCCCGAATTCCATGATTGTAGAAACTAGTACGCGCCGAGTTCCCGCACGAGGATGTCGTACGAACCGTCGCTTCCGGGCAGCCCGACGAGCATGTTGCGGTAGCCGAGCGAGCGGTAGAGCCGGCCGGCTCGCACGTTGCACTGGTCGACGCCGATCAGCACCCGCTCGTGGCCACGGCCGCGCAGGTAGGACTCGGCGCGCCGGATCAGCCCGGTGCCGATCCCCCGGCACCGGTACGGCTGGTCCACGCGCAGCAGGTACATCAGGGGCACGCCGGGGAGCACCGCCCGGACCTCGGGCTCGTCGGCCGGCGCCCAGGAGACGATCACCGAGCCGACGGTGTCGTTGCCCATGGCCGCCCGGAGCAACCGGCCGCGGTCGTCATCCACCAGGCGATGGCGCAGGATCACGCAGTCGTCGCCGGTCAGTCTGTCCTGGAGAGGCCGGAGGTCGCTTTCGTCGGCGATCCGGACGTCGTAACGCACGGCGGGTCACGCTATCAGCTGTGGAATCGCACGATCAGGGAACCGGCGAGCACCAGGAGCGCCATGAATCCGAGCGCGACGACGCCGAGCGCGGAGAACATGCCCTGCGCCATCATCCAGGTCCGTTTCGCCATGCCGCGAAGCGAGTCCAAGGCGAATTTGATCAGCATGGCGACCACCGCGATGGCGATGACGGTGAGGAGATCGACACCCATCGGAACCACTGCCTTTCGTCGAGAGGGACGTGTCGAGCGTAATTGCTTTCCTTCAATTTCCCGCCTTTTCGAGTCCCCCTCAGCACATGCCGGAATGTCATTTTCTTCAGCTAATTTCAGGGCTCGCTGACCTGCCCGTCCAGATCACATCTAGGCATCTTCAGGTCACTCAGGGTAGCCTTCGGTGATCGCTGAACTTCAATTGAAGTTCGGTGCGGGAGGGAGAACCGTCGGTGCCGGAGGTTTCCGTGCTTGCCGCGCGCCTGCGGGCGCTGCGCGAGTCGGCAGGGCTGACCCAGTCCGCGCTCGGCCGTGCGCTCGGCGTCAGCGTGCCGCTCATCTCGGCCTGGGAGAAGGGCACCGTGCCGCCCCCGCGCCGGCTGGCGGCGTACGCCCAGCATTTCGCCCCGGGCAACGACGACGGCCTGCGCGCCGAACTGCTGGCCCTGCGCTCACCGGAACCGGTCGAGTCCGCGTCGCATCCGCTGGCGTTCGCGGCCGGCGAGGCGGTCACGATCGTCGGCTCCCGGCTGCCCGACGACCGCCGCGCCCAGCTCGGCCAGCTCGATCAGGTCAACCCCGACTACATCGACGCCTACAAGTACGCCGACCTGGACGCCCTGATCGAGCTGCTGCCCGTGGTCACGTCCCTGAACCCGGCCAGCCGGGTGACCATCGGCACCGCCGAGGACCTGCCTCCCGACGGCCTGACCGAGCACCTGATCCTGCTCGGCGGCGTCGACTGGAACCCGGTGACCGCCGAGCTCATCAAGCACCTCGAGCACATCCCGGTACGCCAGCTGGAACGCCCGCTCGACGAGGACCCGGGCGGCTTCGTGGTGGACGCCGACACCGACCCGGTCGAGCTGGTGCCGCGCATCGTCCGCACCGGCGCCCGGCCACGACTGGTCGAGGACGTGGCGCATTTCCTGCGGGCCCCGAATCCGTACAACCGGCGCCGCACTCTGACCATCTTCAACGGCTCGTTCAGCCGCGGCACGCACGGCGTGGTCCGCGCATTGACGGATTTCAACATTCGTGATCGGAATGCCGCGCATCTGGCCCGCCGATTTCCCGGCGCCGACACGTACAGTGTGGTGTGCCGGGTCCGAATGGTGGCGCGGCAGATGGTGGTCCCGGACTGGACGGTCACCGATGATCGACTTCACGAGTGGCCCGGTCGAATGGGCGCTTGACAAAACTTAGCGACCCCTTGGCATCGGATCATGGAAGTGTTCTCGCCGTAAGAGAAGAACGAATGGCGAGAAAGGCGAATCCGGTGAGCACGACCCTAGGAAGACCAGTCCGGCTGATTCAGCACGCGTCGCATCGCCGCCTGCTGACGACGTCGTCCACGATCACCACGACCGCTCCGGTGGACGCGATCATCGTCCCCGCCGCCCGGGACGCGGCCGGCCTCTCCGCAGCCGTCGCCCTGGCCGAGGAGCTCGACGCGATCCTCGTGGTGCTGTGCAGCCGCGAGGCGCAGGCCGCCCAGGTCAAGGCCGTATGGCGCAACCGCGCCCGGGTCTGGGCGGCCGACGTCGGCCCGAACAACGTCCTCCCCCGGTTCCGCACCACCATGGTCCTGCGCGACACCCTCTTCCAGCGCCGGCCGGACACCCCGGTCAAGCGCAACCTCGGACTGGCTCTGACCCACATGACCGGCTGGGAGCGGGTGCTGTTCCTGGACGACGACATCGACGGCGTCGAGCCGGACGCGCTGTGCCAGGCGGCCGGGCTGCTCGACCGGCATGAGGTGGTCGGCCTGCGCAACGCAGGCTTCCCGGACAACTCGGTGGTCTGCCACGCCAACCGGGAGACCGGCCACGAGCAGGACGCCTTCATCGGCGGCGGCGCGATGCTGTTCCGCGGCTCGCGGGCGGCCACCGCGTTCTTCCCGGCGATCTACAACGAGGACTGGTTCTTCCTGCTCAACGGCGATCGGCTGGCCGGGTGCGCCGCGCACGGCGAGTTCGCCCAGCGCGAGTTCGACCCGTACGCCGACCCGCGCCGCGCCGCGCAGGAGGAGTTCGGCGACTGCCTGGCCGAGGGCATCTTCGCGCTGCTGGACGCCGGACGCCCGATCGCCGAGGCCGGTCCGGACTACTGGCGGGGCTTCCTGGACTCCCGGGCCGCCCTGATCGACCGGATCCTGACCGACTTGACAGCTTCTGACGTGCCGCGCGCCCGCCGCGCCCGGATCGCCGACGCCCTCGGCGCCGCCGGTTACAGCCTGCGCGAGATCGAGCCCGCCCTGTGCGTCCGCTACCTCGCCGCGTGGCGTTACGACCGGGAGATCTGGCGCCGCTTCACCACCGGCCTGCCGCACGATCTGACGACCCGCGCCGCCCTGGCCTACCTCGGCCTGCGCCCCGCCTGACCGGTCGTGCTCACCTGCTCGTGAGGCGGGCGGCCTTGGCCAGCAGTCCCGCCTGCGTACGGTTGTCGCAGCCCAGCTTGTCGAACATCCGGGAGATGTAGCCTTTCACGGTCGTCTCGGAGAGGAACAGCCGCGCGGCGATCTGGGCGTTGGACAGTCCGTCGCCGATGCCCGCCAGCACCTCCCGCTCCCGCTCGGTGAGCCCGCGCAGCCGGGCCAGCGCCCGCGCCTGTTCGTCCCGGGCCGTCGCCGACGCCGCGACCAGCCCTTCCTTCGCCGTCGGCGAGAGCACGGTGTGCCCCTGAGCCGCCACCCGGATCAGGTCGAGCAGCTCACCCGGCGGCGTCGACTTGACCAGGAACCCGGCCGCCCCCGCGCGCAGCGCCTCGATCACGTACCCGTCGGCGTCAAACGTCGTCAGAACCAGAACAACCGGCGGGTCCGGCAGGGCACGGATGCGAGCGGTCGCGGCCAGGCCGTCCACCCCCGGCATGCGCAGATCCATGAGTACGAGATCAGGACGCTCCCGCACCGCCGCCTCGGCCGCCTCGGCCCCGTCCGCGGCCGTGCCCGCCACCTCGATGTCGTCGGCGGCCGACAGGATCGTCGCCAGATGCCGGCACACCATCGGCTCGTCATCGACGATCAACACCCGGATCACACCGCCGCCCCTTTGCTCTGCTTACCCCTACGCATCACCCACGCCGCGACGCTCCGGTGTCGTTGCCGCTCTGCTTACCCCTACGCATCACCCACGCGTGGGCAGGACGGTCTCGACCCGGAAGCCGCCGCTCCCGTCCGGGCCCGCGGTGATCCGGCCACCGATCGACTCCACCCGTTCCCGCAGGCCGGTCAGCCCGGTCCCGCTGCCCGTCCGCGCCAGCCGCGACCGCGACCGGG
Source organism: Actinoplanes sp. NBRC 103695 (assembly GCF_030269485.1). Lineage (GTDB taxonomy): Bacteria > Actinomycetota > Actinomycetes > Mycobacteriales > Micromonosporaceae > Actinoplanes. The sequence goes on along the minus strand of NZ_BSTL01000002.1, from coordinate 527,612 downwards.
GCACCGTGTTGTGCACCACGATGCGCAGATCATCGTGCCCATAGTGCGCCGACACCCGCACCTCCGCCCCGGCCGCGTGCTTGCGCGCGTTGGTCAGGGCCTCCTGCACCACCCGGTACGCCGTCCGCCCGGTCACCCGGGACAGCGCCGGCGACGGCGACCCGTCCTCGGTCAGCCGCACCGCCTGCCCCGCCCGCACGGCCTCGCCGACGAGCGACGCCAGGGCGGGCGCCGCCGACTCGTCGAGGGCGGGCGCCGCGGCCCGGCCGTCCCGGCGCAGCACCCCGACCAGCTCACGCAACTCGTCCAGCGCCCGGGCGCCGTGCTCCCGCAGCTCCTCCACGGCCTGCCGGGTGGCGGCGTCCGGCGCGCTCACCGACAGCGCCCCGGCCTGCAACGTCATCAGGGTCACCCGGTGCGCGACGATGTCGTGGAGTTCCGCCGCCAGCCGCGTACGCTCCTCGCCCCGGGCCCGCTCGGCGTGCTCCTCCAGCAGCTGGATCTTCCGCCGCCGCGCGGCCAGGTAGAGCCCGAAGAGCGGCGCCACCGCACTGTGCAGCAGCCCGTTGACGACCAGCCCGGTCGTCGGGTCCCACGGCCGCACGCTGACGACCGTGAGCACTCCGATGGAGATCCAGACCCATGCGGTACGCCGGGCCGGCACGCCCCGTTCGACGATGTTGTCGACCGCCACCGACAGCACGAGCGGCACCCAGGCGCTCACCCCGAGCAGGTTCTCCGCCACCGGGGCCGGTCCGGCGAACGCGATCAGCGTCTGCACGAGCGCGGACAGCGCGATCAGCACCCCGGTCCCGACCGGCCGCCGCCGCCGGCCGAGGACCGTCACCGAGGTCAGCACCTGGATCCCGACGACCGTCCAGAGCAGTCCTCCCGGCCCGGCCACGTGCGCCGTGATCAGGCCACCGAGCACGGCCGCCGCGACCAGCAGGGTCAGCAGCGCGCCGTCGACCAGGGCCCGCCTCACCGATCCGACGCTACCGGCGCGCCCCCTGCGCCGCAGAGCCTACGAAAGTAGGTTCCGCCGCCTACTTCCTCCGCTGCCGCCCGCCCCGCCGCACGGAGTCCGATGGGGGGACAGCTCGAACGCATCGAGAGGAGACACATCATGGGACTGACAAGGCGTGGCGTACTCGGCGGGGCGGCGGCTCTGACCTCGGCGGCGGCAATGGTCGGCGCCGACCGGCATCCGGGCAGGCGCGGCATCACCACGATCGTGATCGTCACCGGGGCCAACGGCGGCGCGGGCGGGGACAGCGAGCTCACCCTGCGCGGCCACCGCACGGTCAGCGTCGAGCTGCCCGGTCACGGCATCGGCGACGGGCAGTTCCGCCTCGCGTACCAGTGCCCGCAGAACATGGCGGCCCTCGCCACCGAGCGTTCCCCGATGGCCGGCATCACCCTGGACGACTACGCCGAGGCGGCCGTCGCCACGGTGCGCCGGGCCGCACGCAACGGCCCGGTGGTCCTGTGGGGCGGCAGCATGGGCGGCGCCACCGTGAACCGGGTCGCCAACGACGTGCCCGAGCTGATCGAGCGCCTGGTCTACAGCTCGGCGTTCTGCTGTGTCGACCTGCCGAGCCCGGCCGCGTACCTGATGGAGCCGGAGGCCGCGGACAGCATGATCCTGGAGCTCGGCGGCGCCGGCGTAGGCGATCCGGCGGTCATCGGCGCGACCCGCACCAACTTCCGCACCGCCGACCCGCAGGTGCTGGCCAAACTGAAGGAGGCGCTGTGCGCGGACGCCACCGACGCCGAGTTCCTGGCCATGCTCAACACCATGCAGCCGGACGAGTCGACGCAGGTCCCGCTCGACAACGCGCAGGGACACCGGGAGACGTGGGGACGCATCCCGCGCACGTACATCCGGCACACCCGCGACCGGATGATCCCGCTCGCCCTGCAGGACCGCTTCATCCGCGAGGCCGACCGGCTCACCCCGCGCAACCGCTTCGACGTCCGCTCGGTCGCCACGTCCCACATGCCCGATCCGCGCGGCTGGGCGTCCACCGTGGACATTCTCGATCGGCTGGCGCGCTGACCGCCGCGTGCGTCCACCGGCAAGAACCGTGCGCCGGAGCGAAAGCATGACGGCGAGCGAGACGTGAGGGTTGACGCGGGCACACGTTTCGAACACTCGGGAGTGGAACAGTGGGACAGCTCGAAGGTAAGACCGCGGTCGTCACCGGCGGCTCGACGGGGATCGGCTTCGCCGCCGCGCGCCGGTTCGTCGCGGAGGGCGCCCGGGTCTATCTGACCGGCCGCCGCAAGGAGGAGCTCGACGCCGCCGTCACAACCCTGGGCCCGGCCGCGGTCGGCGTGCGCGGCGACGTCAGCCGGCCGGACGATCTCGATCAGTTGTACGCGACGATCGCCGGGGACGGCCGGCGGGTGGACGTGCTCTTCGCGAACGCCGGCCTGGGCGAGGCCCGCCCGCTGGACCAGGTCACCGAGGAGCATCTCGACCTTCTCCTGGGCGTGCACATCAAGGGCGCCGTCTTCACCGTGCAGAAGGCGCTGCCGCTGATGAACGATCACGCGTCGGTCATCCTCGCGGGCTCGATCTGGACGGTCGAGGGGCCCGAGGGGTTCGGCGTCTACTCGGCGACCAAGGCGGCCGTGCGTTCCTTCGCGCGTACCTGGGCCAATGAGCTGAAGGGGCGCGGCATCCGGGTCAACGCGGTGAGCCCCGGGACGATCGAGACCCCCGGCCTGAACGGGGCGCTCGAGGGCGCCGCCGGTGACCAGGCCGAGCAGGTCAAGCAGTTCCTGGTGTCCCGGATCCCGCTCGGCCGCATCGGCACGCCGGACGACGTCGCCGACGCGGTCCTGTTCCTGGCGTCCGATCAGAGCCGCTTCGTCACCGGCACGGAACTGTTCGTGGACGGCGGCACCGTCCAGGTCTGACGGTCGGTCAGGGTGCGCCGCGGGACTTGCGGAAGTCCCGCGGCGCCTCGCTGTACTCCTGCCGGTACGCCGTGGTGAAGGTGGCGTGACTGGCGAATCCCGAGGCGACGGCGATCTGGGCGATCGACCGGCCGTCCCAGCCGGGGCTGGCCAGCCGGAACCGGGCCAGGCGCAGGCGTTCCGAGCGGATGAGGTCGCGTGACGTCGTGCCGGCGGCCTTCAGCACTTCCTGCAGATAGCGGGCCGACCAGCCGAGCCCCCGGGCGATGCCGACGATGGTGAGGTCGGGCTCGCCGGCATGCTGCCGCACGTACTGCCGGACCTGGGTCTCGACCCGTGCCCGCTGGTCGGCCGGCGCCGAGTCGAGGCCGCCGTCGGCCGCGAACAGAACAAGGTCGAGCAGTTGGCCGCCGGCGAAGTCGAAGGCTTCCTCGGTGAGCTGTTCGCGCTCCTCGTGCAGGGTGGCGGCCATCCGCCGGATCAGCAGACCGAGACCGCTGGCGCCGCTGAAGGCCGGTGGCCGGCGGGCCGCCGCGGGACTGCGGCGCTCGACCTCGGACCCGGGGACGATCAGCGCGATCGAGACGAAGTCGTCGCCGTGCGCGAGAGCCACCGGGCGGTCGATCTCGCAGAGCGCGAGGGTGCCGGGTCCGATCTCGGCCGCGACGGAACCCTGCTCGACCAGGGCCGTCCCGGAGATCGGCATGAGCAGCTCGTACGTGCCGCGCGGATCGGTCCGGATGTGCCGGCGGTCCCGGGTGAACTCCTCCCGGACGTTGCCGCACAGCACGATGCCGTAGGCCGCCGACCGCTGCCACTCGAGCCGTCCCGCCCAGGGCCCGCCGTCGGCCACCGTGATCCGGCTCGCGCCGTGCAGATCGGTGAAGGCGTCGCTGTACTGGTCTCCCGCGGAGATCGAACCGGGCGAGTTCCATTCGTACATGGGGTGGTCGTCCTAGCGATGCAGGGTGAGGATCAGGTCCACGACCAGCGCGGTCCAGCCGGTCTGGTGCCACCCGCCGAGGCCGGCGCCGTTCTCGCCGTGGAAGTACTCGGGGAAGACGATGAGATCCTTCCAGTCGGGGTGGTTCTGGAAGAGGTCGGTGGCGCCGTAGATCGGGCGGCGGCCCCACGAGTCCGGGACGAACATGGACACCAGGCGGCGGGAGAGGTCGTCGGCCACCTCGGTCAGCGACACCTTGGTCGCCGAGCCGGTCGGGTACTCCACCTTCAGGTCGTCGCCGTAGAACGCGGCGAACTCGCGCAGGGCCTCGATCAGCAGATAGTTGATCGGCATCCAGACCGGCCCGCGCCAGTTGGAGTTGCCGCCGAACAGGCCGCTGGTGGACTCGGCCGGTTCGTACCCGACGGTGAACTCGGAGCCGCCCAGCGACACGTGGAACGGCTTCTCCAGGTGCGACCGGGAGAGCGAGCGCAGCCCGTACTCGGACAGGAACTCCTCCGGGTCGAGCATCCGCCCGAGGATCCGCAGCAGCTGGTCCTGGCCGACCATCGAGAGCAGCCGCTGTTGCCGGCCCTCCGGGGAGAGCCGCCGCGCGCTGATCACGTCGGCGACGTCCGGCTGGTTGGCCAGCAGCCAGCGCACCCGGGCCTGCAGCTCGGGCAGCCGGTTGAGGGTGGCCGCGCTCAGCGTGGTCGTGGCGGCCAGCGGCAGCAGCCCGACGATCGAGCGCGCCTTGAGCGGCAGCCGGTGGCCGTCCGGCAGGCGCAGCACGTCGTAGAAGAAGCAGTCCTCGTCGTCCCACAGCCCCTGCCGGTACGCGGCCTCGGCGATGTACGCGAAGTGTTCGAAGAACTTGGTGGCCATGTCCTCGTAGGCACGGTCGTGCAGCGCCAGCCGGATCGACATGTCCAGCAGGTTCAGCGCGTACATCGCCATCCAGCCGGTGCCGTCGGACTGCTCCAGCACGCCCGCGACGGGCAGCGCCGCCGACCGGTCGAACGGGCCGACGTTGTCCAGGCCGAGGAAGCCGCCCTCGAAGACGTTGTTGCCGCCGACGTCCTTGCGGTTCACCCACCAGGTGAAGTTCAACAGCAGCTTGTGTACGACGCGGGCCAGGAAGTCGTAGTCGCGGCCCCCGTCGATCTCGAACACCCGCAGGGCGGCCCACGCGTGCACCGGCGGGTTGACGTCACCGAACGCCCACTCGTACGCCGGAATCTGGCCGTTGGGGTGCATATACCACTCGCGGAGCAGCAGCAGGAGCTGGGACTTCGCGAAGCCCGGGTCGACGCGCGCGATGGTCACGCAGTGGAAGGCCAGGTCCCAGGCGGCGTACCAGGGGTACTCCCAGGGGTCGGGCATGGAGATGACGTCGAAGCTGTTCATGTGCCACCAGGCGTTGTTGCGCCCGTAGCGCCGGCCGGGTGGCGGTGGCCCCGACCCCGGATCGCCGGTCAGCCACTGCTTGACGTCGAAGTGGTAGAACTGTTTGCCCCACATCAGCCCCGCGACGGCCTGCCGGGCGACGGCGGCCTCCTCGCTGCTGGCCGCGGCCGGGACGAGCTCGGTGAAGAACTCGTCGGCCTCCCGGCGCCGTTCCCGCATCACCGGTTCAACATCAAGATCAACTTCATCCAGGTGTACGTCGGACTGGACGAGCCGCAACCTGATCCGCCGCGTCTCCCCCGCCCCCAGCGTCACCTCGTAGTGCAGGGCGCCCTTCGTGCCGACGCCGGCCGGGTTGACCGTGGGCGCGCCCTTGACCAGGTGGTCGTTGATGCCGTCCTTCGGGTACATCGTGGTGCCCGGCATGCCCCACAGGCGCTGCGAGTTCGTCTCGTTGTCGCAGACCAGGGCGCGCGGCTCACCCTCACCCCGCAGGGCCAGGTGACCGAGGCCGCGGTGCCGGCCGTCCAGGCGCCCCGGCGAGCCGGCGAGCTGCGGCACCGGCCGGTTCGGCTGCCCCCACGACCAGGTGTTGCGGAACCACAGCGTCGGCAGCACGTGCAGGGTCGCCTCGTCCGGCCCGCGGTTGCTCACGGTGATGACGATGCACATGTCGGTGGGTGAGGCCTTGGCGTAGTCGACGGTCACCGCCCAGAACCGGTCCTCGTCGAAGACGCCGGTGTCGACCAGCTCGTACTCGCCCTGTTCCCGCGACCGCTGGCCGTTGACGCGCACCAGCTCGTCGTACGGAAAAGGGGCCTGGGGGTAGTGATAACGCCAAGTCATCCAGCTGTGGGTGGGCGTGGAGTCGAGGTACCACCAGTATTCCTTGGCGTCCTCGCCGTGGTTGCCGCCGTCCCCGCCGAGCCCGAACATCCGCTCCTTGAGGATCGGATCCGCCCCGTTCCACAGCGCCAGCGCGAAACAGAACGTCTGCCGATCGTCACAGACCCCTGCCATACCGTCGTCGTTCCACCGGTAGGCTCGCGACCGAGCGTGATCGTGCGGGAAGTAGTCCCAGGCGGTGCCGTGCTCGCTGTAGTCCTCCCGGACCGTGCCCCAGGCGCGTTCGGCCAGGTAGGGCCCCCAGGCCCGCCAGGCCTGCTCCCCCGAGTCGGCTTGAGCCAGGCGCACCCGCTCCACGCCGCCGCTCACCCCCATCTCACGATCCGACCACACCCGGATTCTCCCGGCGGCGTGTTACGAACTACGACCGTCCGCCGCCACTCGGCAACAATCACCCCGCCACCACGGCGAATCCAAGATCATAGGTCGCCGCCGCCAGCCCATCCAGCGACGCTGATCGCTCACTCCCCGCACTGCCCCGACGCCGCTTTGCTCTGCGCACATATATGCATCACCCTGCCGCTTTGCTCTGCTTACCCATACGCATCACCCCGGGTGGTGGGCCACCACGAGGGCGCCCGGGCGGTCGGTGTCAGGGTCGAGCAGCAGCTGGGCGTCGACCGTGAACCCGGCCTCACGCAGCCGTTCCGCCACGACGTCGGGCCGCCGGCGGTGGACGTGGACCTTCATCGGATGACCGCCGTAGCCCGACGTCTTGAGGCTGCTGCTCTCACCCACGTGGAAGCCGGCCAGCAGCGGCGCACCGGCCTTCAGCACACGGCGGAAATGCCCGAGCACACCCGCCAGCGCATCGTCCGGAATGTGGATCAACGACCAGAACGCGATGACCCCTGCCACCGACGCGTCAGCGAGCGGCAGTTCAGTCATCGAGCCCACCTCGAAGCGCAGTGCTGGATGCTCCCGCCGGGCCAGCGCGATCATCTCCGGCGACAGATCGATGCCGAACGCGTCCACGCCGAGCCCGTGCAGGTGAGCGGTGACATGGCCGGGCCCGCAGCCCACGTCCGCGACCGGCCCGCCGCCCGCGGCCCGCACCAGGTCGGCGAAGAGCGCCAGGCTCGCCTTCAGGTAGGGCTGCCCGGTCAGCGCCTCCCGCGCGAAGTCGGCATAGCCGGCGGCCACCGTGTCGTAGGAGGTGCGCGTGTCCGCGATCCAGTCGTCCATGATCGACCACCGTAGGTCCGGCCTCACCGCCCCCGTGGCGCGCCCTCCGCCCCCGTCCGGCCTCACCGGTCCCGCGGCGCGCCCTCCGCCGCCCCGCCAGGCACCCATCCGCCGAACCCGCGCGCACGCCACCGCGCCGCCCGCCCGCGCGCCGCTTCCCCAACGGTCCCGCCGCCCCACCCAAGTCCGTCGACCAGGTCAGTGGTCGGCCCTTAGCCTGTCAGCGTGACGACGTCGGTGATCGTGGTGGGCGCGGGCATCGTGGGCGCCTGCGTGGCCTACCAACTGGCCCACGACGGCGCGGCGGTGACGCTGCTCGACCGCGGGCCGGCACCCGGCGCCGGTGTCACCGGCAGTTCCTTCGCCTGGATCGGCGACGGCATCGGCGGCCACTGGCCGGGCGGCGCCGCCGACCTGCGCCCACACATCCTGGCCGACTACCGCAGGCTCGCCGCCGATGTCCCGGCCATCCCGATCCGCTGGTGCGGCTCCCTGTCCTGGCCGCCCGCCTCTCTCCCGGACGAGCGCCGGGACGACCGACCAGACGCGCCGCCCAACGACCGACCAGACGCGCCGCCCAACGAGCAGCCGGACCAGCGGCCGAACGAGCAGCCGGACCAGCGGCAAGACGAATCCGATCCGGGTTACCACTGGGTCGGCGCGCGAGAGATCGCCGCCCTGGAACCGAACCTGCGCGACGTTCCCGCCCGGGCGATGCATTCCCCCACCGACGGCACGGTGGACGCCGCCGGGATGTCCGCCGCCCTGGTCGAGGCCGCCGAACGCCGCGGGACCCGCGTACACCTGGAAACGACCGCAACCGCGACGACCGCTCGCACCGTGACCACCGACCGGGGCCGTCTCGAGGCCGACGTGGTGGTCCTGGCCACCGGCGCCGCGCTGACCGAGATGTCGCCCGCCGTGCTGATCCGCGCGTCCGCCCCGCCCGGCCTGGTCCGCACGATCGTCTCCGCGCCGGACTTCGAGGTGCGCGAGGGCCGCCCGGGCGAGCTGCTGTTCGCCGCGGAGGCCGGCCAGGACCCGGAGGCCGTCGTCGCCCGCTTCCGCGCGGCGTGGGCAGGCGCGGAGCAGGTGCGTGTGCTGAGCTGGGCGGTCGGCTCCAGGCCGATGCCACCCCGAGGACCGATCATCGGGTACGCGGCGGACGGCACCTACACGGCCGTGATGCACTCGGCCGTCTGCCTCGCCCCGACCGCCGCCCGGCTGATCGCCCAGGAGTTGCTGACCGGCAACCCGGCACCAGAGCTCGCCGATTGCCGTCACCCGCACGACTGAATGTCCGGAGTGTCAGATGATGACAACCCGCGGAGCCGGGAAGCCGTGAAATCGGGTGCTGTAAGTAGCGGTATATGCACCGGCTGACCCGACCTGGATCTCGTCGCCCTCGCGGAGGTCGGCCGACAGCGGCACCCCGGTGGCGAACGTGTCCTGGCTGTCGCACGTCGGGCCGGTCACGTTGAACAGCTCGCGGGACGCCGAGCCGCGGCTGTCGCCGAGCGGGTAGCGCAGGTCACCGCCGGACTCGAGGGCCTCCATCATGCCGTTGAAGACGCCCAGGTCGGTGTGCGCCCAGCGGACCCCGTGCCTCTCCGCCACCCCGATCACCCGGCAGCGGAACGTCCCGGCGTTCGCGACCAGGCAGCGGCCGGGTTCGGCGACGACCTCCACCTCGTACGGCAGCTCCTGGCGCTTCCGCGCGAACACCCGGCCGAAATCGGCGAGCGGCGGGATGTGCTCGGAGTAGCGGGCCGGGAAACCGCCGCCGATGTCGAGCAGGTCGACCCGCAGGCCGTCCGACGCGATCCGCGTCATCACCTCGCGCACGTCGTCCATGGGCCGGGCGAGCGTCTCGGGCGTGAGCGTCTGCGAGCCCATGTGGAAGGTCAGCCCGTGCAGGTGGAGTCCGAGCTCAACGGCCTCTTTGCACAGCCGGACAGCGTCGTCGACCCCGACGCCGAACTTCCCCTCGCTGGGCACCAGGCTGTCGCCGGGCGCGGTCGCGACCCGGACCGACACGTCGCACGCGGGCGCCACGGACGCGGTGCGGCGCAGCTCTTCCGTGGAGTCCACGGCGAATCGGTGCACACCGGCCTGAGCTGCGATTCTGGTCTGCTCGCGGGCACGCACCGGATTGCTGAAGATCATGTCGCTGGGCCGGACGCCAAGGTCGGCGAGCATGTGCAGTTCGGCGGTCGACGCGATCTCGAACGAGCAGCCGGCCTCACCCAGCAACCGGAGCACACCCGGGTCGGGATTGCATTTCGTGGCGTAGAACGGCTGAACATCGGGGAAGGCGCCGATGAATTCCGCGACGGCCGCGCGGATGCGTGCGGAACTCATTTCCAGGATGGGTCCGGCGCCGGCCGGATCCCGCTCCGCGGAGTCGGACGACAGAAACCCGATGGCATGTTCCAGCACAGTTAGCTCTTCACATTCGGTGACCGAGTCGACGCCGAGAGTACACCCGCGCGAGTGACGTCAATGCAGCATGCTGCAACGCTTCGTCAAGAGGCGTTGCAGCATGCGCACAATGGTCACGACACTCAAGAAGTTGACTTTGAGTGAGCACTTCCCATCGGTCCGTGCCTATCGCTAGGCTCGGGACTGGATGTCGAACTCGCCATCCTTTGTTGAGTCCACGAAGGCGATCCACTCCGCCTGAGTGAACATGAGAGCCGGTCCTGTCCGGTTCTTGCTGTCGCGGACGGCAACACCTGTGTCGAGGAACGCCACCTCGACACAGTTGCTGCCGCCGTTTCCGTTGCTGCGGCTGGCCTTACGCCACACAGCACCGTTGAGATGCGTGAGAATCCCAAGCACCCCCCTTCGATATGTTGTTGTCTCGGAAGAGCTCTACAACTGCAGGAGACTCTCGATCATCTTAAGGGACATCCGATGGTCGAGCGCGCCCGCTCCCAATCGATCGAACTCTTCTCGGTAACGGGCAACCTCGCTTGGTTGCTCTTCGTAGTAGTCTCCCGCAAGACCTTCCAGATATACAACATCCAAATGGGTGGTCTCGCGGAACTCCAAAAGCGCTGCTGGGCCCCCGAGGAACAGGTGTTCGCCGAAGTCCAGCGGCAGAATCTGAATCGTCACATTGGGTGATTGCGCCATATCAACCAAGTGTTGAAGTTGGTCGCGCATGACGCCCTCTCCGCCGATCCGGCGGCGCAACACGGACTCGTCGACGATCGCCCGCAGTTCCAGCGGATTAGCACCCGTAAGCCGGCCCTGCCGGTGCAATCGCAACGACACCCGCCGATCGGTCACCGCCGGCGGCGCGTCCGACCCGGACCGCATCAGCGCGCGGATGTACGACTCGGTCTGCAGCAACCCGGGCACCACGGTCGGCTCGAACACCCGCATCGCGGTCGCACCCGCCTCCAGCCCGACGAAGTTGCCCGGCCGCATGACGTCCTTGTAGTCGGTCCACCAGCTGCGTTCCTTGGACATCCGGGCGAGCTCGACCATCGCCTCGCGGTAGTCCTCGTCGTGCCGGCCGTAAAGGCTGAGCAGGTCACGCACGTCCCGCGCGGTCACCGCCACCCGGGCGGTCTCGATCCGCGTGAGCTTCGCGGTGTTCCACTCGAAGTGGCGCGACACCGCTTCCTGGGTCAGCCCGGCCGCCTCCCGGCACCGCTTGAGCTCAGCGCCCAATCGGCGCCGTCGCAGCGTGGGGCTCTCATCAACGGTCACCAGGACTCCTCGACTCCATGCAGGACCCGATCCTACGTCCGGCCGTGAATCATGATCCGTCGAGGACATCCACCGCGGCCGGGCGTCATTTCGAGCCGCCCTCACCACACATTAGACATCGAGTTTCGTACTTGGAGTCTAGGACTTCTTGTCTTGATCTCCGAGTTGGGTACATGATGCACCGGACAGCGAGTTAAGGCGTTCCTGTGCAGGACCCGCCAGTCCTGCAGGCGTGTTTTTGGTCGAGTGTCCATAAGGGGCGTGGCAGCGTGTTGGCTGACCAGTACTTTCTGATCGCACACGAGGACCGGACGGGTCGTTCGCGGCTACATCCGCGGGCAACCGGCCTCGGTCTAGCCGCTGCGCTGCTCGCCGAGCTGTTGCTCGAGGGCCGCCTGCGCATCATCGAAGGCGACCTGCACATCGTCAGCCGGCAGCCGCCGAGCGATGCGCTGTCGCACGACATCCTCGACCTGCTCATCGCACAGCCGCAGCACCGCGAGGTGCGCACCTGGCTCGCCTTCCTCTCGCAGGACGCGGCGATCCGGGTCGGCGAGCGGCTGATGCGCCTCGGCGCGGTCGAGCCGGTGACCCGGCGCCGCATGCTGAGCACCCAGACGCTCTACATGCCGAACAGCGCCGAGCAGCGCAACGCCGCCGCCTGGGCCCCGGCCCGGCTGGCCAACCTGCTGGTCCGCGGCATGGACATGAACATCAGCGACCGGGTGCTGGCCGGGCTGATCGCCGCGACCGGGCTGACCCGGCACGTGCTCTACGACTTCGAAGTGCACCGCCACGCGTTCCAGACCCTCCCCGACGCCATCGCGTCGCTGCCGATGGATCTGCGCGAGCTGATCGAGTACACCGAGGCATCGGTGGGCTCCGCTCTGACCGCCGGGCGCCGGTGACCACCGTCGGCCGCCACCACCGAACCAAGTACAACGTCGACCAGTGGGCCGGGAGGATGTTGATGGCGTCCAAGGACGCGGCTGAGCCGGATATCATTTCGCGGGCACTGGCCCGCAACCGGCTCGGAGTACCTTCTGTCGTGTTCTTCGGGGTGGCCGGCGCCGCGCCGCTGACCGTGATCATCGGCTCCATCTCCACCATCTACGCCGTGGTCGGCAACACCGCCGTGCCACTGGTCTACCTGGTGGTCGCGGGGATTCTGTCGATCTTCACGGTCGGGTTCGTGGCGATGAGCCGGCACATCGTGAACTCCGGGGCTTTCTACTCCTACATCAGCCACGGCCTCGGCCGGGTGCTCGGTGTCGCGGCGGCCTTCGTCGCGCTACCGGCCTACTCGCTGATGCAGATCGGCCTCTTCGGACTGTTCGGGGTGGTCGCCTCCGGGGTGCTCGGCGCCATGGGCCTGACCGCCTCCTGGTTCGCCTGCGCGCTGGTCGCCTGGGCCGTCGTCACGATCCTCGGTCTCCTCTGGGTCGACCTCAGCGGCAAGGTGCTCGGTGTCCTGCTGGTCCTCGAGATCGCCGTGGTCCTGATCTACGACACGGTCATGGTCGCCAACCCGGCGGACGGCGCCGTCAGCTTCTCGTCGCTGGCCCCCGCCCAGCTCGCCACCCCCGAGGTGGTCGCGATGATGGTGCTCGCCATCGCGGGCTTCGTCGGATTCGAGGCCACCGTGGTCCTCTCCGAGGAGGCCAAGGACCCGAAGAAGACGATCGCCCGGGCAACCCACTGGTCGGTCATCCTGGCCGGCCTTCTTTGTGGCGTCTCCGCCTGGGCGATGTCGGTCGGCGCCGGCCCGGACAAGGTCGTCGGGCAGGCTCGCACCGAGCAGACCGACATGGTGTTCACGCTGGTCTCGCCACATGTGCCGGAAGCGCTGATCAGCGTCGGCTACGTGCTCTTCATGACCAGCATCTTCGCCGCCCTGCTGGCCTTCCACGCGGCGGTCTCCCGGTACCAGTTCGCCCTCGGCCGCGAGGGTGTCCTGCCGCGCCTCTGGGGCTACACCCACCCGCGTACGGGCGCTCCGGTGGTCGGCTCGGTGACCCAGAGCCTGCTGGCGCTGATCGTGATCGTGCTCTACAAGATCGGCGGCGCGGACCCGCTGGTCTACCTGTTCGCCTGGCTGACCGTCGTCGGCGGCCTCGGCGTGCTGATCCTGATGTGGAGCGCATCGGCCGCGGTGATCGCGTTCTTCGCCCGCAACCGCCGGCGGGAGAACGTGTGGCGCACCCGGATCGCGCCGATCGTCGCCTTCCTGTTGCTGAGCATCATCCTCGCGGCGACCGTGATCGGGCTCGGCGATCTGCTCCAGGTCGAGTCCGGCTCGATCTTCCACTGGGTGTTCACGGCGGCCTACCTGGTCCTCGGGATCGTCGGGGCGATCTGGGCGCTGATCATGCGGATGGGCCGGCCCGAGGTCTACGCCATGATCGGCCGCGGCACCGAACGCTCCATCATGGATTCGCCGATTCCCAAGCGCCCGCACACGCACGCGGACCCGTTCAGCGCGCACGTTCCGTCGATCAAATAAGCGATCAACCGATCTCATAGGGGAGATTCATGACGTACGCGATCAGGGAGCTGGTCATCCGGCACGTGTCGCCGTTCGACACCGCCGAGATCACCGAGCTCGTGGCCGAGGCGATGTGGGACGGCCCGGTGGCCCGCTGGCTCAACCCGGACCCGTCCGTACGCAAGACCCTCAGCCCGGCGTACTTCGAGATCTTCGTCGACCATGCGGTCCGGTACGGCGAGGTGTACGGCATGTCCGACTCGGAGACCGGGCAGATGACCGGCGTCGCACTGTGGTTCCCGTTCACCTCGATGATCCCGGGGCCGGTGGACTACGAGCGCCGGCTCAAGGAGGTCACCCAGGAGTCGTTCGACCGGGCCTGTCAGCTGGACGCGCTGATGGAGGAGAACCACCCGCTCGACCCGCACCACTACCTGGCCTTCCTCGCGGTCCGACCGGACATCCAGGGCCAGGGCATCGGCAGCGCGCTGCTCGATCGCCACCACAACCGCCTCGACCAGGCCGGCCTCCCGGCGTACCTCGAGGCCAACGATCCCCGCAACCGTGACCTCTACCTTCGGCACGGATATCAGGTCCGGTCCGTGTTGCGTCTACCCGACGGACCGCCGCTCTGGTCGATGTGGAGGTCGCCTATGCCCTGACCCCAATTGAACAGCTCAGGCCGCCGACGGAAACTCGTAGATCCAGAACTGCTGAGCATCCATGCACTCGGCTTTCACCCCACCGGACAACCGGTGGAGCATCAGCCGGATCACACGCGACATCTTCCGGGAGTCGTCATTGAACCGGCAGAAGTCGAGGGCGATGATGCCGTTCTGGTTCGCGGCCGTCAGGTACATGGCCTCTACCATGTCGGCGAAGGCCCGGGTGTCACGTGCCTCGCAGCCGACGGCGACGAAACCGCAGTACCAGACCTTGTGTTGCCGGTACAGCTCCGGCCAGCGCCGCTCGAAGTACTCCGGTGCGATGAGTGGCATGGCATGCAGGTTGTTGGAGTAGGTGGACAGGCCGCACAGGGTGCCGTCGTCTCGCAGTGCCAGGTACTTCTGCACTCGCTGGTCCCTCATGACGTCGTCGAACTCATCGCGAAACATGAGGTGGCGCTGCACTGCGAGTGCGCGGATGTCTTGGAATGCCTCCAGGTAGAGGTTCCACGCGGCGTCGAGGTTCTCGTCATCGGTGATCTGGTCGATGATTTTGACAAGCATGCTTCCTGCACCCCCGAGGGTCGTCGGCAAACGACCCCGCTCGTCGTACTTACAGCGGTCAATGATTCTTGACCATCACTGTACGAAGCGTGATGTCGGTACGACAATCCGTGCTTGCCAATGGGTTTGTGCCAATCGTGTCCGAAGATGATCTCGATGCATGTCGCCAGGCCTGCTCCAGTGTGTTTCCACAGGCCGCTGCCGCCTCGGCCTCCCCGCCGAGGCGGCAGAGCCGTGTCCGGAATCGTTAGCCCAGCGTGTACGCCGTGCGGGCACGGAAAGTAACGGAGATCGACTATTCGCGCATGACGCCGGCGCAATCTGGACTGCCACCAATGTGTACTGAGCCTTATCGGGGCGCCGGGAACAGGCACGGCGCAACGAAACGTCCGACCGACAGTAATAGTGAAAATGGCTCTTGATTGCACACACAGTGGCCGCGCCGTCCTCAATGGACTCGGCGCTCCTGCAGATGCATGTGCAAAGGCCCAGTGATAAAAGTCCAGGACTTCAAGGCCAGAACAATGAGGCTACGACAACCGGGCGGGAACCGCGACCGCCTCGACGTGTCAATCCACGGCTGGGCTTGACGTGCTCAGCTCAACCAGCCAGGTCGGATAAGCCCCGCTTCGTACGCATAGACAACCAATTGCGCGCGATCGCGCGCACCCAGCTTGACCATCGTGCGGCTCACGTGGGTCTTCGCCGTCGCCGGGCTGATCACCAGCCGCCCGGCGATCTCGTCGTTGGACAGTCCCTCGCCCACCAGAACCATCACCTCGCGCTCCCGGTCGGTGAGCTGTTCCAGCTCGGCCGGCGGCGCCGACGACCGGCCCCGGCCCGGGGTGGCGAACTCGCCGATCACCCGGCGGGTCACGCTCGGGGAGAGCAACGCGTCCCCGGCCGCCACCGCACGCACCCCGCGCAGCAGCTCGACCGGCTCGGTGTCCTTCACCAGGAAGCCGGACGCGCCGGTGCGCAACGCCTCGAAGACGTACTCGTCCAGCTCGAACGTCGTCAGGATGACCACCCGGGTGCCGGACAGCCGCGGGTCCGCCGCGATCCGCCGGGTCGCCTCGAGACCGTCGACGCCGGGCATCCGGATGTCCATCAGCACCACGTCGGGACGGGTCTCCTCGGCCAGGCGGACCGCCTCCAGGCCGTCGGACGCCTCGCCCACCACCTCGATGTCGGGTTCCGCGTTCAGCAACGCGCGGAAGCCGGCCCGCACCAGAGCCTGGTCGTCAGCGAGCAGGACCGAGATCATGCGCTCTCTCCACCTTCCCGCGCTCCACCCGCCCGTGCTCCACCTTTCCGCGCTCCATCTTCGCGCGCTCCACCTTCCTGGACTCCACCTTCCCGCGCTCCATCTTCGCGCGCTCCACCTTCCTGGACTCCGCCTTCCCGCGCTCCGCCTTCCCGTGCTCCGCCTTCTTGCGCGGCAGACCCGGCCACCGGCAGAGACACTGTCACCAGGAAACCGCCGTTCGGCAGCGGACCCGCCTGGAGGCTGCCGCCCAGCGCCACCGCACGCTCACGCATGCCCGCGATGCCGCTCCCCTCCGACTCGCCCGGCGACCCCACCTCACCGTCGTTGCGGATCGACAGGCGCAGACCGTCGGGCGCATAGTCCACCGACACCTCCGCCTTCGCGTCCGGACCGGCGTGCTTGCGGACGTTCGTCAGCGCCTCCTGCACGATCCGGAACGCCGCCCGGTCGAGCTCCGCCGGCAGCGGCCTCGGCAAGCCCGTCCGCGTGGTCGTCACCGGAAGCCCCGCGCTGCCGGTCAGCTCGTCCAGCCTGTCCAGGCCCAGCGTCGGCTGCCGGGGCGCGGCCTCCTCCTCCGGCCGAAGGACACCGAGCACCGCGCGTACCTCTCGGAGGGCCTCCGCACTTGCGGTCTTGATCGCTGTCAGGGCCTCGCGGGCCTGCTCGGGCTGGTTGTCCATCAGATGCAGGCCCACGCCGGCCTGCACGCTGATCAGCGACAGGTGGTGGCCGAGCACGTCGTGCAGCTCACGGGCCATGCGCAGCCGCTCCTCGGACGCCTGCCGCCGCTCCTGCTCCTCCTTGGCCCGGGCCCGCTCGGCCCGCGCCTTCATCACCTCGGCCATGTGCTCGGACTGCGCCCGGGCCGCGCCGCCGAGGAACAGCGACAGCAGCAACGCGACCGCGAGAACGACGAGGGTACGCAGGCCGGGGCGGGTTTCGGGGGCAAGCCCGAGCTCGCTGGAGATCACCACCGTCACCACGGCGTACGCCACATAGCCGGCCACCGAGGCCAGGAACGCCGGCCGGCCCCGCCCCTGCTTCACCGCGTTCCAGCAGGCGACCAGCGGGGCGACCAGGAACACCCAGCGCGGCGCGGCGATCGTGGCGAACCCGATCGACGCCGCCAACGTGATCAGCAGCACCGGGATCGGGGCGCGCCGCCGCCAGATCAGCGCCGCCGGGCCGATCAGCAGCAACGCGTAGGCCAGAGGGTCCATCGCGTGGAAGACCAGCCCCTCGCCGGCCATGTCCTTCGCGCCGAGGATGTGGAACATGGCGGCGCCGACCGCCCCGAAGATCGGATGGCCCTTGCGCTGATGTCCGCGGCGCCACGGCGGGTCCGGCCATGGCTGGTCCTGCTGCCATGGCGTATGCCGCCTGCCGGGTTCTCGCACGTCTCGAACGTACGGCACCCGCAGGTCGGCGGACATCGAACCCAGGACCGGTCTCCGCGTACTCCCCAGGTTGTACGCCGCGCCCCCGGTGTCCGCCCCGGGGCGTACGTGAAGTCACGACCTGGGTCAGACGCGCGAACCGCCGCGGCACGGCAATCTTGAGCCATCGCTTCACCGAAGGGGGCTTCCGTGACCACCGACGACGCCACGCGGGCAGGGCAGCATCGGCTCCGCACGTCCGACACCGAGCGCGAGCAGGTCGCCACGATCCTGCGCGCCGCGATGACCGAGGGGCGGCTGACGCTCGAGGAGGGTGAGGAGCGGCTGGGTGCCTGCTACGCCGCCAAGTTCCGCGACGATCTGATCCCGCTCACCGCCGACCTGCCGGGCAACGGCCGCCAGGCACTCGCCCACACCCCGCAGGCGCAGGCCGCGACACGCCGGGACAGGCGGGCGTTCGGCGGCTTCGTGTTCGTGCTGTCCAGCGTCCTGGTGAGCCTCTGGTTCCTCTCCGGCGCACACTTCTTCTGGCCGATCTTCCCGATGTTCTTCCTGTTCATGGCGTTCGCCAGGCACCACGGGCCGGCGCACCAGCACTACCGCCGGCATCAGCCCGTCGCGCCCTGGAACGCTCCCTGACTCCCTGATGGAGCCGAGGGTCGTTGATCGACTGGCATCGCCCTGAAACGCTTGAAGCCGTGATGGGACCTTCGCACGCATTGTCCGGTGCCGCGGTCTGGCTCGCGGGGAGCTGGGCTTTGGATCACTTCGGGGGGTACGCCCAAAGCCCGCTGGCAGTGACGATCGGGGCGACGGTGTGTGCCGGGGCGGCGCTGCTGCCCGACCTGGACCTGTCCGGCAAGGTCACCCGCAACCAGGGCGGCGCCACGGTGGCGCGGACGTTCGGAGTGTTCTCGCTCTTCGTCGCCGAGGTGATCGAGAAGGTGTCGCTGGGCATCTACTCGATCACCCGGATGCCACGTGATCCTCGGCGGACCAACGGGCACCGCACGTTCACGCATACGCTGGTGTTCGCCGGGCTCGTCGGCTGGGGCACGACCAGTCTCGCCGCGGCGTACGGGAAATGGGCGGTCCTGGGGGTGCTGTTCTTCATGGCCGGCCTGGCACTGCGCGGGCTCTTCGACAAGTGGGCGGAACGCGCCGGCTGGCTGATCGTGACCTTGACCTCGGCGGCGGTCGCGTTCATGGCCGCGTCGCAGTTGGACGCCGACCGCGGCTACCCCCTGCTGGGCACCGCCGTGGGCGTCGGCTGCGTGGTCCACCTCATCGGCGACATGATCACCCGCAGCGGCGTGCCCCTGCTCTGGCCCATCCCGCTGGGCGCCCGCATGTGGCGCATGATCGGCATCCCCGACGGCATCGCGATCAGGGCCGGCGGCCCCGGTGAGATCTTCGTCTTGCGCGGCCTCTTCACGATCGTCTCCTTGCTGGCCCTCCTGGCCATGTTCTTCCCCGGCGTCTTCTCCTCCATCCACCTCGACGCCGCCGCCCCATGACCCACCCCCACGCCGCTGCCTCCTCTCGCGGTCACACCGACCCACCCGCGCGCGACACCTGGGCCCACGGGACACCTCGACCGCGCGCCACACCTCGACCGCGCGCCGCCCCTCGACCGCGCGCGATTCTTGGGCCCCGCGACACCTCAACCGCGCGCGGCACCTCAACCGCGCGCCACACCACGACCGTGCGCGATTTCTGGGCCCCACGACACCTCAACCGCGCGCGACACCACGACCGCGCGCGACACCACGACCGCGCGCCACACCACGACCGCGCGCGATTCCTAGGCCCCACGCGATTCTTGAGCCCCGCGCGATTCCTCGACCACGCGCGATGATCTCCCCACGCCGCACACCGGCCCGCTCGCGCGCGACACACCTGGTCCACACACCGACCCACTCGCGCGCGACACACCTGGTCCACACACCGACCCACTCGCGCGCGACGCACCTGGGCCGTGCGGCGTGACCTCTCCGCGCGACACCTCTCCGCGCGACACCTCTCCGCGCGACACCCCTCCGCGCGACACCCCTCCGCGCGACGTCGCTGGGCGACGGGCGGACTCCCCGCCGCTGCCGCCGGACAATCACGTTCACACCGAGTGGTCGTGGGACACGGCCGTAGGCTCGATGGAGGGCTCGTGCGCGCGGGCCGTGGAACTCGGGCTCCCGTCGATCGCCTTCACCGAGCACGTCGACCACACGTCGTGGTACCTGGCGCGTAGCGGCCCCTACGCCAACGAGAACCACCTCGCCATGGCGGACGAGAACCTCCTGCTGACGCCGCCGCCGCTGGACGTCGACGGCTATCTGGACTCGGTCGACCGCTGCCGGACGCTCTTCCCCGGCCTGCGCATCCTCACCGGCGTCGAGCTCGGCCAGCCGCACTGGCACGCCGCCGAGTGCGCCGCGATGCTGGGGCCCGGGTCCTTCGAACGGGTGCTCGGCTCGCAGCACTGCCTCCCGCACGAGTCGGGTTTCGCCGAGCCGTGGCTGCTCTATCCGCTGCGGGAGCCGGCCTCGGTGATGCGGGACTATCTCGCCGAGGTGGTCCGGCTGGTGAACAGCGACGCGGCCTTCGAGGTGCTGGCGCACATCGACTACGCGGTCCGGTCCTGGCCGTTGGAGACGTTCGATCCCGAGGATTTCGAGGAGGAGTTCCGGTACGCGCTGCGCGCCACCGCCCGGTCGGGACGTGCCCTGGAGGTCAGCACCCGGATCCCGATGCACGCGACCATCCTGCGCTGGTGGCGGGAGGAGGGCGGCGGCGCGATCAGCTTCGGCAGCGACGCCCACCAGCCGGAGCTGGTCGCCCACGGCTTCCGCGAGGCCGCCGACCTGGCCGACGCCAACGGCTTCCGGCGCGGCCGCTCCCCCGCCGACCTCTGGATTCGCTGAACCCGGGTCGCATGATGCCGCCGCCCAGGCTGTGGCGCCGGCCTTGGCGGTCTGACCCGTGACATCCGGGGGCGCACGGGGTTGATCGTGAATTCGGTCGACCAGGGTGCGGGTGGGTCCGGATACTGGCGGCGTGCACTCGTTGCCGGTGTTGTGGCTGTACGGTCCGCCTGGAGTCGGTAAGACCAGCGTCACCTGGGAGCTGTTCCGGCGGCTCGCCGCGGAGGGGCTGTCCACCGGCTACGTCGACATCGACCAGGTGGGGATGTGTTACGGCCCGCCGACGACGCAGAACTGGGCGCCCGAGCCCGCCGATGACCCGGGGCGGCATCTGCTCGAAGCGCGAACCCTGAACGCGGTCGTGGCGAACTTCCGGGACGCCGGCGCGCACGGGGTGATCGTGCCGGGTGTGATCGACCAGGTGCGCGGGATGCCCGTCGACCTCCTCCCGGACGCGGCGCTGACCGCTGTCCGGTTACGCGCCGACCCGGGCGATCTTGGGCGACGGCTGGCCGCCCGAGACAACCCGTTCGAAGACCGCGCGGCAATCCCCGCCCTCGCCGATGCCCTCGATCGCGCCTTCGCCGGCAAGCCTTGCGTCGACACGACCGGGCTGACGATCGCCGAGGTCGCCGACCGCGTCCTCGCGCATACGGGTTGGCCTGGCGTGCCCCTGACCGAACCGTTGAGCGCAAGGTTGGCACCCGGTCCCGCCGCGGGAGGCGCGAGTCGGCCACTCGGTTCCGAAGTGAGCGTGAGCCGGACACCTGATCCCGACGCGGGCGGCGCAAGGCGGGCACCTGGTCTCGACGCGAGTGGCGTGAGCCGGACACCCGGATTCGATGCCGGCGGCGTGAGCCGGACGCCCCATCCCAGTGCGGGCGGGGATCAGACGCTTGGTCGCGGCGCGGGCGACGTGGAGCGGGCGCTTGGTCGCGGCGCGGGCGACGTGGAGCGGGCGCTTGGTCCCGGCACGGGCGAGATCCTGTGGGTCTGCGGACCGACCGCGGTGGGCAAGTCGACGGTCGGCTGGCAGGTGTATCAGCGGATCAGGCAGGGCGGGGTAACGGCGGCTTTCGTCGACCTCGATCAGATCGGGTTCCGTCGTCCGGTCCCGGCTGGCGATCCGGGCAACCATCGGCTCAAGGCGGCGAACCTGGCCTCGGTCTGGCGTTCCTTTCGCGCCTCGGGTGCGGCATGCCTGATCGCGGTCGGGCCGCTCGAACGGCCGGAGGACTTCACGCACTACGCCGACGCGCTGCCGGCCGCCGCGATCACGCTGTGCCGGCTGCGCGCCAGTCGGCGGGTCCTCGGCGAGCGGGCCGCGCTGCGCGGGCGGGGTGTGAGCCCGGCGAGCGGTCTCGCGGGCGATGAGCTGGTCGGGCAACCGCCCGGGCGGCTACGCGAGATCGCAGACCAGGCGGCGCGCATCGACCAAACCCTCGGCGTCTTCGGCGACCTGCACGTGGACACCGATGACCGTCCCGCCGCGGACATCGCCACCGAGATCCTGAAACGCACCGGTCACCCGATGCCGGCATAGCAGGCCCTCCAGTCGCTCAGCATCGATACAGCACCATCGTGCCGAGCGCCGGGCAGGCGGCGCAGCGAAAGGCGTGCGGCGGCGGAAGGCAGGCGGCCCAGCAAAGGCGGCGCAGCAAAAGGCGGCGCAGCAAAGGCGGGCAGTGCAGCGGGAGTGGTGGCGATGCAGCGCGAACGGGTGGGCGCGGCGCAGCGGAAGCAAGTGACAGCGTGGGTTACGTCGCAGCGTGGGTTAACGCGGTCGAGCAACGGCGGGTTGCGCGGCCGTTACTTGGCGTCGGCGTAGCACTGGACGACGGAGACATCCAGGGGAAAGCGGACCTCGGTCGCGCCGAAGAGCAAGCGGCCCGCCTCCGCCGCGGACTGCTGGACTGCCGCCACCACCGTGGGGGCCTCGTCCTCGGGGCAGTGCACGACCACCTCGTCGTGGACGAAGAAGACCAGCTCGGCCTTGGTGCCCTCCAAGGCTGTGCGCAGGGACGCCAGCAGGACCAGGGCCCACTCGGCGGCGGTGGCCTGGATGACGAAGTTGCGGGTGAAGCGGCCCCGGGCGCGGCCCGTCGCGCCGCCCTGCGGGAGTTCGGCTGTGCCCGCCTCCTCGGGTGGGTCGAGGCCGGCGTCGCGCCAGGCTGAGGAAGCCGGTGGGCAGGTGCGGCCCAGCCAGGAGCGGACCAGGCCGCCGGCCTCGCCGGTGCGGGCGGCCGTCTCGACGTACTCGAAGGCGGTGGGATAGTGCTGGCGGAGGACGGCCAGGGCGGGGATCGCGGCGCCGCCGGTCTGGCCGTACATGGCGCCGAGCAGGGCGACCTTGGCCTTGGCCCGGTCGCCGTCGAAGGAGTCGGCGGCCAGGGCGGCGTAGAGGTCGCCTGCCTTCGCGGCGGCGGCCAGGCGGGTGTCGCCGGACACCGCGGCGAGGACTCGTGGCTCGAGCTGGCCGGCGTCGGCGACGACGAAACGCCAGCCGTCGTCGGCGACCACGGCGCGGCGGACCACCTTGGGGACCTGGAGTGCTCCCCCGCCTCGGGTGGCCCAGCGGCCGGAGACGACGCCGCCGGGGACGAACTCGGGGCGGAACCGGCCGCCGACGATCCAGGCGTCGCGCCACGACCAGCCGTGTGCCGTCCAGATGCGGTAGAGCTCCTTGTACTCCAGGAGGGGCTGGACCGCCGGATGCTCGATTTTGCGTAGCACCCAGGCCCGGGTGTTGGGGATCTCGATGCCGGCCCGGGCGAAGGCCCGCACCACCTCGGCCGGCGAGTCGGGGTGCAGGCCGCGTACGCCGAAAGCGGTGTTGATCTGCGCGGTCAGCTCGGCGAGGCGGCGGGGCGGGCCGACCGGCTGGGGCGGGCCGAGCAGCTCGCGCAGCAGCGTGTCGTGCAGGTCGGCGCGCCAGGGCAGGCCGGCGTGGCCCATCTCGACGCCGAGCAGGGCGCCGGCGTTCTCCGCCGCCACGAGCAGACGGAACCGGCCGGGCTGCTCGATCGCGGCGAGGCGGGCGTGCTGGTCGGCGTAGGCGCGCACGACGTCGGCGAGGGCGCCGGTGGCTTTGGACGGGGCGGGGCCCGCGTCGAAGAGGGAACCCTGGCTGTGGCCCGGCGGGTCGGGCTGGCGCGGCGGCGGGTCGGGCGGGACGGGACGGCCGTCGAGGCGGGCGATGACCGCGGGCAGCGCGCGCGGTGCGCCCCACCATCCGGCGTACCCGAGTAGGAGTGCCTCGGTCAGCTCCAGATCGTGGCAGCGGCGGACCCGGACGCCCGCACGGACCAGGGGCGGGTAGACCTCTGAGGTGGCGGACCAGAGCCAGCGCACCTGGCCGGAGGCCTCGCGTGAGCGGATCGCCGCGGCCAGGTCGGCCACGTCCTCGATCGGCCCGGCCGGGCGCCCGTCGGGGTGGAGCGGCTGAAGCCGGCCGGTGGACCCGGGGCCGGCCTGAACGGCGAGTGGCCCAGCCGCCCCGGGGGCAGCTGAGCCACTCGTCGTTGTCGTCGCGGTCGGGTCCACACCTGCATTCTGGCGTGGAGGTACGACAAAAACCGGCTACTTCACCGCGCCGGCGGTGAGGCCGGCCTGGATCTGACGCTGGAAGATCGCGTACACGATGATCATCGGCAGGATCGAGAGGGTCAGCGCGGCGAACAGCGTCGACCACTGCGCCTGGTAGCCGGCCGACGTGCTGATGTTCGCGATGCCCTGGGTCAGCACCCACTTGGAGTCGGCGCCGGCGCCCTGCATGATCGCGACCGGCAGCAGATATTGGTTCCACTGGCCGACGATGTTGAAGATCGTGATGCTGACCAGGCCGCTCTTGGCCATCGGCACCATGATCTGGAAGAACTTGCGGGTGTGCGAGGCGCCGTCCATGGTCGCCGCCTCCTCGATCTCCATCGGCAGCGTCTTGAAGAACGCGGCCATGAAGAACACCGTGAACGGCAGCGAGTAGGCGATGTACACCAGGATCAGGCCGGTGAACGTGTTGATCAGGCCGAAGCTCTTCAGGATGAAGAACAGCGGGACCAGGGCCATGAAGGTGGGGAACGCCAGGCCGCTGACGAACAGGTAGTAGATGGCCCGGTTGCCGGGGAACCGGTAGCGGGCCAGCACGTACGCGGCCATCGAGCCCAGCAGCATGGTGCCCGCCGTGCTCAGCACCACCACGAACACGCTGTTCAGGAAGTACTGGCCGACGTGCGCGGTGGTCCACGCGTCCAGGTACGACTGGAACGAGAACGAGCTGGGCAGCCCGAACGGCTGGCCCAGGAAGATCTCGGTGTTGTTCTTGAAGGAGGACAGCACCACCCAGATCAGCGGGCCGGCGGTGGCCAGCGCCCAGACGAACAGGGCGATGTGCGCGAGGCTGCTGAAGGCGTTCACCTCGCGCTTGGTGTCCGGCTTGCGCCCCGCGGACGACGTCTTGGCGGGCACAGCGGCGGGCGCCTCGGTCGAAGTCATGGTCACCGAGCTCCCCTCACATCTCGACGGCGTCGCGGCGGGTGACCCGGAGGGTCAGCGCGGCGAACGCCAGGGTCAGGATGAACAACGACACGCCCAGCGCCGACGCGTAGCCGGCCTGGGAGAACTCGAACGCGTTGCGGTAGATCATCAGGCTCAGCACCGAGGTGGCGCCGTCCGGGCCGCCGCGCTCCACGGACATGATGTTGACCAGCGCGAAGCAGTCAAACGCCGCGATGCCCAGGTAGACCCAGGCGACCTGGATGGTCTGCCAGAGCAGCGGGACGGTGATCCGGAAGAACAGCGTGACCCGGTTGGCGCCGTCGATCGCCGCGGCCTCGTAGATCTCCGTCGAGATGGAGCCCATGCCCGCCGAGAAGAGCACCACGTAGAAGCCGACCGACTGCCAGACCAGCACCGCGACGATGCTGATCAGCGCGATGTTGCCGTCGGCCAGAAAGAGGATCGGCTCCGACCCGGACGGGAGCAGCCCGTTGATCAGGCCGCTCTCGTCCGGCGAGTAGACCCGGCCGAAGATCACCGCGACGATGGCCAGGGCCAGGAGCTGCGGGAAGAAGAACAGCACCCGGTAGAGCTTGGAGCCCCAGACGCCGCGGGTGGTGCCACCCTTGTGCCCGCCGCCGACGTTCAGCAGGAACGCGAACACCAGGGCCAGGGCGATCGTGATGATCGGCAGCACCAGCAGGACGAACAGGTTGTGCTGGACGGAGCGCCAGAACAACGAGTCGTTCCACATGGTGACGAAGTTCTCGAACCCGACGTACGAGATCGGCCCCAGACCGGACCAGTCGGTGAACGCCAGCTGGAACGTCTGGACGTACGCCGCGACCACGAAGGTCACGTAAAGAGCCACCGGCACGACAAGGAAACCGATGATGAAGGGGTACTTGCCGTGCCGCATGGCGTCCTTCCTACGGGCTTACAGGTGATCTGACCAGGGCCTAGACGGCCTTGGCCACCTTGGCGATCCGGGTGACGAACTGGTCGGCCGTGCCGCCGTCGAACATCAGCTGGTTGGTCGCGGCCTGGACCTCGACGTCGAGCTTCTTGTACAGGTCCGGCCAGCGGTAGCCGAAGAAGTCCGAGCCGGCGCCCTTGAGCAGCTCGTTGCCGCTGGTCAGGCCGGGCGAGATGGTCAGGCCGTCGGCCGCGCCCTGTACGACGGTGAGCACCTTGGTCAGCTTGGTGAAGCCGGCCGCGCCCTCCTTGGAGAGCATGTGACGCAGGTACTCCATGCCGCCGCGCGGGTTCTTGCCCTTGCTGGAGGCGTAGTACATCTCGCCGGCCGCCGCGTAGATCGCGGTCTGCGGGAGCTTGTCCGCGCCGGTGACCGACGGGAGCGGGATGACCGCGTACTCGAAGCCGGCCGGGGTGTCCTTTGCCTGCTCGTTCTCCAGCCAGGAGCCGCACGGGTAGAAGGCGACCTTGTCCTGGTTCTGCTGCAGCTGGACCTCGGTGTGCCGCAGGCCCTTGAACTTCTTGTCGGAGAACTTGGCGCCGATCTCGGCCCACGCGGCGGCGGCCTGCTTGATCGCCGGCGCCTCCCACGCGCCGTCCGCGTTCTCGTCCAGCGCCTTGAGGAGCTCGGTGCCACCGATCTTCGCGGCGCTGGTCAGGATCGCCAGGTACATGTAGTAGGGCGCGTTGGCCCCGGCGTACGCGAACGGGGTGACGCCCGCGGCCTTGATCGTGCCGAGCAGGGTGGTGAACTCGGCCCAGGTCTTCGGCAGCGTCCAGTTGTTCTTGGTGAACAGCGCCTTGTTGTACCAGAGGCCGTACACGGTGAACGCGTAGTTGAGCACGTACGGCTTGCCGTCGAAGAGGCCCTGCTCGTACGCGCCGGGGACCAGGGTGTCCTTGACCGTCTTGCCCGGGATGTCCACCGACGGGGCGGCGAACAGGTCGGTGAGGTCCTGGGCCTGGCCCGCCTTGACGATCGCGGCCATGTCCATCAGGCCGGCGCCGGCGTTGTTGACCATGTCCGGCGGGTCACCGGCGTTGATCCGGGGCTGGACGACCTTGCCGATCTCCTGCGTCTCGGAGAACTTCACCTCGGCGGTGGGGAAGGCCTTCTTGTACGACGGGATGTGCACGTCGGTGGCGTACTTGCTGCCCAGGCCGCCGTTGAAGATGATGACCTCGAGCGGCGCCTTGGCGTCGACGCCCAGCGGGTTGGTGTCGCTCTTCGTACCCTCGGCCTGGTCCTGGGTCTTCTCCTCGCCGCCGCCCACGCAGGCGCTCAGCAGTCCGGCCGCCGGCGTCGCCATCAGGCCCACGGCCGCGGCACGACGCAGCAGCGTGCGCCGGTCGACCTCGGGCCGGGCAAAAATGTCGCTCATTGTTACTCCTCGCTGGTGGTGCTCGTGCTTCGTACGGAAAAGGGGTTATTGCAGGTCAGCCCTTCACCGCGCCGGCGGTGAGGCCGGTCGCGATGTTGCGCTGGATGATGAGGAAGAAGATCACCACCGGAATCGCGGTCAGGATCGACCCGGCCATCAGCGGTCCCCAGAACGTCCCTCGTTGCGTCTGGTTCTGCAGCAGCCAAGCCATCAGGTTCTGCTGAGCCTGATCGTTGAACGTGTTGATGATGATGAACTCGTTCCACGCCTGAATGAAGCCGTACACGGACGTTGCGACCAAACCGGGACCAGTGAGCGGCAGAATGATCCGCCAGAACACCTGCGCACGCGTGCAGCCGTCGATCAGCGCGGCCTCGTCCAGCTCGCGCGGGATCCCGGAAATGAAACCACGCAGGGTCCAGACGGTGTACGGCAGGATCAGCACGATATAGACAATGATCACCCCAGGCAGCTCCTTGGTCCGCCCGAAGCCCTGCATCATCAGGTAGAGCGGAATGAGCAGCGCGACCAGCGGAACCATCTGCACGCCGAGGACGACCAGAATGATCGCCTTCCGGCCGTAGAACTGGAACCGGGCGATCGCCAGCGCGGCCAGAAAGCCGACCACGATCGCACCGGCCACCGCACCCAGCGTGATGATCACACTGTTGAGCAGGTCCTGCTGGAAGAACGGCGCGTTGAACGCCGACTTGAAGTTGTCGAACGTCGGGCTGTTCGGGATGAACGTCGGCTCGAACCGGAGGATCTCGTTGGACGGCTTGAACGCGGTGTTCAGCACCCAGTAGACCGGGAACGCCATGACCACGATGAACCCGATGGCGGCCAGGTTCGCGAACAGCGTGCCGGCCCTGCTCCGGCCGACCGTGACGGTGTCGCTGTCGATCGGGCGGCGGCGGCGTTTGCGTATGGGTACGACGGGGGCGACGGCGGCCATCAGTCCACGTCTCCGATCTTGAACATCTGCCGGATGTAGAACACCATCACGGCGGCCAGGAGGATCACGGTGATCACCGAGATCGCCGAGCCGAGGCTGTAGTTGTTGGTCTTGAAGGCGGTGCTGTACGCGTACGTGGCCAGGGTCTGGTAGTCGGAGCTGGGCCGGCCGTCCCGGATCACCCAGGGCTGGGTGAACAGGCCGAAGTTCCAGATCGCCGACAACGTGGTCACGATGACGATCAGCTGTTTCAGGATCGGCAACGTGATGTTGCGGAATGCCTGCCAGGGCGAGGCGCCGTCGACCGTGGCGGCCTCGATGAGCTCCTTGGGCACCTGGGTCAGCCCGGCGTTCAGGGTGATCGCGATGAACGGGATGCCGGCCCAGACCACCAGCGAGGTGATCACGGCCCAGCCCTCGAGCGGTTCGGCGAACCAGCTGTGGCTCTCGTAGTCCAGGCCGATCAACGTGAGCAGGTAGTTGATCACGCCGAAGTCGGCGTCCACCAGCCAGCGGAAGATCTGCGTGGCGACCAGCTGCGGCATCGCCCAGACGAACATCATCACGACGATCATGGCGATCCGGATGCTCGGCGCGACCCGGCGCATGAGCATCGCCACGGCCAGGCCGATGGTCACGGTGAGCGCGACCGAGACGACGGTGAAGACCGTCGTGCGCAGCGCCACGGTCCAGAACACGCTGTCGGTGAGGACCTTGGTGTAGTTGTCGAGACCGACCCACGGCGGGGTGAGCCCGGCGAAGAGCTCCCGCAGCCGCATGTTCTGGAACGACAACACGACCATCCGGACCATCGGATAACCGAGCAGCGCGAACAGCAGGAACAGCGCGGGCAGGGCGAGCGCGTACGGCACGAGGCCGCTGGAGGTGCTCGAACGCCGCTTGCGTCGGACGTGTGCGCCGGGCGCCGGCGGCCCGGGCGGTGTGGGCCGCGCCGGAGCTGACGGTGAGGCGACGGACATCAGATCTCTTCCTCTCCCTGGAGGATCACCGGTGCGCCGCCCGCCCGCGTCAGGGACGGGCGGGCGGCGCCGGTGGTCAGCTGTTGAGGATGGTGTTGATCTGGTCGTCGGCCTTCTTGGTCGCGTCCGCCACGGTGGCCTTGCCGGTGGCGATGCTGACCAGCATCTGCTGGATCACGTTGGCCGACTCGACCTCGGCCCACTTCGGCGCCATCGGGACGAAGAAGCTGTTCTTCGCGGCCTGAGCGCTGGCCTCGTTGCCCTCCTTGGCGGCGGCCTTGTCGAGCAGGCTGGTCGCGTTGGGCAGCGCGCCCTTCTCGATCAGGAGCTCCTGCGACTTGGTGTCGGTGAAGATCTTGATCCACTGCGCGGCCAGTTCGGGGTTCGGCGCCTTGGCGGCGATGCCGACGTTCGACCCACCGAGGAAGGACGGGACCTCCGGCATGGCGACCGTGGCGACCTTGCCGGCCACCTTGGTCTTGACCTTCGCCGACGCCGGGTCGTTGGGGTCCTTCGGCTGCTCCTGCGCCGAGCTGGCCTCCCAGCCCGCGCCGTACATCATGCCGCTCGTGCCCTGCGCGAAGATGGCCGACTGGTCCTGCTCGTTCTTGGTCTTGTCACCGGACGAGTAGGAGGTGATCTCCTTCCACTTCGTCAGGCCCTCCTGCACCTTCGGGTCGGAGAGGGTGCCGACCCACTTGTCGCCCTCCTGCTTGGCGATCGTGCCGCCACCGCTGACGGCCCAGGCGAGACCCATGTACTGGTGCGCGCCGGGGGCGTAGAAGCCGGAGAACTTGGCGCCGGGGTTCTTCTCCTTCAGCGTTTTGGCGGCGGTGACCACGTCGGCGTAGGTCTTCGGCGGCTGCAGACCGGCCTTGGTGAACAGGTCGGTGTTGTAGATCAGCACCCGAGCGCCGGCGTAGTAGGGCACGCACCAGGTCTTGCCCTCGAACTCGCACGGGGCGGAGAGGCCGGTCAGCCAGGTCGCCGAGTTCTCGTACTGGGCCTTGTCCAGCTCGTGGAAGGCGCCGTTGAACACGTACTTGGGCATCTCGGTGTTGCCGAGCTCCATGACGTCCGGAACCTCGGAGCCGGCCAGCGTGGCGTCGACCTTGGCCAGGTGGTCGCCCCACTGCTGGTAGTCGATCTGCACCTGGGCGCCGGTGGCCGCGGTGAAGCGCTCGTTGGCCTGGTCGACGACGTTCTTCCAGCCGGACTGGGCGTCGACCATGAGCCAGACCTTCAGGGTCTTGCCCTTGCCGTCGACCGACGCGTTGGCGTCCGGCGTGCCGCTGTTGCTGCTGTCATTGCCACACGCCGCTGCGAGCAGCGCGGCGGTGAGTGCCGCGGCGAGCGCGATCTTGCGCTTCACGGTTCCTCCAGAGGGGTCTTGTCGGGTGCGCGATTTATGTGGGTGGACATCAGGTGTCTCATGGCGTGCTGCTCCCGTCCTTGGCGGCTTTGTGTCCGCTGACGGCTTGGGCGGTGCGCTGGAACGCGGCATGCGAACGTTCGTGGGTCCGCTGCGCGACGGCGACATAGAGGAGGTCGAGGACGACCAGCTGGGGGTGGCGCGCGGAGAGCGCGTCCGGCCGGAAGGTGGTCGCCTGGGTGGCGGTGACCAGCACGATGTCCGCGAGCTCGGCGAGCGGCGAGCGCGGGAAGCTGGTCAGCGCGATGGTGGTGGCGCCGCGGCTGCTGGCCTCGGCGAGCAGCTCGATGGTCTCGCCGGTCTCGCCGGAGTGCGAGATGCCCAGCGCGACGTCGCCGGCCCGGGAGAGCGCGGCGCTGGCGAGTCCGTTGTGGACGTCGGTCCAGGCCCACGCGGGCACCCCGATGCGGTGCAGGCTGAACTGCATCTCCTCGCCGACCAGCGCGCTGCCGCTGGCGCCGAAGATGTTCACCCGGGTGGCCGCGGCGATCGCGCCGGCGGCGCGTTCGACCTCGGCGAGGTCGAGGAGCTCGGCGGTGTCGTGCATGGCGCGGGTGTCGGCGGCCATGATCTGACCGAGGACGCGCTCCAGCGGGTCGCCCGGCTGGATCTCGCGTCCGATGTCGACGGTCCATCCGGCGGACCGCGCGCGGCCGGTTTCCGCGGCGATGCCCAGCCGCAGGTCGGCGTACCCGTCGAAGCCGAGCGCCCGGCAGAACCGGGTGATCGTCGCGGGTGAGGTGCCGCTGCGCTCGGCCAGTTCCACGATCGTGGCGCGGGAGGCGGCCGCCGGGTCGGTGAGCACGTGCTCCGCGACCCGTTGGAGGGCGCCGGTGAACTCCGGGAGAAGCGTCCGGACGCGTACGAGCACGCCGTCCGATCCGTTCATCCCTGAGGCATGGACGATCACGGCTGGTGCCGCACCGTCCACCGCCGGCTCGACCATGTGGCCCGCCCTTCAGGAAGGAGTGTTAACTGTCGCGGTAAAAGTTCTTACTAATCACCCCTTCCTGTCAAGAATCTGGTTGAAGTTTTCAAACTGTGACCTGATCAACGACGGTGAATCCGTGTTACAGCGGCGTCGGTTCACGGCCATGAATCCGCAAAGATTCCTTACCGTCCGTTAGTCCGAGACGACGGCAAGTGTCATGATTTGGGATCGACCGAACGCCCGATCAGCCAAGAACCGATCGGGTGAAACGAAGAGTCGAGCGTGTTACCCGGCGCCTGGTCAGACGGCGCTGTCGCGGATCGCCTGCGCGAAGACCTCGGAACGGTGCTCGAAGTTGCGGTACCGCCCGTAGCTCGGGGCGGCCGGCGAGAGCAGCACGACGCCGCCCTCGGGCGTGACCTTGCGAGCCAGGAGCACCGCGGCCGGCAGGTCGTCGGCCACCTCGGTGCGCACGGCAGGCAGGCCGGCGAGCTCGGCCACGATGCGCGGCCCGCTGTCCGGGATGCCGATCACGGTCAGCTCCAGACCGCGGAGGTGCTCGCGCAGCGGCGCGTAGTCCAGGCCCCGGTCGGTCCCGCCGACCAGTACGGTCAGCGGTCGCCCCTGGTATGCGTCGATCGCGTGCATGGCGGAGTACGGACTCGTGGACAGCGTATCGTCGACGAAGGTCAGCCCGGACGGGTCCTCGATCTCGGCGAGCCGGTGCGGCAGCCCCTCGTAGGTCTCGACCGCGGCGGCGAGATCGGGGTCGTGCGTGTCGACCCCCATACCGTCGAGCACCGCGAGCGCGACGCAGAGGTTGCGGCCGTTGTGCACCCCGCGCGGCTTGAAGTACGAGCGGGGGAAGAGCGGATCGTCGCTGCACCACACCGCGCCGTCGGCCTCGACCCGGAAGCGGGAGTCGTCGGCGCCCGCCGGGATCGGGCCGAACCCGTTCGCGTCGGTGAGCCCCGCGACCTCGGCCATGAGCCGCTCGTCGGCACCGTTCACGACGATCAGTTCCGGACTGTGGGCGAGGATGTTCAACTTGTCGCGGTAGTACTCGCGCTCGCCGCCGTGCGCGTCCAGATGCTCCGGGAACAGCGACGTGACCACCGCGGTCCGGGGCGAGTCGGCCAGGTCCGCGCACTGGTAACTGGAGAGCTCCAGCACGTACAGCTCGGCGGGCGGCAGGTCGAGCAGCGGGACGCCGATGTTGCCGCCGAAGACGTTCGGCCGGCCGGCCGCCGCCAGCAGGTGGCTGATCAGGCTGGCGGTGGTGCTCTTGCCCTTCGACCCCGTCACGCCCACGGTGCGGGCGGCGTGCTCGGCCATCCACAGCGCGCTGCCGCCGGTCACCGTCACGCCACGGGCACGCAGCTCAGCCATCCAGGGGTGGGTCTGCGGGACGCCCGGCGAGCGGACCACCACGTCGGCCGCCAGCAGAGCGGCCTGCGCGTGGTCGCCACCGGCCAGCGGCGCGAGCTCGGCGAGCTCGCCCTCCCACGGGATCGACAGGAAGTTGGCGCTGTCGTCCACCGCGAGCAACCGCGCCGGGTGGTGCTGAGCGATCGCGGTCACCGCGGCCCGGCCCTCCCGACCTGTACCCCAGACTGCCACCGACCGGCCCTGCAGCTCCGCGAGACGCATGCGCACTAGTATTGCCGCCGGTCCGATGACGGGAGAATGCGGGTGGCTCAGGAATACACGGCGCTGCGGATGACGACGCGTGAGGTCGACACCGCGACGGGTGTGGTCAAGCTCGGCTACCTGCTCGAGGGCGATCGCCCCGAGACCTTCACCGAGACGATCACGTTCCCGCCGGGCACCCCCAGGAGCGAGACCTTTCTGCGTACGGTCGAACTGCTGCACGTGGTGGCCGGTGTCAGCTACTACAAGGCCGGCGCCCCGCCCCGGGTGATCACCGATTCCTCGTTCGGCCCCGCCGCCCGGGCGTTCTTCACCGCCGTCTACACCGACGGGCTGGCCGAGTACGCCTACCGCAACCAGCTGCCGCACGTGCTGGGCCTCAAGGTGGAGACGTCCGATCTCGCCGTCTTCCCCGACGAAACGGACAACTCGGCCGGACGGCCGCTGTCCGCGGTCGGCGGCGGCAAGGACTCCATCGTCACCCTGGAGATCCTGCGCGAGTCCGGCTTCGACCCGGTCCCGTTCTCGGTGAACCCCAACCCGGTCATCCTCAGCGTGAACGAGGCCTCCGGCCTGCCCGCCCTGGCCGCCCGCCGCAAGCTCGACCCGCGGCTGTTCGAGCTCAACAAAGCCGGCGCCCGCAACGGCCACATCCCGGTCACCGCGATCAACTCGCTGATCGCGATCGCCACCGCCGCCTGGCACGGCCTCGGTCCGGTGGTGATGTCCAACGAGCGCTCGGCGAGTGATCCGAACCTGATCTGGAACGGTCACGAGGTCAACCACCAGTGGTCCAAGGGCGAGACCGCGGAGGGGCTGCTGCGGGAGGCGGTACGCGAGCACGTGGGCCTGACCGAGCCCTACTTCTCGTTCCTGCGGCCGCTGTCCGAGCTGCGGATCGCCGAGCTGTTCGCCGCGCACACCCGCTACGACGACGTGGTGACCAGCTGCAACCAGGCGTTCAAGCTGCACGACCCGACGACCCGCTGGTGCGGCGACTGCCCCAAATGCCGGTTCGTCTTCCTGGCCATGGCGCCGTTCATGCCGCACGAGCGGCTCACCCACATCTTCAAGCACGACCTGTTCGCCGACCCGGCCCAGCTGCCCGGTTACCGCGAGCTGCTCGGACTGGACGCGCACAAGCCGTTCGAGTGCGTCGGCGAGGTCGAGGAGTCGGTCGTCGCCCTGTCCCTGCTGGAGGGACAGGACTTCCCGGTACTCACCGCCCTGCGCGCCGAGATCCCCGCCGAGGGCTGGGCGACCGCGCTCGCCGACCGCCAGGCCGTGCTCGACCCCGCTCCGATCGGCGCCCTTCCGCCGCGCTACGCCGACGCGTTGGCCGCGGCACTCAAGTAGAAACTCAAGAACGACAGCTCGTCGGCGGCCAGCTCGACGTCACGAGACACCGCACGGCTGGAGTGGCCCACGCCCACCTCGCGGCGGATCAGGATCGGCGCCGTGCCACCGGTGTCCCGCTGCAGCAGCGCGCACATCTTCCGGGCGTGCATCGTGTCCACCCGGGTGTCGCCCTCGAAGACGGTGAACAGCACCGCCGGGTACGCCGTGCCCGGGTGCACGTTGTGGTACGGCGAATACGCCCGCAGCCAGCGGAACTCCTCCGGAACGGCGACCGTGCCGTACTCGCCGTTCCAGTACTCGCCCAGCCCGAACTTCTCATACCGCAGCATGTCCAGCAGAGGCGCCGAACACACCGCCGCGCTCCACTTCGACGGATGCTGGGTGACCGCCGCCCCGACCAGCAGGCCACCGTTCGAGCCGCCGCGGATGCCCAGCAGCTCCCGGGTCGTCACGCCCCGCTCGACCAGCCAGTCGGAGGCGGCCGCGAAGTCGTCGAACACGTTCTGCTTGCGCTCGCGCATCCCGGCCCGGTGCCACTGCTCCCCCTCCTCGCTGCCGCCGCGAAGATTCGCCACCGCGTACGCCCCGCCGCGCGCCACCCACGCCTGGATCGACGCCGAATAGCCGGGCGTGATCGAGATGTTGAAGCCGCCGTAGCCGTACAGGACGGTGGGACGCGGTGTGGACAGGTCGGCACCGGCCGCCGTGATCACGAACATGTGCACCGGCGTACCGTCGTACGACTCGTAGACGACCTGGTGCGTGGTCACCGCCGTGTCCGGGGCGCCCGGCGGACGGGCGTACACATCGGAAGTGCCGGTTGAGGCGTCGGCGTGGAGCACATAGGCCGGGGTGGTGAAGTCGGTCCAGCCGACCCAGACGTCGGTGCCGGAGTCGCGGCGGGTCAGCGCGTTGACCGTACCCGGGCCGGGCAGGTCGAGCCGGCGCACCGCCGCGCCCGAACCGGCGTCGTGCACGGTGATCTCACTGACCGCGTGCCGCGACCGGACCGCCACCAGCAACCCGTCGTCGGCCAGCACCTCGGCGTCGACCAGCACCGCCTCCGGATCCTCCGGCAACACCTCCCGCCGGGCGCCGTCCGCCCAGCGGCACAGCCGCCAGCGCGGCGCGTCCAGGTTCGTGAGCAGCCACAACTCGCCGTGCGCGTCGAAGTACGGCCGGGTGATCGCGTCCTCGCCCAGGCTGACCGGGGCGAGCATGCCGTCACCCGGCACCCCCAGCCACACGTCGTTACGGGCATCCGTGCCGCGGAACGCCGACACCGTCAGCCACCGGCCGTCGTCCGAGGTGGACACGCTCAAGTTGGTCGCGCGGGGCAGCCCGTCGCCGAAGACCAGCTCGTCCGACTCCGGATCGTGACCCAGGTCGTGCCGGTACAGCCGCTGCCGCAGCCAGCGCTCCCCGTCCGACTCGTCGGTGGTCAGATAGCGCGGGTAGTAGAACGACCGGCCGCCCGGCAGCCACGCGATCGAGGGGTGCCGGGTCCGCCCGATCGGGCCGTCCACGATGTCCCCCGTGGTCACGTCCAGCACCCGGATGGTCGCCCACTCGGTGCCGCTCTCGCTCAGCGCGTACGCCAGGAGATCGCCCTCGATGGACGGCGACCAGGAGTCCAACGTGGTCCGGCCGGTCGAGTCCAGGGCGACCGGGTCGACGAGCACCCGCTCCTCCCCCGACGGCTCGGTGACCAGCAGCACCGCATGGTCCTGCCCCGGGTCGCGGCGGGTCGAGAACGCCCGGCCGCCCCGCCACCAGGGCGCGCCCACCGAGCCCACCCGGAACAGTTTCTCCAGGCCGGCGGCCCACTCGGCGCGGTCCGCCCAGCCGTCCCGGGCAGCCGCGAACCGCACGTCCTGCTCGGCGGACCATGCCTCCGTCGCGGGATCCCCGGCGTTCTCGAGACTGCGGAAAGGGTCGTCGATCGGCTCACCGTGGATCTCGTCGACGGACAAATCAACCCTCCGGGGCGTCGTGGTGGATCCGCTCGGGCGCCACGCCGAGCACCTGCAGCGCGGCACTGGTGGCGGCCAGCATCACCGGCGGTCCGGCCAGGAAGACATCCGCCTCCGACCATTCCCCGTACGCCGCGATCGCATCCGTCACCAGGCCCGAAGCGTACTGACCCGAATCGCCCTCGGAAACGACGGGAACGACGGTCGCCCTCCGGCAAGCGCGGGCGATCAACGCGATGTCGTCCATGTCGTACAGCTCGTTCAGGTCGCGTACGCCCCAGAACAGCACCGCCGACCGAGGATCGCCGGTCGCCGCCAGCTCGCCCAGCATCGCCTTCAGCGGGGCGACGCCGGTGTCACCGGCCACCAGCAGCAGATCCCGCGAGCCCGGCGGCACACCCATCGAGCCCTCCGCGCGGCTGAACCGCACCTGGTCACCCGGCTGCGTGCGGTACACCAGCGTCCCCGACACACCCGTCTCCGTCTTCGCCCGCACGTGCAGCTCGATGACGCCACCCCGCCCCGCCAGCGAGTACGGCCGCCACACCCCCGGCACCTCGCCCACCTCGATGCGCGCGTACTGCCCCGCACGAACCGGGAACGGCAGATACGGCCGGATCCGCACCACGGCCAGATCCGGGCGCCGCAACTCGTGCGACACCACCTCGGCCAGCCACGTCACCGGCTGATACCGGGCCGCCTCCGCACCGTGCCCCATCCACTCGTGCACGTGCTGCCAGGTGCTCCGCCACGCCTGGTCGAAGTCCTGCCGCCACCCGTTCGCGGCCATCCCCGCCCGCATCGCCTCGGCCAGCGCGGCGCCCACCAGCTGCAACTGCGCCGGCTGGATCCCGCACGCGGCGAGCGCACCGCCCAGCTGCACACACCCCGCCACCACCGCGGGCGGATTGTCCAGGTTGTGCGCCAGCCAGGTCAGCGCCTGCGCGAGCTGCTCCCGCTGGAGCTGCGCCGAGCCCGGCAGCATCGTCACCAGCTGCGGCTGGGCCAGGATGAGCGCGGCACGCAGCCGGGTCGCCACCTCGTCGGTGCCGCCGGCCAGCGACAGGCTGTTGCTGAGCAGCCGCTGTACTTCGCGCAGCACGGCGTCGTCCGCCGGGTTCATGCCGTCGGCGGGTGCGGGTGGTGCGTGGCCGGGCCCTTCAACAGCCGGGGGTACGCCGATGCCGGCCACCCGCGGCCACATCGCCCCCGGCATCCCGGGCATGCCCGGCATCCCCGGGGTGACTGGCTCGGGGTACTGGCCGGGGACCGCGCGGCTGACGCCGGACACCGCGGAAACCGGGTCGATCGAGACCGGGCCGGTCGAGATCACGGAGCCGTGACCGGGGTGCGGGCTGGTATGCGCCGGGCCGCGTTGCACCCGGCTCCCTTGCGCAGGGCTTCCTTGCGCAGGGCTTCCTTGCGCAGGGCTTCCTTGCGCAGGGCTTCCTTGCGCAGGGCGCACCGAGGACGACGCCCACGGGATGGGCACGCTCTCGCCACCGGGCACACTCGGCAGCTGCGGAATGACACCCGGCTGCTGTGCAGCCGGGTGCTGTCCGCCCGGGAACATCCCACCCGGTTGCGCGCCCGGTTGCGAAACGACCGGGAGGCCCGGTTGCGAAACGACCGGGAGGCCGCCTGGCTGTGGAACGGCTGGTTGGCCCGGCACGGGCTGCGGCACCAGGGCGCCCGGATTGAAGGCGCCGGGCCCGGGTCCGATTGCCGGCGGTGCGGGCTGTGGTGCCGCCGGGTCGGGCGCCACGGGACGGCCGCCCGGCGCAGGCATCGCCGGGAAGGTCGCGGGCCGGAACGGCGTCGTACCGGCGGGCGGCCCCGGGCTGTAGGTGAGCGGCGTGTTCGGTCCGCCCGATGCCGGGGTGAAGGTGTCGCCCTCCGGCGGAGCAGCAGGCTGCCCGGGCGACGCAGGCTGCCCGGGCGACGCAGGCTGCCCGGGCGAGGCAGGCTGCGCGACAGGTGAGACTCCCGGGCCGCCCGGGGCCGACGGGATCGGGAGAAGCCGAGGGGCCGCAGAGTGCGAAGGCAGGTGCTCGACCGGCTGGTGAGCAGACTGCGCGAAGGGGTCCGCGTTGGCCGGTCTCGCGAAAGCGTCGTCCACCTGAGCGTTGCCGGAACCGTCAGCGCCCGGCGCGGAGAGGCCGTGAGCAGCGGCACCGTGCGCAGAGAGCCCGTGAGCAGCGGCGCCGGGGGCGGATGGGTCGTGCGCGGCGACGCCGGGGGCGGATGGGTCGTGCGCGGCGGCGCCGGGAGCGGATGGATCGTGCGCGGCCGGGGCGGGCGGCAGGCCCAAGCAGGCGGCCTGCGAGAGGGCGGCCGGCGGCGGGCCGGCGGGCATCGGGGTGGCCGAGTTCGGGCCGGCGGGCATCGGGGTGGCCGTGGACGAGCCAGCGGGGCCGAGGGCCGCCTCGACGTCGGCGGCGCCGGCGGCAGCCGCCTCCGGATGGGCCGCGCGGAGGCGGATGGCCCGGAGGAGGGCCATCAGATGCGGGTCGGAGCCGGACGACACCTGCACACCCCCGGATCGGCCGGTGAACGCGAACAGTACAACCGTACTGCCGTGGTGGGCACTGCGTCCTCTACCCGGACAGAGCGGCCGCCAGGCGGGCCGTCGCCTCGTCGAGCACGTGCGCACCCGTACCGTAATTGAGCCTCACGTGTCCCGCCCCGGCCGCGCCGAAGTGCAGGCCGTCCTCGAGGGCGACCTTCGCGCGGTCCAGGAAAAACGGCTGGGGGTCGTCGGCCAGCTTGTGGCAGTCGAGCCAGGCCAGGTAGGTGGCCTGCGGCGGATGCCAGGACACCGCGGGCAGGCGGTCGCGCAGCAGCCGGCCGAGCTGGGTGCGGCGGGCGTCGAGGGTGTGCAGCAACTGGTCGAGCCAGGGACCGCCGTGGCGGAAGGCGGCGATGGACGCGATCACGCCGAGGTGGCCGGTACGCCAGCGGGAGTCGGGAGGGAAGTCCTCGACGGCGGCGGCCATCCGGGCGGAGGCGGTGACGACGGCGGCGCACTTCAGGCCGGCCAGGTTGAAGGCCTTGCTCGCGGAGACGACGGCGACGGCCACGTCGGCCGCGCCGGGCAGGGAGAGGATCGGCGTGTACGCGGCTCCGGGCAGCACCAGCGGCGCGTGGATCTCGTCGCTGACCAGCGTGACCCGGTAACGCGCGGCCAGCCGGACCAGCGCGGTCAGCTCCTCGGCGGTGTGCACCCGGCCGACGGGGTTGTGCGGGTTGCTCAGGACGTACACGGCGGGGTGCAGGGCGAATGCCGTCTCGATGGCGGCCAGGTCGAGGCGGTAGCCGGTCTCGTCCCGGTGCAGCGGGACCTCGAAGGTGCGGACGCCGGCCTCGGGGTTCCAGTCGAAGAACGGCGGATAGACCGGCGGGCTGATCGCCACCATGTCGCCGGGGCGGGTGAAGACCCGCAGCAGTTCGACGACGCCCACCCCGACGTCGGTGATCGCGGTGACCGCGGCGGGATCGACCTGCCAGCCCCAGCGGTCGGCGGCGAACCCGGCGTAGGCCTCGCCCAGCTCGGGTTCGGCGTGCGAGTAGCCGACGTCGGACGCGTCGACCGCCTCGCGCAGCGCGGCCAGCACGGGTGGGGCCAGCGCGAAGTCCATCTCGGCGACGTGCAGCGGGAGCACCCCGGCGGGATATTTGCGCCACTTGGCGGACCGGCGCCGGGTGAGCTCGGACAGCGGCGCGACCGGCAACTCGTCAGTCATGGTTGTCACTTTGCCGGGTTGGGGAGGCGGTAAACGACGGATGGCATGACGCCGTCGGCGAAGTCCAGGGCGGGGTCGTGGATCATGCCGAGGCGGGTCATGACGGCGTGCGAACGGGTGTTGCCGGCCGCCGCGATGGCCACGATCTCGGGGAGGTTCAGCGTGTCGAAGCCGTACGCCAGGCAGGCGCGAGCGGCCTCCGTCGCGTACCCGAAACCCCAGGTCTCGCGCGACAACCGCCAGCCGATCTCCACACCCTCGATCGGCGCGCCGGGATCGGTGGGGTCGAGGCCGGCGAGGCCGGCGAGGGTGCCGGTCGCGGCCACCTCGACCGCCCACCAGCCCCAGCCGCGCTCGGCGATCCCGGCGCGGAACCCGGACATCGACGCCAGGCTCTCCTCGCGGGTGAGCGTGCCGCCGAAGAACTCGCGGACCTGCGGGTCGGCGTTCAGGGCGGCCCACGGGTCGAGGTCGTCGTCACGCCACTGCCGCAGGATCAGCCGGTCGGTGCGCAGGTCGGTCATCCGTCGATCTCCTTGTCGTCGCGGCCGAGCTCCCAGAACGCGACCGCGGCGGCCGCGGCCACGTTGAGCGAGTCGACGCCGC
Organism: Actinoplanes sp. NBRC 103695; assembly: GCF_030269485.1. Classification (GTDB taxonomy): domain Bacteria; phylum Actinomycetota; class Actinomycetes; order Mycobacteriales; family Micromonosporaceae; genus Actinoplanes. The sequence goes on along the minus strand of NZ_BSTL01000002.1, from coordinate 486,747 downwards.
GGCGCATCGGGATCTTGACCGGCACGTCGCTGGCGGCGAGGGCGTTGCGGGACAGGCCGGGGCCCTCCGCGCCGAGCAGCAGCGCCGAACGCTCCCGCTGGGCCGGCGTCAGGCGTTGCAGGGGCACCGCCGCCGGGTCCGGGGTCATCGCCAGCACGGTGAAACCAGCCGCCCTGACCACTTCCAGGCCGTCCGGCCAGGGCTCCAGGCGGGCGTACGGCACGGCGAACACCTCGCCCATCGACACTCGGACGGCCCGGCGGTAGAGCGGGTCCGCGCAGGTCGGCGACAGCAGCACCGCGTCGACGCCGAGCGCGGCGGCGTCCCGGAACACGGCGCCGATGTTGGTGTGGTTGTTGATGTCCTCCAGCACCGTCAGGCGCCGGGCCGAGGCGATCAGCTCGTCGGCCGTCCGCAACGGGAGCCGGTGGAAGGAGGCGAGCACGCCACGGTGCACGTGGAAGCCGGTGACCTGGTCCAGGACGGCGGGTGCGGCGGCGTAGACGGGCGCGTCGGCGGGCAGGTCGGCGAGCTGGTCCACCCGTTTCGCGTCGATCAGATAGGACCGTGGCCGGTAGCCGGCCCGCAGCGCCCGGCGCAGCACCAGCTCGCCCTCGGCGATGAACAGCCCGTTCGGCTGCTCCCACTTGATGCGCAGTTCCAGGTCGGTGAGGGCGCGGTAGTCGCCGAGGCGGTCGTCGGCGGGGTCGGTGATCTCGTGGACGTCGGGCACGGTCAGTCGACGCGGTAGGTCAGGTGGGTGGCGTGTGCGGACTGGCGTACCCGCAGCTGGCGCAGCGCGCGGGGAGGGCCGCCGTGGAACAGTGGCGTGCCGGCGCCCAGGCCGTTGTCCGGCCCCGGGTCCGGCCCGGTCACATATCCGTCGAGGGATATCGAGACGTCACCGATCACTCTCGCCATCAGGCGAGCATGCCATGCGGTGATCAGGCGGGCGGGATGAGGCGGCCGCCGGTCCAGGCCAGGCCCATGCCGGCGGCGAGCAGCAGCAGGGCGCCGATGGTGGGGAACGGTTGGACCGCGTACGAGCCGGCCCCGATGGACACCGCGGCCAGCATCAGCAGCACGCCGTCGGCCGGGTTGACCAGCCGGCTGCGGAACACCGCCCAGCCGAGCAGCAGCCAGCCGGCGCCGAGGACGGCGGCGCCGGCCAGCGCGGCGGTGTGCACGTCGCCGCCGGCCAGCGGGGTGCCGTCGGGCGCCACCCCGGCGGGCAGCGCGGACAGCGGCAGCAGGACGGTGGCGCCGGCCAGGCCGATGAGCAGACCGGCCACGGCGGGGCGGCGGGTACGCGACGCGGCCAGCAGCGCCGCCAGGGCGATCATCGCGATCGTGGAGCACCAGCCGGCGGCGAGCCGGACGACCAGCGGGCCGGGCGGCATGGCCACGCCCAGGCTGGACCAGCCGAGCAGCAGCGCGCTCAGCGGCAGCGCCCAGAGAGCGGCCCGCGCGTAGCGGCGGACCGACCAGATCCAGACCGCCTCACGGACGGGCAGCAGATGACTGTCGGTGCCGGCCGGCCGCGCCGCGCCCACCCAGGCCGGTGAGACCCGCAGCGGTCGTCCGCTCGCGGTCTGATGATGGCTGATGCTCATGGCGCGTTCCCTCGCTCGGGTCACGGCCGAGCGGCTCGGGGGCACCGTCGGTGGGTCCTCGGACAGCTTCGCAGAGGATCGCCGCTTCCGACGTGAAACGCCCGAAAAGGGACAGGTGTTTCGGATGGGGCGGCCTACGGCGACCGCCCCATCCTTCAGGTCAGGCGCGTTCCTGCTGCTGCGCGCCGTTGTAGTCGGCGCCGCCGAGCGCCGCCGACGGCGGGACCGGCTCCGGCGCCGGCAGCCCCTTGGGTGCGTCGGAATTCCCGGAGACCTGGGCCTCCGCCTCGCGGACCTGCTTGCTGACCGCCGCGGCCTCGGCCGCCGCCGCCTCGGCCGCCTCGGCCGCTTCCCGCTCGACCGCGCCGGCGTCGATGCCCTCCATGGGCTTGTCGCCGACCATGTTGGCCAGCCCGCCGAGCGCGCCGCCGAGGCCCTCGAGGGCCCGGGTCAGCTCGGTCGGCACGATCCAGACCTTGTTGGCCGTGCCGTTCGCGATCTGGGGCAGGGCCTGCAGGTACTGGTAGGCCAGCACCTTCTGTGACGGGTTGGCGGTGTGGATGGCGTCGAAGACCGTCCGGATCGCCTTGGCCTGGCCCTCGGCCTGGAGGATCCGGGCCTGCCGGTCACCGTCGGCGCGCAGCACCTGCGACTGCTTCTCACCCTCGGCGGTCAGGATCGCCGCCTGCTTGTGGCCCTCGGCGTTCAGGATCGTCGCGCGGCGCTCGCGCTCGGCCCGCATCTGCTTCTCCATCGAGTCGCGGATGCTCGGCGGCGGCTCGATCGCCTTGATCTCCACCCGGGTCACCTTGATGCCCCAGCGGCCGGTGGTCTCGTCCAGCACGCTGGACAGGTGCCGGTTGATCTCCTCGCGGCTGGTCAGGGCACGCTCCAGGTCGAGCGAGCCGATGACGTTACGCAGCGTGGTGACGGTGAGCTGCTCTATCGCTTGCAGGAAGTTGCTGATCTCGTACGTGGCCCGTACCGGGTCGACCACCTTGAAGTAGAGGACCGTGTCGATCGAGACCACCAGGTTGTCGGACGTGATCACGGGCTGCGGCGGGAAGCTGACCACCTGCTCGCGCATGTCCACCTTGCTGCGTACCGCGTCGACGAACGGCACCAGCAGGTTGAGGCCGGGCGACAGGGTCCGCTTGTACTTGCCGAGCCGCTCCACCACATCCATCCGCTGCTGCGGAACGATCCGCACCGACCGGATGAGCGTGATCACGGCGAACAACGCGATCACGAAAATGAGTACACCGACGACAGCGTCCATAGTGCCCCTCAGATATTCGGCATGTCATCGCGCCACACGATGGCCGTGGCGCCTTTGACCTTGACCACCCGGACCCGCTGGCCGGGCTGGTATTTCTCGGTGTGGTCCATGACGCGGGCCTGCCACAGCTCGCCGTCGATCTTGACCAGACCGTGGTCGGTGTCGACCTCCTCGAGCACCGTCGCGCTGGCGCCCTCGAGGGCCTCTAGCCCGAAGGGGGTCTCGCCGGACTCCGCCGCGGACCGCTGGTGCTTGACGATGATCGGCCGGATCGCTCCCACCGAGAGGGCCGAGACGACCGCGAAGACGATCGCCTGGACCAGTACGGGGGCGCCGAGCGCGGCGGCGCCGGCCGCGGCCAGGGCACCCACCGCGAAGAAGATGATCAGGAACGTGGCCGTGAACGCCTCACCGATCGCGAGCGCGACCGCGAGCACCACCCAGAGCACAGCGTCCATACCTGAATCGTGACACGTCTACGCACGCATAGCTCGTCCCGGTCAGGCCCGAAGACGCACTTCCAGCCGCATTCCGTCGGCGAGCGTCTCCGCCCCGCCGAAAACGCTCGCCCGCGCCAGGCGGGTGAACTCGTCGGCGGCCAGCGCGCGGCGGCGCAGCCAGGTCAGCGTGAACCGGGTGACGGCCGCGTTGACGCTGCTCAGGCCCATGTTGGCGACCTCGGCGGCGATGTCGGCGCGGCTCGCCGACGCGTTCATGTCCTGGATGATCGCGACGCCGCCCGGGCGCAGCACCCGGTGCATCTCGTTCAGCGCCGCGACCGGGTCCAGAAAGTTCTTGAACGCCGCCTGGCAGACGATCAGGTCGAAGGACGCGTCCGGGAACGGCATCGCGGTGGCGTCCCCGTGCCGGAAGTCGGCGGTGGCCCCGGCGTCTGCGGCCGCCGCCCGGGCGATCTCGACCATGGTGCGGCTGATGTCCAGTCCGGTCACCGTGTGACCCAGCCGGGCCAGCTCGACCGCGTGGTAGCCGGGGCCGGGCGCGATCTCCAGCACCTCCGCGCCGGGCGACTCGCTCGACAACGAGGCCGCCGTACGCCGGTACTCGGCCATCTGCGGCGCGCTGGCACGCTGTTTCGCATACCACCGCGCGGTGCGGCCCTCCATCTCCGGAACCCGTATCTTCATTCCCGCTCCTCCCCCTGCTCCAGCAGTGCCATGAACTCCGGCGGTGCTCCGCCGTCGCCGTCGTGCCAGGCCTGCCAGTCGGCGAGACCCGGCAGGCTCCCGGCGCGCAGCTCCCCCAGCAGGCCGCGCACCCACTCGGCCTCCGCGGCGCGGACCGCGATGGCGAACTCCTCCTCGATCAGGAACAGCCGCGGCACGGTGGCCGCGTCGACCTCGAGCGTCGTGCGGCGGACCGCGAGCTCCCGGTCCAGCGCGGCCAGGCGCAGCTGGAGCAGCCCGGCGGCCTCGGCCGGGCTGAGCACGCCGAGCACCGAGAGCGCGGCGGCGAACCGGGGCCGGTCCTCGGCGGGGTCGCTGACCAGCTCGGTCATCCAGTCGTGCAGCTCGGTGCGGCCGCTGCCGGTGATCGAGTAGCGGGTGCGCTCGGGACGGTTGCCGGCTCGCCCGGTCTCCACGGGCTCGATCAGCCCGTGCTTGGCGAGGTTGCCGACGACCGTGTAGAGCGAGCCCCATTTGATGGCCATGTCCTGCTCCTTGCCGGTGCGGCGGAGCACGGTCGCCATCTCGTACGGATGCATCGGCCGGCCCGGCGACAAGAGCGCGAGCAGCGCCAGCGCCGTCAGATTTCCCACCTTGCGCTTGTTCTTCTTCACCGTGACCCTTATTCGCAGCCGAGTACTCGTACACGAGTATAGGCACCGAACTCCGTAGCCGAAACGGCGCGCGGCAGTTAGACATGGAAGTTCCCCGACCGAAAGGCCTCCCGTGACCCTGCTGCCGGAATCCGTGCGTCGCGTCTCCGAGATCACCGCTCGCGCGCAGTCCGCGGGCCGGGTTCCGTCAGTGGCCCTCGGCGTCGTCCGGGACCGCGCGGTGCTGCACTTCGCGGCCGCCGGCGAGCATCCGAGGCCGGACCCGAAGACGCAGTACCGGCTCGGCTCGATCACCAAGACGTTCACCGCGACGATGGTCATGCAGCTGCGTGACGAGGGTGCCTTCGCGCTCGACGACCTGCTCTACCGGCATCTGCCCGGCACCCCAGTCGGCGGGATCACCCTGCGGCAGCTGCTCGGGCACGTCTCCGGGCTGCAGCGGGAGCCGGACGGGCCGTGGTGGGAGCGCACCGACGGCGGGAACGTCGAGCAACTGCTCGCGGGGCTGGTGCCGGAGAAGCTGTCCGGCCGGCCGTACCGGGCGTTCCACTACTCCAACCTGGCGTACGGACTGCTCGGCGCCGTCCTCGAGCGGGTCACCGGGGAAACCTGGGCGGCGCTGGTCGGCAAGCGCGTGCTGGACCCGCTCGGGATGAAACGGACCACGTACGCCCCGGTCGAGCCGTTCGCCCGCGGCTACGTCGTCGACCCGGCGTACGGCACCCTGCACGAGGAGCCGCGGCCGGACGCGGGCGCGATGGCACCAGCCGGGCAGCTCTGGTCCACGGTCACCGACATGGCCAAGTGGGCGGCGTTCCTGGCCGACCCGGCGCCCGCGGTGCTCAGCCGGGAGACGGTCGACGAGATGTGCGCGCCGGTCGCCCTCTACGACCTCGAGTCGTGGACCGGCGGGCACGGGCTGGGCCCCGAGCTCTACCGGGTCGGCGAGCGGGTCCACGTGGGGCACGGCGGATCGATGCCGGGCTACGTCGCCACCCTCGCGGTGCACCGGCGCAGCCGGCTCGGGGTGATCGCCTTCGCCAACGCGTACGGCCTGACCGGCACCTCCATCCAGCAGGTCGTCCTGGACGCGCTGACCGCGGTGCTGGACGCCGAACCGGTGGTCACCACGCCGTGGCGGCCGTCCGCGCCGCCCACCCGGGAGACCGCCGAGCTGTGCGGGCGCTGGTGGTGGATGGGCCGCGAGTTCGAGATGCGGGCAGACGGCGACGACCTCGTGCTGGACCTCGCGACCACGCCGCGCGAGGAGCCGTGGCGGTTCGTCCGGGAGGGCGGCGACCGGTGGCGCGGCGTGAGCGGGGAACAGCTCGGCGAGGTGCTCCAGGTGATCCGGGCGGTCGACGGCGCCGTGGAGTCCCTGGACATCGCTACGTTCGTGTTCCGGCGAGAGCAGCTGCCCCTCGCCTGACCGGCATGCCGGCGGCCAGGCCGATCGCGACCAGCGCGATGCCGGCCCAGACCAGCGGTCCGGGCAGCGGTTCGCCGAGCGCCACCCCGGCTCCGGCGGCGGCGATCGGGGCGATGCCGGTGAGCAGCCCGGCCCGGCCCGCGCCGAGCTGTTCCACGGCCGTGTACCAGAGGACGAACGCGCAGGCGGTCACGCCGACGGCCAGGTAGGCGGCGGCCAGCAGCTCCGGCCCGGTCGTGGTCAGGATCGCGGCCGGGCCCTCGGCGACCACGCCGTACGCGCCGAAGATCAGCCCGGCCAGCCAGGTGGTGTGCACCGAGACCCCGACCGGGCCCAGACGGCCCAACAGCGGCACGGCCAGCAAGGTGAACCCGGCCTCGCAGGCGAACGTGACAACGGCCCAGGCGATGCCCGTCGCGTCGGCACGGCCGGCGCCCTCGACCAGGATCGCGCCGGCGGTGACGACCACGGCCGCAGAAAGGACGTTCGTTCTCCTCCCGGCCGTGCCCAACGCTGCCAGGACGATCGGCACGCAGGCCACGGCCACGCCCAGGACGGCCGGCTCAGCGTGTTTGGAGCCCTCGACCAGCGCGATGTTGAAGAGCACCAGACCGGCGCCGGTCACGCCGAGCAGCCACAGCCACTCGCGGCCGCGCGGCCGTTCGACCTTCTTCTCGAAAACGCGGGCGTAGCCGACCAGCAGGAGGGACGCGACGGCGTAGCGGAGGGACTGCAGGGTGGCCAGCGGCGCCGCGGCGAGCACGCCGGACACCGCGACGCTGCCGCCGACGAAGACCATGCCGGTGGCCCCGGAGAGGATGCTCCCGGAAAAGTTGGCTCTGGGGTTCACGTGGTTCATGCTGGTCGGGCGAATGGTCCGGGTGAAGGACCAATGATGGCGTCGGGAGGTGGACCATTGTCGGACTTCCTCCAGCTACGTCCGGAGCACGCGCCGGTCAAGGGGCTGACCACGTGGCTGGCCGACGGGCTGCGGGCGGCCATCCGGGCCGGGCGGCTGGCGCCGGGCGTGCGGGTTCCGGCCAGCCGCGTGCTCGCCGGTGAGCTGGGCGTCTCCCGGGGCGTCGTCGTCGAGGCCTACCAGCGGCTGCTCGACGAAGGGCTGGTCACCGCGCGGGCCGGCGCGGGCACGGTGGTCAGCGCGCTGGGTGCGGCGGCGCGGCCGTCCGGGTCCACGACCGATCGGCGTACGCAGGCCGGGATCCGACTGCCCGTGCCGGTTCCGGCGGGCATCCGCTACGACCTGTCCCCCGGCGTGCCGGACCTGTCCGCGTTCCCCCGGGCGGCCTGGCTGCGCGCCGAACGGGCGGTGCTCGACCGGTCCGCCGCACCCGACCTCGGCTACGGCGACCCGGGCGGCCATCCGTCGCTGCGCCGCGAACTCGCCGGCTGGCTGGCCCGCAGTCGTGGAGTACGCGCCGAACCGGACGACGTGATCGTGGTCAGTGGGGTGGCGCAGGCGCTCGCGCTGCTCGCGCAGACGCTGCGCGCGACCGGGACCACGGCGGTCGCGGTGGAGGACCCGGGGTCGCGCGGGGCGCGCGACCAGATGGCCCACTGGGGGGTGCGGCCCGGTGGGGGTCGAGGTCGACGACGATGGGGTACGCGTTGACGACCTGCGCGCCACCGGCCTCGACACGGTGGTCCTGACGCCCGCGCACCAGTTCCCCACCGGCGTGGTGCTCAGCCCCGCCCGCCGCCGCGAGCTGCTCGACTGGCCCGGGCTGGTGATCGAGGACGACTACGACGCCGAGCACCGCTACGACCGGGCGCCGGTCGCCGCCCTGCAGGCCACGGCGCCGTCGCGTGTCGCGTACGCGGGAAGCACCTCGAAGTCTCTCGCCCCCGGCATGCGGCTGGGCTGGCTGATCGCGCCGGCCCGCCTGCGCCCCGCACTGCTGGCCGCCAAGCACGCCAGCGACCTGGGCAATCCCGCGCTGCCGCAGCTGGTGCTGGCGCGGCTGCTGGCCACCGGCGACTACGAACGGCACCTGCGCGCGGTCCGCACCCGCCAGCGCCTGCGCCGCGACGCCCTGCTGGCCGGCCTGCGCGAGCACCTGCCGTCGGCCCGCGTCACGGGCGTCGCCGCCGGCCTGCACCTGGTGGTCACCCTGCCCGGCGATGTCCCCGACACCGACCTGGCCGCTCGCGCCGCCGAGGCGGGCGTCATGGTGCAGCCACTCTCCTGGCACCGCCACCGCCCCGGACCACCGGGCCTGGTCCTCGGCTACGCCGCGCTCACCCCCGACCGCCTCCGCGAGGCCGCCGCTCTGCTCGGGAGATCTCAGAGGCTCTGACCACCGGACAGGACGGACCCCGGAGGTTGATCCGGACCAGCTCGTCGAACTGGCCCGGCGTGGTCTGCGCGTACGACGCGGCTCACCGGCTCCAGGCCCCGTCGACCACCCCACGCGGTTCCCGGCCGGCCATCAGAGGTACGGCTCTGTCACGAAGTCGATGAGGCGTTCCATGGCGTTGATCAGCGGCGTCTCGACGTCCTTGTAACTGTCCACGGAGGACAGAATGCGGCGCCACATCTCGTAGGGCTCGCGGATGCCGACGGCGGCGCAGACGCCCTCCTTCCAGGGGCGGCCGGGCGGGATGACCGGCCAGGCGCGCAGGCCGACCTTCTCCGGCTTCACCGCCTGCCAGACGTCGATGTACGGGTGGCCGGTGACCAGCACGTCCGGGTCGGTCACGGACGCCACGATGCGGCTCTCCTTGGAGCCCGCCACCAGATGGTCGACCAGGACGCCGAGCCGCGCCTTCGGGCCGGGGCCGAACGCGCGCACCTCGCCGGGCAGGTCGTCGATGCCGTTCAGCGGCTCCACCACGATGCCCTCGATGCGCAGGTCGTCGCCCCAGATCCGCTCCACCAGCGCGGCGTCGTGGACGCCCTCCACCCAGATCCGGCCGGCCTTCGCCACCTGAGCCTTCACGCCCGCGACCGCCGTCGAACCGGATGCCGTGCGCTGACGCTCCGGCTGATTTCTCGCGACCGGCTTGCGCAACGTCACGGTCTGGCCGTCGAGCAGGAAGGCCGCCGGCTCCAGCGGGAAGTTGCGCCGCTTGCCCTTGCGGTCCTCCAGAACGACCGCGCCCAGCTCGAAACCGACCACCGCGCCGCAGAAACCCGAATCCACATCCTCCACGACCAGGCCCCGCTCGGCGTCCACCTCTGGTATCACCTTGCGCCTGCGCCAGTTGCCGGACAGCACGTCCTCCCCATACATGAGACGCACGGTAACCCGAGAGCTATGACACGCCGCTCATGACGCTCCGGACCGAGACAAGGCTGTCGGACGGCACGTACCCTTGCCGCATGTCCCCCGCAGCCAACGCGGCCACTCTCACCGCGCGCCGGTCGACCCGGTTCGTGACGTGGGTGCGCGCCTGGCGGGCCGGTCTCGTGCCCTTCGACGAGCTCGACAGCGAGATCGCCGGCGATGAGGAACACCTGGTCGCCGACGCCCCCGGCACCTGGACCGACGTCCCGCTGGCCCAGGCCCTGCCCTGTTTCGCCAAGCTCCACCCGGACGAGATACGCCTCGTCCTGCCGGCGCCCGGCGACCCGCGCGGCCTGTCCGGCCCGGGCCCGCTGACCGGCGCGGCGATGCTCGCGGGCGAGGCGGTCATGACGCCCACCTTCGGGGTGGTCCCCGAGGTGCGCACGCACACCTCCGGCTCCGGCGTCACGTTCGAGACCGTGCTGTGGCGGGTGATCCCCGCCGAGTCCTACCGGCCCGGCTTCCAGATCGGCGCGGCCGAGGCGGAGCAGGAGCTCACCCACGCGCTGGCCGAGGCCACCGCGGCGCTGACCCGGCTGGATGTGGCGCATTGGCGGCCCGAGCTGGCCGGTGCGCTGCAGGCACTGCGCCGGCCGGAGAGCACCGCCACGCTGCCCGCCGGTTTCGACCCGCGGGCCCGCCGGGTGTTCGCCCGGGCCAGCGTGCTCGACCAGGTGCTGGCGCTGGCCGAGCACAACGCGCCGGGCGGTGCGGTCAACACCTATGAGGCGCAGCAGCGCGACGCCGCCTTGCGCCCGCTGACCGCTGCCTGCCGTCAGGCTCTCGTCGCCGCGTGCAACTCGCCGCTGTCCGGCTGATCCAGGCCGGCTGATGCAGGACCGCTTCGCGCATTGCACGTTCTGCGGCGCGCGCTTCGTCCCCAACCAGGCGTGGCCTCGTCGCTGCGCCGCGTGCGGCGAGATCAGCTACCGCAATCCCCTGCCGGTCGCCGTCGTGGTCCAGCCGGTCGGCGACGGCCTGCTGGTGGTGCGGCGCGGCATTCCACCGGCCCGCGATCAGCTGGCCCTGCCGGGCGGCTTCATCGAGGTCGGTGAGACCTGGCAGCAGGCGGCCGTACGCGAGCTCCGCGAGGAGACCGGTGTCGTCCAGGACGCATCCGACGTCCGCCTCGTCGACGCGCTGAGCGCCCTGGACGGGATGCTCCTGGTCTTCGGCGAGGTCCCGCCACTCGCGTCGTTGCCCGCGTTCGTCCCGAACGAGGAGACGCTGGCGCTCGAGGTGATGACCGGGCCGGCCGAGCTCGGCTTCCCGCTGCACACCGAGGTCGCCGACGACTGGTTCGCGTCCCGCGTCCCCTAGATGTCGAGGTCCTCGACGTCGGGCTGCCCGGTGAGATCGACGACCAGGTCGTAAAGCTCCTGCGGGACGAGGGCGTGCAGGTCGTCCAGGGTCACGGCGACGTGCAGGGCGGACGTGGCGGGAGTGCGGCTCCAGGTCTGGTTGGCGCTCCAGTCACCGATCCAGGCACGCCAGCCGGTGTTCCACTTCTCGGAGTTCGGGCCGTGGTTGACGTGCATCTCGGACTGCTCGACATGCACCGCGAAATTCTCGGAGCGGGTGCGGTAGACGCGATAGGTCTCGGTGCCGCCGTTGCCGGAGCGCTCCAGCTCGGCCAGGAGCACGCCGGAGAACCGCTGCTTGCGGCCCAGCCCCTGGCCCACGCGCACGACGATCTCGGCGTACCCGAGTTGACGCCCCTCCTCGAACTCGACGTAGCGCCTCAGCGCGGTGGCGATGGCGGCCGACAGTTTCCCTCCGGCCAGGTCCTGCGCCCTCTGGTACAGGGGCAGGTCGTCGTCGGACACATAGATCGTCTTGTTGGGCATGGGACGCACTATACGCATACATGTACGTAGTAGTCACGGGACGTGCAACCACTCCGCTCCCGGCAAGCTCTCCGGCCGGCGGCGCCCCCGCCGATCTTCGGTTCGTCCCGACCGCACCAGGCGAAGGTTGACCCGGACGCATGACCTCTCACCTGCGGCTCCGCCGCGTCACCACCGCCCTGCTCGCCGCCGTCACCGGCGCCGGGATCGCCGCGGCGCCCGCACAGGCCACCCCCGCCCCGGCCGGGCGCTACATCGTGGCGCTGCGGGCCACGCTGGGCCTGAGCGCGGACTCGCTCGGCCACACCGCCGACCGGCTGGCCGGCGACCGGACCGAGGACATGCTCGCCGGCGTCTCCGGATTCACCGCCACGCTGACCGCGCGCGACGCCGCCCGGATCGCCGCCGACCCGGCCGTGGCCATGGTCGAGCCGGACCGGCGCGTACGCGTGACCGACACCCAGCGCAACCCACGCTGGAACCTGGACCGGATCGACCAGCGCGGCCGGACAGCGAGCCGCTCCTACACGCCGTTGAGCGCGGCGGCAGCCGTACGCGCCTACGTCATCGACACCGGCATCTGGACCGGCCACGACCAGTTCCGGGGACGCGCGACGAGCGGCTACGACTTCGTCGACAACGACCGTGACGCCACCGACTGCGACGGGCACGGCACCCACGTCGCCGGCACCATCGGCGGGCGCACGGTGGGCGTGGCCAAGAGCGTGCGGCTCATCGGCGTACGCGTGCTCGACTGCGACGGCGAGGGCTACACCTCCGACGTCATCAAGGGCATCGAGTGGGTGACCTCGCACGCGGTGAAACCGGCGGTGGCCAACATGAGCCTCGGCGGCGACCGCGACCCCCTGCTGGAGCGGGCCGTCGCCAAGTCCATCGCCTCCGGCGTCACGTACGTGGTGGCCGCCGGCAACGAACACCGCAACGCCTGCCTCTCCTCGCCGGCCCGCGTGCCCACCGCGATCACCGTGGGCGCCACCAATGCGAGCGACACCCGCGCGTCGTTCTCCAACTGGGGCGGCTGCGTCGACATCTTCGCCCCCGGCGTCGGCATCGTCTCCGCCTACCCGGGCGACTACGCCGGCGACAACTCCATGTACGCCACGATGGACGGCACCTCGATGGCCAGCCCCCACGTGGCCGGCGCCGTCGCGATGCTGCTCGCCGCCAGCCCCCGCCTGACGCCCGCCCAGGTCACATCCCGCCTCCTGGCGGCGAGCACCAAGAAGGCGATCCGCAACCCCGGCGCCAAGTCCCCCAACCGGCTGCTCTTCACGACCCTCCCGCCGGCCGCCGCCGCGATCACCACGGCCACCCTGCCGGACGCCGCGGCCGGGGTCGCCTACCAGCAGCAACTCACCCGCAAGACCCCGCTGATCGGCACCTGGACAGCCACCTCGCTGCCTCCCGGCCTCACCCTCAGCACCGCCGGCGTCATCACCGGCACGCCCACCGCAGCGGGCACCTACGAGATCGGCATACGGTTCACCGACTTCGTCCCGCGCATCACCGAGCGCACCCTGACCCTCACGGTGGCCCCGTAGGCGTGTGCGACGATCGACCGATGACCACGGTCGACGTCGTACTCGGTGACATCACGCGGGAACAGGTCGACGCCATCGTGACCGCCGCCAACGAATCCCTGCTCGGTGGCGGCGGCGTCGACGGCGCCATCCACCGGGCCGCCGGTGACCGCCTGGCCCACGCCGGTGCGGCCATCGCCCCGTGCGAGCCGGGCGACGCCAAGGCGACCCCGGCCTTCGACCTCGAACCGGCGGTCCGCCACATCATCCACACGGTCGGACCGGTGTGGGAGGGCGGCGGATACGGCGAGGCCGAGGTGCTCGCCTCCTGCTACCGGCGCAGCCTGGAGGTCGCCGACTCCCTCGGCGCGTCGTCGGTCGCCTTCCCGGCCATCGCCACCGGGGTCTACGGATTCCCCTCGGACGAGGCGGCCCGGATCGCGGTGCGCTCGATCCTGGCGACGTCCACAAAGGTGCTTCGGGTGCGGTTGGTCGCCTTCGACGAGGAGACCTACGAAGCCCTCCGCGCCGCGTCGGCCTGAGGCCGGCCTCGCCGCGCACCTGGCTGATCCACGACCCGGCCTAGCGGCCCTCGGGGCGGATCCAATCGCGGTTCTCGCGCACGACGGTGAAGCCGGCCGACCGGTACAGCGCCACGGCGGCGGTGTTGGAGGCGGGTGGAACGACGGCGACCGCGCTCGCGCCCCTCTCGGCCAGTGCCGCGCAGGCGCCCAGTACAGCGTCGCGGCCGTAACCGTGGCCTCGGTGGTCCGGATGGGCGCCCACCGGTTCGAGCAGGCCACATCGGCCCGCGCCGGCGAACCATCCGGTCGCGGCGGCCGCGGGCTCGCCTTTCGGGGTGCGGACCAGCGTCTCCACGGCCAGGTCCGGTCACGCCGCCGCCGGCATCGAGGAGCTCTTCGGCGTCGGCGGCCAGGGCGTCGAGGTCGGCGCCGGGCGCGGTGGTGATGCGCAGCACGCCGCCGTCGAGGAAACCGACGGCCGCCCGCCCGGCAGCATCGGTCCACAGCACAATCTCGGCGTCGCCGTTGCGCAGTTCCCACCCCACGTCGCCGGGGTGGAGCCCGCCGCCCGGAGACTCGGCCGGCGTCCACTCGCACAGCGCACGCACGGCCGGGCCGACCTCGGAATGGGCCAGGCGCTGCCGCACGAGCGAGGTCATGGCCGTACGTTAGCGATCATGCCGAACCACCGCGAAGGCTTTTCGAAGAAGCCCAACCGCTCACGCACGTGGAGCGCAGCGACCCTCGGCGGGAGCAGCGGTCGGAACCACCCACCCACCTACGACATCGGTCTTGAATTGATCTAGATCTCGTCGATCAGGTCGGCGACGCTGTCGACCACTCGCGAGGGGCGGTAGGGGTAGCGCTCGCTCTCCGCGCGGTCGCTGATGCCGGTGAGGACCAGGATCGTCTCCAGGCCGGCCTCCAGGCCGCACAGGACGTCGGTGTCCATCCGGTCGCCGATCATCGCGGTGCTCTCCGAATGGGCCTCGATCGTGTTCAGCGCCGAGCGCATCATCACCGGGTTGGGCTTGCCGATGAAGTACGGGTCGACGCCGGTGGCCTTGGAGACCATGGCGGCGACCGAGCCGGCCGCGGGGAGGGCGCCCTCGTTGGACGGGCCGGTGGCGTCGGGGTTGGTGCAGATGAACTTGGCGCCGCTGTCGATCAGGCGGATGGCCTTGGTGATGGCCTCGAAGCTGTAGGTGCGGGTCTCGCCGAGCACCACGTAGTCGGGGTCGAACTCGGTCAGCACGTAGCCGGCCGCGTGCATCGCGGTGGTCAGGCCGGCCTCGCCGATCACGTACGCGGTGCCGCCGGGGCGCTGGTCGGCCAGGAACTGGGCGGTGGCCAGCGCGGACGTCCAGATCGACTGCTCGGGGACGTCGAAGCCGACCCGGTTGAGCCTGGCCTGCAGGTCGCGCGGCGTGTAGATGGAGTTGTTCGTCAGGATGAGGAACGGCTTGCCGGACGATTTCATCTTGTTGACGAACTCGGGCGCCCCGGGCACCGGCACGCCCTCGTGGACGAGCACGCCGTCCATGTCGGTGAGCCAGCTCTCGATGCGCTTGCGCTCGGTCATCGGGGTCCTCGTCTCTGCGGTGCGGGGCAGCAGTCCTGGGGACAGACGTCCCAGACCGGGAGGCTACCGAGCCGCTGTTGCGACGCCGTGCCGGTGCGTTCCAGGACCAGGTCCCGGATCATCGCCACGAAATCGGGGTGGGTGCCCGGCGTACCCGCGCGGAGGTAGCCCATGCCCAGCTCACGCGCCGTTTCCAGGGCCTCGTTGTCGAGGTCCCAGACCACCTCGAGGTGGTCGGAGACGAAGCCGATCGGGCTGACGATGACGTCCGTCACGTCCTTCTCCGCGAGGGCGCGCAGGTGGTCGTTGATGTCCGGTTCGAGCCAGGGCACCTGCGGCGGGCCGGAGCGGCTCTGCCAGACGAGGTCCCAGCTCAGGTCGGGCGCGGCGGCGGCGTGCACCAGGGCCGCGGTCTCGTTCAGCTGGGCGGTGTAGCGCCCGCCGGTGGGGCCGGCCGTCTCGGCCATGGTCACCGGGATGGAGTGCGCGGTGAAGACCAGGCGGGTGGTGGCGCGGCGGGCCGGGTCCAGCTTCGCCAGAGATTCGCGTACGGCCGCCACGTGCGGTCCCACGAAGCCGGGGTGGTCCCAGAACTGCCGCAGCTTGGCGATCCGTGGCGCACCGGGCCCGACGTGCTTGCGGGCGGCGTCGATGTCCTCCCAGTACTGCCTGCAGGACGAATAGCCGCCGTACGCGCTGGTGGCGAAGCCGAGCGCCGACTCGACGCCGTCGTCACGCATCTGCGCGACGGTGTCCGCCAGCATCGGCTGCCAGTTGCGGTTCCCCCAGTACGCCGGGAGCCCCACCCCATGGGAAGCGAAGTCGGCCCGCACCGCCGCCAGCAGCTCACGGCACTGCTCGTTGATCGGGCTGACCCCGCCGAAGTGCATGTAGTGCTCGGCGACCTCGACCAGCCGCTCCTCGGGGATGCCACGCCCGCGCGTCACGTTGCGCAGGAACGGCATCACGTCGTCAGGATGCTCGGGGCCCCCGAAGGACAGGAGGAGAAAGGCGTCGTAGGGCACGACGCCATTCTCGCACTCTCCGCTACATGGTGCCCTGTGGCTGTGGACGGGGCCGGTTGCGGGCGACCAGCCGGACGGCGACACCCACCGCCATCAGCAGGATGGAGAAGAAAGATCCTTCTTTCGGGAAGAATCCTCACAAGTCAGATATTTAGTCGATGCGCTCGCCGGGTCGGTGGCCCAAGCCTCGCCGGTCAGTGGCCCATGCCGAGGCCGCCGTCGACCGGGATGACAGCCCCGGAGATGTAGCCGGCGGCATCGCTCGCCAGCCAGGCCACCACGGAAGCCACCTCGTCGGGCTGGGCCAGCCGGCCGGCCGGGATCGCCGCGAGGATCTCCTTCTTGCGGGCCTCCGGCAGCCCGTCGGTCATGTCGGTGTCGATGAAGCCGGGGGCCACCACGTTCGCGGTGATGTTGCGGGTGCCCAGCTCCCGGGTGATCGAACGGGCCACCCCGACCAGGCCGGCCTTGCTCGCCGCGTAGTTGACCTGGCCCGCGCCGCCGTACAGGCCGACCACCGACGAGATGAAGATCATCCGGCCCCACTTGGCGCGCAGCATCTTGGACGAGGCGCGCTTCGCGACCCGGAAGGCGCCGCCCAGGTTGGTGTCCACCACCCGGCTGAACTGGTCCTCGGACATCCGCAGCAGCAACGTGTCGTCGGTGATGCCGGCGTTGGCCACCAGCACCTCGACCGGGCCGAGCTCGGCCTCGACGGCGGTGAACGCCGCGTCCACCTGCTCGGCGTCGGTGATGTCGCATTGCACGCCGAACATGCCCTCCGGCGCGCCGCTGCCCCGGTGGGTGATCGCCACCCGGTCACCCTGCTTGACGAAAGCCTGCGCGATGGCCAGGCCGATGCCGCGGTTGCCGCCGGTCACCAACACGGTGCGGGCCAACGGGAGCCTCCCTCATGTCATACCCAGGTATGAGAACAATGAGCAGACCACGGACCGACGAAACCCTCGCTCCGCCGCCGTAACCTGCTGAGAATGGAGACTAGCGGCCGGGCCGCCACCCACGAAGTCACGGGCCCGTGGGGTGGCCTGCGTCGCCTCTGGCTCGGCCCGACCACCAGGCTGACACTGCCCAAGTTCGTCTTCCTGCGGTACGCCGCGCCGATCGCCCTGCTCGGACTCGTGGGCCTGACCGTGGCCAACGCCGCCTTCCTCCAGGACAGCCGCGAGATGACCGGCTGGTCGGCCCTGCTGATCTCGGTGCTCACGATCGGGCCGCTCGTCGTCGCCGTCCGCAACCCGGTGATCGCCTGGCGCTTCGCGTACCCGATGCTGATCGTGGGGGCGATCGGCGCCAAGCCGACCGACGCGTGGCCGTGGGCGCCGATGCACATCATCGCCTTCCTGGCCGGCATGCTGCTGATGGCCTTCACCCAGGAAACCTCGATCACCCTGTGGGCGACGGCGTTCAACATCGTGGTGCCGTTCCTGTTCGCCGACAGCGGTAACGCCTACGGCATAGCGGTGCTCTTCGCCGCCGTGGCGTTCCTCGGCGACCTGGTCGCCCGGCGGCAGCGGAGCAAGGTGCAGCTGGCCGAGCTGGCCGAACAGACCGAGTTGACCGAGCTGGAACGCGCTCGCCGGGCCGTCCTCGAGGAACGCACGCGGATCGCCCGTGAGATGCACGACGTCGTGGCACACCACATGTCGATGATCGCGGTGCAGGCCGAGACCGCTCCGTTCCGGGTGACCGACCTCAGCGAGCCGGCGCGGGCCGAGCTGGCGACGATCGCCGACTCGGCGCGGTCGGCGCTGTCCGACATGCGCCGGCTGCTGGGCGTGCTGCGTGCCGAGGGGCAGGAGGCGCTCAAGGCCCCGCAGCCCGGGCTCGACGAGCTGTCCCTGCTGGTGGACAAGGCGCGGCAGTCCGGGGTGGAGCTCAGCGTGGAGGCGACCGTGCTGACCTCGGTGCCCGAGGCGGTCGGGCTGGCGTCGTACCGGATCATCCAGGAGGCCCTGGCGAACGCGGCCCGGCACGCGCCCGGCCGGCCGGTCCGTCTCGAGGCTCGCGCCGAGGACGAGCGGCTCCTCCTGGTGGTGCGCAACGAGATCGCCCCGGACAGCCCGCCGCCGGACGAGGACGGCGACGGGCACGGGCTGCGCGGCATGCGGGAACGCGCCGAACTGCTGGGTGGGACACTGCGGACCGGGCCGGACGGCACCGGTGGGTTCCGGGTCGAGGTGTCGCTGCCCTACAGGGACGGAGAGGAACCGTCGAAGTGATCAAGGTGCTGATCGTCGACGACCAGGCGATGGTGCGGCAGGGCTTCGGCGCGCTGTTGTCCGCCCAGGACGACATCGTGGTGGTGGGCGACGCGGAGGACGGCGAGGCGGGCGTGGCCAAGGCCCGCGAGCTCGGCCCCGACGTGGTGCTGATGGACGTGCGGATGCCCCGGATGGACGGCCTGGAGGCCACCCGGCGGCTGCTCGGCCGCCGCCCGGCCGGCGACGAGAGCGGCCCGCGCGTACTCATCCTCACCACCTTCGACCTCGACGACTATGTGTACGAGGCGCTGCGCTCCGGTGCCAGCGGCTTCCTGCTGAAGGACGCGCCGGCCGCCGACCTGGTCAACGCCGTGCGCGTGGTGGCCGCCGGCGAGGGCCTGCTCGCCCCGACCGTGACCCGCCGGCTGATCGCCGAGTTCGCCGCCCGGCCGCACACCGACCGGCCCCGGCCGACGTCACTGAACGCCCTGACGCCCCGGGAGACCGAGGTGCTGCGGCTGATCGCCCGCGGCCGGTCCAACCAGGAGATCACCGAGGAGCTGGTGGTCGCCGAGCAGACCGTGAAGACCCACATCGGACGGATTCTGGCCAAGCTCGGCCTCCGCGACCGGGCACAGGCGGTCGTGTTCGCGTACGAGTGTGGTCTGGTGGCCGTCGGCGAGTAGCACCCCGGTACGACGCCGAGGTGAGCACTCTGGTCTGACGATCTTCGATATGCCGTGGCCGCACATTGCGACCCATGTCGAAGTCCCTGGTCAGCACCGCAGCCCTGCTCCTGCTCTCCGCGCCGGTCCCCGTCGCCCTTCCGGGCCCGGTCGCCTCGCCGGCCCCGGCCCTGCCGTCGTTCGCGGTGGCGTACCGGGACACGGCGGCGGCCATCCAGCGGGCCGGCGGAACCTACGCCACGTGGACCGGCCGTCATTTCCTGTCCTTCGACCCGGCCGGCGACGGCACCGCGGTCGAGGTGGTCGGCGACCTCGCCACCGCGGACCGGATCGCGATCCTGGTGCCCGGCGTGGACACCACGCTGAAGAACTTCGACCGCGGCCTCGGCGGCGTGGCCCGCAGGGCGCCCGCCGTGCAGGCCCGCGCCGTCTACTGGAAGCTGCGCGGCACCGACCGCAAGGCCAAGGTGGCCGTGGTGGCCTGGCTGGGATACGACACCCCGGAGGGCATCGGGATCGCCGCGGTCCGCGAGCAGCGGGCCCGGGCCGGCGCGGACGCCCTGACCCGCTTCGTCGACGGCGTGCAGCGGCAGCGTCCCGCGGCGGCGGTCACGCTGGTGGGCCACAGCTACGGTGCCATTGTGGTCGGTCTGGCGGCGCCCCGGCTGCCGCGGGTGCACGATGTCATCGCCCTCGGCGCCCCCGGCATGGGCGCGGCCCACGCGAGCGACCTCGGCGGTGCGCGGGTCTGGTCGGCCCTCGCCCCGAAGGACTGGATGCGCCGCATCCCCCAGATACGCCTCTTCGACCTGGGCCACGGCCGCCGCCCGTCGGACCCGTCGTTCGGCGCCGACCCGCTCCCCACCGGCGGCGTCGAGGGCCACGACTACTACCTGACCCCCGGCAGCGACACCCTCGACGCCGTGGCCACCGTCGTCCTCGGCGGGGGTGCCGCATGACCGCCACCCTCACGACCGGCCGCGACCACAGCATCGACGTGGTCCGGGCGATCGCGGTCGCCGGCGTGGTCGGCGGGCACTGGCTGGTGACGGGCCTGGTGATCGGCGGCGACGGCGGCTGGCGGCAGGCCAGCCCGCTCTCGACGATGCCGGCCTTCACCCCGATCTCCTGGGTGCTGCAGACCCTCGCCCTGCTGTTCTTCGCGGGCGGCTTCGGCGCCGGCCGCCCCCGGCCCGCCGCGACAGGCGCCGGTCGACGCTTTGCTCTGAGCACATATACGCATCACCTACCCGGACGGCGCCCCACGAGGCGCCCCGCGGCGCCGGCAGAGACGGACGCGCCGGCAGAGACGAATACGCCGACCGAGACTCTCGCCGCGACGGATGCGGCGCGCGGTCAGGCGGCGGCGCGGCGGCGCGGTGTCGTCGCGAAGCTGGCCGTCCCGGTGGCGGTGCTGCTGGCCGGGTGGGCCGTCGTGCTGGTGGTGGCCACCGCCGCGGGAGTGCCGTTCGGAACCCGGCGCACGATCGCGATGCTGGTGATCAGCCCGCTGTGGTTCCTGCTGCCCTATCTCGTGCTGCGCGCGGCGACCGGTCCCCTGGCACGCGCCGTGGACCGGGTCGGGCCGTTCGTCCTGGCCGCGCCGGCCGTCGGCCTGGTCGTGCTCACCGACGACGGTCTCCTGCCTGCCTGGGTCGCGGTGCCGGCCGCCTGGTCGGTGCCGTGGATTCTCGGCATCGCCGTGGCCCGCCGGGGCCGCGCCTCGCTGCCCGCCGCCCCGATGATCATCGGCGGCATCGCCGCAATGGTCTTCCTGGTGCTGGTCCTCGACTATCCGGCCGCCGCGGTCGGCGTCCCGGGCGACGGCCGCTCCAACCTCTCCCCGCCGTCGCTCTTCGCGATCGCGCTCGGCCTCGCCCAGATCGGGATCTACCTGCTCGTGGCCCGCCTCGCCGACCGCCGCGGCCGAGGCGACCGACCCGGCCGGGACGACCGACCCGGCCGGGACGACCGACCCGACCGAGACGACCGACCCGACCGGGGTAGTCCGAACGGCGTCGTCCGATCCCTCAACCGGGCGGCCCTGCCGATCTATCTCGGACACCAATCAGTCCTCGTCGCGACCGTCGGCGTGGCCCACCTGATCATCGGCGGTCCGGTCGAGGGCCTGCTCAGCGCTCCGGCCGGACCCCAGTGGATCATCGCCCGGATCGCGTGGCTACCATTCCTCGCGCTCGTCCTCGTCGCACTCATCCGGGTGGCGTGGCCGGCGACACGACGTACCCGGGCGGCTTGATTCGCGATGTCGCGGTAAGCTGCCCAACGGCCCTGAAAGAGCTACGACCTACGGAGGTGATCGCTGTGCGAGATAGCGATCCTCCCAGTCGTGGCCGGGCCGCTCGTCAGCGTGTCTGAGCCGCTGACGTAGTTCCTCGCCCTCTCACCCACCGTGCCGCCATGCCCGTGGCCCGGTGCCGGTCGTGTGCGCCGCGACCACGGTGAGCGGGGTGCCGGCCGCGACGTGACGTGCGCGCTTTCCGAGAGCAGAAACCCTACGGAAGGTACGTCCGATGAGCCGATTCGTCGCGCCCCTCACCTTCACCATGGCAGCCGCCTGGGTGGTCATCGTCTTCGTGCTCGTGCACGGGAACAACTAAGGCAAGCGGGAAGTCCACAGCAGACTCATGGCGGCCGCCACCAGGCCGAAGAGCAGCGCGGCGCCCGCGTAGTACTGGGTTACCTCGCGGGCCTCCACCCGATGTCCGATCGAGGAGCCCATGTCCTCGTAGACCTTCTTGAGTTCGCTCACCGAGGCCGCCTCGTAGAAGTAGCCCTTGGTGGACTCCGCGAGCTGCTGCAGCGACAGCCGGTCGACCGGCACGCGCTGGAGCTGCCCGCGGATGTCCACCACGCCGGTGTCGGTGCCGAAGGCGATGGTCGAGACGGGCACGTTCGCCGCCAGGGCGGCCGCGCCGGCGTCCTCCACCGAGCGTCCGGACGTCCGGTATCCGTCGGAGAGCAGCACGATCCGGGCGGGCGGCGCGCCGTTCGCACCGTCGGCCGGAACGGTGCGGATCGCGTCCAGCGACGTGAACACCGCCTCGCCGGTCGCGGTCGCCTCGGCCAGGGTCAGCCCCTCGACCCCGGCGATCACCGCGGAGCGGTCCTTGGTCGGTGGCACGAGCACGTTCGCCGCCTTGGCGAAGGAGACCAGCCCGAGGTTGTACGTGGGCGGCAGCTCCTGCACGAACGCCTTGGCCGCCTCCTGGGCCGCCTCGAGGCGGTTGGGGGCCACGTCGTCGGCCTCCATCGACAGCGACACGTCGATGGCGAGCATGACGGTGGCGCGTTCCAGCGGCTGTTCCTTGTCCACCGACGGCCGGGCCATCGCGGTGCCCAGGGCGACGAGGCTGAGCAGGAACGCGCCGGCCGCCGCGTGCCGGCGCCAGCCCAGCCCGCGCGGGGCCAGCGTCTTCAACAGGTCGACGTTGGTGAAGCGCATCGCGTACGACCGCTTGCGGAACTGCCGCCAGACGTAGACCGCGGCGACCGCGATCACCGGCAGCAGGGCGAGCAGCCAGATCGGTTGCAGGAAACGGATCATCGTGTGGTCCCCCGGGTGCGTGCGTGTCGCTGGGCGGCGACGAATCGGACCGTGTCCAGGAGCCAGTCGGTGTCGGTGCGCAGCCGCAGGTGCGCCGCGCCGGCCGCGCGCAACGCCCGGGCGATCGCGCCCCGCTGTTCACCGGCCGCCTCCGCGTAGCGCTGGCGCAGTGACGGGTCGGCGGTCTGCACCTCGTGCAACTCGCCGGTCTCGGGGTCGGCCAGGGTGAGCACGCCGACGTCGGGAAGTTCCAGCTCGCGCGGGTCGACGACCTCGATGGCCAGGACGTCGTGCCGCACGCCGAGCTTGCGGATCGGGCGCGACCACGAGTCGACCGGCGCGAGGAAGTCGGAGATGACCACGGCGACACCCCGCCGGCGCGGTGGTCGGTTGAGCTTGTCGATCAGCTCACCCAGGTCGGTGCGTCCGGGCCTGATCTGAGTACGGGCGACAGCCCGCAACAGTCCCTGTGCTTCCTTGCGCCCCGGCCGGGCCGGCATCCGCACGATGCCGTCGACCGAGTGCTCGACGCGAGGCGAGTGCTCGGCCTGAGGAGTGGGTGCGGGGGTACGCCGCCAGCGGCCGAAACCACGCGGCGACTTCCAGGCCGGCTCCCGGGCCGGCGTGCCGGTGCCCGTACCCACCACCGCGCCGATCCGGTTGCCGCCGCGCACCGTCAGGTGGGCCATCGCGGCCGCCGCAGCGATCACCAGGTCGCTCTTGAGCCACTGCGCGGTGCCGAAGGCCAGGCTGGCGGACAGGTCGATGGCCATCCAGGTCTCCAGCTCGCGGTCGGCCACGGTACGCCGGACGTGCGGCGTCGTGGTCCGCGCGGTGACCGGCCAGTCCATCCGCCGGACGTCGTCGCCGGCGCGGTACTCCCGGGACTCGCCCGCCTCGCTGCCGGGGCCGGGCAGCAGGCCCGCATAGTCGCCCTGGAGCAGACCGTCGAGCTTGCGCGTGACCAGGAGTTGCAACCGGGACAGGACGGCCTCGGCCCGGGCGGTCCCACCGTCGGTGGCCGCCGGGAGCCCGGAGGTTGGCAGTCCAGCGCCGGCTTGGGTCATTGCTGGCCTGGCCAGACGTTCCCGGGCTGATGCTGGTGCGGCTGCTGGTGTTCGGCCGGCGCGGCAGGCACCGCGGAGGCCGGCGCTCCGGAGTCGGGCTGGTGGCCGTTCGGCGTGGCGCCCTGACGGGACGCGACGGACGGCATCGGGACGCTCTGCATGATCCGGCCGACGATGTGGTCGGCCGGGACGTCGTCGGCGAGCGCGTCGTAGCTGAGCACCAGCCGGTGGCGCAGGATGTCCGGCACGACGTCCTGGAGGTCTTGCGGCAGCGCGTAGTCGCGGCCGCGGAGCAGGGCCAGCGCCCGGGTGGCCCGGACGATGCCGAGCGAGGCACGCGGGCTGGCGCCGTACTGCACGAGCTGTGCCACGTCGGGCATGCCGTGCTGCGCCGGGGCGCGGGTGGCCAGCACCAGCCGGACCGTGTAGTCGACCAGCGCGTTGTGGACGAACACCTGGTCGGCGCGGCGCTGCAGGGCGATCAGGTCGGCCGGGGTGAAGACCGGTTTCGGCTCGGGCGGGCTGACGCCCATCCGGTAGACGATCTCCCGCTCCTCGGCATCGGTCGGGTAGCCGACCAGGATCTTCATCAGGAACCGGTCGCGCTGCGCCTCGGGCAGCGGGTAGACACCCTCCTGCTCGATCGGGTTCTGCGTGGCCATCACCAGGAACGGGTCGGGCACGGAGTGGCTCTCGCCGCCGATCGACACCTGGTGCTCGGCCATCACCTCGAGCAGCGCCGACTGCACCTTGGCCGGCGCCCGGTTGATCTCGTCGGCGAGCAGGAAGTTGACGAACACCGGGCCGAGCTCGACGTCGAACTTCTCACTCGACTGCCGGTAGATGCGGGTGCCGACGATGTCGGCGGGCACCAGGTCGGGCGTGAACTGAACCCGGGAGAACGTGCCGCCGACGACGGTGGCCAGCGTCTCCACGGCCAGGGTCTTGGCGACGCCGGGGACGCCCTCGATCAGGCAGTGGCCGCGGGCCAGAAGCGCGACGAACATCCGCTCGACCATCCGGTCCTGGCCCACGATGACCCGCTTCACCTCGAACATCGCACGCTCGAGCTGGGTGGCGTCCTCGGCCGGGGTCACCGGCGTCGAGCTGGTCTGGATCTCGGGCGTGGTCGGCTGGGCCACCGGTCCTCCGAAGCGGGTCTGTTGGCGTGCCGGCTCACGTGCCGGCCCCCAAGACTTACATGAGCATCCTGAGAGCGTACGGGCAGGCGGTGTTTACGCGCCGGGCGGCGGACTCGCCATAGACCAAAGGAGTCGATCTTTCTGCGCGATACGCCGGAACTCCCAGGCCGCCGGGGCTGGACGAGCCAGCGGATCACCCGTGTAAGATTCATGGTGTCGCCGGGCGACTTCCCCCGTGGTCGCCCGGCGCTCAAGCCTCCGGCCCTGTGTCTGCATAAAGCGCAGACCAGGGCCTTTCGCATGTTTACTTTGGGGGCCAAGCCCCCAGACCCCTGCTGGGGCCTAGCCCCAGACCCCGAACTCCTGCCGGGGCTGTCCACAGACCCCGGCCCCTGCCGGGGCTGTCCACAGACCCCGACCCCTGCCGGGGCTGCCCACAGACCCCTACCCCTGCCGGGGCTGCCCCCATCCCTGCTCGGGCCAAGCCTCAGAGTGCTGGGTGGGGCGGGCTGCGAGCCCGGCCTATGGTTGGTGGGTGGTTGAGGCCGATGTCCAGTGCAGCGCCAAGGGTTGCCGTGCGTCGGCGGCCTGGCGGCTGCTGTGGCAGAACCCCAAGATCCATGTCGGCGACCGGCGCAAAACGTGGCTGGCCTGCGATGATCACCGTCAATCGCTCGGCGACTTTTTGGACGCCCGCGGCTTCCTGCGCGAGGTGCAGCCGTTCTCGCCGCTATCTCCTAGGCTTTAGGGCGTGACTGAGCCCACGCGCACGGAGGTCGTCGATCCCCTCGAGCCGTGGCCCGAGGCGGTCGAGTGGCGGTCCGTCTCACCCAAGCTGATCACTGTGGAGCTGATCAGCCGCGGCATCCTCCTGATCATCGTGATGGCCGGGCTGGTGGTCGGCTGGATGGCCAGCGACTTCTGGCTCTTCCCGGTGCTGATGGCCGCCAGCGTGCTGCTCGCGGGCTGGCGGGCGATCATCACGATCCGCGCCGTCAAGGCTTGGGGGTACGCCGAGCGCGACCATGACCTGCTGGTCAGGCACGGCCTGCTGATCCGCCGGTTGTCCATCGTCCCGTACGCCCGCATGCAGTACGTGGACGTGACCGCCGGCCCGTTGGAGCGGGCGTTCGGCCTGGCCACCGTCCAGTTGCACACGGCCGCCGCGGCCAGCGACGCCAGAATCCCGGGCCTGGCGCCGGTGGAGGCGTCCCGGCTGCGCGACCGGCTGACCGCGCTCGGCGAGGACCGGGCCGAGGGCCTGTGACCACCGACGCGCAGCCCGACCCGCGATCCCGGCCCGCGCCGACGCAGGACGCGCCGCACCCCCAGCCCGCGTTGGCCGAGGAGGAGCCGCGCCGCCGGTTGCATCCGCTGAGCCCGCTGCTGCACGGCGCCAAGTCGCTCGTCGTGATCGTGGTCGGCCTCTCCTGGCAGACCCTCGCCCAGATCGGCTTCGAGAAGTTCGCGCTCGTCGTCCTCGGCCTCGCCGTCGCCGTGGTGATCTTCTCGCTGATCAACTGGCTGAACACCGGCTACCACGTGGTCGGCAAGGAACTGCGGATCCAGGACGGGTTGCTCTGGCGGCGCAACCGGGCCATCCCGCTGGAGCGGCTCCAGGCGGTGGAGTTGCGCCGGCCGCTGCTGGCGCAGCTGACCGGCCTGGCCGAGCTGCGGCTCGAGGTGGTCGGCGGCGGCAAGACCGAGGCGCCACTGGCCTATTTGACGGTACGGGACGCCGCCGCCCTCCGTGAGCGGCTGCTGGCGCTCGCCGGGCGTACCCCGGCCGGCGAGGCCGTGACGACGCCCGGAGTGACCGGCGCACCCGCCCTTGAACGCCCCCTGCTCCGCGTGCGCAACCGCGACGTCGTGATCAGCCAGCTGCTCACCCCGCAGGCGTTCCTGCTGCCGTTCGGTGTGGCGTTCGTTGTCATGCAGTTCGTGGTGGAGGGCGCCTGGACGTTCATCGGCATCGCGTCCACGTTCACCGCGATGGCCGGTGTGCTGCTCCAGCCGGTGCGCCGGGTCCTCCAGGACTGGGACTTCCGGCTGGCCCGGGACGCCGGCGGCCGCCTGGTGGTGCGCTACGGCCTGCTGGAGACCCGCAGCCAGGTGGTGCCGCTGAACCGGGTGCAGTCGGTGGGCGTGACCTGGCCGCTGCTCTGGCGCCGCAAGCACTGGCTGCATCTGCGACTGGACATCGCCGGGTACGCCGGGCCGCAGGGCAACGGCAACGACAAGCGCTCCGACCGGCTGCTTCCGGTCGGCGACAACGACACCGCCCGCGCCCTGATCGGGGACGTCCTGCCCGGCGTCGACCTCCTCGCGCTGCCCACCACGCCTCCACCGGACCGGGCACGCGTGCTGCACCCGTTCGCGTTGCGCCGCTACGGCGCCGGGCTCACGCCGGAGGTGTTCGTCACGCGCTGGGGGCGGCTCACCCGGCAGATGTCGCTCGTTCCGTACGCCCGCCTGCAGAGCGTCCGCGTGATCCAGGGGCCGGTGCAGCGCCGGCTCGGGCTGGCCACGGTCTACGCCGACACGGCCGGGGGCCGGGCCGGGGTGGCGCACGACCGCGACCTCGGCGAAGCCTGGACCCTCGCGCACGAGCTGGCCACCCGCGCCCGTCAGGCCCGCGGCCCGGCGCCGCTGGTGACCGGCGAGATCGCCCCGGACGCGGCCGCCGCACCCATGGACTCGGCCGCCGCACCCGCGAACTCGCCGACCGCACCCGTGGACGTGCCGGTTGCGGACCGTGCCGTTCCTTCGCCGGGTGAGGCACCGCCGGGTGAGGTACCGCCGGATGACGACGACGTGTGGAAGCGACCCGGAGAGGCGCGTCCCTAGAATCACCGGCATGGAATTTCCGGAGTTCGCCCCGGGCCTCAGCGCCAAGCTGGAGCTGACGGTCACCGACGCCGACACCGCGCAGGCTCTCGGCTCCGGCGATGTGCCGGTGCTCGGCACGCCGCGGGTGCTGGCGCTGGCCGAGGCGGCGACGGTCGCGGCCACCGCCCGGCAGATCCCCGGCGGTGTCACCACGGTCGGCACCCGCGCCGAGGTCGAGCACCGCGCCCCTACGCCGCTCGGTCGCACGGTCACCGCGACCGCCACCCTGGCGAAGGTGGACGGCCGCAAGCTGACCTTCGACGTGACCGTCCGGGACGGCGACCAGATCGTCGCCGAGGTCCGCGTCGAGCGGGTCATGCTCGACCGCCAGCGCTTCATCGAACGAGCCACCGGGTCATAAGCATTTGCCTAAAGGTGTTAGGCAAAGTATGAATGCCTTATGGCACGTGCGGGTCTCACCACGGACAAGCTCGTCACGGCCGGCGCGGAGCTGGCCGACGAGGTGGGCTTCGAGCACGTCACCGTGTCCGCGGTGGCGCGGCGCTTCGACGTCAAGGTGGCCAGCCTCTATTCGCATCTGAGCGGCTCGGACGACCTGCGGACCCGGATCACCCTGCTCGCCCTGGCCGAGATGGCCGACCGGGTGGCCGCTGCCCTGGCCGGTCGCTCCGGCAAGGACGCGCTGGCCGCCGCGGCGAACGTCTACCGCGACTACGCCCACGAGCACCCCGGCCGCTACGTGGCCGCTCAGCAGCCGCTCGACCACGAGACGGCGATGGCGAGCGCCGGCCCGCGGCACGCGGCGATGACGCTGGCCATCCTGCGCGGCTACGACCTGCCCGAGTCCGAGCAGGTGCACGCGGTCCGGCTGCTCGGCAGCGTCTTCCACGGCTACGTGCGGCTGGAGCTGGGCGGCGCTTTCGACCACAGCAGTCCCGGCTCCGACGAGAGCTGGCCACGCGTCCTCGACGCCATCGACGTCACGCTTCGCAACTGGCCCCCGACTGCCGCCTGACGAGGGCAACTGGCCTCGACCGGCCCCGACGAAGGAAGGCTGACCATGGAAAACCTGGTGAAGGGCGCCGCCGAGCTGGAGCGCACGCCCGAGGGTCTGGTGCCGCACCGGCTGCCGGCCTGGGCCCGCGCCCAATGCCCCGACCCGCAGCTCGCGATGGTGGAGAGCCAACCTTCCGGGGTACGCCTGGCGTTCCGCACCCGCGCGACGACGATCGAGCTCGCCACCGTGCGGACGGTGATCGTCCTCGCCGGCGTCCCGGCCCGCCCGGACGGCATCTTCGACCTGGTCGTGGACGGCACCCTGGTGGCGCGGTCGACCGCGACCGGCGGCAACCGGGTGACCATCGACATGGCCACCGGCAGCACCACGGCCACGCCCGGCCCGGCCCACACCGCGCGTTTCGCCGACCTGCCCCCGGGCGAGAAGGATGTCGAGATCTGGCTGCCGTACCAGGAGACGACCGCGCTCGTGGACCTGCGGGCGGATGCTCCGGTCGAGCCGATGCCGGACCGCGGCCGCCGGGTGTGGCTGCACCACGGCAGCTCGATCAGCCACGGTTCGAACGCGGCGAGCCCGACGGCGATCTGGCCGGCCCGGGCCGCGGCGGCGACCGGTGTCGAGCTGGTCAACCTGGGGCTGGGCGGCAGCGCGCTGCTCGACCCGTTCACCGCCCGGGTCATGCGGGACACCCCGGCCGACCTGATCAGCGTGAAGATCGGGATCAACGTCGTGAACGCCGACCTGATGCGCCGCCGCGCGTTCGGCCCGGCGGTGCACGGCTTCCTGGACACGATCCGGGAGGGCCACCCGGGCACGCCGCTGCTCGTGGTGTCGCCGATCTGGTGCCCGATCCACGAGGAGACGCCGGGGCCGGGCGACTTCGACCTGGCCGCGCTGGCCGAGGGCAGGATGCGTTTCCGGGCGACGGGCGACCCGGCCGAGGTCGCGCGCGGCAAGCTCACGCTGGGCGTGATCCGCGAGGAGCTGGCCCGGGTCGTGGCGCAGCGCTCCCCCGGCGATCCGCACCTGAGCTATCTGGACGGCCGCGAGCTGTACGGCCCGGACGACTACGCCGAGCTGCCGCTGCCCGACGAGCTGCACCCGGACGACGCGACCCACGCCCGGATCGCCGACCGCTTCGCCAAGCAGGGCTGGCTGACGTCCTGAATCAGGGCGGCCTGAGTCCTGAATCGTGGATCACCCGAGTGCGATGCGGGGCCCTGGGTGATCCACGAGACAGGACTCAGGCCTGAATCGGCTAGAGGAGGGCGCCCCAGCGGGCGGTGAGCTCCTCCTGGGTGGGCATGGCCACCGCTCCGCCGTGGCGTTCGCAGACCAGGCCGGCCACGGCGAGCGCGAAGCGGACGTTGCGTTCCCAGCCGCCCAGGTCGGCGGGCACCCCGTCGGCGAGCAGGCGGCGGATCAGCGCGCCCATCACCGAGTCGCCCGCGCCGGTGGCGTCCACCGCGTTCACCGCGGGGGCGGGCAGCATGGTGCCGCCGCCGGCGACCGCCGCGTACGCGCCCTGGGAGCCGCAGGTGACGACGACCGCCTTGGCGCCCATCTTGAGGATCCGCTCGGCGGCCGCGGGCGCCGCGGCGCCGTCGTAGAGTACCTCGGCGTCGGCCAGGCTCAGCTTGACCAGGTCGGCGGTGGCGAAGAACTCCTCGGCCAGCTCCCGCTGCGTGTCCACGGCGGCCTGGTCGGGCAGCAGCGTCGGCCGGACGTTGGGGTCGAAGACGCGCAGCGGGCCCTCGACCCGCCAGGCGGCCCGGGCTGCCTGGCGGAACGGTTCGCGGAGCAGGCAGATCGAGCCGGCGTAGACGACGTCCGCGCCGGCGAGCAGGCCGGTGTCCAGGTCGGCGGCTTCGAGCAGGGCGTACGAGGGCGGCTCGCCGTAGAACGTGAAGGTCGGTTCGGCGCCCTCGAACGTCGTCACCGCGAGCGTGGTCGGCACCTGAACCCGCTTGAGCAGGCGGGTGCCGACGCCGGTGGTGCGCAGGAACTGGGCTATCCGGTCGCCGAGGATGTCGCTGCCGAGCGTGCCGGCGAACTGGACGTCGCCGCCGAGCCGGGTGACGCCGACCGAGACGTTCAGCGGCGCGCCACCGATCGCCTGGCGGTAGATGAGTTCGCCGTCCCGGTCGGTTTCCAACAGGTCGACCAGCGACTCACCGAGCACCACCGCATAGCCCATCAATGACCTCCCGAAACCCGCGCGACATCTGACCATCAGCCTCGCGTCCGGACGGCGAGAAAGCCAGATGCGTGTCCTTTACGCCCGGGTTTGACATGATTATCGGATGCGTCGCCTGTCGATTGTCGTCCTGCCAGCACTGATCACCGCGGTGACGGGATGCGCGGCGAACCCGACCGCGCCCGTCGCGATCCCCGGTGAGTCACCCACCCCGCGCCCGGCCATGAGCCCGACCCTGTTCGGCCTGCCCGCAGGCGAACCGAGCGAGGGCGCGTCGATGTTCGGGGCGGAGAACATGAGCGCGCCGGACGCCATGGCCAAGGGCACCTTCGATCCCAAGGGCAACACCGCCATCACGTACGAGCCACGCATCGTCCCGGCCGGGTCGACCGCTCAGGTCATGGTGACCCGGGTGGCGGGCGGGATGCAGGTACGGCTGGCGGTGACCGGGATGCTGCCGCGGCGCACCTACGGCGCGCATCTGCACACCAAGCCGTGCGTGCCCGCCGCGCCGGCCGGCGCCGGGCCGCACTACCAGCACAACCCGGACCCCAAGGCGTCCGCGTCGCCGCCCTCGGTCGACCCGTCCTACGCGAACCCGCGCAACGAGGTGTGGCTGGACTTCACCGCCGACCGGATCGGCGCGGCCACCACCACGGCCGTGCTGCCGTGGTCGTTCGACGAGCTCAAGCCGCCGCGCTCGGTCGTCGTGCACAGCTCGCGTACGCGTACCGAAGAAGGTTTTGCCGGCACCGCCGGAGACCGGGTGGCGTGCCTGACGCTGCCCGGCTGAAAGCCGGTACGGTCAGAGGTGGACCGAGACGGGAGGACCCCCAGCATGTCCGAGCAGCAACAGCCGAGCCAGTCCAAGACCGAGAGCCACGATCCGGACTACCCCGAGGCTTTCCTGAATTTCATGCGGACCGGCTGGCGGGATGACGCTCTGGCCGTGACGCCGCTGGCCGAGGGCCCGCACTACGCCAAGCGGCGGGCGGCGCTCTCCGACGCGTTCCCGGGCGAGACGCTGATCATCCCGAGCGGCGTGGAGAAGGTGCGGGCCAACGACACCGAGTACCACTTCCGCCCCGGCAGCGACCTGGTCTACCTGACCGGCGACCGCGACCCGGACAGCGTGCTCGTGCTCAAGCCCACCGGCTCCGGGCACGACGCGGTGCTCTACACCCGCGAGCGGAACTCCAAGGAGACCGACGCGTTCTTCCGCAGCCGCGACGGCGAGCTGTGGATCGGGCGGACGCACACCCTGACCGAGAAGTCGACCGAGCTGGGCCTCGAGACGGCACCGTACCCGGCTCTGGGCCGCGCCCTGGCCGAGTGTGCGCCGGCCCGCACCCGGGTGCTGCGCGGGCTGGCCCCGGCGGTGGACCGGGCGATCCTGCCGTACGAACCGGATCCGGTGCTCCGCCGCGACCGTGAGCTGGCCCGGGTGATCTCCGAGCTCAAGCTGGTCAAGGACGAGTGGGAGATCGGGCAGCTGCAGGACGCGATCGACGCCACCGTGCGCGGTTTCGAGGATGTCGCCCGCGTCCTGCCGGCCGACCGCTCGGTCAAGGAGCGCCTGCTGGAGGGCGTGTTCAACCTGCGCGCCCGGCACGACGGCAACGACGTCGGCTACAGCTCGATCGTCGGCAGCGGCGCGCACGCGACGATCCTGCACTGGGTGCGGAACACCGGCGTGACCCAGCCGGGCGAGCTGCTCCTGATGGACATGGGCGTCGAGGGACACAACTTCTACACCGCCGACGTGACCCGCACGGTGCCCGTCTCCGGCACGTTCACCCCGCTGCAGAGGCAGGTGTACGACATCGTGCACGCGTCGCAGCAGGCCGGCATGGACTACATCCGGCCCGGTGTGGTGCACCGCGACGTGCACCAGGTCTGCATGCGGGTGCTCGCCGAGGGCCTGCACGACCTGGGTCTGCTGCCGGTGAGCGTGGACGAGGCGATGGAGAAGACGTCGACGGTGTACCGGCGCTGGACGCTGCACGGCTTCGGCCACATGCTCGGCATCGACGTGCACGACTGCGCGGCGGCCCGCAAGGAGAAGTACACCGACGGGCCGCTGGGCGAGGGCTATGTGCTGACGGTGGAGCCGGGCCTGTACTTCCAGCCGGAGGACGACCTGGTCCCCGAGGAACTGCGCGGCATCGGCGTCCGCATCGAAGACGACGTGCTGGTCACCGAGGACGGCTGCAAGAACCTCTCGGCTGGGCTACCGCGCAGTTCCGACGAGGTGGAGAAGTGGCTGGCCGCGCAGCGCGAGGCCGGCCCCCGACTCCCGGAGTAAGGCAGCCGCCGGGCCGCGCCCGCCACGAGCGGGCGCGGGCCGGCGCAAACGGACGCGGGCGCGGGCGGCCGGTGCCCGCCGGCGCGGGACTACTGCGGGGCGTACTCGCTGATCTTGAAGCAGGTCGCCCCGCCGTTCTCCTCCTCGGCCCGGTTGATGACCACCGACGTGGGGTGGCCGTCGGCCGGGTCGTGGGTGGTGGTCGCGTCGGCGCCGTCGTCGATCGCGGTCTGCACCGCCTCCAGCATGCCGCCGAGCGAGGGGACCTCGACCTCTTCCTCACCCTCGGTGGCCTTGCCGTCGGTGCGCTCGGTCTTGGCGATCTCGCCACCGGCCACCGTGATCTTGAACTTTCCCGTCGAGGTGGTGCCGTCGCAGGTGCGGTCGGCCACGAAGGAGTAGTTCGGCGGCTCGGTCCACGGCGGCGGCGATCCGGCCGTGGTGGCCGGCGGCTGCGGCGCCGGCTCGTCCTCGGACGTACAACCGGTGAGGGCCAGCGCGGTCGCGGCCGCGACGATGAGGAACTTTCGGGTCACCGGCGGGACTCTAGCGAGTGGAAGCCAGAGCCGGCGTGAGCGGGGCGACGAACACCGCGACGGTGCGGGCGGGGACGGTCAGGACGCCGGCCGCGGCGGACGCCGTCCGGACCAGCGGGTCGGCCGAAGCAGCCAGGTCGGGGTGCGGGCGCAGGTCGTCGGCAACGTCGGGGAGCGTCTGCACGGTCGGGGACGAGGTGGCGTTGAAGACGACCACGAGCTGCCGCCAATCCGGGTCCAGCCCGGTCGCGTCCAGCGCCATCACGATCACCCCGGGCGTCTCCCCCGGCCCGCCCAGCGGGAAGCTCACCCGCCGCTGCACCTCCTCGGCCGTCGGCAGCCCGAAGACCGGCGACGACCGGCGGATCCGCAGCAGCTCCCGGTAACGCTCGGCGGCCATCTCGACGATGTCCGGCGGCGGCACCAGCGCCGGGTCGGCGAGCAGCGGCCGGGCCAGGTGCCACACCCGCGAGTTGTCCGGCGCCGGCGGCAGGCCCGCCCCGAAGCCGTTGCCCTCGGCCGGATCCCAGCGGATCTGGTTGAACCAGTCCCCCGAGTCGTACGAGTTGCGGTCCAGCGACTTGGACCGCAGCCGCTCGCTGCCCAGCGCGATGAACCCGACGCCCTGACTGAGCACGACCGTGGACAGCGCCAGGATCTGCATCCGGGCGCGGTCCTCGACGCTCAGGGAGTGCGGCAGCTTGTACGCCATCGCGTCGTACAGGATCTCGTTGTCGTGCGCGTCCACGTAGATCACCGACTCGCCGGGCGCCGCCGCGTACCCGCTCGGCGCGCCGTGATAGCCGACCTGCGACCCGGACAGCTCCTCGCCGGTGTGCGTGACGAACCGGTACGCCGCCAGCCCGCCGGCCAGCCCCACCTTGATCGAGTCGTGCAGCCACAGCGGGGTGCGCGAGCCCAGCCCGGACGCGAAGCCCTGCACGGTCGGGTCGCCGTGCGCGCTGCCACCCCGCACGGCGTCGCGGAGCCGGTCGTTGAACGTGCCGATGCCGGTGCCGGCCATGTTCACCTGGGTGGCCTGCGCGAACCGGGCGTCGTACGCCACCTCGCCGAAGTTCCAGCCCTCGCCGTACAGATAGATGTCCTTGCCGTTGACGCCTTCCACGTCGGCCGTCAGATGGTCCAGCGCGACCCGCACCTCGAGGATGTTGGCCCGCGGATGGTGACCCATCAGGTCGAAGCGGAAGCCGTCCACCTTGTAGTCGCGCGCCCAGGTGACCACCGAGTCGACCACCAGCCGGCCCATCATCATGTGCTCGGGAGCGGTGTTCGAGCAGCAGGTGGACTCGGCGACCGTGCCGTCGGCGAGCAGCCGGTGGTAGTAGCCGGGCACGACCCGGTCGAGCACGCTCATCCGGTGCAGGCCGTCGGCCATCGTGTGGTTGTAGACGACGTCCATGACCACGCGCAGCCCGGCGGCGTTCAGCGCGGCCACCATCTCGCGGAACTCGCGGATCCGGGCGGGGCCCTCCGGTTGCACCGCGAAGCTGCCCTCGGGCGCGGTGTAGTGCCACGGGTCGTAGCCCCAGTTCCAGCCGTCCGCGGCGGCGACGGCCAGCACCGCTCGCTGCTGCTCGGCCGAGTCCGGCGGCAAGGACGCCAGATCACACTGGGGTACGGCCTGGTCGGCCCTGCGGTCCGGCACGGTGGAGAAGTCGAACGCGGGCAGCAGGTGCAGGTGGCTCAGCCCCGCGTCGGCCAGCGAGCGCAGGTGGCGCATCCCGGCCGAGTCGGCGGCGAACGCGGCGTACGTGCCACGCTGCTCCGGCGGCACGGTCGCGTCGGCGATCGAGAACTCGCGGACCGACACCTCGGCGATCTGCATCCGGGCCGGTTCCACGGCCGGCGGCTTGACCAGGGTGTCCCAGCCGGGCGGGGCGAGGGCCGGGTCGGCCAGGTCGGCGATCAGGCTGTGGGTGGAGTCGACGGCCAGACCCACCGAGTACGGGTCGGTCACGCTCGTGGTGACCACCCGCTGCGCCGCCGGGTGCCACGCCTCGACCCGGTAGCGGTAGTAGCGGCCGAGCCACTTGCGCTTGCCGGCGATCGACCAGACGCCGGTCACCGGGTCGCGGTCCATCGGCAGCACCTTGGGGTCGCTGCCGGGCGTCTTGAACAGTTCCAGCGACACCGTCCGGGCGGTCGGCGCCCACACCGACAGCACCGGCTTCTCCTCGTCCGTCAGCGGGCCGAGGGGCGCCTCCCGGGCGTCGGCGTAGAGGTCGTCCAGCACCCCGGGCAGCTGCACGCCGGTCAGAACCGTGAGCCGGCCGTCGTCGTCGCGCCCGGCGAGCAGCAGCTGGCCGCGCAACAGCTCTCCCAGCGACCTCGCGCCCAGCTCGCGGACGGCGAACGCGGCGTAGGCGCGCAGGTGCGGGAACTTGATGCTCTGCGACTGGAACAGCCCGCCCGGGCGCGGGGTGAGCGAGAGCGTGCTGTGCTCGCCGGTCAGGTCGCCGCCGTCCCGCCGCAGGCCGCCGTCCGGGGCCGCGATCAGGGCGAAGGTGCGGGCTCGTGCGGCGAGCTCGGCCGGTAACGCGATGGTGGTGCGGTCGGCGAAGACGGCGAGGGACCGGGCCGGGTCGAGCTCGGGTCCGAGGGTACGCAGGGCCGGCCGCAGGGGCGCCCGTTCGCCCGCCAGCAGCCACACCTCGCGGCACCCGGTCAGGTCGAGGCGCTGGTCGTCGGGCAGGTCCTTGTGGTCGCCGTGGTGCAGCACGAAGCGCAGCCCGACGGCGTCC
Organism: Actinoplanes sp. NBRC 103695; assembly: GCF_030269485.1. GTDB lineage: Bacteria > Actinomycetota > Actinomycetes > Mycobacteriales > Micromonosporaceae > Actinoplanes. The sequence goes on along the minus strand of NZ_BSTL01000002.1, from coordinate 450,454 downwards.
GGCCGGACCGGCACCCGGAACACCGCGCCGAAGTCGTCATGCGAGAGCGCGCTCAGCGGCGTACCCCAGTCGGGTTTCGACCTGGTGCCCTCCCAGGCGTGGAGGCCCCACCCGCCGTAGTCCCCACCCGGCCGGCGGTAGTGGATGACCACCTCGCCGGGATGGTCCGGCGCGGGCATCGGTGGCTCGGTGACGACCGTGACGTCACCCTCGGTGAGCCAGATCTCCGGGCTCACCCCCGGGTCGACGAGCCGGTCCTCTCCCACGTCCTTGGCGCCGGTGCGGTCCACGACCAGGAAGCCGATCTCGCGGGCGTCGTCGGACAGCCGCACCCAGGCGAAGCGGCCCCACTCGTCCACGCCGGCGAACGGGTGCCCGCCCGGGAAGCCGGTCATCTCGCCCGCAGCGATGTCACCCCACGCGTGCAACGCCCACGCCGAGTAGTCGCCGTCGGCGCGCCGATAGTGCACGACGAGCCATTGCGGCCTGCTCAGATGCTGATGCGTACGGGCCGGGATGATCTCGGTCGTGGTGGTCACCTGGCCACTATCGTCGATTCCTCACCGCGTCGCGATCACCGTGGTGATTCGTGGCCCATCGGTGTCCGCCCTGACCAGGTATCGGTAACTCTCGCCCGGGACGGCGCCGCCGGAGGAGTCGAGGTACTCCCACTCCACCGCCACCATCGCCAGCGCGCTGGTCAGTCGCTGCACGTCCAGGATCTGGGCGTGCGCCGCGACGATCTGCTGCTCCTGGTACGCCGGGGCGGCGCCGAGGAAGGACAGCGCCACCGCGGCCGGAGAGGCGAACGTGAAACTGTACGTATCCGCCACCACCATCCCCGGCAACGCGTAGCAGTTCGCGACCGCCGATACGTCGCCCCTGGTCAGGGCCGAGCCGTACCGATCGAAGAAGTCGGTGAGGTGGTCCAGATCCGTGATGGCCTTCACGGAACGCGATGTTCCCACAGCGTGACAAGGGAAAACGCTGGTTTGTGCGACTGTCACCCGGACTTGCGCATGAATACAAGACGGACGTACGGTTTATTGGATCGAGCGGGGACCGTCAGTTAGGTCGGCCTAACTGCCGAGGTGCCGTGACCGGTGCGAAAGACTGGTGAGGACGACTCACGGTCGGGCGTGTGAAGGGAGCTGACGTGGCCAGCCTGGACACCTTTGGTGCGAAGAGCGAGCTGCGCGTCGGGGACGCGAGCTACGAGATTTTCACGATCGACAAGGTGGAGGGCCACGACCGGCTGCCCTACTCCCTGAAGATCCTGCTGGAAAACCTTTTGCGGACCGAGGACGGCGCGAACATCACCGCCGACCACATCCGCGCCCTCGGCGGCTGGGACTCCTCCGCCGACCCGAGCGTCGAGATCCAGTTCACGCCCGCGCGGGTGCTGATGCAGGACTTCACCGGCGTCCCCTGCGTCGTCGACCTCGCCACCATGCGTGAGGCCGTCCGCGACCTGGGCGGCGACCCGGCGAAGGTGAACCCGCTCGCCCCCGCCGAGCTGGTCATCGACCACTCGGTGATCGCCGACCTCTTCGGCCGGCAGGACGCCTTCCAGCGCAACGTCGAGCTGGAGTACCAGCGCAACCGCGAGCGCTACCAGTTCCTGCGCTGGGGCCAGACCGCGTTCAACGAGTTCAAGGTCGTCCCGCCCGGCACCGGCATCGTGCACCAGGTCAACATCGAGTACCTGGCCCGCACGATCATGGAGCGCAACGGCCAGGCGTACCCGGACACCCTGGTCGGCACCGACTCGCACACCACCATGGTCAACGGCCTGGGCGTGCTGGGCTGGGGCGTGGGCGGCATCGAGGCCGAGGCGGCGATGCTCGGCCAGCCGGTCAGCATGCTGATCCCGCGGGTCGTCGGCTTCAAGCTGCACGGCGAGATGCCGGCCGGCACCACCGCGACCGACCTCGTCCTCACGATCACCGAGATGCTGCGCGAGCACGGGGTGGTCAGCAAGTTCGTCGAGTTCTACGGCCCCGGCGTGAGCGCGGTGCCGCTGGCCAACCGGGCCACGATCGGCAACATGTCGCCGGAGTACGGCTCGACCGCGGCGATCTTCCCGATCGACCAGGAGACCATCAAGTACCTCCAGCTCACCGGCCGGTCCGAGCAGCAGGTCGCGCTGGTCGAGGCGTACGCGAAGCGCCAGGGCATGTGGCTGTCGCCGGAGGCCGAGCCGGATTACTCCGAGCGGCTCGAACTCGACCTGTCGACCATCGTGCCGTCGCTGGCCGGGCCGAAACGCCCTCAGGACCGGGTGCCGCTGAACGCCGCCAAGCCGATGTTCCGGGACGCGCTGACCAACTACGTGTCCGCCACCGGATCAGCGGACGAGGCGTCCGAGGAGTCGTTCCCGGCCTCGGACCCGCCGGCCAACCACGTCTCGGATGACTCCGACAAACCGCACATCTTCTCGGCTGCGAACGGCGCTGACGGGCGGCCGTCCAACCCGGTGCGGGTGACCAACGACGACGGCGTCGAGTTCGAGCTCGACCACGGCGCGGTCGTCATCGCCGCCATCACGTCCTGCACCAACACCTCGAACCCGCAGGTCATGATCGGTGCGGCGCTGCTGGCCAAGAACGCGGTCGACCGCGGCCTGACCAGCAAGCCGTGGGTGAAGACCACGCTCGCGCCCGGGTCCAAGGTCGTCATGGACTACTACGACCGGGCCGGCCTCACGCCGTACCTGGACAAGCTCGGCTTCAACCTGGTCGGCTACGGCTGCACGACCTGCATCGGCAACTCCGGGCCGCTGCCCGAGGCGATCTCCGCCGCGGTCAACGAGAACGACCTGACCGCCGTCTCGGTGCTCTCCGGCAACCGGAACTTCGAGGGCCGGATCAACCCGGACGTCAAGATGAACTACCTGGCCTCACCACCGCTGGTGGTGGCGTACGCGCTGGCCGGCACGATGGACCTGGACATCACGACCGAGCCGCTCGGCACCGGGTCGGACGGCAAGCCCGTCCTGCTCTCCGACATCTGGCCCAGCGCCAAGGAGATCGACGACGTGATCGCCTCGGCGATCGGCGCGACCGGCTTCTCGGCGGCGTACTCCGACGTGTTCGCGGGCGACGAGCAGTGGCAGTCGCTGCCCACGCCGACCGGCGACACCTTCGAGTGGGCCTCCGATTCGACCTACGTCCGGAAGCCCCCGTACTTCGAGGGCATGTCGGCCGAGCCGACGCCGGTGGTCGACATCTCGGGCGCCCGGGTGCTGGCCAAGCTGGGTGACTCGGTGACCACCGACCACATCTCCCCGGCCAGCTCGATCAAGCCCGACTCCCCCGCCGGCAAGTACCTGGCCGAGCACGGCGTCGAGCGTCGCGACTTCAACAGCTACGGCTCGCGGCGCGGGAACCACGAGGTGATGATCCGCGGCACGTTCGCCAACATCCGGCTGCGCAACCAGTTGGTGCCCGGCGTCGAGGGTGGTTTCACGGTCAACCACCTGACCGGCGACCAGAGCACGATCTACGACGCGTCGCAGGCCTACCAGGAGGCCGGCGTCCCGCTGGTGATCCTGGCCGGCAAGGAGTACGGCTCCGGCTCGTCCCGCGACTGGGCGGCCAAGGGCACCATGCTCCTCGGGGTGCGCGCGGTGATCGCCGAGTCGTACGAGCGCATCCACCGCTCCAACCTGATCGGCATGGGCGTGCTGCCGCTGCAGTTCCCGCCCAAGACCAGCGCCGAGAGCCTGGAGCTGTCCGGCACCGAGACCTTCACCATCACCGGGGTGACCGCCCTCAACGACGGCTCGATCCCGTCCACGGTGAAGGTCCGCACCGACACCGGTGTCGAGTTCGACGCCGACGTGCGCATCGACACCCCCGGCGAGGCCGACTACTACCGCCACGGCGGCATCCTGCAGTACGTCCTGCGGAAGATGCTCGACAGCTGAGTGTCCATCGGTCGTCTCCCTGTTCGTAGTTGAGGCAACATGCTGAACGACGGACAGGGAGACGAAACATGAAGTACCTGATGCTGATGCACGCCGGCGCGGTCGACGAGAACGGTCAGAACACCGCCTGCACGCCCGAGGACTGGATGACCTTCGACAAGGAGGTCAAGGACGCCGGGGTGTTCGTCTCCGGCGAGTCCCTGGCCGACCTGGTGAGCGCGACGACGGTACGGGTGGCCGCGGACGGCCGGCGGGTGGTGACCGACGGGCCGTTCGCCGAGACGCGCGAGGTGCTCGGCGGTTTCTACGTGATCGACGTGCCCGACCTGGACGCCGCGCTGGACTGGGCGGCCCGCTGCCCCGGCTCGTGGGGCGACGGCTCGATCGTGATCCGCCCGGTCGCCCAGTTCTGACGGCTCGGCTCTGATCGTGGACGAGGTGGATTCGGTGGCCGCCGTGTTCCGGGAGGAGCGCGGCCGGCTGCTGGCCGCCTTGGCCCGCCGCTTCGGCGACCTGGACCTGGCCGAGGAGGTCACGTCCGAGGCGATCGAGGCGGCGCTCGTCTCCTGGCCGGTCGACGGGGTGCCACCCAGGCCGGGTGCGTGGCTGATGACGACGGCCCGCCGCCGGGCGATCGATCGGTTGCGGCGCGATCAGGCGTACGCGGCAAGGCTGGCGATCCTCCAGGCCGAAGCGGACCGCGCGGCCCCGCCCGCCCCGGTGCCGCCGGACGACCTGCCGGACGAGCGGCTGCTGCTCTTCTTCACCTGCGCGCACCCGGCACTGCCGGCCGAGGACCGCGGCGCCCTGACGCTGCGTTTCCTCGGCGGGCTGACCACCACCGAGGTGGCGCGGGCGTTCCTGGTGCCGGACGAGACGATGGCCAAGCGCATCACCCGGGCGAAGAAGAAGATCAGCCAGGCGCGGATCCCGTTCCGGGCGCCGTCCGCCGGCGAGTTGCCGCAGCGGCTGCCGGACGTGCTCCAGGCGGTCTACTCGATCTTCACCGAGGGGTACGCGGCCCGCCGGTCCGACCTCGCCGAGGAGGCCATCCGGCTCGCCCGGATCCTGCGCCGGCTGCTGCCCGCCGAACGTGAGGTGGCCGGGCTGCTCGGCCTGATGCTGCTCGTCCACGCCCGGCGGGACGCGCGTACCGGCCCGGACGGCGAGCCGGTCCTGCTCGACGACCAGGACCGCGGACGCTGGGACCGCCAGCTGATCGAAGAGGGCACGACGCTGGTCCGGGTCGCGTTGACCGGCGGGCCGCCCGGGCCGTACGCGGTGGAGTCGGCGATCGCCGCGCTGCACAACGAGGCGGCCGACGTGGCCACCACGGACTGGCCGCAGATCGTGGCGCTCTACGACGTGCTGCTGGCGCTGACCGAGTCGCCGATCGTGGCCTTGAACCGGGCGGTGGCCGTGGCGATGCGGGACGGTCCGGAGGCCGGCTTGGCGCTGCTCGACGAGCTGGCTTCTTCGCCGCAGCTTCGCGACTACGGCCCGTTCGAGGTGGCCCGCGCGGACCTGCTGCGGCGACTCGAATAAATCGGTTGCGGCTCTTCCCGGGCTCGGGCAGAGTCGCTCCCGTCGTTGGAGGTATGTCTCTCGAAGAGGGGGTGTGGAACATGGCCGTCTTTGTCTTTCGTCGTGCCCTGATTCCCGTTTCTTCCTCTTCCAAGGAGACCCTCAAGTGCGTGAGCACTCCATGCGCCGCGGAAAGCGCAAGTTCGACGACGACGATTCCACCTTCCTGAAGCGTGGCGGCCCCGGCCCCCAGCTCAAAGAAGATCCTGATCTGCCCGACGAGGGCGACCGCTGGTCGACCTGGGACGGCGCATTGCAAGGTCCAGAACCCAGGCCCGATTGGGTACGCACCGAGCACGGCGCCGTGGACACCGAGCTGGGCATGGTGAAGACCGGCAAGGAAGCCGACGTCTTCCTCGTCCGCCGCTACCTCCCCGCCACCGGCCAGTTCAGCATGCTGGCCGCCAAGCGGTACCGCGACGGCGACCACCGCCTGTTCCACCGCGACGCCGGCTACCTCGAGGGGCGCCGGGTCCGCCGGTCCCGCGAGATGCGGGCGATGACCAACCGCACGTCGTTCGGCAAGGAGATGATCGCCGGGCAGTGGTCGGCGGCCGAGTTCGGCGCGCTGTCCCACCTGTGGCAACTCGGCCGGGAGAGTGGCCTGATCCGGGTGCCGTACCCCGTGCAGCTGATCGGCACCGAGCTGCTGATCGAGTTCATCGGCGACTGGGAGACCGGCGAGGCGGCGCCGCGCCTGGCGCAGGTCCGGGCCGGGCAGGACGAGCTCGAGGACCTGTGGCGGCAGATGGTGGACGCGCTGTCCATCCTGGCGCGGGCGCAGGTGGCGCACGGTGACCTGTCGCCGTACAACACCCTGGTCCACGAGGGGCGGCTGGTGCTGATCGACCTGCCGCAGATCATCGACGTGATCACCAACCCGCAGGGCGCCGACTTCCTCGCCCGGGACGTGAAGAACGTGGCGGCCTGGTTCACCAGCCGCGGCGTCGACACCAAGACCGACAGCGTGATCGAGCGCCTGCTCTACGAGGCGGGCTTGCTGTGACAAGGCGCAAGCGCGTCCGGCCGCGGCCACCCAGTCCGAGGTGGCCGCGGCCGCGGCCGCGTCACTGGTAGTAGTTCTCCACCTCGGAAACGCTGTGTGCCTGTTCGGCGTTCGGGTCGTTACCCGCCTCGCGGGCGGCCCGACGCCGGCGCAGCAGATCCCAGCACTGGTCGAGCCCTTCCTCGAGCTCCCTGAGGCGGGCGTGTTCGTCATCGGTGCTGATCTCGCCGCGCCCCACCTGCTGGCGCAGCTTGTGCTCCTCGTCGACCAGCTCATGGATCCGGCCGAGCACGGTTTTGTCATCCATGCCCGAAGCCTAGCCTCGCCCACGATCAGGGAAACCCCGCGACGGCCGAGCGGTCCCGGGCATAAGGTGTCGTCGGCTCGGGTCAGGGCGGGGCTGCCTGCTGAAGATGAACCGCTGGACCCAGGTCCTGTCTCGTGGGCCACCCAGGGCTGCGGAGGGTTCCAGAGCGCGCCTGACAGCGCCCGAAAGCCACCCAAATACAAACCCGGTATTAGGGCGGCTTTCGGTCGATGTCAGCCACACTCTGGAACCCGCCTCGCACTTGGGTGGCCCACGAGACAGGACCTGGCGCCTAGAACACGGCGATCAGCGAAGGACACAGCAGGTGAGCAAGCTCTATGACGGCGCCGCCGAGCACTATGTGCGGGGGCGGCGGGACTATCCGGCGACGCTGGGCGAGACGATCCGGGACGCGCTGGGACTGGACGGGACCGGGCGGCTGCTCGACGTCGGCTGCGGGCCGGGCAAGCTGACCACGCTGCTGGCGCCCTACTTCGCGGCGGCCGTCGGGGTGGACGCCGACCCGGGCATGATCGCGGTTGCGGCAGCTTCCAACCCGGAGATCACCTGGGTACGCCGTAACGCCGAAGAACTGCCCGCCGGCCTCGGCACCTTCCGATGCGTGACGTTCGCGCAGTCATTCCACTGGATGGATCAGGACCGGGTCGCCGAACGGGTCCGGCCCATGATCGAGCCCGGCGGCCACTGGGTGCACGTGGCAGCGCAGACGCATCGCGGCCACATCGGCGACGTCCCGTGGGACCGCATCCAGGAGCTGGTCCACACCCACGTGGGCGACACACATCTGCCCGGCGCCTCCCGCAGCGGCGAGGAGGACGTGATGCTGGCGGCCGGCTACCGCGGCCCGGAACGCATCTCGCTGCCGTGGGGCGAGTCGGTCACCCGCTCCGTCGACGAGGTGGTCTCGGCGGTCTTCTCGCTGTCCTGGGCGGCGCCGCACCTCTTCGCCGACGGCCTGCCGGCCTTCGAGCGGGACCTACGCGCCCTGCTGGGCCCGGGCCCGTTCACGGAGGAGATGTACGAGATGGAGGTCGTTATCTGGTCGCCATGACCGCTGACAAACCCTGGATGACGTTGCCGACCACGCGGGTCGGGGCGTAGCGGTTGTCCAGCCAGTCGCGGCCTCGGTGCAGCCAGACGCTGGGCAGGCCCATGGCCGCCGCGCCGCCGATGTCGGCCTCGGGGCTGTCGCCGACCACCCAGGCGCCGCCGAGGCGCATCCGGACCCGCTGCGCCGCCATCGCGAAGATCCGCGGGTTCGGCTTGCTCACCCCGGCCTGTTCGGAGATGACCCAGTCGGCGACGTACCGGTCCAGGCCGGTTCGCCGGATGCGGCCCTCCTGCGCCTCGGCCGGGCCGTTGGTGACCACCACCGGGACCCAGCCGGCGTCACCGGAGATCTGCAGGGCGCAGGCCACGAGAGGATCGAGTCTCTCGTACGCCAGCGGGCCCTCGTGCAGTTCCTCGAGCAGGTCGATCGACGGGATACCCAGCTCGTACCTGTCCCGGATCGCGTCGGCCACGTCCCAGCGTGACGTCAGACCGTCAGCATCGACGGAGAGTAGCCAGTCCAACTCGGCGGCCGGCGCCCCGATCTCGTCGAGGAATCCCTTCGCCCACAGCCGGAAAGCACCACTGCGGTCGAGCAGGGTGTCATCCAGTGCGAGGAAGACGAGGGGCACGCGCGCACTTTACGTGAGTGAGTAGGTCACCCGACAGCCCGAGTGTGTTAACAAACTCGGGTCGAGATGGTGGAATTCGCGTCATCCGGGCACCTCTGCGGGTGATGACACGGCCGGGCGCTGCCTTCAGTCCGATCGGGGGCGGTGGCGGGGGGAGAGTGGCAAGCCGTACGTACGGATTGCAACGGACCTGACCGGCGTGACACGATCGACGCCGTGCCCAGGGTGAGTCAGGACCAGCTCGACGCCCGCCGCCACGAGATTCTCGCCGCGGCGCGCGGCTGTTTCGCGCGGTTCGGTTACGAGGGCGCGACGGTCCGTCGCCTGGAGGACGCCACCGGGCTGTCCCGCGGCGCGATCTTCCACCACTTCCGGGACAAGGACTCGCTCTTCCTCGCGGTCGCCGAGGACGACGCGGCGGCCATGGCGCAGACCGTCGCCGAGAACGGTCTGGTCCAGGTCATGCGCGATCTGCTGGATCGGGCAGGCAGCGACACGGCCGGCTGGCTGGGCAGCCAGCTGGAGGTGTCCCGGCGGCTGCGCACCGACCCGGCGTTCGCGAAACGCTGGGCCGAGCGGTCGGCCGCGATCGCCGAGGCCACCCGCGAGCGCCTCTCCCGGCAGCGGGACGCGGGCGTGCTGCGCGACGACGTCCCGCTCGAGGTACTGACTCAGTTCCTGGAACTGGCGTACGACGGGATGGTCCTGCACCTGGCCACCGGCCGCCCGCCCGGCGAGCTGAGCCGGGTGCTCGACCTGGTCGAGGACGCCGTCCGCAAGCCTTGAGCAACCCCTCCGAACAGGGGAACCGCAGGCATTGCGCGGGTGTTCACAATGAGGCTGTGACCGACACCTGGGGCATTCCCGGACCGACGTTCCTCCTCTACTTCGCGACGGCCGTCGTAGCGGCCTCGGTCGTCGCCACGATCGCGCGACGGGTCCTCTTCGCCGGACCGTCCAACGGGGCCATCGCGCCGCTCACCCCGCAGCAGGTGGCCTATCTCAACGGTGGTGACCGGCGGGCCATCTGCGCTTCCATCACCGGGCTCCGCGCGCACGGCGTGATCGGCAGCGAGGCCGGCGGCGTGATGGTGCAGACCGGGTCCTTGCCGGCCGGGTCGACGTCGCTGGACACCGCGATCTACAACGCCGCCGGACGCCGGGCGCGGTCGCAGGACCTCAAGACCGACCAGTGGGTGGCCTCGGCGGGCGATCAGCTGCGGCAGGGCCTCGAGCAGCAGGGGTACGCGGCGACGAACGGCCAGCGCCGCCAGGCCGGGATGTGGGCGCTGCTGCCCGCCGCGGTGGTTCTGCTCGGCGTGGTCCGCGTCATCGCCGGCGCCTCGAACGGCAAGCCCGTCGGCAACCTGGTCCTGCTGCTCGTGGTGGCGGTCGTCGCGGCCGTGGTGGCGCTGTTCAAGGCCAACCGCCGGGCCACCTTCTCCACCGCGAGGGCGCTGCGGCAGGTCAAGACGGACAGCCGCCACCTGTCCCCGCAGATGACGCCGTCGCTGACCACCTACGGCGCGACGGGCGCGGCGATGGGTGTCGCGGTGTTCGGCGCCGCCTCGCTGTACGCGATGGACCCCGCGTTCGCGGCCGAGGCGGAGATCCAGCGGGTCGGCGCCGGCGGCCCGCTCACCACCGGCGGCGGCGACAGCGGCAGCGGCGGTTCCTGCGGCGGCGGAGGCGGTTGCGGCGGCGGGGGCTGCGGGGGCTGACCGCCGTGTCCGCCCTGGTCAAATGGTGTTTGCCAGCTGCTGCACAATGAAGCCGGCAGGTAAGTGAAAGGGGGGTACTCAGATGGCCTACATCGCAGCGGCCTCGGACACCTGGGGCATTTCCGGACCCACCTTCCTCGGTTATTTCGCCGTTGCCGCCGTCGTCGCCGCGATCATCGCGGGCATCGCACGGCGCATCATCTTCGCGGGGCCGTCCGACAGCACCCGCCTGACCCTGGCGCCGCAGCAGGTCGCCTATCTGAACGGCCGGGAGAACCTGGCGGTCTACGCCTCCCTGACCGGCCTGCGCGCCGCCGGCGTCCTGACCAGCGGGCCGGGCGGCACGCTGCAGATCACCGGGCCGATGCCGGCCGGCCTGACCCCGTTGGACGTCGCGATCTACAACGCGGCCGGTCGCGGCGCCCGCGTCCGTGACCTGAACCGCGACCAGTGGGTCCGCCCGGCCCTCGACCAGCTCAAGGAAAGCGTCGAGCGCACCGGATACGCCACCACGAGCAGCCAGCGGTCGATCGCCCGGCTCTGGGCGCTGCTGCCCGCCGCCGTGGTCGCGGTCGGCGTGGTCCGCCTGCTCGACGGCTCACGCAACGACAAGCCGGTCGGGTTCCTGGTTCCGCTGCTGTTCTTCGGCGCGATCCTCGCGCTCTCGGCGCTGCTCTACAGCAACCGCAGCGCCACCTACGCGACCGCGAAGGCCCTGCGCAAGCTGCGCGTGGACAACCAGCACCTGGCGCCGCGGATGTCGCCGTCCTACGCCACCTACGGCGCATCCACGGCGGCGATGGGTGTCGGGCTGTTCGGCGCGGCCTCGCTCTACGCGATGGACCCGGCGTTCGCGGCCGAGGCGCAGATCCAGCGCAACCTCGGCACCGCGTCGGGCGGCTCGTCGGACAGCAGCGGCGGGTACTCGTCGTCCTGCAACTCGACCGGCGGCAGCTCGTGCAGCAGCAGTAGCAGCTCGTGCAGCAGCGGCAGCTCCTGCGGTGGTGGCGGCGGCGGGTGCGGCGGATGACGGACTACGGCGTGGGGATCGGCTGGCGGCCCGAGATCGCCGGCTTCGTCGCCGGGCTGCCCGGCCTGAGGTTCGCCGAGGTGGTCGCGGAGTCCATCCACGACCACGACGACCTGCCGCCCGGGCTGGCCGAGCTGCGCGCCCGCGGCGTGGCGATCGTGCCGCACGGCGTACGGCTGTCGCTGGGCGGCGCCGAACCGGTCGAGCCGGACCGGGTGCGGCACCTCGCCCGGGCCGCCGAACGGCTGGCCGCGCCCCTGGTCAGCGAGCACATCGCGTTCGTCCGGGCGGGCGGCGTCGAGGCCGGCCACCTGCTGCCGATCCCGCGCAGCCGCGAGGCGGTCGACGCGATCGTCGCCAACGTGGAGCGCACCCAGGCGGAGCTGAGCGTCCCGATCGCGCTGGAGCCGATCGCCGCGGTCTTCGACTGGCCGGACAACGAGCTCGACGAGGGCGACTTCCTCACCGAGATCCTCGACCGGACCGGCGCCCTGCTCCTGCTGGACGTGGCGAACGTGTACGCCAACGCGCTGAACCGAGGCGACGACCCGGCCGCGCTGTTCGACCGGATCCCGCTGGAGCGCATCGCCTACGTGCACGTGGCCGGCGGCGCCGAACACGACGGCATCTACCACGACACGCACACCGACACCGTGCCCCCCGCCGTCTACGACCTGGTCGCCGACCTCTGTGCGCGGCACCGCCCGCCGGCTCTGATGCTGGAACGCGACGGCCACTACCCACCGGCCGACGACCTGCGCGCCGAACTCGACGCGATCGCCAAGTCCTCCGGCTACCCGGCCGTGACATGACCCCGCCGGCGGGCGACCACGTGACCTCAACCGGGGCGGGACCGCGGCCCGGCGACCACGTGACCTCGCCCGGGGCGGGGCTGCGGGCCGGTGACCACGCAGGACAACCCGGCGGCGCGGCACGGAGCCTGGCCGACCGCCAAGCCGAGCTTGTGGGGACGCTCACCTCCGGTGCGCCCGTACCAGAAGGGTTTGATGCTCGTCTGGTCGAGACCGCGCGGGTCGCGTTGCTCAGAAAGCGTGCCGGCGAGGTCGCGAAGGCCTGGCCCGCACTGGCGGCCAGTCACGGCCGGGAGTGGAATGCGGCCTTTGCGCGATGGGCGGCGACGCGGCCGACGCAGGGATCGTTGCGCGACGGCTGGGATCTGGCCCGCGAGGTGGGTGCCGGCCTGCGGTCCGACGCGGCGGAGGAACTCGCGGCGAGAGAGGCCCTTCAGGTGTACGACGGGGAGCACGCGCCGCGCCCACGACGGCTCCCGGCCGTGCGGCGCGGCGACGGCGGCGTACTCATCCAGGTAGCGGGCCGGCTGCGAACCCTCCGGTGGCCGTCAGGCTGAACTGCCGCATCGTCAAGCCGTGCAGCCCGCCCTCCGGCACGTGCAGGAAATCGCCCGCCGTGCCCTCCACCCAGCGTTTGCCGTCGTAGAGCTGGATCGAGCCGGACAGCACGTAGAACGACTCGGAGATGGACCGGTGGAAGTGCGGGTCCGGGCCGCTGCGGGGCCCCTTGAAATCCCAGCGGTACAGGCCTAACTGGCCGTGCGTGGTCTCGCCGGTGGCGAGATAGCTGGTGGCGTTGCCCGGGGTGCTGAGCTCCGGCTGCTGGGAGCCGAGACGAACGGTGGCCGACGCCTCGCCACCGTCGCCGAGGTACCGCGGTTCGGGATACGACATGGGTCCGAACCTACGCTTTGTGGATAGGGTCGGGACATGGATCTCGGGCTGGCAGATCAGGTCTTCGTCCTCACCGGGGCTTCCAAGGGCCTCGGGTACGCCACGGCGGCGGCCCTGGTCGCCGACGGCGCCCGGGTGGTCGTCTCGTCCCGCGACTCGTCTCAGGTCTCCGCCGCGGTGTCCCGGCTCGGCGACCTCGCCACCGGCGTCGTCGCCGACCTGACCGACACCTCGACCCCCGAAATGCTGGTGGGCACGGCGATCGACCGCTTCGGCCGCTTCGACGGCGCCCTGATCTCGGTGGGTGGCCCGCCGTCCGGCACAGCCGCCTCGATCACCGACGAGCAGTGGCTGGCGGCGTTCCAGACGGTGTTCCTCGGGTCGGTGCGCGCGGCCCGGGTGTTCGCTGAGGCCCTGGCGGCGCGCGAGGGCGGCGCGATCGGCCTGGTGCTCTCCCGCTCGTCACGCGAGCCGCTGGCGGGGCTGGGCTTGTCCAACGGTTTGCGGCCCGGCCTGGCCGGGGTGGCCAAGGACATGTCCAACGAGTACGGACACCGCAACGTCCGCTTCGTCAGCCTCCTGCCCGGGCGCATCCTCACCGACCGCAACCGCGAACTCTTCGAAGCCTCGGGCGACCCCGGCAAGGCTGCCGCCGACGCCGCCGGCGAGGTACCGCTGGGCCGCATCGGTGACCCGGACGAGTTCGGCCGGGTGGCCGCCTTCTGCCTCTCCCCCGCCGCGAGCTACCTGACCGGCATCACCGTGCCGGTCGACGGCGGCGCCCTCCGCGGCCTGTGAAACCAACGGCTTCGGATCTTGCGGCAGCGGCCGGGAAGATCATCCCTGACCTGGTGGGGCCGGACCTGCGAGTGCTGTTCTCCGGCATCAACCCGAGCCTCTACTCGGCCGCGACCGGTCACCACTTCGCCCGCCCCGGCAACCGTTTCTGGCCGGCCCTGCACCTGTCCGGGTTCACCGGCCACCGCCTGCATCCGTCCGAGCAGTGGGGTCTGCCCGCGCTGGGCCTGGGGATCACCAATGTGGTCGCCCGGGCCACGGCCCGCGCCGACGAGCTCTCCCCCGCCGAGCTGATCGCCGGCGGCGAAACCCTCCAGGCTCTGGTTGCTCAGTGGCGCCCCCGCTACCTGGCCGTCCTGGGCGTGACGGCGTACCGCACCGCCTTCGCCCGCCCCAAGGCAGCGGTCGGTCCCCAGCCCGACGACCGGCTCGGCGACACCAGGATCTGGGTCCTTCCCAACCCGAGCGGCCTCAACGCCCACTACCAGATCGACCGTCTGGCCTCGGAATTCGCCCGCCTCCGGGAGGTTGCCTCATGACCGCCGCGATCGTCCAGCTGCTCGCTTCCCCGGCGCACCGCTTCGAGGGCCGCCCGATCGACGGTCCCGCACCCGCCCCGCCGGGCGAGGTCGTCACCGAGGCCCACATCCGCGCCGGTCTCGGCATCGTCGGCGACCGCTACTACGCCAAGCAGGCCCACCGGGACGCCGCCGTCACGCTGATCGCCCAGGAGTCCCTGCCGCCCGGCATCGACCTCACCCATGTCCGCCGCAACATCCTCACCACCGGCATCGCGGTCGACGACCTGGTCGGCCGCACCCTCTGCCTGGACTCGGGCGCCGGCCAGGTCTGCCTGGAGGTCCGCCGCCCCGCCAACCCGTGCGCCTGGATGGACGTCACGATCGCCCCCGGCGCCTGGCGCACCCTGCGAGGCAGGGGCGGCATCCGCTGCGTCCCCCTCAACGACGGCATCCTGGTCCCTGGCCCGGTGACGGTCGAGATCCGATGATCAGGCGCGATGAGGCGATGGAGCCGTTCCCGCTCGTCGCCGGCCGTCACGACGGCCTTGGCCGGGAAGGAGCCGTCGCCGAGTTCCACCGTCACGTCCGGGCCGGCGCGCACGTCCAGGTTGGCGCGCGGAGCA
>NZ_BSTL01000002.1:297670-435430 GCF_030269485.1 Actinoplanes sp. NBRC 103695 | reverse complement strand
GCAGGCCGACGGCCAGGTCGCCGCGCGGAGCAGGCCGACGGCCAGGTCGCCGCGCGGAGCAGGCCGACGGCCAGGTCGCCGCGCGGAGCAGGCCGACGGCCAGGTCGCCGCGCGGAGCAGGCCGACGGCCAGGTCGCCGCGCGGAGCAGGCCGACGGTCATCTCGCCGCGGTGAGGATGTCGAGGACGAACCAGTCGTCGGAATGATGTACGACGTGCTCCAGCCCGGGCCGCGCGATCAGGGTCTCGTGCACGTTGAACCCGTCGTAGTTGCCCGCGCCGCCGCGGTCGCGAAAGTGGACGGCCGCGATGTCGCCGCCCGGCTCGAGGCGGGCGAGCAACCCGTCGAGCAGCGCGGTGAGGTCGGCGGCCGACAGGTAGTAGAGCAGGTCACCGATGACGATCAGGTCGAACGTGCCGGTCGGCAGCTCGGCCGGCAGCAACGCCCGCGCGATCTCGACGTGCGGGAACGACGCGACCGCCGCCGACGCCTGCTCGACGGCCGCGTCCACGCAGTCCACCGCGAGCAAAGAGTCGCAGCGCGGCGCCAGCAGGCGGGTGAGCTCGCCGACGGCACAGCCGGGCTCGTAGGCGCGCCGGTAATGCTCGCGGGGCAACGACGCCGCGGTGATCGCATACTTGCGGCGGTCGCTCCATTTCGTGGCGTTGTCCCAGGGGTCGTCCTTCGCCAGGTAGAGGTTGACGAAGTGTTCCTCGGTGAACGACTCGGCCGGCGCGGCGGCGTCACCCCGGGCTCTGGTCACAGGGCCGTCTAAAGTCACGGGGCCGTCTGGAGTCACGGGGCCGTCTGGAGTCACGGGGCCATCTAAAGTCACAGGGCCGTCTGGAGTCACGGCGCAATCTTGTCAGGCACCGGGACGACGATCGTCTCGGCGTCGTCCGGGAGTGGCGACGGCGGGCTGTCCGCCACCGCGAACTGCGTGCGGTACAGCTCGGCGTAGAGTCCGCCGGCGGCGACCAGCTGCTCGTGGCGGCCGCGCTCGACGATCCGCCCGTCGTCCATCACCAGGATCAGGTCGGCGTCGCGCACGGTGCTCAGCCGGTGGGCGATGACCAGCGCGGTCCGGCCGGTGAGCGCCACCGACAGCGCCCGCTGGACCGCCGCCTCCGACTCGCTGTCGAGGTGGGCCGTGGCCTCGTCGAGAATCACGATCGACGGGTGTTTGAGCAGCAGCCGCGCGATGGCGATCCGCTGTTTCTCGCCGCCGGAGAAGCGGTAGCCGCGTTCCCCCACGACGGTGTCCAGTCCGTCGGGGAGGCGACGGACCAGATCCTCGACCTGTGCCCCGCGGATCGCCTCCCACATGTCGTCCTCGGTCGCGTCCGGCGCCGCGTACGACAGGTTTTCCCTGATCGTCTCGTGGAAGAGGTGGGAGTCCTGGGTGACCACGCCGATCGTGTCGCGCAGGGAGGCGAGCGTCGCGTCGCGCACGTCGACCCCGCCGACCAGCACCGCTCCGTCGGTCACGTCGTAGACCCGGGACGCCAGCATCGACGTGGTGGATTTGCCGGCGCCGGACGGGCCGACCAGGGCGACCATCTGCCCGGGCTCGACGGTGAAGTCGACGCCGCGGAGCACCGGCGCGTTCTCCCGCCGGTCGAGCGTCGCCACGTCCTCCAAGGTCGCCAGGGAGACCTCGTCGGCGGCCGGGTAGCGGAAGTGGACCTGGCGGAACTCCAGGCGCCCCTCCCCCACGGGGACGGCATCCGGTTTCTCGGCGATGCCGGGCGCGAGGTCGAGCACCTCGAAGACCCGGTCGAAGGAGACCAGCGCGCTCATCACGTCGACGCGCACGTTGCTCAGCGCGGTGAGCGGGCCGTAGAGGCGGGTGAGCAGCAGCGCCAGCGTCACCACGGTGCCGGCCGTGACGCTGCCGGTGACCGCGAGCCAGCCGCCCAGCCCGTACGTCAGGGCCTGCGCGAGGGAAGCGACCAGCAGCATCGCCACGAAGAACGTGCGCGAGTACATCGCCTGCTGGACCCCGATGTCACGCACCCGGGCCGCGCGCTCGCCGAACCGCCGCGCCTCGGTCTCGGGCCGGCCGAACAGCTTGACCAGCAGCGCACCGGACACATTGAACCGCTCGGTCATGGTCGCGTTCATCTTCGCGTCCAGGTTGTACGACTCCCGGGTGATCTCCGCCAGCCGCTTGCCGACCCGGCGGGCCGGGATGATGAACAGCGGCAGCATCACCACCGAGAGCAGAGTGATCTGCCAGGACAGGCTGATCATCACGGCCGCGGTGAGCACGAGCTGGATGACGTTGCTGACCACGCCGGACAGGGTCGAGGTGAACGCCCGCTGCGCGCCGGTCACGTCGTTGTTGAGCCGGCTGACCAGGGCGCCGGTCTGGGTGCGGGTGAAGAACTGCAGCGGCATGCGCTGGACGTGGTCGTAGACCCGGGTGCGCAGGTCGAGGATGATGCCCTCGCCGATCCGGGCTGAGTACCACCGTTGGGCCAGCGACAGGAACGCGTCGACGACGGCCAGGCCACCGATCAGGAGCGCGAGCCGGATGACGGTCCCCGCGGCGGAGGGGTCGTTGCCGGTGATCGCGTTGACGACGTGGCCGGCGAGCACCGGCGTGGCGACGCCGATGACCGCGGCGAACACGACGGTCACCAGGAAGACGGTGATGTCGGCGCGGTAGGGCCGGGCGAACTCGACGATCCGCCGGGTGACGCCCGTGCTGAGCTTGTGCTTGTTGACGCCGTCGGCCTTCTCGATCGACCGCAGCATCATCCAGCTGTTCATCGGGCTCGTCATCGCTCACCTCCCGGAGGGTCAGACCTGGAGTCTGCCCGCCGGGTACGACAACTTTCCTCCCGAAGGCCCTTATTCCAGAAGGTCGGCTTCCAGAAGGTCGGCCAGCCGCCGGGTCTGCGCTTCCCGTTCGGCCCGGTCCTGTTCCGCGTAGGTCCGCGCACCCGCCCCGGCGATCAGGCCCTTGATCTCGGCGACCGCCCCCCGATCGGCGGACAGTATCGCGGCCGCCAGGTCGGCCACCGCCGCGTCCAGGTCGGCGCGGGGCACCACCGCGGTGGCCAGGCCGATCCGGTCGGCCTCGTCGGCCGAGATGCGCCGGCCGGTGACGCAGATCTCCAGGGCGCGGGACGGGCCGACGAGCTCGGTCAGGCGTTTCGTACCGCCCAGATCCGGGACCAGTCCCAGGCTCACCTCGGCCATGCAGAACCGCGCGTCGTCGGCCAGCACCCGCATGTCGCAGTTGAGCGCGAGCTGAAAACCCGCGCCGATGGCATGGCCTTGCACGGCCGCGATCGTCACCACGGATGGTTCACGCAACCACGTGAACGCGGACTGGAACGCGGCAATCCGCTCCGCGCACTCGTCCGCCGGTAAGCGCGCCAGATCGGGGAACGAAGAATCGCCCTGACTGCGCGCCACCGACAGATCGAGGCCGGCGGAAAATGCGCGCCCCGCACCCCGGACAATGACGACTCGAACCTCTCCCGGCAATTTCCGGGAAATGTTGCCGAGCTCTGCCCACATGGCCGGAGTCTGCGCATTGAGCACATCGGGCCGCGACAGGGTGACCGTCGCTATCGGCCCGTCCTGCTCGTAGCCGACGCCGGCGTCGTTGCTGCTGGTCGTCACGCCTTCTTGCGCCGACGGGCGCCGCCACGCTGGCGGAGCTGAACGCCCGACTCGGTGAGCACCCGATGCACGAATCCGTACGACCGGCCGGTCGATGCGGCCAACGCGCGAATGCTCTCGCCGGAGGTGTAACGCTTCACCAGGTCCTTGGCGAGCGTCTGCCGCTCGCTTCCGACGATTCGGCGACCCTTCTCAGTGCTGGTAGCTGTGCCCGTGGCTGGCATGTTGAATCCTCACGTCCCAGACTGTGCGGTTCATACGGTCTCACCTATTAGAACGCCTCCGACGATCATGCGCCAGGCATCTCGCCCTCCCCAACGTGCCCAATTATCACTGTCAGGAACTTGACGATGACCACGCGCATCAATGTCAGACAGATTGCCGAAGGCCTGCTCCGCGCATGAATGGACCGTCGTCCCCACTCTGCCGGCGCTCGGCGCCCGAGCTTCAAGACCCACGATCACCAGCACAAACATCGACCATGAACCACTTCGTCGAGGGTCACCGTACGTCGATGCGTTGCTCACCCAGAGCCCTGATCCACTGACCGAACGGGCAGAGCTCCGGGAATGTTAACGCTCACCACGCTGACCGATGTCGTGTCCGTTCTGACCGTTGGCGGTCAGACGTCGCACACCCTGTGCGACGTCCAGTTGACAAACAGACACGCACGATGATCAGGATCAATTGGGACAGATCACGCCAACTCGACCAGTTCGAGCAGATCGTCGCTCCACGCGTCCTCGTCACCGTCGGGCAGCAGGATCGCCCGATCGGGCTTCAACGCCTGCACAGCACCCGCATCGTGGGTCACCAGGACGATCGCGCCCGGGTAGTTGGCGATCGCGTCGAGCACCTGCTCCCGGCTGACCGGGTCCAGGTTGTTCGTCGGTTCGTCGAGCAGCAGCACGTTGGCGCCCGAGCAGACCAGCGTGGCCAGGGCCAGCCGGGTCTTCTCGCCACCGGAGAGCACCCCGGCCGGCTTGTCCACGTCGTCGCCGGAGAACAGGAACGCGCCCAGGATCTTCCGCAGCTCGGTGTCCGTCTGCTCGGACGCGGCGCTGCGCATGTGCTCCAGCACCGTCCGGTCGACGTCCAGCGTCTCGTGCTCCTGCGCGTAGTAGCCCAGCCGCAGGCCGTGCCCCGGCCGCACCTCGCCGGTGTCGCTGGCCAGGTGCCCGCCGAGGATCCGCAGCAGGGTGGTCTTGCCCGCGCCGTTCAGCCCCAGGATGGCCACCCGGGAGCCGCGGTCGACGGCCACGTCCACGTCGGCGAAGATCTCCAGCGACCCGTACGACTTGGACAGCCCGGTCGCGGTCAGCGGCGTACGCCCGCAGGACGCCGGCTGCGGGAACCGCACCTTGGCGACCCGGTCGCTGGTGCGTACCTCCTCGAGCCCGCTGAGCAACCGCTCGGCGCGCCGGGCCATGTTCTGCGCGGCCACCGTCTTGGTCGCCTTCGCCCGCATCTTGTCGGCCTGCGCCATCAGCGCACCGGCCTTCTTCTCCGCGTTCTGCCGCTCGCGGCGGCGCCGGCGCTCGTCGGTCTCGCGCTGCTCCAGGTACGTCTTCCAGCCCACGTTGTACATGTCGACGATCGAGCGGTTGGCGTCCAGGTACCAGACCTTGTTGACCGCCGCCTCCAGCAGCGACACGTCGTGGCTGATCACCACGAGCCCGCCCTTGTGCGCCGCCATGTAGCCGCGCAGCCAGGTGATCGAGTCGGCGTCCAGGTGGTTGGTCGGCTCGTCGAGCAACAGGATGCCCTTGCCGTTCTGGCCCGAGTTCTGGAACAGGATGCGGGCCAGCTCGATGCGCCGCCGCTGACCGCCGGACAGGGTGCCGATGGTCTGCGCGAGCGCCCGGTCGGGCAGGCCCAGGTTGGAGCAGATCCGGGCGGCCTCGGCCTCGGCGGCGTACCCGCCCAGGCTGGCGAACTGGTCCTCCAGGCTGCCGTACCGCCGGATCAGCTTGTCGTCACTGCTCTCCTCGAGCTGTACTTCGAGCTTCTGCATCTCGGAGAGCAGGACATCAAGACCTCGGGCGGAGAGTACGCGGTCCCGCGCGGTCACGTTGAGGTCGCCGGTGCGCGGGTCCTGTGGCAGGTAACCGACCTCGCTGGTGCGGGTCACCTCGCCGGCGAACGGCTGGCCCTCGCCGGCCAGCACCTTCAGCGTGGTGGTCTTGCCCGCGCCGTTGCGCCCGACCAGCCCGATCCGGTCGCCGGGCTGTACGCGCAGCGTGGTGGGGCTGATCAGGATGCGTGCGCCCGCGCGGAGTTCCAGGCCGGTGGCGGTGATCATGATTAAGACTCGCTCTCAGAGCTCGAAGGCTGATTTAAGGCACGCCTAAGCACCGGCCAGCCGAGCGGATGGTCGGTGCGGGGCGGTCAGCCTTCGGTGAGCTTCACGGCCGATAGTCTACCGGGCGGCCGGTGGCACTTCCCAACCGATTAGTTCACACAGCCATCGGGTACAAGCGGCCCACCTGCGTATGCACGAATGAGGGTGAGATGGAGCTCAACGAAAACGCCCGGGTCGACACGAGCCAGATCGACGACCAGCGCGGCTCCGGCGGCGGTGGCGGCGGCGGGATCGGCGGCCTGCCCATCGGTGGCGGGGGCATCACCGGCATCATCATCAGCCTGGTGCTCGCCGTTGTCGGCGGCTACTTCGGGATCAACCAGGCCACCGGCGGCAACGAGCCGCAGTCCGGCGACAACACCTCGCTGTCGGCGGAGTGCTCGCAGCCCGACGCCACCGAGAAGCTGGACTGCCGCAACGCCCTCTACGTCAACTCGATCCAGGACTACTGGGTCGAGGCGATGCCGCAGCAGTTCGGCGACCCGTACAAGCCGGCCAAGACGGTGTTCTTCGCCAACCGGGTGAGCACCGCGTGCGGCGCCGCCGACTCCGGTGTCGGGCCGTTCTACTGCCCCGGCGACGACCGGGTGTACATCGACCTCACCTTCTACAAGCTGCTCGCCGACCAGCTCGGCGCGCCCGGCGAGTTCGCCCAGCCGTACGTCCTGGCCCACGAGTACGGCCACCACATCCAGGACCTCACCGGCACCGAGGCCGAGATGCGCCGCCAGCAGCAGCGTGACCCCGGTCAGCAGAACGCGCTGAGCGTCAAGCTGGAACTGCAGGCGGACTGCTACGCCGGCGCCTGGGCCAAGAACGCCACCGGCACCGACGACGGCAGCGGCCAGAAGATCTTCACCAGCATCACCGACCAGGACATCCAGGAGGGGCTGGACACCGCCGCCAAGATCGGCGACGACACGCTCCAGCAGCGCGGCGGCGGCACGGTCAACCCGGCCGAGTTCACCCACGGCACGTCCGCCCAGCGCCAGCAGTGGTTCCGCACCGGCTTCGAGTCCGGCGACCCGAAGACCTGCGACACCTTCAAGCAGGGAGCCGTCAGCTAAGCCGGGGCTCAGGGGTCCCTGACGAGGACGCGCACGGCTCGGGCCGCGGCGATCGCCGACACCAGGACGGCGTGCCGCGGCTCGGGCACGTCCAGGAACCTGTCGGCGCGCAGGGCGGCCAGCGGCGCCAGGTCACGGGCGGCGAGGATCGCGTCGGCTGCCGACCGGTCACCTCCGGCGACGAGCGCGTCCAGCTCGCGTACCCGAGGAAGAAGGACGCGCCCCGCGATGCCGGCGCCGTCGGCAGTGGCCGCCTTCGCCTGATTGGCCCGGCGGCGCGCGAAGCGCTGCTGCGACCACCCACCCGCCGCGGTCCGGCCCTGCACGTAGTGCGTGTCGACCTTGGAGACGGTCAGCTCGGTGCCGGCCGCGACACCGACCGCGACCGCGCCCTTGCGGGCGAGAAGCAGGCCCAGCGTGCGAGGCGCGGTCGCGGTGAGCAGCAGGGCAGCGAGATCGGGTACGTCCGCGGCCCCCGGCGGCGCCTCGAAGGTGGCGGCCGCCCCGTCCGACGCGGTCACGGTCAGCCCGTCCGTGGTGTAGGCGCCGTGCCGGGTGGCGAAGTTCTCCAGCCAGCGTTTCAGCCGCGACGGGTCGACGTCCACCCATCGCCCGCCGCCCGCAGCCGGTCGCGCACTCATGCGATCACCCTATGATCCTGGCATGAGCAGCGTGGCCGACCAGGTGCTGTCTCGCCTCGTGCCGGATTTCGAGCAGGAAGCCGACCCGGAACGGGCCCAGCAGCAACAGGCCTACATGCGCGATCAGTTCCCGTACCTCGGCCTGCCTCTGCCTTTGGTCCGCAAGCTGTCCGGGACGGTGATGCGTGGCCTGCCCCGCCCGGGCGAGGACGACCTGCGCGCGATCGTGCTGCGCTGCTGGGACCTGCCCGAACGCGAGTTCCAGTACTTCGCCTGCGAGATCCTGCGGGCCGGCGCCCTGGGGCCCGGGTTCCTGCCGACGCTGCGGACGATCATCACCACGAAGTCCTGGTGGGACACCGTCGACCCGCTGGCCACCCGGGTGGTCGGCGACCTGGTCCGCGCGCATCCCGAGCTGGTCGCGACGATGGACGACTGGTCGGCGGACGACAACCTGTGGCTGTCCCGGACGGCGATCCTGCACCAGCTGCGCTGGGGTACCGCGACCGACACCCGCCGGCTGTTCTCCTACTGCACCGCCCAGGCCGGCCACCGCGACTTCTTCATCCGCAAGGCGATCGGCTGGGCGCTGCGCCACTACGCCCGCACCGACCCGGCGGCCGTACGCGGCTACGTCGACGCCCACCGCGACGTGCTGTCCCCGCTGTCGGTCCGCGAGGCGACGAAACACCTCTGACGTCGACGACCGTTCGGTCCTGTCTCGCGGATCACCCGAAGCGCGAGGCGCGGACCAGAGGGTGATCCACGAGACAGGACCTAACCCACCAGCATGTGTACGGCCAGCGCGGCGATCACCGCGCTGGAGATCAGCGCGGTGACGAGCCGCCCGCGCGTACCTGTCAGCAGCCGCCCGACCAGCGAGCCACCACCCGCGACGGCCAGCTGCCAGCTCGCCGACGCGAGGAACGCCCCCGCCACGAACCACAGCCCGCCGCCCGCGTCGCCGCGCCCCAGCACGAGCGCCACGAAATAGACGACCGTGGCCGGGTTCAACAAGGTCAGACCCAAGATGCTGAGGTACGCCGTGAGCACGCCGGCCGGTCGTCCACGGTCGGCGGGCGGAGTCTCCCGTCGCCGTACGGCGCCCACCGCGGTGATCCCGGCGAACACCAGCAACACACCGGCGCCCACCCACCGCAGCGGCGTGGCGACCGGCGCCAGCACGCCCGCGACGGCCGACCCTCCGGCGACGGCGAGCACCGCGTAGATCCCGTCCGCGGTGGCCGCACCCAGCCCCGCGGCGGCGCCGACCCGCAACGATTCCCGGGCGCTGAGCGAGACGATCAGCACCCCGATGGCGCCGACGGGCACAGCGATGCCGTAGCCGGCGACGACACCGGCCAGAAACGCCCCGCTCATGACTGCTGGAGAAGGACCGCCATCTCGCCGGCGGGCTTCTGCTGTCGCGCGGCGGGGAGGCCGGCGCGAACAGAGACCCGAGTCAGGCGAATGGCAGTCACGCGGACATCATGCGGAGCCGCCCAAGATCGCGCCACCGATTTCCGCGGCCAGGACCTAGGCTCAGGGAGTGTCTGTCGTTTCGGAACTGATCCTTCTCCGGCATGGTCAAAGTGCCGCCAACGTCGCGTTCCCCGCGGCTGACGCCCAAGGCCATGTGGACAGCGGTCTCACCGGCCCCGACCGCGACGTGGAGCTCACCGACCTGGGGCGTGCGCAGGCCGAGGCGGTCGGCGCCTGGCTGGCCGGGTTGCCCGCCGACCGCGTCCCCGAGGTCCCGATCACGTCGCCGTACCTGCGCGCCCGCGAGACGTGGCGGATCGCCGCGGAGGCGTCCGGCCTGAGCTTCCCGCCGGCGCTCACCGACGAACGCCTGGTCGACCGCCTCCTGGGCGACCTGGAGATGATGACCCGCGCGGCGGTCGCCCGCGATTTCCCCGACGAGGCCCGCTTCCACGGCACCGTCGACTTCCAGTGGAAGCCCCCGAAC
This sequence comes from Actinoplanes sp. NBRC 103695, assembly GCF_030269485.1. Lineage (GTDB taxonomy): Bacteria > Actinomycetota > Actinomycetes > Mycobacteriales > Micromonosporaceae > Actinoplanes. Next base: position 425,755 of record NZ_BSTL01000002.1, on the reverse strand, counting down.
GGCGAGTCGTTCGGCGACATCCGGGTCCGGCTGACCTCGTTCCTCGAGGACATCAACACCGAGCACGCCGGCCGCCGCGTGGTGGTGACCGCCCACGACGCGGTGGTCCTGATGATGCGCGCGGTGGTCGAGGGCCTCGACTGGGACGCGGTCACCGACGTCTCGGCGGCCGGCGTCCGCAACGCGTCGATCTCGGTCTTCGACGGCCGCTCCGGCACGCTCGTCCTGGACCGCTACAACACCGTCGACCATCTGTCCGAGGTCACGCCCACCCCGCCGAACCCGGCGGCATAGCGAGAAGCGGTCCCGCCATGAGCATCAGCCTCCTGCCGCCGGTGCAGGCCGTCTTCGACGCCACGAACGCCGCCGACTCCGACGCCTTCGTGGCCGCCTTCACCGCCGGCGGCGTGATCGACGACTGGGGCCGCCGCCTCCACGGCCACGACGGCATCCGCGGCTGGGACAGCACCGACAACATCGGCGTCCAGGCCAAGCTCGACCCGTCCGCCGCCGTCTGGGACCACGACGAGTACGTGGTCACCGCCACCGTCTCGGGCAACGGCTTCAACGGCGAGAGCCACTTCCGCTTCCAGATCGCCGACGACCTGGTCACCCGCATGACCATCCGCGCCTGACGGGCTTGACCCTCGACCTTGTCGAGCCTTCACGATCCCCGGATGACGATGGATCTCGACAACCACGTGCTGAAGCTGTGTCAGGACGGCATGCGCGCCGAGGCTGAGGGGCGGCTCGCCGACGCGAAGGTCTTGTTCGAGCAAGCCTGGGCCGGCCGCGCCGACGACTACGAGGCGTGCGTCGCGGCGCATTACCTGGCCCGGCACCAGGACGAGCCCACGGAGACCCTGCGCTGGAACCAGGAGGCCCTGGCCCACGCCGACGCCGTCGGTGACGACCGGGTCGCCGCCTTCTACCCGTCGCTGCACATCGGCGTGGCCATGGCCAGCGAACGGTTGGGCGACCTGGCCGACGCCCGGGCCGCTTACGAACGGGCATCCGGCCATGTCGCCGCACTCCCGGCCGACGCCTACGGCGAACAACTCAGAACGGCCATCACCGACGCTCTCCACCGGCTGAGCTGAGACTCCCGGCGCAGGACGGTCCGCGTCGACCCACGCCCACAGCCGACCCACGCCCACAGATTGCCGAAGCCGACCGAGGTGACTGCCAGCAGATCAGTCCGTGTTGACCCATGAGCGCAAGTTGCCGAAGCCGGCCGAGGTGACTGCCAGCAGGTCAGTCCGTGTTGACCCATGAGCGCAGGTTGTCGAGGACGGCCGGGTCGCCGGTGACGGTGAGGTCGGCGCGCGGGCTGCGGCCGTAGAGGCCGAGCAGCAGGTCACTGGCCGCGCCGGTGACGGTCGTGGCGGACTCGGTCGGTGGGGTGGTGAGCAGGGTCGCGCCGGATGGGGACAGGCCGATGGACCAGGCCTGGCCCTCGGCGGCCGACAACGTCAGGATCGCCGGCGGATGCGGCCAGGCGCCTGAGGAACCCAGGCTGACCTCGGCGAACTCGGCGATCGCGTCGGCCGCCACCTCGAGGGGCAGCGGGGTCGGCTTGCCGATGGTCTCCTCGGCGTCCCAGGCGTGGACGGCCGCCTCCTGCACCTGGTGGCGGGCCACCGCGCCGGCCGTCTCGGGGGCGCCGGACGCGCTCCACCACGTGAAGCACGGCTGGTCGGGCGCCGCCTCGCTCAGCGCCGCCAGCAGCTCGTCGGTGGAGGCCGTGAACCACCCCGGCAGATCGTCACCGGGCGACGGCTCATGCCAGGTGGGGCGCTCGCCGCGCAGGCGGACCGCCTGGGCCCAGAAGCGCTGCACCCCACCGAGGTGGGTGGTGAGGTCGTGCAGCGTCCAGTCAGGACAGCCGGGGACGCGGGCGTCGAGCGAAGAAGCCGACGCGACCGCGTCCCGCAGCACGGCGGAGCGCGAGGCGATCAGAGACAGGTAATCCATGCCCGAAGTTTTAGCAGCGGGGTACGACAGAACCGATCTCAGACGTTGAAGCCCAGCGCGCGCAGCTGGTCGCGGCCCTCGTCGGTGATCTTGTCGGGGCCCCACGGCGGCAGCCACACCCAGTTGATCCGGAAGTCCTTGACCAGTCCCCCGCCGGGTCCGGTGGTCAGGGCCGCGCGGGTCTGGTCCTCGATGACGTCGGTGAGCGGGCAGGCCGCCGAGGTCAGTGTCATGTCCAGCGTGGCGACGTTCTCGTCGTCCACGTGCGCGCCGTAGACGAGGCCGAGATCGACCACGTTGATGCCGAGCTCGGGGTCGACCACATCCTTCATGGCCTCCTCGATGTCGGCGATCGAGGCCTTCGAGACCTCGGAAGGCACCGTGCCGACCGAAGCCGGGGCCGTGCCGACCGAGGCGGGGGCCGTGCCGACCGAGGCGGGGGCCGTGCCGACCGAGGCGGGGGCCGTGCCGACCGAGGCGGGGGCCGTGCCGACCGAGGCAGCAGCCTCGTCGGCCGAAGCGGGAGCCGCCGAAGCAGCAGTGTCGTCCGTCATACCGTTACCTCCACACCGGCACGTGCCGCGGCGTCCTTGAACGCCATCCACGGCAGCAGCGCACATTTGACCCGGGCCGGGTACCGCGCGACCCCGGCGAAAGCGATCCCGTCGCCCAGTACTTCCTCGTCCGGCTCGACCTGACCGCGACCCTGCATCAGCTCGACGAACGCCTCATGGATCTTCGCCGCCTCACCGATCGGCTTGCCCTTGAGCAGCTCGTGCAGCACGGACGCGGACGCCTGGCTGATCGAGCACCCCATCCCGTCGTACGAGATGTCGGAAAGATCGTCCGTGACCCGGACCGTGATCTCGTCGCCGCACGTCGGGTTCACGTGGTGCGCCTCACCGGAGTACGGATCGCGCAGCCCACGCCCATGCGGGTGCTTGTAGTGGTCCAGGATGATCTCCTGGTACAGCTGGTCCGTCATGCGTTGCTCCCGTCGTTGTCGGGGACGCCGGTTTCTGGACGGGCGCACTTTCCCGGCCGGAGACCGGTGGCGCCGACAACGACTCCTCGGGGAGCAGCGCCCGCCGAGCTGGGCGAGGCCATCATCACGAGAACACCTTCTTCACCTGCTCGACCCCGGCGGCCAGCGCGTCGATCTCCGCAGTGGTGTTGTAGAGGTAGAACGACGCGCGAGTCATCGACGAGACGCCGAAGCGGGCGCACACCGGACGAGCGCAATGATGCCCCACGCGGACCTCGACACCCAGGTCGTCCAGGATCTGCCCGACGTCGTGCGGGTGCACCCCGGCGACGTCGAAGGAGACCGTGCCGCCGCGGCCGTCGGGCGTACCGGGGCCGTAGACCCGCACGCCGTCGATGCCGGCCAGCGTCTTCAAGGCGTACCCGGTGAGCTCGATCTCGTGCTCGTGGATCTCCCGCATGCCGATCGCGGAGAGATAGTCCACGGCGGCGCCGAGGCCGACCGCCTCGGCGATCGGCGGGGTGCCGGCCTCGAACCGGGCGGGCGGCGCGGCGTAGGTGGTGCGTTCCATCGTGACGGTCTCGATCATCGAGCCGCCACCGAGGAACGGCGGCATCTCGCGGAGCAGGTCCGCGCGGGCCCAGAGCACGCCGATGCCGGTCGGGCCGAGCATCTTGTGGCCGGTGAACGCGATCAGGTCGGCGCCCAGCTCGACGACGTCGAGCGGCAGATGCGGCACCGACTGCGAGCAGTCCAGCAGCACCTGCGCGCCGACCTCGTGGGCGCGGGCGATGATCCGGGAGACGTCGTTGATGGTGCCGAGGATGTTCGACATGTGCACCAGCGAAACGATCCTGGTGCGTTCGTTGATCAGCTCGGCGAGGCCGGATTCGTCCAGCAGACCGTCGTCGGTGATGCCGAACCACCGCAGCGTCGCGCCGGTCCGCTCGCACAGGAGCTGCCACGGCACGATGTTGGAGTGGTGCTCCATCTCGGAGATCACGACTTCATCGCCGGGGCCCACCGAAGCGCCCAGCGAGTGCGCCACCAGGTTGATCGCCTCGGTCGAGTTCTTGGTGAACACGACCTCGTCGGGCGACCGGGCGCCGATGAACGTCGCCACCTTGGCGCGGGCGTCCTCGTACGCGGTGGTCGACTCGGTGCCGAGCGTGTGCACCGAGCGCGACACGTTGGCGTTGTGCCGCTCCCAGTACGTCCGCATGACGTCGAGCACCTGCACCGGCTTGTGCGAGGTGTTGGCGCTGTCGAGGTAGACCAGCGGATGCCCGTTGATCTCCCGGCTCAGGATCGGGAAGTCCTCCCGAACCCGCGCGACGTCGAAGGCCGTCATGGCTGCGCCTCCTTTGGCATGCCCTTCTGGCCCTCGCCCACTGTGCCGTCCACAGCCGCCGGGTCCTGCCGCTCGGTGCAGGCGGTCATGCCGGGGCGCCCGCCTTCTCGACGAACTCGGCGTAACCAGAAGCCTCGAGCTCTTCGGCGAGCTCCGGGCCGCCCTCCTTGACGATCTTGCCGGCCACGAAGACGTGCACGAAGTCCGGCTTGATGTAACGGAGGATGCGCGTGTAGTGGGTGATCAGCAGCAGGCCGGTCTCGCCGGTCGCGCGGACCCGGTTCACACCCTCGGAGACGATCTTGAGCGCGTCGATGTCGAGCCCGGAGTCGGTCTCGTCGAGGATCGCGATCTTCGGCTTGAGGAGCTCGAGCTGCATGATCTCGTGCCGCTTCTTCTCACCGCCGGAGAAGCCCTCGTTGACGTTGCGCTGGGCGAACGCCGGGTCCATGTGCAGCTTCTCCATGGCGCCACGCAGCTCGCCGGCCCAGGTACGCAGCTTCGGCGCCTCGCCGTCGATGGCGGTCTTGGCGGTACGCAGGAAGTTCGCCACCGACACGCCGGGCACCTCGACCGGGTACTGCATGGCCAGGAAGAGGCCGGCCCGGGCTCGCTCGTCGACGGTCTGCGCCAGCACGTCCTCGCCGTCGAGGGTGACCGTGCCGCCGGTGATCTGGTATTTCGGGTGGCCCGCGATGGAGTAGGCCAGCGTGGACTTGCCGGATCCGTTCGGACCCATGATGGCGTGCGTCTCACCGGACCGGACGGTCAGGTCGACGCCGGCCAGGATCGGCTTCAGCTGGCCCTCGGGCAGCTTCACCGACACCTGCAGGTCGCGGATCTCGAGGGTGCTCACGGCATAACTCCATTGCTCGGTGTCGTCGATACGTAGATGTCGCCGTCGCGGATCTCGACGGGGAAGGTCGCCACGGGCTCGGTGGCGGGTGGGCCGGAGGGCTCACCGGTACGCAGGTCGAAGCGCGACCCGTGCAGCCAGCACTCGAGCGTGCAGCCGTCGACCTCGCCCTCGGAGAGCGCGATGGAGGCGTGCGAGCACTCGTCGCGGACGGCGTAGAACTGGTCGTCGTCGGCGTGCACGATCGCGATCTCGACACCGTCGATCTCGGTGGCGTGGACCGCGCCTTTCGCCACCACGTCGACCGGCCCCACAAACGCGAAGCTCATCTCAAGAGCCCGCCTTGGTCAGCCGGGCCTCGATCGCGTCTCCCAGTCGCTCGCGCAGCTGCTCGGACGGGATCTTGTTGATCAGCTCGGCGAAGAAGCCGCGCACCACCAGCTTGCGGGCCTCACCCTCGGGGATGCCGCGCGCCATCAGGTAGAACAGCTGCTCGTCGTCGAAGCGGCCGGTCGCGCTCGCGTGTCCGGCGCCGGCGACCTCGCCGGTCTCGATCTCGAGATTGGGTACGGAGTGAGCGATCGCCCCGTCGGTCAGGATCAAATTCCGGTTGATCTCGTACGTCTCGGTGCCCGTGGCCGTGGCCCGGATGACCACGTCGCCGACCCAGACGGTCTTGGCCGACTCGCCCTGGAGGGCGCCGCGGTAGCCGACGTAGCTGCGGCAGTCCGGCACACCGTGGTCGACGAGTTGCCGGTGCTCGATGTGCTGACCGGCGTCGGCGAAGTAGATGCCCCACAGCTCGGCGTCGCCGCCGCGCCCGGCGTACTCGACGCTGGTGAACTGCCGGACCACATCGCCGCCGAGAGTGACCTGCACGTGCTCGACCCGCGCGTCGCGCCCGACCTGGAACTTGATGTGCTGGGCGTGCACCGCGGTGGCGGCCCACTCGTCCAGCGTCACGAAGGTCAGCTGCGCGCTGTCACCCAGCACGACCTCGATGTTGTCGGCCAGGGTGGCGTCGCCGGTCTGCTCCAGGATCAGCGTGACCTTGGCGAAGTTCCCGAGCCTGACGTACGTGCGCGCGCCCGCCGCCGCGCCACCGGCGCCGACCCGCCGGATGAGCACCGGCTCGTCGACCTCGGTCTCGGCGGCGACGTCGATCAGCGTGACGCCGGCGGCCGAGCCGTAGGCCAGGGCGCTGATCCGGTCGAACGGCGTGAGGATCGCGTCGACCGACTCGACGTCCTTGATCGACACGCCGGGCGGCAGCTGGTCGTGCTGCCACTCCGGCGCGACACCGGTCAGCGCGGTCGCGGTGATCAGCTCACCGAGCCGTTTGATCGGGGTGAAACGCCACTCCTCCTCGAGCCCGCCGACCTTGGGGAAGTCGGTGACGTCAAAGGACCGCAGCACCTGTGACTTGGTGCTGGGCGGCGGCGCGGTTGTCTCGGTGGACATGGATTAGCCCACTGCCCCTTCCATCTGGAGTTCGATCAGGCGGTTCAACTCGAGCGCGTACTCCATGGGCAGTTCCTTGGCGATCGGCTCGATGAAGCCGCGCACGATCATCGCCATCGCCTCGTCCTCGGTCAGGCCCCGGCTCATCAGGTAGAAGAGCTGGTCGTCGCTGATCTTGGACACGGTCGCCTCGTGGCCCATGTTCACGTCGTCCTCGCGGATGTCCACGTACGGGTACGTGTCCGACCGGGAGATCGTGTCGACCAGCAGCGCGTCGCACTTGACCGTGCTGGCGCTGTGGTGCGAGCCGTCCAGGACCTGCACCAGGCCGCGGTACGACGTGCGGCCACCGCCCCGGGCGATCGACTTGGAGATGATCGACGAGGAGGTGTGCGGCGCGGCGTGCACCATCTTGGCGCCGGCGTCCTGGTGCTGACCCTCGCCGGCCATCGCCACCGAGAGCACCTCGCCCTTGGCGTGCGGGCCGGTCATGTAGACGGCCGGGTACTTCATCGTCACCTTGGAGCCGATGTTGCCGTCGACCCACTCCATGGTCGCGCCCTCTTCGCAGGTGGCGCGCTTGGTGACCAGGTTGTAGACGTTGTTCGACCAGTTCTGGATGGTCGTGTACCGGCAGCGGGCGTTCTTCTTGACGATGATCTCGACGACCGCCGAGTGCAGCGAGTCGGACGAGTAGATCGGCGCGGTGCAGCCCTCGACGTAGTGCACGTAGGCGCCCTCGTCGACGATGATCAGCGTCCGCTCGAACTGGCCCATGTTCTCCGTGTTGATCCGGAAGTAGGCCTGCAGCGGGATATCGACGTGCACGCCCTTCGGCACGTAGATGAACGAGCCGCCCGACCACACGGACGTGTTCAGCGCGGCGAACTTGTTGTCGCCGACCGGGATCACCGTGCCGAAGTACTCCTTGAAGACGTCCTCGTGCTCACGCAGGGCCGTGTCGGTGTCGAGGAAGAGGACGCCCTGCTCCTCGAGGTCTTCACGGATCTTGTGATAGACGACCTCGGACTCGTACTGCGCGGCGACGCCGGACACCAGACGCTGCTTCTCAGCCTCCGGGATGCCCAGCTTGTCGTACGTGTTCTTGATGTCGGCGGGCAGGTCGTCCCAGGTGGCGGCCTGCTTCTCGGTGGAGCGCACGAAGTACTTGATGTTCTGGAAGTCGATGCCGGTGAGGTCGGCGCCCCAGTTCGGCATGGGCTTGCGGTCGAACAGGCGCAGGCCCTTGAGCCGCAGATCGAGCATCCACTGCGGTTCGTTCTTGAGCGCGGAGATGTTGCGCACCACGGCCTCCGACAAGCCGCGCTGGGCGGTCGCCCCGGCGGTATCGGCGTCGGCCCAGCCATATTCGTACTTGCCCAGGGCGGCGAGGTGCTCTTCCTGAGAGACGATCTGGTCGGTCATGTATCCGTCCTAACCGTGGTTGCAATTTCCCGCGCTGGACCCGGGATGTGCGTGGTGCACACCCCGTCGCCGTGCGCGATGGTGGCGAGACGCTGCACGTGGGTGCCGACGAGCCGCGAGATGACCGCGGTCTCGGCGTCGCACAGCTGGGGGAACTCGGCGGCCACGTGCGCCACCGGGCAGTGGTTCTGACAGAGCTGGCCGCCGGTCGCGATCGTGGTCGCGCTGGCAGCGTATCCCTCGGCGGTGAGCGCCTCGGCGAGTGCCTCCGCCCTGGCGATCGGGTCGTCCCCGGCCTCCAGCAGAGCGGTGCGGCAGCGCTCCTCGAGCGAGGAGACCTGGGTGGCGGCGAAGGCGCTGACCGCCTCGGGGCCGCACTGGTCGTTGATCCAGCGCAGCGCGGCCGCGGCCAGGCCGTCGTAGAAGTGCGGGAAGCTCTCGCGGGCGGCGGCGGTGAGCACGAACGTCTTGGCCGGCCGGCCCCGGCCCCGCGGGGCGAGGTTGCGGGTCTCGCGGACCTCGACGAGCTGGTCGGCGAGCATCGCGTCGAGGTGCTTGCGGATCGCCGCCGGGCTCAACCCGAGCTGGGCGCCGAGCTCGGCCGCGGTGGCCGCGCCACGCTCCATCAGCAGCTGGGTGACCCGGTCACGGGTGCGTCCGTCCGGCGTGGCGGCCGTGGCCACCGCGCTGCTCCGGATCAGCACCTCGTATTTCACTACGCCAACGTTACGTATTTCGGCGGGCGGCCGCAAACCAGCCCGCCGGTGATCCGGAACACCCGCGTACGATCCGCCTGGTGACCGTTCGCCTCCCTTTGCGCCCCCTGGCACTGGCGTCGCTGATCACCAACGCCCTGCTGGTCGTGACCGGCGGCGCGGTACGCCTGACCGGCTCCGGCCTCGGCTGCCCCACCTGGCCCAAGTGCACCGCCGCGTCGTACACGACGACCGCCGAGATGGGCGTGCACGGCGCGATCGAATTCGGCAACCGGCTGCTCGGCGTGCTGCTGGGGCTGATCGCGCTGGCCACCTTCATCGCCGCCCTGCTGGAGCACCCCCGGCGGCGGTCGCAGGCCCGGCTCAGTTTCGTGCTCGGGCTCGGCGTGGTGGCCCAGGGCGCGGTCGGCGGTGTGACGGTGCTCACCGGCCTCAACCCGTGGATCGTCGGCGCCCACTTCGTGATCTCGATGGTGATGACCGCCGGGGCGTACGTGCTCTGGCAGCGCACCGCCGAGCCGGACGGCCCGCGTGTCCCTCTGGTGCCGGTCCCGCTGCGCACCCTGGGCCGCATCACGACCGTGGTGAGCGCGGCGGTGATCCTGGTCGGCGTGGTGGTCACCGGCAGCGGCCCGCACGCCGGCGACGAGACCACGCCGCGCAACGGCTTCGACCCGACGAACATCTCCCAGGCCCACGCCGACCTGGTGTTCCTGCTGATCGGCCTGTCCGTGGCGCTGTGGTTCGCGCTGCGGGCGGTGAACGCGCCACCGGCCGCCGTCCGGGCGGCCGGTGTGCTCGTCCTGGTGGAGCTCGGGCAGGGCCTGATCGGCTTCGTGCAGTACTTCACGCACCTGCCGGTGCTGCTGGTCGGCGCTCACATGCTCGGCGCCACGCTGGTCTGGATCGCCACCCTGGCGGCGGTCCGCTCGCTCGCCGCACCCGCCGCCGCCCCGGTCGCGCCGGCCGCGCGGCCGGTACCGGCCACCACCTCGGCCTAGCCGCGCCCTAACCCGCGGCGGGGGCGATTCGTCCGAATCCGGCGAGCCCGCCGTGGTGACGCAGGTGCTCGACGTCCTGATAGTCGACGGGCCGGCCCGGCAGCACCGACGCGGCCGTGGGCCGGAACGCGTCCATCATCAGCGCGAACAACCGCTGGAAGGCCATCTCGCCGAGTTCGTCGTCGGCGACCGGCACCAGCCGGGACACCGCCGCCAGCATCAGCACCAGGTCTCCGGCCGCGATGTCCGGGCGGACGGCGCCCGCCTCCTGGCAGCGGCGAAGCAGCCGGCTGACCACGGCGAGCAGTTCGTCGCGCTCCTCCTGGATCGCCGGCGCGTCCTTGATGGCCCGGACCGCGACGGCCGACACCGACGTCATGACGAAGCTCAGATACAGGTCGCGGATGCTGTGCAGCAGGGCGTCGAGGGCGACCGCCGGATCCGGCTCGTCCCGTTCCAGCCGCCGGGCCATCTCGGCCATCCGTTGCAGGTTGTCCAGGCTCACCGCCTTGATCAGCTCACTGCGGTCCGGGAAGCGCCGGTACAGGGTGCCGATGCCCACCCCGGCCGCGCGGGCGATCTCATCCATCGGCACGTCCGTGCCGATCCGGATGAACATCATCCGGGCCGCCTCGATGATCTGTTCCCGGTTGCGGCGCGCGTCGGCTCGGAGCGGGGCCTGTTGCTCCACCTGCACCTCACCCCTCTGACCTCGATACCCCTCTGACCTCGATCGTGGCCGGAGTATCGCACGAGCCGGCGGCCCGGCCGATCAGAGCCGAACTCCTGCGCACAGGCCGCCGAGGTGGGGCGGGGTCGGTGTGGTCGGGTTCCGACCTCTGGCCGGACTGGATTCGTATGCACAAACGTCGATCTGACTCGTGTTCCCGTGCACGACGGTGAGGATCGGCGACGGACGACCCGAGCGTGCTGGCGGAACGCGGAGTGCTGACCGCGCCTGTGGAGGTGTGGCAGCTGACGGTACGCGGGCCGAGGTGATCGGCCGGCTGGCGAGCCGGTAGAGGCGGTGATCCGCGAGGTGCCGCGGACCCTGTCCGACACATCTTTCGAGGCTGGCCCCCGATCGCGGCGGCCACCGCCGAGCGCGGACATCCGTGCACACGCTCTCGGAACCCGACACGGCCCGCCGTCCCCGGTCGCACCGTCGGGTGTGGACGGATTCCGTCCACTTAGCTACGATGCGGTAAGCGGAGGGAATTCGTCCGGATAATCGATGGGGATGATCATCGTGACCGAAACCGTTCCAGCCACGACCGACGATGTCGCGTTCCCGGTCGCGCGGGGCTGCCCGTTCGCCGAGCCCGCCGAGTACTCGCAGGTTCGCGAGCAGACGCCGATCAGCAAGGTCCGGCTCCAGGGCGGCACCGAGGCCTGGTGGGTCTCCCAGTACGCCGAGGGGCGCGCGATCCTCGCCGACCGCCGGTTCTCCTCGGACCGGCGGCGGGACAACTTCCCGATCCCCGGTGCCGACAAGCAGCTCCGGGAGCGTTTCCGGCGCCAGGCGCCCAGCCTGATCGGCATGGACGGCGCCGAGCACGCGGCAGAGCGGCGCGCCCTGATCGGCGAGTTCACCGTCAAGCGGCTGGCCGCGCTCCAGCCACGCATCCAGCAGATCGTCGACGGCTTCATCGACGACCTGCTGGCCACCCGGCAGCACCCGGTCGACCTGGTGCGGACGCTGTCGCTGCCGGTGCCGTCGCTGGTGATCTGCGAGTTACTCGGAGTGCCGTACGCCGACCATGACTTCTTCCAGAGCCGCACCGCCCTGCTGATCAGCCGGCGCACCCCCGAACCGGAACGCGCCCGCGCCGTCGACGAGCTGCGCGGCTACCTCGGCGAGCTGATCACCCGGAAGGAGTCCGAGCCCGGCGACGACCTGTTCAGCCGGCAGATCGCCCGCCGCCGCGAACAGGGCGCCCTCGACCACCCGGGTCTGGTGAGCATGGCCTTCCTGCTGCTCGCGGCCGGCCACGAGACGACGGCGAACATGATCTCGCTCGGCGTCATCGGCCTCCTCAACCACCCGGAACAGCTGGCCGCGCTCAGGGCCGATCCGCGCCGGACGCCGATGGCCGTGGAGGAGTTGCTGCGCTACTTCACCATCGTCGAGACGGCCACCTCGCGGGTGGCGACCGAGGACGTGGAGATCGGCGGGGTGACAATCCCGGCCGACGACGGGGTGATCGTCTCCGGCCTGTCCGCGAACTGGGACCCGTCGGTCTTCGCCGCCCCCGCCGACCTGGACATCGAACGCGGCGCCCGGCACCACATCGCCTTCGGGTACGGGCCGCACCAGTGCCTCGGCCAGAACCTGGCCCGCCTCGAGCTCCAGATCGTGTTCGACACCCTCTTCCGGCGCGTCCCGACGCTCCGGCTGGCCGTACCGGTCGACGAGATCAAGCTCAAGTCCGACGCACCCATCTACGGCGCGTACGAGCTCCCGGTCACCTGGTGAGGAGGCCATCATGCGGATCAAGGCCGACACCGGCGTCTGCGTCGGCTCGGGTCAGTGCGTACTGACCGGTCCCGCCGTCTTCGACCAGGACGATGACGGCATCGTCACGCTGCTCGTCGACCATCCGGAAGGCGAGGCGGCGGACCAGGCCCGGGACGCCGTCTCACTCTGCCCGTCGCAGGCGCTCTCGATCATCGAGGACTAGCGCGTCCTACCGGAGGCGGGCGACCTGCCGGAGGCGGGCGACCTGCCGGAGGCGGGCGTCCTACCGGAGGCGGGCGACGATGGCGTCGGCCATCCGCTCGGCCGAGCCCTCGGCGTAGGACCAGAACAGCGACGGCTCGGTCAGCTCGACCTCGACCAGCAGCGGCGCGCCGTCCGGCCCCGGGATCAGGTCCACACGGGCGTAGAGCAGACCCACGGGCAGGGCCGCCACCACCCGGTCGCCGACCGCCACCTCCTCGGCGGAGGCCGTACGCGGGCTGATCTCCTCGGCGTACCCGGCGTCCTTGTCGCCCAGGTCCGGCCCGGTGAGCAGCGGACCCTTGCGGATCGAGTGGCTGAAGCCGAGCGTGCCGTCCGGTCCGGGGGTGTAGAGCAGGGCGGTCTCGCCGACCCCGTCCACCGCCGTGAGGTACGGCTGGACCATCGCCGTGCGGCCGGCCTCATGCAGACGGGCGACGTGCTTGACGGCCAGGTCCGCCTCGCCCGGGAACGCGTACCGCCCGGTGTCCTTGCTGCCCGCGCTGATCGTCGGCTTGACCACCCACTCGCCGGTGGTCCCGGGCTGCCAGGTCTCCCCCGGCTCCACGAACGTGGTGGGCGTGACGGGCACCCCGGCCGCGGCCAGTTCCCGCAGGTAGTGCTTGTCGGTGTTCCACTCGACCACGGCGGCCGGGTTGGCCAGCCGTGGCACGGTGTGCGCCCAGGCCACGAACTCGTCCCGGCGGGCCGGGTAGTCCCAGGTCGAGCGCAGCACCGCCAGGTCGTACGAGGCCCAGTCAGCCGCCGGGTCGTCCCAGAGCGGGGACTCCACGGTCACCCCACGGGCGCGTAACGCGTCCCGCAGGTGGAACTCCTCCTGGTACAGCTCGGGGAACATCTCGCACGTAACGAGAGCGACCCGGGGTTCGGCCCGGGTCGCTGCTGAGTCTTCTCGGGTCATGCGTGGTATCAGATCAGCTCTCGTTTCAGATCAGCTCTGGATTTTCAGCTCAGCGGGCCATGCTCCGGCGCGACATCGAGCGCCACAGGTCGTTGCTCGGGCGCATCTGCTCCATCAGCTCGCGCTCCCATTCGTTCTCCACCTGGACCCCGGCGGCGTCACATGCCTGCCGTGCCACGTCGGTGCTGCCGGCGAACTGGTCGGACCATTCGCCGTCGTCGCCGACCAGGACGATGCGCGCGCCCTTCTTGCCGACGTACTCGATGACCGCCTTCGCCCCGCCGTGCTCGCCGGCGAACGACTTGATGCCCGCGGTCAAATTCGTATCGGAACCGTCTGCCATGAACCGAAGAGTAAGCAGACTTCTAGGCAAGGCAAGCAGACATGCCCGCGAATTGTGATGCCAATTACCTGCGGGTTTAGCCTGGACGCGCATTGGTTCATACCGATTTTGTCCGAATTGCACCCCGACACGGTTCCACCGAAGGACGTACCCCCAGTGTCGGGCAAATCCGACATTAGATCAACGCGTCGACAGCCACCGCGATGAAGAGAATCGTCAGGTAAGTGGTGGACCAGTGGAACAGGCGCATCGGGCGCAGCGGCCGACCGGCCCGCGACCGGCGTACGAGGAGCACCGCCTCGCCGAGGAACAGCGCCCCGGTGACGAGAGCCGCGGCGCCGTAGATCGGGCCCAGCCCGATGCTCTCGCCCAGCGGCCACGCGGCCACCGAGGCGGCCACGGTCAGCGCCGTGAAGATCAGGATCTCCCGGTTGACCCGGGCCGCCGAACGCACCACGGGCAGCATCGGAATGCCGGCCCGCGCGTAGTCGTCCTTGTACTTGATGGCCAATGCGTAGAAGTGCGGCATCTGCCAGAAGAAGACAACTGCGAAGAGGGCCCAGCCCATCGGGCCGACTCCGCCGGTCACCGCGGCCCATCCGATGATCACCGGCGCGGCCCCGCAGACGCCGCCCCAGAAGGTGTTCTGCGAGGTCCGGCGCTTCAGCCACAGCGTGTAGACAACGTCGTAGTAGAAGATGGCGGCCGCGGTCAGCGCGGTCGCCAGCCAGTTGGTGAAGACCGCCATCAGGGCCACCGCGATCACCGCGAGGGTGAACCCGAAGATCAGCACCGCCCGCGGCGTCACACTGTGGGCCGGCAGCGGGCGCCGCTTGGTGCGGCGCATGAGCTGGTCGATGTCCCGGTCGATGTAGCAGTTGAGCGCGCTGGCCGCACCGGCCGCCAGCGCGCCGCCGACCAGCACGATCGCCATCAGGCCCAGGTCGGGAAGCCCGCCCGCGGCCAGCATCATGGCCGGGATCGTGGTGATCAGCAGAAGCTCGACGATGCGCGGCTTGGTGAGAGCCACGTACGCACCGAGGACGGCCCGCAAGTCGCGCTTGGCCGTCGTCCCGTCCCTCTCGGCGGTCGGCTGGGCCGCTGGGCCGCTCGACCGTCCCTGGGCGGGACGCTCGGTGATCATGCTCACGGACAGCCACCTTCCGGCATCGGCACAAGTGCTTGACGGCCGTTGCCGGGGTCGATCCGGCGGCACGCTCGGACAGACTACGCGCAGCCTGGGAGGCTCCTCCGACGACCCGTCGTAGATGCCGGGCGTCACATGTTTGAACCCTGCTGTCCGCTCTCAGCGTATGGGCCTGTGCTGTTACCCGGGCGGGGGTTTACGGGGAATGAGTAGGGTCAACTTCATAGAGTTCTGATAACAAGTCCGCTCACCATGTCTAGGAGCACACCGACGTGGCTGCCAAGCTGCCAGAGCTGAATTGGTCCGACCTCGACAAGCAGGCGGTCGACACCGTCCGCGTCCTGGCGATGGACGCCGTCGAGAAGTCCGGCAACGGCCACCCGGGCACCGCGATGAGCCTTGCCCCGGTCGCCTATCTGCTGTTCAACCGCGTGATGCGGCACGACCCGAGCGACCCGCACTGGGCCGGCCGCGACCGGTTCGTGCTCTCCTGTGGCCACTCCAGCCTCACCCTCTACATTCAGCTCTACCTCTCCGGCTACGGCCTGGAGATCGACGACCTGGCCTCGCTGCGTCAGTGGGACTCGCTCACCCCGGGCCATCCGGAGTACGGGCACACCCCCGGCGTCGAGGTCACCACCGGCCCGCTGGGCCAGGGCATCGGCAACGCGGTCGGCATGGCGATGGCCGCCCGGCGCGAGCGGGGCCTGTTCGACCCGACCGGCGAGCCCGGCGCGTCGCCGTTCGACCACAGCATCTTCGCGATCTGCTCGGACGGTGACATCGAGGAGGGCGTCAGCCACGAGGCCAGCGCCATCGCCGCGGTGCAGAAGCTCGGCAACCTCACGCTGATCTACGACGACAACGAGATCTCCATCGAGGACGACACCCGGATCGCCAAGAACGAGGACGTGGCGGCGCGCTACGAGGCGTACGGCTGGCATGTCCAGACCGTCGACTGGCGCACCGGCGACGCCGACAAGGGCGACTACCACGAGGACGTCGAGGCGCTCTGGGCGGCGATCCAGGCGGCGAAGGCCGAGACCGGCCGGCCGTCGTTCATCGCGCTGCGCACGATCATCGGGTGGCCGGCGCCGAACAAGCAGAACACCGGCAAGATCCACGGTTCCGCGCTGGGCGCCGACGAGGTGGCCGCCACCAAGCGGGTGCTGGGCTTCGACCCGGAGAAGACGTTCGACGTCTCCGCCGAGGTCATCGAGCACACCCGCCAGGTCAAGGCCCGAGGCCAGGAACTGCGCGCCGAGTGGCAGAAGTCGTTCGACGCGTGGGCCGCGGCCAACGACGACGCCAGCGCGCTGTTCCACCGCCTCGACGGCCGGAAGCTGCCGGAGGGCTGGGAGAAGTCGCTGCCCGAGTTCCCGGCCGACGCCAAGGGCCTGGCCACCCGGGCCGCGTCCGGCAAGGTGCTGGAGGCGCTGGCCCCGGTCCTGCCCGAGTTGTGGGGCGGCTCGGCCGACCTGGCCGAGTCCAACAACACCACGATGAAGGGCGAGCCCTCGTTCATCCCGGCGGAGTACGCGACCAAGGCGTTCCCCGGTAACGAGTACGGCCGCACGCTGCACTTCGGCATCCGTGAGCACGGCATGGGCGCGGTCCTGAACGGCATCGCGGTGCACGGCGGCACCCGCCCGTACGGCGGCACCTTCCTGGTCTTCAGCGACTACATGCGGGGCGCCGTCCGGCTCTCCGCGCTGATGAAGGTCGGCGTCGTCTACGTGTGGACGCACGACTCGATCGGTCTCGGCGAGGACGGCCCGACCCACCAGCCGATCGAGCACCTGACCGCGCTGCGCGCCATCCACGGGCTCGACGTGGTCCGCCCGGCCGACGCGAACGAGACCGCGTGGGCGTGGCGGGGCGCGCTGGAGCACAACGACCGGCCGACCGCGCTGGCGCTGTCCCGGCAAAACCTGCCGACCATCGACCGCTCGAAGTACGCGAGCGCCGAGGGCACCCTCAAGGGCGGCTACATCCTGTCCGAGGCGTCGAACGGCTCGCCGAGCGTGATCCTGGTCGCCACCGGCTCCGAGGTGGAGATCACCCTCATCGCGCAGGAGCGCCTGGAGGCCGCCGGCACACCCACCCGGGTCGTGTCGATGCCCTGCCAGGAGTGGTTCTTCGAGCAGGACACCGCGTACCAGCAGCAGGTTCTGCCGCGAGGTGTTAAAGCCCGCGTAACCGTTGAGGCTGGCATCCGGATGAGCTGGGACCGCATCCTGGGTGAGGCCGGCGAGGCGGTCAGCATCGAGCACTACGGCGCCAGCGCTCCCGCCAAGATCCTGTTCGAGCAGTTCGGGTTCACCGCTGACAACGTGGTGGCCAAGGCCAACGCCGCCCTCGCCAAGGTCGGCGAAATCACCGGTCACACGACCGGAAGCTGAGGAGTATCACGATGACCGACCGACTGGCCGAACTCTCCGCCGCGGGTGTCGCGGTGTGGCTCGACGACCTCTCCCGGGTCCGTCTGCAGAGCGGCTCGCTGGACAAGATGCGCCGCGAGCAGCATGTGGTGGGCGTGACCACGAACCCGACCATCTTCGCCAAGGCGCTGTCCGACGCCGACGCGTACGACGAGCAACTCAAGGACCTGGCCGCGCAGGGCGTCACCGTCGAGGAGGCGGTACGCCTGCTCACCTCGTACGACGTGCGCTGGGCCTGCGACGTGATGAAGCCCGCGTACGACGCGTCGAACGGGGTGGACGGACGGGTCTCCATCGAGGTCGACCCGCGCTCGGCGTTCCAGACCGAGAAGACCCAGGCCGAGGCCAAGACGCTGTGGTGGCTGGTGAACCGGGACAACCTGTTCATCAAGATCCCGGCCACCGAGGCCGGCCTGCCGGCGATCACCGCCACGCTGGCCGCGGGCATCAGCGTCAACGTGACGCTGATCTTCTCGCTCGAGCGCTACCGGGCCGTCATGGACGCGTTCCTGGCCGGCATCGAGCAGGCCAAGGCCAACGGCCACGACCTCACCAAGATCGCCTCGGTCGCCTCCTTCTTCGTGTCCCGGGTGGACACCGAGATCGACAAGCGTCTCGACAAGATCGGCAGCGAGGAGGCCAAGGCGCTCAAGGGCAAGGCCGCGGTGGCCAACGCCCAGCTCGCCTACCAGGCGTACGCCGAGGTCTTCGGCACCGGCCGCTGGCAGGCGCTGGCCGACGCGGGCGCCCACCCGCAGCGCCCGCTGTGGGCCTCGACCGGCACCAAGAACCCGGACTACAAGGACACGATCTACGTCGAGGAGCTCATCGCCCCCGGCGTGGTCAACACGATGCCCGAGGCGGTCATCAAGGCCTATGAGGACCACGGCGACACCAGGGGCGACACCGTCACCGGCGTGTACGCGCAGGCCCAGAAGGTCATGGACGACGTGGCCGCGGTCGGCGTGGACCTCACCGAGGTCTTCAAGGCACTCGAGGACGAGGGCGTGGAGAAGTTCGAGGCCAGCTGGGGCGAGCTGCTCGACGACGTGAAGAAGTCGCTGGACGCCGCGAAGGCGGGCTCCGACAGCCCGAGCGACGCCGCCGACAGCTGATCCACCACGGAAGCCGCCGCGGGTCACTTGACCTGCGGCGGCTTCCCCCCGCGTAACCCAGCGACATTTGGCAGGATGGACCCGTGGGCAATCCGCTGCGTACCGCACAGGACCGTCGCCTCCCCCGGATCCCGGAGCCCTGTGCTCTGGTGATCTTCGGAGTCACGGGTGACCTGTCCCGAAAGAAGCTCATCCCGGCCGTCTACGACCTCGCCAACCGCGGCCTCCTGCCGCCCGGCTTCGTGGTCCTGGGGTTCGCCCGGCGCGACTGGGGCGAGGGCGAGTTCGAGTCGCTCGCCTACGAGGCCGCCAAGAAGGGCGCCCGGACCACCTGGCGCGAGGACGTCTGGCAGCGGCTGGCCAGCCAGTTCCAGTTCGTGCCCGGCTCGTTCGACGACGACGCCGCATTCGACCAGCTTGCGGCCACCCTGGACGACCTGCGAGAGCGCAACGGCATCCCGGGTAACGCCGCCTTCTACTTCTCCATCCCGCCGGCCGCGTTCCCGCTGGTGCTCAATCAGCTGAACCGCACCGGGATGGCCGACAACGCCAAGTCCGGCGGCTGGCGCCGGGTGGTCGTGGAGAAGCCGTTCGGCAACGACCTGCCCACCGCGATCGCGCTGAACCAGCTGGTCGACGAGGTGTTCACGCCGGAGGACGTCTACCGGATCGACCACTACCTGGGCAAGGAGACGGTCCAGAACATCCTGGCCCTGCGCTTCGCGAACAGCCTGTTCGAGCCGGTGTGGAACTCCAAGTACGTGGACTCGGTGCAGATCACCATGGCCGAGGACGTCGGCATCGGCACCCGGGCCGCCTTCTACGACGCCTCCGGCGCTGCCCGCGACGTGCTGCAGAACCACCTCCTGCAGCTGCTCGCGCTGGTCGGGATGGAAGAGCCGACGAGCTTCGACCCCAATGAGGTACGCGCGGAGAAGCTCAAAGTCCTCAAGGCGATCAGCATCCCCGCCGACATCGAAGAGGGCTCGGTGCGCGGGCAGTACCTGCCGGGCTGGGTCGCCGGTGAGCGCGCGGTCGGTTACCTGGAGGAGAAGAACATCCCGGAGGACTCGACCACGGAAACCTACGTGGCGGTGCGGCTGGGCATCCAGAACCGGCGGTGGGCGGGTGTCCCGTTCTTCGTACGCGTGGGAAAGCGCATGCCGCGCCGGGTGACCGAGATCGCGGTCCTCTTCAAGCGCGCCCCGCACCTGCCCTTCGACCCGGCCGACGTGGAGATGCTGGGCCACAACCAGCTGGTCATCCGCGTGCAGCCGGACGAGGGCGTGGTCCTGAAGTTCGGCTCCAAGGTGCCCGGCACCACGATGGAGGTCCGCGACATCGCGATGGACTTCCAGTACGGCGAGGCGTTCACCGAGTCCAGCCCGGAGGCGTACGAGCGCCTGGTCCTGGACGTGCTGGTCGGCGACCGCACACTGTTCCCGGACGCGGCCGAGGTGGAGCAGTCCTGGCGAGTCATCGACCCGCTGGAGGAGGCGTGGGCGGGCACCAAGCCGGAGCCGTACCGCTCCGGTGAGTGGGGGCCCCGCGCGGCGGACGAATTGCTGGCCCGCGAGGGTCGTAGCTGGCGGCGTGCCTAAATGAAAAGGGGAACGAAGTGATCGGGCTCTGGGACACCACCGGCAACGAGGTCGTCAAGGCGCTCGCGGCAGAACGCCGCAGCGCCGGCGGCGTGGCCTCCGGACTCGCTCTGACGCTGGTCGCTGTGGTGGAGGAGAGGAAGGTACGCGAGGCCGAGGCCGCCGCTACCATCGCCGCCGCCGCACACCCCTGCCGGTTGCTCATCGTGGTCCGCTCCGACCTGGAGGCCAGCCGCAGCCGGCTGGACGCCGAGATCGTGGTCGGCGGACGCCTGGGCCCGGCCGAGGCGGTGGTGATGCGGATGTACGGCCGCCTCGCCCTGCACGCCGAGTCCGTGGTCATGCCACTGCTCGCACCCGACGTCCCCGTGGTGACCTGGTGGCACCAGGAGCCGCCAGGGGTCATCGCCAACGACTTCCTCGGCGTGGTGGCCGACCGCCGGATCACCGACGCCGCGCTCGCCGCCGACCCGGTCGCCGCGCTGCGCCAGCGGGCCAACGACTACGCGCCGGGCGACACCGACCTGACCTGGACCCGCATCACCCTGTGGCGGACCCTGGTGGCGGGCGCCTTCGACACCACCGACGAGCGGGTGACCGGCGCGACCATCGTGGCGCCGCCGAGCGACCCGACGGCCGCGCTGATGAAGGGCTGGCTGAAGTCGCGGCTGGGCATCGAGCCGGTGTGGGAGCCGACCGACCGCTCGCCGCGCATGCACTCGGTGCAGCTCGAGTGCGCCAACGGCGACTGCGTCACGGTCACCCGGGACGAGAACACGGCGCTGTTCAGCCGCACCGGCCAGGAGGACCGCTACATGCCCCTGCCGAAGCGGCCGGTCGGCGACGAGCTGGCCGAGGAACTGCGGCGGCTCGACCCCGACCAGATCTACGGCGAGGCGCTCGGTGCGATGGCCGGGCTCAGCGGCATGGAACAGAAGCCGCCGGCGCGCGTACACGTCTGGAAGGACCCGGCACAGGCCGCACGGGCCGGCGACACCTCAGGCGCGATGGCCGGACCGGGCGGCACCGCGGCATGACCGAGACCGTGGTGGTGGTAGTCCCCGACGCCGACATCCTGGCGTCGGCCGTGGCGGCCCGGCTGGTCGTCAAGATCATCGACGCGCAGGCGGAGCGCGGCTGGGCGAACGTGGTGCTCACCGGCGGCCGCATCGCCAAGAAGGTTCTGCGGTCCGTCAAGGAACTCCCGGCGTCCGACGCGATCGAGTGGTCACACGTCGACCTGTGGTGGGGCGACGAGCGGTTCGTGGCGTCCGGCGACCCCGACCGCAACGAGACCCAGGCCCGGGAGGCGCTGCTCGACGCGCTGCCGCTCGACCCGGCCCGGATCCACGCGATGCCGCCCTCGGACGGCCCCGACGGCACCGACGCGGAGGCGGCCGCCGACCGGTACGCCCGCGAACTGGCCGCCGCGACCAAGCCCGGGAGTTCCGAGCTGCCGCACTTCGACGTGCTGATGCTCGGCGTCGGCGAGGACGGCCACGTGGCGTCGATCTTCCCCGAGCACCCGGTGTACCACGAGACGGGCACGACGGCGGCCGTACACAACAGCCCCAAGCCGCCGCCCACCCGCATCACCCTGACCCTCCCCACGATCAACACGGCCGAGGAGATCTGGCTGATCGCGTCCGGCCCCGACAAGGCCGCACCGGTCGGCATGGCCATCGACGGGGCCGGCCCCAAGCAGCTTCCCGCGGCCGGGGTGAGCGGCACCAACAAGACGGTGTGGCTCCTCGACCGCGCGGCGGCCGCGAACGTGCCGGCCAAGCTGCGTAGCCTGCGGAGCTGAATGGTCGTCGCTTCGCTCCTCCGGGCATTTCGCCCTAAGGGCGGTCGGTGGCTTGGGCGCGAAAAGGACCACGGCTTCGCCTCGACCTTTTCGCGCCAAGTCACCGACGGGCGAAATGCGGGTGGTCAAGCTCTAGATCAAGACCTGCGGACTGGCTGCGTGCGCTTCAGCTGGTCGGGCGCGGACGGGTGCCGGCCGGGCTTGGCGCGACGTTGTCGTTGCGGCGGCCCGGCTCGGCCTCTTTGGCGCCGGGGCTCGGCTCGGCCCGGTCGGCGCCGGGACTCGACTCGGGAGCGCCGCCGCCGGGCGTGGGCAAGGGACCGGGCTTCCTGACGTCGGTCGGCGCCGGCTGCGGCCCGTCCACGACCGCAGACGGCGAGGGGGCGACCGGCGAAGGCGCGGCCGGGGTGGAACTCGCCGGCGGACCGGCGGGTTGCGCGGGCGGCCGGTCCGGCTGCCTGATCACGAGTACGGCGAAAAGCACCGCCATCGCCGCGGCCCCCACGAGCCCAGGCGCCAGCCACCGCCGCACCACATCCCACCGCGCCAACCTCCGCGGCCCGGCCGGTTCCGCCTTGCCGGGCAACTCCGCGGGCCGCAGCCGCTCCGCGGTGATCTGCCCCGCCCGCGCAGCGAGCGCCCGCCGCACCCGGACGTCCAGGTCGTCACTCATCGCCGCCCCTCCAACGCCCCACGCAGAATGGTCAGCGCCCGGCTGGCCGTCGACTTCACCGTGCCCCGCGAAACCCGCAGAGCGTCCGCGATCTCCTGCTCCGACAACTCCGACCAGTAGCGCAACACCACCACCTGCCGCTGCCGGGCCGTCAACCGCCCGAGCGCCGCCAGCACCTCCCGATCCCCTTCACCCAGCAGCGCCAGATCTTCGGCGGCCGGCGCCACACCCACCCGCGGCAACACATATCCCCGCGCCACCCGCCGCCGCCGCAACGCCGACCGGGCAACGTTGAGCACCGCGGTCGTCAGATAGGCGGAGGGGTCATCCACGCCGCGCAGATCCGCCCCGTGCCGCCGCCACAACTTGGCGAACGCCTCCTGCACCACATCCTCGGCAGTCCCCAGGTCATCCACCATGAGCACCGCGAGCCGCACCAGAGCGAGCCGCCGAGCCCGATAGAGCTCATCGATCCCCGCAGCCCCACCGCCGCCAACGCCACCACCGGCACGGGCACCACCGGCACCACCGGCGCTGACACCGGCGAGGCCGCCGCCAACGGCACGGCTGCCGACGCCAGCGCCGCCAAGGCCACCGGCACCGCCACCGGCACCGGCGCCGCTGCCCCGCCCCGGCCCCGGCCAGGCCGACGGAGCGACCCGCTCGGCCATCGACCGGAACAGCCGCGCCAACGTCCCACCCCGCCAGGAGGCGGAAGGCAGAGGAAGAAGAAGACTCATCGCATCCAGACGCCGAGAAGAGAGGGAAAGCCGGGCCGGCCCGACCTGTGGACAACCACCGAAAACTGTCGTACCCCTCCCCTACGTTGAAGCCCACCCAGTGCACGGGGTGGGGGTGGCGGCGGGGGCCGCAACCAAGATCAAAACCGACGGCCGAAGCGGCGACCAGCGACGATATCCGACCGGAGCGACCTCAACGCGCCAGCGCAGGCATCAGCCCGCACTCAACACACCGGCACTCAACACGCCCGCACAGGCGTCGCCTCGCACTCAACACGCCCGCACAGGCGTCGGCTCGCACTCAACACGCCCGCACAGGCGTCAGCCCACGCTCAACGCGCCGGCGCAGGCGTCGGCCGGTTCTCATCGGCCGGAGCAGGCCGCGGCGCCGAAGCACCCCCCGGCGACGGCACGGGCCGAGGCGCCTTCTCACCGAGCCTGGTCGGCGAAGGCGCAGGCGCCGGCGCACCCCGGCGTCCGGGCGCGGACTTGCCAGGCACCTTCCGAGCGTCCGAGGGCACCGGGCTCTCGGCGACCCCCGGCCGTGCGCCACCCGGCGCCGGGCTCTCCGCGGGCGCCGGCGCTCCCGGGCTGACCGTCGGCGCGGGCGCCGGATCGTCCGACGACGAGCGGTCCCAGTCGCTGCCGGTGGAGGCCGGCGGTCGCTTCGGCGCATCGTCCGCGTTGGCCACCGCCGCGATCGCCGTGCCACCTACTCCGGCTACCACAGCCGCCGAAACCAGCACCATCGTGCGCATCCGAGCCATCAGCTAACTCCCACCAGGCGAAAATCGAAGAGGATGTTTCCCTTACGCATGGAGGGACGCTTGAGCCGAAAAGAGGTTGGCCCCCCGTACGTGATCCACGTCACCCTGAGAGCGCTCTCTAGACTTGAGGAGTGCAGCCGATGATCCGCTCCTACCGCCCCTCCGACCTCGACGCCGTCTACGACATCTGCGTCCGCACCGCGAACAGCGGCGGCGACCTCCGCGGCGAGACGATCGACGACCGCCTGGTCGGCGACATCTTCGCCGTGCCGTATGTGACGTTCGAACCGCAGCACGCGTACGTCCTGGACGACGGCGACGGCAACGCGGTCGGCTACATCCTCGGCACCGCGGACACGCGAGCGTTCGTCCGCCGCTTCCGGGAGGAGTGGCTGCCGCTCATCAAGACGCGCTACCCGGCCCCGAGCGACCCGCCGGTCACCCGGTCGGACTTCTGGCTCGGCCTGGCCCTCGACCCGGATCGCATGCTCGTGCCGGAGCTCGCCGGCTACCCGGCCCACCTGCACATCGACCTGTTGCCGGACTGGCAGGGCAAGGGCTTCGGCCGCGGCCTGATGGAGGCGTTCCTGGGCGGGCTGCGCAAGGCCGGCGTCGACCGCGTCCACCTGGGCATGGCGCGGGACAATGTGAGCGCCCGCGCCTTCTACGACCGGCTCGGCTTCACCGAGCTGCCGGTCAAGGACGCGGGCGCACTCTTTCTGGTACGGGAGACCAGCTAGCCGGTCAGCGGCCGCGGCGCTGGCGAACCTTGGCCAGCGCCTCGGCGAGGATTGCCTCGCCGTCGGCCTCGGAGCGACGCTCCTTCACATAGGCCAGGTGCGACTTGTACGGCTCGGTCCGCATCCGCCCGGGCGGGTTCTGCCGGTCGAGGCCGGCCGGCTGACCGCAGCGCGGGCAGTCCCACACCTCGGGCTCGACGGCCTCGGCCGCGAACTTGATGATCGAGTCATGCCCTGCGGCGCAGAAGTAGTTCACCTCACGGCGCGGGGCGGGTTCACTGCGCTCGTCGGGGCGCATCGGGCTGGAACCGACGCGGCTGCCACGGATGGCGCTGCCACTGGACACGGAATGAACTCCTGTCAGGAGTGGAAAGTATTCCAAAAGAACCGCGCGACCCGGTGTAACCGGACCGCGCGGCAGAGTCTACGACTCCGATGTCGCCTGAGGAAGGCGCAATCGTCAGGCGGCCTGGTGGACCTTCAACCAGAGGCCGAGGCCCACGATGCACGCGAACCAGACGATGCCCACCAGGACGGTGTAGCGGTCGAGGTTCTTCTCCGCGACCGAGGAGCCGGCCAGGCTGGAACTGACACCGCCACCGAACATGCTGGACATGCCGCCGCCCTTGCCGCGGTGCAGCAGGATCAGCATCGTCAGCAGGACGCTCGTCAGCACGAGCAATGCCATCAACGTGTATGCGAACCAGGTCGGCATGGTCGGGGTCAGTCCTCTCAAAGGGCACAACAGCGCCCCAACAATAGCGGAGTACCCGGCCACTGCGGTGAGCGGCCGGGTGTTCTCAGCGAGCCACGTGCTCCTGGTAGCGACAGATGGACGCGAACTCCTCGGCGTCCAGGCTGGCGCCGCCGACGAGAGCACCATCGACGTCCGGCTTTGCCATGATCGCGGCGATGTTGGCCGCCTTCACAGATCCACCGTATTGGATGCGGACGACGTCGCCGACCTCAGCGCCGTGCGCCTCGGTGAGCCGGGCCCGGATGGCGCCGCAGACCTCCTGCGCGTCCTCGGGCGTGGCGGTCTTGCCGGTGCCGATCGCCCAGACCGGCTCGTACGCGATCACGGTCTGCTTGATCTGGTCGGCCTTGAGCCCGTCCAGGCCGGCGTCGACCTGGCTCAGCACGTACGCGACCTGGTCGCCCGCCTCGCGCACGTCCAAGCCCTCGCCGACGCAGAAGATCGGGGTGAGCCCCGCCGCGAAAGCGGCCTTGATCTTGGCGTTGACCAGCGCGTCGTCCTCGTTGTGGTGCTGCCGGCGCTCGCTGTGGCCGATCACGACGTACGTGCAGCCGAGCTTGGCGAGCATCGCGCCGGAAATGTCCCCGGTGTACGCCCCGCCCTTGTGCGGCGAGAGGTCCTGCGCGCCGTACACGATCTGGACCTTGTCCCCGTCCACCGACGTCTGCACGCTGCGCAGGTCGGTGAACGGCGGGATCACGGCCACCTCGACGGCGGCGAGGTGCTCCTCGGTGAGGCTGAAGGCCAGCTTCTGCACCAGGGAGATCGCCTCGAAGTGGTTGAGGTTCATCTTCCAGTTGCCGGCCATGATCGGCCGGCGAGCTTGGTCAGCCATTCACTTCTCCAGAGCGGCGACGCCGGGGAGGGTCTTGCCCTCGAGGTACTCCAGCGACGCGCCGCCGCCGGTTGAGATGTGCCCGAAGGCGGACTCGTCGAGCCCGAGCGTGCGCACGGCAGCCGCCGAGTCGCCGCCGCCGACCACGGAGAAGCCGTCGATCTTGGTGATCGCCTCGGCCACGCCCAGGGTGCCGGCCGCGAACGGCGCCAGCTCGAACACGCCCATCGGCCCGTTCCAGAACACGGTGCGAGCCCCGCCGATCGCCTCGGCGAAGAGCGCAACGGACTTGGGACCGATGTCCAGACCCAGCCGATCGGCCGGGATGTCCGAAATGTCAACGGTGTCGAATGAAGCGTCGGCGGCAAACGAAGAAGCGGCGACGACGTCCACCGGCAGCACCAGGCGGTCACCGGCCGACTCGAGGAGCGAACGACAGGTGTCGATCATCTCGGCCTCGAGCAGCGACTTCCCGACCTCGTGCCCCTGGGCCTTGAGGAACGTGAAGCACATGCCGCCGCCCACGAGCAGCTTGTCCACCTTGGGCAGCAGCGCCTTGATCACGGCCAGCTTGTCGGAGACCTTCGAGCCACCGAGCACCACCACGTACGGCTGTTCCGGGCTCTCGGTGACCTTCTTCAGCACCTCGAGCTCGCGCAGGACCAGGCCACCGGCGTAGTGCGGCAGGAGGGCCGGCACGTCGTACACGGAAGCATGCTTGCGGTGAACGGCGCCGAAAGCGTCATCGACGTAGGCGTCGCCGAAGGCGGCGAGCTGAGCGGCGAACTCGCCGCGCGCCGCATCGTCCTTCGAGGTCTCCCCCGCGTTGAAACGCAGGTTCTCCAGCAGCAGCACCTGGCCGTCCAGCAGCGCGTCCACGGCGGCCGAAGCGGCCGGGCCCACGGTGTCCGAGGCGAAGATCACCGGCGCGCCGAGCAGCTCACCCATGCGGGTCGCCACCGGGTCCAGCGTGAAAGCCGGGTCCGGCGCGCCCTTGGGGCGGCCGAGGTGTGAGAACACGATCACGCGAGCGCCCGCGTCACGCAGGGCGACGACGGTCGGCAGCACCGCACGGATCCGGCCGTCGTCGGTGATGACACCGGCCTGTTTCTTGTCGAACGGGACGTTCAGGTCGGCGCGCACGAGCACGCGCCGACCCGCAACACCCTCGCCGAGCAGGTCGTCGAGAGTCTTCAAGATCAGCCGACCAGCTTGACCAGGTCGACGAGGCGGTTCGAGTAGCCCCACTCGTTGTCGTACCAGCCGACGACCTTGACCTGGTTGCCGATCACCTTGGTGAGGCCGGCGTCGAAGATGCAGGAGGCCGGGTCGGTGACGATGTCCGAGGAGACGATCTCGTCCTCGGTGTAGACCAGGATGCCCTTGAGCGGGCCCTCGGCGGCGGCCTTGATGGCGGCGTTGACCTCGTCGACGGAGGTCTCCTTCTTCGCCTGGAAGGTCAGGTCGGTGGCCGAGCCGGTCGGGATCGGCACGCGCATCGCGAAGCCGTCCAGCCGGCCCTTGAGCTCCGGCAGCACCAGGCTGACGGCCTTGGCCGCACCGGTCGAGGTCGGCACCACGTTGAGGGCGGCGGCGCGAGCGCGACGCAGGTCCTTGTGCGGGCCGTCCTGCAGGTTCTGGTCCTGGGTGTAGGCGTGGATCGTGGTCATCAGGCCACGCTCGATGCCGATCGTGTCGTTCAGGACCTTCGCCATCGGCGCGAGGCAGTTCGTGGTGCAGGAGGCGTTGGAGATGACGGTGTGCTTCGCGCCGTCGTAGAGGTGGTCGTTCACGCCCATCACGATCGTGATGTCCTCGTTCTTGGCGGGCGCCGAGATGATGACCTTCTTCGCGCCGTTGTCGGCGTGCACCTTGGCCTTGGTGGCGTCGGTGAAGAAGCCGGTCGACTCGATGACCACGTCCGCGCCGACGTCACCCCACTTGAGGTTGGCCGGGTCACGGTCCGCGAACGCCTTGAAGGTCTTGCCACCCACGGTGATCTCGTCCGCGGTCGCCTTCACCTCGTGCGGCAGGCGGCCCAGGATCGAGTCGTACTTCAGCAGGTGCGCCAGGGTCGCGTTGTCGGTCAGGTCGTTCACGCCGACGATCTCGATGTCCGCGCCTGAGGCGAGCACCGCCCGGAAGAAGTTGCGGCCGATGCGGCCGAAACCATTGATGCCAACCCGGATGGTCACAGGTACTCCTCGTGCTAGGCCGACCTGTTCTTATCTCGGCCGGCGAGTCTGGGTGTGGCCGTCGCAGCCGCATCTGTGCAGCGCGGTCGGGCCATCAGTAGCGGCACCGTCGCCGTCACCCGCACCCTATCCGAGATGCGGGTCGACCCTTCTGCCGGGGCGCGACCCTATCGTTACTTAACGACCTTTAGGGGTACGCGCACAGCACCTGCACGTGACCCGCGCGCGGCCTCACTGCAACTCCAGGCCGTTCCGAGCCGCCGGGTCGGCGGGTTTACGCCGCAACCACCCGCATTTCGCCCGCTGACGACTTGACCGTGAAAAAGTGCTAGGCGAAGCCGTGGTGCTTTTTCGCGGTCAAGTCGTCAGCTACTCGGGGCGAAATGCCCGGAGGAGCGGAGCGACGACCAGCTAACAAGCCATCATCTCTGGCGTGACTGCGGCCTCGGTGTCCGGAATGCCCAGGTCGCGGGCGCGCTTGTCCGCCAAGGCTAGGAGACGCCTTATGCGGCCGGCGATGGCGTCCTTGGTCAGTGGGGGGTCGGCGAGGGCGCCGAGCTCCTCGAGTGAGGCCTGGCGGTGCTCCAGGCGCAGCTGGCCGGCGCTGGTCAGGTGGTTGGGGGCCTCGTCGGCCAGGATCTCCAGGGCGCGGGTGACCCGGGCGGCGGCGGCCACCGCCGCGCGGGCCGAGCGGCGCAGGTTCGCGTCGTCGAAGTTCGCCAGGCGGTTGGCCGTGGCGCGCACCTCACGGCGTACACGACGCTCCTCCCAAGCAAGCACGGACCCGTGCGCGCCGATCCGGGTGAGCAACGCCGCGATCGCGTCCCCGTCCTTGATCACGACCCGGTCGACGCCGCGCACCTCCCGCTCCTTGGCGGTGATGCCGAGCCGGCGCGCGGCGCCGCGAAGGGCGAGTGCCGCCTCCGGGCCCGGGCAGGTGATCTCCAGAGCGCTGGACCGGCCCGGCTCGGTGAGCGAGCCGTGTGCCATGAACGCGCCCCGCCACGCGGCGACCGCGCAGCAGACGTTCGCGGAGACGACGTGCGGCGGCAGGCCACGCACCGGGCGGCCGCGGACGTCCAGCAGTCCGGTCTGCCGGGCCAGCGCCTCGCCGTCCTTCACGATCCGGACGATGTAGTGGCTGCCCTTGCGCAGGCCGCCGGACGCGAGGACATGCACCTCGGACTGGTAGCCGTACACCTCGGCGATCTCCCGGCGAAGCCGCCTGGCCACCGCGCCGGTGTCGAGCTCGGCCTCCACCACCACCCGGCCGGAGACGATGTGCAGTCCGCCGGCGAACCGCAGCAGGGCCGCCATCTCGGCCCGCCGGCAGCACGGCTTGGGCACGTCGACCCGGCTCAGCTCGTCCTTGACCGCCGCCGTCATAGCCATCGCGTTCGTCACCTCGTGTGCCGGATCTTCAACAGTGTGTGCCTTGCTGCGCCTGATGCTTAACGATCGGCACCCAGGACAGGCACCAGTGCAACACCCAACGACTCAGGATCATGCCTGGCGCTGCCGTCCGCAACGGCCAGTGGTGCCAGAACGAGCCGCGCGCCGAGCGCTTCGGCGGCGTGATGCACCGGTTCGGGTTCGCCTACCCATTTCGCGTCGGCCAGCACCACATCGGCGCGCAACGCCGGCAGATACCAGCGCAGCGCCGCCAGGTGGTCGGCCACCGACATGCCGAACGTCTCGTTGTCCGCCGCCAGGTTCAGAGTGACCAGCCGGCGGGCCGGGCTGGCAACGATCGCCCCGGCCAGCTCGGGCACCATCAGGTGCGGGAGAACGCTCGTGTACCAGCTGCCCGGCCCGAAGATCAGCCAGTCCGCCTCGGCGATCGCGGCCAGCGCGTCCGGGCAGGCCGGCGGCGCCGACGGCACCAGGCGTACCGCCTCGACATGGCCGGTGGTGATCGCCACCTGATGCTGACCGCGGACCGTGACCGTCTCCTGAGGCCGATCCGGATCGGCGCCGCGGACCTCGGCCTCGATGCCCACCGCGTGACAGGCCATCGGCAGCACCCGCCCGTGCGCGCCGACCATCCGGCCGGCGTGCTCCAGAGCGACCACCGGGTCGCCGAGCAACTCCATCAGTCCGAGCAGCAGCAGGTTGCCGACGGCGTGCCCGCTCAGCGGGTCCGGGTCACCCGAGCCGACCGCGGCGAACCGGTGCTGCAACAACTGGGCGGTGCGCTGCGCCGTGGCGTCGTCGTCGGCCAGCGCGGCGAGCGCCTGCCGCAGATCGCCCGGGGGCAGCTGCGCGTCCCGCTCGGCTCGCAGCCGCCCGCTGGAGCCGCCGTCGTCCCCGACCGTGACGACAGCGGTGATGTCCAGATCGAGCTTGGACAGCCGCAGCGCCCGGAGGGACGCGCTGAGTCCGTGCCCACCGCCGAACGCGACGACCCGCGTTGCTCTTGTCACTCGCGCCCCACTCGTTCCTTCGTCACCCGCGCCCCACGCAGTCCGTCGTCAACAGCGGCCCGTCACAGCGCCGGGGGGCCTGTACCCCGTGCGGCACTTCACCACTCGCGGCCACTTCCCCACTCGCGGCCCTTGCTCATCTCCTGGCCTTGCTCATTTCCTGGCCCTTGCTCACTCCCGGCCCAGGTCGCGGTGCGAGGCGTGGGCGGACAGGCGAATGTCACGCAACTTGCTGGTCAGCTCCTCGGCGATCGCCACACTGCGGTGCTTGCCGCCGGTGCAGCCCACGGCGACGGTCAGGTACCGCTTGCCCTCACGCTCGAAGCCCGGCGCGGTGGTCGCGATCAGCGAGGCGTACGTGGTCACGAAGTCCCCGGCGCCCTCCTGACCCAGCACGTACCCGCTGACGGCCTCCTCGAGCCCCGTGTGCTCGCGCAACTCTGGCACCCAGAACGGGTTGGGCAGGAACCGCGCGTCCATCACGTAGTCGGCGTCCGGCGGCAGACCGTACTTGAAGCCGAACGACAACACCGTGATCCGCAGCTTCCGAGCGTCCTCCCCGCCGAACAGCTCCTCCACCCGGCGACGCAGCTGATTCACGTTCAGGTGGCTGGTGTCGATGATCACATCGGCCTGCTCGCGCGCCTCCTCGAGCAGTTTCCGCTCGGCGGCGATGCCGTCGGCCAGCCGCCCGTCCCCCTGCAACGGGTGCGACCGGCGCACCGACTCGAAGCGCCGGATCAGCACCTCGTCGTCGGCGTCCACGAACACCACGCGCGGCGAGAACCCGCGTTCACCCAGAGCACGAATCGCCCCGGCCAGGTCGGTGGAGAACGCCCGGCTGCGTACGTCGAGCACCATCGCGGTCCGCCGAGCAGCACCGCCGGCCTTCAACGCGAGCTGAGCCATGTCGAGCATCAGTGCCTGAGGAAGGTTGTCCACGACGTAGTAGCCGACGTTCTCCAGAGCGCGGGCCACCGTGCTGCGCCCGCCACCGGAGAGCCCGGTGACGACCACCAGGTCGGTCTCCTCCTCGGACAGCGTCTCGTCCGCCAGATCCGCCACGCACGCCTCCCGCGTCACTTCCCGCCCCCGTCGGGCGACACTGCATCCTAGGCCGACCGCCCCGGCCGCTGCCCGCGGATGCACTGTCCACTACCCGATCGGTCAGCCCTTCCGGGCACTCCTGTCCCCGAACCAGCCCTTGATCTTGCCGTCGCGGCCCCCGCCGCCGCACCAGGCCCTCACTGCAAAAGGTTTCTCGCAACGCTGCCCGCGCTGTCCGCGCCGGCGTCCGCGTTGTCAGAGGCGCCGACCGCGCCGCCCGAAGCGCCTACCGCGGCGTCAGGGGTCGCGGCGTCTTCGGCGTCGGCCCACTTCTCTGCGGGGCTGTCTTCCGTGTCGGGGCGGCGGGCCGGGCGGGCCACCCGGTTGCGGTTGGCTCCCGCCTTGGTTCGGCCGGCGCCGCCCGTGGGGACCGCTTCCGCGTCTGCCTCGGTCGCCGGCTTGGCGTCGGCGTTGAGGGCGTTGAGCACGGTCTCGGCGGTGCGCTTGCCGATGCCGGGCACCTCGGCGATCTCCTCCACCGTGGCCTGGCCGACCTTCTTCAGTGAGCCGAAGTGCCGCAGCAGCGCCTTGCGCCGCGTCTCCCCCAGCCCGGGGATGCTGTCCAGCGCCGACGCCGTCATGCGCTTGGAGCGCCGCTGCCGGTGGAAGGTGATCGCGAAGCGGTGCGCCTCGTCCCGCACGCGCTGCAGCAGGTAGAGGGCTTCGGAGGTGCGCGGCAGGATCACCGGGAAGTCGTCGCCGGGCAGCCACACCTCTTCCAGGCGTTTGGCCAGCCCGCACAGCGCCACGTCGGTGATGCCGAGGTCGGACAGCACCGCGGCGACGGCGTTGACCTGTGGTTGCCCACCGTCGACCACGACGAGCTGGGGCGGGTACGCGAAACGTCGCGGCCGCCCGGTCAGCGGGTCGATGCCGGGCAGGTCGCTCGTCGCCAGGTCGATGCCACCAGCCTCGCCGCCGACCCCCGCGCCGCCGACCCCCGCGCCGCCGACCCCCGCGCCGCCATGACCGACGTCCGCGCCGCCAACGCCGCCCTGTCCGGCGCCGACCACGCCGCCCTGACCAACGCCACGCCCGGCCGCCCCGCCAACGCCACGCGCGGCCGCGTCATCGATGACCGCGCTGTCGATCGCCGCGTCGTCGATCGCCGCGTCGTCGATGACCTCCTCGATGTCGTCCTCATCGGACTCGGGGGTGTCGCGGGGTGCCTCGGCGCCGGCCTGTGCCTTGTAGCGCGCGAACCGCCGCCGCATCACCTCGCTCATCGCGGCGAGGTCGTCCGTGCCGCTGCCGTCCGCGTTGCCGCGCACCGCGAAGCGCCGGTACTCGCTCTTGCGCGCCAAGCCGTCCTCGAAGACGACCATGCTGGCGACCACGTCGGTGCCCTGGATCTGCGACACGTCGAAGCACTCGATGCGCAGCGGCGCCGTTTCCATGCCCAGCGCCTCGGCGATCTCGTCGAGGGCCTTGCTGCGGGTCGTCAGGTCGCCGGCGCGGCGCAGCTTGTGCCGGGCCAGGGACTCGCCGGCGTTGCGGGCCACGGTCTCCATCAGCGACCGCTTGTCGCCCCGCTGCGGCACCCGCAGGTGGGCCTTGCCGCCTCGCTTGTCGGAGAGCCACTCGTCGAGTGCCGCGGAATCGGACGGCAGCTCGGGGACGAGGATCTCGCGGGGGACGTCGCCGCCTTGCTCCGCTCCGTACATCTGGGAGCAGAAGTGGTGGACCAGGTCGCCGGTCGTCAGGTCCTCGACCTTTTCCACCACCCAGCCGCGCTGGCCGCGCACGCGGCCGTCGCGGACGTGGAAGACCTGGACGGCCGCCTCCAGTGGGTCCTCCGCGAAGGCGACCACGTCGGCGTCGGTGCCGTCGCCGAAGACGACGGTCTGCTTTTCCATCGCGCGGCGCAGGGCGGCGATGTCGTCGCGGAGCCGGGCCGCCCGCTCGAACTCGAGCTCCTCGGAAGCGGCGAGCATGTCGCGCTCGATCCGCTTGACGAACGTGTCGGTCTTGCCGCCCATGAAGTCGCAGAAGTCGTCGACGATCTCGCGGTGTTCCTCGACGGTGACCGACCCGACACACGGCGCCGAACACTTGCCGATGTAGCCGAGGAGGCACGGCCGGCCGATCTGCCCGGAGCGTTTGAAGACGCCGGCCGAGCAGGTGCGCGCGGGGAAGACCCGGAGCAGCAGGTCGAGCGTCTCGCGGATGGCCCACGCGTGCGAGTAGGGGCCGAAGTAGCGCACGCCCTTGCGCTTGGCGCCGCGCATCACCTGCAGGCGCGGGTATTCCTCGTTCAGCGTGACGGCGAGGAACGGGTACGACTTGTCGTCGCGGTATTTGACGTTGAACCGCGGGTCGAACTCCTTGATCCAGGTGTACTCCAGCTGGAGCGCCTCGACCTCGCTGTTGACCGTGACCCAGTCGACCGAGCCCGCGGTCGTCACCATCTGCTGGGTGCGCGCGTGCAGGGACCAGGTGTCGGCGAAGTAGGAATTCAGCCGGCTGCGCAGGCTTTTCGCCTTGCCGACGTAGATGACCCGGCCCTGGGGATCGCGGAAGCGATAGACGCCCGGAGCGTCGGGGATGGTCCCTGGAGCGGGTCGATAACTGGACGGGTCAGGCACAGGTCCCACAGTAGTGCGGACCCCTGACATGATTGTCCGACCGGAGGTCCGTTGCCGCCGCCACGGCGTCGGGCCTCCGGCCGGACATCGAGCACATGGTCAGGCGGCGACGATGTTGTCGCCGTCCACCTTGACCTTGGTTTCCGGCAGCGGCTGCTTGGCCGGGCCGCCCTGCGGCGAGCCGTCGGTGATCGAGAACTCGCTCTTGTGGCAGGGGCAGAAGATCACGCCGCCGTCGACCTTGCTGACGTCGCAGCCCTGGTGCGTGCACACCTTGCTGAACGCCTTGAAGGTGCCCGCCTGCGGCTGGGTGATCACCAGGTCGCCCTTGATGATGCCGCCGCCCTCCGGCACGTCAGCGACCGCGGCCAGAGCGGCGCCGCCGCCCGAGCTGTCGCCACCACCGGTGCTGCCGGCGCCCGGGCTGGCACTGCCGGCCGGAATGGGGTCGTTGGTGAAGCCGGGCTCGTCGCCTGCGCCCGAACTGCTGGTGCCGCAGGCCGCCAGCAGGCAGGCGGCGCCGACCGCGCCGGCGCCCGCGAAGACCGCCCGGCGTGGCGCGCCCGAACGCCCGTGCTGGCAGGTGGCCTCGGGCCTCGTCTGCACGTCAGTCATCTGTCGGAACCCTCCCAGTACCCGTCTGTCCGCGCACGACGGTCACGCGGCGTCCTCACTGAATACGCTTCTGGCCGTCATCCGGTTCATAACTTGAAGCTGCAATTATTAGCCTCTCACCCCGAGGATTTGCCCCATTCATCCGGTACGGGCTATGAATTTGCAGGGATTTCCCAGGTTAGCGAGCGCTGGGGCCACCGTGACAGCACCCCCACAGCTGCGGCAGCGCATCGAGATCGACAAATGACGCTCTGTAGTCGATCCTGTGACACACCTCACCGTTGGCGACCGGGAGAACAAGGCGAGCCCGCGCACATCGGCGCGGGCTCGCGGGCAGAACGTCGGCTACGAAGAGGCCTTGGCGCGGGAACGAGCGGTCGTCTTGGCCGGAGCAGCCTTGGCGGGAGCGGCCTTCGCCGTGGTCGACTTGGCGGCGACAGCCTTGGCCGGAGCCGTCTTGGCGGCAACAGCCTTGGCGGGAGCCGTCTTGGCAGGAGCCGTCTTGGCGGAAGCTGTCTTGGCCGGAGCCGTCCTGGTCGCCGTCGACCGGCCGTTGGTCGCCGGCCTGGCACCGTTGGCCTTGGCCGCGCGGGCCACCGCCTTGGCGGACCCCGCCGGCTCCCCGGACAGACCCAGGACCGGGCGCAGGAAGGCCCCGGTGTGGCTGTCCGGCACCTCGGCAAGCTCCTCCGGTGAGCCGGCCGCGAGCACCAGCCCGCCCTTGTTGCCGCCCTCGGGGCCCATGTCGATCAGGTAGTCCGCGGTCTTGATGACGTCCAGGTTGTGCTCGATCACGATGACCGTGTTGCCCTTGTCGACCAGGCCGTTGAGGACCATGAGCAGCTTGCGGATGTCCTCGAAGTGCAGGCCCGTGGTCGGCTCGTCGAGCACGTAGACGGTCCGGCCGGTGGAGCGTTTCTGCAGCTCGGACGCCAGCTTGACGCGCTGCGCCTCGCCGCCGGAAAGGGTCGGCGCGGGCTGGCCGAGGCGTACGTAGCCGAGCCCCACGTCGACCAGGGTCTTGAGGTGCCGGTGGATCGAGGTGATCGGCTCGAAGAAGCCGGCCGCCTCCTCGATCGGCATCTCCAACACCTCGGAGATCGTCTTGCCCTTGTAGTGAACCTCGAGCGTCTCCCGGTTGTAGCGGGCGCCCTTGCACACCTCGCACGGGACGTAGACGTCCGGCAGGAAGTTCATCTCGATCTTGATAGTGCCGTCGCCGGCGCAGTTCTCGCAGCGCCCGCCCTTGACGTTGAACGAGAACCGGCCGGGGCCGTAGCCGCGGACCTTGGCCTCGACGGTCTCCGCGAAGAGCTTGCGCACGTTGTCGAACACGCCGGTATAGGTGGCCGGGTTGGAGCGCGGGGTGCGGCCGATCGGCGACTGGTCGACGCCCACCACCTTGTCGACGTGTTCCATGCCGGAGATCCGGGTGTGCCGCCCGGGCACCATGCGCGCGCCGTTGATGGTGTTCGCCAGCACGGTGTAGAGGATGTCGTTGACCAGCGTGGACTTGCCGGACCCGCTGACCCCGGTGACCGCGATGAACTGCCCGAGCGGGAAGCCGACAGTCAGGTTGCGCAGGTTGTGCTCGCGCGCGCCCTGCACGACCAGCTCGCGCCCGTCGGTCTGCGGCCGTCGGTGGCCGGGCAGCGGGATCTTCTTGCGGCCGGACAGGTACGCCCCGGTCGGCGACTGCTTGTTGGCCAGCAGCCCCTTGACCGAGCCGCTGTGCACGATGTTGCCGCCGTGCTCGCCGGCGCCGGGCCCGATGTCGACGATCCAGTCGGCGGTGCGGATGGTGTCCTCGTCGTGCTCGACGACGATCAGCGTGTTGCCCAGGTTCTTCAGCCGGACGAGCGTCTCGATCAGCCGGTGGTTGTCGCGCTGGTGCAGGCCGATGGACGGCTCGTCGAGCACGTAGAGCACGCCGACCAGCCCGGAGCCGATCTGGGTGGCCAGCCGGATGCGCTGCGCCTCGCCGCCGGAGAGGGTGCCGGCGCCGCGGTCGAGCGACAGGTAGTCGAGGCCGACGTCGACCAGGAACCGCAGCCGCGCGTTGATCTCCTTGAGCACCCGCTCGGCGATCATCGTCTGCCGGCTGTCGAGCTTGATGGTCGACAGCAGGTCGGCGCACTCGCCGACGGACAGGTTGCAGACCTCGGCGATGCTCTTGCCGGCGATGGTCACCGCGAGCACCTCGGGCTTGAGCCGCGCGCCGCCGCAGGTCGGGCAGGGCACGTCGCGCATGTAGCCCTCGTACTTGTCGCGAGACCAGTCGCTCTCGGTGTCGGTGTGCCGGCGCTCGATCCACTGGATGACGCCCTCGAAGCCGGTGTAGTAGGACCGCTCGCGGCCGTACTTGTTCCGGTACCGGACGTGGACCTGGTCCTCCGAGCCGTACAGGATCGTTTTCTGCGCCCTCGACGGCAGCTGGCGCCACGGGGTGTCGACGCTGAACTTCTCCGCGTTGCCGAGCGCCTCGAGCAGCCGCAGGAAGTATTCCAGGGTCGAGCCGCCGGACCAGGGCTGGATCGCGCCCTCGCGGATGCTGCGCTCCTCGTCCGGGATGATCAGCTCGGGGTCGACCTCTTTCTTGGTGCCCAGGCCGGTGCACTCGGGGCAGGCGCCGTAGGGCGCGTTGAAGGAGAACACCCGGGGCTCGAGGTCCTCGATCGCGAGCGGGTGGTCGTTGGGGCAGGCCAGGTGCTCGGAGAACCGGCGCTCGCGGGCCGGGTCGTCCTCGGGCAGGTCGACGAAGTCGAGCAGGACGATGCCGCCGGCCAGGCCGAGGGCGGACTCCACCGAGTCGGTCAGCCGCTGCTTGTTCGTCGTCTTGACGCTGAGCCGGTCGACCACCACCTCGATGGTGTGTTTCTCCTGCTTCTTCAGCTTCGGCGGCTCGGTCAGCGGGTGCACGACGCCGTCGACGCGGGCCCGGGCATAACCCTTGGCCTGGAGCTCGGCGAACAGGTCGACGTACTCACCCTTACGCCCGCGGACCACCGGGGCGAGCACCATGAACCGGGTGCCCTCCTCCATCGCGAGGACCCGGTCGACGATCTGCTGCGGGGTCTGCCGGCTGATCCGCTCGCCACACACGGGGCAGTGCGGGATGCCGGTGCGCGCGAAGAGCAGCCGCAGGTAGTCGTACACCTCGGTGATCGTGCCGACTGTCGAGCGAGGGTTGCGCGAGGTGGATTTCTGGTCGATCGAGACGGCCGGGGACAGGCCCTCGATGAAGTCGACGTCGGGCTTGTCCATCTGCCCGAGGAACTGCCGGGCGTACGACGACAGCGACTCGACATAACGCCTCTGACCCTCGGCGAAGATCGTGTCGAACGCGAGGCTCGACTTGCCGGAGCCGGACAGCCCGGTGAAGACGATCAGCGCGTCACGGGGCAGGTCGAGGTTGACGTCGCGGAGGTTGTGCTCCCGCGCGCCGCGGACGATCAGTCGGTCGGCCATCAGGCAGGCGCTCCGTACATGTGTATGAGAGTCAGCAGAATCGCGGCCACTCTAGCCACGGGGTATGACAAGAACCGGCCGCTGTTAGGCAGCGTCGTGCACTTGACGCACATTCCCGCAGATCCGGCGGATCAACCGTCACTCAAGAGGGGGAACCGGGATGTCGCGTACGTCCCAGAGCAGCACCCCGCCGACCCGCTGCGGTTCCCTGCCCAGCAGCTGGGTGAGTGTCACACCCAGCGCGTCAACGTTACGACTCTCCGGCACCAGGACGACGATCGCGGCACGCCAGTACGTGAGGTCCGCCACGGCCGCGCTCCGGTCCGCGTCGGTCAGCGCCGGGATCTGCCCGTTCTCGCGAACCCTCCACAGCAGCACCGACGTGGGCCGGTGCGGCGCGTTCCAGGAGCCGGTCAGGTTGCCGGGCGGGTCGGCCGGTCCCATGAAGTAGCCGCGCGGCACCCGGAACTCCAGGTGCGAGAGCGCGGCCCAGCGCATCGCCTCGCGTCCCGTGGTGACCTCGGGCAGCGGCACCGGCACCAGGCTGCGGTCGTCGGTGACGTAGTCGCGCCACATCCCGGCGGAGATGAACGGCGGCAGCGGCGTGGCCGCGACGGTGGGCAGCGGCTTGGGGAGCACCGGAACCAGGGCCACCACCAGCCCGATCAGGAACCACCGGCGGGAGCGGCCGGTCAGGCGTACGCCCCGGTCGACGATCAGGGCGAGCAGGACGCCGACGATCGTGGCGGTGACCATCGCGAACCGGGTCACGCTCACCAGGTCGATGATCGGCAGGTGACTGACCAGCCCGAACGGCAGCGGGACGGAGGTGTCGGTGCCGGCGGCGCGCAGGTGCGGGCCCATCGAGACGAGCAGCAGCACGAGCGCGGCGATCCCGGCGGCCCGGGCGGCGACCGACCGCCACACCAGGCGCATCCCGATCACCAGCAGGACCAGCAGCGGCAGGCCGAAGAAGGTGTTCTCCTCGGTCGCGCTGACGGTCAGGATGTCGGCGAGGCGGGTGTTGCCGGCCAGCGACTGCCGGGCGTACGCGCCCAGCGAGAGCAGGTCGGTCACGTACTCGCCGGGGGTGAAGGGCTGGCCCTTGTAGCTGCTCGGACCGGAGAACTGCCACCACAGCGGGTAGATCAGCAGCACACCGGCGGTGACGGCGGCGACACCGAGTCCCGCGGCGACCCGCCCGGCGACCGCCCTGGCCTCGGTCCGCGCCATCGCGGCGTACGCGATCACGAAGACCCCGAGCGTGAGGGCCGTGAAGAGCAGGACCTCCTCGTTGATGAAGACCTGCAGCACGATCAGCAGACCGAGCGTGACGCCGCCGCGCACCGCGCGGCCCGGCTCGCGCAGCCGCA
This sequence comes from Actinoplanes sp. NBRC 103695, assembly GCF_030269485.1. Lineage (GTDB taxonomy): Bacteria > Actinomycetota > Actinomycetes > Mycobacteriales > Micromonosporaceae > Actinoplanes. The sequence goes on along the minus strand of NZ_BSTL01000002.1, from coordinate 385,613 downwards.
GCACCTGCCAGACGATGAACGGCACCACGAACTGGCTGACGAAGTTGATGTGCCCGTTGGCGTGCGACACCATCGCCGGGCAGAACCCGCACCACAGGCCGCCGATCCAGGCGGCGAGGCGGCTGGTCACCAGGTGCCGGGAGAACACCCAGTACCAGGCCGCGGCGGTGCCGGCCAGGCCGAGGGTGAGCAGCAGCACCACGGAGACGGCCGGGCCGAGGAAGTGGGTGATCGGCGCGACCGGCAGGGTCAGCGCCAGGACGGTCGTGTTGGCCATGATGTTCACGCCGTCCGGCACGTTCAGCCGGCCGGTGAAGAACGGGTTGTCGCCGTGGAACAGCACCCGCTCGCCGTGCGCGACGACGAAGAGGAAGAAGCCGTGGTCGTCGTCGTTGGCCGACAGCACCCGGCCGCTCGGGTTCGCCCACAGCTGGATCAGCACGATCACGGCCAGGACCGGGTAACTCAGCCAGGCGAGCAGCTCACCGCGGCTCGCACGAGGGCCGGGAGAAAGTTCAGCCGAAGCCTCGTCCACCGCCTGCACCGGAGCATTGTGTCAGAGCCTTCGCTTGCGGCGGCCCGAGGCGGCCATGCGGGCGCTCTCCACCGCGACCTCGCGATGCAGTTTGCGCCAGCTGTCCAGGCGGCGCGTCGTGAGGGTGCCGGCGGCGATCGCGTCGCGGACCGCGCAGCCCGGTTCGGCCTCGTGCCCGCAGTCGCCGAATCGGCAGAAGACGGCCAGCCCGGCGATGTCGGCGAACGCCTGATCCAGCCCCGACGCGGTGTCCAGCAGGCCGACGCCCCGGATGCCCGGTGTGTCGAGGATCGCGCCGCCGCCCGGCACCGGGACCAGGTTGCGGTAGGCGGTGGTGTGCCGGCCCTTGCCGTCCGCCCGCCGGATCGCCTGCACCGGCATCACGTCCGCACCGGCCAGCGCGTTCACCAGCGTCGACTTGCCGGCGCCGGATCGGCCCAGCAGGGCCAGGGTCTTTCCCGGCGCGGCGAGAGCTCCGAGCTCCGCCAGACCTTTTCTTCCGGTCACGCTGACGGCATGCACGGGTACGCCCGGAGCGAGCTCACCCATCTGACGGGCGATGGCACCGGGGTCTCGTGACGTGTCCGCCTTCGACAGCACCAGCACCGGGTCGGCGCCGGACTCCCAGGCCAGCGCCAGCAGCCGTTCGATCCGGGCGGCGTCCGGGGCGGGGTCGATCGGTTCCACCACGGCGACCGTGGTCATGTTGGCGGCCAGCACCTGGCCACTGGCGTCCTTGTCGGCGGTCCGCCGGATCAGCGTGGTGCGCCGTGGCAGCACACTTTCCACAGTGGTACGCCGGTCCGGCCAGCGCCGCAGCACCACCCAGTCGCCGGCGCACGGCAGCCGGGCCGGGTCGCCGGCGGCCGCCATCAGCAGCCCACCGGCCAGCGAGGCGCGGATCACCCCGCTCTCGGCGAGGACGGTGCAGACGCCACGATCGGCGCGGAGCACCCGGGCGGGTACGGAATCGGTCGCCGGACGGTAAAAGGATGCGAAGGTTTGGTCCCAGCCGAGCTGGGACAGGTCATGTTTCATCAGAGCCCTTACGCGTGAGGGGTAGAAAACAGTAGGGACGCACCAACGACGAGCAGCACGCTTCCCACCCCCTTACGCGGCTCTTGTTCGAGGTCACTGCGACTGACGGTACGTTCGTGGTCACCGGCGGGGAAAGCGAATTCCGGCGGGCGCGGCCCGCTAGGGTCTTCTGGTGACCATCGATCCGCTCGTCCTGATGACCGATGTCGAGGCCGCCACGGCCCGCCTCGTGCGTACCGCCGAAGGGCTCGAGCCTCTGACCGTGTCCCAGCCCTCCGGCCTGCCCGGCTGGACAGTGGGGCACGTGCTCACCCACGTGGCGCGCAACGCCGACGCGTACACCAACCTGCTGACCTGGGCACGGACCGGGGTGGAGACGCCCGCGTACGCGTCGCCGTCGGCCCGCGCCGAGGGCATCGAGTCGGGCGCCGAGCGTCCGTTGCGCGAGCAGATCGTCGACCTGCGCGAGTCGCACGAGCGCTTCTCCGACGCCGCGGCCACCATGACGGCCGAGGCCTGGACCTTCTTCGTGCCGCCGACCGGCCAGTCGGCGGCCGCGATTCCGTGGGCCCGGCTGCGGGAGGTGGAGGTGCACCACGTCGATCTGGCGGCCGGTTACGGTCCGGCGGACTGGTCCGACGCCTTCGCGCTGCGTCTGCTGCGCGAGGTCGTGAGCGGGTTCGGCGCCGGTGAGTTCGAGCTCGTGCTCAGGCCGTACGGAACAGATCATCCGCTGGTCATCGGCGACAACCCGGACGCGCCCGTCGTGGGCGGGCCCACCCGCTCGATCGCGGCCTGGCTCTCCGGCCGCGGCGACGGCGCCGACCTGACCGTTTCGCCCGACGGGGAGCTCCCTGTCGTCCCGCGCTGGAAATGACGAGGTGGAAATGATGAGCGATTACACCGGCGACGTGACCCCCGGCGGACCGGCCGCGGTGCGCCAGCTGCCCGGCCTGACCATCAGCAAGCTGTCGGTCGGACCGATGGACAACAACGCCTACCTGCTGCACTGCAACGCCGACGGCAGCCAGGTGCTGATCGACGCCGCGAACGAGGCGGACCGGCTGCTCGAGCTGTTCGACCCGATCGCCCTGAAAGCGGTGATCACGACCCACCGGCACAAGGACCACACCGGCGCGCTGGCCGAGGTGGTCCGGGTGACCGGCGCCGAGTCGCTGGCACACGCCGACGACGCCGAGGAGATCCCGGTGGTCACCCGCACGGTGGCCGACGGCGAGACGATCGCGGTCGGCGACTGCGCGCTCGAGGTGATCCACATCGTCGGGCACACGCCGGGCTCGATCACGCTCGCCTACCGTGACCCGTCGGGCACCGCGCACCTCTGGACCGGCGACAGCCTCTTCCCGGGCGGCGTCGGCAACACCCGCGGCAACAAGGAGAACTTCGCGTCCCTGATCGGCGACGTCGAGACCAAGCTGTTCGGCCGGTTCGGCGACGACACCTGGTTCTACCCCGGGCACGGCAAGGACTCGACCCTCGGCGCCGAGCGCGCATCGCTCCCGGAGTGGCGCGAACGCGGCTGGTAACGCGATTCTCCTCGGCTTCACATGTGGTTTTGATGTGATGCCGGGATCATGGACACGGCACGCATCCTGGTCGTCGACGACTAGCCGAACATCGTCGACATGCTGCGGACCGCCCTGGCGTCCACGGCTTCACCGTCGACACCGCGCTGACCGTGGCGCAGGCGCTGGAGCTCGCCGCGCGGCACCGGCCGGACCTGGTCCTGCTGGACGTGATGCTGCCGGACCGAGCTCGAACTGCTCTACAGTGCTCGCTCCAAGGCAGATCGTGAGCAAAAGATCGAGTTGTTGGCGGCGGCGTTCGGCTGGGTGGTAATTCCTGATCGGGTCTATGGACGCGCTACCGCGGTACAGAACATGTTGACTATGCGGGGAACGCATCGATCCGCCCGCGTTGTCGATCTGCTCGTTGCCGCGACGGCCGAACTGAGCGGGCTCGTCCTCGTTCACTACGACCACGACTTTGATGAGGTGGTCAAGGCGACCGGCCAGGCCGCGGTCTGGCTAGCTGAGCCTGGATCGATCCCCTGAGCTTCTCCGGACCTCAGGACGACACGCGAAACCGGCCCATTGACCACTGACCGGCGCCCAGATGACCGTTGATCATGGGCTTTGGCCGGCCGGAGGGCTGGTCCGGCGGCTCTGAGCGCGACGTTCAGGTGGTGGTCATGTGGTGGTCAGATCCGTGCGGGAGCGTTCGGACATGCGTTGGCGATCGGGTCTTGTCGTTCTGCTCGCTGTGGTCGGTGGCGGGGTGGTGCCCGGCTCGGCGTTCGCCTCCGGTGGGCGGCAGCGGGACGCCGTCGCGAGGGTGGAGACGCCGGCGCTCTTCGACGATGCGGACGGTGGGGACGCCGACGCGGACGATCCGGCCATCTGGGTGCATCCGTGGGACCGGACGCGCACCCGGATCATCGGCACGGCCAAGAACGGCGGGCTTCGGGTGTACGACCTCGGGGGACGCGAGGTGCAGGCGATCGCCGCGCCCGCCGCGCCGGGACCGGAGGATGAGGCGGGGCGGTTCAACAACGTCGACGTCGTCAGCGGGTTCCGGCTGGCGGGGCGGCGTACCGATCTCGCCGTGGTGACCGACCGCGGCCGTGACCAACTCCGGGTTTATCGCATCGACCCCGCCACGGCGTTGCTGACCGACGTCACCGTGGCGGATGCGCCGCTGCTCTTCTCCGACGACCAGGACGAGGTCAACGAGCAGGCCACCGGCTACGGGCTGGCCATGCGCGGCGACCTCGCCGTGGTCAGCCGGCGGCACGCCACGCGGCTCGGAACGTGGAGGCTGGTGGAGAGGCACGGCCGGGTGACCTACCGGGAGGTGGACACGCTGGACCTGCCGGGGACGTTCACGCTGCGGGACGGCGGCAGCTGGGCGCCGTGCGCCGAGCCCGGCGAGGATCCGCAGGTCGAGGGCATGATCGTGGACGCGGAGAACGGCGTGCTCTACGCCGGCCAGGAGGATGTCGGGCTGTGGCGGATCGGGCTCGGCCGGGACGGGCGGTTCGGGCGGAAGTCCATCGTGGAGCGGACTGCGGAGTTCGGCGTGCCCGGCACCTACGACCCGGAGACCGAGGAGTGCGTGCCGGACACCGCGAACGACCCGGGTGAGGGCGGCCGGATCCGCGCCGATGTGGAGGGCGCGGCGATCTACCCGACCGCGCGAGGAGAAGGCTATCTGCTGGTGAGCAGCCAGGGGGACAGCACGTTCTACGTGTACGACCGGCGCACCAACCGGCCGTTGAGCCGTTTCGCGGTGGTGGACGGGCCGCGGACGGACGGCGTTCAGCACTCCGACGGCGCCGCGGCCACCTCGGTGCCGTTGCCCGGTTACCCGCGCGGCCTGCTGGTCCTGCACGACGGCGAGAACACGCCGGACGAGGGACGGGTCAGCACCAACTTCAAGTACGTCGACTGGCGGCGGCTCAACTACCGTTGACCAGGTGACCGGCCGCCTGCTGGGTCTCGGCCTGATCGCCGGACCGCTCTTCACCGCGACCTACCTCGTGCTGGGCGTGGTCCACGGCGACGGGTACTCGGCCGTGCGCCATCCGATCAGTTCCTTGGCGCTGGGTCCGCACGGCTGGGCACAGGTCGCGAGCTTCCTGACGTCCGGGCTGTTGCTGGTCCTCTTCGCGGCCGGCCTGCGCCGCGGCCTGGGCTCGGTGGCCCTGCCCGCCCTGGTGGCAGCCGGCGGCGTGGGATTGGCGGGTGCGGGCATCTTCCTCAGCGACGACGTGGGCGCCCCGATCACCTGGCACGGCAGGCTGCACAACGAGGCGTTCTCGCTGCCGGGCTTTGCCGCGCTGACCTTGGCAATGCTGGTGGCCGCGGTGGTGTTCGCCGGTCGCTTCGCCGTCTACTCGGCAGTCAGCGGTTTGGTCTTCGCCGCTCTGTTCGTCGTGGCGATCCTCGGATTCACCGGCTCGGCCCCGTGGGCGGCGGCCCCGGGCCTGCTGCAACGCCTGTGTATTTCGGTCGGCTGGCTGTGGGTGTTCCTGCTGGCTCGGCACGTCGACACCGGTCCCCGCCGCCGTGCAACCGATGGGCGGAGACTGCCGCCGGGTCGACGACCTGCGGCGTCAAGAGTCCACGACTGGTAGCCAGGGCGAGACGAGTCAGGGCTTCTTTTTCTTCTTCGCGTTCACGTTGATAGTGCCCGTGAACGGTGCGGTGACAACCGTGATTGCATCGTTGATGATGTTCGTATTGCCGGAACCCACCGGGGCTGGCGGCGGTGTCGCGTCCTCACGCGCGGGCTGCTGGCGGCGCCGCAAATGGGCGATCAGGGTGACACCAGCGACGGCGAGCGCCAGCAACAGGCTGGCCACACTGGCGAGCCGATCGGCACGATCAAGGCCTTGGGCGGCGAAGAACACCCCGGTGCCGAGGAGAACGGCGATCAAGGCCGCTGGGGCGATGAGCTTCATCAGTGGAAACCTCCTATGCCGGGATGGCGATGCCCGGGGTTCGGCGGCGAGACGGACGGCGACTCCGGCACATACGGGTGATCTGATGGCACTGGCGAAGGTGGCGGCTCGGGCGGCGCCAAGGGAAACCTGCCGTGCGGTCGTGGTCGATGCGCCACAAGGGCCGCATCGATCTGCATCCTGATGATTTCGTCGAACCGGGACAGGTTGCCATCCTCCGTCGTGCCCACATCGACAGCGCTTCTCGCGACGAGCCGATTGCCGTAGCCGATCATCACAGCCGAGGCAAGTCCGACCCGGACTCCGAACGCGGAACGCGTCACCGAGACTTGACCGTCGTCCAATTCGTGTGAGTGGTGCAGCAGGTCCGCATCCTCCACATCAGCTAGGGCGGAGCGGATATGCCTTGCCGGAGTGCCGTAGAGGTACTCGTTCACCAGGTCGTCGATCAGAGCGGGCTGATGATAGAGAAGATCAGCGAGAGGGAAGATCGTCTCTCGCACGTGATATCGGGTTGTGCTGCAAATCGTTGACCGATCGCCGAGAAAAACGACGTCAGGCTGGTTGGCCAACGTGTCTGCCTGCGGCGAGAGCTTCTGATGATGAGTCTGGCCGCCGACCTCGGCGGCGGTATGGACGATCTCGGACAGTCGTTCGCGAAGTTCGGCGCGGTTCCGCGCGGACGGATCGAGCAGCAGCGCGACGAATGCCTTCACTGCGGGGCCGTTCGAATAGAGGCTTTCACAGTCCAGCGACACTCGCCGCAGGTGGTAGTGGTCGACCGCCTCGAGCGTGCAATCGTTGGCGGTGACAACAGTGGTAGCGGTCTCGGTCACGACGTGATTCGGGGCGAAGCGAGATCTCTCACCCATGACATTGATCCGACCGTGGGCGGGTGATGCCACGTCCAGCCAGATCGGGACCGTCCGCCGATCAAACTCTATTGCATCACCGAGCTTTTCACCGAGCTGCCAGGCCAGCCGCGTGATTTCGAGGTCGAAGCGCTCGCGGTCGTCGCTCGCAAGAACCGCTTTGTCCAATTCGGCGGCGACCTTCCGTGCAGCGGAGAGCACCGGGAGAAAATCCGCCGCTTCCTGTCCAGTCCCGAGACGACGGGCAAAGACGTGTTCACCAAGCCTGACGGCGGCGCTGTGGGCGTCGCGGAGACCCGGCTCATCGGCTGTCATTTCCCGCAGCGCGAGAACCGTCACGATCATTGCGTCCGACGAATCATCGTCTTCCTGGCCGGACTCCTCAGGGATCGGAGTCCAATCCCGTTCATCCGGGCCCGTATCAGAGTCGTACTCGTGCTGCGTGCAGTCGGGCATGTCAGGATCTTCTGATCCACCGTCCGGCGGCATCGAGACCTCCCGATGTTGTGGTGACTGAGAACAGCATTGCGGAAAGCGGACGTCGCGGGGTGTCGGATCGAGGACGGCCCCGGCCGCACGAACCGCGGAGAACGAACTGCCCGGTCCGGGCGTCCAGATCGGCCTTCGGCCTGACCGGGCAGAGAACCTCAAGTCCGAACTGGATACCGTCGATCGCCCTTCCATGATCAGCCGTCGATCGGCCGTTGCTTTCACGACCATCCGAACGGTGACCCGGCCAGATCGATCGCTGGCGGTTAGCCTGCATACGATGGGCGGAGAATGCGGCTACGACGACGAACTGCGGCGGCACGACGAGGTCCTGCGGCGGGCCTGCGGCGTTGACGTCCGTGACCGGGTTCTCGACATCGGGTGCGGGACGGGGCACACGACCCGGCAGGCCGCGCGGGCGGCCCGGGACGGCAGCGCGCTCGGGGTCGACATCTCCGCCGCCGCCGTCCAAAGCGCCCGCGAGTTGTCCGGGGATCTGGGCAACGTCGCCTTCGAGCAGGCCGACGCGCAGGTCCGCCCGTTCGCACCGGGCAGCTTCGACCTGGCGATCAGCAGGTTCGGCACGATGTTCTTCGACGACCCGGGTGCCGCGTTCGCCAACGTCGGGCGGGCGCTGCGGCCGGGTGGGCGCCTGGTGATGATGGTCTGGCAGGCGCGGGACGACAACGAGTGGGCCGTGGCCATCCGCCGTGCCCTCGGCGACGCGCCGGCGACCGGCGGCCCGGACGCGTTCTCGCTCGCCGATCCGGTCGCTGTGAAACAGATGCTGGGCGGCGCGGGGTTCACGGACGTCGACGTCACCGACGTGCGCGAACCGGTCTACTACGGCCCGGACGTGGCCGCGGCGCTCGGCTGGGTCCGCCGCTTCCGGGGCGTCGGCGAGATCGTGGAAGAACGGCTCACCGAGATGCTCGCCGCGCACCTGCGCGATGACGGCGTCTGGTTCGGCTCGCGCGCCTGGGTGATCACGGCTCGCCGCGACTGAAGCCCTCGAGCAGACCGGTGTACGCCTTCGGGGGCGGTGGGGCGTACTCCCCTCGGGCGGACGTGGAAGCACCCAGCCGGACCAACGCCTCGGTCATCGCGACCGCCGCCGCCACCCCGTCGATGACCGGGACGCCGAGCTCGGACGAGACGGCCGCGCACAGGTCGGCCATGCCGGCGCAGCCCAGCACGATCACGTCGGACCCGTCGCGTTCCAGCGCGACGCGGCCCAGGTCCACCACGCGCTTGAGCACCGCCGGGTCGGACTCCAGCTCCAGCACCGGAATGTCGCAGGCGTAGACGCCCTTGCAGGCGCCGGGTGCCACGTAGCGGGCGGCCAGGTCCCACGTGCGGCCCTTCGACCGGTCGAGCGTGGTGACCACGCTGAAGCCGCGGCCCACCATCGTCGCCGCGTGCATCGCCGCCTCAGCTATGCCGACCACGGGACCGCTCGCGACCTCGCGGGCCGCGTCGAGGCCGGGGTCGCCGAAGCACGCCAGCACGTACCCATCGGCTTTTGATCTGAGGGCCGTGAGAATCCCCGGAACCGCGAGCGCCTCGTCGTAGTGGCTCTCGATCGAGGCCGGTCCCATGGCCGAGGTGACCGCCGCGATGGTGGTGCCCGGGCCTGCGACGGCCCGGGCACTCCGCTCGATCAGCGCCGTCATCGACGCCGTGGTGTTCGGGTTGACAACCCTAAGCAACACGGGACAGTTCCCGCACCTTGTAGACCGGCACCAGCAGGTGGTAGACGGCGAAGCCGAGGCCGCAGCCGATGAACCAGCTGTACTGGGCGATCGTGTGCATGCCCGGCCCGCCGGTCCACAGCACCGGGATCATCGCGATCACGGCACCCACCGCGGTCGCGAGGACGGCCGCCGGGTTGTAGCCCTTCTTGTACCAGTAGCGGCCCTGTGGCGACATGGTGAACATGTCGTCGACGTCGACCTGCTGCTTGCGGATCAGGTAGAAGTCGGCGATCAGCACACCGAACAGCGGGCCGATGAACGCGCCCAGCGTCTCCAGCGTGTAGTGGATGACGTCGGGGTTGTTGTAGAGGTTCCACGGGGTGATCAGCACCGAGCCGACCGCGGCGATCATGCCGCCGGCGCGCCAGCTGATCCGTTGCGGGCTGACGTTGGAGAAGTCGAACGCCGGCGAGATGAAGTTCGCGACGATGTTGATGCCGATCGTGGCGATGGTGAAGGTCAGCGCGCCGAGCACGATCGCGAACGTGGAGTCGATCCGGGACACCGTCGCCACCGGGTCGGTGATCAGCTCGCCGAAGACCGGGATGGTCAGCGACGCGGTGATCACCACGAGCAGGCTGAAGACCAGGAAGTTCACCGGCAGGCCGAGCAGGTTGCCGCGTTTCACCGCGCCGAAGCTCTTGCCGTACCGGGAGAAATCCCCGAAGTTCAACATCGGACCCGAGAAGTACGAGACCACGAGCGCGATCGCCCCCAGCATGATCGGCAGCGCGTCCCAGCCGTGATACTTCACGTCGCCGAGGGACAGGTCGATCCCGCCGAAGCCGGCCTTCCAGATCAGGTACCCGCAGAGCAGGAACATCACGACGTAGACGGCCGGGCCGCAGAAGTCGATGAACCGGCGGATCGTTTCCATGCCGGTCCAGAACACCGCCGCCTGCAGCACCCACAGCAGCGCGTACGTGCACCAGCCCAGCAGCGGCAGCCCGAGGAAGCCGTACTGGTTCACGTCCGCATAGGGCATCAGGGACGGGAACAGCTTGAGGATCACCACGTCCAGGGCGGCGGACGCCAGGTAGGTCTGGATGCCGTACCAGGCGACCGCGATCAGGCCGCGGATGATCGCCGGCACGTTGGCGCCGAGCACCCCGAACGCCGAGCGGTTGATCACCGGGTAGGGCACGCCGGTGACCTGGCTGGGCCGGGCGACCAGGTTGCAGAAGAAGTAGACGATCGTGATGCCGACGACCAGCGCCACGAGGACCTGCCAGCTCGACAGGCCCAGGGCGAAGAGGCTGCCCGCGGTCACGTACCCGCCGACGCTGTGCACGTCGGACATCCAGAACGCGAAGATGTTGTAGGAGCCCCACGACTGTTTCCTCAGCGGGGCGAGGTCCTCGTTGGTGAGCCGCGGGTCGTACCCCGGCTTGATGAGTCCGCCACCGACCGGATGGCCGGCGGCCTCGATGATGTCCGCGTGTTCCCCGGCAGGGGTGATGGTGGTGTCGGCCATGCGGTCAAACTAAGAACGCAGTGTTACCGATCTATGACTGGAACGGTATATCTTCGCGGCTCGACAGGGTGGCCACGAACGATTGCAGCCGCCGGTGATGGTCCGCGCAGACCGTCAGCAGCCGGTCGGTGTCCCGATCGGTGAACGCCGTCAGCATCGCCGCGTGGTCGCCGTGCAACGACTCCCGCTCGGCACTGTCCAGGTGTGACATCGGCTGCAGCGGCTCGGTCATGTTCCACGCCGTGTCCAGCATGTGCAGCAGCCGGCGCATCCGGCACGGGCGGATCAGCGCCAGGTGGAAGCGGCGGCTCTCCCGGTGGTGCGCCCGCGCGTCACCGGCCACCACGGCGGCGTCCAGCGCGGCGTGCGCCTGCTGGGCTTTCAGGTCGTCGTCCGCGCCGGCCAGCGCCACCGCCGACCGCAGCGCCGCCGTCTCCAGGGCCTCGCGCACCAGGTAGAACTCGCCGAACTCGTGCGCGGTCATCATCGCGACCCGATACCCGCCGTTCGGACGGTGATCGACCAGACCTTCACCGATCAAGGTCATCAAGGCTTCGCGTACGGGGATCCGGCTGACCCCGAACGCAGTCGCGACCTGATCGACCGGGATCGGCGAACCGGGCGGCACCTCGCCCTCGAGGATCGCGGCGCGCAGCTCGTCCAGGATCACGCTCTGCGGGCTGCCGACGGGCTTGTCCGCGAGCCGCGAGATCAGAATCGACCGGCGTCGCGGACCAGGCATGCCCCACCATAGGCCGACCGTGTTACAGCCCGCCGCCTCCGCCGCCCGCCTCCGCCTCCGCCACCCGCCTCGCCGCCCTTCGCCCTCCGCCACCCACCTCCGCCACCCGCCTCGCCGCCTTTCGCCCTCCGCCGCCTCGGCCACCCGCCTCCGCGTCCGCCGCCCGCCTCGCCGCCTTTCGCCCTCCGCTCCAGGCCGCCGCGGTCCCTTCCGTTCGGCTCGCCTGCTTTCACCGTTCCGCTCCGGGCCTTTGCTTCTGCCTTCAGCGGAAGCACTGGGGCGGCGCGGGCGGGCCTGGCTAGATTCGAGCGCATGGACGTGCGCTGGCAACCGCGACCCGATCGGCCCACCGACCCCTGGTCGGTGCCGCCGCCACCCGGCCCGTCCGGCGCGTCGGTGCCCGGCTGGCTGGAGGAGCGGCTCTTCGACCAGCGCATCGTGATGATCCGCGGCATGGTCACCTCGGCCGACGCCACCGGCATCGCGGCCGCGCTGCTCACTCTGGAGGCGGCCGGGCCGGCCCCGGTGCAGCTGCACGTGGCCAGCCCCGGCGGCGAGCTCGGGGCCGCGCACGCGATCACCGACGTCATCGACTCGATGGCCGCGCCGGTCCACGCCGTGGTCACCAGCGAGGCGGGCGGTGCGGTGCTCGCCGTGCTGGCCGCGGCGCAGCAGCGGTCGGCGTACCGGCACGCTCGTTTCCGTCTCACCGAACCGCGCGCCGCCGGCGTCACCGGAACCGCCGACGAGGTCGCGTCCGCCGCCGGGCAGCACCTGCGCGAACTGGAGGAGATGGTGCTGCGCCTGGTCGAGGCGACCGGCCAGACCCGCAGCCGGATCGAGGACGACCTCACCACCGGCCGCATCATGAGCGCGACCGAGGCCCGCGCCTACGGCCTGATCGACACCGTCGTCGGCGAGACGACCTGATCGCCGCGCCACCACCCCGGCCCCCACGCCGCGCCACCACCCCGGCCACCACGCCGCGCCACCACCTCGGCCACCACGCCGCCGCGGCGCGGCCCCGCCGCGCCCCTGGCCCCGCTGTGAGCGGCTCCGCCTTGAGCGGCCCCTGTCGGTGAGACGAAACAAGGCCCGCCTGATTACTCAGGCGGGCCTTGTTTGAAATACCTACTGTCCGGCGACCTTCACACCCATGGAACGGGCGGTGCCGGCGACGACCTTGATCGCGGCGTCGACGTCGTTGGCGTTGAGGTCGGGCAGCTTGCGCTCGGCGATGCCGCGCACCTGCTCCTGGCTCAGCGTGCCGACGGTCTGGGTCAGCGGGTTGGAAGCGCCCGACTGGATGCCCAGAGCCTTGCGGATCAGGAAGCTGGTCGGCGGGGTCTTGTAGACCAGCTGGTGAGAGCGGTCCTCGAAGACGGACACCACGACCGGGATGATCTCGCCCCGGTTCTTCGAGGTGGCCTCGTCGTACTCCACCTTGACAGCCCGCATGTTGGCGCCGGTCGGGCCGAGCATCTTACCGAGGTCGACCATCGCGGCGTTACCCGCCTCAAGCGCGAGGGTCACCTCATGGGTCTTCTTCTTGGGCGGCATTACTTTCAGGCTCCTTCTGGTGTGCTGCACGGGCCGAAAGTCGGAGCCACGCGGAGCATCTGAACGCACAACAACCCCGAGACCTTACAGCGGCGCCCAGAAGCGGGTCAAAACAGCAGGGATCTCGGGTTCCACCGACTAGTGTAGCCGCCCGCTCTCCCCCGCCTGCGACCAGGTCAGTATCGGTCGCAGTAGCAGGACTTCATCAGCGAACGCACCGAGTCGACGTACGCGGGATTGGGCAGGTCGCCGCTCTCGTACGCCGTGTCCACCCCGTCCCGCCCGGCGTTGTAGCCGGAGATCACCATGTTGAGCAGGCACATGCTGCCGTGGGTCTTGCAGCGCGCCGGGCTCAGGTCGTACTTGCCCTTGAAGTGGTCGTCGCCGAACGCCTTGGTCAGCCAGGCCAGGTAGTTGGCGCCGGCCAGGGCGTTCTGTTTGTAGTCCGCGGCGTCGTAGCTCTGCCCGAACCGGAGGTTGATCTGGTCGACCGTACCGGGCATCACCTGCATCAGGCCGCGGCCGCCGTCGCAGTTCACGATGTTCGACTGCCAGCCGCTCTCCTGCCAGGCGATCGCCTTGACCAGGTCGGCGGGGACCTTCAGCCTGGGCGCCGACGTCTTCCAGTACGCCCTGCCGGCCGCGGTGCTCAGCGCCGCCTTGGCCGCCTTCTTGGACACCAGCTTGCCCTCGCGGGTGGCGCACTCGGGCAGCGTGAAGTTGTTCGGGTCCTCGGTCGGCGTCGGCTTGGCCTTCTTCACCGGCCTCTTGGACGGCGCCTCGGTCGGCGGCGGCTCCTCGGCGGGCGTCTCCACGACCTCGATGGGCGTGATCGGCTCGGGGCTCGCCTGGGCGACCGGCTGCTGCTCAGCCGCCGAGCGACCCGTCACCCCACACCCCGACACCATGACCAGTACGGCGGCCAGCGCCGCGATGTGCCCCCGCTGCATAGAAAGAACGCTAACAATACGCCCCGTCGCCGCGCTGCCCCGGAAAACGGACAAAACGCTCGGGTATGAAGTGGGGCACGCAGTACACCCCCGGGGCGTCGTCCGCAACCACCGCCTTGGACAATGGAGCCATGCAGACCCGCTCGGACCTACGTAACGTCGCCATCATCGCGCACGTCGACCACGGCAAGACCACCCTGGTCGACGCCATGCTCCGGCAGGGCAGCCAGTCCCACGCCCGCGGCGAGATGGCCGACCGAGCGATGGACTCGATGGATCTTGAGCGGGAAAAGGGCATCACCATCCTCGCCAAGAACACGGCCATCAGCTACCGGCCGGCCGATGGCGAGCCCGTCACCATCAACATCATCGACACCCCCGGCCACGCCGACTTCGGCGGTGAGGTCGAGCGCGGCCTCACCATGGTCGACGGCGTCGCCCTCCTCGTCGACGCCTCCGAGGGCCCGCTGCCGCAGACCCGCTTCGTGCTGCGCAAGGCCCTGCAGGCCAAGCTGCCGATCATCCTGATCATCAACAAGGTCGACCGGCCGGACGCCCGGATCAAAGAGGTCGTCGACGAGACGTACGAGCTGTTCCTCGACCTCGACGCCGACGAGCACCAGATCGAGTTCCCGATCGTGTACGCCTGCGCCCGCGACGGCATCGCCTCGCTGACCCAGCCCAAGGACGGCACCATCCCCGAGGACAGCACCGACCTCGAGGTGCTGTTCAGCACGATCCTCGAGACCATTCCCGCGCCGACCTACACCGAGGGCGCGCCGCTACAGGCGCACGTCGTCAACCTCGACGCCTCGAACTTCCTCGGCCGGCTCGCGCTCTGCCGCGTCCACGAGGGCACCATCCGCAAGGGTCAGACCGTCGCCTGGTGCAGGACCGACGGCACGATCAGCAACGTACGCATCTCCGAACTGCTCATCACCGAGGGCCTCGACCGCAAGCCCGCCGAGAGCGCCGGCCCCGGCGACATCATGGCGGTCGCCGGCATCGCCGACATCATGATCGGCGAGACGCTGGCCGACGCGGAGAACCCGGTGCCGCTGCCGCTGATCACCGTGGACGAGCCGGCCATCTCGATGGTGCTCGGCACCAACACCTCCCCCATGGTCGGCAAGGTGAAGGGCAGCAAGGTCACCGCCCGCATGGTGAAGGACCGGCTCGACCGCGAGCTGGTCGGTAACGTCTCGCTGCGCGTGCTGCCGACCGAGCGGCCGGACGCGTGGGAGGTGCAGGGCCGCGGCGAGCTCGCCCTGGCGATCCTGGTCGAGCAGATGCGGCGCGAGCAGTACGAACTGACCGTGGGTAAGCCGCAGGTCGTCACCCGGCTCGTCGACGGCAAGGTGCACGAGCCGGTCGAGCGCCTCACGATCGACGCCCCGGATGAATACATGGGCGCGATCACCGGCCTGCTGTCTCAACGCAAGGGCCGGATGGAAGAGCTGATCAACCACGGCACCGGCTGGCTGCGCATGGAGTGGCTGGTCCCGGCGCGCGGCCTGATCGGCTTCCGCACCGAGTTCCTCACCGACACCCGCGGCACGGGCATCATGCACCACATCTTCGAGGACTACGAGCCGTGGTTCGGCGAGCTGCGGACCCGCAGCAACGGCTCCCTGGTCGCCGACCGCTCCGGGCCGGTCACCGCGTTCGCGATGACCAACCTGCAGGAGCGCGGCTCACTCTTCGTCGAGCCGACCACCGAGGTGTACGAGGGCATGATCGTCGGCGAGAACTCCCGCGCCGACGACATGGACGTCAACATCACCAAGGAGAAGAAGCTCACCAACATGCGGCAGTCGACCTCCGACGAGACGGAGAAGCTGATCCCGCCGCGCAAGCTGTCCCTGGAGCAGGCCCTCGAGTTCTGCCGCGAGGACGAGTGCGTCGAGGTCACGCCGGCCGCCGTACGCATCCGCAAGGTCGTCCTGGACCAGCAGACCCGCGGCCGCGCCGCCGCCCGCAGGAAACACCAGGGATAAAGCTTCCGCTACGTTGAAGGCCGGTCGGGGGAACCCCGGCCGGCCTTCGTCATCTGGCGCCCGTGTCGTCAGACCCGGGCGCCGACGAGCTCTTTCTTCTTGTCCCGGGATGACTTCACCAGGCTCGCCGCGGTCGCGATGCCGAGCGTTCCGATGATCACCAGCAGGGACAGCCAGATCGGGATCTCCGGCGCCCAGTGGAAGCCGTGCCCGCCGTTGACGAAGCTGATCGTGTTCGTGTGCAGCGCCTCGAGGACGAGCTTCACGCCGATGAAGGCGAGCACGAAGGCCAGCCCGATGTTCAGGAAGACCAGCCGCTCCAGCAGGCCGCCGAGCAGGAAGTACAGCTGCCGCAGGCCCATCAGCGCGAAGACGTTCGCGGTGAAGACGAGGTACGGCTCCTTGGTGATGCCGAAGATCGCCGGGATCGAGTCGAGCGCGAAGATCAGGTCCGTGGTGCCGATCGCGATCATCACGATCAGCATCGGCGTGAACAGCTTCTTGCCGGTCACCGCGACCGTCGTGGTCAGCTTGCCGTCGCCGAACGACGAGGAGATCGGGAAGGCTTTCTTCGCCCACCGGATGAGGATGTTCTCCTTGAAGTCGTCCTCGTCGTTCTGACCCTGCCTGAGCAGCGTGATCGCGGTGTACACGAGGAAGGCGCCGAAGATGTAGAACACCCAGGAGAACTGCGCGATCAGGGCGGCGCCGGCGGCGATGAACGCGCCGCGCATCACCAGGGCCAGCACGATGCCGATGAGCAGCACCTTCTGCTGGAAGACCCGGGGCACCGCGAACCGGGCCATGATGATCACGAAGACGAAGAGGTTGTCGACCGACAGGCTGTACTCGGTCAGCCAGCCCGTGTAGAACTCACCGGCTGCGGTGCCACCGGCGAAGACCCAGACGCCGACGCCGAAGAGCAGAGCCAGGCCGACGTAGAACCCGACCCACGTGCCGGCCTCGCGCATGCTGGGCTCGTGCGGTCGACGGCCGACGATGAGCAGGTCGACGGCGAGCATCACGACAAGAGCGGCAAGGGTGGCGATCCACACCCAGGCGGACACATTCACAGTCGGGGAACCTCCGGCAGACACGGGGCACCGCCAGACGGGGGATCCAGCGGCGTGCGGCTGTCGAAGGTCTCTTCCGCCGCAGCCAGTCCGATCCTGACTGCGACCGCCGGCCCCGGGCTGCCCCTGGTCAGAGGACAGATCCGTGTTGACGAGACCGGCGCGCTAGGAATACTCCCCTTGCAACCCCGCCATTGTGTCGCATCCGGCTGCGTTTCTGCACATCTCCTCCGTAAGAAGTGCGCGACATCTCCTCGTTACCCGCTCGCAGCGTCCCACGCCACCAGTCCTGTCGCATCCTAGGAGGCTAGTTCACTCATGGCTCACTCCTTGCCGGCCGCGCACGTTCCCAGTCGCGCGGTGCATGTGGCAGGCTGCCGATCATGGTTCTCGAAGTCGCGCTCATCGACGTGATCCCTGGCCAGGAGGACGCCTTCGAGGCCTCCTACCGGCTCGGCCACCCCATCCTGGCCGGCGCCCCCGGCTGCCGTTCGGTGCGGATGACCCGCGGCATCGAGTCGCCGTCCCGCTTCGTGCTCCTCGTCGAGTGGGACAGCGTCGAAGCCCACGACCAGAACTTCCGCGCCACCGACCGCTTCGCCCAGTGGCGCGGCCACATCGGCCCCCACTTCGCGAACCCGCCGCGGGTCGAGCACTTCACCGACGTCCAGCCCGGCTAGGTGACTAGTGTCAAACGCGTTCATCGCGGTCGGTGATCGACAAACACGGCTGTGTCGGCAGCTCGGCGCCAAACGGAGGCCCCCGAGGGTCAAGTCGACCCTTCGGCGAGGCGCGAACCCGTATTTAACACCAGTCACCTAGCGGCCCGAGCCGGCGTTGACCCGGCCCGGCCCGCTGACCGCGCTCACCCGGGCGGCATCGCCCGTGGGGTGAAGGTGGCTACCGTGTCCGCGCCCCAGTGCCGCTCCGCGTCGGCGCGCATGTCCTGCAGGTCGGCATCGCTCATCGTCGGCCTCAGGAAGGTGTAGTTCGCGGTCCAGCGGAACTTGCCGTCGCCGAGTTCCGTGCTCATCCAGGAGCTCCCGGTCATGCCGGTGCCGGGCTTGAACCTGGGCGCCATGATCTCCTTCTGCGGCAGGGGGGTGGATCGCACCACCGTCGCGGTCACGCCGAACCAGTAGCCGCGAACCGTGATGAGCTCAGCGCGGCGTACCCCGGGTCGTTCGGCCATCTCGGCCACGAACTGTTCGGCCCGCGACCGGGTCGGCGGCTGCCTGAGGCCCCCCAGCACCAGGTAGTCGCCGGCCGGGGTGTCCGGGAAGTAGTTCCGAAGGTTCAACCGTCCGCCACCGATGACCTCGACGTATGCCTGCGGTTTGTTCAGGAGCTCCCGCAGGATCTCTTCGCTCGATGCACCGTTCTCGAAGCTCCAGGAGAGGACCGGGACATCCGTCTCCAAAGCGCCCGGCGTCAGATCCGCCGAGGCCGAGGCCGACGCTGCCGCTTGGACACCGGCCCCCGGAACGGGCGCCGGGCCGCCGGGCAGGCCGGCCAGCACCACCGCCCCGACCGCGATCGCGGCGACCAGCCCCGCCGCGCCGGCCCCGGCCAGCCGGGCACGCCGCCGCCGGGCGCCCCGCTCGACCGCGTCGAAATCACCGCCCCGCGTCTGCGCGGCGGCCCCGTACGCCGCCTCACGCAACAGTTCGTCCAGTTCAGGCATGACGCGCCCCCACAGTCTGCTCGAAGGTCTCGTCACCGCTGGACAACAGCTCGCGCAGGGCCACCCGGCCCCGCGAGAGGCGCGCCTTGATCGTTCCGGTGGGTACGCCCACCTCGGCCGCCACCTGGTCGACGGAAAGGTCGCACAGGTGGTGCAGGACGATCGCTCGGCGCTGCGGCTCGGGCAGTTTCGCCAGCGCCGCCACGACCAGCGGCGTCTCCACGCCGGGGCCGGGATGGTCGGGCGCCGGGCCGGCCCTGCGCCAGGCGGCCAGCGTGGACCGGGCGGCCCGCCAGCGGCTCACCGCCAGCCTGCGGGCCACCGTCCGGATCCAGGCGTCCGGCGCATCGCCCTCGGCGAAGGACCGGCGCCTGCCCCAGCCACGAATGAACGCCTCCTGGACGACGTCCTGTGCCTCACTGAGGTCACCCGTCATCAGGTACACCTGGCCCACCACCCGGCTGTACGCAGCCGCGTAGTAGGCGCGGTATTCCTCGTCCGTCACGTCGTCGTCCCCCGATTCGGCTGCCCGCGGTGTCGTCTCACACACGCAGCCCGAGGGGTGAATGGTTGCGGACTATTTCACGCCGGTCATGTCCATGCCGCGGAGCTCCTTTTTCAGCTCCTTGACCTCGTCGCGGATCCGGGCCGCCAGCTCGAACTGGAGCTCGCGCGCGGCCCCCAGCATCTGGTCGCTGAGGTCCTGGATGAGCTGGGCGAGCTCGGCCCGGGCCATGCCCTCGCGGGCCGGCGTGGCCGCCGAGCGGGGCGGCCGGGACCGAGTCTCCGGCGTCGGGCCCTTGCCCCGCGACATCTGCCGGCCGCCGCCACCGACCATCGGGGCGGTGCCCACGGCGGCGTCGGTGTCCTCGGCCTCCTTGTAGATGTCGTCCAGGATGTCGTGGATCCGTTTCCGCAGCGCCGTCGGCACGATGCCGTTCGCCTCGTTGTGGGCGATCTGCTTGGCCCGGCGGCGGTCGGTCTCGTCGATCGCGTCCCGCATCGACGGCGTCATCTTGTCGGCGTACATGTGGACCTCGCCGGACACGTTCCGCGCGGCGCGGCCGATGGTCTGGATCAGGGACCGGCCGGAGCGCAGGAAGCCCTCCTTGTCCGCGTCGAGGATCGCGACCAGCGACACCTCGGGCAGGTCGAGGCCCTCGCGCAGCAGGTTGATGCCGACCAGCACGTCGTAGTCGCCCTTACGCAGTTCCTTGAGCAGCTCGACCCGGCGCAGGGTGTCCACCTCGGAGTGCAGGTAACGCACCCGGATGCCGTTCTCCAGGAGGTAGTCGGTGAGGTCCTCGGACATCTTCTTGGTCAGCGTGGTGACCAGGACCCGCTCGTCCTTGTCGGTACGTTCCTTGATCTCGTACATCAGGTCGTCAATCTGGCCCTTGGTGGGTTTGACCACGACCTGGGGGTCGACCAGGCCGGTCGGGCGGATGACCTGCTCGACGAACTCGCCGCCGGCCTCCCGCATCTCCCACGGCCCGGGCGTCGCGGACAGGAACACCATCTGCCCGACCCGCTCCTGGAACTCGTCGAACCGCAGCGGGCGGTTGTCGGCCGCGCTGGGCAGCCGGAAGCCGTGCTCGATGAGGATCCGCTTACGCGAGGCGTCGCCCTCGTACATGCCGCCGATCTGCGGGATCGTCACATGCGACTCGTCGATCACGGTCACGTAGTCGTCCGGGAAGTAGTCGAGCAGCGTGTACGCCGGCTCGCCGGGACTGCGCCCGTCCATGTGCATCGAGTAGTTCTCGATGCCGTTGCAGAAGCCGACCTGCCGCATCATCTCGATGTCATAGGTCGTCCGCATCCGCAGCCGCTGCGCCTCCAGCAACTTGCCCTGCCGCTCGAACTCGGCCAGCCGGTCGGCGAGCTCGGCCTCGATCTGCCGGATCGCCCGGTCCATCCGCTCCGGCCCCGCCACGTAGTGCGTCGCCGGGAAGATCACCAGCTCGTCGACCTCGCGGACCACCTCGCCGGTCAGCGGGTGCAGGTAGTAGAGCTTCTCCACCTCGTCGCCGAACAGCTCGATGCGGACGGCGAGTTCCTCGTACGCCGGAATGATCTCCAGCGTGTCACCCCGGACCCGGAACGTGCCCCGCTGGAAGGCCATGTCGTTCCGCGCGTACTGAATGTCGACCAGCCGGCGCAGCAGCTTGTCACGGTCGACCTCCTCGCCCACCTTGACCACCACGGACCGGTCGATGTACTCCTGGGGCGTGCCCAGGCCGTAGATCGCCGAGACGGTCGCCACCACGATCGTGTCGCGCCGGGTGAGCAGGGACATCGTCGCCGAGTGCCGGAGCCGCTCGACCTCCTCGTTGACCGACGAGTCCTTTTCGATGTAGGTGTCGGTCTGCGCGATGTACGCCTCGGGCTGGTAGTAGTCGTAGTAACTCACGAAGTACTCGACGGCGTTGTTGGGCAGCAGCTCGCGGAACTCCTTGGCCAGCTGCGCGCACAGCGTCTTGTTCGGCGCGAGCACCAGCGCCGGCCGTTGCAGCTTTTCGATCAGCCAGGCCGTGGTGGCCGATTTGCCCGTGCCGGTGGCGCCGAGCAGCACGGTGTTGCGGTCGCCCCGGCGCACGCGTCGCTCCAGCTCAGCGATGGCCGCGGGCTGGTCGCCGGCCGGCTGGAATTCGCTGACGACCTCGAAGCGGCCGTCGAGTCGTGGGATGTCGAGCGCCATGGGGACCACGGTACGTCGGGGGTACGACAAGTTCCGCCGGGCCGTGGTTTGCGGGTGATGCCAATTCGGCTCCGGCCTCGATGCAACCGGTGTTCCGGCGCCTACTCTGGTGCGGTAGGCCGCTCGCGGCGGCCGCCAGGCGGGGTCTCCGGATCACCACACGGTCCCTCCCCGCCGGCATCGTGATCGCAGCCCCGGTTCCGCCGGCGAGCGCGTCACGATGGTCTCCGGACCGGCCGCCGCGACGGCCCTTATTTCTGCCCGTCCTGGGTGTGACCAACCGCACACACTCTGAGTAAGTTCTGAGATACCTCGCGTGATCAGGGGCGGAAACATCACGGCAACAAGCCGTCTACCTGCGCCTTCTTGAAGATTGAGCATGCAACTTATTAGCGTGCATCAATGTTCTTCGTTCCGAGGCAAGGGAGTACGCCATGAGCACGCACAAGTTCGCCGGGCCGATCTGGTCGCTCTTCCGGATCGTGGTCGGCTTGCTGTTCACCCTCAACGGCACGGGCACGGTCTTCGGCGTCCTCGGCGCGGCGGGCAAGAGCGCCGCGCCACTCGGGCAGTGGCCGGGCTGGTGGGCCGGGCTCATCCAGGTCGTCTGTGGACTTCTCGTGCTGTCCGGGCTGTTCACGACGGTCGCGGCCGTGGTGGCGTCCGGCTCCATGGCGTACGCGTACTTCACGGTGCACCAGCCGCAGGCCCTGCTCCCCAGCCAGAACGGTGGCGCCTCGGCCGCCCTCTACTGCTGGTCCTTCCTGGCGATCGCCGTGATCGGCGCCGGGCCGTGGTCGCTGGACGCCCTCCGCCGCCGCGCCACCGCCAAGCCGGCCGCCGAGCCCTCCCCCGCGCCCGCCACCACCTGACCGGCCCGGCCCTGTGGACGGCCGCCCAAAATCGTCGTACCCCGGCCCTACGTTCAGGCCCACCCGGAACAGGGGTGGGGGAGGCGGCGGGGGCGATCGATCCGCAAGATCAACTTTGTCTCCGGCCAGCGCCACCGCCTGCGCCTGACTGCCCGATGAGAACGCGGCGATACCCCGGCCCGCTCAAGCAGCCGGCGGAACCCCGGCGCCGCCCCGAGCCCGGGCACCGTGGGAGGCGATCCAGGTAGCGACGGCTTCGTCAGCGTTCGACCCGATCACCGAGTGCGCGGCGGCCCGCAGCTCCGGGATCGCGTTGGCCACCGCGATCGCCCGATCGGCGATCGCGAACATCGGCCCGTCGTTGGGGCCGTCCCCGAAGCAGGTCAGCGACGTCGCCCCGATCTCGTCGCGCAGGGCGGCCACCGCGGCGGCCTTGGTGGCGGCGCTCGAGGTCAGTTCCACCCACCATTCGCCGGGGGCGTAGACGTCCTCGCTGTAGACGGCGTGACAGGTGGCCGCGAAGGCGTCCAGGTCGGTCCGGACCGGCAGGAGGGCCTCGGGGCTGCCGATCAGGGCGATGCTGATCACGGCCGCGAGGTCGATCTGGGACCAGGCGGTGAGGGGAAGCAGGCGCGGGTCGTCGCGGCGGTAGCTGAGGAACGTGTCCACGGCCGGTGTGTGGTGGTCGGTGAGCCAGCAGACCCGGTCGCGGTCCTCCCGCATGACGAACAGGATCGGCTGGAGGCTCGGGCGCGCGGTGCAGTGGCTGAGCACGGTGTCGACGACGGCCTGGTCGAGCAGGTGGGCGGGGCGGGCGTCGCCGGTGCGCGGGTCGACCATCATGGCGCCGCCGTAGGTGATCACCGGCAGGGTCAGGTCGAGGGCGGCGGTCGCCCGGGCGGCGCTGGCGAAAGAGCGGGCCGTCGCGTACGTGAACAGGCCGCCGTCTGCCAGGAAGCGGTTGACGGTCCGCACGGTCCGGGTGCCGAGCTTGCCGTCCGGCCGCAGCAGTGTTCCGTCCAGATCGGATACCAGCAGCTCCCTCATGGCCACCACTATGGGTACGACAATCAAGCGGGGCGAGGCATTTTCCAGCCGGTGTCGACGGCCCAGGCTTCGGCAGCGACCGCCTCCTGGTCGAACCACGGTTCCTTGTCGTCGGCGTAGGAGGACGGGTCCAGCGCGGCCTTCAGGGCGGCGTACTCGTCGCGCGCGGCGGGGTCGGCCCGGAGGTGGTCGCGCATCAGCAGGGCGAACCGCCAGCCCGGCGACCCGGTGACCCGGACGTGCAGGTTGACCGGGCGGCCGGGGTCGGCGCTGTTGTGGAAACGCTTCGGCCAGGTCTGGCCGGGCAGGCCGCGGGCGTTGTCCCACCACTCCCCCGGCTGCCGCGGGAAGCCGGCCTCCTCGAGGCGGCCGGCCAGGGCGTCCGCCTCGTCCAGCGAGTCCACGGCGAGCATCAGGTCGATGACGTCCTTGGCGGGCAGCCCGGGCACGGAGGTGGAACCGATGTGGTGCGCCGCCGCCGAGGAGGCGCGCCGGATGCGCGCGAGGAGCCGGTCGGCCTGCGCCGGCCAGGTCGGGTCCGGCGGCACCACCCGGATCTCGGGGGCGGGCGCGGCGCGGTGCCGGCGGAGGTTCTCCTCGAAGGGGACCAACCTGTCCTGCCACAGCCGGGAGAGCAGCGAGCCGAGGCCGTCGAGGGTGCCGTCGTTGGGGATCAGCACGTCGGCCGCGGCGGCGCGGGTCTCGTCGGTGGCCTGCGCCGCGATGCGGGAGCGGGCCTGGTCGGCGGTCATCCCGCGGGTCTCGGCGAGGCGGCGCACCCGGGTCGCCTCGGAGGCGGTCACCACCAGGACCAGGTGGTAGGACGACGCCTGGCCGGTCTCGACCAGCAGCGGGACGTCGTGCACCACGATCGCGTCGCCGGGCGCCGCGGTGGCCAGTTCGGTCGCTCTGGCGCGTACGCGTGGATGAATGATCTTCTCGAGCCGGTGGCGCGCCTCGTCGTCGCCGAAGACCATCGCCCCCAGCGCCGGACGGTCCAGCGAGCCGTCGGGGCCCAGCACCCCGTCGCCGAACGCGGCCACCACCTCGGCCAGGCCCTCGGTCCCGGCGGCGACGACCTCGCGCGCCAGCACGTCCGAGTCGATGATCACGGCACCCAGGGCGGCCAGGCGGGTGGACACCGCGCTCTTACCCGCCCCGATCCCGCCGGTCAGACCCACCTTCAGCACGGATCGAGTATTCCGGAAAGGCGAAGGCCCGCCCGCGACCGGGGTCGCGGGCGGGCCTGCCTCACTGCTGGGTGGAACTGGTTACTTGCCGCCTGCCAGCTTCTCGCGAAGCGCGGCCAGCGCCTCGTCGGTAGCCAGGGTGCCGGCCGGCTCCTCCGACGAACGCGCCGGTGCGGGCGAGCTCGACGAGCTGGAGCTGCCGCCGCCACCGGTGGTGGAGGACGACGCGGGCACACCGGCCGGGACCGGGTTGAGCGCAGCCTCGGCGTCGGCCTCGCGGGACGCCTGCACCTGCTTGGTGTGGGCCTCCCAGCGCTCGCGGGCGTCGGCGTACTGCTTCTCCCACGTCTCGCGCTGCTTGTCGAAGCCCTCGAGCCACTCGCCCGTCTCGGGGTCGAAGCCCTCCGGGTAGATGTAGTTGCCCTCGGTGTCGTAGGTGGCCGCCATGCCGTAGAGGGTGGGGTCGAAGTGCTCCTCGCCCTCCACGAAGTTCTCGTTCGCCTGCTTCAGCGAGAGCGAGATCCGGCGACGCTCGAGGTCGATGTCGATGACCTTGACCATGACGTCCGAGCCCACCTGGACGACCTGCTCGGGCAGCTCGACGTGCCGCTCGGCCAGCTCGGAGATGTGGACCAGGCCCTCGATGCCGTCGTCGACGCGGACGAACGCGCCGAACGGAACCAGCTTGGTGACCTTGCCCGGCACGATCTGGTTGATCGCGTGAGTCCGGGCGAACTGGCGCCACGGGTCCTCCTGCGTCGCCTTGAGCGACAGCGAGACGCGCTCGCGGTCCAGGTCGACGTCGAGCACCTCGACCTCGACCTCCTGGCCCACCTCAACCACCTCGGAGGGGTGGTCGATGTGCTTCCAGGAGAGCTCGGAGACGTGCACGAGGCCGTCCACGCCGCCAAGGTCGACGAAGGCGCCGAAGTTGACGATCGAGGACACGACGCCCTTACGGACCTGGCCCTTCTGCAGCTTGTTGAGGAACTCGGTGCGAACCTCGGACTGCGTCTGCTCGAGCCAGGCACGGCGGGACAGGACCACGTTGTTGCGGTTCTTGTCCAGCTCGATGATCTTGGCTTCGAGCTCGCGGCCCACGTACGGCTGGAGGTCGCGGACACGACGCATCTCGACCAGGGAGGCCGGGAGGAAGCCACGGAGGCCGATGTCGAGGATGAGGCCACCCTTGACGACCTCGATGACGGAGCCGCGCACGACGCCGTCGTCCTCCTTGATCTTCTCGATGGTGCCCCACGCGCGCTCGTACTGCGCACGCTTCTTCGAGAGGATCAGGCGACCTTCCTTGTCCTCCTTGGTGAGGACGAGGGCTTCGATGTGGTCACCGACCGACACCACTTCCGCGGGGTCCACGTCATGCTTGATCGACAACTCGCGCGAGGGGATGACACCCTCGGTCTTGTAGCCGATGTCGAGCAGGACCTCGTCCCGATCGACCTTGACGACGGTGCCTTCGACAATGTCGCCGTCATTGAAGTACTTGATGGTCTCGTCGATGGCTGCGAGGAAAGCTTCCTCCGAGCCGAGGTCGTCGATCGTGACCTTGTTGGCGCTCGAGGTGGCCTCGATGCTGCTCGTCATGTGGACTGTTGCTCCGAACGGATGGTGTCGTGGTGTCTCTCGCGTCCCGCGGAACTGCCGGCGGGCACAGCACGAACATCCGGAGTGATCATGACGGTGGAGTCTGATCAGGCGACGCTGAACGGGCTGAAACCGACGACTTGCGGAACCTGCTCCCTGCCGAGGCACACGTTCCGCGAGCGCATCGACTAGCTTACCGTGCGCATTACCACAGGTTGCAAGCCCTCCCGAGGACCCGGGCATATTCTTGGCCTGGACGACCGTTTTGCCCGTTTCTGACCCTGAAGCGCCGTGGCTTAGCCTAGCCCGGTGATCGACAAAGTTGCCCGACGCCCCGTCTCGGACGCCGAAAGCAGGGTCGCGAGCCGCGGCTGGTGGGACATCGACGCCGACGACTACCAGGCCGAGCACGGCGCCTTCCTCGGCGACGTGGATCTCGTCTGGTGCCCCGAGGGCGTGCGCGAGGCGGATGCCCATCTGCTCGGCGAGGTCCGCGGCCGGCGGGTGCTGGAGCTCGGCTGCGGCGCGGCCTCCGGCGCGCGCTGGCTGCGCGGCGCGGGTGCCGAGGTGGTTGCCATGGATCTCTCGGCGGGCATGTTGCGGCAGGCGCGCGAGGGGTCAGACCGTTCGGGGGTACGCGTCCCGCTCGTCCAGGCTGACGCTCTGGCGCTTCCCTTCGCCACCGGCGCCTTCGACATCGTGTTCACCGCTTTCGGCGCGGTCCCGTTCGTTGCCGACTCGGGCGCCGTGATGCGCGAGGTGGCACGCGTGCTCCGTCCGGGCGGCTCCTGGGTGTTCTCGATCACCCATCCGATGCGGTGGGTCTTCCTCGACGAGCCGGACGAGCGCGGCCTGCTCGCGGTCAACTCGTACTTCGACCGCCGGCCGTACGTGGAGGAGGACGAGTCGGGTGCGCCGACCTACGTCGAGCAGCACCGGACCCTCGGCGACCGGGTCCGCGAGCTGGTGGCGGCCGGTCTCCGCCTGCGGGACCTGGTCGAGCCGGAGTGGCCGGACGGCCACGAGCAGATCTGGGGGCAGTGGAGCCCCCTGCGCGGCCGGCTCTTCCCGGGCACCGCGATCTTCGTCTGCACCCGGGACGAATGACCCGCCTGACCTGGGGTAACGGGAGGTCATGGGCAAGGTCGTCGGCTACGTGCACCGGCACCTCGCCCAGCGGCCCGACGGCGACGTCGAGGACACCGCCCGGCGCTGGTCGCCGATCAACTGGGACCACCACCCGCTGAAGTGATCAGAGGGCGGCGGCGACCGGCTCGGCGATCGCGAGCAGACCCGCCATCAGCGTGATCGCCGCCGGCACCAGGCGGTAGTACACCCAGGTGCCGCGGCGGTCACTGTCCACCAGGCCGGCCTCGCGCAGCACCTTGAGGTGGTGCGAGATGGTCGGCCCGGTCAGCGCGAACGACCCGGTGAGGTCGCAGACGCAGACCTCGCCGCCGCCCGCCGACGCGATCATCGAGAGCAAGCGGAGCCGGACCGGATCACCCAGAGCCTTGAACATCGGTGCGAAAGCGGTCGCGTGCTCGGCGTCCAGTGCACCTCGCGTGATCGGTTGCCACGCGGCGGTGTCTGTCTGTGACGTCATCTCCGTCGTCGAGACTGGCATGTGGCACAGCTAAGCAAACGACCGCAACCCCGATGTTTTCCCAGGTCACGCCCATCTGATTAGAGATGTGTCGAAAGCGTTCACGAGATCGGCACGGATGACATCAGTGCTCACGCTCAGTGGTCGGCGCCGTTCCAGTCCCGGCCCACGCCGACCGACACCTCAAGCGGCACGGACAGCTGATGCGCGGCGCCCATCTCGCGCCGGACCAGCTCCTCCAGCGGCTCCTGCTCCCCCGGCGCCACGTCGAAGACCAGCTCGTCGTGCACCTGGAGCAGCATCCGCGACCGCAGCCCGGACGTGCGCAGCGCCGCGTCGGTCTTCAGCATCGCGACCTTGATGATGTCCGCCGCCGACCCCTGGATCGGGGCGTTCAGCGCCATCCGCTCGGCCATCTCCCGCCGTTGCCGGTTGTCGCTGGTCAGATCGGGCAGATAGCGCCGGCGGCCGAGGATCGTCGCGGTGTAGCCGTCCTGCACGGCCCGTTTCACCACGGCCTGCAGGTAGTCACGGACGCCACCGAACCGGGTGAAGTACTCCTCCATCAGGCCCTTGGCGTCGTCGGTGGAGATGCTCAGCTGGTTGGAGAGACCGAACGCGCTCAGCCCGTACGCCAAGCCGTAGTTCATGGCCTTGATCTTGCGCCGCTGATCGGGGACGACCTCCTCGACCGGGACGTGGAACACCGACGACGCGGTGGCCGCGTGGAAGTCGAAGGCCGAGTTGAACGCCTCGATCAGCGCCTCGTCGCCGGACAGATGCGCCATGATCCGCATCTCGATCTGGCTGTAGTCGGCGGTCATCAGCTGGTCGAAGCCGGCGCCGACCACGAACGCCCGGCGGATCCGCCGGCCCTCCTCGGTGCGGATCGGGATGTTCTGCAGGTTCGGGTCGGTCGACGAGAGCCGGCCGGTGGCGGCCACCGTCTGGTTGAACGTGGTGTGGATGCGCCCGTCGTCGGAGACCGACTTGAGCAGGCCGTCCACCGTGGACTTGAGCTTGGCCACGTCGCGGTGCCGGAGCAGGTGGGCGAGCAGCGGGTCGCCGGTCTGCGTGAACAGGCTCTGCAGCGCGTCGGCGTCGGTGGTGTAGCCCGACTTGATGCGCTTGGTCTTGGGCAGGCTCCGCTCGGTGAACAGGATCTCCTGGAGCTGCTTGGGCGAGCCCAGGTTGAACTCGCGGCCGACCACCTCGTGCGCGGCCTGCTGCGCCGATTTCACCTCGGCGGCGAAGTGCGACTCGAGCTCGGAGAGGTAGTCGGTGTCGGCCGCGATGCCGACGTGCTCCATCTCGCCGAGCACCATCGACAGCGGCTGCTCGACCTCCACCAGGAGCCGCTGGGAGGCGCCGTCGTCGCGGGACAGCTCCTCGGTCAGGGTGTCGGCCAGGTCGAGGGTGGCGCGGGCGCGGAGCATCACGTTCTGCTCGGCGGTGCCCTCCTGCTGGTCGCCCATGACGTCGAGGGTGAGCTGGCCGTCCTCCGGCGCGTCCACCCGCAGCTCGCGCTTGAGGTAGCGCAGGGCGAGGTCGGTCAGGTCGTAGGCGCGCTGGTCGGGCTTGGCGAGATAGGCCGCCAGGGCGGTGTCGACGCGTACGCCGGCCAGGGTCCAGCCGTGCGCCCGGAACGCCAGCCTCGCGGGCTTGGCGTCGTGGATGACCTTGGGCCGCGCGGGATCGGCCAGCCAGCCGGCCACCGCCTGCTCGTCGGACTCGTCGAGCGCCGCGGGATCGAACCAGGCCGCCGGCCCGTCGCCGGTGGCCACCGCGATGCCGGTCAGCTCGCCGGTGCCCCGGCCGAATTTCCCGGTGACCGCGACGCCGATCGGCGCCTCCCGGGCGTGCTCGGCCAGCCAGCCCGCCACCTCACCGGCGCCCAGCACACTGGCGGACAGGTCGAAGCCGGACTCCGCCTCGGGCTCGACCGACTCGAGGTAGGAATAGAGCCGCTCGCGCAGCACCCGGAACTCGAGCGCGTCGAAGACCTGGTGCACCGCCTCACGGTCCCAGCCCTGCCACTTCACGTCCTGCGGGCCGAGCGGCAGCTCCAGGTCGCAGACCAGCTTGTTGAGCTCGTAGTTGCGCATCACCTCGGCCAGGTGCGAGCGCAGGTTCTCGCCGGCCTTGCCCTTGATCTTGTCGGCCGCGGCGATGATGCCGTCCAGGCCGCCGTACTCGTTGATCCATTTCGCCGCGGTCTTGTCGCCGACACCGGGGACGCCGGTCAGGTTGTCGCTGCTCTCGCCGACCAGGGCCGCCTTGTCGCGGTAGCGGTCGGGCCGGACGAAGTATTTCGCCTCGATCGCGTCCGGCGTCATCCGCCACACCTCGGACACGCCGCGGACCGGGTAGAGGATCGTCACGTGCTCGTCGGCGAGCTGGAACGCGTCCCGGTCGCCGGTGGAGATGACCACCTCCATGCCGGCCTCGCGGCCCTGCGTGGCGAGCGTGCCGATCACGTCGTCCGCTTCGTACCCCGGCTTTTCGACCACCGGGATGCGTAGCGCCTCCAGCACCTCTTTGATCAGGCTGACCTGACCCTTGAAGGGTTGTGGCGTCTCGGATCGACCGGCCTTGTAGTCCGCGTATTTCTCGGTGCGGAACGACACCCGGGACACGTCGAAGGCGACCACGATGTGCGTCGGCTGCTCGTCGCGCAGCATGTTGATCAGCATCGACGTGAAGCCGAAGACCGCGTTGGTCGGCTGCCCGGTCTGGGTGGAGAAGTTTTCCACCGGAAGCGCGAAGAACGCGCGGTAGGCCAGGGAATGGCCATCCAGCAGGAGCAGGCGGTCTTTGGCTTCAGCACTCACGGGTGACGACTCTAGTCCGGGGGTGTGACAGAAAAGCCGGGGGCGGCCGCGCGAAACGCGGCCGCCCCCTTTCAGGTACCAACGATCAGGCGACCCCGAGGTACGCCTCCTTGACCGACGGGTCGTGGAGGAGCTCCTGACCAGTGCCCTCCTTGACGATCCGCCCGGTCTCCAGCACGTACCCGCGGTGCGCCCGGGAGAGCGCCTGCTGGGCGTTCTGCTCCACCAGCAGCACCGTGGTGCCCTGCTGGTTGATCTCCGTGATGATGTCGAAGATCTGCTGGATGATCATCGGGGCGAGGCCCATCGACGGTTCGTCCAGCAGGAGCAGACGTGGCCGGCTCATCAGCGCCCGGCCGACCGCGAGCATCTGCTGCTCGCCGCCGGACAGGGTGCCACCGGCCTGCTTACGCCGCTCGGCCAGCCGCGGGAAGAGAGTGAGCACGCGGTCCAGATCCTTGGCCACCTCGGACGTGTCGCGCCGGGTGAAGGCGCCCATGTCGAGGTTTTCCAGGACCGACATGCCCGGGAAGATGCCCCGGCCCTCGGGTGACTGGCAGATGCCCAGAGGCACCCGCAGGTCGGCCCGCAGGTTGCTGATGTCCTTGCCGTCGAACCGGATCTTGCCGGAGGCCAACGGGTTCAGACCCGAGATCGCCCGCATCGTGGTGGTCTTCCCGGCGCCGTTCGCACCGATCAGAGCCACCACCTCGCCCTCGGCGACCTGGATCGTCATCCCGTGCAGAGCCTCGATGCGACCGTACTTGACGACGATCTCGTCCAGTTCAAGAAGCATCTGCGGTCTCCCCCAGGTAAGCGGCGATGACCTTGGGGTTGTCCCGGACCTCTGCCGGGCTGCCCTCCGCGATCTTCTTACCGAACTCCAGCACCACGATCCGGTCGGTCACACCCATGACCAGCCGCATGTCGTGCTCGATCAGCAACACGGTGTACCCCAGGTCGCGGATCCTGCGGATGAGCTGGAGGAGATCCTCCTTCTCCGCCGGGTTGAAGCCGGCGGCCGGCTCGTCCAGGCAGAGCAGCTTCGGCTCGGTGGCCAGCGCCCGGGCGATCTCGAGGCGGCGCTGGTCGCCGTACGGCAGGTTGCGCGCCTCCTCGTTCGCCCGGTGCTCGATCCCGACGAAGCGGAGCAGATCGAGCGACTTCCGCTCGCCGGCCCGTTCCTCGAGGGTGTGCCGGGACAGCCCGAACGTCTTGGCGCCCCAGCGGCGGACCTGCTGGGTGAACCGGATGAAGCCGTTGTCCGAGTCGACGGCCGGCAGTTCCTCCGGCTTGACCCGCACGCGGTAGAGCCGGAACAGCGCGCCCACCACGCTCGTCTTGTGCCGGGAGTCGGTCCCGACCATGACGTTCTCGAGCGCCGTCATCTCCGGGAACAACCGGATGTTCTGGAACGTGCGTGCCACGCCCATGTGGTTGATCTCGTGCGGACGGCGACCGGTGATCTTGTCGCCGTCGAACGTCACCTTGCCCGAGGTCGGCTTGTAGACGCCGGTCATGACGTTGAAGCACGTCGTCTTGCCGGCGCCGTTCGGGCCGATCAGGCCGAGGATCTCGCCCCGGTAGATGTTGAAGCTCACGTCGTTGAGAGCCACGACGCCGCCGAACTTCAGCGTCACGTGGTCCACATCGAGCAGCACCGTACGCGTCAGGTCAGACACCGGCCGGCACCTCCTCCCGTCGGTCCTGCAACTCGCGAGCTCGCCGCCGGCTCGGGAACAGACCCTGCGGCCGGATGAGCATGACGATGACCAGAGCCAGACCGAACACCAGGAACCGCCACTCGGCGAAGTCCCGGAACCGCTCCGGCAGGTACGCCAGCAGGAACGCGCCCACCGCGACACCGGCCATGTTGCCCGCACCGCCGACCACGACCATGGCGACGAACAGGATGGACAGCTGCGCGTTGAACTGGTTCGGCTCGATGAACCCGGCTCGGCTGGCGAACAGCAGGCCGGACAGACCACCGAGCGCCGCGCCGATGGCGAACGCCCACAGCTTGAACTTGAACGGGTACACGCCCATCACCGCGGCCGCGTCCTCGTCCTCCCGCACCGCCAGCCACGCCCGGCCGACCCGGCTGTTCTCCAGCCGGCGGACCAGGAACACGATCAGCAGCACGACCGACAACGCCAGCCAGTACCACGGCTTGGCGTCGAGCAGGCCGAAGACCTTGTTGTCCGCGGACGGCGCGCCCTCGGGACCGGGGATGGCCGCGATACCGGCCGGACCACCGGACCAGCTCACCGAGTTGCGCACCACGCGCTGGATGATCTCGCCGAAGCCCAGCGTCACGATGGCCAGGTAGTCACCGCGCAACCGCAGCGTCGGCCAGCCCAGCAGCACGCCGGAGATCATCGCCAGGACCAGCGCGATGATGATGCACACCGCCCAGAGCATGGCCCATTCCTGGCTCAGCCCGAACTTGTCCTGGATCGCCTGCACCACCGGCGACTGCCGGGATCCGAACAGCGCGACGCTGTACGCGCCGACCGCGTAGAACCCGACGTAGCCGAGGTCGAGCAGGCCGGCCAGGCCGATGACCACGTTCAGACCCAAGGCGATCAGCACGTAGACCGCGCAGGTGAAGAGCACACCCGCCCAGTTGTTGCCGTTCGCGATGTAGTCGGTCCGCAGCCAGGTCAGGCCGGGGATGCCGAGCAGCGGCAGGTAGTAGAGGAACGCGACGAAGGCCGCGAAGCCCAGCCACCGCTGCCACTTCGGCAGCGCCCGCCAGCGGTCGCCGATGGAGACGCGCTTGCGTTCGACCTTGGGGTCTCGTTCGACCTTGGAGTCTGTCGTCATGCCCGGGCCCTCCCCAGCGACTCGCCCAGCAGACCGGTCGGGCGGAACAGCAGCACCACGACCAGGACCACGAACGCGGCGACGTCCTCCCAGTTGGAGGAGGTCAGCGTAGCGGCGTACACCTCGATGACGCCCAGGACGAGACCGCCGACCAGCGCGCCGCGCAGGTTGCCGATGCCGCCGAGGACCGCGGCGGTGAACGCCTTGAGGCCCAGGATGAAGCCGACGTTGAACCGTGTGTTGCCGTACCGCACCGAGTAGAGCAGCGCGGCGGCCCCCGCCAGAAGACCACCGAGCAGGAAGATCAGCATGATCACCCGGTCCTTGTTGACGCCCATCAGCGCCGCGGTGTCCGGGTTCTGTGCCACCGCCCGCACGCCCCGGCCGTACCGGGTGCGGTTGATGAAGACGTCCAGCCCGATCATCATCAGGATCGCTGCCACGACCGTGATCAGCTGGGTGTTCGTGATGGCCGTGTTGCCGATCTGGAACACGACCTCCTGCGGCACGATCGTGGGCATGCCCTTGACCAGGCGGCCCTGCCACACACCGAAGGCCTCGGAAAGAACCAGGGAGAGGCCGATCGCGGTGATCAGGAACGCCAGGGGTGGGGCGTTCATGGTCCGCAACCGTTTGTACGCGATGCGCTCGACCGCCACGGCGGTCGCGCCGGAGGCCACTGCTCCGGCCACCAGACCAGCCGCCAGGAAGACCAGCATCATGCCGATCCCCGGGTTGTTGGTCGCGCCCATGACCGTCCAGGTGCCCAGGACGGCGAAGGTGCCGACCATGAAGACCTCGGAATGGGCGAAGTTAATCAGCTTCAGAACGCCGTAGACCAGCGTGTAGCCGAGCGCGACGAGGGCATAGATGGAGCCCTTCGCCAAGCCGTCCACCGTGTGCTGACCCAGGTGCCCGAAGAGTTCGTCGAAATTCACGGAAACTCCTTATGCACCAGACGCGGCCGAGGGTGAAGGACACCCCCGGCCGCAATCACGTACCAATGGATCAGCTGGTGAGCTTGATCTCCTGCTCGGGCTCGAACTTGCCACCCGTGATCTTGTACGACCAGATGGCGACCTTGGACTTGTCCACGTCACCACTGGGGTCGAACTTGATGTACTTCGAGACGCCCTGCTTGTCGTAGGCGTCGACCCAGGCGAGCAGGTCGGCACGGGTCTTCTTGCCGGCCTTGAAACCGTCCAGCAGAACGGTCGCGCCGTCGTAGCCCTCAGCACCGTACGAACCCGGGGCCTGGCCGTACTCGGCCTGGTAGTCCTTCGAGAACGTGCCGCCGGCCTTGTCCGCCGGGAGGCAGGGGCAGGTCACGATGGCGTCGTTGGCGGCGTCGCCGGCGCCCGACGGGAAGCCGGGGTCGTAGAGGCCGTCGAAACCGATGAACTTCGCCTTGACGCCGGCCGCGCGGGCCTGCTTCAGCAGCGGAGCCGCCTCGTTGGTGTAACCGCCGTACGCGATGGTGTCGGCACCCGACGACTTGATCTTGGAGATCGTGGCGTCGAAGTTGGTCTGGTCGGTCTGCACCTTGTCGGAGGCGACCGCCGTGGCGCCGAGGCCCTTCTTCACGCCGTCGATGATGCCGACGCCGTAGGTCTGGCCGTCGTCGATCAGGAAGACCTTCTGGCCCTTCTGGACGTTCTTGATGTACTCCACGGCGGCGGCGGCCTGCGTGCCGTCGTTGCCCACGACGCGGTGGAACGACTTGTTGCCGGCCGCGGTGAGCTCGGTGGCGGTCGCCGACGGGCTGACCATGACGAGACCGGCGGCCTCGTAGATCGGCATCGTCGCCTTCGACTCGCCGGAGAAGTGACCACCGATGACGGCGAGGAACGACTGGTCCTGCGCGACCTGGTTGGCGATCGGCGTCGCCTGGTCCGCATTACCCTGCGTGTCGAACTCCTGCATGGTGACCTTGCAGTTGGCGTTCGCGGCGTTGAACTGCTTCACCGCCATCTTGGCTCCGTTGAGCGACGGGATGACGAGGCCCGCGTTCGGGCCGGTGAAGGCACCGAAGATCGCGATCTTGCCACCGCAGTCAGCCGCGGCGGCGTCGCCGTCGCTGTTGCCCGAGTCCTGACATCCGGCCGCCGCGAGCATGGCGGCCGCGAGCCCCACGGCACCCAGGGCCCGTACATAGTTACGCCTCAAGGCTTATGACCTTTCATCTATGCAGGGTGCGGTGGCCCCGTCCCTGTCCTTGGTCCAAAACCGCTAACCTGCGCACTGCTCGTGATGGCGCAGCGTACTTGGCTGTTAATTGCCTAAGTAGGCTCTGGCGAGCACGCTTGCCAAACCGTTACAGAGTGCTGCTCGAACATCCCTCCCTGGAAGGGCCGAGCGGTCAGGATTTGGGGGCCCCGCCCC
This sequence comes from Actinoplanes sp. NBRC 103695, assembly GCF_030269485.1. Lineage (GTDB taxonomy): Bacteria > Actinomycetota > Actinomycetes > Mycobacteriales > Micromonosporaceae > Actinoplanes. Next base: position 349,905 of record NZ_BSTL01000002.1, on the reverse strand, counting down.
GTTACCCAGGCGTTTCCGCAAGGTAAATAAGGTCATTTCACCCATCGGAGACCGGTTCCTCTGCGTGATCGCGGGCGGCCGGTGCGACCGGCCGCCCGCGACTCGTCATCGGTACGTCAGCCGGCGAGCTTGATCTCCTGCTCGGGCTCGATCTTGCCGCCCTTGATCTGGTACGACCACACGGCGACCTTGGACTTGTCGACGTCACCGTTCTGGTCGAACTTGATGTACTTCGAGACGCCCTGCTTGTCGTAGGCGTCGACCCAGGCGAGCAGGTCGGCACGGGTCTTCTTGCCGGCCTTGAAGCCCTCCAGCAGGATCGTCGCCGAGTCGTAGCCCTCCGCGCCGTACGAGCCGGCCGGCTCGCCGTACTCGGTCTGGAAGTCCTTGGCGAACGTGCCGCCCGCCTCGGCCGCCGGCAGGCACGGGCAAGTCACGACGGCGTCCTCGGCGGCCTCGCCGGCGCCCTTCGGGAAGCCCGGGTCGTACAGGCCGTCGAAGCCGATGAACTTCGCCTTGACGCCGGCCGCGCGGGCCTGCTTCAGCAGCGGAGCCGCCTCGTTGGTGTAACCGCCGTACGCGATGAAGTCCGCGTCCGCCGCCTTGATCTTGGAGATCGTGGCGTCGAAGTTGGTCTGGTCGGTCTGCACCTTGTCGGTGCCGGCGACCAGGCCGCCGAGGCCCTGCTTGACCACGTCGATGATGCCGGTGCCGTAGGTCGAGCCGTCGTCGATCGCGAAGACCTTCTTGGCCTTGCCGACGTTCTTGATGTACTCCACCGCCGCCGCGCCCTGCGTCTTGTCGTTGCCGACCACGCGGTGGAACGACTTGTTGCCACCCGCGGTGAGCTCCGGGGCGGTCGCCTCCGGGCTCACCATCACCAGACCCGCGGCCTCGTAGATCGGCATCGTCGCCTTCGACTCGCCGGAGAAGTGACCACCGATCACCGCGAGGAACGACTGGTCCTGCGCGACCTGGTTGGCGATCGGCGTCGCCTGGTCGGCGGTACCCTGCGTGTCGAACTCCTGCATGGTGACCTTGCAGTCCGGGTTCGCCGCGTTGAACTGCTTCACGGCCATCTTCGACCCGTTCAGCGACGGCAGCACCGCGCCCGCGTTCGCACCCGTGAAGGCGCCGAAGACCGCGATCTTGCCACCGCAGGCGGCCGCGGGAGTGTCGCCGTCGCCGTTGCCCGAGTCCTGACATCCGGCCGCGGCGAGCAGGGCCGTGGCGAGACCGACGGCACCGAGAACCCGTACGTATTTGCGCCTCAAGGCTTGTTCCTTCCCCTTTTGAGTCCGTGCGGGCGCAGCGTACGACCGGCAAAAGCCGCAGCGCGCGCCGGTGGCAACAACATGCGCGACCCGTTACGGACGATGAGGAAAAGTGCCTTCAGACGATGTCCGCTCGTCCCTATGCGGGTGTCTCCGCCAGGTAGACGCGGGCGTTCTGTCCGTCATCGGTGACCAGGAGTAACCGGCCGTCGGAAGCCGCGGTCAGGGACACCGCATGGTCGGCGCCCGGCGGAACGATGGGCAGACTGACCTGTCGCCAAGTGCCACCCCGATCGGCGGACACCCAACCGGCGTAACCCTGAGCGGTGGCGGTCACGGCGAGCAGTCGCCCGTTCGACACGACCAGTGACCGCACCGACGTGCCGGCGCCCGGCGGAACAGCCCCGAACGCACCGGCCGGTCGCCAGGTGTCGCCGTCCAGTTGCCACGCGCCGAAGGTCGCACCCCGCAGACCCACGGCCACGGGTACGCCGTCCAGCACGGCCACGCGCTGCAACTCGTCGTAGTCCTCCGTGGCGCCGGTGGCCTGCAGCCGGGTCCAGGCACGGCCGTCCGGCGACCGCCAGCCCATCGGGTCACGGTCGATCCGGCCCTCGGGAATGATCCCGCCGACCATGATCCAACCCGGCGGCAGTGCGGCGGCGTCGAACGCGTACGTCTCCCCCACCTGGTCCGAAGCCAGCTGCCGGGCCCGCTCGACGATGCTGAACGACGTGCCGTCGGGCGACACCCAGGCCGCCGCGCCGGACATCCGGTTGCCGGAGATCAGGAAGCCGCTCGGCCCCGCGGTCAGCCGGCTCACATTGAGCGCCTGCGGCCCGCCGAACAACTCGAACGGGGCGGTCACCTCACGCAGCACGCCGTCCGGCGACTGCTGCCACGAACTCGTCCGCGGGTTGCTGTGCGCCCCGCCGATCTTGGCGCCGAGCGCGGCGAGCCGGCCGTTCGCGCAGGCCACGGCGTACATGATGTGCTGTTTGCCGTAGAAGGTCTTGGGCGCGAACGTCATCGGGGACCACGTCGCCCCATCCCGGCTCATCCACGCCGCCGGCCGCGTACCCCCGGCCTTGTCCCGAAGCGCGCCCACCACGAAGAAGGCGCCGCCGCACGAGGTCGACTCCCGCAGCATGATCGCGTCGCTCGCACTCAGCGTGGCCGGCTGCCAAGCGATGGACACCGACGGTGCCGACGCGGGCGGCTCCGGATCGTCACAGCCGCCGGCCATCATCGCGGCCAGCACCACCGCGGCCAGCGTGCGGGCGGCCGCAGACCTCACTGGGGTGGTTCCGCCTCGGCCTGCTGCTCGGCCAAGATCCGGTCGGCCACCTCACGCATGGTCATCCGGTGATCCATCGCCGTCCGCTGGATCCACTTGAACGCCTGCGGCTCGGTCATCTGATATTTGGTCATCAGCTCGCCCTTGGCGCGCTCCACCGACTTGCGCGTCTCCAGCCGGTCGGTCAGCCCCGCGACCTCGGACTCCAGGGCGGAGATCTCGGACCAGCGGGAGAGCGCGATCTCTATGGCCGGCACCAGGTCGGATTTCTGGAACGGCTTCACCAGGTACGCCATGGCGCCCGCCGCCCGCGCCCGCTCAACCAGATCACGCTGCGAGAACGCGGTCAGAATCACCACCGGGGCGATCCGGCCGCCGGCGATCCGCTCGGCCGCCGCCAGCCCATCCATGATGGGCATCTTGATGTCGAGGATGACCAGGTCAGGCGACAGGTCCTCGGCCAGGCGCACCGCGGTCTCGCCGTCGCCTGCCTCACCGACGACGTCGTAGCCCTCCTCGACGAGCATCTCGGCCAGATCCAGCCGGATCAGCGCCTCGTCCTCAGCGATGAGAACCCGCCTGCGCACAGCGCCCGCCTGCGTGTCGGCCACGAACCCCTACCCCTCAACCGTCCCTCGAACGCGACACCCGGGTATCTGGGTGTCACGCCCCTCAGCGTAGTGGGTAGTGTGTGTCAGGCTCGTGACGGCTTCGGCATCCCGAGGCGGGCCCTCTGCGTCCCCGTATCCCAACCGGCAGAGGAAATGGTCTCAAACACCATCCAGTGTGGGTTCGAATCCCACCGGGGACACTCAATCAGCCCGCCCGCTTTCGGCGAAAAGTCCGCTTAACGCGTCGCTTCCTGGTGTCATGGGTGCATGTTCGCAACCGGGCCCCTCGCGGCCGTACGGCACGGCATGTGGGGCTGGCTGATGCTCGCCGGCGTGGCCTGGCTGGCCGTCGCCTGGACCGTGCTGCGGCTCGAACCGGCCGACATCGTGCACGTCGCCGGGCCGGTCATCCTGTTCGGGGCGCTCACCGAGGCGCTGCGGGCCTTCGCCGGCGCGCGCACCTGGTGGATGAACGCGGCCATGAGCCTGCTGTTCACCGCGACCGGCGTCATCCTGCTCACCGCACAGACCTCCTCGTACACCACGCCCGCCGCCCTGATCGGCTGGTACCTGATGGTCCGCGGCGCGGTCGACGTGGCAGTGGCCATGATGACCCGCGAGACCGACAAGGTGTGGGGCCTGATCATGGTGGTCGGCGTGCTGGAAGCCGGCCTCGGCTTCTTCGCGGCCAGCCCGCTGTCCCGCACGGCCGACCTGGTGGTCACCATCGTGGGCGGGCTCGGCCTGCTCCGCGGCGTGGCCGACCTGGTCACCGGGCTCCGCCTCCGAGAGGTACGCGCGGCGCGGGCCGACGTCCTCGACTTGCCACCCGAGCGGGCCGCCGGGCTGGCCGGATACTCCGCCGGGATGGCCGACTTCGACGTCACGCCCGGACCGACGGCGCCGCGCCACCGGGCCGTGCCGCGCACCACCGTCTCCGGCGGAACCGACCCGATGTGGCCGGGCGGTCCGACCGAACACGCCCTCGGGGCCGCCGGTGGAGCGCCCGCCGAAGTCGCCGAGCCGGGCATCGCGGCCGCGGGTGGCATGGCGGCGGCGGGGTATGTGGCCACGGGCGGGAGTGCGGCCGAGCAGGCTGGGCCGATCATCGCGCCGGGCACGCCGGAGGCCGCCTCGATCTATGCCACGGGGCATCCGCCGCATGAGGCCGGTGAGGAGCGGGCTTCGACCGGCTCCGGTCTCGGCGGAGCGGATGCCGGTCCGGCCGATGGTTCTGACTCTCGTGCCGGCTCCGGGGACGACTTCCACCAGGAGGTCCTGCGCACCACCGCTGACCTGGACGCGATGCTGGCCCTGGCCGGAGTAACCGGGGCCGCGGTCGGCCACCGCCGCGACGACGACGACATTCCCGAGGTGCCGGACACCCCCGAGGGCGTCGACTCGCCGGCCGAGTCGTCCAGCAAGTCCAACCCCGCCGGCTGAGCACCGCCGCGCGCTGTTGATCTTGAGTCTCGCGCGCGCCGCCACCTCCCCCACCCCGGCACTGGGTGGGCGTCAAGTTAGGCCTCGGGTACGACATTTTCCGTTCGTTGTCCCCACCCTCCCGACCAGACTGGTCCTGGGCCACCACGCCGCGCTGACAGTGGTAGAGCTGGACGCTATCCGGGACGGCTGAAGCGCGCTCGGCTACCACTCGCGCGGATCGTGGTAGCTGGACGCGGCATCCGAGGCCCGGATACCGCCCGGTCCCGCCACTCGCACCGTTTCCTACCACTCGCACCAGTTCCTACCACTCACGCCAGTTCCTACCACTCGCGCCAGTTCCTACCACTCGCGCCACTTCCTACCACTCACGCCAGTTCCTACCGCTGTCCGGCCGGGCCACCGCCGCTCGGGCACCACCGCCCGCGCAGAACCGCCCGGGCAGAACCGCGAGCGGCCGCAGCCACGGTGAGCACGCACCCCGGCCGCCTGGCAACCCGGCCCGGCCACATACCAGCGGGAGCGGCCGCAGCAAGAGCAACGACCAGCACGGCCGGCTCGGGCGATGCCAGAGAGCGGCACGAGGGTCGGTGGCGACAACAGGTGGGGACGCAGCAGGTGGGGACGCAGCAGGTGGGGACGCCCTGGAAGATCAGCGCGGGCCGACGCCGCAACGTCAGCGCCGCAACGTCAGCACTGCAACGTCAGCACCGCAACGTCAGCACCGCAACGTCAGCGCTGCCCGACGCGGCGCAGCAGGCCCTCCTGGACGGCGCTGGCGATGTGCCGCCCGGACTCCGTGAACAGGCGTCCGCTGGCCAGCCCACGGGCCCCGCTGGCGGACGGGCTGGTGCAGTCGTACAGGAACCACTCGTCGGCCCGGAACGGCCGGTGGAACCACAGGGCGTGGTCCAGGCTGGCGCCGATCACACCGCCCGGGCCCCACACCTCGCCGTGGGTGGACAGGACCGCGTCGAGCAGGGACAGGTCCGAGGCGTACGTCAGGGCGCACGCGTGGATCAGCGGGTCGTCGGGCAGTTTGCCGGCGATGCGCATCCAGACGCGCTGCTCGGCGTTGCGCTCGCGGTCGCCGGGTGGCACCCAGCCGGGCACGCCGACGTAGCGCAGGTCGATCGCCTGCGGTGCGGCGTTGAAGGCGGCCGCCCGCTCCGGGTAGCGCTTCACCCAGTCGTGCATCGTCGGCGTCTCGCCGGGGCCGGGAATGCCCTCGGGCGGGGTGGACGGGTGGTCCAGGCCTTCCTCGCTGACCTGGAACGACGCCGACATGAAGAAGATCGTGCGACCGTGCTGCTGTGCCGTGGACCGCCGGACCGAGAAGGACCGGCCGTCGCGGATCGTCTCGACGTGGAACTCGATCGGCTCGGTCGGGTCGCCGGGGCGCACGAAGTAGCCGTGCAGGCTGTGCACGAACCTGTCCGGCGCCACCGTGCGGCCGGCGGCGACCAGGGCCTGACCGGCGACCTGGCCGCCGAAGACGCGCTGCGCTCCGACCTGCGGGCTCTCCCCGCTGAAGGTGGCCGCGTCGATCTGCTTCAGGTCGAGCAACTGCAGGAGCTGATCGACGGCGGCCTGGCCTTGGAGGGGCATGCTCACACGGTACCGGGATCGGTCAGGGAGCCGAGCTGGTGCACGCGGAGGGTGTTGGTGGAGCCGGGGGCGTTCGGCGGGCTGCCGGCCACGACGACCACGTAGTCGCCGGGCTTGGCCAGGCCGAGGCCGAGCATCTTGCCGTCGACCTGCGCGAACATGTCGTCGGTGTGCTGCACGAAGTCGGTCAGGAACGTCTCCACGCCCCAGGTGTAGGCGAGCTGGTCGCGGACCTCGGGGATCGGGGTGAACGCGTACAGCGGGAGCTCGCAGTGCAGGCGGGAGAGCCGGCGCACGGTGTCGCCGGTCTGCGAGAAGGCGACCAGCGCCTTCGCCCCGATGTTGCGGGCGATCTGCGAGGCGGCGACGGTCAGGGCGCCACCGTGCGTACGCGGGTCGTGCTGCAGCCTCGGCACGCCGATCGGGCCCTGCTCGGTCGTGGTGACGATCCGGGCCATCGTGCTGACCGTGAGCACCGGGTACTTGCCGACGCTCGTCTCGCCGGACAGCATCACCGCGTCGGTGCCGTCGAGCACCGCGTTGGCGACGTCGGAGGCCTCGGCGCGGGTCGGGCGGCTGTTCTCGATCATCGAGTCGAGCATCTGGGTGGCGACGATGACCGGCTTCGCATTTTCCCGGCACAGCTGCACCGCGCGCTTCTGCACCAGCGGGACCTGGTCGAGCGGCAGCTCCACACCGAGGTCGCCGCGGGCCACCATGACGCCGTCGAAGGCCAGCACGATCGCCTCGAGGTGGTCGACCGCCTCCGGCTTCTCCACCTTGGCGATGACCGGGCGGAGGACGCCCTCCTCGGCCATGATCTGGTGGACCAGCTTGATGTCGTCGGGCGAGCGGACGAAGGACAGCGCGATCACGTCCACGCCCATGCGCAGCGCGAAGCGCAGGTCCTCCTCGTCCTTGTCGCTCATCGCCGGGACGCTGACCGCCACGTTGGGCAGCGAGACGCCCTTGTTGTTGGAGACCGGGCCACCCTCGACGACCAGGCAGTTGATGTCGGGACCCTCGACGCTGGAGACCTCGACGGCGACCTTGCCGTCGTCGATCAGCAGGCGGTCGCCGACCTTGACCTCCTCCGGAAGCTTCCGGTAGGTGCAGGCCACGCGGTCGGGCGTGCCCACGATGTCGTCGCTGGTGATGGTGACGGTGTCGCCGGTGCTCCACACGTGCGGGCCGTTGGCGAACTTGCCGAGGCGGATCTTGGGGCCCTGCAGGTCACCGAGCACCGCGACGGCGCGGCCCGACTCGGCGGCGGCCTCGCGGACGAGGTCGTACACCGCCTTGTGGTCCTCGTGACTGCCGTGGCTGAAGTTCAGCCGGGCCACGTCCATGCCGGCCTCGACGAGCCCACGGATGCGCTCGGCGGACGCGGTGGCCGGACCCATGGTGCAGACGATCTTTACGCGGCGTGTGACAGCCATCTGGCTCGTTCTCCTCCGGGTCGGCCTCGCGCCGACCCCCGGTCCCAAGGGGTGCTGGTGCTCAAACGGTTAGGAGCTTAGCTCCCCGGCGGGGTTGTCATCGGCACAGCCGGGGGAGCTCCCTCGCTTCCGCCTGGGCGGTGGGCCGGATGACGGCACACAGACGCCGTACGGCGTCGTCCGGGTCGAGGTGGAAGAGTGCCACGGTCCAGTCGCCGGAGGCGGCCGCCAGGGTCCGGCCGTCCGGCGAGAATTCGAGCTGCTGGATGATGTTGCCCTGGGCGCGGGCCTCGGCGATCCGCCGGCCGGTGGCGGCGTCCCAGAGCCGGATCGGGTCGCCCTCGTCGTTGCTGGAGGTGGCGACGATCCGGCCGTCGGGCGACCAGGCGACCCGGTCGACCTCGTAGTCGTGCTGTCCGATCGTCCCGGCCGGCACCAGGCCGGCGGTGCGGAAGAGGGCCGCGTGCCCGGCCCGGGTGGCGACCGCGAAGGTGCCGCCGTCGGGGCTGAGCTGCCCGTCGCTCGCGGCTTCGGCGACCGGCAGCGACCGGCTCCCGGTCAGCCGCCAGCCGGCCACCTGCCACTGCCACACGGCACCGGTCTGGACCGCGTCCTGGGGCTCGCCCGTCGCGCTGCTGTTCGCGGTCGCCATCAGGTACCGGCCGTCGGGGGTGAAGGCGAGGTCCATCGTCAGGTGGTCGGTCGCGTCGAGGCCGGCGACGCGGGAGCCGGTCCGCAGGTCCCAGACGAGCACCTTGGGCTCGCGGCGGCGTTCCCGGTCGAAGGCGCTGGTCTCGAGGACGTCGCGGTCGTAGCTGTCGCCCTCGACGGTGACCGCGAGCAGGGTGCCGTCCGGGGAGAAGGCGGGGTTGTTGGCGACCCGGTGGGTTCCGGCGCGGAAGGTGTGCCGAAGCCGGCCGTCGGGCCCGTACACGAGCACACGCCCGTCGCTGAGGGTCGCGCCGATGCTGCGGTCCGGGCCGTACGCCAGCCCGATCGGCCCCTCGGTGGCGCCGGGCAGCTCGATGGTCGACGTGACGTCGCTGGTCTCGGTGTCCCAGATCCGGATGCGCGGGTCGGAGGAGCCGGTGGCCAGGTGGCGGCCGCCGGGCTCGTACGCGAGGTAGCCCACCACCTGCGGGTGGTGCAGCCGGTCGACGCCGAGCCGGAACAGCGTGGTCGGGGACCCGGTCCCGGCGGCGGCGAGCAGATTTCCGTCCGCGGAGAGCGCCAGTGACGGGGCCACGCCTCGGAACTCGCTCATGTCCGGCCGCGGCCCGCCACCGTCGGCCTTGATCCGCTGGATCTCGCTCTCTTCGCGGCCCTGGGCCAGCACGGTCCCGTCCGGGGTGATCGCGAGCAGCCCGGCGCCGAGCGGGTTGTCCGGCTCGCTGAGCACGCCGAGCTTTCGCCCGGCGGCGACGTCCCACGAGGCCAGCTCGAAGGTGTCGAGGTCGTAGCTGACCAGGGTGCCGTCCGGGGCGAACTTCAGGTCGATGTACTTGCCGGGCATACGCAGCACCTGGCGACCGTCCCGGCGGCGGAGGACTTCCGCGCCGTCCGGGCTGGCCAGCGCGAGGTGGCTGCCGTCCGGGCTGACCGCCAGGGCCTGCACACCGGTGACGCTCACGACCGTGCTGCCGAGCAGCCGGCCGGTCGCCGGATCCCAGGTGCCCAGCAGCCGCCCGGCCGGCGTCCCGTCGGTGCGGACGGCCAGCAGTCCCCCGGCGCCGGGCAGCCAGGCCGTCGCGCCGAAGGCCTTCAGCGTGCGCAGCAGGCGGCCGGTGGCGACGTCCCACAGCGCCACCCCGTCGGTCAGGGCGAGCATCGACGAGGCGAGGTAGCGCCCGTCCGGCGAGAAGCCCAGCCCGATCAGGAACGGCTTCTCGCCCGGGTGCCGCAGCTCGGGGCCGAGCTGACGGAAGGTGCGGGCGTCCCAGAGCTGGATCCGCCCGTCGAGGTATCCGACGGCCACCCGGCTGCCGTCGGGGCTGACCGCCACCCGGTGGGCACCCTCCTGGGTGCCGAGCCGGCCCAGCGTGAGCGTCTGCTGGGTGGAGATCAGCGCGCTGTGTGCCTCGCTGGTGTGCGACGCGTCCCAGGCGTCGACCGCCTTCGTCATCGCCTCGTAGTCGTTGAGCGAGATGGCGGTGCGCGCCTCGGCGGCGAGTTGCCGGGATCGCGCCTCGAGCCGGTTGTCCTCGGCGTCGTTGCGGGCGACCAGCGCCGCCACGCCTCCCGCGACCGCGAGCAGCAGGAGCACGGCCAGGCCGGCGACCGTACGGCGGAGACGGCTGGTGGTCCGCCGGGCGACCGACGTGCCCGCCGCCAGGAACCGCCGCTGCGCCTCGGGCAGTTCCGCCCGGCCGGCCGCCCACTCGCGGGCCGCGTCCAGCCGCGCGCCGCGGTAGACCGCGTCCGGGTCCTCCCCGGCGGCCAGCCAGTCCTCGGTGGCCAGGGCGAGGCGCTGGCGCAGCAGGATGGCCTGGCGCTCCTCGACGAGCCAGCCGGCCAGCCGGGGCCAGCCGGTGAGCAACGCCTCGTGGCTGACCTCGACGGTGTCCTCTCCCACCGTCACCAGGCGCGCCTCGACCATCGGACGGAGCACGTCCAGGTCGGTCTCGGCGAGCGTGGCGCGGTGGCGCACCGGAAGGTCGTCCACAATGGTCACCAGGCTCAGCACGGCCCGGCGCAGCGCGGTCCGGCCGGCGTCGTCCAGGTCGAGGTAGATGCGCTCGGCGGACTCCGCGACGGCGCGCCGGATGCCACCGGTCGAGCGGTACGCGGCGACGGTCATCGTGTCGCCCTCGCGCCGGTCCCAGGTGGCCCGCAACGCGTGTGCCAGCAACGGGAGCGCGCCCCCGCTGTCCACAGTGCCCAGGTCGGCGAGCAGCAGGTCCTCGAGGCCGGGCTCCAGCCGGTAGCCGGCGATCGCGGCCGGTTCGCGGATGGCGCGGCGCAGGTCCTCCTCGCCCAGCGGCCCGACCACGACCTGCCCTTCACCGAGCATCCCGGCGAGCGGCGGAATTTCCGTGCACTGTGGATAGAAGTCGGCCCGGACCGCGATGATCAGCAGATCGGGTGCGCAGTCGGCGAGGGCGGCGGCGAAGGCCAGCCGCTCGGCCGGGTCGGCGCACTGGGTGAAGAGCTCCTCGAACTGGTCGACCAGGATGATCTTGCGAGCGTCGCCGAGGGACGCCAGGCGGCCGGCCAGCTCGGCCAGCGGCGACGCGCCCGGTGTCATGATCACCCAGGGCAGGTCCATCGCCATCGCGGGAAGCACACCGGCCTTGAGCAGCGACGACTTGCCCGCGCCGGACACACCGACGACGACCAGCGGCGGCCCGCCGACGGCCTGCTCGCTCAGCCGCCCGAGCAGTTCGGCGACCAGGGCCTCCCGGCCCCGGAAGTAGCGGGCGTCCAGCGCGTCGAAACTCGCCATGCCCGGATAGGGAGCGGGACCTCCCGGGTCCTCTCCCGTCGCCACACTCTTGGTGAAAACCGGGCGGCGCCCGCGCACCTCCTGCATGATCTGGTGAGCCGCGACCAGATTCTGCCGTAACAGCTCGGTCTGCTGGCGCTGCTCGACGCCGATCCGGGCCAGTGCCCGCGCGGCGTCCTCGGCCAGCAGGTGCAGGCGGCCGACGTCCTCGCCGAGCGAGCCGAACGCGCTGATCAGCTCGCTGCGCATGCCGTCGTCGGCGGCCCGCAACGCCACCTCGACCGCGTCGATCGCGCGCAGCACCGACGCGATCTCGTCGCGCAGCCCGGTGTCCCCCGCCTCCAGCCGGGTGATCAGCTCGGACGCGAGGGCGTCGCGCAGCTCCTCGGTGGACGCGTCGCCGCGCAGCCGCTCGGCCGTGGTGGACAGCGCGTCGGACAGGTAGTTGCTGCCCATCCCGCCGAGCTGGCCCAGGGCGGCGCTCATCTCGTTGGAAACGCCGAACGCGGCACCGGCGACCGGCGCCACCGCCGCGGCGGCGAGGAAGGCCACGATGCCGTACGGCGACGCCCGGCGCAGCCCGGCGCCCGCCGATCTGACCCACGCACGAACCCCGTCGCGGGCACGCCGCACGGGAACCGTGTAATCGATCAAGGGCCACCCCACAGGCATCGCATCGGGTGACGCCTATGGTGTCACCGCGCGGCGGTGAGCGGCAATGATCCAGGATGGACGGGCGCCGGCAGCTCGCCGAACGCGCCCAGGTGACGGTGGATCGCGGCGGCGGCCGCCCGGCCCTCGGCGATCGCCCAGACGATCAGCGAGGCGCCGCGGTGCATGTCGCCGGCCACGAAAACGTCGTCCACATCGGTCTGCCAGTCCGGGCGGGCGTCCACGATGCCGCGGGCGGTGCGGGTCACGCCGAACTGCGCCAGGAGCGGCTGCTGCTCCGTACCCTCGAACCCGATCGCGAGAAGGACCAGGTCGGCGCGCAACTCGCGCTCCGAACCCGGAACGACGGTGACCGTGCGCCTGCCGTCGATGCGCTCCACGACCACGTCAGCCAGCCGGATCGCCCGGACGTTGCCCTGACCGTCCCCCTCACCGTCGCCGACGAACTCCTGCACGGCGACGCCGAACACCCGGTCGCCGCCCTCCTCGTGCGCGGGGTAGTTGCGCAGGATGGTCGGCCAGGTCGGCCACGGGTGCAGCTCACCGGCGCGGACCTCCGGCGGCAGAGGGTACTGGTCCAGCTGCGTCACCGACGCCGCGCCCTGCCGGTGGGCCACACCCAGGCAGTCCGCGCCGGTGTCGCCGCCGCCGATGATCACCACATGCTTGCCCGCGGCGTCGATCGGGGCGCTCTCCTGCAGGCCCGCGACGACCCGATTGGCCGGCACCAGGTGCTCCATCGCCAGGTGTACGCCGTTGAGCGAGCGCCCCGGAGTGTCGGTGGCGTCCCGGCCGGCCAGCGCGCCGCAGGCCAGCAGCACGGCGTCGTAACGGTCCCGGAGGTCGTCCGCCGTCACGTCCACCCCGACGTTGATCGAGGTACGGAACTCGACGCCCTCGGCCACCATCTGGGCCATCCGGCGTTCGATGTGCACCTTCTCGATCTTGAAGTCCGGGATGCCGTAGCGGAGCAGGCCGCCGATCCGGTCGTCCCGCTCGTAGACGGTGACCGCGTGCCCGGCCCGGGCCAGCTGCTGTGCGGCGGCCAGCCCGGCGGGACCGGAGCCGACCACGGCGACCCGCTTGCCGGACTGCGCCGGGGCGGGCTGCGGGCGTACGTACCCGAGATCGAAGGCGTGGTTGGCGATCTCCACCTCGACCTGCTTGATGGTCACCGGGTCGTCGCCGATGCCCAGGACGCAGGCCTCCTCGCACGGCGCCGGGCACAGCCGCCCGGTGAACTCCGGGAAGTTGTTGGTGGCGTGCAACGACTCGGACGCCGCCTGCCACGCCCCGGTACGCACCAGGTCGTTCCAGTCCGGGATCCGGTTGCCGAGCGGGCAGCCGTCGTGACAGAACGGGATGCCGCAGTCCATGCACCGGGTGGCCTGGTCGCGGATCAGCTCCTCGCCCGCGGGCGGGTAGACCTCACGGAAGTCCTGGATTCGCACCGATACGGGCCGGCGCTTCGGGAGCTGCCGCTCGTACCGCAGAAACCCCATCGGATCAGGCACTCTTGACCCCCATGACAGCCTCGTCGACGTTGCGACCGGCAGCCTCGGCGGTCCTGATCAGTTCCATCACGCGCTTGTAGTCGCGCGGCACCACCGCGGTGAACTCGCGCACCGCGGCCGGCCAGTCGGCGAGCAGCCGCTCGGCCACCAGTGACTGGGTCTCCTCGTGGTGCTTGCGCACCAGCGTGTGCACCGTCTCCTGCTCCTCGTCGGTGAGCGGGGTCAGGTCGACCAGTTCCGGGTTCACCCGGTTCGGGTCCAGGCCGAGCACGAACGCGGTGCCGCCGCTCATCCCGGCCGCGAAGTTGCGCCCGGTCGGGCCGAGCACCACCACCGTGCCGCCGGTCATGTACTCGCAGCAGTGGTCGCCGACACCCTCGACGACCGCGGCGGCGCCGGAGTTGCGCACCGCGAAACGCTCGCCCGCCCGGCCACGGAGGAACAGCTCACCGCTGGTCGCGCCGTACAGGATGGTGTTGCCCGCGATGATGTGTTTCTCCGCCTCGGCCAGGAACGGCGCCTGCTCGTCCGGCCGCACGATCACCCGGCCGCCGGACAGACCCTTGGCGACGTAGTCGTTGGTGTCGCCGATCAGCCGCAGCGTCACGCCGCGCGGCAGGAACGCGCCGAACGACTGGCCGCCGGTGCCGCGCAGGGTGAAGTGGACGGTGTCGTCGGGCAGGCCGGTGCCGCCGTACCGCCGGGTGACCTCGCCGCCGAGCATCGCGCCGACGCTGCGCTGGTCGTTGCGCACGTCGAGCTCGGCGCGCACCTCGGTGCCCTCGGTCAGGGCCGGCGTGGCCAGCTCGATCAGCTTGTTGTCCAGCGCCTTCTCCAGGCCGTGGTCCTGCGGGACGATCCCCCGCCGGGCCGCGCCCTCGGGCAGTTCCGGCACGAACAGGATCGGCGACAGGTCCAGGCCCTTCGCCTTCCAGTGGTTCAGCGCCGGCACCACGTCGAGTGTCTCGGCGTGCCCGATCGCCTCGTCGATGGTGCGGAAGCCCAACTCGGCGAGGTATTCCCGGACCTCCTCGGCGATGAACATGAAGAAGTTCTCGACGAACTCCGGCTTGCCGGTGAACCGCTCGCGCAACACCGGATTCTGCGTGGCGATGCCGACCGGGCAGGTGTCCAGGTGGCAGACCCGCATCATGATGCAGCCGCTGACGATCAGCGGTGCGGTGGCGAAGCCGAACTCCTCCGCGCCGAGCAGCGCGGCGATCACCACGTCGCGGCCGGTCTTGAGCTGACCGTCGACCTGCACGGTGACCCGGTCGCGCAGCTTGTTGAGCAGCAGCGTCTGCTGCGCCTCGGCCAGGCCCAGTTCCCACGGCGAGCCGGCGTGCTTGAGCGAGTTGAGCGGCGACGCGCCGGTGCCGCCGTCGTGCCCGGAGATCAGGATGACGTCGGCCTTGAGCTTGGCCACGCCGGCGGCGACGGTGCCGACCCCGATCTCACTGACGAGCTTCACGTGTACGCGCGCCGCGGGGTTGACCATTTTCAGGTCGTGGACCAGCTGTGCCAGGTCCTCGATGGAGTAGATGTCGTGGTGCGGCGGAGGCGAGATCAGGCCGACGCCCGGCGTGGCGTGCCGGGTCTTCGCGATCCACGGCCACACCTTGTTGCCCGGCAGCTGACCGCCCTCGCCCGGCTTCGCGCCCTGCGCCATCTTGATCTGCAGGTCGTCGGCGTTCACCAGGTACTCGCTGGTGACGCCGAAGCGGCCGGACGCGATCTGCTTGACGCTGGAGCGCCGCGCCGGGTCGTACAGCCGGTCGACGTCCTCGCCGCCCTCGCCGGTGTTGGACTTGCCGCCCAGCCGGTTCATCGCGATGGCCAAGGTCTCGTGCGACTCGGCGGAGATCGAGCCGTAGCTCATCGCGCCGGTGGCGAACCGTTTGACGATCTCGGTGGCCGGCTCGACCTCGTCCAGAGGGATGGACGTCCTCTTCTTGAAGGCGAAAAGTCCTCTCAGGGAACCCGCCTCAGCCGCCAGTCCGTCCACTTTTTCGGTATATCTGCGGAAGACGTCGTACTGCTTGCTCCGCGTTGCGTGCTGCAGCAGGAACACCGTCTCCGGGTTGAAGAGGTGCAGCTCGCCCTCGCGACGCCATTGATATTCGCCGCCGACCTCGAGACGGCGGTGGGTGCGCTCGGCCTGGTTCTTCGGGTACGCCTTGTCGTGCCGCGCCTTGACCTCGGCGTGGATCTCGGCCAGCCCCGAGCCGCCGATCCGCCCCGACGTGCCGGCGAAGTAGCGCTGCAGCACCTTGTTGTCCAGCCCGACGGCCTCGAAGACCTGAGCACCGCAGTACGAGGACACGGTCGAGATGCCCATCTTGGACATGATCTTGAGGACGCCCTTGCCGAGCGCCTTCACGTAGTTGCGAACCGCGTTCCGCGAATCCATCCCGGCCAGCGGCCCGGTGGCGATCAGATCGTCCACCGTCTCGAACGCCAGGTACGGGTTCACCGCGGCGGCGCCGTAGCCGATCAGCACCGCCGCGTGATGCACCTCGCGGCAGTCGCCGGACTCGACGACCAGCGCCACCTGGGTGCGGGTCTGCTCGCGGACCAGATGCTGGTGCACGGCCGCGGTGAGCAACAGCGACGGGATCGGGGCCAGGTCGGCGTTTGCGTCGCGGTCGGAGAGCACGAGGATGCGTACGCCGTCCTCGATCGCCTCCGAGACGTGCCGGCAGATCTGGGTCAGCCGCGCCTTGATGCCGGCCGCCCCCTCGCGCAGCGGGTAGAGCCCGGACACCCGGACCGCCTTGAACCCGGGCAGGTCGCCGTCCTCGTCGATGGACAGCAGCTTGGCCAGCTCGTCGTTGTCGATGATCGGGTACGACATGACGATCTGCCGGCAGTTCGCCGGTCCCGGGGCCAGCAGGTTGCCCTCCGGCCCGATCGTCGAACCCAGGCTGGTCACCAGCTCCTCCCGGATCGCGTCCAGCGGCGGGTTGGTGACCTGGGCGAACAGCTGGTGGAAGTAGTCGAACAGCAACCGCGGGCGCTGGGACAGCGGCGAGATCGGGGTGTCCGTACCCATCGAACCGAGCGGCTCCGCGCCCAGCCGGGCCATCGGCGCCACCAGGATCTTCAGCTCCTCCTCGGTGTAGCCGAACACCTGCTGGCGCCGGGTGACCGAGTCGTGCGTGTAGATCACGTGCTCGCGGCGCGGCAGATCCTCCAGCTTGATCAGACCCGCGTGCAGCCAGTCCTCGTACGGCTCCGCCGCGGCCAGCTCCGCCTTGATCTCGTCGTCGTGCACGATCCGACCGGCGGCGGTGTCGACCAGGAACATCTTGCCCGGCTGCAGCCGGCCCTTGGCCACCACCGCGGCCGGGTCGATGTCCAGCACACCGGCCTCCGAGCCGAGCACGACCAGCCCGTCGGTGGTGTGCCACCAGCGGCCCGGGCGCAGGCCGTTGCGGTCCAGCACGGCGCCGATGATCGTGCCGTCGGTGAACGCCACGCTGGCCGGGCCGTCCCACGGCTCCATCATGCTGGCGTGGAAGCGGTAGAACGCGCGCCGTTTCGGCTCCATGCCCGGGTCGTTCTCCCAGGCCTCCGGGATCATCATCAGGACCGCGTGCGGCAGGCTGCGCCCCGCCAGGTGCAGCAGTTCCAGCACCTCGTCGAAGCCGGCCGAGTCGGACGCCTCCGGTGTGACGATCGGGAACAGCCGCTTGATGTTGCCGGGCAGCACGTCCGACCGGAGCAGCGCCTCCCGGGCCTGCATCCAGTTCCGGTTGCCGCGGATCGTGTTGATCTCGCCGTTGTGCGCGATGAACCGGTACGGGTGGGCCAGCGGCCAGGACGGGAACGTGTTCGTCGAGAACCGCGAGTGGACCAGCGCGATCGCGCTCTGCGCCCGCGGGTCGGTCAGGTCGGCGAAGAACTCCGGCAGCTGGTCCGGCGTCAACATGCCCTTGTACGTGATGGTCCGCGACGACAGCGACGGGAAGTACGCGGCGATCCGGCGCTGCGAGGTCTCCCGCTCGGCCTGCTTGCGGATGGTGTACGCCACCCGGTCCAGGTCCAGTCCGCTCAGCCGGTCGCCGGAGCGCCCCTCGGGCGTGTCGGTCAGCCGGTGCGCGGCGAGGAAGACCTGCATGATGTACGGCCGCGCGTCCTCGGCCGTGGCGCCCAGGCCGTCCGGTCGTACCGGGAGGTCACGCCAGCCGAGCACGTCGCCGCCCTCGACCAGGGCGTACTTCTCGAAGATCTTGACGGCGCGTTTCCGCTCGCCCGGGTCGTTCGGCAGGAAGGCCAGACCCGTGGCATACGACCCGGCCGGCGGCAGCTCCACGTCGACGATGTCGCGGTAGAGCGCGTCCGGAACCTGGATCATGATGCCGGCGCCGTCGCCGGTGTTGTACTCGGCGCCGCGAGCGCCACGGTGGTCGAGGCGGATCAACGCCGACAAGCCCTGGGCAACCACCTCGTGGGAACGGCGTCCATGCAGGTCAGCCACGAAGGCCACACCACACGAGTCGCGTTCCTGCTGCGGGTCGTAAAGCCCCTGGGGGTGCGGAAGAGCCACCGGGCCTCCTGTCGTCACTCATTTCAATTCAAGGTCGGGACGACGTCGGCCCTGCAAAGTCTCTCGATACTACGTTAGGTCCCCGCGATCTCCGCCAGGTGCTGATGGATCACACTCACGACCTGGTTGCGGGTAGTCTCGCGACACCTGGTGATTGGATAGTCTCGCGCAGTGGCGCAACCTGACTCTGACGTCTTCGTCCGGCTCGAACGTTTCTACGACGCCGTGCCCCGTGACGCCGCGGTGGCGGAGGACATCGGGGGTTTCGTGCTTTTCGTCCGTCAGGGCGTCGGGTGGCCCTACTACGCCCGGCCCCGGTTGGGGACGGACACGCCGTCTGCCGCTGATGTTACTGCGGTACGCCGCCGGCAACGAGAGCTGGGCGCGCCGGAGAGCTTCGAGTGGGTCCACGAGACCACGCCCGACCTCCTCGCCGTCGCCCGCTCGGCCGGACTGGACGTGCTGCTCGCGCCGCTCATGGTGCTGGAACGGGCGGCCCTGGTGCCGGACCTGCCGCTGCCCGGCGGGGCGGAGATCCGCTTCCTCGACCCCGGCGGACCGGACTTCCCGGCCGACCTCAACGCCACCCGCGCGGTCGGTCAGCTCGGCTTCGGCGCGGCGTCGCCGACCGGCGCCGAGGCTCTCGCGACGACGCTGACCACCACCATCGAGCCGGCCGGTCCACGCGAACGCGACGCGATGCCGGCGCTCAGCGACGAGGCGGTGGAGGAGCAGCGGGCGCGCTACAGCAGCGGGCGCTTCACCGGCGGGGTGGTCGAGTCGCCCGCCGAGGGCATCCTGGCCAGCGGCATCGCCCAGCGGGTCGGCGACGTGGCGGAGATCGCCGGCGTGGTGACGCTGCCGGCCGCCCGCCGCCGCGGATACGCCTCCCAGCTCACCGCGAGCCTGGCCCGGCACGCCCTGCAGAACGGCGCGGAACTGGTCTTCCTGTCGGCGGGCGACGACGACATCGCCCGCCTGTACTCCAAGGTCGGCTTTCGCCGCATCGGCACGGCCTGCATCGCCGAGCCCGCCGCCGCGACGCTCTGAATCCTGCCGCGTCAGCTTTCTCAGGCGGCCTTCGGGTCCTCTGGAGCGCGGGCAGGACGGGCCTTGGGCGTGGGCGCTTACTCCGGTGGGGACCAGTCGGAGGCCAGGCCGTGGGCGTGGCCGAGCATGCGCGGGCGCAACTGGTTGAGCGCGGCATCCCGCGCCCGCAGCGCCAGACGCCCGCGCGCCTGAACCACCGCGGACATCCGCCGGGTCTGCCGGACCACGCTGTTGGTGCGAGGCCGGCGCGCCCGGCTGTACGCCTCCACCGCCGCGGTCAGCTCCGGGCCGGGCTTCGCGCCCGCCACCAGCGAGCGCAACGTGGCCGCGTCCTCGAACGCCAGGCACGCGCCCTGACCCAGGTGGTGCGGCATGGCGTGGGCGGCGTCCCCCAGCAGCACCACACCCCCGGGACCGGACGTGAACCCGTACGCCCGGGGAAGCGGACGCAGCTCCCGCACCTCTTGCGGCACCAGATCCTCGGGGTTGGTCGCCGCCAGCAGCTCGCCCACCGGGGCGTGCCAGCCGGCGAACCAGCGCCGCAGCAACGCCAGCTGGGTGGCCGGCGACTCCGGACGCGCCGCGCCCGCCGCCGTCGCCACCCAGTAGACCCCGCCGCGCCCGGCCGCCCGCTCGCCCAGCGGGATCGCCACGAAGCGGTAACCGGCGCCGAGCGTCTCGCCGCCGAAACCACGGTCGCCGGTCAGCACCGGCGCCCGGAAGCCGGGAATCACCGCCTGCCACGCGGCGAAGCCGGAACCGACCGACGTCGCCTCCGGCGCCAGCGCGCGGCGGACCGGGCTGTCGATGCCGTCCGCGGCGACCACCAGGTCGGCCTCGTACTCGGTGCGGCCGTCACCCACCGCGGGCCGGCGGCCGGGGCCGCAGCGCACCGCCGACACCGTGACGCCGGTCCGGATCTGCACATCGCCCAGGCCGGCGACCAGCGCGTCGTACAGATCCTCCAGGTGCGCCACCGCGGGCGAGTTACCGGCGGCGGCCCGGGAGCGCGGCGGCACCAGCCATTGTCCGTCGGGGCGCCGGACACCGCCGTCGGGCACCGGCGTGGCGATCGCCGGCCAGCCGCCGTCCGGGTCGATCGAGGTCAGCGCGCGCATGCCGTTCGGCCAGAGCACCAGGGCCGTGGGCGGGGCGGCCACCCGCTCGCCGCGTTCCAGGAGCGTGACCTGCCAGCCGTCCCGGGCCAGGGCGCCGGACGTGGCGAGACCGGCCATACCGGCACCCACCACGACGGCCGTGCGCACCTGTCGCCTCCTGTGGTCGGCCTCCGTCAGCGGGAAGCCGGATCAGCTTTCTTTGGCCTGCCCGGACGAAGCCTGCCCGGACGAAGCCTGCCCGGACGAAGCCTGCCCGGCAGAAGGCTGCCCCGCGGTTTCCTCCACGGGCTCCTCCGCCGGCTCGTCCACGGGCTCCTCCGCGGGGGTGGAAACCTCGGGGCCGGCCGGCGGGAGCACTCCGGTGCGTTGATACTCGTCGAATCGGGGCTCGCTGACAACCTGGTAGGCCCGCGGCGTGGCCGGCCGCGCGTCGGCCGGGTCGGAGACGTCCACCTGGGAGACGCCGCTCGGCTCGACAGCCTCCGGCGCGGTCTCCGGCGCGTCGACCGGCACCAGGTACTCCCTCGGGCCCTTGACCATCAGGAAGTAGGCCAGCCCGGCGAGGAAGACGATGATCGAGGTGAAGACGTTCAGGCGTACGCCGAAGAAGTGCGTCGCCTCGTCGGTGCGCATCATCTCGATCCAGAGGCGCCCCACCGTGTACGCCATCACGTAGATCGCGAACGCCCGGCCGCGGCCGAACCTGAACCGCTTGTCCAGGAACCACACCAGGGCCGCCACACCCAGGCACCACAGCGCCTCGTAGAGGAATGTCGGGTGGTACAGCTCGGGCAGCGTGACCGCCTTGCCGTCGATCACCGTGGCGTGGCCGGGGTTGGCGCGGTCCATGTCGTGCACGCGCAGGCCCCACGGGAGCGTGGTGACCCCGCCGTACAGCTCGTTGTTGAACCAGTTGCCCACCCGGCCGATCGCCTGCGACACCGGCAGGCCCGGCGCCGCGGCGTCGAGCAGGACGGTCAGCGGCAGGCCCAGCTGCCGGGCCGCGAGCCAGGCGCCGAACGCGCCACCGGCGACGGCACCCCAGACGCCCAGGCCACCCTCCCAGATGTAGAGCGCGCGGACCGGGCCACCACCGGCGCCGAAGTAGTCGCCCGGCGACGTGATCACGTGGTAGATGCGGGCCCCGATGATGCCGGCGGGCACCGCCCAGACCGCCATGTCCAGCGAAGCCCACGGCGCCACACCTCGCTTACGCAGGCGGAACTCCATGATCAGGACACCGGCGACGATACCGAGCACGATGCAGAGCGCGTACGCCCGGATCGGCAGCCCGAGGACGTGCCAGACGGACGTTTCAGGGCTGGGGATCGCGGCGTAGTACCTCACGGCGGACACGGTACCGTCGCGCGGCCATGGATCAACCGTCAGGGGCGGTTTCGGACACCTTCCGCGAGTTCCGCGCTCAGCGCACGCAACTTGCGTTCCCCCTCGGCCTGGTCCGGAGCCTCCAGCACGCACCTGATCAAGGCGCTGCCCACGATCACGCCGTCCGCGAAAGCGGCCACCTCGGCGGCCTGCGCGCCGTTGCCGACACCCAGCCCCACGCCGACCGGCATGTCCGGGTCGGCCCGGCGGATCCGGGCGACCAGATCGGGCGCCTGCCGCGACACCGCCGTCCGGGCGCCGGTGACGCCCATCAGCGCGGTGGCGTAGACGAAACCGCGGCACTGCCCGACGGTCATCGCCAGCCGCTCGTCGGTGGACGAGGGCGAGACCAGGAAAGTCTTGTCGATGCGGTGCTTGTCGGCCGCCGCGATCCACTCGCCGGCCTCGTCCGGGATCAGGTCCGGGGTGATCATCCCGGTGGCGCCCGCCGCCGCCAAGTCACGTGCGAACGCGTCCACGCCGTACTTCTCGATCGGGTTCCAATAGGTCATCAGCACCACCGGCACCCCGCGGGACGCGACCGCCTCGATGATCCGCAACGTGTCGCGGGTGCGCACACCGGCGGCCAGGGCGATGTCGCTCGCCCGCTGGATGACCGGACCGTCCATCACCGGGTCGGAGTAGGGCAGCTCGACCTCGATCACGTCGCAGCCGGCGTCGGCCATGGCGAGCATCGACGCGATGCTGCCCTCGACGGTCGGGAAGCCGGCCGGCATGCAGCCGACGAGCACCGAGCGGTTCTCCGCCTTCGCCTTGCCGAAGACGTCCGCGATGCTCACTCCTGCTCCCCCATCACGATTTCCTCGCGCTCGTCCAGGACCCCGAAGTACGCGCCGGCCGTATGCACGTCCTTGTCGCCGCGGCCGGACAGGTTCACCACGATCACCGGCTCGCGGCCCAGTTCGGCCCTCAGGCGAGGGGCGATGCGGGCGGCCCCGGCGAGCGCGTGCGCGCTCTCGATCGCCGGGATGATTCCTTCGGTACGGCAGAGCAGCTGGAACGCGGCCATCGCCTCGGCGTCGGTGACCGGCTCGTAGGTCGCGCGGCCGGTGTCGTGCAGCCACGCGTGCTCCGGCCCGACACCCGGGTAGTCCAGGCCGGCCGAGATCGAGTGCGAATCCACCGTCTGACCGTCGTCGTCCTGCAGGACGTACGTGCGGGCACCGTGCAGAACCCCCGACGAGCCGCCGGTGATCGACGCCGCGTGCCGCCCGGTCTCCACCCCGTCGCCGCCGGCCTCGAAGCCGAACAGCCTCACACCCTCGTCAGGCACGAAGGCGTGGAAGATGCCGATCGCGTTGGAGCCGCCGCCGACACAGGCCGCGACCGCGTCCGGCAGCGCGCCGGTCCGCGCCAGGATCTGCTCCCTGGCCTCGATGCCGATGCCGCCGACGAAGTCCCGCACGATCTCCGGGAACGGGTGCGGACCGGCCGCGGTCCCCAGCAGGTAGTGGGTGGTGTCGACACTCGCGACCCAGTCG
The DNA here is from genome assembly GCF_030269485.1 of Actinoplanes sp. NBRC 103695. GTDB lineage: Bacteria > Actinomycetota > Actinomycetes > Mycobacteriales > Micromonosporaceae > Actinoplanes. Next base: position 327,000 of record NZ_BSTL01000002.1, on the reverse strand, counting down.
CGGAGGGCGTCGTTGAGCGCGTCCTTCAGGGTGCGGGATCCGGTGGTGACGGGTACGACCGTCGCGCCCAGCATCCGCATCCGCGCCACGTTCAGCGCCTGCCGCTCGGTGTCCACCTCGCCCATGTAGACCACGCACTCGAGGTCGAGCAGCGCGGCCGCGGTCGCGCTGGCCACACCGTGCTGCCCCGCGCCCGTCTCGGCGATCACCCGCCGCTTGCCCATCCGCTGGGCGAGCAGCGCCTGGCCGAGCACGTTGCGGACCTTGTGCGCGCCGGTGTGGTTCAGGTCCTCGCGCTTGAGCAGGATCTTCGCGCCCACCGCCGCGGACAGCCGCTCGGCGTCGTAAAGCAGCGACGGCGTGCCGGCGTAGTTGGTCAGCAGGTCGGCGAAGCGGGCCTGGAACGCCGGGTCCTGCTTCGCCTCCCGGTAGGCGGCCTCGAGCTCGTCGAGCGCACCCACCAGCGCCTCCGGGACGAATCGGCCGCCGAACCTGCCGAAATGTCCCTTCTGCTGCGGCGGGGCTGTCATCGCACCGGCCGCGGCGTCGCCGGATGGTTCCCGGCGTTGACGAGCTCGGCCACGGCGTCACGCGGGCTCTTCTTGGTCACCAGACCCTCACCCACGAGTACGGCGTCCGCTCCCGCCGAGGCGTAGCGGATCAGGTCGTGCGGCCCGCGTACCCCCGACTCGGCGATCTTGACCACGTTGCCGGGCAGACCCGGGGCGATCCGCTCGAACACCGACCGGTCCACCTCCAGCGTACGCAGATCGCGGGCGTTGACCCCGATCACCTGCGCGCCCGCCTCCAGTGCCCGGTCCGCCTCGTCCTCGTTGTGCACCTCGACGAGCGCGGTCATGCCCAGCGACTCGATCCGCTCCAGCAGACCGGTCAGCACGTTCTGCTCGAGCGCCGCCACGATGAGCAGCACGAGGTCGGCGCCGTGCGCACGGGCCTCATGAATCTGGTAGCTGGAGACCACGAAGTCCTTGCGAAGCACCGGCACACCGACCGCGGCCCGCACCGCGGCCAGGTCTTCGAGCGACCCGCCGAACCAGCGGCCCTCGGTCAGCACGCTGATGCAGCGCGCGCCGCCCGCCGCGTACTCCCCGGCCAGCTCGGCCGGGTCCGGGATGTCGGCCAGGGCGCCCTTCGACGGCGACGCCCGCTTCACCTCGGCGATCACGGCGACGCCGGGCTTACGCAGGGCCGCGTACGCGTCGATGGCCGGCGGCGCCTTCGCCGCCAGCTCCCGGATCTGCTCCAGCGGGATCTGCTCCTGCCGGATCGCCACGTCCTCGCGGACGCCCGCCAGGATCTCCTCGAGCACGTTCGCCGGTCCCGTCTCACGCTCGGCGGGTCCGCCCCCCGCTCCGGCCTGATCGGATGTCACGTAATGACTCCCCTCTCCGGGTGTCCTCGGCCCGATGCTAGGCGTCCGGGCACATCGGCGACCCCCCGGGGTATGGCGTGCCTTACATCCTGGCCTGCGGCATAATGCGCCCGCCGATCGTGTGTCACTTCTGTCACAGAGGTTTCGGCGTGACCAGGGCGCTGTGCAGGCCTCCTTCGGATGATCGGGTGATCCCCCATCCCGTTGACGGCGACGTCACGCTTCGGAAATACGACTCGGCCATGATTTCCTTCGTGCAGACTTGCCGAGGACATCGTCCCAGGTGAGCCGAGGACATCGTCCCAGGTGACAAGCACTGTCCGGCCAGCCGAGATCGAATTTGTGGAGTTGACCATGGCAATCGCCGTCGCGACCCCGCCCACCGGGATCGCCGCCCTCTCCCGAGCCGTCGTCTCCACCGCCGCCGACTTCGTCCAGACCATCGAGAAGGCAATGCTGGGCGAGGAGAAGATCCGCACCGCTCAGCGCAACGCGTGGGACGCCCTGTGCGAGGACCGGGCCCGAGCCCAGGCCCGAGCCGAGATGGACGCCATGGTCCGCGCCATCCTCGCCGCCGACCTCCACCGGCCCGGCCTCCACCAGCCCGACCTCAATCAGCCCGGCCTCCACCAGCCCGGCCTCCACCAGCCCGAACAGGTCCGCACGCCCGCCGACGTGCCCGCTCGGGCGGCCGCTCGCCGCTCGCACGCCCGCCGCCTGGCCACCAACGCCGCCGGCCGCTGACCCTCAGTCCCGCGCCCCACGTCACCCACCGAGCGTCACCCACCGCGATGAATCCCGCGGCCCACCCGTCCCTGATCCGCGCCGGCGCGACCTGGCGGTGGCGGGGTGGCGGTCAGGCGGGGTGGCGGTCAGGCCGGATGGCGGTCAGGTGGTGGGGTCGTCGCCCCGGTCGAGGGCGTCCCAGGCGGCTCTGGTGTCTACGCGGGAGCCGGGGGCGGTGACGTCGGACTCCGGCCCGGCGGCGTGGGACGGCCCGGTGGGCTCGCCCGGCCGGGCGTGTGGGGACGGTGATTTGGTGCGCTCGTACCGGGAACCCATGGCCGGCCAGTGATGACCGCGCCGCGCCGCGCTCAGGCCGCCCAGCACGATGAGCGCGGATCCCGCGACGCAGGCCGCGGGCCAGACGATCGAGCCGGTGCCCGCCTCGCCGGGGTCCAGGCCGGCCCGGCCGGTGACCGCGGCGACCGCCAGCCCCACGCCGACCAGAACGAGCAGCCCGCCGAGCCCACGCCGCACCCCACCGCGCGTAGCCAGCAGCGCACCCGCCCCGGCCAGCGCCACCAGCGCCAGAGCGACGATCCATCCCTGGGCGGCCGCACCGGTCGTGGTCTCGCGCAGGTCCGTCAGTCCGGGCCGCTCGGTGACGGCCACCGCCCACACCCGTGTGGCCGCGAAGGTCGCCAGCCCAGCCCCCGCGACGCAGCCCAGAACCGCAGAGGCGAGCCCGCGCCCTCCGGCGCTCGGTCGCGCCGACGTGACCTCCGCAATGGGCTCCGCGGTCCGCGCCGGTGAAGAAGCGGGTCCGGAAGAAGAGAGGCTGCCCGGCAAGGAAGCAGCCGGCGAGGAAGCGGCCGGCCCGAGAGGACCAACCGGCGAATCAGCCGGCGCGGGCACGGGCTCGGCCTCATCAGAAGGACCAGCCCCGCCGGAAGGCTCGGTGGGAGGGACAGACGGGGTTGGCGTGGGAGGGACAGACGCGGGCGACGACGAGGGGGTCGCGGGGCCGGTCATCGGGCGGCGCGGAGGGTCTCAGCGGCGGCTATCGCGGCCAGGACCGCGGCTGCCTTGTTGCGGGTCTCCTGTTCCTCGGCCGCCGGGTCGGAGTCGGCGACGATGCCGGCGCCGGCGCCGACGTAGGCGATGCCGGCTCGCATCAACGCGGTGCGGATGGCGATGGCCATGTCCATGTCGCCGCCGAAGCCGAAGTAGCCGACCGTGCCGCCGTAGAGGCCTCGGCGGACCGGCTCCAGCTCGTCGATGATCTCCATCGCGCGGACCTTGGGCGCACCGGACAGCGTCCCGGCCGGGAACGTGGCGGCCAGGGCGTCGAAGGCCGTGCGGTCGTCGCGGAGCTCGCCGACGACCGTCGAGACGATGTGCATGACGTGGCTGTAACGCTCGATCCGGGCGAAGTCGGGGACCTCGACCGTGCCGGAGCGGCAGACCCGGCCGAGGTCGTTGCGGCCCAGGTCGACCAGCATGACGTGCTCGGCGCGTTCCTTCGGGTCGGCCAGCAGCTCGGCGGCCAGCGCGTTGTCCTGCTCGGGGGTGGCGCCGCGCCAGCGGGTGCCGGCGATCGGGTGCAGCAGGGCCCGGCGGACGCCGCCGGACTCGGCGCTGACCTTGAGGTGGGCCTCCGGCGAGGAGCCGACGATGTCGAAGTCGTCGAAGCGCAGCAGGTACATGTACGGGCTGGGGTTGGTGGCCCGCAGCACGCGGTAGACGTCCAGTGGGTCGGCGTCGGTGGCCCGCTCGAAGCGCTGCCCGACAACGATCTGGAAGCACTCGCCGGCCCGGATCGCCTCCTTGGCCTGCTCCACCGCTTTCTGGTAGTCGCCGGGCGCGGTGCGGCTGTGCACCTCGCCGGGCTGTCGCCGCTCCACCGTGGAGATCATCGGCGGGGTGGGCCGGGACAGCGCCGTGGTCATCGCGTCCAGCCGGCCGACCGCCTGGTGGTAGGCCGCCCGCCGGGCCCGGTCGTCGGCGTCGGCGGGAAGCACCGCGTTGGCGACCAGGACCGCCGAGCCGTCGAAGTGGTCGAGCACCACCAGGTCGGTGGCGAGCATCATGCCCAGCTCGGGCACCGGCACGTCGTCGACCGCGTTCGAGGGCAGCCGCTCGAACCGGCGGACCAGGTCGTAGCTCAGATAACCCACCATGCCGCCGGTCAGCGGGGGGAGACCGGTCACGGCCGGTTCGGCCGGTCCGGCCAGGGCCGCGACGGTCTCGCGCAGGGCGGTCACCGGGTCACCCGTCAGGGGTACGCCGTCCGGTGGAGCGCCGAGCCACTGCGCCTGCCCGACCTTCTCGGTCAGGGTCGCCGCGCTGCGCACCCCGACGAACGAGTACCGCGACCATGCGACGCCCTGCTCGGCCGACTCGAGCAGGAAGGTGCCGGGGCCACCGGCGAGCTTGATGTAGACGCCGATCGGCGTCTCGCCGTCCGCCAGCAGCCGCCGCGTGACCGGCACCACACGCCGGCGGGTGGCGACGAACTCGTCCTCGGTGGGCCGCACCGCCCCGCTGGTCATGCTGAGCCCACCTTTCGCATGATCTTCTGACCCTCGCCTGCGAGGGCGTCCGCAGCCGCCGGGCGGTGCCGCTCGGTGCAGGCGGTCATGCGCCCTCCCCGGGCACGGTCGCCGGCAGCTCGGTGAAGAAGCAGGTGTGCGACCCGGTGTGACAGGCCGCGCCGTCCTGCTCGACGGTGACCAGCAGCGCGTCGCCGTCGCAGTCCAGTGCGACCGCCTTGACGTGCTGGTAGTGCCCGGACGTGGCGCCCTTCACCCAGTACTCCTTACGGCTGCGGGACCAGTAGGTCGCCAGGCCGGTCGTCAGCGTGCGATGCAGCGCCTCGTCGTCCATCCAGGCCAGCATCAGCACGTCGCCGGTGCCGTGCTCGCGCACGATGGCGGCGACCAGCCCGTCGGCGTCGCGCCGGAGCCGGGCCGCGATGGAGGGATCGAGGTCTGTCGGAGAGTCGGGTGCTGCCACCCGCACATTGTTGCTCAGTCCACGAGGCTGCTCGCAGGGGCTGTGGACAACCCACGATCCGGTCACGGACGACGCGCCAGGGGTGTGCCGCGGGGACGGGGGCGGTACGGTCGTCCGGTGCGCCGCCCCTGTTGGGGTGCATTCTGCCTTCTCGACGGGAGTCTTTGACCGATGGAGCCGACGTCCAGCCCCGACCCCAACCGGCAGTCCCGTGGCCTGTCCCGCTTCTGGCCGGGGTCGCACGGGTCGGCGGCGCCGGGGCAGCGCGAGTCCGATGAGGACGGCGTGGACGATACGGTGATCGAGAACCCGCCGGGCTCGTTCCCGTCGCACTCGGGTTCGGCGCAGGCGGCCGCGGCGGCGCAACTGGCCGGCAACTCCGCGAAGGTTCAGCACGGCGAGCCGCAGATGGTGGCGCTGGGCTCACGCCGGGGCGACTTCGAGCAGGGCCCTCGGCAGTGGAACGGCAATCAGGGAGGATTTCCCCCGGTGGACGCGGACAGGGCACAGCAGAACGGTGAGACGCCCCGGCACGGTGGCGCTCCGGTCCCCAACGGGACCTCGTCGGGCGGGCAGGTGCCGATGCCTCAGCCGCCGCGGCCGGCGTTCGGCAGCCCGCCGCCGCCGTTCGGGCAGGTCAACGGCAATGGCGGCACGCCGTCGACGCCGTTCACCCCGGCGACCCCGTTCGCGCCGCAGCCGCCGGCTCCGCAGCCCCCAGCTTCCCAGCCTCCGGCCTCCCAGCCCGCGGCCTCCCAGCCCCTGGCCTCCCAGCCGCCGGGCTCCCAGCTGCCGGGCTCCCCGTCCTCGGCTCCCCCGGTCCAGCCTCCGGTGCAGCCCTCGACGCAGGCGCAGACGCCCCTGGCTCCGCAGCCTCCGACGCAGGTGCCACAGTCCCTGGCCCCGCAGCCGCCGATCCAGCCTCCGGCGCAACCGCCGATGACTCCCCCGGTGCAGTCGCCGATCCAGCCCTCGACCCAGCAGCGAGCGCCCCAGCAGCCTTCGACGGCCGCCCAGCCCCCGTCTGCCGTCCAGCCCCCGGCTCCTCCGGCGCGGCCGGCTCCCCTGCCGCCGCTGCCGCCCGTGGCAGGGCCCACGCCCTCGCCCACCACCGAGAACAAGACCGAAAAGCGTGAGAAGTCCGAATCGGACGAGGGTCATCTGGCGATCCCGCTCGGCTCGTCCCTGACCGGCGGCCGCCGACGGGCCGCCGACGAGGACGAGGACTTCGACGGGGAAATCGACGGGGACGATCAGCCGATGCACGAGATCGCGCACCAGAACGGCAGCAACGGCCGCCCGGCGACCGGCTGGGCGACCGTGCCCACGTCCGGCATCCCGTCCCTGGCGAAGCAGCCGGTCGCACCGGTCGCACCGCCCGCGCCGACGCCGGCCCAGCGCCGCTCGGCGAGCCTGGAGGACGCCGACTCACTGCCCCGCGCCGGTCGTCCGGCCGACGCCACGCCGACCTCGGGCGGTCCACTGCGCCCCGGCGACGTCACGCTGGGCCAGATCTCGTTCTGGGACGAGGAGGCGATCACCCACTTCCGCCAGCAGTGGCACGAGGTCAAGGGCGACTTCGTCGACGACCCGGTCAGCGCGCTGACCCGGGCGCACGACCTGCTCACCGAGGCGGTCAACGAGCTGACCGAGGCGCTGCTCGCCGAGCGCGACGAGCTCGACCCACTGGACGGCAAGACGACGCCGGACACCGAGAGCATGCGCATGGCGATGCGCGGCTACCGCGAGTTCCTGGACCGCATCCTGGCCCTCTAGCCAGCACCGCCTTAATTCATCTACCGTTGAGTTCAACGGCTGATGAATTCTGGAGGCGTGCCCATGGACACCGCCATCGAGGTCGAGGGGCTGGTGGTCGAGCGTGGCCGCCGGACCGTCCTGCACGGCATCGACTGCGCCATCCCGGCCGGCCGCGTCACCGGCCTGCTCGGCCCCAGCGGTAGCGGCAAGACCACGCTGATCAGGGCCATCGTCGGCGTACAAGTGGTCAAGGCCGGTACGGTCACCGTGCTGGGCCTGCCGGCCGGCGCCCCCGGGCTGCGCCGCCGGGTCGGCTACGTCACGCAGGCGCCCAGCGTCTACGCCGACCTCTCGGTGCGGGAGAACGCCCGCTACTTCGCCACCCTCTACGGACTGGGCGCCGCCGCGGCCGACCAGGCGATCCGCGACGTGGGGCTGGCCGGCGCCACGAACCAGCTGGTCGGCGACCTCTCCGGCGGTCAGCGCAGCCGCGCCTCGCTGGCCTGCGCGATGATCGGCGACCCGGGGCTGCTCGTACTGGACGAGCCGACCGTCGGCCAGGACCCGGTGCTGCGCGCCGAGCTGTGGGCCACATTCCACGACCTGGCCGCCCGCGGCACCACGCTGGTCGTCTCCAGCCACGTCATGGACGAGGCGAACCGCTGCGACCGGCTGATCCTGATCCGCGAGGGCCGCATCATCGCCGACGACACGCCCGACGCGATCAGACAGGGGTCCGACGACCTCGAAGAGGCGTTCCTGAAGCTGGTGCGGACATCATGATCATGCTTGCCACCGCCGCCCGCGTCCTCCGGCAGCTGCGGCACGACCGCCGGACCGTCGCGCTCCTGCTCGTAGTGCCGTCGCTGCTGCTCACGCTGCTCTACTTCATGTACGACGGGAGCCCGGCCTTCGACCGGATCGCACTGACCATGCTGGGCGTCTTCCCGTTCGTGATCATGTTCCTGGTGACCAGCATCGCGATGCTGCGCGAACGCACCACCGGCACCCTGGAACGACTGCTCACCACGCCACTGGGCAAACTCGACCTGCTCTTCGGGTACGGGCTGGCATTCGGCCTGGCCGCCGCCGCGCAGGCCGCGGTCACGGTCGGCACGGCGTACGCAATCCTGGGTCTGGAGACCGCGGGAAACGCCGGGCTGGTCGTCCTGATCGCCGTGATCAACGCCGTGCTGGGTGTGGCCCTGGGCCTGTTCTGCAGCGCCTTCGCGCGCACCGAGTTCCAGGCCGTACAGTTCCTTCCCGTGGTGGTCGTGCCGCAGCTGCTGCTGTGCGGGCTGTTCGTGCCGCGCGGGCAGATGTCCGGCTGGCTCCAGGCGATCAGCGACGTGCTGCCGTTGACCTACGCGGTGGACGCGCTGCTCCATGCGGGCACCACGACGATGTGGCGCGACCTCACGGTCGTGTCGGGTGCCGTGGTGCTGGCGCTGATCCTGGCGGCGGCGACCTTGAGGAGAAGGACACCGTAGGTGAGACGCAGCGGGCGGCGGCCGGGCAACCAGGACACCCGCGAGGCGATCCTGGCGGCGGCCCGCACGATCTTCGCCGAGCGCGGCTTCGACAAGACCTCGATCCGCGCGATCGCCACCGCGGCCGAGGTCGACCCGGCCCTGGTGCACCACTACTTCGGCACCAAGGACAAGCTCTTCCTGGCGAGCATGGACATGCCGCTGGACCCGGGCGAGCTGGTGCCCGAGGCGCTGGACGGCCCGCGCGAGGAGGCCGGCGAGCGGCTGGTCCGGCTGGTGCTCACGGTCTGGGACTCGCCGGCCGGCAAGGCGGCGGTCGCTCTGCTGCGCTCGGCCATGAGCAACGAGTGGACCGCGCGGCTGCTGCGCGAGTTCATCATCACGCAGGTGCTGCGCAAGGCGATCGCCGAGCTCGGCATGGAGGGCGACGACGCGCCGTTGCGGGCCGCGCTGGTCGCGACCCAGATCGGAGGCCTGGCGATGGTCCGCTACGTCCTCAAGGTCGAGCCGATCGCGTCCCAGGATCCAGAGACTCTGGTACGCGCCATCGCGCCGACCGTGCAGCGTTACCTCGTGGGCGAACTTTCATGACCGGCGCACCTGTGGCAGAGGACCGGATGGAGAAGGTGGGCCAGGTCGTGGCGGTCCTTGACGCGGCGCGGGAACGGTAGGCGGGCGAGGCGCTCGCCGACGCGGACGACGAAACCGTAGCGATCGAGGCGGACCAGCTCGGGATCGATGCCGGCCTTGGCGGCCTTGCCGAGGGACTGGCGGACGAAGTCGGCGATCTCGTCGACGTGGTGGTCGGCCAGGTCGGCGATCAGGTCGAACTCGATGGTGCGCAACGGGTCGGGGCTGGCCTCGGCGTACTCGTCGGGGTCGACGTCGACCAGCTTGCCGTTGCGTTCGTAGCGGACCTCGGCGACCTCCACCCGGTGCAGGACCTGGGAGTCGCCGACGTCGAGCAGGTCGGACGCCGGGTCGGCGTCGGCGTAGTCCAGCGTGGCCGCCCGGGCCTCGTCGCCGTCCAGCCGCCGCGCCCAGCCGGCCACCCAGACCCGGCCCAGGGACGGCGCGCCGGCCAGCGGCGGCACGTCGGCGATGTCCAGGACCAGCGCCGTGTCGTCGGTGCCCTGCTCGGGGCGCAGCGCGGCGGTGAGCACGCCGTCGGCCGGCGAGAGCAGCAGCAGGCGGCCCTGCGGGTCGGCGACGTGGCGCACCGGGAACGGTCCCTGACGGCGGGCGATGTGTGCGCTCGCGGGCAGGTGACCGGCCGCGAGTGTGCGTGCGACCTCGGCATGGGTGGGCTGCATGTGACGTTCCTCCGGGCACCGGTTAGGCTGACCTTAGTAAGGTGAGGCTAACCGTAGCAGCAGCGTTTTTCCAGCAGCCTCGAGCCGCGACACGAACGAGGAGACCGTGAACAATTCCCGACCCAAGGCCCGCATCTCGCGGGCACTCGGCATCCCACTGACCCGCAAGTGCGTGAAGTACTTCGAGCGGCGGCCGTTCCCGCCGGGGGTGCACGGGCGTGGTCGGCGTAAGACGTCGGACTACCAGGTCCGGCTGCTCGAGAAGCAGCGTCTGCGCCACCAGTACAACATCAGCGAGGCGCAGATGCGGCGGGCGTTCGACGACGCCCACCGGAGCGAGGGCAAGACCGGCGAGAACATGGTCGTGCTGCTGGAGCGCCGGCTGGACGCGACCGTCCTCCGCGCCGGCCTGGCGCGCAGCATCTACCAGGCGCGGCAGCAGGTGGCGCACGGCCACTTCACGGTCGACGGCAAGAAGGTCGACCGTCCGTCGTACCGGCTCAAGCCCGGCCAGATCGTCGAGGTGCGCGAGAGCAGCCGCGACAAGACGCCGTTCCAGGTCGCCGCGGCCGGCGCGCACGTCGACGGCCCGACCCCGCCCTACCTCTCCACGGTGCTGGAGGAGCTGCGCACCACCGTCATCCGCGAGCCGCTGCGCCCCGAGATCCCGGTGATCTGCGACGAGCAGCTGGTCGTGGAGTTCTACGCCCGGTGATCGCCTTGTAACCGGTGAGATAGGCCGCGGAGCGAAGCGAAGCCATTCAGCTCCGCGTCTGTTCAAGCCAGGACGCGTAGAGCTTGGCGTAGATCGATTCCGGGTCCTGGACGAGTTTCGCGTGCGGGCCGCGTTGCACGACGCGGCCCGCATCCACCACGATCACCTCGTCGGCCGCTTGCGCGGTGGAGAGCCGGTGCGCGATCGCCACGGTCGTCCGGCCCCGCGTCACCGCGTCCAGGGCACGCTGCAGCCGGACCTCCGTGGCCGGGTCGACCGCACTGGTGGCCTCGTCAAGAACCAGAAGATCAGGATCCGCCACGTACGCCCGGACGAGCGCGACCAGCTGACGCTCCCCCACGCTCAGCGCCTCGCCCCGCTCCCCGACCGGGGTGTCCACCCCGTGCGGCAGCCCCGCCACCCAGTCGGCCAGCCCCAGCTCGGTGAACGCCAGGTCCAGTTGATCGTCGCCGAGGTCCGGCCGGGCGAAGCGCACGTTTTCCGCCACCGTGGCATCGAAGAGGAACCCGTCCTGCGGGACCATCACCACCCGCGAGCGCAGCGAGTCGAACCGGACCGTGGTCAGCGGCACCCCGCCCAGCAGCACCGCGCCGGTCGTCGGGTCCATCAGCCGGGTGAGCAGTTTCGCGAACGTGGTCTTGCCGCTGCCGGTCTCGCCGACCACGGCCACCTTGGTGCGCGCCGGGATCTCCTGGTCCACATCGGCCAGCACGATCGGGCCACCGGGGTAGCGGTACGACACGTCGTCGAACCGCACCGACAGCGGACCCTCCGGCAGGGCCACGCCCCGCTCGGCGGGGTCGGCCACGTCCGGGTCGATGTCCAGCACGTCCAGTACCCGGCGCCAGCCGGCCACCGCGTTCTGCGCCTCGTTGAGGACCTCGGTGGCGATCTGCACCGGCTGGATGAAGAGCGTGACCAGGAACAGGAACGCGGTCAGCTGCCCCACCGTGATGTTGCCGCCGATGCCCAGCCAGACACCGACCGCCACCACCGCGGCCAGCGCCAGGCCGGCCGCCAGTTCGCCGGTGGAGAAGCTGGTGACGCTCGTCCGCAACGCCCGCTGCTGGGCACTTCGCAGGTCGCCGACGGCCGTGTCCAGCCGGCGCTCGGTACGGCCGGCCACCCCGTACGCGCGAATGACCGTGGCGCCGACGACGGCCTCGCCCACCGCGCCGAGCAGAACGCCGGTGCGCTCGCGCACCGTGCGGTAGACCGACGCGAGGCGCTTCTGGAAGAGCCGGATCACCACCGCGGCGGGCAGGAAGGCGGCGAACACCACCAGGGTGAGCTGCCAGGAGTAGACCAGCATGACGATCGTGGTGACCACCAGCTGGCCCGAGGTGACCAGCAGCATCACGCCGCCGGTCTGCAGGAACTGGGTGATCTGGTCGATGTCGCCGGTGACCCGGGAGGTCAGCGAGCCGCGTCGCTCGGACTGCTGGTGCAGCATCGACAGGTCGTGGATGTGCCGGAAGGTCCGTGAGCGCAGCGCGCCCAGGGCCGTCTCGGAGACCGTGAAGAGCCGGCGGGTCATCAGGTAGCCGCACGTCGTGGACAGCACCAGGGTGGCCAGCGTGATCAGCACGACGATCAGGATCACCCCGAGGTCGGGGCCGCCGGGGGCGCGGATGCCCCGGTCGATGCCCTGCTGCACGGCGATCGGCACGGCCACCCGGCCGGCCATCGACACGATGGCCAGGGCGAGCGTGCCGGCCAGGCCGGGACGCAGCTCGGGCGAGAGTCTCAGCCCCCGCTTGACGGTGGCGAGGGTGCCTTCCTCGGGGGTCAGGGTCGCGGTGGTCATGCGTTGACCTCGCGTTCTGCTTCGGCCCTCTCGTACGCGGTCACCAGGTCTCGGTAGGCGGGCACCGACGCCATCAGCTCGACGTGCGTGCCGGTCGCCACCACCCGGCCGTGTTCCAGGAAGACCACCTCGTCGGCCAGCGCGATCGTTGCCCTGCGGTAGGCGACGACCAGGATCGAGGCGCCGTCCTCAGCCCCGCCACCGCCCCTGACCGGACTGAAGTCAGAGCCCGACTTGTCGCGCAACGCTCCGAGGATCGCCGACTCGACGCGGGGGTCGACCGCGCTCGTGGCGTCGTCGAGGACCAGGAGCCGGGGATGACCGGCCAGCGCCCGGGCCAGCGTGAGCCGCTGCCGCTGGCCGCCGGAGAGCGAGGTGCCACGCTCGCCGACCGCGGTGTCCAGCCCGTCGGGCAGCTTGGCCACGAAGCCGTCGGCCTGGGCGAGCCGCAGCGCCCCCCACGCGTCCGCGTCGGTGAGAGTCTCGCGGTCCAGCGTGATGTTGCCGCGGACCGTGTCGTCGAAGACGAACGGGATCTGCGGCACCAGCGCGGTGGTCTCGGCCAGGGCCGCGGCGGAGAGATCGGGCAGCGCGATGCCCTCGACCGTGATGCGGCCGGCGGCCGGGTCGACCAGCCGGACCGCGAGCGACGCGATCGTGGACTTGCCGGAACCGGTCGCCCCGACCAGAGCGACCGTGCGCCCGGCCGGGACGGTGAAGCTGACCTCGTGCAACACGCGCGGGCCCTCGGCGTACGCGAAATCGACGTGATCGAAGACCACCCCCGCCGGACCCCTGCCGGGTGTCGAGGCCGAGCCGTAGGCGAGGTCGCCCTCCGCGTCGAGCACCGCCTGCACTCGTTCCCACCCGGCGACGCTGCGCGGCAGCTCGGCGATCACCCAGCCGATCGCCCGCACCGGGAAGGCCAGCACGGTGAACAGGAACGCGACGCTGACCAGCTCCGCCACGGACAGGTCGCCGGTTTTCAGGCGCCAGGCGCCGAGCAGCAGCACGGCCAGCGTGCCGACGCTGGGCAGCGCGTCCATGATCGGGTCGAAGAGTCCGCGCAACCGGCCCACCGCGATCAGCGCGTCGCGCAGGTCGGACACGTGCACGCCGAACCGCTGCGCCTCGGTCGCCTCGCGGCCCATCGTCTTGACCACCAGCGCGCCGTCGAAGCTCTCGTGCGCGACCGCGCTGACCCTGCCGCGCAGCTGCTGCGCCCGGATCTGCCGCGGCGACATCCGGCGGGAGTAGACGACGTTGAGCCCGAACAGCGCCGGGAAGAGCGTGACGCCGACCAGCGCGAGCACCCAGTCGGTCCAGAACAGCGAGGCCACGGCCGCGATGATCATCACGATCGTGCCGACCGCGAAGGGCAGCGGCGCGATCGGCACGAAGGCCGCCTCGACGTCGGAGTTGGCGTTGGAGAGCAGCGTGCCGGTGGCGTGCCGCTGGTGCCAGGACGGCGGCAGCGCCAGGTAACGCCGGGTCACCGCTCGGCGGTAGCGGGCCTGGAGCCGGAACTGCATGAACCCGGCGCCCAGGCGCCGCGCGAAGATCGTGCCGACCCGCAGGAGGCTGATCCCGATGAACACGGCGGCGATCAGGCCCAGCGTGGCGGCGGTCGCCCGGCGCTCGGCGAAGGCGGGAACCACGACGTGGCCGATCACGGCGCCCACCACGTACGAGTTGACGATCACCAGGAGCCCGAAGAAGCTGCTCCCGATCGCGCCCACCAGGAAGAGCCGTGGCTCCGTGCGGATCGCGCGGCCCAGCACCCGCAGTCCACGCCCCAGCACGTCACGACTAGCTCTGCCTGACACTCGTCCGGTCACCCCCGTTGATCAGGACTGCTCCTTACCGTCTCCATCCTGCCCAACCGGGGACCTGTGTTCACACCTAATAACTTGTGGCCGCCGACACACTCGTCAATGAGTGGCCATACGATCACGGGGTGACCGCATACGCCCGCCTCGAGCGCGCCCGCCTGGCCGACCTGCTGCTGGAGACCGGGCCGGACGCGCCCACGCTCTGCACCGGCTGGTCAACTCGTGATCTCGCCGCTCACCTGGTCGTCCGCGACCGCCGTCCGGACGCGAGCCTGGGCCTGATCGTGGCGCCGCTGGCCGGGCACGGCGAACACGTGCGCAAGCAGAAGGCGGCCGAGTCGTACGACAAGGTGGTCGCCGAGGTGCGCCGCCCGCCGTGGTGGAGCCCGGTCAGCAACCGGCTGGTGAACGAGTTGGCCAACCACGGCGAGTTCTTCATCCACCTCGAGGACGTCCGCCGGGGCGGCGAGACCTGGGAGCCGCGCGACCTCGACGAGGGCGAGCGGACGGCGCTGTGGCGGCTGGCCAAGTTCGGCGCCCGGATGACCCTGCGCAAGCTGAAGATCCCGGTGGTGCTGCGGGCGCCCGGCCTGGGCGAGGCGGCCCTCGGCGGCGACGGGCCGGCACAGGCCACGCTGACCGCCGAACCGGGAGAATTCGTGCTGTTCTTCTCCGGCCGCCAGCGGGCCACCCGGGTCGAGATCGAGGCGGCGCCCGAGATCGAGGCGAGGCTGCGGACGGCGTCCTCCGGCATCTGACATTGGCCCAACGAGATCGGGCTTGATTGGCCCGATCATGAAGCCAATTCGCTCCTAGGGTCGATCCATGAGCAAACTGACCGTCCCGCAGGGCACCGCGCTGTCGGCCGGCGCCGTCCTCGGCACCGGCGTCATCTCGATGCCCGCGCTCGCCGCCGACGTCGCCGGACCGGCCTCGCTGCTCGCCTGGGTCGCGCTGATCCTGCTGTCCGCGCCGCTGGCCTGGACGTTCGCCGCGCTGGGCGCGCGGCACCCG
Organism: Actinoplanes sp. NBRC 103695; assembly: GCF_030269485.1. Classification (GTDB taxonomy): domain Bacteria; phylum Actinomycetota; class Actinomycetes; order Mycobacteriales; family Micromonosporaceae; genus Actinoplanes. The sequence goes on along the minus strand of NZ_BSTL01000002.1, from coordinate 311,919 downwards.
GACGGCGGCGGGGTCTCCACGTACGTCCGGCTGGCCTTCGGCCCGCGCGCCTCGGCCGCGGTCGGGTGGATCTTCTACTTCGCGGTTCCGCTGGGCGCCCCGGCCGCGGCGGCGTTCGCCGGTGGGTACGTCGCGGACGTCATCGGCGGCGGCCGGACAACCGTCCTCGGCACGTTCTTCCTGATGATGGCCGTGGTGTTCGTGATGAACTGGTTCGGCCTGCGGGTCTCCGGGCGAGCCCAGCTGATCCTCGCCGGCGTGCTGGCCATCCTGCTGGTGATCACGGTGGCCACCGCGCTGCCGCACGCCACGCTGGCGAACCTGCGTCCGTTCGCCCCGCACGGCTGGGCCGGGGTGGGCGCGGCGGCGGCCGTGCTGATCTGGGGCTTCGCCGGGTGGGAGGCGGTGTCGTCGCTGTCCGCCGACTACCGGAACCCGCGGCGGGACGTGCCCCGGGCCACGATGATCGCGGTGGCCGTGGTGGGGCTGCTCTACCTGGCGATCGCGGTGACCAGCGTGCTGGTGCTCGGACCGGCGCTCGGCTCGAGCTCGGCGCCGCTGGCCGACCTGCTGGCGATCGGGGTCGGCGGGCCGGTGCGGGCGCTGACCGCGGTGGTGGCGGTGCTGCTCACGATCGGTGCGATCAACGCGTACATGGCCGGCGCGTCGCGGCTCGGGGTGGCGCTGGCCCGCGACCGCGCCCTGCCCGCTCCCCTGACGGGCACGGTCCGGCGGTCACTGGCCGTGGTGATGCTCGGCGGCTGTGTGTCGGTGTTCCTGCCGTTCCCCCTGCACACGATGATGTTGCTGGTCACCGGATGCTTCACCCTGGTGTACGTGCTGGGCACGGCCGCCGCGGTCAAGCTCCTGCCGCGCGGGTGGTCGCGGGTGGTGGCCGGGTTCGCGTTCGTCGCGGTGCTCGGGCTGCTCTGGCTGAACGGCCTGCCCGCCCTGCTGAGCCTGGTCATCGCCGCGGCCGCGATCCTCTACCAGGGGATGCGGTCCCGCAGCGTCGCGTCTCAGCGGATCCGGTCCCGCAGCGTCGCGTCTCAGCGGATCCGGTCCCGCAGCGTCGCCGCGAAGACCTCCAGCCCCTCGTCGATCAGCGCCGGATCCATCGCGCCGAACCCGAACACGAAACCGGCCATCGGGGTCGCCGAGTAGCCGCCCAGATCGTCCAGGGCCACCCCGGCCCGGGCCGCCGCCGCGACCACGCCGGCCGAGTCGCCCTCCCGCAGCAGGGCGGTGACGTGCAGGCCGGCGGCGGACGGCACCACGTCCAGGGCCGGGATCCCGGACAGCCGCGCGACGATCGCCGCGTGCCGTGCCGCGTACGCCCGGGTCGCCCGCCGCACGTGCTTGGCGAGCTCGCCGTCGTCGATGAACCGGGCCAGCGCCGCCTGGACCGCGGCCTGCCCGAAACCGTCGGTCACCTGGCGGGCCGCCACGAGCGCCTCGCGCAACGACGGCGGCATCAGCACGAACCCGGTCCGCACGGTCGGCAGCATCGACTTGGAGAAGGTGCCGGCGTAGAGGACGCGGCCCGGGCCCAGCCCGTACAGCGGCTCCAAAGGTCTTGAACTGAAACGGAACTCGGAGTCGTAGTCGTCCTCCACGATCGCCGCCGGCCGCCGCCGTGCCCAGTCGAGCAACGCGTGCCGGCGGGCCAGGCTCATCGGCCGGCCCAGCGGGAACTGGTGCGACGGCGTGGCGTAGACCAGGCGCGCGTTGCCCGGCAACTCGTCCACCACCAGGCCCTCGGCGTCCACCGGCACCCCGCAGACCCGCGCGCCCAGCGAGCCGAACAGCCGCCGCGCCGGCGGATAGCCCGGCTCCTCCACGGCCACCACATCACCGGGCCGGAGCAGCACCCGGGCGATCAGGTCGAGCGCCTGCTGGGTGCCGTTGGTGACCAGCACGTCGTCCGGCGTCACCCGGATCGACCGGGCCACACCCAGATAGCGGGCGATCGCGGCGCGCAGGGCGGGATGGCCGGCCGGGTCCGCGTACGTGCCGGGGCTGTTGGCCCGCAGCCGCACCTCCGCAGCGACCAACCGCCGCCACGTGTCGAACGGGAACAGCTCGGCGTCCGGGATGCCGGTACGGAAGTCGTAGCGGGGTTTGGAGTCGGACGAGCTCACCGGCAGCGGCCGCAGATCCCAGCCGGCCCGCGGGCGCAACGGGTCGTCGACCACCCGGCGGGGTTTCGACCCGGTGCGCACCGGCGCCACGAACGTGCCCCGGCCCACCCGGGCGGTCAGATAGCCCTCGGCGACCAGCCGCTCGTACGCCGCCGCCACACTCCCCCGCGCCACACCCAGCTCGGCGGCGTACACCCGGCTGGCCGGCAGCCGATGCCCCGCGGGCAGCCGCCCGTCCTCGATCGCCGCCCGCAACGCCCGGTACACCGCGACGGACTTCTCCGCGCCGTCCAAGCTGATGACCAGATCCACCCGGCCATTGTTCAGTCGTCGCGGTTCTCGTGCTCGACCTCGACGTCCGGTGTGTCGCCGCCGCAGCGGACGTGCACCTTGACCCGGTCGTGGTTGTTGCTCTGGCCGCGGAACTCGCCCTCCGCGCTGTCGCCCCGCTGCGGCCCGCGGTCCCACTCGTGCACGTTGAAGCCCTGCGCCGGCGACATCGACACGATCTCGGGCGCCCCGTCGACACAATCGGCCACGACGGTCCCGCCGGGAGTCCTCTTCGTCTCGGTGTCCCGCTGTGACCTAGGCGACGGCTCGGGGGGCGCCGGCGTCGTCGACTCCTCCGGGGCGGCGGCGAGCCTGCGGGCCACCTCCGACTCGGCGAGCGGCCGACCCGCCGACCCGGTCAGCCCGTCCCCGATGACACTGACCGCGATGACACCCACCAGCACGGCCAGCACGGCCGCGGCCAGCCAGCCCGCGGCGATGATCAGTCGCTGTGTCGTCATGGAACCGACTATGCCCGGCCGGACGATAAGACTGTGCCCCGCCCGCCCTAAGACAAGGTAAAGAAGCGCGTCGGCCGAGGCGGCAGCCGATAGCGTGCAGCCGTGGCCCACCTGCTGCTCATCGAGGACGACGCTGCCATCCGTACCAATCTGCTCCGCTCCCTGCGCGACCGAGGCCATGCCGTCGCCTCCTCGAGCACCGCGATGGACGGTCTGCAGGCCGCCCTGGCGGAACGCCCCGACCTGGTGGTCCTCGACCTGGGCCTGCCCGACCTGGACGGCAAGGAACTGCTGCGCATGCTCCGCGCGGTCAGCACCGTCCCGGTGATCGTGGCGACGGCCCGCGACGACGAGGCGGAGATCGTGAAGGTGCTCGACGCGGGCGCCGACGACTACGTGGTGAAACCGTTCACGGCGGCGCAACTGGACGCCCGGGTCCGCGCGGTGCTGCGGCGCGGCCCGGCCGGCGAGCGCACGGAACCGGCCGTGATCACGGTCGGCGGCCTGCGCATCGACCCCGGCGCCCGCACCGCGAACCTGGACGGCACGGACCTCGATCTGACGCCACGAGAGTTCGACCTGCTGCACCACCTGGCGGCACGCGCGGGTCAGGTGGTCACGAAGCGGGAACTGCTCAGCGAGGTGTGGCAGGTGCCCTACGGCGGCGCGGACAAAACGGTCGACGTGCACCTGTCCTGGTTGCGCCGCAAGCTCGGCGAAACCGCGCAGGAGCAGCGTTACCTGCACACGGTGCGCGGCGTCGGGATCCGGCTGAGCGAGCCGTCGTGAGGTGGCGGCTGACCCTGTTGGTCGCCGCGACCACAGTCATCGTGCTGATCGCGTTCCTCGTACCCGCGGCCCTTCTCGTCAGGCAGGTCGCCGAGGATCGCGCCCTGAACCGGGCCACCGACATCATCCAGACGATCGTCCCGCTGATCGGCGTCAGCGACGCCAACCAGATCCGCAACGCGGTCGACAACCAGGGCCTGCCGGTGAGCGTCTTCCCGCCCGGCAACGCACCGGCCATCGGCGAACAGGTCCGGCCGAGCCAAGCCGTGCGGCTGGCGCAACGCACCAACAGTTCCCTGACCGTGGACACGGCCGCCGGCATCGAGGTGGTCGTGCCGGTCCTCGGCACGGAAGGCACCTCGGTGGTCCGCGCGGTGGTGCCCCGCGCCGAGCTGACCCGCGGCGTGACCCGGTCCTGGCTGGCGCTGGCCGCCCTGGGCGCGGCGCTGGTCCTGCTCGGCCTGCTGGTGGCGGACCGTCTCGCGCGTACCCTCGTCGCCCCCATCTCGGACCTCTCGGAGGTCTCCCACCGCCTGGCCCGCGCCGAACTGACGGCCCGCGCCGCCCCCGCCGGCCCACCGGAGGTCCGCGAGGTGGCCGGCGCCCTCAACCACCTGGCCGGCCGCATCCAGGACCTGCTTCGCGAGGAACGCGAGCAGGTCGCCGACCTCTCACACCGCCTGCGCACCCCCCTGACCGCGCTGCGCCTGGAGGCCGAGGCCCTGCGCGACCCCGACGAGTCGGCCCGCCTGTCCACCGCGGCCGACGACATCGAACGGGCGGTCACGGCGGTCATCCAGCAGGCCCGCCGCCGAGGAGCGGAACGCCCGCGCGAGGGCTGCGACGCGACCACGGTGGTCACCGAGCGCGTCGCCTTCTGGGCGGTGCTCGCGGAGGACACCGACCGCGAGGTCCACCGCGACCTGCCCGCCACCCCGCTCCTGGTATCGGTCCCCGCCGACGACCTGGCCGCGGCCCTCGACGCGCTGCTGGGCAACGTCTTCGCGCACACCCCCGACGGCACGGCGTTCGAGGTCTCCCTGCGGCCCCGACCCCACGGAGGCGCGATCCTGACGGTCACGGACGAGGGCCCCGGCTTTCCCGCGTCGCACACCGGGGTGATGCGGCGCGGCTCGTCGGGAGGCGGCTCGACCGGCCTCGGCATGGACATCGCCCGCCGCGCCGCCGAAGAGAGCGGCGGATCCCTGTCCCTCTCCACGGGCCCCTCCGGCGGAGCGGTGGTCCGCCTTGAACTGGCGGTATAGCTGTTCTGGTATGACGGGTTGACGCTGCGTGATGCTTACGCTCTCTGCATGGTTTCTCTCCTTTAGAAGTACGCGCACACCACAGTCCCGCCATCTCACGGATCCAGGCGTTCCGTCCAGGCCGATGCCGCGTTCCGGCCCGGCCGGTCCCCCCGGCCGGGCATCCGCCGCACTCCCCCATCCGCCTGCGCCCTCCGCCACCCCGCGCTCCGCCGCCCGGCACTCCCCCACCCGCCTGCACCCTCCGCCACCCCGCGCTCCGCCGCCCGGCACTCCCCCACCCGCCTGCACCCTCCGCCACCCCGCGCTCCGCCGCCCGGCACTCCACCGCACCGCACCGCCCCGCGGCCCCGCCCTCCGCTGACTCGCCGCGCCTTCCGCCGCCCGCGCGCCCGGCTGGTTCGGCACGCACGAAGGCGGCCCGGCCGACTGCCGTAGGCAGCCGGCCGAGCCGGAAAGGAATGGCACCGGGTCAGTCGTCGGAGCCGTGCCCACCGTGCCGGCCACCGTGGTCGTCGCCGCCCTTGTCGTCGCCGCCGTGGCGGCCGCTGTCGTCCGAACCACGACCGCGCCCGCTGTCTTCGCTCTTGTCCACGCGGTGCCGGATGACCGCGCCGGTAGCCTGGTCCACGTCGACGTCGTGCTCGACCCCGCCGACGATGACGTCGACGTCCCAGGCCGCCCTGCCGTGCTCGGTCTCCCGCTCGATGCTCTCCACCCAGCCGCCACCGGCCGCACGGAGGGCGATCGCCTTGGCCCGGTCGACGCTGATGCCGACGACCGACGTCGCGCGCCGGGAGGGGCCCGCGCCCGGCGAAGCCGAGGACGACGGACTCGCCGAGTCGTCCACGCCGCCGTTGCGGCTCGACGAGTCGTCCACCGTCGCGCTCGCGCCCGGGCTCGAACTCGTGCTAGCGCCCGGGCTCGAACTCGTGCTCGCGCTCGGGCTCGGGCTCGCCGAGGCGCTCGCGCTCTCCGTGGGCGACGGCTCCACGACGTCCCCGTTCGGCAGCATCGTCACCTCCCCCGAGGTGGCCTCCGGCGACGGGTCGTCGGCGCCTGCGGCGAGGGCGGCACCGCCCACGGCCAGAGCAGCGATGGCGCCGGCCGCGATCGCGGTGACCTTACGGACCTTGTTCATGTCAGTACCTCCGGTGCGATGCGTTGTTGATGGCACCACCGTCGCCGGAACGGCCCTATGGCCGCGCTGCGTGATCGCTAAGGCCGGGTTAAGCGCCGGATCGCCCTCGCGAACCGCCCGCTTCCCGGCACGTCTGTCTAGGCGGACGGCTCTCGGCCGACGCCTCTGGCTATGGATAGGATTGTCAGGCAGGTCACGTTGGGTGCGGTCGCTCTCTGGCTCTCGGACCGCCCCGCCCGTACCCTTCGGAAACACCGAATTCACGTTTGCGCTGCAACAGAAGGCGGAGCCCCGATGGCTATAGAAGTCCCCTACCGGTCGATCTCCGACATGTTCCTGCAGCGGGTCAGTGCGACACCGAATGCGAAGGCTTTTGCCACGCCCTCGGCCGACGACAGCGCGGTGAACTGGCTGACCTGGGCCCAGATCGGAGCACGGGTCAAGGCGATCGCGGCCGGCCTGCGGGAGCTCGGGGTCGGGCTGGAGGATCGGGTGGCCATCCTGTCCAGCACCCGGCTGGAGTGGGTTCTGGTCGACTTCGGCATCAACTGCGCCGGTGCGGCCGCCACCACGGTCTACCCCACCACCGAGCCGGAGGACGCGTCGTACATCGTGTCCGACTCGGGGTCGAAGGTCCTGGTGGCGGAGAACCCGCAGCAGGCGATGAAGATCTCCGGCGCCGACACGTCGGTCACCCACGTCGTGCTGATCGACGGTCTCGCGGACGCCGGCGCTCAGCCGCCGCAGATCACGCTGGCCGAGCTCGAGGAGCGTGGCAACGCCGCGCTGGCCCAGCAGCCGACGCTGATCCAGGACATCTGCGACACGATCGGCCCGGACAACGTCGCCACGCTCATCTACACCTCCGGCACGACCGGCCGGCCGAAGGGCGTCGAGCTGCTGCACGGCGGCTGGACCTGGGAGGGTGTCGCGCAGCAGGACCTGGGCCTGTTCGAGTCGACCGATCTCCAGTATCTCTGGCTCCCCCTGTCCCACTCGTTCGGCAAGACGCTGCTCTGCGGCATCGTGCACGTGGGCGTTCCGACCTACGTGGACGGCCGGGTCGACAAGCTCGTCGAGATGCTCGCGGTGGTACGCCCGACGCTGATGTGCGCGGCGCCGCGGATCTTCGAGAAGGTGTACAACCGCACGGTCACCACGGCGCTCGATGGCGGCGGCGCCAAGGCCAAGATCTTCGGCTGGGCGGTGGCCACCGGCAAGCAGAAGGTGGCGCTGGAGCAGGCCGGCAAGCCGGTGCCCGGTTTCCTCAAGGCCAAGTACTCGATCGCCGAGAAACTGGTCTTCTCCAAGATCCAGGAGCGGCTGGGCGGCCGGTTGCGGGTGCTGGTGTCCGGTTCCGCACCGCTGAGCCGGGACATCGCCGAGTTCTTCGCCGCCGCCAACCTGCCGATCATGGAGGGATACGGCCTCACCGAGAGCAGCGCGGCCAACTTCGTCAACCGGCTGGACAAGCTCAAGATCGGCACGGTCGGCCAGCCCCTCGGCGACCTCGAGTGCAAGATCGACGCCGACGGCGAGGTGCTGCTGCGCGGCGCTCCGGTGATGCGCGGCTATCACAACCTGCCCGCGGAGACCGCCGAGGCGTTCACCGAGGACGGCTTCTTCCGTACCGGTGACATCGGCGAGCTCGACGCCGACGGGTTCCTGACCATCACCGACCGCAAGAAGGACCTGGTCAAGACCTCCGGCGGCAAGTACATCGCCCCCAGCCACATCGAGGGCATGTTCAAGGCGGTCTGCCCGTACACCTCGCAGGCCGTGGTGGTGGGCCAGGCCCGCAACTTCGTGACCATGCTGATCAGCCTGGACGAGGACGCGCTCCAGGGCTGGACGGCGGGCGGTCCGCTGGAGGGTAAGCCGTACGCCGAGATCGTCGCGTCGGCCGAGGCCGAGAAGATGGTCGCCGGCTACATCGAGGAGCTCAACGGCAAGCTCAACCGCTGGGAGACGATCAAGAAGTTCGCCATCCTCCCCCGCGACCTGACCATCGAGGACGGCGAGATCACCCCGTCCATGAAGATCAAGCGCCGCGGCGTCGAGGCCAACTTCGCCGAGCAGATCGACAAGATGTACGCCGGTTCGCTCGCCCAGATCTGACCGGTCCTCGCGGCGCCCGCCCTGCCCAAGGCGGGCGCCGCGCTGTGTCACCGGCCGCGACGTCACAACCCGCGACGTCACAACCCGCGACGTCACGACCCGCTGTGTCATGCGCCAGCGCGACGGCGGTATCACCGCTGCGGTGCCCGCCGCCGCAGTGTCACCAGCCGCTGGAACCCGGCTGGAGCAGGCCGATGACGTTGCCGCGGTGGTCCACGACGCCGCTCTCGACCTGGAGCTCATCGAGTGACACATGCGAAGGAACCTCCCGGGTCGCCGAACTTCGTCGAGTCCGAAACCTAGGAGCTGCGGCACCCGCGCCGGTAGTGACAGGAAGTCATCGAGATCGCTGACATTTGTCACTACCGGCCGGCACCGCGAACGCGGCACCATGGGCGGCCTCGGAAGGGAGGCCGGATGGTCACGGGGATGCGGGAACGGGTCAGGGTGTCAGGCGATGACCGCCGGCGTGCGCCACGTCGGGCCGGTGACCTGGTCCAGGTCGTGGCGGACGGCGGCGATGCGGCGGACGGCCTCGACCAGGTCGTCGGCCGGGAGGGCGTAGGGCAGGCGCAGGAATCGCTCCAGGGTGCCGTCCATGCCGAAACGCGGTCCGGGCGCCAGCCGGACGCCGACGTCCTCGGCCGCGCGGGCCAGGGCGCTGGAGATCGGGCCGTCCAGCTCCGCCCACAGGCTCATGCCTCCGCGTGGCACTGTGAAACGCCACTCCGGCAACTGCTCGCGGAGCGCGGCGACCAGGGCGTCGCGGCGCTCGACGACCTGCCGCCGGCGGTCCGCCACGATCGTCTCGGCGTCGGCCAGCAGACGCACCGCCACCAGCTGTTCCAGTACGGGGCTGCCCATGTCCACGCCGACTCGGAGCGCGGCCAGCCGCTGCACCATCGGCGCGGCGGCGCGCACCCAGCCGATCCGCAGGCCACCCCAGTACGCCTTGCTCATCCCGCCGATCGACACCACCCGCGAGTGCCGGTCGAACACCGCCACCGGCGGTGGCATCTCATCACCGTCCAGCGCAAGGTCCACGAAGGACTCGTCCGCGACCAGCTCGACGCCGCCCGAGTGCGCCGCGGCGACGAGGCGTTCGCGCAGCTCGGCGGGCATCAGGTGACCGGTCGGGTTCTGGAACTCCGGGATCACATAGGCCAGGCGGGGGCGCGTCTGCCGCATCGCCTCCAGCAGCAGTTCTCCGTCCCACCCGGTGCCGGCGTCGAGCCCGTGCGTGCTGACCCGGGCTCGGCGAGCCGCGAGTGCGGCGAGCGCGTTGGGGTAGGTGGGCGACTCGACCAGCACATTTGCGCCGACCGGCAGCGAGAGCCGCAGCACCAGGTCGAGGGCTTGCTGGGTGCCGCTGGTGATCAGGATCTGTTCGGCCGTGGTGGGCACCCCTCGCCGGGTGTAACCGGCCGCGACGACATCCCGCAGGTCCAGCAGCCCGGTGGGGCGGTAACCGGCGCTGCCGAGATATCGGGGCAGGTCGTCGGCGGCGGCGCGCGCCGCGGTGATCAGTTCGACCGGGGCGGCACAGGCGGCCACGCCGAGGTCGATCATGTCCGGGTCGTCGGTGGCGGTCCACAGGCCGGAGGTGGCGATGCGGTGACCGGTGGGAAGGGTGGTCCAACTGCCCGCGCCGCGACGGCTGGTCAGGTGGCCGGTCTCGCGGAGCATCCGGTACGCGGCGGTGACCGTGGTGCGGCTGATGGCGAGTGCCTCGGCCAGTTCGCGCTCGGCGGGGAGCCGGACGCCCAGCGCCAGCCGGCCGTCGGAGAGCAACCCTCGGACGGCGCCGGCGAGGGCGGAGTAGTCGGGGCTCCGGTGGCGGCCCGGCAATGAGTGCCATTGCCCGAGCAGACGTGCCAATTGGCCACCCCGTACCACGCTGGTCACAGCCACCTCCGAGAAATTGGCACTTGGGAGCGAGCCAATTGGCATCCAGAGTTGCACTCATGAGCGTCCTGAGCAACCGACGAATGACCCGGCGGACCGTGCAGCTCCTCGTGGGTCTGATCCTCTACGGCGCCAGCATGGCGCTGATGGTGGAGTCGGGGCTCGGGCTGAATCCCTGGGACGTCCTGCATCAGGGCCTGTCGCGGACCTTCGGATTGAGCATCGGCACGGTGGTGATCATCATCGGCGCGGTGGTGCTGCTGCTGTGGATCCCGCTCCGGCAGAGGCCAGGCTTCGGAACGATCGCCAACATCTTCGTCATCGGGTTCGCCATCGACGCCGCTCTGTACGTGCTTCCGGCCGCGACCGGGCTGCCACTACGCATCGCGTTCCTCGCGGCCGGGGTGCTTCTCAATGGCGTGGCGACCGGGATGTACATCGGCAGCCGGCTCGGGCCGGGGCCACGGGACGGGCTGATGACCGGGCTGCACGATCGCCTCCCGCGGATCTCGCTTCGAGTGATCCGCACCTCGATCGAGTTGCTGGTGCTGGGGACGGGCTTCCTGCTCGGCGGCACGGTCGGCGTCGGCACGGTGGTGTACGCGCTGGCCATCGGGCCGCTGGCGCAGTTCTTCATCCCGCGGCTGACGGTGCGGGCGGCGGCCGGCGAGCAGGTTGGCGCGAGTCCTCAATAGACCGGGTGAAATGTCCGGAGCGGTACGAGACCCGGGACACAGGTTGGTGATCATCCAGACACATTCGCTTCCGGGCGAGGCGGACGCACGGCATCATGGCGACATGGGGGCAGGGGCAGCGGGCTGGCATTGGAACGACGCGTGGATCTTCGTGTCCGCGGTGATCGCCGAGCGGCTGGAACGCGACCGGGCTATGCACGCCGCCCTGCCGGTGGTGGGGGCCACGCTCGCCGATCTGCTCGCCGCGGCTGACTTCCTGCACCACAGCGTCCCGAGCCGCGCCGAGTTACAGGACGCGGTCCGCCGTCTGGCCGGTGCGGGCCTCATCAAGATTGACGATGATCTGGTCGAGGTCGCGCCCGCCGGCGAGCAGCTGTGGCGGACCCGGCCGTTCAGTGGCCTGTCATCGGCGGTGCTGACTCTTCAAGCCCAGCTGAATCGATCCAGCACGCCCGGCGAGCACGACTGGTCGCTCGATGAGTCGACCTACGCGGCAGCCGTCCGGGAGTATTCGCTCCGCCTCGCAGACGGCCGCTAGCCCGACCACCCACCCCCGCGCCGGTCGGCTCGAGTTTCGGGCCAGGATCGCAAGGCCGCCTTCACCGTGATCCGCGACATGACCACAGCCCAGCCGCGAGCATCGGGCGCCGGGGCCAGCGGGCATCGAGCGGCGAGCAGCAGGCAGCGAGCAGCAGGCGTCAGGCGGCGAGCAGCGAGCGGCGGGCGGCAGGCGGCGAGCAGCAGGCGTCAGGTGTCAGGCGGCGAGCAGCAGGCGTCAGGTGTCAGGCGGCGAGCAGCGAGCGGCGGGCGTCAGGCGGAGGGCGGCAGGCGGAGGGCGGCAGGCAGCAGGCGGCGGACGGAGGGCGGCGTCGCTGTGTCGGATTGTCGTGGGGCGGTGCCGCCTCGGGAGGAAATCGTCGGCTCTGTCGGATCGGCGACGCTATGGGTGGGCGGACGCTTCTAGGCTCTCTTGTGGACGCGTATGCGCCAGGGGAGGAAACGGATGTCGTTGCGTTCGCGGGTGCCTGCTGCTCTGACCGCCGCGGCTGCGGCTGTGCTGGTGGGGACGCCGGCGGCTGGGGCTGACAGTCGGGCCATCGAGATCACTGCGGTGGGGTTCAGCGTCGTGCACGTCGACGTCACTCAAGGGGACGCCGATGTGGTGCTGACCTGGACTGTCACCGATGTTGATCCGGCGGCTCTCGAGGTCAGCGGGTCCGTTGAGCTTCGGCAGTTCGCGGGGGCAACGGCGGTGGGGGCGACCACCTTCATCCCCTATGACGCGGTGCTGCTGGGGACGGCGCCGGGTGAGACGCCGCGGGCCACGTCCCGGGTGCTCCTTCCGGTGCCTCGGTACGGCGCCGTTCCGGAAGCAGTCTGGCGGGTCACGAAACTCACCGCGCATGACGGGAACGGGAACTTCCGGGCGCTCCGGGGCGCGGGGGTCGCCGAGTTCGGGGTGACGCAGCTGGTCGAGGCGGACGGGCCGGTCCTCGATCGGATCGCGCTGGCCCCGGGGCAGGACGCGCACGTCGTGGACGCCGGCGGCGGGGTGACGCTCGGCTACCGGGTCACGGCGACCGATCTGCAGGCGGGACTGTGGAAGGGGCGTCTGACCCTGGCCGGGCCGGACGGGCAGCGGATCGGTGCGGACTTCGCGATGGCCTCCGACGGTCGTCATCTGACCTGCGGCTTCGGGAGTCTGGCCAACAACATCTACGACCGGGTCGAGTGCGCCGCCCAGGTCGACATTCCGGCCGGTACCCCGACGGGCACCTGGGAACCCGTCCGGCTGACCCTCACCGACCAGGCCGGCAACACCCGCGTCGTGAACCACCCGTCCGGCCCGGCGATCACGGTAAGCCGCGACTGACCCCGGCCGACAGGGCACCAACAGAGCCGAGAAGCCGGAGCAGGCCGAGAAGGCAGAGCAGGCCGAGAAAGACGGTGGGTTGGTCGCCGGATAGGTGGACGCGCTGCTGGCTGCGGCGGAGCGGGGACGGGGTGCGGTCGCGGGCGGTGCTGACGGAACCGGGTCTGCGGGATCAAAACGACAGTTGCGAGAACAGCCGGAGCCTCAGCGGACCGGGCTCCCCGCCTCCCGCAGCGCGTCCTTGACCTCGCCGATCGACAGGTCTCCGAAGTGGAAGACGCTGGCCGCCAGCACCGCGTCCGCCCCGGCCTCCACGGCCGGCGGGAAATGGGCGACCTCGCCGGCGCCGCCGCTGGCGATCACCGGGATGTCGACCACCTCGCGCACCGCCCGGATCAGGGGCAGGTCGAAGCCGGCCTTGGTGCCGTCCGCGTCCATCGAGTTGAGCAGGATCTCGCCGGCGCCCAGGTCGGCGACCCGGCGGGCCCACTCGATGGCGTCGAGGCCGGCGCTCTTCCGGCCGCCGTGCGTGGTGACCTCCCACGTCCCGCCGGGGGTGCGGCGGACGTCGAGCGAGAGGACCAGCACCTGGTTGCCGAAGCGGGACGCGATCTCGCTGATCAGTTCGGGCCGGTGGATGGCCGCGGTGTTCACGCCCACCTTGTCCGCGCCCGCCCGCAGCAGCACGTCGACGTCCCGGACCGTGCGGACTCCCCCGCCGACCGTGAGCGGGATGAACACCGACTCGGCCGTGCGGCGCACCACGTCCAGCATGGTGCCGCGGTCGTCCGACGAGGCGGTCACATCCAGGAACGTGAGCTCGTCGGCGCCCGCGGCGTCGTACGCATAGGCAAGCTCGACCGGATCGCCCGCGTCTCGCAGGTCGACGAAGTTGACGCCCTTGACCACCCGGCCGGCGTCCACGTCCAGGCAGGGAATGACCCGCACCGCGACCGTCATGGGGTGACCACCGCTTCGACCTCCACCTCGACACGCATCGCCGGGTCGAGGAGCCCGACGACAATGACCATCGTGGCGACCGGCCGGACCTCGGCGAACAGCTCGCCGTGCACCCGTCCGACCTCGTCCGCGTCGTCCCGATCGACGATGTACATCCGCGTCCGCACCACGTCGGCCGGGGAACCGCCTGCCGACCGGACCGCGTCGACGGCGATTCCGAAGGCGAGCCGGGCCTGCTCGGCCGCGCTGGCGCCGGTGACCACGCCGTCGACCGTCGACGTGCAGCCCGCGGTGATGATGCGGTCGCCGGCGCGGATCACCCGGCGGTAACCGTAGACGTCCTCCCACGGCCCGGGAGCAGGACCGGAGGCCGACGCAGGGCCGGGGGTCGACGCAGGGCCGGGGGTCGACGCAGGGCCGGGGGTCGACGCAGGACCGGAGGCCGACGCAGGACCGGAGGCCGACGCAGGACCGGAGGCCGACGCAGGACCGGAGGCCGACGCAGGACCGGAGGCCGACGCAGGACCGGAGGCCGACGCAGGACCGGAGGCCGACGCAGGACCGGAGGCCG
>NZ_BSTL01000002.1:74340-297571 GCF_030269485.1 Actinoplanes sp. NBRC 103695 | reverse complement strand
GACGCAGGACCGGGGGTCGTCATGCGGCCGCCAGCACGTCGAGCGCCTCACGCACGGTGAACGCCCCGGCGTAGAGCGACTTGCCCGCGATCACGCCCTCCACCCCGACCGTCTCCAGCGTGGCCAGGGCACGGAGATCGTCCAGGGTGGACACGCCGCCGCTGGCGATCACCGGCCGGTCGGTCCGCTCGCACACGGAGCGCAACAGCTCGAGGTTGGGCCCGCGCATGGTGCCGTCCTTGGTGATGTCGGTGACCACGTACCGCGCCGCGCCGGCCTTGTCCAGGCGGGCCAGCACCTCGTACAGGTCACCGCCGTCGCGGGTCCACCCGCGTGCGGACAGCGTGCTGCCGCGCACGTCGAGCCCTATCGCCACGCGGTCGCCGTACTCGCCGACGATCCGGTCGCACCACTCCGGGTCCTCCAGCGCCGCGGTGCCGATGTTGACCCGGGCCGCGCCGGTGGCCAGCGCACGGGTCAGCGACTCGTCGTCGCGGATGCCGCCGGACAGTTCCACCTTCACGTCCAGCCGCGAGACCACGTCGGCGAGCAGCGCGGCGTTGGACCCGCGGCCGAACGCGGCGTCCAGGTCGACGAGATGCACCCACTCCGCGCCGTCCGACTGCCACGCGAGCGCCGCCTCCAGCGGGTCGCCGTAGGCGGTCTCCGACCCGGCCGCCCCCTGCACCAGGCGCACGGCCTGACCATCGGCGACATCAACAGCGGGCAGCAACTCGAGCGTCACAACAGACTCCAGATGTGGAAAGAAAGATCAGCGCCGGCCGAGAACGACGGCCGTCAAAGCGGGCAGGACCAAAAGGATCAAGGCGATGAGTACGAGCCGGAGCGCGACCTCGGGCACCAGGAACCACACCGCCGACGCCGCGACGAGGGGCACCACGACGAGCCCGACCCGTTCGCGCCGGCTGAAGCGGTGCACTGTCCCGGTGCGCCCGCGCCGCGGCGGCTTGAGCTTGCGCACCAGCGTGCGCCGCCGCATCCGCCGGGCCACCTTGCGGGCGCGGACCGCCTTCTCGCGTTCCAGCACGGCGATGCGTTCGGCCCGCCGTTTCGCGCGTTCCTTGCTCACAGCCGGGTGACCCAGTTGCGCAGCAGCGCGTACCCGGCGTCGCCGGATTTCTCCGGGTGGAACTGGGCGGCCGACAACGACCCGAGCTCGACCGCGGCCGCGAACGGCAAATCGTGGCTCGCGGTCGTCACCGTCGCCCCGGCGTCCCGCAAAAGATCAAGATCCGACGCCGCGTACGAGTGGACGAAGTAGAACCGCTCCCCCGCCGCGGTGTCGTCGAACAGCCGCGACCCGGCTCCCGCCGACACGGTGTTCCAGCCCATGTGCGGGATCCGGGACGCGGTGAGCCGGGTGACCGCCCCGGGCAGCAGCCCGATGCCCTTGGTCTCCACGCCGTGCTCGACCCCGGAGTCGAAGAGGATCTGCATGCCGACGCAGATGCCGAGCACCGGCCGGCCCTGGGCGACGCGCGACGCGATGACCGGCCCGGCGCCGAGCGATTCGATCCCGGCCATGCAGGAGGCGTAGGCCCCGACCCCGGGAACGACCAGGCCGTCGGCCTCGGCGGCGGCGGACAGATCGGAGGTGACGGTGACGTCCGCGCCGGTGCGCGCCAGCGCCCGCTCGGCCGAGCGAAGGTTGCCCGAGCCGTAGTCGAGGATGACCACCCGCGGCCCTGCCGTCGGTCCGGGCGAGGGAGACGGCGAGGGAGCGGGCAGCGGCGAAGGAGACTGCGAGGACGAGCGCAGCGGCGAAGGAGGCTGCGAGGACGAGCGCAGGGGCGAGGGAGACGCCAGCGGCGGTGGCGGGGCCGCGGAGGTCATCAGCTGTTCCCGGGCATCAGCCAAAGCACGCCACCGGTCGCGGCCAGTGCCGCCAGCACCGCGACCAGCCCGATGCTGAATTTCGTGGCGCCCTGCCTGGCCAGCGAGATCACCCCGCCGACGAGGATCCCGGCGATGATGAACAGCACGATCGCCATCAGAGGACGCCCTTGGTGGACGGCAGCTGACCGGCGTTGCGCGGGTCGATCTCGACGGCCTCGCGCAGCGCCCGGCTGAACGCCTTGAACTGCGCCTCGACCACGTGGTGCGCGTCCGGTTTGCCGCCGTCGCGGGCCGCGCGCAGCACGCTGACGTGCAGCGTGAGCTTGGCGGCCAGCCCGAACGACTCGAAGATGTGCCGGGTCATGCTGGTCGGGTAGACCGGGCCGATGTACGGCGCGAGCTCAGGCTCGTCGTGCACCACGTACGGCCGGCCGGACAGGTCGACGGCGGCCCGGCACAGCACCTCGTCCATCGGGATGGTGGCCGCCCCGTACCGCCGGATGCCGGCCTTGTCACCGAGCGCGCGGGCGAACGCCTCACCCAGCGCCAGCGCGGTGTCCTCCATCGTGTGGTGCGCGTCGATCTCCAGGTCGCCCTCGCACCGGATGAGCAGGTCGAAACCGCCGTGCTTGGCGAGTTGGTTGAGCATGTGGTCGTAGAAGCCGACACCGGTGGACAGGTCACCCTTGCCGGTGCCGTCGAGGTCGATCTCGACGAGCACCTTGGTCTCGTTGGTGACGCGCTCGATGCGCGCGGTGCGGCTCACTTCTCCTCCAAAGCGGAAAGGCTGGCGTCCAAAGCCGAAAGAAAGGCGTCGGTCTCGGCGGGCGTCCCGGCGGTCACGCGCAGCCAGCCGGGCAGGCCGACGTCGCGCACGAGCACCCCATTGTCCAGCATGTGCCGCCAAGCAAGTCGCTGGTCACCGCCCACCTCGAAGAGCACGAAGTTGGCGTCGCTGTCGGCCACCCGCAACCCGCGGTCACGCAGCGAACCGACGACCCGGTCACGCTCGGCCTTGATCGCGTCGACGTTCGCGAGCAGGACAGACCGGTGGGCCAGCGCGGCGCGAGCGGCAGCCTGGGTCAAGGACGACAAATGGTACGGCAAGCGGACGAGCTGCACGGCGTCGACCACGGCGGGCGAGGCGGCCAGGTAGCCCAGACGTCCCCCGGCGAACCCGAACGCCTTGCTCATCGTCCGCGTCACCACCAGCCGCTCGTGTGAGGGCAGCAGGGTGAGTGCGCTGGGCGTGCCGGGCCGGGCGAACTCGGCGTAGGCCTCGTCGACGATCACCATGCCGCGCGCCGCACCGAGCACCGCGTCGATCACCGACGGGTCGAGCGCCGTGCCGGTCGGGTTGTTCGGCGAGCAGAGAAACACCAGGTCGGGGTCGTGCTCCGCGACGGCGTCGGCCGCGGCGCCGGCCGACAGCCCGAAGTCCGGGTCGCGGAAGGCGCCGATCCAGCGGGTGCCGGTCCCGGCGGCGAGGAGCGGGTGCATCGAGTACGACGGACCGAACCCGAGCGCCGACCGGCCCGGACCGCCGAACGCCTGCAGCAACTGCTGCTGCACCTCGTTGGAGCCGTTGGCCGCCCACACCTGCGCGGCCGTCAGCCCGAGCCCGAGGTACGCGGCGAGGTCGGCGCGCAGGGCGTCGGCCTCGCGGTCGGGGTAGCGGTTGAGGTCGCGCAACTCAGCGTGCAACGACTTCCCGATCGCGTCCACCACCTCGTCGGGCAGCGGATAGGAGTTCTCGTTGGTGTTCAGCCGCACCGCGACGTCGAGCTGCGGTGCACCGTAAGGGGTCTGTCCACGCAGGTCATCCCGGATGGGAAGAGCGTCCAAGCGGGAGGAGGACGAGGCCACGTCGGGACGAGCGCCGGCGAAGCCCGGCTGAGGCGCGGTCATGACGCGAACCGGGCGGTGACGGCCTGGCCGTGCGCGGGCAGGTCCTCGGCGTTGGCCAGAGCGATCACGTGCGGGGCGGCGTCGCGCAGTGCGGCCTCGTCGTAGTCGATGACGTGGATGCCGCGCAGGAACGACTGCACCGACAGGCCGGACGAGTGCCGCGCGCAACCCGCGGTCGGCAGCACGTGGTTGGAACCGGCCGCGTAGTCGCCGAGCGACACCGGCGAGTAGGCCCCGACGAAGATCGCCCCGGCGTTCCGGACGCGCATCGCCAGGTCGCGGGCGCCGCGGGTCTGGATCTCGAGGTGCTCCGCAGCGTAGGCGTCGACCACCCGCAGGCCCTGCTCCAGGTCGTCGACGAGCACGATGCCGGACTGCCGGCCGCCCAGCGACTCGCGCACCCGGGACTCGTGCTTGGTCGCGCCGACCTGGGTGGCGAGCTGGGCGTCGACCGCGTCGGCCAGGGCCACCGAGTCGGTGACCAGCACGCTGGCGGCCATCGGGTCGTGCTCGGCCTGGCTGATCAGGTCGGCGGCGACGTGCGCCGGCGAGGCCGTCTCGTCGGCGAGGACGGCGATCTCGGTCGGACCGGCCTCGGCGTCGATGCCGACCCGGCCCTGGAGCAGCCGCTTGGCCGCGGTGACCCAGATGTTGCCCGGCCCGGTGATCATGTCGACCGGCGCGCAGGCGTCGGCGTCGTCGGCGCCGGTCGAGCCGTAGCCGAGCATCGCGATGGCCTGTGCGCCGCCGACCGCGTACACCTCGGTCACGCCGAGCAGGGCGCACGCGCCGAGGATGGTGGGGTCGGGCAGCCCGTCGTTGGACTGCTGCGGCGGGCTCGCCACGACCAGCGACGTGACGCCGGCCTCCTGGGCGGGCACGACGTTCATCACCACGGTGGACGCGAGCACGGCCAGGCCGCCGGGGACGTAGAGGCCGACCCGGCCGACCGGTACCCATCTCTCGGTGACCGTGCCACCGGGCACCACCTGAGTGGTGACGTCGGTCCGTTTCTGGTCGGCGTGCACCCGGCGCGCGCGACTGATGGCTTCGAGGAGCGCAGCGCGTACATCAGGATCGAGGGTCTCCGCGGCAGCGGCGATGACAGCGGGCGGCACCCGGAGGCGGGACAGGTCGACCTGGTCGAAGCGCAGGGTGGCGTCGTGGATCGCGGAGAACCCATGCTCCCGGACCGCCTCGACGACGGGGCGGATCTGCTCGACCGCGGCGGAGACGTCGAGTTGAGCACGGGGCAGCAGGTCGCGCGGGTCGTCGAGCGAGCCGCGCAGGTCGATCCGATTCAGCACGCGGGTAAGTCTAGGCCGGGGGTCCGACAGGCTCGCGGGGCGATTCCAGCCATCGGGATGGCCGGTATGCCCGAAAGGCAGAGAGATCGCGACCCCCGGAGTGCGCGCGGACAGCGACCATGCCGATACGCTCGCCTCGTGGGCACGATTCTCCCGGTCTTTCCGCTGAGCACGGTGCTTTTCCCCGGCCTGGTGCTGCCCCTGCACATCTTCGAGGAGCGATACCGCACGCTCGTGCGTGAGCTGGTCGCCGCGCCTGAGGACGGGCCGCACGAGTTCGGCGTGGTGACGTTACGGCACGGTTCCGAGGTGCTGACGGCGGTCGAGGGTGAGCCCGACCCGCCGATGCCCGATACGCCGGTGACCGCCGAGCAGCTCTACGACGTGGGTTGCACCGCGGAACTGCGGCAGGTCACCGAGCTGCCGGACGGGCGCTTCGACATCGTCACCGTCGGCCGGCGACGGTTCCGCGTGCTGGCGGTGACCAGCGGGCCGGAGGGTTACCTGAGCGCCGAGGTGGAGTGGCTGCCCGACGAGGACACCCCCGGCGAGACGGCCGAGTTGCTGGCGCCGCGGGTGCTGGCCGCCTTCCGCACCTACCTCGACCTGCTGCGCCCCGACAGCGAGGTGCTCGACCATGTGCCGGACGACCCGACCGTGCTGTCCCACCTGATCGCGGCGACCGCCCAGCTCACCACCGACGAACGGCAGCTGCTGCTGGCGGCGCCGGACACCGAGACCCGGCTGCGCACCGAGCTCAAGCTGCTCACCCGCGAGGCGGGCCTGCTGGCTCGGGTCCGGGCGGTGCCGGTGCCGCTGTCTGATCTGGCGCGACCGGCCAGCCCGAACTGACGTCGGGCGGCGGCGGCAGCGGCGCGTTGCCCAGGTCGTTGCCGTAACCGGGGCGCGACCCCGGCGTGTCCAGGTCGGGGTCGTTGGCCCAGCCGGCCATCAGGGTCAGCACGATGGCCGCGCCGAACGCGGCGACCAGAAGCGTTCCGTGCGCGCTGAGGTCCGCCGGCGCCGCGTACGTCGCGCCGAGCTCCGACGAGCCCCGCCAGTCCCGGTAGGCTTCCAGGCCGAACAGCCGCCCCGCCTGCCACGCCACCAACGGGCCGGCGAGCGTGCCCAGGATCACCCCGGCAAGCAGCCACGGGCCGCGGTGCCGGCGCAGCACCAGCCACACCACGATGGCCGCGACCACGCCGAACGCCAGGCACAGGATGCTGAACCAGCCGTCCGCGGCGATGTACTCCTCCGGCGACGGGTCGTTCACCACGATCCGTCCCTCGCCCACGTTGATCACCGGGACGGTCGGCGACAGGTAGTGCCAGAGCACACCGAGCGGACCACCGAGGATCGCGAGCACGACCACCGTCAGACCGGCGGCCGCCAGCTCACGGCCGATCGGGCGCCGGCGCGCAGGCGCCGGTTCGGCCCAGGAGTACGGCGCTTCGGGCTCGGGATTCACCCTTCGATCCTGCCAGGCCCGCTCAGGCCACCGCGGACGGGCCGAGAATCATCTTCAGGTCGGCACGTAGCGCCGGGGTGGGCGCCACCTTGAAGCCGCCCAGCCGCATGACCGTGGTCCGGCTGCCGTTCACCAGGTTGACGTGCACCTCGCAGGTGCCCGGGTGCGCGACCAGGATCTCCTTGAGTTCGCTGACCAGCGGCGGGGTGCACCGGGTGATCGGCATGGTCAGGGTGACCGGCTTGGTGTCCGGGTTGTGCGTGACGTCCGGCAGGGACATGTCCATCGCCATGATGCGCGGGGTGTCGTCGCGGCGGTCCACCCGGCCCTTGACGATCACGATGGCGTCCTCGGCGATGTACTGGCCGATCACCTCGTACGTGTTCGGGAAGAACAGCGCCTCCACGCCACCGGCCAGGTCCTCCAGGGTGGCCGACGCCCACGGCCGGCCCTGCTTGGTGATCCGCCGTTGCACGCCGGTGAGGATGCCGGCCAGCGTGACGATCTGGCCGTCCGGGATCGAGCCCTCCTCGTTGAGCGAGGCGATGGTGGCGTCGGCCGAGTTGCTGAGCATCTGCTCCAGGCCGGCCAGCGGGTGGTCGGAGACGTAGAGGCCGAGCATCTCCCGCTCGAAGGCCAGCTTGTCCCGCTTGTCCCACTCGCCGTCGCCGATCGGCGGCATCGCGACCGTGGCCGCGCTGCCCCCCTCGGTGTCGCCGAACGCGCCGAACAGGTCGAACTGCCCGGCCGCCTCGTTCTTCTTCACATCCGCGTACGCGTCGATCGACTCGGCGTGCACGGCGAGCAGCGCCTTGCGGGAGTGGCCCATCGAGTCGAAGGCGCCGGCCTTGATCAGGGATTCAATCGTCTTCTTGTTGCAGGCGACGGCGTCCACCTTGGACAGGAAGTCGTAGAAGTCGGTGTAGCGACCCTTCTCGTTCCGGCACCGGGCGATCGCGTCCACCACGTTGTGACCGACGTTGCGGACCGCGGCCAGGCCGAAGCGGATGTTCTTGCCGACCGGGGTGAACGGGCCGGACGACTCGTTGACGTCCGGCGGCAGGACCTGGATGCCCATGCGCCGGCACTCGGCCAGGTACATCGCCATCTTGTCCTTGTCGTCGCCGACACTCGTCAGCAGCCCGCCCATGTACTCGGCCGGGTAGTTCGCCTTGAGCCAGCCGGTCCAGTAGGAGACCAGGCCGTACCCGGCGGTGTGCGCCTTGTTGAACGCGTAGTCGGCGAACGGGACCAGGACGTCCCAGATCGCCTTGACGGCCTCCTCGGAGTAGCCGTTGTCCTTCATGCCGTCCCGGAACGGGATGTACTCCTTGTCCAGGACCTCTTTCTTCTTCTTGCCCATCGCCCGGCGGAGAAGGTCGGCGTTGCCCAGCGAGTACCCGGCCAGGATCTGCGCGGCGCGCTGCACCTGCTCCTGGTAGACGATCAGCCCGTAGGTCGGGCCGAGGATCTCCTCGAGCGGTTTCTCCAGCTCGGGGTGGATGCCGGTGATCTCCTGCTGCTTGTTCTTGCGCAGCGCGTAGTTGGTGTGCGAGTTGGCGCCCATCGGGCCGGGCCGGTAGAGCGCCAGCACCGCGGAGATGTCCTCGAAGTTGTCCGGTTTCATCAGCCGCAGCAGCGAGCGCATCGGCCCGCCGTCGAGCTGGAAGACGCCGAGCGTGTCGCCACGCGCGAGCAGGTCGTAGGTGGCCTGGTCGTCCAGCGGCAACGCCAGCAGGTCGACGGACTTGCCGTGGTTGAGCTCGATGTTCTTCAGCGCGTCCGTCATGATCGTCAGGTTGCGCAGGCCCAGGAAGTCCATCTTCAGCAGGCCGAGCGTCTCGCAGGTCGGGTAGTCGAACTGCGTGATGATCACGCCGTCCGAGGCGCGGCGCATCAGCGGGATGTGATCGATGATCGGCTCGGCGCTCATGATCACGCCGGCCGCGTGCACGCCGGTCTGCCGGATCAGGCCCTCGATGCCCCGCGCGGTGTCGATGACCTTCTTGACGTCCGGGTCGGTGTCGTAGAGCGTGCGGATCTCGCCGGCCTCGCCGTACCGCTTGTGGTCCTTGTCGAAGATGCCGGCCAGCGGGATGCCCTTGCCCATGACATCCGGCGGCAGCGCCTTGGTGATCCGGTCGCCCACCGCGAACGGAAAACCGAGCACCCGCGACGAGTCCTTGATCGCGGCCTTGGCCTTGATCGTGCCGAAGGTGGCGATCTGGGCGACCTTGTCCTCGCCCCAGCGGTCGGTGACGTACCGGATGACCTCGCCGCGCCGGCGCTCGTCGAAGTCGATGTCGACATCCGGCATGGACACGCGCTCGGGGTTGAGGAACCGCTCGAAGATCAGGCCGTGCGGCAGAGGATCGAGGTCGGTGATTCCCATCGCGTACGCGACCAGCGAGCCGGCCGCCGACCCACGGCCGGGACCGACCGCGATGCCCTGCTTCTTCGCCCACTGGATGAAGTCGGCGACCACCAGGAAGTAGGACGGGAAGCCCATCTGGATGATGATCCCGAGCTCGTACTCCGCCTGCTTGACGTGGGTCTCCGGGATGCCGTCGGGGAACCGGCGCTTGAGTCCCTCGAACGCCTCGTGGCGGAAGAACTCCTCCTCGGTGAAGCCGTCCGGCACCGGGAACCGGGGCATCAGGTTCTTGAACGTG
The DNA here is from genome assembly GCF_030269485.1 of Actinoplanes sp. NBRC 103695. Taxonomy (GTDB): domain Bacteria; phylum Actinomycetota; class Actinomycetes; order Mycobacteriales; family Micromonosporaceae; genus Actinoplanes. The sequence goes on along the minus strand of NZ_BSTL01000002.1, from coordinate 288,356 downwards.
AACATGCCCTCGGTGTCGACCCGCTCGGCCACCAGCAGCGTGGTGCGGCAGCCCTCCTGCCAGGCCTCCGACGAGTCCACCGCGCGCATCTGGTCGGCCGACTTGACGAAGTAGCCGTTGCCGTCGAAGCGGAACCGGTTGGGGTCGGCCACGTTGCTGCCGGTCTGCACGCAGAGCAGCACGTCGTGCGCCGCCGCCTGCTCCTCGTAGACGTAGTGCGAGTCATTGGTGACCAGCGGCGGGATCCCGAGTTTCTGCCCGATCTCCAGCAGGCCGTCACGGACCCGTTTCTCGATCGACAGCCCGTGGTCCATGATCTCGAGGAAGTAGTTCTCCTTCCCGAGCGCCTCCTGGTACATCGCCGCGGATTTCAGCGCCTCGTCGAACTGGCCCAGCCGCAGCCGGGTCTGCACGGCGCCGGACGGGCAGCCGGTGGTGCCCATGATGCCCTCGGCGTGCTCCGCGATGACGTCGAAGTCCATCCGCGGGTACTTGCCGAGCTGGCCCTCCATCGAGCCGCGCGAGTTGAGCCGGAACAGGTTCTTCAGCCCGACCGCGTTGCGCGCCCACATCGTCATGTGCGTGTAGGCGCCGCTGCCGGAGATGTCGTCGCTCTTCTGCTCGGGACGGCCCCACTTGATCCGGGTCTTGTTGAAGCGGGACTCCGGCGCCACGTACGCCTCGACGCCGATGACCGGCGTGATCCCGGCGGCCGTCGCCTGCTTGTAGAAGTCGTACGCCCCGTGCATGTTGCCGTGGTCGGTGATCGCCGCGGCCGGCATGCCGAGCCGGCTCGCCTCGGCGAGAAGCTCCTTGATCCGGGCGGCTCCGTCGAGCATCGAGTACTCGGTGTGCACGTGCAGGTGCACGAAGGAGTCAGACACCCGAAGCCCCTCTCGCCGCCGATTTTCGCGATCCCGAGCCTAGACCCGATCACCCCGCGACCGACGGACGGGCGCGCCCTTATTCGGCGAACGGCTCGATCATCATCGACGCCGCCTTGATCCACGCGGCGCGCGTCTCCGGCTGCAGATCGGCGTACTCGATCGACGACCCGACCTCGAGAGACGGGTCGTAGGGCACCACCGCGACGGCCCTGGTCCGGGTGCCGAAATGCTTGACCAGATCGTCCAGCAGCGGGGCCTTGCCCGCCGACGGGCAGGAGATCAACGTCACCGCGTTGGCGACCAGATCACCCTGACCGGTCTCGTCGAGCAGGTCGAGCATCCAGTCCGCGGTGAACGCGGCGTCCTCGCGCGGGACCGTGGTCACCACCAGCTGGTCGGCCGCCCGCATGACGGTCTGCCAGTTGACGCTCTCCACGTTGTTGCCGGTGTCCACGCAGATCACGTCGTGGGTGCGGCGCAGCAGGTCCATCACCCGGCGCACGGTGTGCTGATCGAGCCGCTGGGCGAAGCGCGGATTCTCCTCGCCGGCCAGCACGTCGTACGAACCGTCCGACGCGTGCCGCAGGTACCCGTCAAGCTCCTGGAGGAGAGCGTCGCCGTGCATGTTCTCGATCTGGAGGAGATCGTGCAGCAGGTGCCGGATGGTCCGGGCGTGCCGGGCGCTGCCGGCGCGCAGGCCGAGCGTCCCGCGCAGCTCGTTGTCGTCCCAGGCCAGGACGCCGCGTCCGCGGACACTGCCGATGGTCGCGGCCGCCAGCACGGTCGCGGTGGTCTTGTGTACGCCGCCCTTCGGGTTCGCGAAGGCCAGCACCCGTGGCGTGCCGACCTTGCGGCGCAGGATCGACACCGCGCGGTCGGACTCCTGCGCGGGCGCCGCCTGCCGCCACTCGATCCGGGCCGGCGCCGGGGAGGCCGGGGCGACCGGCGAGGCCATCGGGGGCGGTGCGAGCGGGGGCGCCGGCTGGGGAACGGTGACCGCGCCGCGGTAGGCCTGCGGCGGGGCGGTCGGCGGCACGGCCGGGGACGGGCCCGGGTTGAAGTAGCTGTGCGGCTGCGCCGGCGCCGGAGCGGGCGCGGCCTCGGCGCGGCCGTGGAAGCCCTCGGCGATGCGGGACCGGCGCGGCTCCAGCGGGTTGGCCGGGCGCTGCTCCAGCGGGTTCATCGGCCGCTGGTCCAGCGGGTTCATCGGCCGCGGCTCGGCCGGCGGGGGCGCCGGGCGGGCCGGGCGGGCCGGGGTGCGCCGGTCGAGGGGGTTCACCGGGCGGCGGTCGAGCGGATAGGCCGCCGCGCGGGCGGGCGGCTCATACCCGTTCTGGTCGTGGCCGTTGCCCTGGGCGTCAAAGCCGTTGGGCTGGGCGTCATAGCCGTTGGGCTGGGCGTCATAGCCGTTGGACTGGGCGTCGTAACCGTTGGGCTGGGCGTCGTAGCCGTTCTGCAGGGCCTCGTAGCCGTTCTGCTGGGCGGGCGCCTCGGGGCGGGCCGTCTCGGGCAGCCAGGACCGGCGGTCCAGTGGGCGCATCGGCAGCGGCTGGGAGGGCGTCGCCGGGCGTCGCGGCTCGGGCGGCTGCGGCTCGGGCGCCGGCTCCTCCTGCTCCTCATGAGTCCGGGAGCCGTGCCGTGCCCGGTCCAGCAGGCCCCGCCAGCGGCGCCCGGAGTCCGCAGGCCGGCCCCAGCCGGTCTCGGTCCCGTCCACGGCTCGTCCTCCCTGCGTAGCTCGATGGTTCCTCTGGCGTTTCCTCTGGCCGGCGGGCGTGGCCGCCACGCAACAGGCTACGGAGCCGAACCCCGTTCGGGCCACTCCCCAGCGGCCCGTCCCTGACCGCCGGGCGGCCCATCGGATGCTCGGCCGACGAGGTTTCTAACGCGTGGACCCCCCGCCGGGTTCGCCCGCCGAGCGCGCCGGAGCGCCGGGTGGGGAGGTCGGGGCTGGTGCGGCGGGTACGGCAGGGTGCTCCTCCGAATCCGGGGAAGAAGAGCCGGATCCCGCCGAGGGGGCAGCGGGCTGCTGGGGTGAGGCAGATATCACAGTGGCCCCGAGCGACGAGGGTACTGGCGTCGGGGTTGCAGTAGCAACCATCGAAGTGCCGCCGGGTGCCGGGGTGATCGCCGTGCGTGGCGAATCTGGCTGCTCAGGCAGGGGTGGACGGAACTCCACCCGGTCCAAACGGCGCACTTCGGGCGCCGGGTCGACGGCCCGCACCTCGGCCCGGCCGGCGATGCCCCGCAGGGCGGCCGGGTCGGCGTGCACCACCGCGGCGAAGACGCAGGCACAGCGCGCCCGATAGGCGTGGGCTTCGGCCGCGGCGGTGTCGGCTGCCCTCGCGTACGCCCGGCGCAGCCGTGTCTGGTCGTTTCCCGCCCCGTCCAGGTCGCGGCTGAGACGGCCGTAGTCGGCCCGTTCCTGATCCCGCGCGCCGGCCGTGGCCAGCATCCCGGCGACCACATCGTCCGGCACGCGGTACGCCGGGATCCGCACCACGCCGGCCCTGGCGTGCCCGATCGGCGCCCGGGCGTACACCTGGGCCACGGCGCTGCCACTGAGCACCGACGGCAGCTCGCCCGGCGGCACATAGCCGGAGAGCGACACCAGGGCCCAGGTCGGCCCGGCGGCCGGCAGGGACGCGAGCTCGCCGCGGCTGCTGTCCAGATAACCCGGCACGGACTGGCCCTCGACCACCCCGACCCGGACCACGTCCGGCGACGGTGGCGCGGCCGTCTCCGGCGGATCGTTGCGGTCCGCCGTCCACATGATGATCATCAGCAGCGAAGCGGCCGAGGCCAGAGCGAAGCCGGTCGCGATGCGCTGACCGGCCGCGGCCATCGGGCCACCCCTAGGCCCGATCCCGGGGATCACCCAGGGCTACGGAGAGGTCCAGAGCGCGCCTGACAGCGCCCGAGAAACGCCCACATACAACGCCGGTATGCGGACATTTCTCGATCAATGTCAGCCACACTCTGGACCTCACCTCGCACTTGGGTGATCCCCGGGATCGGGCCTCAACTGGTGGTCAGTTCGCCTCTCGGAGCAACGTGAGCGCGTGCTCCAGATCATCAGGGTAGTCCGACACGAAACGCACTTCATCTTGAGTGCGCGGATGCACGAAGGCGAGCTCCTTGGCGTGCAGCCACTGCCGGGTCAGGCCCAGCCGGGTGGCCAGCGCCGGATCGGCGCCGTAGGTGACGTCGCCCACGCACGGGTGCCGCATGGCCGAGAAGTGCACCCGGATCTGGTGGGTCCGGCCGGTCTCCAGCTGCACGTCGATCAGGCTCGCCGAGCGGAACGCCTCGTGCGTGTCGTAGTGAGTGACGCTGGGCTTGCCGGAGTTCATCACCGCGAACCGGTAGTCGGCGGTCGGGTGCCGGTCGATCGGCGCGTCGATGGTGCCCCGCAGCGGGTCGAGGTGGCCTTGCACCACGGCGTGGTAGCGCTTGTCCACCTCGCGCTCCTTGAAGGCACGCTTCAGGGCGGAGTAGGCCACCTCGCTCTTGGCCACCACCATCAGCCCGGTGGTGCCGACGTCGAGCCGGTGCACCACACCCTGGCGCTCGGCCGCGCCGCTGGTCGCGACGTTCTGTCCCATCGCCGCCAGGCCGCCGATCACAGTCGGGCCGGTCCAGCCCGGGCTGGCATGCGCGGCCACACCGACCGGCTTGTCCACCACGACGAAGTCGTCGTCGCTGTAGACGATCTTGAGGCCGTGCACCGGCGTGGCCACGATCGACGGGGCGGCCACCGGCGCCGGCAGCGTGACCTCCAGCCAGGCGCCGGCGGAGACCTTGTCGGATTTCGGGCGCGGCACGCCGTCGACCATCGCGTCACCCGCCTCGACCAGGGTCGCGGCGGCGGTGCGGGACAGGCCGAAGAGCCGGGAGACAGCCTGGTCGAGGCGCATGCCGTCGAGGCCGTCCGGCACGGGGAGGGATCTGGTGGTCACGGTGCTTTCTTATTCGCTTTCGCAGGGGTTCGGGTGCCGTCGCGCTGGCGGCCGGTGAGCTCGAGGAGCACGGCGAGCACCACACCGACGCTCAGGCAGGCGTCGGCGACGTTGAAGACCGCGAAATACTCCGCGTACGGTCCGAAGAGGCTGACCATGTCGACCACGTGGCCGTGCATGAAACTCGGGGCGCGGAACAGCCGGTCGATCAGGTTACCCAGCGCGCCGCCGAGCACCAGACCCAGCGCCAGCGCCCAGGGCACCGAGCGCAGCCGACGTGCCATGAACCCGATCCACGTCACCACGGCGACCGTCACCAGCGGGAAGACCCAGGTGAAGTTGCTGCCCAGGCTGAACGCGGCGCCGCTGTTGCGCAGCAGGGACAGGTAGATCAGTCCGCCCAGGACGCGGACCGGCTCGCCCTCGACGAGCTCGTTGGTCGAGATCTCCTTGACCACCTGATCGATGATCACGGCGAGGACGGCGACGACACCGAGCACGAGCAGCACCCGGCCCGGGGACCGCCTGGCAGCGACCGGCTCGGTCACCGTGGCCTCATCGGCGTTCAGCGTCGCTCCTCCAGCTGCTTGCAGGACACGCACAGGGTCGCGGACGGGAACGCCGCCAGCCGCTCGACCGGGATGGCGTTACCGCATTTCTCGCACCAACCGTAGTTCCCCTCGCCGAGGCGGTCGATGGCGCGTTCCACCTGAGTGATCCGCTCCAGCAGATTGTTCGCCAGAGTGATCTCCTGCTCACGCTCGAAGGTCTTCGTGCCGGTGTCGGCGGTGTCGTCGCCGGCCGAGTCGTCGAGGCGGTCACGCTGCAGCTCGGCGATCTCGGTGAGCGTCTGGTCGTACTCGGCCTGCAGCTCGTCGCGACGCTCGACCAACGCGGTGTTGATCTTCTTGGTCTCCGCCGCGCTGCGCGTCCGCTTGGTCGAGGCCGACTTCGTCTCGGTTGCCTTGGCCATGGCTACTCCCTCGGCCGCGCACCCGGCGCGGAATCTCTGCCCCCTACGTACCAAAACGGCGCGGCGACCAGGGTCGCACACACCGGAGGCTGGCAACGATACGGAACGTGAAGACCAGCGACAACACGGCGCACCGGCACCGCCCCGTCAACCGGGGCGAAACGCCCTGGTCACAGGTCGGATACCCGACGTTGTCCGGTTCACGCGCGCGGCTCGTCGCCCTTTTCGCCGAACCAGCGGGCCAGCCTCCCCCGGCGGCTCACCGCCCGGAGCCGGCGCTCGGCCACGTCCCGGGCATCGGCGGTGGCCACGATCAGCAGCGCGTCGCCCGACCGCAGCCGGGTGTCCGGCCCCGGCACGAAACCGGCGCCGTCCCGCACCACCAGCGTGATCGCCGCGCCAACCGGCAGCCGCAACTCGTCGATGTGCACCCCCGCCAGCCGCGACCCGGGCGGAATGTCCACCTGGAGCAGGTCCGCGTTCATCCTCTCCAGCGGCGCCGTCTCCACGTGCAGCTCGGTCGCCTCGCCCGGCGCGGTCACCCCCAGCAGGCGTGCCGCCGGCGCCAGCGTGCCGGCCTGCAGCAGCGTGAAGATGATCACGAGCACGAAGACGGCGTCGAACAGGCCGTCCGCGCCCGGCGTACCCAGGGAGAGCGGAATCGTGGCGAGCACGATCGGCACCGCGCCGCGCAAGCCCGCCCAGGACAGGAAGGCACTCCCCCGCCAGCCGATCCGCATCTCCGGCCGCCGCGGCCCGCGCACCGGCCGGGCCAGCACCGCCGACACCACCACCGACAGCGGCCTGGCCAGCAGCACCAGCGCCACGCCCACCACCAGCGCCGGGACCAGCGCACCGGCCAGCCGGCTCGGCGACACCAGCAGGCCCAGCAGCACGAACAGCCCGATCTGGGCCACCCAGGCCAGCCCGTCGGCGAACCCGAGGATCGACCGGCGATGCGGCAGCCGCGCGTTCCCGAGCACCACCCCCGCCACGTAGACCGCCAGGAAACCACTGGCGTGCATGACAGCGCCCGAGGCGTACGCGAGGAACATGAGCCCGACCGCCGCGATCGGATAGAGCCCCGACGAGGGCAGCGCGGCGTTGCGAAGCAACCAGCGCCCCACCACCGCCACCAGCCAGCCCAGCGCGCCCCCCGCGGCCAGCTCGTAGAGCACGATGACCAGCTCATGCCACCAGGGGTGCGGCATCGGTCCCGCGGTGGACAGCAGCACCACCAGCAGGACCACCGGGGCGTCGTTCATGCCCGACTCGGCCTCCAGCGTCGCCACCAGCCGCGGAGGCAGCCGCAGCCGCCGCAACGTCGCGAACACGGCCGCGGCGTCCGTCGACGACAGCACCGCGCCGTAGAGCAGGCTCAGCTGCCAGCCCAGCCCCAGAACGAGGTGCACGGCGAGCCCGACCACCGCGATGCTGACCGCCACCCCGACCGTCGCCAGCACGGCCGACAACCCCAGCACAGGCTTGAGGGTGGTCCAGCGGGCGGTCAGCCCACCCTCGGCGATGATCATGATCAGGGCGCAAAATCCGAGGGTACGGGTGAGCTCCGCGTCGTCGAACTTGATCCCGAGGCCCGACTCCCCGATCAGCATCCCGATCAGCAGGTAGAGCAGCAGACTGGGCAACCCCAGCCGGGTCGACACGCGCACCGCGGCCACGGCGACCAGCAGCACCGCCGCGCCGATCAGCAGGGCCTGATCCAGGTTCCCGCTCACGTTCGCAGTTCTCGAAGCAGGGCGGCGACCGCGCCGGGCTCGGCGTCGACCGTGAAGACCTTGTCCCGGCTGGTGGCGCCGAGCTTGAGCGCGACCGCCGCCGGCCGGACCCCGAACGCCGCCGCGAGCGCCCGCCGGACCGCCTCGGTCGCCTTGCCGTCGACGGGCGGGGCGTTCACGGCGACGACCAGGGCGGGCCCGTGCGGTCCGTCGTAGCGGCCACCGACAGCGGTGCGGGCGGCGCCCGGACGGACCCGCACGGCGACGGTCACGCCCGCGTCAGGGGCGCTCCTCGCCGGGGTCCGCCGCTTCGCCACGCCCCATTGTCTCGATCTTTGTCACCGCAAGCGCACCGGGGTCACGCCGCGACATTGCGTGACAGCCCAACCAAGATCGTCTACGCCTCGCGCGCGGCCCGCGTGAGGTCGAGGCGGGTTGCCGGCGCGGCGGCGCGGCATGGGTTGCCGGGCCGGCGCGACGCGGGCTGCCAGGCCGGCGCGACGCGGACTGCCGGCCGGCGCGACGCGGACTGCCGGCCGGCGCGACGCGGACTGCCGGCCGGCGCGACGCGGACTGCCGGCCGGCGCGACGACGCGACGCGGACTCCCGGCCGGCGCGACGACGCGGCACGGATTGCCGGGCCGGCGCGACGCGGGCTGCCAGGCCGGCGCGGCCGCGTCTCACGCTCTCTGCCGCCGCTCAGGCCCAGGGCAGTGGTAGCTCACGGCGGTATGCGCGCGGCCGATGCCGCTTCTGCCTACCACTACCACTCCGGGTGGTGGAGCAAGGCGGCATCCAGGCTGCCGATGCCGCTCTCACCTACCACGATCGCTGACGGCGGTAGGTCCAGGCGGACATCCGGCTGCCGCGGGCCGGGTGTCACCGGCTCGGACTGATGCGGGCCGGGTGTTAATGGCTCGGACTGCGCGTCCAGGGCCGCCGGATCCGGGCGACGCGCGGGGGTCAGAGCTGGTTGGAACGAGCGACCAGGCGGTCGACCGGGCGGCACAGGCCGCACGGGTTGAAGCCGAGTTCGACGGCTTCGCTCACCGGGAGGCCTTCGGTCAAACGGCCGACCAGGTGGGGGCAGTCTGACAGGTGGTAGCGCGGGCGTCCGTCCACGACCAGGACCTCGGCGTCCATCCGTGCGACCTGGACCGCGTCGCTGGGGTGGACAGCCTGCGGCAGCGGCTCGTCGGCGGGATCGTCCTCGTCCGCCTCGGCGAACTCCTCCTCGTCGTCCGCCTCCGCGAAGCCGTCGGCCGACGAACCCGGACCCGAGGAGCCCGGACCCGAGGAGCCCGGACCCGAGGAGCCCGGACCCGAGGAGTCCAGACCCGAGGAGCCCAGACCCGAGGAGCCCAGACCCGAGGAGCCCAGACCCGAGGAGCCCAGACCCGAGGAGCCCAGACCCGAGGAGCCCAGACCCGAGGAGCCCAGACCCGAGGAGCCCGAGGCCGAGCCCGGACCCGAGAGGCCCGGACCGGACGACCCTGGACCGGAAGAGCCGGCTGCGGACAGGCCGGAGGCGAACGAGCCGGAAGTGGTCGAGCCTGGAGCGGAAGGGTCGGCAGTGGACGGGCCCGAAGTGTCGGCCCGGTCTGGGGCGGGCTCGTCCAGCAGCAGCGGCTCGTCGTCGAACGACTCCGCCTTGCGGGTGCCGGGGTCGGTGAGCGTCGGGTCGGTGCGCCACGACTCCGGGCGGGAATCCGAGCGGGTCGAGCCGATCACCGAGGAGGCGCGGTCGAAATCGGGCTCGGTGGTGAAGCGATCACGGCCGGCGCCGGGCTCGCCGGACGAGCCCGGGACCGACCCGAAGTCGGCGGAAGCATCACGGGCGGAGCCGGAACCCTCGCGGGTCGCGCCGCCCCCGAAGCCGCTGGAGGCGTCACGGGCAGAGCCGGCGGAAGCGTCACGGGAAGAGCCGGCGGAAGCGTCACGGGAAGAGCGGTCGCCGGGCTCGGGTTCGAGAAGGTCGTCGTCCTCGTCGTCCAAGATCGGGTCAGACGCGGAGAAATCGGAATCCCCGTCGCGACGGGAACGACCCGCGCGGGCCGCGTGCGGCGGCGCATACTGATCGGCCACGGAAGCGGCCGGCGGCGGCGCGTGCTCGTCCGCCACAGCGGCAGGCGGCGGCGCGTACTCGTCTGCCACGCCGGCGGCGGGAGGCGGCGGGGGCGGGAAGTCGTCGGCGCGGGACTCGGACGAGCCGGGCGGCGGGGGCAGGAAGTCCTCGCGGCCGATCGGGGCGTAGTCGGCGACCGGTCCGGGCGGCGGCGGGAAGTCACCGGCCACGGCACCGGCGGGCGGGGGCGGCGGCGGGAAGTCGTCCACGGCGGTGGAGCGGTACTCGCCGGGGCGGCGGTCACCCTCGGCGGCAGGCGGGAAGCCTCCGGCGGCGGAACGGCGGTCACCCTCGGCGGAAGACAAGAGGTCGCCCGAGGACAGCGACTCGTCGGAGGGCGGGAAGTCGCCGGACGGCGAGCCGGGACGGCGGGCCCGGTCGGCGGCGCGGGCGCCCTGGGCGGCGCGGGCACCCTGCGCGGTGTGGGTGCCGGCGGGCCCGGTGGAGGTGCGTGCCCCGGCGGTGGCGAACTCGCTGGGCGGCCCGGCCAGGAACGGGTCGGCCTCGGGGGACTCAGGTACGCCTTGCGCGGCGCGGCGGAGCGTGGCCGCGCGGCGGGCGCCGATGACCAGGGCGACCGCGGCGAGCAGGCTGGCCACGATCGAGCCGATGAGCATCGAGCTCGACCCGTCCGCCAGGCCTAGGACAAGCAGCGTCACCGCGACGAGGATGAGCAGCAGGGTCACAACGATCATGGCTCATCCTCGTCGAGGTGCAGCCGGCCGACGACGGACTGTCAGCGGCCGGATTCGATGGAGTTGGCGCGGCTGCCGCCGTACGAGCCGGCGAGGCCCGCGGCGGCGAGGCCACCGGAACCGCCGACCGCACGACCCGCGTCGGCACGGGCGATCTCGGCCTCCAGGCCCTGCCCGCGTCCGTCGAGGTCACGCAGCTGGCTCTCCAGGTACGCCTTGAGCCGGGTGCGGTACTCCCGCTCGAACTGCTTGAGCTCCTCGATGTGCTTCTGCAGCGCGGAGCGCTTCGCGTCGAGGCCGCCCATGGCTTCCTGGTGGCGCTGGCGGGCGTCCCGCTCGAGGGCATCCGCCTTGGCGCGTGCCTCGCGGGTGACCTCCTCGGCCTTGGACCGGGCGTCGGACAGCAGCTTGTCGGCCTCGCGCCGGGCGTCGGACACGTGGTCGTCGGCGGTGCGCTGGGCCATCATGAGCACCCGCAGTGCCTGCTGCTCGCCGTCGCCGCCGCCGGAAGAGGTGGAACCGGCGCCGACGGGGCCCTGCGCGCGCACCTGGTCGAGCTCGGCCTGCATCTGCCGTGCGGCCTGCTCAGCTGCGGCCTTGTCCCGCTGGATGCGGTCCAACTGGGCCTTCATGTCGTTGAGCTCGGCGGCCATGCGGGGGTCGGCACCCGGGACGGCTGGAGCGCCACCCCGACCGCCGCGCTCCACCTGGGCGCGCAGCTCGTTGTTCTCCTCGATCAGACGGGCGAGTTCGCGCTCGACCTCGTCCAGGAAGGCGTCGACCTCCTCCTCGTCATACCCCCGCTTGCCGATCGGAGGCTTCTTGAAGGCGACGTTGTGCACGTCGGCCGGGGTCAGCGGCATCGAAACTCCTCGGGTCAGTTGCGGCCGCGTGGGGCGGGCCCATCTAGACGCTGAAGGTCATGATGAGGCGCGCTAACACGAAGTTCAAAAGCACGAACAGGATAACCAGCAGGACCAGGGACGCCAGGTCCACGCTCACGTTACCAATTCGAAGCGGTGGGATCACACGCCTCAACGCCTTGAGGGGCGGATCAGTGACGCTCCACACCGACTCCATTACGGCCGACGCGCCCCGCCCGGGCTGCCATCGGCGCCCGTACTGCAGCACCGCACCCAGGACGAAGCGCGCCAGCAGAGTCAGAAAGAAGACGTAAGTCAGTAGATAGAGAACCTGGAACAGGATCGACAGCACGTGGGTGGTTTCCCTCGTTCGGGTCAGCTCTGGGTGAAGAAACCGCCCTCAGCGATCTTGGCCTTGTCCTCTGCGGTGACCTGGACATTCGCCGGTGAGAGCAGGAAAACCCGGTTGGTCACGCGCTCGATCGTACCGCGCAGGCCGAACGCGAGTCCGGCGGCGAAGTCGACCAGCCGGCGGGCGTCACTCTCGTCCATCTCGGTGAGGTTGATGATCACCGGTACGCCGTCGCGGAAGTGCTCACCGATCGTCCGCGCTTCCCGGTAGGTCGTCGGGTGCAGCGTGGTGATCTGGTAGCGCTGGTCTTCCTCGGCGATCCGCTGGTGAACCTGCACCTGAGGCGCGAGTGCCAGATTGTCCCGCGTCGGGTAGCGCTCCGCGTGCGAGTTGTCACTGCTGGTGCTGGAGCGTGTGATGGGACGAACAGTGGCCCGCTCGGCGTGGTCGTCACGCTCGGCCGCGGCCCGCTCCTCTTCCTCGAGCTCGGCGACGGCGCGTTGAAGCCGGCCGCTGTTGCCCCGGCCGCGCTCGGCGGTGCGGGTGCGCTGGATCGGCGCGGGCTCCTCGACCTCTTCGTCCTCGTCGGCGAACTCGTCGGCGTACCGGTAACCGGAGTCCCGGTCGCGCTCACGCTCGCGGTAACCACTGGTCTCGCGGTAGCTGCGGTCGTCGTACGCGCGATCGTCGTCCTCCTCGACGAGACCGAGCCATACACCCGCCTTGCGCAGAGCACTCACGCTGTCACCTCGTCCCGCTCGGCGCCGAACCGACCGTCCATTGCCCCCACCTCGATTCCACTGTGCGGCCCGCACCCCCAAGCCCGGGCCGCTTCCCCCCTTGCACGCGCCTGACGCACATGCGCTGCGCTGTCCGGGCGTGACCGGCTGTATTCCCCCAGGAATGGCCGGTCACGCGTAAACAACACCTATGTAGTTTGCTGCCCGCCGCAAGGCTACCGCAGGCTGTTTCGCATCCCGAGCAAAGAAGTGCCGATCCGTACGTGTGTCGCTCCGTGCCGGATCGCCTCTTCCAGGTCCCCGCTCATGCCCGCGGAGACCGCGGAAGCGGAGGGGTGCTGAGCGACGAGTCGCCCGGAAAGCTCCCGCAACGAAGAGAACGCCACGTCCGGAGAAATACCGATCGGCGCCACCGCCATCAACCCGCCGAGTCGCAGGGACGGCGCCGAGGCCACCGCGTCGACGACCTCCCACAGTGCATCGCCGTGCGCTCCCCCGCGCCCGGGCGAATCGTCCAAGCTGGCCTGGATCAGCACGTCGAGCGGCTCTTCCCGCAGGTCAGCGGCCGCTTTGGCCAGCGCCGCGGCGAGCCGGACCGAGTCCACGGACTCCACGACATCGGCGTATCGGACCACGGAGCGGGCCTTGTTGCGCTGCAGCTGCCCGACGAAGTGCCAGCGCGGCGTGGCGCCGGCCGCGCGTACCTCAGCAGCTTTTGGTCCTGCGTCTTGATCCTTGTTCTCGCCGACGTCCGTGACACCCAGCGAGGTCAGGAGCACCACGTCACTGGCCGGATAGGTCTTGGTGATGGCCACCAGGGTGACCTCGTCCACCGACCGGCCGGCCGCCGAGCAGGCGCGCGCTATCCGCTCCCGCACCTCACCGAGGTTGCCGGCAAGCTGCGCGCGCCTGTCGGTGCTAGCCACCGATGCCTGGTCCTCCGGACCGCACGGAGAACCCGGAGCCTTCGGACACAAGCATTTAGGAGCCGTTCTTCAAGAAGTCCGGCACGTCCACATCGTCGAAGAGGACCCGGCGCGGCGGCGGCGTGGTGGCCGCGGGCGGCGTCGAGGGCACCGGGATCGGCGAGGTCGGCGTGACCGCCGGCGGCGAGCTCGGCTGCGGCACCTTCCGAGTGGTCTCGACCGGCTTGTACGAGGGCGTGCCCCCGTCGAAGCCCGCCGCGATCACGGTGACCCGCACCTCGTCGCCGAGCGCGTCGTCGATGACCGCGCCGAAGATGATGTTGGCGTCCGGGTGGGCCGCGTCGGTGACCAGCTGCGCCGCGTCGTTGATCTCGAACAGGCCGAGGTCGGACCCGCCGGCGATGGAGAGCAGCACGCCACGGGCGCCGTCCATGCTCTGCTCCAGCAGCGGGCTGGAGATCGCCTTCTCGGCGGCCTCGACCGCGCGGTTGTCGCCGCGCGCCGAGCCGATGCCCATGAGGGCGCTGCCCGCGCCGGACATCACGCTCTTCACGTCGGCGAAGTCCAGGTTGATCAGACCCGGCGTGGTGATCAGGTCGGTGATGCCCTGGACGCCGGACAGCAGCACCTGGTCGGCCTGCCGGAACGCGTCCATCATGCTGATCCCGCGGTCGCCGAGCGCGAGCAGCCGGTCGTTCGGGATCACGATCAGCGTGTCGCACTGGTTGCGCAGCTCATCTATGCCGGACTCGGCCTGCACCTGGCGGCGCTTGCCCTCGAACGAGAACGGCCGGGTGACCACGCCGATGGTGAGCGCACCAAGTTTACGGGCTATCTGCGCCACGACGGGAGCGCCGCCGGTGCCGGTGCCGCCGCCCTCGCCGCAGGTCACGAAGACCATGTCGGCGCCCTTGAGGACCTCTTCGATCTCGTCGCGGTGGTCCTCGGCGGCGTTCTTGCCGACCTCGGGCTGCGCGCCGGCGCCGAGGCCGCGGGTCAGCTCACGGCCGACGTCGAGCTTGACGTCGGCGTCACTCATCAGCAGCGCCTGCGCGTCGGTGTTGATCGCGATGAACTCGACGCCCTTGAGCCCGACCTCGATCATGCGGTTCACGGCATTGACGCCGCCGCCACCGATGCCGACCACCTTGATGACGGCTAGGTAGTTGTGTGGAGGAGTCATCGGGCTCTGCCTTCCCTTCCAGGGTTGGCGGCAGGGGAAGGCCCCTTGCGGATCCGTATTGTCGTCGGACCGCACTTCGTCTGCCGCAGCCGTACAAGGGAGGGCGAGGAAACCCTCACCCTCTACTAGAGGCTTACTTTTATGTCAACCATCGAACCTCTGGTCGCTACGTAAGCAGCCGTCACTGCTCAAACCAAGGACCCTCGCGGCGTGTCGGGGACCGCTTACGTGGCGGAATTCCGATGAAGCCGTAACCTCCGCCGTAAAGCTCCGTTTATGCGCGTGTGTCCGATTAGTCCCGTGGGTTACCGGATCGTCACGACTGCCGGGGCGCTCACGTCGATCGTGTCGCCCTTCTTCTTCAGCAGAGCAGTCGAGACCTGCGCCTTCGTCTCGCTCTCCGAATCGTCGCCCCAGATCACCGTCCGGTCCTTGCGGAGCGAGAGCTCGATCCGCGCCGGCGCCGGCACCGAGATCTGCAGCAGTTGGTCACGCAGCTCCTCGCTGAGCGAGCCGAGCACAGTCAGCATCGCCTTCGTCTCCACGTTGTCCGGGCCAGGTGCCGCCAGCGCGGCGAGCGGGATGCCCGAAGGCTTCCGCTCGACCGTCCGGAACGGCACGCCCTCGCCGTCGACCAGCGTGAACTGCTTGCCCGCGCGGACCGCGGCGACCGGGGTCCGCTCGACCACCTCGACCACCACGGCCGCCGGCCAGCTGCGGGACACCACGGCGTGATCGACGGCCGGCAGGCTCTGCACCCGGTCCCGGATCGCGTCCAGGTCCATCCGGGCCAGCGGCTCGCGCATCGTGACCGCCGCCGCCTGCTCGACCTGGGCGGTGCTCAGCGTGTCGGCGCCGACCACCCGCACCTCGCGGACGCCCAGCACCGGGGTCGCGTACACCATGTAGAGCAGGCCGCCGATCACCAGCAGCACGCCCAGACCGACCGCCCAGGGCAGCGCCGCCTGGAGCCGGCGCTGCCGGGCGCGGGCCATGAACCGGCGCACCGAGGACGGCACCGCGTCGGTGTCCGCCCGGACCAGCCGCCAGTTCCGCCCGCCCCCGCCGGCCATCATGCGATCAGTTCCCGTCCGGCGCGCCGGCGTCCGGCGCGTCCGTCAAGGCGGCCAGCAGCTCGTCGCCCATCAGCGAGATCGGCGGCGCGCCCATCGTCACCACCACGTCGCCGGGCCGGCTGCGCCTGAGCACCTCGGCCGGCACGTCCTCCCAGGACGGCACGAAGACCTTGTGCGCGGCGGGCAGGTCGATCGCCGCGGTCAGCGCGACGCCGCCCTCGCCCGGCTGCCGGGTCTCGCCCGGCCCGAACACCTCCATGCAGATCACCTCGTCGGCCAGCGCCAGCCCCTCGGCCAGCTCGGCCTGCAGGTCGCGGGTGCGGTAGACGCGGTACGGCTGGAACACCACGATCAGCCGCCCGTCACCGGCCACCTCGCGCAGCGTGCGCAACGCCGCCTTCACCGAGGTCGGGTGGTACGCGTACTCGTCGTAGACCCGGACGCCGGCGGCGATGCCCTTGCGCTCGAACCGGCGGCGGACCCCCGGGAAGGAGCGCAGCGCCTCGACGATCGACGGCAGCGGGATGCCCAGCTTGAGGGCGGTCAGGACGGCCGCCGCGCTGTTCAGCCCCATGTGCGTGCCGGGCAGCGCCAGCTTGATCTCGCCGAGCGACTGCCCGCCCATCGTCGCGTGGTAGCGCACGCCGCCGGTGGCCGAGGAGACGTGCGAGATCCGCAGGTCGGCCGCCTCGCTCTCGCCGTACGTGAAAACGGTCCTGCCCTCGGCGCGCAGCGTCTCGATCAGCCCGTGCACCCCCGGGTCGTCGGCACACGTGACCACGAAGCCGTCCGCGTCGGTGAGCCGCGCGAAGTCGAGGAACCCGGCCTTCAGCCCGTCGAGGTCGCCCCAGTTGTTGAGGTGGTCGCCCTCGATGTTGGTGATGATCGCCACGTGCGGGCGGTAGATCAGGAACGACTTGTCGCTCTCGTCGGCCTCGGCCACGAAATGCGGGCCGGTGCCATGGTGGCCGTTGGACCCGGCCTCGGAGATCTCGCCGCCGATCACGAACGACGGGTCCTGTCCGGCGTGCTGCAGGATCACCGTCATGATCGAGGTGGTGGTGGTCTTGCCGTGGGTGCCGGCCACCGCGATGGCCTGCCGGTTGGTCATCGCCGCGGCGAGCGCCTCGGAGCGGTGCAGCACGCGCAGCCCCCGCCGGCGAGCCTCGGCCAGCTCGACGTGGTCGTACGGGATCGCGGTCGAGTAGACGACCGTGTCCACACCGTCCAGGTTGGACTCGACGTGGGACATGTGCACCGTGCCGCCGAGAGCGCGAAGCGCGGCCAAGGTGGGCCACTCGCGCAGTTCAGAGCCCGAGACGGGTACGCCACGAGTCAGCAACAGCCGCGCCAGCCCGCACATGCCGACGCCGCCGATGCCGATCAGGTGCACGCTGCCCAGGTCCTCGGCGGTCAACTCGCCGGCCGGCGTCAGCTCCGCCGTGTTCACGCTGTCACTCCCCTACTCATCGGCCTGCTCATCGCTTCGCCACTGCTTCCACCACGTAGTCGACCAAGGCCTCGTCGCCGTCCCGCCGCCCGTACGCGGCGGCCTCGGCGCTCATCTGACGCAACCGCTGCGGGTCGCGCGCGAGCGGGATCACCGTACGCTCGACCCACTCCGGGGTCAGCTCCGCGTCCTCCGCCATCAGCCCGCCGCCCGCCTCGACCACCGGCAGCGCGTTGCGTTTCTGCTCGCCGTTGCCCCACGGCAGCGGCACGTAGACGGCCGGCGCACCGACCGCCGTGGTCTCGGCGACCGTGATCGCGCCGCCCCGGCACATGACCAGGTCGGCCACCGCATAACCGAGCTGCATGTCGGCGAGGTACGGCACCACCACGTACGGTGCCGGCAGCTCGGGCGGGACCTCGAACGGGTCGTTGCGCCCACCCTGGACGTGCAGCACCTGGACGCCGGCGTGGGTCAGCGCCTTGGCCGCGCCGGACACCGCGAGGTTGATCGAGCGGGCGCCCTGCGACGCGCCGAAGACGAACAGCACCGGCAGGTCGGGCCGAAGTCCGAAGTGGGCCAGCGCCTGGGGGCGCAGCGCCGCACGGTCCATCCGGGCGATCGAGGTACGCAGCGGGACACCCACCACCCGAGCATCGCGCAACGCCTCGGACTGCTGGGGCTGGTGCGGGAAACCGACGGCGACATTTCTGGTGAACTTCATGCCGAGCTTGTTGGCGACGCCCGGTGGCACGTTGACCTCGTGGATCACCATCGGCAGCTCACGGCGCCAGCCCGCCAGGTAGGCGGGGACGGACACGTAACCGCCGAAGCCGACGACCACGTCGGCCTGGACCTCGTCGATCACCCGGCCGGCGGCGTGCGCCGATTTCCACATCCGGTCCGGGGTGCGGATCAGGTTCATGTTCAGCGACCGGGGCAGCTGGTGCACGGGGATGACGCGCAGGTCGTACCCGGCGCCGGGGATGATCTCGCGCTCCATGCCCTTCTCCCCGCCGAGGGCGGTGATCCGCACCTGGGGGAAGGCCCGGCGCAGCGCGTCGGCGAAGGCGAGCAGCGGGTAGATGTGACCACCGGTGCCTCCTCCGGCGACCACCACCGACCGCAGCGATGCCATCACCGCCTCCTCTCACCCCCCGCCCTCGCGGGTGCCTGCTTCGCAAGAGGCCGCCGCGGCGGGGGTAGCGGCGGCAGCGGGGCCCAGACTAGCCGGACCCATCTCGACGGCGGACGGGCGTTCAAGGCCCGGGCCGCGTCCGGTTCCGCGCGGGCGAAGGAGGCGAGCATGCCGATCGCGGCGAGCGTGACGACCAGCGCGCTACCACCGGCGGAGATGAACGGCAGCGGCAGGCCGGTGATCGGCAGCAGGCCCACCACGCCGCCGATGTTGATCACGGCCTGGGCGACCAGCCAGGTGGTGATGCCGGTGGCGGCCAGCCGGCGGAACGGGTCGTCGACCCGGCGGGCGATCCGGAAGCCGGTGTACGCGAGAACCGAGAACAGCGCCAGGATCACCACGCAGCCGACCACGCCGAGCTCCTCGGCGACCACCGCGAAGATGAAGTCGTTGTCCGCCTCGGGCAGCCAGTCCCACTTGAGCGCGCTCTTGCCCAGCCCGACGCCGAACCAGCCGCCCTCGTAGATCGCCGACCGGCCCTGCAGCAGCTGGTAGCAGGCGCCCTGGAAGCAGTCCTCGGGCGGGTTGAGGAAGGAGGTGAGCCGGGCCAGCCGGTAGTTCTGCTCGCCCACCTCGCCGGAGCCGGCGCCCCGGGACGCGGCGGCGATCAGCAGGCCGACGCCGGAGAGCCCGAGCACGCCCAGCGCGGCGAACACCCGCAGGCGTACGCCGGCCGCCCAGAGCAGGCCGACGATCAGCGCCAGCAGCACCAGCATGGTGCCCAGGTCGTTGTAGCCGACCAGGACGAAGAGCAGGCCGACCAGCGGGAACAGCGGCATCGCCAGTTCACGCCAGTGGCCCAGGGCGGCGCCCTTGCGCGCGATGATGTCGGCGCCCCACAGCACCACGCCCAGCTTGGCGAGCTCGGAGGGCTGGATGCCGATCGGGCCGATGTAGAGCCAGAGCAGGCGGGCCTCGAACGGGCCGAGCTTGGCGGTGTGCACGGCGCCCACCGACTCGAGCAGCACCAGCAGGTCGAGCAGGGCCAGCAGGGCGATGGCCAGGCCGAGGATCCACGGGCCGAGGGCGCGCAGGGTGCGCGCCGGCAGCCGCTGGCAGACCCAGAACCCGAGCAGGCCGAGCGCGGCGAAGACCGCCTGGTTGCGGATCGCGCCGAACGCGTCACCGTGTTCCGCGTACGCCTTCACGCTGGTCGCCGAGAAGACCATGGTGAGCCCGATCAGCAGCAGCAGGCCGCTGCTCGCGATCAGCAGGTAGTACGAGGACAGCGGCCGCGCCAGCATCCCGTGGACGGCCGGCAGGTACTGCCGGCTGAACGACGGCTTCTTCTGGTCCTCCCCCATGTCCGTCATCATCGTCGCGCCGGACCGATACAGGGCTTCACATACCGGGCGTGTCGCAGATCTATCCCATAACCGCGAGGAAGTCGGAGTAGAACAGTCCCAGGCCGATGGCGACGCAGATGCCGGCCACGATCCAGAACCGCACCACGATGTTGACCTCGCTCCAGCCGGCCAGCTCGAAGTGGTGCTGCAGCGGCGACATCCGGAACACCCGTTTGCCGGTGGTTTTGAACGAGATGATCTGGATCACCACGGACATCGTGACGATCACGAAGAGCCCGCCGATGATGATCGACAGCAGCGTGGTGCGGGTGGCCATGGCCAGGCCGCCGATCAGGCCGCCCAGGCCGAGCGCGCCGGTGTCGCCCATGAAGATCCGGGCCGGGTTGGTGTTCCACCACAGGAAGCCGACGCATGCCGCGGCCGCCGCGGCGGCGATCATCGTGACCTCCAGCGGGTCACGCACCTCGTAGCAGTAGTTCGCGGCGGCCCGTGCGTAGTCGGTGTCACCGCACCAGTGCCGGTACTGCCAGAAACCGATCAGCGCGTACGACCCGAGCACCGCGATCGAGGCGCCGGTGGCCAGGCCGTCCAGTCCGTCGGTGAGGTTCACGCCGTTGGACATCGACATGATCACGAAGACGAACACGATGACCGAGCCGACCTTGCCGACGTCCAGGAAGTCGATGTCCCGGATGAAGGAGATGCTCTCGCTGGCCACCGTCTGCCCGTTGGTGCTGGGCACATACAGCGCCGCCACCCCGAAGCCGGCGCCGACGATCAGCTGGCCGAACAGCTTGCCCTTGGCGCTCAGGCCGCCGGAGTGCTTCCGGCGGACCTTGAGGAAGTCGTCCAGGAAGCCGATCGCACCGCAGAACACGAACAGGCCGAGCAGGACCAGCGCGGTCATGGTCGGCTTCTCCTGCGCGATCTGCCGCTCGGGCAGCGTGGTCAGCGCCAGGTGCCCGGCCACGTAGGAGAGCACCGTGGCCACGATGAAGGCGACGCCGCCCATCGTCGGCGTGCCCCGCTTGCCCTGGTGGCTCTGCGGTCCGAGGGTCCGGATCGGCTGTCCCGCCTTGAGCGCGGTGAACACCCGGATCGCGATCGGGGTGCCGAACAGCGAGATGATGAACGCGACCGCGGCCGCGACGATGACTGCCCTCACGGGCGAACCCCCTCGGGCCGCAGTGCGTCCACCACGTCCCACGTCCGGTAACGAGAACCCTTGACCAGAACCACGTCGCCTTCTTCCGGGCTCAGCAGCGCGATCGCGGCTGGTTGGTCGGCGGCGAGCTCCGCCCGGCCGGTCCAGCCCGGCACCTCGGCGGCGCCGTCCAGGATCGGGCGGGCCTGCTCGCTCACCGCGATCAGCCGGTCCACACCGAGCTCGGCGGCCAGCCGGCCGACCTCGCGATGCCCGGCGACCTCCTGATCGCCCAGCTCGGCCATGTAACCGAGCACGGCCACCGTGCGGCGGCCCGTACCCATCGAGGCCAGCGACCGCAACGCGGCAGCGGTGGACGACGGGTTGGCGTTGTACGTGTCGTCGATGACCGTCACGCCGTCGGGCCGGTCGAAGACATCCATCCGGCGCACCGACTTGATGCGCACCTCGCTCAGCGCGGCGGCGGCGTCGGCGGCCGGCATCCCGGCGGCCATCGCCACCGCGGCGGCGGCCAGGGTGTTGGCCACCTGGTGCCGCCCGGCCACCCCCAGGCGCACGGGATGGCCGGCGAGCTCGAAGGACGCGCGGCCCCGATCGTCCACGCGCAGATCCGTGATGTCCGCCTCACCGAAGAACACGACGCGGGCGGCGGTCCGCGCGGCCATCGCGGCAACGAGCTCGTCGTCCGCGTTGAGCACCGCCACCCCGTCGGCGGGCAGCGCCTCGACCAGCTCACCCTTGGCCAGCGCGGTCTGCTCCAGCGAGCCGAACTCCCCCACGTGCGCGGCACCGATGTTCAGCACCAGGCCGATCCGGGGCGGCGCCACCTCGGTCAGGTGCCGGATGTGCCCGACGCCCCGGGCGCCCATCTCGAGCACCAGGAACCGGGTCTTCGCGGTCGCCTTCAACGCCGTGTACGGATGACCGAGCTCGTTGTTCAGCGACCCCGGCGGCGCGACCGTCTCGCCCAGCCGGCTCAGCAGCTGGCCGATGTAGTCCTTCGTGGTGGTCTTGCCGGAGGAGCCGGTCAGCCCGATCACGGTCAGGTCGGGCAGCCGGTCCAGCGAGAACCGGGCCAGCCGGGCCAGCGCGTCGAGCTGGTCGGTCACCACGACGCCGGGCTCGCCGGTGTCCCTGGTGCCGAGCACACCGGCCGCGCCGGCCGCGATCGCGGCGGCGGCGAAGCCGTGCCCGTCCACCTTCTCGCCGTCGAAGGCGACGAACAGCCCGCCGGTCAGCGGCAGCCGGTTGTCGAACTCGACCGGCCCGTCCACCACCGTCTCCGGGGCGGCGTTGACGAGGCGGCCGCCGACGACGCCGGCGATCTCGCCCAGGGTCGTGCGGATCACGCGCCACCACCCGTCAAAGCCGCGGTCAGCTCCACCCGATCGTCGAACGGCAGCACCTCGCCGCCCACCTCCTGGCCACGTTCATGTCCCTTGCCCAGCACTGCCACCACGTCGCCGGGGCCGGCCATCCGGACCGCCTCGTCGATCGCGGCCCGCCGCCCGGCCACCTCGATGATCTTCGCCGCCGTTCCGGCCTGTTCCGCGCCGGCCCGGACCGCGGCCCGGATCGCCGCCGGGTCCTCGGTGCGCGGGTTGTCGTCGGTCACCACCACCAGATCGGCGCCGCGCGCGGCGGCCGCGCCCATCACCGGCCGCTTGCCGGCGTCCCGGTCGCCGCCCGCGCCGAGCACGCAGACCAGCCGGCCGCCGCGGGCGGTGGCCAGTTCGCGCAGCGCGGTCAGGACGGCCACGATCGCGTCCGGCTTGTGCGCGTAGTCGACGACGCCCAGAACCTCGCCGGGGACGGCCACCTGCTCCAGCCGGCCGGGCACGCCCGGGCAGGCGGCGACGCCGCGGGCGGCGGTGGCCGGGTCGACGCCGACCGCGGTCAGCGAGGCCAGGGCGAGCAGGGCGTTGGCCACGTTGTGCCGGCCGGGCAGGCCGACCCCGGCCTCGACCCGGCCGGACGGGCCGTGAGCGGTGAAGCGCTGGCCGTACGCGGAGGGCCGGATCGCACTCGCCCACCAGGACGCGCTCTCGGCGCCGTCGGCCGAGTAGGTCACGGTTTCCGGCTTGACCAGGGAGGTCAGCGCGTTGTCGTCGGCGTTGAGGATCTCCACCCGGCAGCGGCCGTCGAAGAGCTTGGCCTTGGCCGCGAAGTAGTCGTCGGCGTCGGCGTGGAAGTCCAGATGATCCAGGCCGAAGTTGGTCCAGCCGCCGACCTCGAAGCGCACGCCGCCGACCCGGCCCATGGCGAGCGCGTGACTGGACACCTCCATGACCACCGCGGTGACGCCCGTCTCGACCGCGGAGGCGAGCAGCGCGTGCAGGTCGGTGGCCTCCGGCGTGGTCCGGACACTGTCGACGGTCAGGTCGCCGATCCGGGTCTCGACGGTGCCGATCAGGCCGGTGGTCAGCCCGGCGGCGCGCAGGCCGGCCTCGATCAGGTACGCCGTGGACGTCTTGCCCGCGGTGCCGGTGATGCCGATCATCGTCAGCCGTGACGTCGGGTCGCCGTAGATCGCCGAGGCGGCCTCGCCGAGCACCGCGCGCGGGTCGGCGACGACCAGCACGGGCAGCCCGGGCAGCCCGGCGGCCACCGCCGCGTCCCGGCCCGCCGGGTCGGTCAGCACCGCGACGGCGCCCGCCGCGACGGCCTGCCCGATGAACTCCGCACCGTGCCGGCGAGCACCCGGCAACGCTGCGTAGAGATCACCGGGACGCACCTCACCGCTGGCGTGGGTAATGCCCGTGACCTCACCGTCGACCAGCTGTACCGGTTCGGTCAGATCGGCCTTGAGCAGGGTCGCGAGCGCGGCCAGCCGGTGCGGCGGGACACTCTGGGGGCGGGGAATGCCGGGCACGGCGTCAGACCCTACCCGGCGTCAGGGGAACAGCTTGAACTTGGGCGGCTTCGTCGCCGACGGAGGCACCCGGTAGTGCTGCAACGTCCTTTTCATCATCTCGCTGAAGGCCGGCGCGGCCACGTCGCCGCCGGTGCCGACCGGCACGTCGGCGGAGACCGCGATCACGTAACGCGGGTTGTCGGCCGGCGCCATGCCGATGAACGACCCCGCGTTCTTGCTCGTGTACTGACCGTCGACCAGCCGCTTGCCGGTGCCGGTCTTGCCGGCGATCCGCCAGCCCTCGACCGCCGCCCGCGTACCCGTGCCGCCCTTGCTGTCGACCACGGCCTCCATCAGCGTCCGCAGATCGGCGGCCGCCTGCGGGCGCAGCACCTGGCGGGTGGCCGGGGCCGGGGCGGGCACCACCGGGCCCTCGAACGGGATGGTGGCCTTGATCAGGTGCGGCTGGATGTAGGTGCCGTCGTTGGCGATCGCGGCGTACCCGGCGGCCATCTGCAGCAGGGTGGCGTCGACGCTGTGCCCGATCGGGATCGACCCGGTGGCCGAGCCGGTCCACTGGTCCGGCGGGATCAGCTTGCCCTCCGCCTCGCCCGGCATGCCCTCGCCGGTGGCCCGGCCCAGCCCGAACTTCTGCTGGTACTCGTACACCTTCTCCTTGCCGAGCTTGTCGGCGATGAGGATGGTGCCGACGTTCGACGAGTAGGCGAGCAGGCCCGCCATCGTCATCTTGGTGCCGTTCTTCTGCGGGTGCGTGTCCGCGAACGGGTACCCGCCCCGCCGCAGGGCCTTGCCGACGACCTGGACGCTGTCGGGGGTGATGATCCCCTCCTCCAGTGCCGCGCCGAAGATGAACGCCTTGTGGGTGGAGCCCGGGTCGGTGATCACGCTGGTGACCACGTCCTCCCGGTCGACCGGCTTGGACTCGAACGGCTTGGCGGCGTTGTACGTCGGGTAGCTCGCCTGGGCCAGCACCTCGCCGGTCCGCGCGTCGAGCACCACGGCGCCACCGATGGTGGCGTCCTTCTTGGCCATCTCCTCGGCCAGGATCTGCTGCACCTGGAACTGCAGGTCGCGGTCGATGGTCAGCTGCAGCGACGTGCCCGGCGACGCGGGTACGAGCTTGTGGAACCCGCCCGGGATCTCCTTGTCCAGGTCGCCCCGGCCGGTCTCGTACACCCGCTTGCCGTCGGTGCCGCGCAGCAGTTCGTCGTAGCGCGCCTCGAGACCCTCCAGCCCGGTGTGGTCCTCGCCGGTGAAGCCGATCAGATTGGCCGCCAGGTCGGCGCCGGGCACGTCCCGGCGCTCGTCGCGGTCCTCGCGGATGCCCTTGAGGTTCATCGCGGCGATCTTGTCGGCCACCGGCACGTCCACGCCGCGGGCCAGGTAGACGAAATTGACCGAGCCGCCGCCCGGCCGCTTCTTCTTGGTCATCTGCGCGAGCAGTTTGGACGGCGCGACGCCGAGCAGCGGGGACAGCAGGGCCGCGGCCTTCGCCGGGTCCTCCACCATCTCCGGGTCGGCGTAGATGTAGCGCGCCTCGACACTGTGCGCGAGCGGTGCGCCGGAGCGATCCAGGATGCTGCCGCGCGGCGCCGGGAGCACCACCGTGGTGAGCCGGTCACGGCGCTGGGCGTCCAGCTGCTTCTGGCTCTCCGGCGACTCCACCGACTGCAGCACGACCAGCCGCACGCCGATGGTGGCGAACAGCGCGAGCGCGAGCACGGTGCCGAGCCGCAGGCGGCGTGCGCTGTTGGCCAGCTTGGGTGGATCGGCGGGCGCGGCGGGCGTGGGACGCCGGTCCGTGGGCCGGCGCGGTGGTGGAGGCGGCGCGGTCTTGGCGGTCCGTCCGCCCGCGGTCCGTCGTGGTGCGGGTGCGACGGCGACCTTGCGGTCCTTGCCGACACGACCGGAGGCTTCGGTACGGGTACGCCCGGCGCCCGCCGTGGCCCGGCTCGCGGCCTTGCGCGGTGGGGTGGCCCTGCTCGGTGCCGCCTTGACCGGTGCTGCCTTGGCCGGGCCTGCTTTGGCCGGGCCTGCTTTGGTCGGGCCCGCTTTGGCCGGGCCCGCTTTGGCCGGAGCTGCCTTCCGGGCGGACGGCCTCTCCTCCTCCGGCTCCTCGGCCGGCGCGCCGCGGCGCTCCTTCTGCTTGCCGCCGTCCAGCAGCTGAAGCGCGGGACGGAACGGGTCGGTGGTACGTCCGGCGCGCGGCGAGCGGGTGCGCTGGTCGCGCTCGGCGACGGTACGCCCGCGCGGCGTGTACGCCCGGGCCTCGCCGATGCCGCCGAAGCCACGCCGGCCGCCGTCCTCGTCGCCGGGCGGCACGTCACGGGACGCACCGCGCCGGGGCTGCTGACCCCGGCGCGGTGGCTCGTCATCTCTCGGCGGCATCGCGGCCTACCGCCCGGTGCCCGGAGTGCCGGCCGCCGTGTCCCCACCGCTGGCCGGATCCTGCGCCGTCACCGCCGGCTTGCCCTGACCCGGGACCGCGACGCCGAGGATCTGGCCGTCCGGCAGCGTGATGTACGCCGGCTCGCCCTTCACCAGGCCGGCCCGCTTGGCCGCCGCGTCCAGGTTGCCCGCGCTCTCGTAGGCGGCGAGCTGGTTCTCCAGCTGCTGCTGCCGCTTGTCCAGGTTCTGCTGCTCGTCCTCGAGCCGGCTCAGCTCGAACGAGTTCTCCATGGTCTTGGTGTTGACCAGCAGAATGCCCAGCACCCCGGCCACCACCAGCGTGATGACCAGCGCGATGAACGGTGCGCGCGGCGCCCGGATGGCCGCCGGCGGTGCCACCCGCAGTCGCGGCGCCGGGTTGTCCTCCCGGATCCGCGTCCGCTCCACCGTGTCCAGCCGCAGCGCCGCGGTGCCCTCGGTACGCGCCCCCTGCGCGGTCCGGGTCACCTTCGCCTGGTGCCGGCGCGCGCCGGTCGTTACGTCCTGCTCCGCGGTCCGGCCCCCCGACCGCGGCGCGTAGGTGCGCTCGCTCATGGCCCCTCCCCCTCAATGCGTTCCCCCGGGCGTCGCCGCCCTCTTCCCCCGTGTGGTGCGGGCATCCGGTCCCGGTCGCGGCCGGGGCCTGATGCCTGGTCCTGCTCGACGCGCTCCACCGCGCGCAGCCTCACCGAGGCCGCTCGCGGGTTCGCCGCCACTTCCGCCTCGGTCGGCGGCTCCGACCCCTTCGTCAGAAGCCGCACGCTCGGTCCGGTCCCGGGCAGTTCGACCGGCAGGTCGACCGGCCCGGTGCTGCGCGCCCTCGCGGCGATGGCGCGCTTGACGATCCGGTCCTCCAACGATTGGTAGCTCATCACCACAAGGCGCCCGTTCGGCGCCAAAAGGTCTAGAGCGGACGGCACCGCGGACTCGACCGCGGCGAGTTCGCCATTTACCTCAATACGTAGTGCTTGAAACGTTCTTTTGGCGGGATTTCCACCCGTTCGCCGTGCGGCAGCCGGGATAGCCTCTTTGACCAGGTCTGCGAGGAAGGTCGTGGAGGTGATCCGCTCCCGTCCCCGCTCCTTGACGATCGCCGAGACGATCCGCGTGGCGAACTTCTCCTCGCCGTACGTCCGCAGCACCCGGACCAGGTCACCCGGCTGGTAGCCGTTCACGACCTCCTCGGCCGTGATCCCCCTCGACTGATCCATCCGCATGTCCAGCGGCGCGTCCTGCGCGTAGGCGAACCCCCGGTCGGGCTCGTCCAGTTGCAGCGACGACACACCCAGGTCGAACAGGCCACTGTGGAACACCCGGCGACCGAGCCCGGCCAGCACCGACGGCAGCTCGTCGTAGATCGCGTGCACCAGGTGCGTGCGATCGGCGAACCGGGCCAGCCGGCGGCCGCTGTGCGCGAGCGCCTCCGGATCCCGGTCGAGCCCGATCAGGACCGCGTCCGGGAAACGCTCGAGCACTGCCTCGGCGTGACCACCGAGACCGAGCGTGAAGTCGACATGCACGGCGCCCGGCAGAGCGAGCGCGGGAGCCAGCAGCTCGAGACATCGCTCGAGCAGCACCGGCACATGCGTGCCACGTTGCTCCCCCACGTCGACCCCCAAGTCACCCAGGCTCTGCGTCACCCGGTCCGACCGGACGTCGAATCCGTACCGCCAGATCCCCATCCGCTCGTGCCCGCTGCCGGCGGGCGTCGCGCCTGGCACCGGGGAAGAGGTGCCAGGAACTCAAGCGGCTGGAGATCTCGCAGTACGGCGGCAGCGACGTCTTTCCTGGCTGGTCCGTGCCACGCCGTCACAGTCCTCCGGGCAGCACCCCCTCCTCGATATCGGCGAAGTCGTCCTCGCTCGACGAGAGGTACTGCTCCCAGGCCTGCTTGTCCCAGATCTCCACCCGCGTGCTCGCCCCGATCACCACCAGCTCACGGTCGAGGGCCGCGTACTCCCGCAGGTGTCCCGGGATGGTGACCCGGCCCTGCTTGTCGGGGACCTCGTCGTGCGCGCTGGCGAAGAACACCCGGCTGTAGGCCCGGGCGGCCTTGTGCGTGACCGGCTGCTCGCGCAGCTGCCCCGCGATGCGCTGGAACTCGGGCATCGGGAACACGTACAGGCAACGCTCCTGCCCCTTGGTGATCACGACACCTCCCGCCAGCTCTTCCCGGAACTTCGCCGGGAGAATCAGCCGGCCTTTGTCGTCGAGGCGAGGGGTGTGCGTGCCGAGAAACATCGGCCCAACCCCCCTACGCCCTAACCGGCGGTTCGCGGTCCGCCGTGTCGACTCCGGGCCGGCAGGTCCCCCCTGCCACTGCGCTCCACTCTACTCCACTTCCCTCCACCCGCAACCGGAATCGCGCCGTCCCTGAAACGGATTCGCAGACGTAAGTGCAGGTGGGAGACGTGGAGCGCGAGTGGAGGGGAAACCGGCGATCATGCCGTCCGCTTTCCGACATGACGCCCAGGCGGGCACGAAAAGTTGCCCGGAATAGCGTCGAAAGCCATTCCGGGCGTCGGGGTGGAGCGGAGTGGAGGGGTTCTCAGACGCCGATGGGGCGTGACCCCGGAACCTCGGGTCACACCCCATCGGTGCGATCGTGACGCACCTTACTTACTAAGGCGCCTGGATCAGACCAGCCTTACTCACCAGGACGGCCTGGATCAGACCAGCCTTACTCACCAGGACGGCCTGGATCAGACCAGACGACGCACCACGTAGTTGCCGCCGAACATCTTGCGCTTGGAGACCCGTGCGCCGGAGTGCGGCGAGTCCCAGATCCGGCCGTTGCCGGCGTAGATCGCGGCGTGGTAGCCGTACGAGCCGGAGCGGTAGACGATCAGATCGCCCACCTGCTTCTTGCTCTTGCTGACCGCCTTGCCGTACTTCTGCTGCGAGTTGGCCTTGTGCGGCAGCTTGCGCCCGGTCGTCTTGCGGTAGACGTAGAGCGTGAAGCCGGAGCAGTCGAAGCGGCTCGGGCCCGTTGCGCCGTACTTGTACAGCGCGCCCTTGTGCTTCGAGGCCTCCGCCACGACCTTGGCCCCACTGGCCTTGACCGTGATCAGCACCCGGCTGCTGATGCCCGGCCGCACACTCCCACCGCCGGTGTAGGCGGTGCGGAAGGTGACCGAGGCGAGCGGCTTGCTGTAGAAGGTGACCGACCCGTCGGAGCGGATGGTGCCGGTCTGCCAGGTCTTCCAGCCGTTGCGGTACGCCTGGAGGCGAACCTTTCCGGTGACGGCCTTACCCGTCT
Source organism: Actinoplanes sp. NBRC 103695 (assembly GCF_030269485.1). Lineage (GTDB taxonomy): Bacteria > Actinomycetota > Actinomycetes > Mycobacteriales > Micromonosporaceae > Actinoplanes. Next base: position 259,163 of record NZ_BSTL01000002.1, on the reverse strand, counting down.
CCGGGTTGATCCACTTGGACGTGATCCGCACGGACTTGCCGTACGCGATCGTTCGCGCGCTGACGCTCTGGGTGACCTTCGGCAGCGGCCGCGTGGCCGCGGCGGAGGCGGTGACGACCGGGGTGGTCGCCGCTGCCGCCGGCTGCGTGGCCACGAGCTGGCCGGCGCAGAGGCAGAGACCCAGGGACAGGGCGATGCTGCCGGTGCGGAACTTGCCGCGCCGGCTCGAGGTGCTTTGGTGCACGGTAGAGATATCCCTCCGGCACGCCTGCGGAGTTAGCTGTCGGGTTCGGGCGGGAAGGATGCCCGGCCGCGTGGTGCGGCTTCACCCCAAGATCCTCAGGTAACCGCCGGTAGTGGCGGGCCTTGACGAGGATCGGAAATGGTTCCCCCGTCCCTGCCCCCGTTGCCTGTTGTGGTCGTCCATTACTCGGGTCGTGGTGACCGGTCGGGGCAGGGCTCGGCGTTGACCCGCATCTCCACGAGCCGCAGGCGGTTGCCGGCAGCCAGACCTTGATAACCGAAATTCCGCACGGTTGCGGAGGGTCACTGATCACAGAGAGTGATTGGCACGGGAACCGATGTCCGGTTTGGACGACGGTCAAGACAAATGCCAATGCGCAGTGAAGTTTCACAACTACGCAGGGTCGAAGGTTACGGGTGAATCTCGCCACACAATTAAGAAACTTTGCGATGATCTTGGAGGCCGCTATGTCCACTTTCTCCGGGCGGAGGCGGGGCGCATCGACGGTCTGTCCGGTTCGGGTACTGTCGCCACCGTGACGGACGGGAAGATGCCCATGCGCGCGAAGGTGGCGAGCTCCGTCTCGCGCACCGCCGCGGCGATCTCACGTGCCGCGGGCCGCGGTGACGGCTCGGTGATCGGCGGCTGGATCGGACTCAAGATCGATCCGGACCTGCTGAAGAACCTGGCCGCGGGTCGCGCGATCGCGTTGGTCTCGGGCACCAACGGCAAGACCACCACGACGCGGCTCACCGCCGCGGCGCTCGGCGTGCTCGGCCCGGTGGCGACCAACTCGTTCGGCGCCAACATGCCGACCGGGCACACGTCGGCGCTGGCCAAGGCCGGCGCCACGCCGTTCGCGGTGCTCGAGGTCGACGAGCACTACCTGGCCCGGGTGATCGACGAGACCACCCCGCGCGCGGTCGCGCTCCTCAACCTCAGCCGCGACCAGCTCGACCGGGCAAAGGAGGTGGCGATGATGGCGCAGATGTGGCGGACCGCGCTGGTCGACCACCCCGACATCCGGGTCATCGCCAACGCCGACGATCCGATGGTCGTCTGGGCCGCCACGCAGAGCCCCAACGTCACCTGGTTCAGCGCCGGCCAGCGCTGGCACGACGACTCCTGGGTCTGCCCCGAGTGCGGCTCACCGATCGAGCGGCGCGAGGGCGAGTGGTGGTGCACCGGCTGCCCGCTGCGCCGCCCGCGCGCCCAGTGGGTGGTCGAGGACGAGGGCGTCACCGACCCCAACGGCGACTGGCACCTGGTCAAGCTGCAGCTCCCCGGCCGGGTCAACCTCGGCAACGCGGCGGCCGCGCTGGCCACCGCCGCCGAGTTCGGCGTCCGCGCCATCGAGGGCGTGCCCCGGCTGTCCTCGGTCAGCTCGGTCGCCGGGCGGTACGCGCAGGTCGACCGGGACGGCCGCAACATCCGCCTGCTGCTGGCCAAGAACCCGGCCAGCTGGCTGGAGGCCTTCGACATGGCCGACCAGGCGCCCACGCTGCTCTCCATCAACGCCCGCGACCCCGACGGCCTCGACACCTCGTGGCTGTACGACGTCGACTTCTCACCGCTGCGTGACGGCCGGCCCGTGCTGATCACCGGCGACCGGGCCTACGACCTGGCGGTCCGTCTCACGGTGAACGGTGTGCCCTTCCGCCACGTAAAGACGTTCGACGAAGCGATCCAGGCGTCCCCGCCCGGCCGCCTCGAGGTGATCGCGAACTACACCGCCTTCCAGGACATCCGAGCGGAGCTGGACCGTGTCAACTGAGAGCGTTCTGCGCATCGTCTGGATCTACCCGGACCTCCTGTCCACCTACGGCGACCGCGGCAACATGCTGATCCTGGCGCACCGTGCGGCCCTGCGCGGCATCCCCGCACAGACCTACGAGGTCCGCTCCGACCAGCCGATGCCCGCCACCGCCGACATCTATCTGATCGGTGGCGGCGAGGACGGCCCGCAGGCCCTGGCGGCCCAGCGGCTGATCGCCGACGGCGGCGTGCACCGGGCGGTCGGCCAGGGCGCGGCGGTTCTGGCGATCTGTGCCGGTTATCAACTGTTCGGGCACTCTTTCTTCGCCAAGGGGGCCAAGTTCGCCGGCCTGGGCCTGCTCGACCTGGACTCCGACCGGGGCGAGACGAGGGCCGTCGGCGAGCTCCGCGGCGAGATCGACCCGCGGCTCGGGCTGCCCGCCCTGACCGGTTTCGAGAACCACGGCGGGCGTACCCACCTGGGGCCGGACGTCTCACCGCTGGCCAGAGTGTCCGCCGGCATCGGCAACGACGGGCAGACCGAGGGCGCCTGGCACGGCAAGATCCTCGGCACCTACAGCCACGGCCCGGCCTTGGCTCGCAACCCAGCGATAGCCGACCTGCTACTGCGTTGGGCGATCGGCGCGGATAGTCTTGCCCCCGTCGACGACACCTGGGCCGAAGCGCTCAGAGCCGAGCGACTCACCGCAGCAAGCGTCTGACCAGCAGAAACAGCCCGACGACACAGGAGCGGTAAGCCTTTATGACTGACACCCTGATCGCCCCGCAGGCCATCACCATCCCCGCGGACCCTCAGGCTGCCTCTCCCCTGGCTGCAACCGTCGCCGGCCCTCAGGCGTCTCCCCTGGCCGCAACCGTCGCCGGCCCTCAGGCGTCTCCCCTGGCCGCAACCGCTACCGACGCTCCGGCGCCGGTCTCGTGGCGGCGCCGCCTGGCCCGCTTCGGCGTCCTCGGCCTCGTGGTCGCCGGCCTCGCCGTCGCCGCGTCGGTGCTGCCGCTGCGTGACATCGCCGACCAGATCGCCTCCTTCGGCCCCGCCGCGGCCGTCGGCGTCGCCGTGATCGGCGGGCTGCTGCTCTCCGTGCTGGTCCCCCGCACCGCCATCACACTGGCCTGCGGCGCCCTCCTGGGTGCCACCACCGGCGCGGCGACCGCGCTGGCCGCCGCCGTGATCGCCGCGGCCGCCACCTACTACGCCGGCCGCTGGGCCGGGCGGGGCGCGCTGGGCGCCAAGGCCGACGGCCGGATGAAGCGCCTGGACGGCTGGCTCAACAAGCGCGGCCTGGCCGCGGTGCTGCTGGTGCGTTTCCTCCCGCTCGCGCCGTTCGGCCTGATCGGCTACGCCTACGGCACGACCAGCGTCTGCCGCAAGCGCTACCTGCTCGGCACCACCCTCGCCTCGATCCCGTCCGCGGTGTCGTACGCGGTGATCGGTGCCGCCGTGACCGCCCCCGGCCAGCTGAACCCGATGTCCCTGGCCCCGGCCCTGATCGGCTTCACCCTGACCACCACGATCGTCGTCCGCTGGCGCCGCGCCGCCCGCCGCGACGCCGCCCTCGCCGCCACCGCTCCGGCCGCCGCCTGACCCACCAGGCCCCTGGCCGCCCGGCCGCCCGGACGCCGCACCCAACCCGTCGGGCCGTCAGACCGCCCCGCTCGCTGCGCCGCGCTCGCTGTGCCGCGCTCGCTGTGCCGCGCTCGCTGTGCCGCGCCTCGCTCTGCCACGCTCGCTCTGCCACGCTCGCTCTGCCGCGCCCCGCCCCGCCAGACCCCGCCGCCGCGCTCCGGCCGCGCCAGACCTCGCTGCGTCCGCCTGACCCCGCCTTGGCCGGCCCACTGCCGCCCATCTGGGCGACGCGGCCCCGCTGCTCCGGAGGGTGATGCGTATAGGTAAGCAGAGCCTCAACGAGCCGGGACCGTCGCTACGGCGCCGACGCGATACCTATATGTGCTCAGAGCAAAGCGGCCGCGAGACCTAGCCGCCGCCTCTGGCAGGGTGGGCGGATGAACTTCCGTCACGCCTACCGGGCCGTCGCCGTCTCGTTCGCCGATCTGATCTCGCACGTCCCGGTCGACCGCTGGCACGCGCCCGCACTGGGCGACTGGAGCCTGCTCGACCTGGTCGGTCACGTCGTCACGGAGTTCCGCGACGTGCCCGAGGTGCTCGCCGCCCGGACCGGCACGGTCGAGATCCCATCGTCCGAGGCGTACTGGGCCTTCGCCCGGGTCACGCCTCCCGACGTCGTGGCGAAGGCCCACGCCGAGTCCGGTCGTGGCGCCCGCGAGGCGGGAAAATCACTGGGGAGCGATCCGGCGGCTGTGGTCAACGAGGTCGTCGGCCGGGCCACGCAGGCGCTGGCCGCGGTCAAGGACGACGACATCGTCACCACCGCGGCGGGCGGCATGCGGGTGCGGGACTGGCTGCCGACGCGGACCTTCGAGCTGGTGGTCCACGGTCAGGACGTGGCCGAAGCGGCCGGCGTGGAGTTCGCGCCCGGTTTCGAGGCGCTGGCGGAGGCGGTCTCGCAGGCGACCCTGGTGGCCGTCGCCGTGGGCGACGGCCCGCTGCTGCTGCGGGCGCTGACCGGCCGCACCGCGCTCCCCGACAACTACTCGATCATCGGGTGAACCCAGAAGTGGTAGGCAAATCGGGCACCCGACGTGCGGATGCCCGATTTGCCTACCACTTCACGAACCGTCAGACGACGACGCTGACCAGGCGGCCCTTCACGACGATCACCTTTTTGGGCTCGCGGCCGGCCAGTGCCTCGGACACCGCGGACAGCGCTGCCTCGCGTACCGAATCCTCTGGCGCATCCGGCAGAACCTCGACCCGGCCGCGGACCTTGCCGTTGATCTGCACCGGATAGGTGATCGACTCGGCCTTCAGCTGGACCGGGTCCGCCACCGGGAAGTCCGTGTACGCCAGCGTGCCCTGGTGGCCCAGCTTGCCCCACAGCTCCTCGGCCATGTGCGGGGCGAACGGGGCCAGCATCAGCACCAGCGGCTCGACGGCCTCGCGGGTGGACACCGTCTGCGGGGTCAGCGCGTTGGTCAGCTCGATCAGTTTCGCGATGGCCGTGTTGACCCGCAGTTCCTCCAGGTCGGCGCGGACCCCGTCGATGGTGCGGTGCAGCAGCCGGCGGGTCTTGGCGTCCAGTTCGCCGTCGGTCACCCGGACGGCGCCGGTCTCCTCGTCGACCACCAGGCGCCACACCCGCTGCAGGAAGCGCTGCGCGCCCACCACGGCACGGGTGTCCCACGGCCGGGAGGCGTCCAGCGGGCCCATCGCCATCTCGTACACCCGGAAGGTGTCCGCGCCGTACTCGTCGCACATCTCGTCGGGGGTGACGACGTTCTTCAGGCCCTTGCCCATCTTGCCGTACTCGCGGACGACCTCCTGGTCACCGTGGTACCACTTGCCGTCGCGCTCGGTGACCTCGTCGGCGGCCACGATCATGCCGCGGGCGTCCCGGAACGCGTACGCCTGGATGTAGCCCTGGTTGAACAGCTTGCGGAACGGCTCGAACGAGGACACGTGGCCCAGGTCGTACAGCACCTTGTGCCAGAAGCGGGCGTACAGCAGGTGCAGCACCGCGTGTTCGACGCCGCCCACGTACAGGTCGACGCCGCCGCAGTCGCCCGGCTTCTGCGGGCCCATCCAGTAGGCCTCGTTCTCCGGGTCGGCGATCGCCTTCTGGTTGTGCGGGTCGGTGTAGCGCAGCTCGTACCAGCACGAGCCCGCCCACTGCGGCATCGTGTTGGTCTCCCGGGTGTACATCCGCGGCCCGTCGCCCAGGTCCAGTTCGACCTCGACCCAGTCCTTCTTGCGGGACAGCGGGGTCTCCGGCTCGCTGTCCGCGTCGTCCGGGTCGAACGTACGCGGGGAGAAGTCGTCCACGTCCGGCAGCTCGACCGGCAGCATCGAATCGGGCAGCGCTACCGGCAGGCCGGTCTCGTCGTACACGATCGGGAACGGCTCGCCCCAGTACCGCTGCCGGCTGAACAGCCAGTCGCGCAGCCGCCAGGTGGTGGCGCCGCGGCCGGTGCCCTGCTCCTCCAGCTTGGAGATCATCGCGGCCTTGGCATCCGCCACGCCCATGCCGTCCAGCCAGTCGCTGTTGACCGCAGGACCATCCCCGGTGTACGCGCCCACGAAGCCCTCGGGCGCCTGCACGGTACGGATGATCGGCAGCTCGAAGACCTCGGCGAACGCCCAGTCGCGCTCGTCCTGCCCGGGCACCGCCATGATCGCGCCGGTGCCGTAGCCGGCCAGCACGTAGTCGGCGATGAACACCGGGACGCGGGCGCCGTTGGCCGGGTTGGTCGCGTACGCGCCGGTGAAGACGCCGGTCTTCACCTTGCCGTCGGCGGTCCGCTCCTCCTCGGTCTTGGCGGCCGCGGCGGCGCGGTAGGCCGCCACCGCCGCCGCGGGCGTGTCGTGGCCACCGGTCCACACCGGCTTCGTGCCGTCCGGCCAGGCCGCCGGAGCGATCCGCTCGACCAGTTCGTGCTCGGGCGCCAGCACCATGTAGGTGGCCCCGAACAGGGTGTCAGGGCGCGTGGTGAACACCGTGATGACGGAGTCGCCGACCGGGAAGTCCACGTGGGCGCCCCGGGAGCGGCCGATCCAGTTGCGCTGCATGTGCTTGACCGGCTCGGGCCAGTCCATCAGTTCCAGGTCTTCGATCAGCCGGTCACCGTACGCGGTGATCCGCATCATCCACTGCTTCAGGTTGCGCTGGAAGACGGGGTAGTTGCCGCGCTCGCTGCGACCGTCCGGCGTGACCTCCTCGTTGGCCAGCACCGTGCCCAGCCCCGGGCACCAGTTCACCGGCGCCTGGCTGACGTACGCCAGCCGGAACCCGTCGACGACCTCGCGACGCTCCACCGCGGACAGCGCCGCCCAGTCACGGCCGCCGGGCACCTCGCGGGCGCCCGCGTCGAACTCGGCGATCAGGTCGTCGATCGGCCGGGCCTTGCGGATGTCCGGGTCGAACCACGAGTTGAACACCTGCAGGAAGATCCACTGGGTCCAGCGGTAGTAGTCCGGGTCGATGGTGGCGAACGAGCGGCGGTTGTCGTACGCCAGGCCCAGCCGTCGCAGCTGGATCCGGTAACGCTCGATGTTCGCCTCGGTGGTGGTCCGCGGGTGGGTGCCGGTCTGCACCGCGTACTGCTCGGCGGGCAGCCCGAACGCGTCGAAGCCCATCGGGTGCAGCACGTTGAACCCGGCCATCCGCTTGTACCGGGTGTAGCAGTCGGTGCCGATGTAGCCCAGCGGGTGCCCGACGTGCAGGCCGGCGCCGGACGGGTACGGGAACATGTCCTGCACGTGCAGTTTCGGCGCGCCGGACCGTGGATGGTCCGGGTCGGCCAGGTCGCCCACCGGGTTGGGCGCGGCGAAGGTCTCGTGCTCCGCCCAGTACGCCTGCCAGCGCGGCTCGATCTCGCCGGCGGTCGCGGCGGTGTAGCGGAACGGCGGGGTCTCGGGGTCGCTCATCGTCACCATCTCGTCTTCAAGTCAGCTGGGCCGGGGTCGTTTCAGGGCACAAAAAAGCCCCTCTCGCAGGAGGGGGCGCCGCGCTGACGTCAGGAGTGACGGGTCAGCACGGCCGGCTAAGAAGCAGGAACGACCGGGCCATGTGTTGCATGATACCGGTCGCCGCCGGGTGGCGGCGACCGGTATCACCGGTGGCTAGACCGCCGGAGATCCGTAGATCGCCAGCTCGGTCGAGTCCAGGAACGTGCAGCCGCTGATCGGGGCCGGGCAGAGCCCGGCCGCCTGCGCCTGCGAGTTGACCATCGTGAACCGGATGTACGCCACCCCGGTGCCGCCGGCGGTGACCGGGACGATCTGCGGGGTCACCGTGTTCAGCGGGAACCGGCCGCTCGCCGCGACGGTCCAGGCCGAGCCGTCCGCGGACGTCTCCACCCGGAAGTCACCGGTGCCGGCGCTCGCGTCGTCGCCGCAGGTGGCGGACGGGTTGATCACCAGCTGGCCGATGTTGACCGCGGCGGGCAGCTTGATCACCTGGTTCTGACCGTTCGCCGCGACGTCCGAGCCCCAGCCGGAGCCCTGCGACTGGTCGATCAGGCCGATCGGGCCACAGCCGAAGGACGTGTAGTCCGGGCCGGTGGCCGACACGACCGTGGCGCCGCCGCTGGCCGCCGCCCAGTCCCGGCGCACCGCCCAGTCCTTGCGGTTGGTGCCCGACCGGATGGAGATCGACGGGACCGAGTTCGGGTCGTAACCCGCACCCTGAGCGAAGACCTTCGGGTACGTGCCCGGGATGATCCCGCTGATCGTGTACGTCCCGTTGGCCGCCGTGACGGCCGCGTAGTCACCGGCGAAGCCGGAGGCGTGCCCACCGAAGGCAACCGAGACACCCACCGCGGGACGGCCGGAGTCCTGGTCACTGACGGTGCCGGTGAGCGAGCCACGCGGCGAGTTCGGGTTCGGCGGCAGCGAGAAGTCCTCGGCCGGCGACGTGTCGGCGGCGTTCAGCGCGCCGGCGAAGTAACCCATGCCACGGTCGGCGAAGACCTGCCAGATCTTCTTCTGCAGCTTGCCGTCGTTGACGACCAGATCCGCCTGGAGGATCGAGTTGCGCATGTCCAGGAAGGTCGGGTCCGACGGAGCCAGCTCCATGGCCCGGGTGACCAGCGAGCGCGACTTGGCGCTGCCGATGACCTTGCGCAGGTCCCACAGAGTCTGCGCCCAGATCTCACCGTCGGCGTGCACCTCGGGGACGCCGGAGGGACGAACCCGTCCGTAGTCGCCGTAGGTGTAACCGCCCTTGCCCGCGGCCGGGGTGCCGGCACAGGCGGTGACGGTGCTGTTCAGCGAGCAGTCGGTCGCGGCGGTACGGATCGAGCCGCCCGCGGCCCAGTAGACGCCGACCTTGAGCTCGCCGTCCGCGGCGGTGTCCGCGAGCAGGCCCTTCGAGGCCAGGTAGTCCATCGCGTACCAGTCGCTCCAGGCCTCGCCCATGGCGCCGGCCTGCTGGCTGTTCAGCGTGGAGTTACCGGTCGCGTCCACGACCAGACGGTTGGACAGACCGTGGGTGTACTCGTGGTACACCACGTCCGCCTCGTCACCGGTGTTCGACGCGATGAACGTCGCACTCGGCTTGGTCAGGTACATCTGCATGCGCGGCGAGGTGCCGTCCGGCGGCGTCGCCATGTTGGCGTTGTCGTCGTGGTCGGCGTCCGGCAGGCCGTTGGCGGTGTTGGCGCCGTCCATCGCGTTGCCGACGACCGCGTCGCCGTCGACCGCCTCGAAGTTGCCGGCGGCGCGGGTGAACCCGATCGGGGCGGCGGCGAGGTGGTCGTGCCAGTTGCCGAGGAACCAGTACATCTGCGTCGCGTTCTGCGCCCGGTTCGTCTGCCAGGAGTTCGGCACCGCCGGGTTCCAGGAGCACTTGTACTGCGCCGAGCACCGGCCGCCGACCTGGCTGGTGAAGTCCACGAAGGGGAATTCGAAGCTGCGCTTGGCAGCCGGGAGGACCTCTTCGGTCGCCTGGGCGGTGTCGTCGTCGTTGACGTCGGAGTAGACGTGCGCGACGTTGCCCTCGAGCTTCGGGGCGTCCACCGGCAGCCACTTGTTCAGGTTGACCGTGCGCTGCGTGCCGCCGGATGGGGCACCCGGGTAGTTCTCCCAGGTCTGCGCCCGGTCGTGGGCCACGATGCTCTGCCGGAACAGCACCTTGCTGTCCGCGGCGTCCACCACGCTGAGGTAGCCCTCGTCCATGGTGAGCACCTGCCAGGCCAGCTTCGGGCCCGAGGCGGTGTTGAAGACGACCTGGCGGGCGTTGCCGCCGTCGGTGAACTTCGCGTCCTTCGCGGAGGCCGAGCTCACGGTCGCCGCCGAGTCGCCGAAGACGTCCTGCACGGCGGCCTTGCGGGCGGCCGCGGCGTCGAGCTTGGCCGCGCCGGCCGAGGCGGGCAGGCCGGCCAGCGGCGAGCCGTCGACCGAGATGAGCCGGCCGTCCTTGGCGATGTGTGCCTTGACGCCGTTGCCGAAGACCTCGACGCCGCCCACGCTCTGCGTGAAGCTCAGGTGCCGGGTGCCCTCGATGTCGACGTAGTCCTTGCGGAGCTTCAGCCCCGCGAGGTCGGCCGCGCTGAGACCGAAGACGTCGCTGTGCGCGGCCAGGTAGTCGCGGGCGATCGTCTCCGGAGCGGCCTTGCTGGCGGCGGTCAGGAAGCCGTCGAGCTTCGCGACCTGGCGGGGTGTGCCGGTCGCCTGATCGATCTCGACGACGCCCTGGATGCCGAGCGCCTCGCGCAGGTCACGGGTGGGCGACCCGGCCTTCGCCGCGGCGACTGAGCGCTTGGCCGCGGAGGTGCCGGGCTTGGCGGGAGCGAGCGTACGGGCGTCGAAGTTGGGCAGCTCCGACGGCGATCCCGCCGGCTGGGGTGCCGGGGCGGCCGGCGCCGCCTGCGCGGTGGCAGGCAATAAGCCGGCGAGTAACACCACGCCCGCGGCGGAGGCCAGCCACCGCCGGCTGGATGGTGCATGCAGGTTTTTCAATTCAGGTCCCCTCGGCCTGTTTCGGAGACCCGGCCGGCTCTCGTGGAGCCTTCGTGATGGTCGGAACCCCGATCGAGTAGTTCGAGGGCGATCGTTCCGCCACATCGACTTAGGTAACCAGATCGATGTCTGATTCGTTACTCGACCGTGATGATCGTCCGGTTGACCGGGCCTGGCATCCTGTCCAGCGCCCGGCTCGGCGCTTTGCTGTGACCGGGCTAACCTGTGGAGACGGGCGGCGAGCGCCGGAGGCCCACGGACCGCCGGCCGCCCGCGAACCTTCGGTGCCCTTTCGGTGTACGCACGTAGGAAGGGCGAGGACGACATGGAGGAGGCCCGTGACAACCCCCACCTGGGATGAGCCCGGCGGACCGATGCAGCTCGACGAGTTTCGCGTCGCCACCGAGGCCATCATGGCCAACATCGAGCACGTCATCGAGGGCAAGCACGCAACCGTGCGGCTCGCCCTCGCCGTGATGCTGGCCGAGGGCCATCTGCTCATCGAGGATGTGCCCGGCGTCGGCAAGACCAAGCTGGCGAAGGCGCTCGCCCGCAGCATCGACTGTTCGGTCCGGCGGATCCAGTTCACGCCCGACCTGCTGCCCAGCGACGTCACCGGGGTGAGCGTCTACAACCAGGAGCAGCGCGACTTCGAGTTCAAGCCGGGCGCGGTGTTCGCCAACCTGGTCGTCGGCGACGAGATCAACCGAGCCTCGCCGAAGACCCAGTCCGCCCTCCTGGAGTGCATGGAGGAGCGGCAGGTCACCGTCGACGGCACCACGTACGAGCTGCAACCGCCGTTCATGGTGATCGCGACGCAGAACCCGATCGAGATGGAGGGCACGTACCCGCTGCCTGAGGCGCAACGCGACCGGTTCACCGCCCGGATCGCGATGGGCTACCCGGACCCGCGGGCCGAGCTCGCCATGCTCGGCGGGCACGGCGCCGTCGACCCGCTGAACGCCCTGCGCGCCGTTGCCGACGCGGCGATGGTCCGCCGCCTGATCGCCACGGTTCGTGCCGTGCACGCCGCGGACGCCGTCCAGCAGTACGCGATCGCCCTGGTCACGGCCACCCGGGAGGCCCCCGAGATCCGTCTCGGCGCGTCTCCCCGGTCGACGCTCCAGCTGGTGCGCACCGCCAAGGCGGTCGCAGCGCTCGAGGGCCGTGACTACGTCCTCCCGGACGACCTGCAGGCGCTGGCCGTCCCGGTGCTCGCGCACCGCATCATCCCGACGACCGACGCCCAGCTGAACCGGCGCACCACGGACGCCATCGTGGCCGAGATCGTTCACCGGCTCCCGCTGCCGCACGATCGGGCGCGGTCGCCGTACGACACCCGCCAGGCCGGCGACAACCGAGGAAACACGTACGACACCCGGGGGCGGTAACCCATGCGGGAGGCCATGCAGGGCCTGACCACCCGCGGCCGGTCGTTCCTGGCCGCCGCCGCGGCGGCCGCGCTGTCCGCGTTCATCCTCGGCGAGCGTGACCTGCTGCGGGTGGCGATCCTGCTGGCCGCGCTGCCGCTGCTGGCCGCGGCGTACGTGGGACGCAGCCGCTACAAGCTCGCCTGCACCAGGTCGCTGGAACCGGCCCGCACCCCGGTCGGCTCCAGCTCGCGGGTGATCCTGCGGCTGCAGAACCTCTCCCGGCTGCCCACCGGCACGCTGATGCTGGAGGACAGGCTGCCGTTCGCGCTCGGCTCGCGCCCGCGGGTCGTGCTGGAACGGCTCGGGCCGCACCAGGCCAGCTCGGTGGCCTACACCGTGCGGGCCGACGTGCGCGGCCGGTACCCGGTCGGCCCGCTGGTGATCCGGCTGACCGACCCGTTCGGGCTGTGCGAGCTGAACCGCTCGTTCCCCAGCGTCGACCGGCTGACCGTCATCCCCCAGGTGGTGGCGCTGCCGGCGGTGCGTCTCGCCGGGGAGTACGCGGGCACCGGCGAGAGCCGCGCCCGTTCGGTCGCGGTGCACGGCGAGGACGACGCGGCGACCCGGGAGTACCGGCGCGGCGACGACCTGCGCCGGGTGCACTGGCGGTCCACCGCGCGGACCGGCGAGCTGATGGTCCGCCGCGAGGAGCAGCCCTGGGAGAGCCGGGCCACGGTGGTCCTCGACACCCGGGTGTACGCCCACCGCGGCGAGGGCCCGGCGGCCAGCTTCGAGTGGGCGGTGTCCGCCGCGGCGAGCATCGCGGTGCACCTGCGCCACGCGGGGTACAAGTTGCGCCTGGTCACCGGCACCGGCCTCGACGTGGACGCGACCGAGGTGGCCGGCGACGGGATCATCCTGGACACGCTGGCCGACGTGACCACCTCGCAGAACGGCGACATCTCGGTGCTCGTCGAGCAGGTCCGCCGCCGGTCCGACGGCGGGCTGGTGATCGGCCTCTTCGGCAACCTGACGGTGGCCGAGGCCGAGGTGCTCAGCGGGCTCCGCGGCAACGGCGCCACCTGCATCGGGTTCGCGATCGACAGCACCACCTGGGTCAGCCTGCCCGAGGGCGAGCGGACCGAGGCGGACCGCGCCCAGCAGGCCGCGGCTCTGGCGCTGGTCCGCAGCGGCTGGCGGTCGCTGTCGGTGACGCACGGCGACACCCTGCCGGCCCTGTGGCCGGCGGCGGCGCGAGGCTCGCAGGGCTTCGCATGGCGGGCGGCGATGGCCGAGACGGTGGCCGGCGGCGGTGGCGGCCGGCGATGACATACGACAGGAGTCTGAGGTGACCGGGCGAAGGCGACTCGGGCTGGTCGCGGCCACTGCCACACTGCTGGCCGCCGCCCCCCTCTCCGTGATCTTCGATTCGTGGGTGTGGCTGATGCAGTGCATCCTCGCGGTCGGGCTGGTCGCGGGGGCGGCGGTGCTCACACGTACGCTGCGCATCCCCGGCTGGGGCCAGGCGCTCGCCATGGTGCTGACCCTGCTGCTCGTGCTGACCTGGATGTTCCCCAGCGGCGACGAGATCCTCGGGCTGATCCCGGGACCGGACACGTTCGAGCACTTCGGGCAGCTGTTCGGCCAGGCCGGCGAGGACACCCGCAACTACGGGGTGCCGGTGCCCGACCGGGACGCGCTGCAGTTCATCACCGTGCTCGGCGTCGGCGGCTGCGCGATCGCGGTCGACCTGCTCACCGTCGGCATGCGCAAGCCCGCCCTGGCCGGCCTGCCGATGCTCGCCATCTACTCGGTGCCGGTCGCCATCTTCGTCGACAGCGTCCCGGCGGTCCCGTTCATCGTGGGCGCGATCGGGTTCCTCTGGCTCCTGGTCGCGGACAACGTCGATCGGGTACGCCGCTTCGGCCGCCGCTTCACCGGTGACGGGCGCGACGTCGACGTCTGGGAGCCGTCCCCGCTGGCGGCCGCCGGTCGCCGGCTCGCCGCGGTCGGCGTTGCCGCGGCGGTGCTGCTCCCGCTGGTCGTCCCCGGGCTCACCACCGGCCTGCTGTCCCGCCTGACCCAGGTCGGCACGGGCGGCGCCGGCAGCGGCTTCGGTGGCGGCGGCAACGGACGGGTCAACCTCTTCTCCTCGCTCAGCGGCTCGCTCACCCAGAGCGAGACCAAGGACATGATCCAGGTGACCACGAACGAGGAGGACCCGTTCTACCTCCGCCTCGCCGTGGCCGACGTGGTGAACGCGCAGGGCTTCGCCAACCGCACCCCGACCGGCCAGCAGGTCACCCGCGGCCTGCCCGACCCGCGCCAGACCAGGCGGCCCGGCGTGCAGTTCGCCGAGTACAAGGCCTCGGTGAAGATCCTCGACCTGACGATGGCGTTCGCGCCGATCTACTCCACTCCGGTGGCGACCGACGAACTGGGCGCCGCCTGGAACTTCGACCCCAACACTCAGGTCGTCTTCTCCACCCGCACGACCACCCGCGACAAGGAGTACTCGTTCGACTACGTCCGCGCCAACTACCGGCCGGAGGCGCTGCGTGAATCGCAGCCGGTCACGGACGACACCCTCCGGGCCCTCACGACCGTACCGAAGGACGCGGTCGTCGAGCAGTTGGTCGCCGGCCTGATCAAGGGCAAGGAAACCGACTACGACAAGGTCATGGCGATCTACAACCACTTCTCGCGGGACAACGGGTTCACCTACAACCTGCAGACTACGAGTGGTACGTCGGGCTCCGAGATCGCCGCGTTCCTGCAGAACAAGGCCGGCTACTGCCAGCAGTACGCGGCCGCGATGGCCTGGATGGTCCGCCAAGCGGGCATCCCCGCCCGGGTGGCGTTCGGCTTCACCCGCGGCGGCGACCGCGACGGCAACACGTGGACGATCACCAACCGCAACGCCCACGCGTGGACCGAGGTCTACTTCGACGGCTTCGGCTGGGTTCCGTTCGACGCCACCCCGGTGTCCGGCGTGGTCGGCTCCACCCGCTCCGCCTGGGCCCCCGACGTCGACGCCCCCGACCCGGTGGAGTCGTCCTCGACCACTCCGACGGCCCCCAACGCGACCTCGTCCGGCGGCGCCACCGACCTGGAGCGCCCCGACCGCAACTTCGACGACCCCGCCCTGGCCGGCGGTGGCGGCACCGGCTCCTCCGGAGGCTCCACGACGGCCCTCTGGATCGTCGGCATAGCCGCGCTGCTGATCGCCCTGCTCCTGGTCCCCGCGCTGCGCCGCTCGCTGACCCGCCGCCGCAGACACGCGGCCACGGTCAAAGAGTTGCAGCCGGTCACACCCCTCGCCGCCACCGGCGCAACGGACATCACGGTGACCACGGAAACCACCCAGGCCAGGGCCGACGCCCACGCGGCCTGGGACGAGCTCATCGACACGATGATCGACTACCGGGTGCCGATCGACCCGACAGAAACCCCACGGGTCACCGCCCAGCGCCTGGTCCGCGAGGCGGAGCTGGAATCCCAGCCCGCCGAGTCGGCCACCCTGCTGGGCCGCGCCGAGGAGCGGGCCCGTTACGCCCGGCGCCCCCTCCAGGGCGGCGAGCTGACCGAGGCCCTCACTCACGTACGCAAGGGCTTGTCCCGCTCGGCGACCCGGCGCACCCGCCTGGTGGCCACGCTGATGCCCCCTTCGGTGATGCTGCGCTGGCGCCTGGCAACGGGCGACGCCTCAGCCGTCGCGATGGGTTTCTTCAGCCGCATCCGCGAGTCCTTGGTCCGCTTCAGCCCGCGCCGCCTCCTGGCGTCACGAGCCCGCTGACAGCCCGCCAGCTGGCAAACTTCGCCCCCTGACAACCCGCCGCGAGCAACGTCGCCCGCCCACAACGCGCACCCGCTGACAATCACGCCCGCTGACAACGTCGCCCGCTGATAATCACGCCCGACGGCCCACCCGCACCCGCGGGCGGGCCGTCGCCGTGTTCCGGCCGCGCAACGCCACTGGCCGCGCAACGCCACTGGCCGCGCAACGCCACTGGCCGCGCAACGCCCACTCTCTGGCCCTGCCGGCGCTCCGGCCGATGCGCACTCGGCTCACAGCTGACTGGCCCCTCGCCTTTCTTGGGCGGGGTGCGTTTTGCTCTGCTTACCTATACGCAACGCCTACCTACACGCAACGCGGCGTCGTCAGGGGGCTGGTCGGTGCGCCTTCACGGTGTAGAAGGTGAAGCCGCCTACAAAAGGGCCGGCGGCGAGGCGGGACAGCCAGGCGCGGCTCGCGTGCGGGTCCAAGGCGCCGGACTCCCAGCCACGGCGGGCCACATCGGGCATGCGGAGGATCGCCTCAGCCTCGGCGTAGTCGGTGAAGAGGATGGATTCAGCGACCACCTCGACCACGGCGAAGCCGGCGGCGTGCAGGAGCCGGGCCAGTTCACGGCCGATCGTGGCGTTGCGGACGACGTGGCCGGTCACATAGCGCGTGTAGGCACGACTTGTCGCCGTGTCGGGGTCGGCGATCGCCAGGGTGTCCCAGTCGGGGTCGGCCAGCACCACGGTGCCACCGGGGCGGACCACCCGGTGAAGCTCGGCCAGCGCACGCTCCGGGTCGGCGAGATGCTGCAGCACCCGGTCCACCCGCGCCCGGTCCACCGACGCATCGTCGAGTGGCAGCTCATGGGCATCGCCGACCAGAATCTCCACCGAGCTGGGACAACGTCGCCGCGCCTCGTCCGCCATTCCCGGATCACGATCAACACCGATCACCCTGCCCACCGACAAGGGTGATGCATATATGTGCTCAGAGCAAAGCGCCTCCGGACCGGAAGCGCGGCCGCTGCGGGAAGGAGGGTGGGTGACCGCGGCGACCATGCCGGGGAGGTCGGTGCCGGGGCCGCAGCCGACGTCGAGGACCGTGAGGCCGGGGCGGAGGTCAAGGGCTTCCAGCAGGGAGCGCTTGTAGCGGCGGCCAGGTTCCGTGGTGGCGGCGTGGTCGAGGTAAGCGACGGTCATGCCGATGAGGGTGTCAGCGGAGTGGGGAGAGATCGCGCGCCGCTTGTGCAGATTGTGTGCGAGCACCAGCTGATCGTGGATAGTGTCGCGGAGCAAGGCCGCGCTCCGCGAAATCACCCCACAAGCCGTGTGACCGCACCGCGCCGCGTCTTCAGCCCGAGCACCACGCCGGACGCGCCACAGGCCCCGTGATCAGGTTGACGGCGGGAGCCTGCCGGGAAGGGGGCGGGCACAGAAACGGCGATGGCGGCCGGAGGCCGCCATCGTTGATCGCCCGTCCGCCTGCTAGCGGTGACCCTCGGGGCGGTTCTTCCACCGCTCCTCGAGCCTGTCGAGCAGCCCGCCGGACTTGCGCGGGCGGCCTGTGCGGCGCGTGGCTGTGCCGCCGACCGCGTGCAGGTCGGTGTTCTGTCCCTTGCGACGGCTGTGCATGGCGAAGGCCGCGGAGCCCAGCATCACGACGAAGCCGGCCACGCCGAGCAGCGTCACGCTGGTAACCGTGCCGTAGACGAGTAGGCCCAATCCGGCGACGATCATGAACGCGGCGATCACCAACCGGCGACGAGCGTGGAAACGCGGGTCGCTGGCCCGCACAGCCGAGGCGAATTTAGGGTCCTCGGCAAGCGACCGCTCGATCTGATCGAACAGCCGCTGCTCGTGCTCAGAGAGCGGCACGGCTTTCCTCCCCGGGCGCAAGTCCGGCCCCGAGGCCGGGGTCGGGTCCGGTCTGTCTGACCGACACAACCAGTGTGACTGATATAACCATTCAGACCGCTACATCGCTGTGGCGGATGTACCAGTGTGACACCGCTGACACTAGACAGCCCACCGGCCGTCCTGGGCCAAGTCTACGAGTGCCCCGGCGGGTCGGAAAGCGGGACGACAGCCGAGTGCGGGTGATTTTCGGTTCTGCGAAGATCGCGACGCCCCATCAGGCTCCCCAAGCCGACGACAGATCGCCCGAATCGGGCAGCCACGGCGTCGGCCGCGGCCTCCGCCTCGCGCCAGCCGCGCTCCGGCTCACCTAGCGTGAGCTGCCGCGATGTGGTTGCTGCGGGGGCAAGGCTCTCCACGCGTACGCCGATCAGCCTGATCTTGTCGGCCGGACCGAGCGCGGTGAACAATCCCCAGGAGATTTCGAAGATCTCACGTGCCACATCGGTGTTCACCGCCACCGTGCGGGACCGGTTGACCGTCTTGAAGTCGGCCAGCCGCACTTTGAGCGCGATCGTCCGGCCCACCACCCCGCTCGCCCGCAGCCTCGCCCCGACCTTTTCCGCGAGGCCGAGCAGGCTGCGCCTGAGCAGCTCACGGTCGCTGACGTCGATGTCGAAGGTCATCTCGGCGCCGATCGATTTCTCCGCCTGCTCGGGCTCGACCCGGCGTGGATCTCGCCCCCAGGAGAGCTCGTGCAGGTGGGTGGCGGACGCCTCGCCGAGCGCGCCGCGCAGCATGCTGACCGGGGCCTGCGCCACGTCGCCGACCGTGGACAGGCCCAGCCGTCGCAGCGACTCGGCGGCCCGCTCCCCCACGCCCCACAGCGCGTCGACCGGCAGCGGGTGCAGGAAGTCGAGCGTCTGGCCGACCGGGACGACGGTCATGCCGTCCGGTTTGGCGCGGGTGGAACCGAGCTTGGCCAGGAACTTGCTCGGCGCGACGCCGATCGAGCAGACCAGCCGCTCCTCGGCCAGGATGCGGCTGCGGATGTCGCGGGCGATCACCGCGGGCCGGCCGAGCAGGCGCTGCGCCCCGGCGACGTCGAGGAACGCCTCGTCCAGGGACAAGGGCTCGACCAGGGGCGTGACATCGCGGAAGATCTGCATCACCGCGCGGGACGCCTCTCCATATGCCGCGAAATCGGGCGGCAGGAAGATCGCCTGCGGGCACAGGGCGCGGGCGCGCATTCCGGGCATAGCGCTGCGTACGCCGTACTCCCGGGCCTCGTAGCTCGCCGAACTGACCACCCCGCGCGGGCCCGCCCCGCCGACCACCACCGGCCGCCCCCGCAGCTCGGGCCGCTTGCGCACCTCGACCGAGACGAAGAATGAGTCCATGTCGGCGTGCAGGATCGTGCAGCCCGCGTCGTCGGCATCCGGCCCGAACCGCGGGTCGCGTCCCGGCCCGACGGCATGGCTGCGTCCCATGGTCAGGAGGCTAGCCGGACCCCCCGACAAAAACGGCCAGCCCGGCCCTCGACAAGAACGGTCAGCCCGGCCCCCGACAAAACGGTCAGCCCGAGGCGCCGACGGCGCTGAGGAGCGGAACCGTCATCTCCGCGGCGGTCACCGAGCCGTGATAGGCGACCATCCGGGAAATCACCGGAGGCTCGACCGCGGTGGCCAGCGCGACGACCCGGTCCAGGCAGATGATCACCACGTCACCGATGCGCTCGCGATTGACCGCAGACACCGGACCGTAGAGCCCGGTGTCGATCGCCTCCGCGCGGGTGAGCACCCGGGCCGACGAGCCGAACATCGCCCGCGCGTCCGCCACCACGTCATCGACCGCACCCGGGGTGACGTGCAGGTACCGCACCCGCGGCTCGCCCGCGAAGGCGTCGACACCGGCGAGACCGGAGACGTCGAAGCGGGCGTCGGCGGGCACGTTGAGCTGGCCGTGGTCGGCCGTGATCAGCAGGGCCGCGGACGGCGGCAGCCCGTCCACCAGCATCGCGACCAGGCGCTCCACGTCCCGGGCGGCAGCCTCCCACTCGGGCGAGCCGACACCGCTGTTGTGGCCGTGCTTGTCCAGGTCCGGGTGATATCCGAACACCATGCCCGGTCCGGCGCGCAAGGCGCCGAGCATCCCGCCGGCGAGCGATGCGAGATCGGAGGCGCCCGTGAAGGCCGCGCCCCGGTACGCCGACACGGTCAGCCCGGTGCCCTCGAACTCCGGCCGGGTGACCTGCGTGACCGCCACCCCGGCCGCCGCAGCCGTCTCGAAACACGTCGGCACCGGCTGCCAGACGGCCGGCGGCGGGTCGTCGTCCCAGCGGATGTGGTTGAGGATCCGACCGTCCGGCAGCCGCGCCATGAACCCCAGCACCCCGTGCCGCCCGGGCGCCGCCCCCGTGCCCAGCGTGACCAGGCTGACCGGTGTGGTCGACGGGAAACCCGAGGTGAGGGAGCGTGCGGCGAGGGAGTTCAGTCCCGGTGCGTGCGGGGCCATCAAGGGCATCTGGTACGACCCGAGCCCGTCGACGAGCAGCACCGCGACCCGGTCGACGCCGTCCAGCCGCTCCCGCAGTCCCAGCGTGTCATCGGCGCCGGGCACCCCCAGCACCGCCGACACGCTCGGCATCAGATCGGCGAGGCTGCCCGTCCCGTACGCGGGAATGAGGGGTTGAAAAGCGGCGCCGGGCAGGTGGTCGTCGGGGGTCACGGGTGCCGCGCGAAGACGTGGAGCTGGGTCGCGATGTCCCGGAACGGCGGCCGGGCCGACAGCGACAGCTCCAGGTCGAGCAGCGCCTGCGGGTCCGCCTCGACCACCGCGGCGGGCAGCAGATCGGCGAGCACGCGTACGCCATGGGTCTGCTCAACCTCGAGACCCGCCGAGCGCAACAGCGCCGCCGCGGTCTCCACGTCGTAGCGCCGGCGCAGCGTGTCCCGCGGCCCGGACCGGCCGTCCGCGTCGGTGGCCAGCGCGGACGCCTGACCCAGCTGACCGTTGACGGCCCGGCCGAGCACCGCCGCGGCCCGCCCGGCGACCAGCACGCTGACCGCGCCACCGGGTCGCAGCGCGGACGCTATCGCGGCGACCACCCCGGACGGGTCGTCGACCACCTCGAGCATCGCGTGGCAGAGGATGAGGTCGGCGCTGGCCGGCTCGATCAGACCCGCGAGCGACTCGCCGTCGCCCTGCACGGCACGGACCCGGTCGGCCACCCCGGCATCGGCGGCGCGCCTGGTCAGCGCGGCGAGCGCGTCGGGGCTGGCGTCCACCACGGTCACCCGGTGGCCCGCCTCGGCCAGCGGCACCGCGAAGCCGCCGGTGCCGCCGCCCACGTCCAGCACGGTCAGCTGCCGGCCGGACTGCCGCTCCAGCTCCCGGTGCAGGACGGCCCAGACGGCGGCGTTACGTGCCGAGAAGACCGGCCGGGGCGCGCGCGTCGGTGTGCTCTCCACCCGCGCAGCGTAGCGGGCCTGTCCTCGGCCGGAGCGGACCGGCGACCCCTTCCACGATCGCGCTGGCATAGTCGGGTGATGGAGTTCTACGCCGACACCGGCGGCCCCTACCGGATCTGGGCCCGCGCCACCGGGCCGTCCGACGCCCCGGCCGTGCTGCTCGTCATGGGCGCCAACGCGAACGCCATGATCTGGCCGTCCGAGCTGGTCGACGCGCTCGCCGCCCGGTTCCGGGTCATCGTGTACGACCACCGGGACACCGGCCGGTCGACGTGGGCCTTCGACGATCACCCGTACGCGGTAGCCGATCTGGCCGGCGACGCCGTGGCCGTGCTGGACGCGGCCGGGGTCGACCGGGCGCACGTGGCAGGCATGTCGATGGGCGGCGTCCTCGTCCAGCTCCTCGCGGCCGACCACCCGGAACGCCTGCTCAGCGTGACCGCCTTCTGCACCGCCGCGCTGGGCTCGGGCCTGGCCGGCGGCGACGACGCCCCGCCGATGCCGGAGCCGGACCCGCGCCTGCTCGCGTTGTGGGAGCACCTGGCCGACGAGCGTGACCGCGAGGCCGAGCTGGACTGGCGGGTCGAACACTGGCGCCTGTTGAACGGCGACAAGGTCCCGTTCGACGCCGCTTACTTCCGTGCGCTGGAGGCGGCCTGCATCGACCACGCGGGCACGTACCGTAATACCGCCGCGCATGCCCGAGCCGGCCAGTCCGGGTTGGAGCGGGATCTCGCCCGGGTCAGGGTTCCGTTCCTGGTCATCGAGGCGCCGGAGGACCCGATCAACCCGCCGCCGCACGCCGCGCATCTGGCCGCCCAGGTGCCGGGTTCACGCCTGGTCACCGTGCCCGGGATGGGCCACGCGCTCCCTCCGGCCGTCCTCCCCGCCCTGACGACCGCATTGATCGACTTCTGGGATGCGATCTAGCAACCGCTCCGGTCAGTCTCGGTACGTTTCCGCGGTTGCACGATGAATGAGTTGGTGCGCCCGCCACTTGGTAACTCCTTGATGAGCCAGGCACCGGTCGGGCCCGGATCCACCGGCATGATCGAGAGCAATGACGTGTAGAGATCGTTCGACATGACGACCGCAGTGATTTGGACATGGTTGTCTCCCGCCTCCACGGGAGGCGTATGCCATCCCGTTCCATCGGCGTTGTTCTCGGCCGGCGAGCGAGTCATGTAGAACCCTCCGCGCGGGTTTCCACTCGGCCCCACCGGCCGGTTGAAGATCACCAGACGGGACCCGTCGGGGATGCGGCCGTCACCTTGATAAATGCTCTCAAGATGGAATTATTCAGGCACGCCAGTCCAGGCGGGACTCGATGATGTCGGTGACGTGCTGCCACCAGGCGGCGAGCATCCGGCGGTCGAGCTGCTGCCATTGGCGGATGTGGTTCTTGCGCGGGCGGTCGCCGGCCTGACGCAGGGAGTCGTCGAGCTGGTCCAGCGGCGTGCCGGGGGCGAGCAGCTGGAACGCCTCCTCGATGTCCAGGGCCAGGATCAGCTCGTTCGCGATCGTGCCGGACTTGACGAGCAGGTCGGGCAGCCACCGGGCCGGGTCCATCTCCAGGTTGACCGCCGGGAGGCCCAGGTCGTAGCGGTTGGCGTCGAGCAGCGGCAGGTAACCGCGTGACATCGACTGGCACAGCCAGCCCCAGTGCGGGATCCGGGACAGGTCGTGCTCGGGGCTTGCCAGCGCGAACCCGGCCGCCTGCTCCGGGCGTGGCACCAGAGGGAGGCGTCCGGCGGAGGTGGCGAAGACGGGTGTGGTCCAGCCGTCCTGCTCCGGCACGTGGGCCCGCAGGGTGTAGCCGGTCCGGTCGCCCACCGTCAGCTCGACCAGCTGGACGGGGAAGTCGGCGGGCAGCATCCCGTGCTGGTGAAAGGAAGGCGCGGGGAAGGGAGGCGGGGTCTGATAGGGAGCCGGCGGCGCCGAGAAAGGCGGCGGCGCTGAGAAAGCCGGAGCAGGCGGCGCCGGCGGCGTGTACCGCAGGGTGACGTCCTCCCGGGCCGACGTGGCCAGCAGCGGCCGCGCCTGCTCCGCGGTGAGCCGCCGGGCCGGGTCCTTCTCCAGCAGCCCGGCCAGGACCGGCCAGAGGTGCCCGGCGTCGACCGGTACGGCCGGGCTGGTCAGGATCGCCGCGATGGTCCCCTGGGTGTCCTCCCGCTGGAACGGCGAGCGCCCGGTCACCGCGGTGTAGATGGTGACGCCGAGCGCCCACAGGTCGCCGGCGGGCGTGGCGGGGTGGCCGTTGATCCGTTCCGGCGCCATGTAGGCCGGGGAGCCGATCATGAACCCGGTCGCGGTCAGCGCGGTCGCGTCGTCGACGGCCGCGATGCCGAAGTCGGTCAGCATCGCCCGGTCGGTGTCGATCAGGATGTTCGCCGGTTTGACGTCGCGGTGCACGGTGCCGTGGCGGTGGGCGGTGCTCAGCGCGTCGAGGACCTGTAGCCCGATCTCGGCGCTCCGACCGGCCGGCAGCGGCCCGGACTTCTCGATGACGTCGGCCAGGGACGGGCCGTTCACCAGCTCCATGATGATCCACGGCCGGCCGGCGTCGAGGGCGATGTCGTGGACGGTGACGATGCTGGGATGACGCAGCCGGGCGGCGGCCTGGGCCTCGCGCATCGCCCGCCGGATGCGGGGATCGGCGGGGTCGACCGGCCCGGAGTCGGCGCCCGGCAGGTAGATCTCCTTCACCGCGACGTCCCGGTCGAGGAGCGTGTCGCTGCCCTGCCAGACGGCGCCCATGCCGCCGCGGCCCAGGACCCGGTCCAGCCGGTACCGGCCGGCGACCATCCTGGCGCTCTCGTCCGTCACATCGAAAACCTACCGAACGCCGCCCAGTCATCGGCGACCGCTGCCGTCACCGGAAGCAACGCCGGTCAGGCGGTCGCGAGCGCTTCCGTCGGCGGCAGCCCGGCCGCCCGCATCGACGGGTAGACCCCGGCCACCACGCCGACCACCACGGCCCCGCCGAGCCCGGCGAACGTCGCGGACAGCGGGATGACGAGCGGCCAGTCGTGGTAGGCCGCGTACCCGACGGTCGCCGCCGCCCCGAGCACCGTGCCGGCGATCCCGCCCAGAGTCGCCAGCGCCACCGCCTCCGTCAGGAACTGCCCGCGGATCTGCCCCCTGTTGGCGCCCAGCGCCCGGCGCAGCCCGATCTCGCCGCGGCGTTCGAGCACCGAGATCACCATGGTGTTGGCCACCCCGATGCCGCCGACCAGCAGCGCCACCCCGGCCAGTCCGAGGAACAGCGCCGAGAACGCGGTCTCGGTCGCCCGTTTCGCCGCCAACGCGTCGGACGGGCGGCTGACCATGACGTTCGCGGGCTGCCCCGGGTCGACGGTCTCCGGGAGCACCCCGCGCACCTGTTCGATCGCCGGTTCCCTGGACTGGACGTAGAGCACGGTGGGATGCCCGTCGAAGCCGAGTTCGGTCTGGGCGGCGGGCCAGCCGACGAACACCGACCGGTCGATCTCGGGCAGCAGCGGCACCGAGGCGAGGATGCCGGTGACGGTGAACCACTTGTCGCGGATCATCAGCTGCCGCCCGGTGCCGGTGACGCCGAGGCGGATGGCCGCTTCCGAGCCGAGCACCACGGCCGGGAAGTGCGACGTCGCCTCGTTGAGCCACTGACCCCGGTGGACGCGGGCGTTGATGGCGGGCAGCAGGTCGAGCCGGCTGGCCAGCACGGTCAGGCCGGAGTTGTCGTCCG
Organism: Actinoplanes sp. NBRC 103695; assembly: GCF_030269485.1. GTDB lineage: Bacteria > Actinomycetota > Actinomycetes > Mycobacteriales > Micromonosporaceae > Actinoplanes. Next base: position 234,400 of record NZ_BSTL01000002.1, on the reverse strand, counting down.
GGTCGGTGCGGTCGGACCGGCGTACGACCGTGTGGGTGTTGGCCACCGCGCTGGCCCGGGTCACCGGCCCGATCCGCTGGACCATCCCGACCGACTCGGCCGGCAGCAGCACCGGCGGGTCCTGGTCGGGCATCGCCCGCACCTCCAGCATGTTGGTGCCGAGGGCGGACAACTCGCGCATCAGCTGGGCCTGGCTGGACGCCGGGATGCCGGTGACGACGATCATGGTGGCGATCCCGATGGCGATGCCGAGTGCCGACAACGCGGCTCGGGCTTTCCGCGTACGCAATCCCAGCAGTCCGAGCCCGAGCAGGTCGGCGAGACCGAGCCGGACGGGTTTGGTGTAGGGAATCATGCGGCCACCAGCCGGCCGTCGAGCATCTCCACGCGGCGAGGCAGGGCGGCCGCGATGTCCCGGTCGTGGGTGATGACCGCGATGGTCGTGCCCTCCTCGTTCAGCCGGTGGAGCAGGTCGAGCACCACCCGGCCGTTCCGCGTGTCGAGGGCGCCGGTGGGTTCGTCGGCGAGCAGCAGCGCGGGCCCGTGCACCAGCGCCCGGGCGATCGCGACGCGTTGCCGTTCGCCGCCGGAGAGCTGGTGCGGCGCATGGGCGACGCGGTGCGACAGGCCGACCCGGTCGAGCGCCTCCAGGGCCAGCGGCCGGCGTTTGCGGCGGGGCACTCCGGCGTAGAGCAGGCCGGTGGCGACGTTCTCGGCGGCGCTGAGCCCGGCGGTGAGGTGGAACGCCTGGAACACGAAGCCCAGCCACCGTCCGCGCAGCGCGGAGAGGCGCCGGTCGGACAGCCCGGCGATGTCCAGCCCGCCGAGCTCCACCGTGCCGGAGGTCGGGCGGTCCAGCGTTCCCATGATGTTGAGCAGGGTCGACTTCCCGGAACCGGACGGGCCGACGATGGCCAGCATCTCGCCGGCGTCGATGTCGAGCGAGACGCCGTCGAGCGCCGCGACGCCGCCGGGATAGCGCATGGTGATGTCGCGTACGGAGAGGACGGTCATGAGGTGGTCACCACCTGGGCGCCCTCGGTGATGCCGTCGCCGGTCACCTCGACCAGGCCTTTGGCGAAGAGTCCGGTCTCGACGGCGACGAGGCGGTCGTCGGCCAGCTGCACCGCGTACCCGCCCTCGCTGAGCGCGACCAGCGCTCCGACCGGGACCACCAGGACGCCCTCGCGGGTCTCGCCGGCCAGATCGACCTGCACCTGCGCCTGCTCGATCCCGTTCAGTCCTTTGCCGCTGTCCAGGGTGACGGTGACGGCGCGCTTGGGCTCGGCGTTCCCGGAGCCCTCCTCGCCCTGCTGTACCTCGGTTCCGACGGCCGAGACCTCGCCCGGCACCGAGGCGTCGCCGGGCAGCAGGACGGTGACCTCGTCGCCGGCCTTGATCCCGCCGGCCTCGGCGACGGTCGCCGACGCGGTGACCACCTTCGTGGTCGAGGTCACGGTGATCAGCGGGGTGGTGGCGCTGTCACCCGTCAGCGCGGTCACGGAGTCGACCCGGACCGCGCCGGGCAGCACCACCACGTCGCCGACTCCGATCGTGCCGGTGACGGGCAGGCCGAGATCTCGCTGCCACCGCTTCAGTGCCGCGATCAGGCCGGAGGTCAAAACCCCTTCCCCTTTGCGTACGGTGGTCCGCTCGGTCCGATGGTCCGGGGGTGTCGGGGCCCCCGGGGTGGCGGACGGCTCGGGCGCGGGGAGAGGAATCGTGCGGGTGACCGTCTCTCCCGGGTCCGGCTGGCGGCCGATCGAGTAGCCGAGCGCCTTGAGGTTCGTGGCGACGATCCGCACGTCGCGGCCCACCGTCTTGGGGGTCTCGAGGTCGCGGTAGAGCGGCATCGCACCGTAGAACAGCGGCACCGGCCGGTCGTCGGCCCGGAAGAGCTGCCTGCCCCGGCTGATCGAGGCGCCGGACCGGGGCAGCCAGGTGACGATGCCGTCGCGTCCGCCCTTGACCGGTCGCGCACGGCCGTACCCGAGAGTGCCGGTCAGCGACTTGGTGACCGAGAGGTCGGTCTTCTCGACGGCGACCGTCCGCACGGCGACGGGGGTGCCGGCGGACGGCTTCGACGTGTCACGCCGCTGGTACCAGACGACGACGGCGGCCGCCACGATCACGATGACCAGGGCCGGGATCACGATCCGGCGGCCGATCCGGCGGGGCTGCGGTTGTTCGGGATGCACGAGGGCCGAGTCTGGCGACCGATTGTCAGAACTTGATGAGTTTCCGCCGATCTGACGGCGTCCTGACAATGGCCTGTGATGGTGTTCCGCATGCCTCAGATGACAGTGGCCCGGTACGCCGTGTCGGCGCTGGCCGTCACGTTCCTGCTCGGCGGCTGCTCCGCCGGCGCTGACCGGGACGATCCGCCGCGGGTGGCCTCCCTGCGGACCCCGGCCCCGGCGGCGAGCCCGTCGTCGTTGAGGGCGCGCGCCAGGTGGCCGATCTCGTCGCGGCCCTGCACCGGCATCGGCGCCGGACCGCCGGCCGGTTCGGCGGCCGCCTCGGTCAGCGCGCGCAGCGGCCGGACCAGCCGGCGTCCGGTCAGCACTGTGAGCAGGATCGTCGCCAGCAGGACGGCGGCGGTCACCCAGACGATGCGGAACGGGTTCTCCTGGGAGAGGCTGAACACCGGCTCCTCGGTGGCGCCGGTGTCCGGGTCGGTGACGAAAAGCAGGGCGGGCTTCGCCACGTACGGCCGCAGTTGCCGGATCCGCGCCTCGGCGACGCACGACTGGACCTCGCGCATGTCGGCCGTCCGGTCCCTGAGGCCCGCGACCGTGAAGTCCTGGTTGAGCACGAGGATGTCGTGCTTGCCGCCGAGACACTCCTCGGCCAGCCAGGCGAGGTCGTCCAGGGCCTGCTGCTCGGTCTCGGTGGGGTCGATCGGGGTCTTGCTCCGGCACAGGCCGACCACGAAGTTGATGTCCGCGCTGGTGGTCTGCACGGTGGACCGGCCGGTGGCGTCGACGGTCACCTGGCCGTTGACGCCGTTCTCCTGCATGCAGACCAGCTGGGTCTGCGCGACTCGGTGGAGCTTCTCCCGTTCGTTCTTCGACAGCCGGTACGGGCCGGTCACCCGCGGGTCGATCCGGTCCGCGCTGTCGGTCAGCCCCGGGTCGATCCGCAACGCGTCGACGGTGGCCGAGGCGCGGGTGGCGTCCAGCGGCACGCCCGGCTTCGAGTCGGCGATGATCTGGCGGTCGTCGGTCATCAGGGTGACCCGCCGGTGCAGCCGGGCCGCTTCGGCGTCGACGGTCTTCGGCACGCCGGTCCAGTCCTGGTGTGTGCCCGGCTGGTGGACTGCACGGCCAGGGGTCCGGGCGAGCAGCTGGGTGCGGGTGAACACGCGGTCGGGCTGTCCCGCCAACGCGGCCAGGATCGCGAACTCGCCCGGCGTGCACTCGACGGGCACACCGGACGCCTCGACCCGCCGCCGTCCCGGGTCGACGGTGATCGGCCCGACCTTCAGCACGTCGGACGTGGTGTCGGTGCGCTGGCGCCGCAGCAGCGTCCGCACCCGGGCCATCAGCTCACGCGGGCTGTACGGCTTGGTGAGGTAGTCGTCGGCGCCGACGTCCAGCCCGGTCAGCAGGTCGTCCTCGGCGGTCCGGGCGGTCAGCATGAGCACCAGCACGTCGCTGTCGCGGCGCAGCGTCCGGCACACCTCCAGCCCGTTGACCACGGGCATCATGACGTCGAGGATCAGCAGGTCCGGCGGCTGCCGCCGGAGGAGTTCCAGGGCGGCGCCGCCGTCGTGCACGACAGCCACCTCGTGACCGCCGGCCAGGAGGTACTGCCGCAGCACCTCGGCCTGTCGTTCGTCGTCCTCGGCCACCAGCACATGCGCGCACACGCGGCGACTATAGGTCGGCCGGGCCATCCGGCGGCCGACCTGACAGGTTCCTGATCAGACTGAGCCCGATCAGACTGATCAGGCTCAGAACGTGAACAGCACCCCGGTCGCGCGGCGCATGTCGCAGGTGTTGCTGAATTTCTTGGACCAGGCGATCTTCTTGCCCTCCCAGATGCCCTTCGCCTCGGCCGTGATCGGCGCGTACTCCAGCGTGCACATGACCGGGGCCGGCTTGATCGCGCCCGGATCGCCGTTCACCTTGACCAGGGTCTTGCACACCTTCTTGGCGTTCGGATGCACGTCGCTGTCCGGGACGCACGTCACCACCACCGCCGCGGCGAAGCCCGCCTCGGCCGTGTAGGCCAGCGTGAGCGAGGTCTTCGCCTTGCGGGCACTCTCCTCCGGGCCGCCGGCCGCCGCGCTCGCCGGGCTCCCGATCGCCAGGCTCGCCACTGCCGCCGCCACCAGCACCATCTTGTTCATGACCTTCTCCCCCGTGTAGTCCGCATCCGGTATAGGGCACCAAAGGTGCAAAGGTTGCGGAACCCGAGGAAATCTGCCCGTTCAGCGGAAGTCGCGGGACGGCGAGGTGATCGGTGGCGTCACCCCCTCGAGCCGGTCGGCGACCAGGTTGAGCACACCCTCCGCCTTCTCCAGGCGGCCCCGCACGATCAGCGCCGCGCTGGTCCGGGCCACCTTCCGGTAGCGCTGCCATAGCCCCGGCGAGCAGGTCACGTTGAGCATCCCGGTCTCGTCCTCCAGGTTGATGAACGTGACCCCGCCCGCGGTGGCCGGTCGCTGCCGGTGGGTGACGATGCCGCCGACCCGGATCCGGGTGCCCGCCTCCACCGGGCCCAGACGGGAGATCGGCAGCGCACCGGCCGCGTCGAACCTCTCCCGCACGAACTGGGCCGGGTGCGCGTCCGGGGACAGGCCGGTCGCCCAGACGTCGGACACCAGCCTGCCCACGTCGTCCATGCCGGGCAGGGCCGGGGCGTCGGTGCCGGTCACCGTACCCGGAAGGCGGTCTGGTCTGTCCTGCGAAGCAGCCCCCGCCGCCCAGAGCGCCTCCCTGCGGGAGAGCCCGAAACTCGCAAAAGCGTCGGCGGTGGCGAGGGCCTCCAGGTGGGTGGTCGAGCATCCGGTCCGCCGGGCGAGATCCGTCATGCTCCGGTACGCGCCGTGAGCGCGGCGTTCCTCCTCGATGCGTTTCGCCAGGTCGTCGCCGATCGTGCGTACCCTCTGAAGCCCCTGCCGCACCGCGGGGCCGTGCAACCCCCACGCGTGCGGCGCCTCACCGGGCAGCGCGCCCCACCGGGTCTGCTCGTCCGACTCGAGGGTGGCCGCGGCGTCGCTGAGGTTGATGTCCGGGCGGCGCACCTCCACCCCGTGCCGGCGGGCGTCGTCGACCAGCGACTGCGGCGAGTAGAAGCCCATCGGCTGCGCGTTCAGCAGCGCCGCGCAGAACGCCGCCGGGTGGTACCGCTTCAGCCACGCGCTCGCGTACACCAGGTAGGCGAAGCTCATCGCGTGGCTCTCCGGGAAGCCGTAGCTGGCGAACGCGGAAAGCTTGACGTACAGGTCGTCGGCCAGGTCGCCGGTGATGCCCCGCTCGGCCATGCCGTCGTAGAGCCGTTTCTTGATGCGCTCCATCTTCTCCATCGAGCGTTTCGAGCCCATCGCCCGGCGCAGCTGGTCGGCCTCGGACGGGTCGAAACCGGCCACGTCGATCGCCAGCTGCATCAGCTGCTCCTGGAAGAGCGGCACACCCAGCGTCTTCTCCAGCGCGTTCCACATCAGCGGATGCGGGACGGTCGCCTTCTCCTTGCCGTTCTTGCGGCGGATGAACGGATGCACCGAGCCGCCCTGGATCGGTCCCGGCCGGATCAGCGCCACCTCCACCACCAGGTCGTAGAAACAGTCCGGCTTGAGGCGCGGCAGAGTCGCCATCTGGGCGCGGCTCTCCACCTGGAAGACGCCCACCGAGTCGGCCCGGCACAGCATCTCGTACACCTCGGGGTCGTCCAGGCGCATCGTGCTGATGTCCAGATCGGACTCCAGCATGTCGTAGGCGTAGTGCAGCGCCGACAACATGCCCAGCCCCAGCAGGTCGAACTTGACCAGGTCGATCGCCGCGCAGTCGTCCTTGTCCCACTGCAGCACGGTCCGCCCCGGCATCCGCCCCCACTCCACCGGGCAGACCTCGATGATCGGCCGGTCGCAGATCACCATGCCGCCGGAGTGGATGCCCAGGTGCCGCGGGAAGCTCTGCACCTCGTTCGCGAACTCCACCACCTGCGCCGGGATGTCGTCCACGTCCAGCGTCGCGATGCTGCCCCAGCGGTCGATCTGCTTGCTCCAGGCGTCCTGCTGACCGGGAGAAAAACCAAAAGCCTTGGCAACATCGCGTACGGCCGACCGCGGCCGGTACGAGATCACGTTCGCCACCTGGGCGGTGTGTTCCCGGCCGTATTTCTTGTACACGTACTGGATGGCTTCCTCGCGGCGGTCCGATTCGATGTCCACGTCGATGTCCGGCGGCCCGTCCCGCTCCGGCGCCAGGAACCGCTCGAACAGCAGGTCGTACTCGACCGCGTCGACGTTGGTGATGCGCAGCGCGTAACAGACCGCCGAGTTGGCCGCCGACCCCCGGCCCTGGCAGTAGATCTTCGACTCCCGGCAGAACCGGACGATGTCGTAGACGACCAGGAAATACCCCGGGAAGTCCAGCTCCTCGATCATCTTCAGCTCGTGTTCGATCTGCGCGTACGCCTTGGGATGCGCCTCCGGCGGCCCATAGCGTTCCTGGGCCCCCTCCATGGTCAGCATCCGCAGCCAGCTCATCTCGGTGTGCCCGTCCGGCCGCTGGAAATCGGGCAGCTTCGGCGCGACCAGCCGCAGGTCGAAGGCCAGGTCCCCGCCGAAGTTCGCGGCGTTGTCCACCGCGCCCGGCCAGTTCTGGAAGCGGCGGGCCATCTCGGCGCCCGACCGCAGATGCGCGGTGCCCGCCGCCGGCAGCCAGCCGTCCAGCTCGTCCAGGCTGCGCCGGGCCCGCACCGCGGCCAGCGTGGTGGCCAGCCGCCGCCGCTTCGGGGTGGCGTAATGCACGTTGTTCGTCGCCACCGGCGGCACACCGCGGCTGCCGGCCAGCGCGTACAGGAAGTCGTTGCGCTCGTCGTCGTACGGGTCGCCGTGCGAGGTCAGCTCGACCGCGACGTTCGCCTTGCCGAACAGCGACACCAGCCGGTCCAGCTCCCGCGCCGCCGCGGCGGGGCCCTCCTCGGCCAGCGCCTTCGGAACGCTCCCCTTGCGGCAGCCGGTCAGCACCAGCACGTGATCCCGCAGCTCGGCGGCCACCTCCTCCAGGTCGCCGTAGTCGGGCTTGCCCTTCTCGGCACCCCTGAGCTGAGCCCGCGAGATCGTCCGGGCCAGCCGCGCGTAGCCTTCCGCGCCGTGCGCCAGGCACAGCAGGTGCCGCCCTTCCGGATCGGCCTCACCGTTCTGCGGCTTCGTCAGGTCGAGCGACAGCTCCGCACCCACGATGGTCGGCAGCTCCAGCTCCCGCGCCGCCTCGGAGAACCGCACCACCCCGTAGAAGCCGTCATGATCCGTGACGGCCAGCCCCTCGAGCCCCAGCCGCGAAGCCTCCTCGGCCAGCTCCTCCGGATGACTCGCCCCGTCCAGGAAGCTGAAGTTGCTGTGACAGTGCAACTCGGCATAGTCCACCGTGGACTCTTTTTTGATGAAAGCCGGCGCCTCGTACCGCTGCCGCTTCCGGCTCCATGCCGGCGAGTCACCGCCGTCCCCGTCCCCCGCCAGCGGATCGACGACGGCCGGCTCTCCCGACGGCCACCCCTTGTCCTTCTCCTTCTTGTTCTTCTCTCCGGTGAGCATCCCTTCGAGCTCCGACCAGGACATCTTGGGGTTGTGAAAGCCCATCAGCCCGCCGCCCTAGTCATAGATCGCCTCCACGGCCCAGTGCCCACCGGCGAGCGAGAGCAGCATGCCCCGCCCGTCCGCGAGCGCCACCTGAAACCGGGCCCGCCGCCGCATCTCCTCGGCCGCCCACCACCGTTCCTCCACCGGCCAGGGCCCCGCCCACCCGACGATCTCCACGGCCGGAGCCCGCTCCAGCAACAACCCGGCCGGCGCGCCGGTCAACTCCAGCCGCGCACTCACCCGAACCGGCTCCCCCGCCGCATCCACCACCACCGCCCCCGACGGCCGCAGCAGCACCACCGCCGGCGCGGGCTTGGGCACCCTTCCCGGCCAGGGCGGCAACACCGGCGCAGCCCGCGCCTTCCGCCCCCGCTTCCCCGCCTTACTCCCCGCGCCCTCGCCCTCCGAGCCTTCCTCCGCCTCGCTTCCCGCCTCTTCTTCTTCGTCTACCGCATCCGGCGTAGGAAGAAGAGACAAGGCAGACCGCCCTTTTCCGTCCGATGAGGACACAAGCCGAAGGGCAGGCCTCTCCGCCTCTTTCCCTTCTCGCAATGGACTGACGACATCCACCTCCGGCCGATCAACCGCCGGGACCGGGTCGGGAACCACGGCGAGTCGGGCCGTCTGCGGGAACGGGATCGGGTCCGGGGTCACGGCCGCGACCGGGATGGTGGTCAGTCCCGGGTAGGGGTCCCGGTGGGTGGCGGTCGCCCGGGGCGGGGTGCGTTCGTCGCCCCAGGGGATGAGGCTGATCTGGTCGTCGGCGGAGCGGCCGCCGGTGCGGATCGCGGTCATCACCGCCTCGGGGCCGAGCAGACCCTGGATGCGACTGAGGGCGCGGTGGGCGCGTTCCCGTTCGGCGCCGGCGTCGCCCCACAGGCCGGGTTGCAGACCGAGGTGGACGAGCACCCCGTCCGGGATCAGGCGCAACCGGACCAGGCCGGCGGTGGGCCGGTTGGTGGCGCCGCGGCGGGCACCGGTGAGCCAGCCGTCGAGCTGCCAGCGAACCCGTTCGGCGATCGCGGCCGCGGTGAGGGTGCCGTCGTGCCGCCAGACCCGGTGCAACTCCTGCCCGTCCGCGGTGACCGCCTCGATACCGAGCCGGGTGCAGGCCAGCCCGTGCGCGGCGAGGACGTCGTGCAGCCGTTCGGCCAGCACCCGCCCCGCGAACGCGGCGACGTCCACGCGTTCCAGCGGTTCGTCGTACGTCTCGGAGACGTCCAGATCCGGCGGCGGCCGACGCACCGCGAGCGGCCGATGGTCGAACCCGGCGGCGAGCCGGTGAGCCAGCGCACCGTCGAACCCGAACCGCGTCAGCACGTCCGAGGGCGGCAGCGCGGCGAACTCCCCCAGCGTCGTCACACCCAGCCGGCGCAGCAGATCGGTCAGCTCCGGACGGTCAAGGGCTTCGACCGCAACCCCCGACAGAAATTCCCGGGTACGCCCCGGCGCGACGATCCGCCCCGCCCGCGCCGCCAGCCCCGCGGCGAAGACCCCTTCGGCGATCCCCGCCTGACTCTCCACCTCGCAGGCTTGCGCCACCTGCTCGACGATCCGTTCGGCGGCCGCTTCCTCGCCCCCGAAGTACCGCACCGGCCCCCGGGCTGCCAGCGCACAGGCCCCCGGCCGGATCACCTCGACCCCGACCGCGACCTCTTCGATCGCCGCGACCACCGGCTCGAACGCCCGAGCGTCCCGCCCCGCATCGTGCTCGACAACCACCAGCCGCGAACACCGGCTCTGCGCCTCCCGCCGCCGCAGCCCCCGCCGCACCCCGTCCGCCCGAGCGGCTTCCGAGCAGGCCACCACCCGATTGGCATGAAGCACCGCCACCGGCCCCGCCGAGCCCACCCCGTCAACGATCTCCGCAGCAACAACCGGCCAGTCCGGACACCAGATCATCAGCGTCCGAACCCCGGCCCCCTCACTCACACCCGCCCCGCCCGGCCTCTCGCCGAAAAGCGGAGCCAGAACCGAAACCAAAACCAAAAGCGGGACCGGGTGCGGGTGCGGGTGCGGGACCGGGGCCAGGGCTGGGTGCGGAGATCGGAGCGGGAACGAACTCCCACCAGACGGGCACGGCAGGCCGGGCCGAAGCGGTCCGGGCCGAAGCAGTCCGGGCCGAAGCAGTCCGGATCGGACGGAGGCGAGCGGCAGGCCGCGAAGTGCCGACCGATGGGGTTCGTGGCCGACGGGCATGCACCGGGCCCGTCGGACGGCTTCGCCTCGGATGCGAAAGCACGATCACGCACGCCGATGCCGTCGCCGATGCCGGGCGCGCGAAGCGCGACAGGATCGCCAAATCCGACACCTCAAGATCCGCAGCATCATCCACGGACAAATCCACCACGTCCCCCGGCCTCTCCGCCCCAGGAGGCACGGCAGGCGAGGGCGACAACGAGGAAGGGCCGGAGGAGACCAGCGGCGGGACGGGTGGCGGGACGGACATGCCGGGCATCCACATGGTCAGTTCGCGCGGGCGGCCGGCCGCGCCCCGGCCGCGGGCCAGAACCGTCACGCGGCGGCGGCGCAGGCGGCCGTGGCCCTGGCCCAGGCCTTCCCAGGCGCCGGCGGTCACGCGCAGGGTGACATCGGCGCCGGGCCAGGCGCCGACCGGCATCAGGACGCTGCCGCGCTGGCGGGCCCGGGCCACGAGGCGGGCGGCGATCGGCGGGGCTATCTGGCCGGGGATCGCCGTCACCACGATGTCGACGCCGTCGATGAGGGCGCCGGCAACGGTCGGCCAGTCGGGGCCGGGGTTGGGGATCAGGGCCAGGCGGTCCAGGGCGATGCCGTTCTCCTCGGCGGCCAGGGCGCCCAGGTCGGGCACGCCGATCACCGCGCACCAGGAACCGGCCCGGGACGCCGCGGACAGCAGGGCCAGCATCAGCGAGACGGTGCCGGAACCGCCGGCGGCGACCGCGATGGTGCTGCCGCGGCGCAGGCCCCGGCCGGGCAGCAGCGCGCTCAGCTCGGGCGCCACCGGCAGCATCCGGTGCAGGCCGGGCGCGTCGGTCTCGCTCGCCGGGCGGACCAGCTCAGACAGGGCGGCAGCACCCTTGATCAGGCGTCCCGCCATGGCACTCGCCTCTTCCTCAGCTCGATGGGATAGGTCAGCTCAACGAAATGGGCCAGCTCGACCGGATGGCCAGCTCGATGGGATGGGCCAGCGAGGGACGATCTCAGCTCGATGGACGAAGCGGCCAAGGGAACGGCCTCAAAACTCGATGGGCGGAGCGGTCGAAGGAACGGAACGGCCGAAGGGACGGCCTCAGCGCAATCGGATGGGTCAACCGGGAAGGTGGATGGGACAGCCGGGAAGGTGGCCGCGACGGCCGGGAGCCGCCGGGCGACGGTCGGAAGCCACAACCGCCGGACGAGGGCCGGGAGCCGCAACGGCCGGGCGACGACCGGAAGCCGCAACGACCGGACGAGGGCCGGGAGCCGAGACGACCGGTGACGGCTGGAAGAGATGGATCAGGCGGCCAGGCGCCCAGCCGGCAACCGCTGCTGGTAGGCGATCCCCAGCGCCGTCTCGACGACCGCCACGAACTGCTCGGCCGCGCGCAGCAGGTCGTCGGCCTCGCGCGGGCTGACCACGCGCGGGATGCCGGCCTCGGCGGCGGAACGCTTGCCGGCGCCGAGCGCGAAGTAGTCCGCCCACTCGCTGAACTCGGGCGCGACCAGCACCAGCAGCGACCAGACGCTGGTCACCCGGGTGCGGCGGCCGGGCGCGGCGGGACGGGCGCGGGCGGCGAGAACGGCGGCGGCGGCGCGCAGGGCGGCCATGTGCGCGGTGGCGTACCGCAAACCGTCGGGACCGGTCTGTGCCGCCTCGGCCAGGCCACCGCGCGCTATCGCGAGCAGCTGGGCGGGGGTGCGGTGGGGCAGCATGTGGGCGGGCACGGTGGGCGCGTCCGCGGATCGGACCGCGGCGGTCGGCGCGTGCGCCAGGCCGGGCACCACCCCGGTGGACGAGTTGCTCGCCATGTCGTTCTCCTCAATGCACGTCACATCCGATGAAGATGGCCGCGCTGCGGAGGAAGAAACGCAGCGGAGAGACCGTCGGCCGGGTGCGGGAGCTTCCCCACAACCACACCCGGCCGGACAGCGCCGGCTGGATCCGTCGCCCGCCCCCGGGGGTCGGTGGGGGCGGACGACGGTCCTGCCTAGGTGGGTCCGGATCCGCGAAAACCCGAACCTCCTCGCGACGCTTCGCGGGCGTCGCACCGGGGCGGGAGCCGCGAATCTCCATCCCCGATCGCTAGTACGGCCGTTCGAAGGATTCGAACAGACGTTCTAACTACGGAAGAGAGTAACACCCGGGTACGACAAAAAAGCAAGGCCGGAAAGGGGGTTGGCAGAGTGGGAGGTCACGTCACTCCCCGCCAACTTGAACGTATACCAGAGCAGGGGTCTTGCCGCAAGACCCCGGTCCTGCCGCAGAATGGTCGATCGACGCCAAGAACGGGGGTTTTACGTGCTTACCACGGTGTTCGACCTGAAAGGCGCCAAGGATGATCCGGCGCTGATCGACCAGGACGAGAAGCACTTCGCGGCGATGGCGGCCAGCATCGAACAGTCGATCACCGACCTGTCCGCCCGGCTGGAGGCCCAGCGCAAGGCGCCGGCTGGCAAGGGACGCCAGGCGGTCGACCGCGACGAGGAGGTCCAACGGCTCACCAGCCGGCTGCGGACGTTGCGCCGCTACAGCCTGGATCTGTGTCTGGGCCGCATCCACAGAAGCAAAGAGACGGTCTACATCGGGCGGCTCGGCCTGACCGACCAGGACGGCCGCCGCCTGCTGGTCGACTGGCGCTCCCCGGCCGCCGAGCCGTTCTTCGCCGCGACCCACGCGAACCCGCAGGGCCTGGTGAGCCGCCGCCGCTACCGCTGGACCCGCGGCCGGATCACCGACTTCTGGGACGAGGTGTTCACGCCGGAGGGGTTCGAGAGCACCGCCGCGCTCGACGACCAGTCCGCCTTCATCGCCAGCCTCGGCAGCACCCGCTCGCCGAGGATGCGCGACGTCCTCGGCACCATCCAGGCCGACCAGGACGCCATCATCCGGGCGGGCTCCGGTGGCGCGCTGGTCGTGGACGGCGGCCCGGGCACCGGCAAGACGGTCGTCGCGTTGCACCGCACCGCGTACCTGCTCTACTCGGATCCGCGCCTGGGCCAGCGGCACGGCGGCGTGCTGTTCGTCGGCCCGCATCAGCCCTACCTGGCGTACGTGTCGGACGTGCTGCCCAGCCTCGGCGAGGAGGACGTGCAGACCTGCACCCTGCGGGACCTGCTGCCGGAGGGTGCGGCGGCGAGGCCCGAGACCGGCCCGGAGGTGGCCCGCCTGAAGTCGTCGGCGGACATGGTGACGGCGATCGAGACGGCGGTCCGGTTCTACGAGGAGCCGCCCGCGGGGAGGAAAAGCTGGGCCGAGGCGTTCGCGTCGGTGTCCCCCGGCACCCCGCACAACGAGGCGCGCGAGGAGATCTGGGAAGAGCTGGTCGCGATGGACGAGGAGGCGGACCGCCGGGAGTTGCGCACCGCCCTCAACCGCGCGTGGCCGATGCTCGATCCGGCGGAGCTGATCGGCGATCTCTGGTCGGTGCCGGCCTACCTGCGCAGGTGCGCGCCCTGGCTCACCAAAGATCAAGTTCGACTTCTTCAGCGTACGGATGTGAAGGCCTGGACGTTGTCCGACCTGCCGCTGCTGGACGCCGCGCGACAGCGTCTCGGCGACGCGGAGGCGGCCCGGCGGGACAGCCGCCGGACGGCGACGGAGAAGACCGAGCGCCGGCGCATGGACCGGGTCCTCGACGACCTGATCGCGTCCAACGAGTTCGACGACGGCGAGGGCCTGATGACGATGCTGCGCCAGCAGGATCTGCGGGACGTGCTCGTGGACGAGGCCGCCATGCCGCACCAGGACCCGGATGTGCTGGCCGGCCCGTTCGCGCACGTCGTGGTGGACGAGGCGCAGGAGCTGACCGACGCGGAGTGGCAGATGCTGCTGCGGCGCTGCCCGTCGCGCAGCTTCACGATCGTCGGCGACCGCGCCCAGGCCCGCAACGGGTTCGCCGAGTCGTGGCGGGAGCGTCTGGAGCGGATCGGGCTGAGCCGGATCGAGCTGGCCACGCTGACCATCAACTACCGGACGCCGGCCGAGATCATGGCGGAGGCCGAGCCGGTGATCCGGGCGGCGCTGCCGGACGCCAACGTGCCCACCTCGATCCGCACCAGCGGCGTGCCCGTCGTCCACGGCGTCCACGCCGACCTGGACGCGATCCTCGACGAGCACACCGAGGGCACGGCCTGTCTGATCGGCGCGACGACCGACCGGCCGGGGGTCCGGAACCTGACCCCCGAACTGGCCAAGGGACTCGAGTTCGACCTGGTGGTCCTGGTCGATCCGGAGCGCTGGTCCGCGGTCGATCGCTACGTGGCCATGACCAGGGCGACGGGAAGGCTCGCCATTCTCGAGAAGATCTAGCCTCCGACGTGGATCCCGGGGCGCCGAGCCGGATCCGGTTCGGCGGAACGGATGATCTCGCGGACCACGGGCGCGGTGTCGCCCCGGCCGAGGAGCAGGTACCGGAACAGGTGGACCAGCGGGCTGCCCTCGGCCCACTCGAAGTAGCACCGCGGGCGTACCCCGGTCGCGTCGCGCAGCGCCAGCAGCACCGCGGCGATCGCGTTCGGCGCGGCCGGGCTCTGCACCCGCAGGACCCGGTAACCGTCCACCTCGACCCCGCGGACGTGCAGCGTCTCGCTGAACTCCGACGGGTCGATCACGTCCACCTCGAGGAAGATCAGGTCGGCGACGTTGGGCACCGGGTTCATGCCGCGCTGCTCGCGCTCCTTCGCGGAGTACTCGGCCTTGTCACCGGCCTGGCGGCGGTTGGCGACGATGTTCAGCTCGCCGTCGTGCACGATCGAGTCGGCGACGAACCGCCGGGCCGGCTCGTCGAACTCGATCCGGTCGGCGCGCAGCTCGGTGGTGCGGGCGACCCGGGAGATGAGCGACACCACGATGATCCCGGCCACGAAGACGGCGGAGATCGCGATGCCGTCCGGCTTCTCGATGATGTTGTCGCCCAGGGCGTACACCAGGACAAGAGTGAGCACCGCGAAGCCGATGCTCGCACCGCGCTGCCGTGACCGGATCGCCGAGATCATCACCGCGACCGCCCCGGAGACCATCATCGCCAGGATGCCGGTGGCGTAGGCGCCGGCCTGCGCGTTGACGTCGGCCTGGAAGACCAGCGTGATGCCGATGCTGATGGCCGTGTAGACCAGCACCACCGGCCGGACCGCACGCGCCCACTCCGGCGCCATGCCGTAGCCGGGCAGGTACCGCGGCACGATGTTGATCAGGCCGGCCATCGCCGAGGCGCCCGCGAACCAGAGGATCAGCACGCTGCTGATGTCGTAGACGGTGCCGAAGCCCTCGCCCAGCATCTGGTGCGCCAGATAGGCGAGCGCACGGCCGTTCGCCGCACCGCCCGGCTGGAACTCCTCGGCCGGGATCAGCACGGTGGTGATGAAGCTGGTGAGGATCAGGTAGACGCTCATGATCAGCGCGGCGGTGGTGAGCAGCTTGCGGGTGTTGCGGATCCGCTCGGCCTTGTCGGACGCTTTGATCAGCGGCATCATGCTGACCCCGGTCTCGAAGCCGGACAGGCCCAGCACCAGCGCGGGGAAGGCCAGCACGGCGGGACCGAACGCGCCGAAGAAGCCGCCGTGCCCCTGTGTCAGCGCGGCGGTCCAGCCGGCGAAGTGGTCCGGCACGTGCGTCAGCCCGACCACGGTGACCACCGTGTTCAGCCCGAGGAAGATCGCCACCAGCGGGATCGCCACCACCACGGCCTCGGTGAAGCCCAGCAGGAAGACGAAACCCAGGATCAGGAGCAGGACGACCGTGATGAGTACGTTGTGCCCGTGCAGGAAGCCCGGCAGGTTCGGGTTCTCGGCCATGTGCACGGTCGCGTCCGCCCCGGACAGGGTGATCGTGATGATCCACGAGGTCGCCACGAACCCGAGCAGCACCAGCACGAACAGCTTGCCTCGCCAGAACGGCAGCAGCTTCTCCAGCATCGCCACCGAGCCCTGGCCGTCCGGGCTCTCCTGCGCCACCCGCCGGTACATGGGCAGCATCCCGGCCAGGGTGAGCAGCACGATCAGCAGCGTCGCCAGCGGGGACAGCGCACCGGCGGCGAGCGCCGCGATGGCCGGCAGGTAGGACAGTGTCGAGAAGTAGTCGACACCGGTCAGGCACATGATCTTCCACCAGGACTGCTGGTGGGCGCCCTCGCCGGACTCCGGACCGACCGGCTGGACCCGGTGGGCGAGCAGCCACCGGCTGATCGCGCGACTGGGGACGTACGGCCGGACCGGGCTTTCGACGGACTCCGGAACAATAATCTCGGTACTCACAGTGCTCATTCCGCTACGGACCGGGCTGCGCGGCCGATCGTTCGGTGCCAGGATGCACCTCGGAGGTAGACCATGACGAGAACCATTGTGATCACCGGGTCGAGCTCGGGCATCGGCCTGGCCGCGGCGGAGCACCTGGCGACGCTGGGCTACGACGTGGTCCTCGTCGGTCGTGACGAGAAACGCCTGGCAGCGGCCGTGGAACGGGTCACGGCGGCCGGGCAGGGCCGCGAGCCGGCATGGTTCCGCGCCGACTTCGAGCGGCTCGCCGACGTCCGGCAGCTCGCCGAGCGCCTGCTCACGGCGTACCCGAAGATCGATGCTCTGGCGAACAACGCGGGCGCGCTGGTGCCGAGGCGGCGCATCACCGAGGACGGCTTCGAGGCCACCATCCAGGGCAATCACCTGGCGCCGTTCCTGCTCAGCACGCTGCTGCGGGAGCGGTTGCGCGGCGGCCGCATCGTCACCACGGCGTCGGACGCGCACCGCGGAGCGCGCGTCGGCCCGGAGTCGTTCACCGGACCGGCGGGGCGCTACCTGGGCTTCCCGGTCTACGGCTCGAGCAAGGCGGCGAACGTCCTCTTCGCGTCGGAGGCGGCCCGGCGCTGGCCGGACATCACGAGCGTGAGCTTCCACCCGGGCGTGGTCCGGTCCAACTTCGGCGGCGGCCCGCTGCTCAAGCTCGCCTTCCGGTTCACGCCCTGGCTGCGCAGCGCGGCGGCGGCCGGCGCGGACCTGGCCCATCTGATCACCGCGCCCGAGCTCGTCGACGGCGCCTACTACTACCGCGGCAAGCCGGCCCGCGCGTCGGGCAACGCGACCGACCCGGCCCTGGCCGCCCGGCTGTGGGACGCGAGCGAGGTCGCGGTCGGAATGGACGCCCGCTGATCGGGGCATGATGGCGGGGTGCGCAACCATCCCAACGTGATCGCGGTGCAGGATGCCCTGGACGCGGCCGGTGCGACCGGCCCGGACGGCCGGCCGTGCCAGGTCGTCCTGCTCGACGAGGCGGTACACACCGCGGCCGCGGCGGCCGAGGCGCTGTGCATCGAGGTCGGGCAGATCGCCAACTCGCTGATCTTCGACGCGGCCGGCGAGCCCCTGCTGGTGCTGACCTCGGGGGCGCATCGGGTGGACACCGCGCGGCTCGGGGATCTGAAGCGGGCCACGCCGGCCTTCGTGCGGGAGCACACCGGGCAGCCGATCGGTGGCGTGGCCCCGCTCGGTCACCCCAAGCCGGTACGCACGCTGGTCGACACCGCGCTGGGCGAGTTCGACGCGATCTGGGCCGCGGGCGGCGTACCCCAGGCGGTCTTTGCCATCACCTATGCCGAGCTCCTGCGCGTCACGGCCGGGACCGCGGCGGACGTCGCGTAGGTCCGATGCCGGTCAGCCTGCATGTCTGGCGGGTGCCGCGTCGCCGGATCGGCGCGGCCTTCCTGCGGATGGCGCGCGATCCGCGGCGGGTGCGCGGCCTTCCGGGTGTCACTTTCGCCAAATTCCTGGGTACGGGCACAGGTGTGTCCTTCGGTCCCCTCGACGCCGACTTCTCGCGTTATGCCGCCCTGGTCGTGTCCGCGTCTCCGGTGGCGTTGTCCCCCTGGGACCGCATCGCGTCGTCGTCAGCGGTTGTTTCGCTCACGCCGCTGCACAGTGTGGGCACGTGGTCCGGTCGGCGACCCTTTGCCGCCTCTCGGGACAAACCGGACGGCATGGTGCTGGCGTTGACCCGGGCCCGGCTGCGGCCCTCGCGCGCGCTGACCTTCTGGCGAGCCGTGCCGCCGGTGGTGGCCGCCCTCGACCGGGCGCCCGGGCTGCTCGCCCGATTCGGCATCGGTGAGGCGCCGATCGGCTGGCAGGGCACGGTGACCGTGTGGCGCGGCGCGACGGATCTGACCGCCTTCGCGTACCGTCAGCCCGAACACCGTGCCGTGATCGATCGAACACCCACGGACAACTGGTACGCGGAAGACCTGTTCGCACGCTTCGCCGTCCGGGACATCACCGGCGACCGATCGGTGCTGGGCTGGATGGACGAAGAAGGGCGGGCGCAGGCATGAGGCTCGTGCCGTGGCAACCGGACGATCTGCTCCGGCGGCTCGACGACGTGGTGGCGGTCTACGGCGAGGCCATGGGCTACCGCAAGGAGCTCCTGCAGACGCGTCGCGGGTACATCGGCGCGCACGTTCGCCGGGCCGGATTCCGGTCGGTCGCCACGCTCACGTCCGACGGGCACCTCGCCGGTTTCGGGTACGGGTACGCGTCCGGCCCCGGCCAGTGGTGGCACGACCAGGTCCGCGCGGCGCTGCCTCAGGACGCCCGCGAGCAGTGGCTCACCGACTGCTTCGAGGTGGTCGAGCTGCACGTCAAGCCGGCCGCCCAGGGCCACGGCGTGGGCGCGCGGCAGTTGCGGGCCCTGCTGGCGATGGCCGACGGGCGTACGGTCCTGCTCTCCACCCCCGAGGCCGACGAGGAGCGCTCCCGGGCGTGGCGTCTCTACCGCCGCTTCGGTTTCGTGGACGTCCTGCGCGACTTCATGTTCCCCGGCGACGAGCGAGCGTTCGCCATCCTCGGCCGGGAACTCCCCCTGGCCGAACGCCCGGTCGACGCGCCGGGCATCGTCGGCATCTGATGCGGCGCCTCCCCTGGGCGCTGCTCGGCGCCCTGGTCCTGGTCCAGATCTGCTATCCGCTGGCCGCCGGCCGCGCTCCCCTGACCGTGGCAACCGTCGTCCTGGGCTACGTCTTCTCCGTGACGCACGCGTGGCTCTCCCGCGGCCCGCACGTCGCGGCGGCGCTGGTGCTCGTGGTGACCCTCGGCGGTTTCCTGGTCGAGGCGCTGGGCGTGGCGACCGGTTTCCCCTTCGGTTCGTACTCCTACTCCGGCGCGCTCGGCCCGCAAATCCTCGGCGTGCCGCTGATCATCCCGCTGGCCTGGACGTGGATGGCGTGGCCGGCGCTGCTCGCCGCCCGGCGCCTCTGCCGATCCTTCGCGGCACGGGTGGGGGTCGCGGCGTTCGGCCTGGCCGCGTGGGATCTCTTCCTCGACCCGCAGATGGTCTCCGAGGGCTACTGGCGCTGGCTCTCCCCGACGCCGGCGCTGCCCGGCCTGCCCGGGATCCCGGTCGCCAACTACCTCGGGTGGCTGGGCTTCGCGCTCCTCGTGATGACCCTGTTGTCCCTGGTGCTGGGCTCGCGCCTCGAGTTGTCCACAGCCGATGACCGGCCGGCCCTGGCGCTGTGGTTCTGGACGTACGCTTCCTCCGTGCTCGCCCACGCCGTCTTCCTCGACCTCCCCGCCTCCGCGGCCTGGGGCGGGGTTGTCATGGGCCTGGCCGTCATTCCCCTGGCCATCTCTCTTGTTCGCCGGCGGGCTGCGTGAGCTGGCTGCTCCTCGTGCCGTTGGTGCTGCTCACCGGGCACACGATCGTCAACGCGCTGTTGCTGCGGCGACCGCCACGCGACGCCGTGACCGAGCGGCGGGTGGCGGTGCTGCTGCCGCTGCGGGACGAGGCCGACCGCGTCACTCCCTGCCTGGAGGCGCTGCTCTCGCAGCGTGGGGTGCCACGGTTGGAGATCGTCGTGCTCGACGACGGGTCTGCCGACGGGACCGCCGACGTGGTGCGCTCGGTGGCGGCCAGGTCCGCGGCGGGCGGCCCGGTGGCCGCTGATCCCCCGGCGGGCGAATCGGTGGCCGCTGATCCCGCGGCGGGCGAATCGGTGGCGGGCGGCAAGGTGCGGCTGTTGACCGGGGCCACCCCGCCGGACGGGTGGCTGGGCAAACCGCACGCGTGCGCCCAGCTGGCCGCCGCGGTGCCGGAGGCCGAGGTGCTCGTGTTCGTCGACGCCGACGTGGTGCTGGCGCCTGACGCGGTGGCGGGCGGCGTCGTCGCGGCCGAAGGCTTCGAGTTGCTCAGCCCGTACCCGCGGATCGTCGGTTTTGGTCGTCTCGTCCAGCCGCTGCTGCAGTGGTCGTGGCTGACCTTCCTGCCGATGCGCGCGATGGAGCGGTCGCCGCGGACGTCGCTGGCCGCGGCCGGTGGGCAGTGGCTGGTGGTGTCGCGCGGCGGCTACGACCGGGCCGGCGGCCACGCGGCGGTGCGCGGCGAGGTGCTCGAGGACATCGCCCTGGCCCGCGCGGTCAAACGCTCCGGCGGCCGGATCGCCCTGGCCGACGGCTCGGCGTTGGCCACCTGCCGCATGTACGACTCCTGGCCGGCCCTGGTGGACGGCTACACCAAGTCGCTGTGGGCGTCCTTCCCGTCGGCGTTCGGCGCGGCCTCCGTCGTGGTCCTTCTCCTTCTCCTGTACGCCGTCCCGCCCCTGTTCGTCCCGACACCGTGGTGGCCGCTCGCCGTGACGGCGTACCTCCTGGGCGTCGCCGGCCGCGCGGTGACCGCGCGCGCCACCGGCGGCAGGGCGTTCCCCGACGCCTTGGCCCACCCCGCGTCGATCGTCGTCTTCGCCTACCTGATCGCCCTCTCCTACCAGCGCCGCCGCCGGGGCGCCCTCACCTGGCGGGGCCGCCCCGTATGAGCCGGGTGGTGATCATCGGCGCGGGGGTCGGCGGGCTGGCGACCGCGATCCGCCTGGCCGCGGCCGGCCACGACGTCGTGGTGCACGAGCGGTCCGGCGTCGTCGGCGGCAAACTCGGCGTGTACGAGCGGGACGGCTACCGCTTCGACACCGGGCCGAGCCTGCTCACGTTGCCGCAGGTGTTCGAGGACCTCGGCCTGGGGCTCGCGCCCGCGCCCGTCGATCCGGTGGTACGGCACGTCTTCCCGGACGGGACCGTGCTCGACTCGTCATCGGACCCGGCGGTGTTCCGCGCCCGGATCGCGGACGCGTTCGGGCGGGCGGCGGCCGACGACTGGGCGGCGTTCTGGCAACGGGCCGAGCGGATCTGGGCCGCCTCCTGGGGCCCGGTGCTGCAGCAGCCGGTGACCGCGGCGACGCTCCTGCGGATGTCGTGGCGGCTCCGCGACCTCCGGGCTATCGCACCGGGCCGGTCCCTGCGGTGGCTGGGGTGGCGTCACCTGCGCGATCCACGGTTGCGGATGCTGCTGGACCGCTATGCCACGTACACGGGAGCGGACCCGCGACGGGCACCCGCCGCGCTGGCCGCTATCCCTTATGCGGAGCTGGCGTTCGGCGGCTGGTACCTGCCCGGCGGCCTGGGCACGCTGGCCACGGCGCTGGCGGCACGAGCCCGTGCGCTGGGCGTCGAGATCGTGCTCGACTCCCCCGTGACAGCCATCGACCAGTCCGGCGGCCGCGTCTCCGGTGTGCGTCTCGCGTCCGGTCTCGTTCCCGCGGATGTCGTGGTGTCCAACGTGGACGCCCTGGAGACGTATCGGGAGCTGCTGCCGGATGCGGGGCGGCTGGGGCGGCTCGCGGACCGGAGCCTGGCCGGCTTCGTGCTGCTGCTCGGTGTGCGTGGTGAGACGCCGGAACTCGCGCATCACACAGTGTTCTTCCCCCGCAAGTACGGGGCCGAGTTCGACGCGATCTTCGGCGATCCGGGTCACGGGCGACGGGCACGCCCGGCGGACGATCCGGCGATCTTCGTGACTCGCGCGCCCGATCCCGCGGTCCGGCCGGCCGGGCGGGAGGCGTGGTTCGTGCTGGTCAACGCGCCGCCGCACGGCATCGGGTGGAATGCGGTCGACTGGCGGCGGCCCGGGCTGACGGAGGCGTACCGGGATCGGATCCTCACCCGGCTGGCCGCCCGCGGCCTGGACGTGCGCGACCGCCTGGACTTCGCGGAGGTCCGCACCCCCGCCGACCTGGCCTCGGCGACGGGCGCGCCGGGCGGATCGATCTACGGGACGGCGGGTGGGCTGCTGCGGCCGGCCAACCGCGGTCCGCTGCCGGGCCTGTACCTGGTGGGCGGATCCACCCACCCGGGCGGCGGGCTGCCGATGGTCACTCTCTCGGCCCGCATCGTCGCCACGGAGATCGAGTCCGACCTCGCACGCCGAGCCTGACCCGCGACGCGCGGAGGCTGCGCGGCCCCTGAGCTTAGAGATGCGCCACACGCAGGTCTCGAAACTCACCGTCTACCACGTGGTGACGCTACGGTGGTGGAAACCCGACGGCAACCGACTCGCACCAGGACCGTGACCCGTGCTGGGCGATGATGGTCACCGACGGCTGAGGCGGGTGGGATGACGGCGCAAGTGGCGGTTCGCGATCACACCGCGCTCCTCACCGAGCTCGAGTGCAACGGCAGCATCGACGAGTTCGCCACCGTTCGCGTCCGGGCCGCTGAGCTGCGGGTCCTCGCCGCGGAGGCCGGGGACGACGAGGCCGTGCACCGGTGCGACATGCTGATCGCCGACGTCCTGCTGCGCGAGGGACAGCTGGGCCCCGGCGGGCTCAGCGCGCACCAGACGCAGGCGTGGGCCGAACAGCACGGACGGCCGTACGTCCAAGCCCGCGCCCACCGGGTGCTGTCGAACTTCTACCGGCTCCTCGGCGACTTCCCCGAGGCGCTGGCCCACGGCGTCCAGGGCGTGTCGAACCTCCCGGCCGACGCCCCGCCCGCGGTCCGGGCCCGGCACCTGGTCATGCTGGGTTGCGCGCTCGACGACAACGGCTCGTTCGACGAGGGTGAGTTGCGCTACCGCGAGGTGCTGCGGATCGCCGGCGAGCTCGGCGACGACGGTTTGACGCTGCGCGCGCTCAACAACATGACCTACAACGCGTACGAGGCGGGTGACGAACCCACCGCGAGCACCCTGGCCGCACGGATGCGTGAGGTCGCCGCGCGTGGCCGGCCGCTCGCCGCCAAGGAACTGGACACCATCGCCCGCGTCGAGATGATGGCCGGCCGCTACGACGAGCTGGAGACCACGCTCGCCGGTGCGCTCGACGGGACCATTCTGGACACCGACGGTGACGGCGCGGCGGAGTGCCTGCTCACGCTGGCCGAGGCGCGGCGCAACGCCGACCGGCCGGCCGCCGCGCAGGCCGCGCTGGATCGTGCGGTCCAGCTCTGCGAGCGCAACGGCCTTTCCCGCGTACGCGTGCAGGTGCAACGCGAGCAGGCGGCGCTCTTCGCGGCCGCCGGCAGATACCGGGACGCGTACGAGGAACTGCTGCGCCACAACGCCGGCCTGGCGACGTTGCAGAGCAACCAGCGGGAGGCGCGCGCCCGGGCGATGCAGGCGGTGTTCGAGGCGAACGAGTTCCGGGAGATGGCCCACCGGGACGCGCTGACCGGCGTCTACAACCGCTGGTACGTCAACGAGCAGCTGCCCGTCCTGCTGGCCGAGGTGGCGGCGAACGGCGAGCCGCTGTCCGTGGCGATCCTCGACCTGGACCACTTCAAACAGGTCAACGACACGTTCTCCCACGCAATCGGCGACGCGGTGCTCCAGCAGGTGGCCCGGCTCCTGCCCGACGGCACGGGCGGCCCGCTGCTGCCGGACGGCCTGGGCGGACCGCAGCTTCCCGACGGCCCGGGCGGCCCGGGCGGCCCGGGCGGACCGTTGCCGCCGGACGGCTCGGGCGGCTCGGGCGGCTCGGGCGGACCGTTGCCGCCGGGCGGACCGGGCGGACCGGGCGGACCGGGCGGACCGGGCAGACCGGGCAGACCGGGCGGACCGGGCGGACCGGGCGGACCGTTGCCGCCGGACGGCTCGTGCGGCCCGGCGGTGGCGGCGCGTCTCGGTGGCGAGGAGTTCCTGCTGATCCTGCCGGGCTTCGACGCGGCCGCGGCGGCACGCTACTGCGAACGTCTGCGGCTGGAGATCCACGACTTCCCGTGGGCGGCGATCACCGGCCCGCTCCCGGTGACCGCCAGCATCGGCGTCACCACCACGACCGACGGCCACTCGACGGTCCCGGCACTGCTCGCCGCGGCCGACCGCAACCTTTACGCGGCCAAGCGAGCCGGCCGCGACCGCGTCGTCAGCTAGAGACCCTTCGAGGTTGAGGTCTGGTCAGGCCGCGCTGCCGGGTGTGCAAGGTGCCCGGGCGCCTGCTGCACCCTGGTTGCCGCCGCCCGCGCCCGCTGCGGAGTCGGGCGGGGTGCCCGCTCACCCTGGTTGCCGCCGCCCGCGCCCGCTGCGGAGTCGGGCGGGGTGCCCGCTCACCCTGGTTGCCGCCGCCCGCGCCCGCTGCGGGGTCGGGGCGGGGTGCCTGCTCGCCCTGGTTGCCGTCGCTTGCGCCCGCTGCGGGGTCGGGGCGGGGTGCCTGCTCGCCCTGGTTGCCGTCGCTTGCGCCCGCTGCGGAGTCGGGGCGGGGTGCCTGCTCGCCCTGGTTGCCGTCGCTTGCGCCCGCTGCGGGGTCGGGGCGGCTTGCCAGGCGCCCGGGTGCCTGCTCACCGTTGCTGCGGCCGGTCGCGGCCGTGGCCGGGCGCGGTTGGTGGTAGGAGCGGATATGAGTGGTAGACCAGGCTGGCAGTGGTGGGCCAGGGCGGTATTTCGGCGTGGATGCCGCGCTGGGCTACCACGGTCCGCGCGCGTGGTAGCTCAGAGCGGTCAGCGGTCACGGATAGCGCCTGGCCCTACCACCGGCCACGAGACACCGGTCGGCCAGAGCGGTCGTGGCGGGCCGAACAGGCCGGATGCCGCCTTCGGCTACCACCCTCGCGCCCAGCTACCACCGCAGGCCACGGCTACCACCCTCGTACCCGGCTACCACCACAGGCTACGGCTACCACCCTCGTGCCCGGCTACCACCGACCGCGCCCGGGCAGAGCCGCGAGCGGCGGCAGCGACGGTGAGCAGGCACCCGGGCGCCTGGCAGACCAACCGAAAGCCCACACCCGGCGAAAGCGCCGGCAACAAGCGCACGCACCGAAGAGCCCCGGCAACCCGAGGAGCCCCGGCCGAGGGAGTCCCGGCAACGCGAGGAGTCCCGGCAACGCGAGGAGTCCCGGCAAGGCGAGCCGGACCTCCACCGCGAAGAGTCTCTAGACTAGACCCTTCGCGACGCAACGCCTGGGGTTTCTGGTGCGTGCCCTTGATAGCTGGGCACGTGCCCGCCGGAAGGGCCGGCCGCGACGGCGGTGCGCGCGCTCATCGGCCTGCTCAAGCGAGAAGCTGCAAACCCAGATCGGTCGTCGCGTACGTGACGGAGCGTCCCGTCCGGGTGCGCGTGACCAAGCCGGCCGCGTGCAGCACGGCCAGGTGGCCGCCGACGGTGCCCAGGCTGAGGCCGAGCTGCGCGACCAACTGGCTGGTGGTGGCGGGGCCGGTCAGTGCCCGCAGCACGGCTGCCCGCCCGGCGCCGAGCAGCGGGCCGAGCGTGTCGTCGTGCGGTGGCGCCGGTGGGCCGAGCGAGTCGGCGACGCCGCGGGCGCGGTAGGCGACGTTGAACGGCTGCGGCGGCTTGTGCCGGACGATCAGGTCGCCGAAGACGGTCGGGGTGAACATCAGGCCCTGGCCCTTGACCTCGAAGACGTCGTCGTCGCCGGTCATCCGGATCGCGATCGCGCCGTCGGCCCAGGTCACGCGCGGGTGCATGCGGTCGAGGGCGGCCGCCCAGCCGTAGGCGGCGAGGCGTCCGGCGCGGTGCACGATGTCGCGTTCGAGGATGGCGCGCAGCCGCGGCCACTCGGGCTCGATCAGGGTGCGCCAGCCGGCGTCGAGCGCGTGGGCGAGCCGGTCGACCACGTCGGGGGCGGCCAGGATGCGCCGGGCGTACTCCGCCGGGCCGCGGTGTCCCCGCAGGTTGAGGTCGATCTCCGCGCGGGCGACCTCGGGCGGCGTGGCGCGGAGGGCGTCCAGTTCCTCGGCGAACGAACCGCCCGGCCCGACCGGCCCGGGCAGCAGGAAGTCGGAGTTGTACCCGCCTTTGCGGAACAGCGCGGCCAGCGCGCCCACCTCGGGCACAGCGCGGCGCAGTTCGGCCAGCCGTCCCCGGCGGCGCTCCACCCACGGTGTCAGCACGCCCGCCGGGTCCGCTCCGGCCAGCAGGCGCAGCGCGCAGTGCGTCTCCAGCATCGGTGAGATCCCGTAGCTGCAGGTGGCGAGGTCCGCGCCGGCCAGCTTGATCAGCATGTTTCGGCCACGAACGAAACCTTAGACCTGATGGGTACGCCGCGGCGACAGTGCTTCCATGACGACGTACCGGCAAGTCTTCGCGGTCGGCGAGTTCCGGGCACTGCTCGGCGGCCATGCGCTGATGCTGACCGGCGAGACCGTGAAGATGCTGGCCCTGGCCGTGCTGGTCTACGCCGGCACCGGTTCGCCGCTGCTGGCCGCGCTCGCCTACGTGGCCGGGTTCCTGCCGCAGGCGCTGGGCGGGACGCTGCTGCTGTCGCTGGCCGACCGCTGGCGTCCCCGCACGGTCATCGTCGGCTACGACCTGCTGCGGCTGGCCGTCGGCGTGGTGCTGGCTGTGGGCTGGCTGTCGCCGCTCGCGATGATGCTGCTGGTCTTCCTGACCGGCACGTTGGCGCCGATCGCGATGGCCGCGCGCACCGCGGTGCTCCCCGACCTGCTGGAGGGCGACCGTTTCGTGCTGGGACGGTCGCTGTTCACGCTGGTGTCGGCGGGCATGCAGGTGGCCGGCGCGGCGGTGGGCGGCGTGCTGCTCGCGGTCGCCGGCCCGGACGGGGCGCTGTGGCTGGCGGCAGCCTCGTGCGTGGCGTCGGCGCTGGTCAGCCGATTCGGCATGCGCGACCGCCCGGCCCGCACCTCAGGACCCGGCGCGACGGCAGGCCGCAGCGCGGTCCGGGAGACGTTGCGGGTCAACGGCATCCTGCTGCGCGACGCGCCGATGCGGGGCCTGCTCCTGGCGCACTGGGCGCCGGTCACCCTGATGGTCGGCGCCGAGGGCGTTGTCGTCCCGTACGCGGCCGGCCTCGGCCGCGAACCGGCGGCAGGCGTGATCCTGGCCGTGGGGGCGGCCGGGATGCTGATCGGCGAGTTCGTGGTGGGCCGCCTCCTGCCGCCGCACCGCCGCGAACAACTCACCCCCTGGCTGGCGCTGCTGTTCGGCGCGCCACTGCTGGTCTTCCTGGTGCGGCCGGGCGTGGTGGCCGCGGCCCTCCTGCTCGGCCTGGCCACCGCCGGCATGTCCTACCACCTGGGCCTGGCCCGGCGTTTCCTGGAGGCCGCCCCCGAAGCGCACCGCGGCCAGGCCTTCGGCTTGCTCAACACCGGCATGATGACCGCGCAGGGCCTGACCATGGCGGGAGCGGGCGCCTTGGCCGAGTTCCTCTCCCCCGGCACCGTGATGGCCGTGGCCGGCGTCGCCTCCCTGATCGCGACCGCCGCCCTCTGGCCCCGCCTGACCCCCGCCGCAGCACTTGCCCTCCGTTAGGTCGTGTTCAAAACCCGGCCAGACCCGGGTTTTGAACCCAAGCTAGGAGTAACCGGATGCGGCGATCGGCCCCGGAGGCGTGGCGGCTGTATTTCGCCGTGCTCGTCGACGGCGAGCCGGTCGGCATGCAGGACCTCGTCGGCCAGAACTTCGCGCGGTTCGGCACGGTGTCCAGCTTCTCCTGGCTGGCCCCCGGCAGCCGCCGGCGGGGACTCGGCAAGGAGATGCGGGCGGCGATCCTCCACCTGGCCTTCGCCGGGCTGGGCGCACGCGAGGCCGGCAGCGACGCCTTCGGCGACAACGAGGCGTCCAACCGCATCTCCCGCGGCCTGGGCTACGAACCGAACGGCACGGACTGGGACACCCGCCGCGGCGAACCCGGGCTGATCCAGCAGTGGCGGCTCACCCGCGACGTGTGGGAACGGGTCCGCCGCGACGACATCGAGCTGACCGGTGTCGAGGAGTGCCTGCCCGTGCTGGGCATCGGCTAGGCGGCACGCCGGGCCGGCGAAACGGCGACGGCTGGGCGGCACGCTGGGCCGGCGAACGGCGACGGCTGTACAGAACGCCCGGGCCGGTGGGCGCCAACGGCCTGGAGTCTCGCCTGGATCCGCGAGACCGGCGTGCAGATGCGGCTGCTTCTGAGGGGCCGGCGCGCGTACCGTCAAAGGGTCTTGATCGTGGAGCTCCGGCGGATCCGCAGGTCGGCCGGGAAGACGCAGCGCCAGTGCCGGGCGAGGCTGCGGTTGACCAGGGCGCGCGTGGCGGCCGCGGACATCTGCTCGACCGGCTGGTGCACCGATGACAGTGGCGGGTTGGCGCAGGACGCGATGATGCAGTCGTCGAAGCCGACCACCGCCACGTCGTCGGGGACGCGGCGGCCGATGTCGGCGAGGGCCTGGAGGGTGCCGGTCGCCATCAGGTCGCAGCCCACGAAGATGGCGTCGACCTCGGGCTCCTCGGCCAGCAGGCGGTGGGTCATCTCGTAGCCCGCCTCGCGCCGGAACTTGCCGATCGCGGAGATGTCGGGCAGGCCGAGGTCGCGGACCGCGCGGCCGTAGCCCTCGCGGCGGCTGTCGGCGCACGGATTGCCCTCCTGGCCGTGCAGCGCGGCGATCCGGGTGCGGCCGGTCTCGTGCAGGTGCTGGACCGCGGCGTAGGCGCCGTTCGCGTTCTCCATGTCCACATAGGGCACCCCGGGCGCGGACGGGCCGATGGAGACCACGCGGTCGCAGCGGGCGTAGAAGTCGGCGGCGAGCGGCGGCGGGACGTTGACCAGGATGACGCCGACGCTGACCGAGTCGGCGACGGTGGACAGCAGGGCGGCGGCACGGGGTTCCTCGACGACGTGGACGCGCAGCTGGGCGGTGCTGCCGGCGAGTTCGAGCAGGATGCCGGCGGTGACCCGGCCGTAGTACGGGTTGTTGCCGAAGCAGGTGGCGTCGTCGATGACGATCAGCTCGACCACGTCACCGTGCCCGGAGGCGAGGGCGCGGGCGACTGGGTCGGGGCGGTAGCCGAGCCGGGCGATCACCTCGCGGACATGCTCGCGGGTGGCCGGGGCCACCCCGGGCGCGTCGTTGATCACCCGGGAGACGGCAGCCTTGGACACCCCCGCCGCGACCGCGACGTCGGCCAGCGTCGGCCTCCTCTGTGACATCGACCAACTATAGAACCGCGACGCCGGACGGGAGTGCCCCCGGCAACGAGATGTGGGTGAGGATGACATCGCGCAGCGCCGCCGCCGCGTGGGTGAGGACGGCCCGACGGCGGTGGGCCAGGGCGATCGTGCGGCGCAGACCGGGTGCGGCCAGCGGGGTCGAGCGCAGCAGCGGGCGGTTGGCCAGCACCATGCTCGGCACCAGCGCGACGCCCAGCCCGGCCTCCACAAAGGCCAGTACCGCGTCCATCTCGCCGCCCTCGACGGCGAAGCGCGGGGTGACGCCGACTGCCCGGCATGCGGCCAGGGTCACCTCGCGCAGGTCGTAGCCGGGGCGGAACATCACCATCGGCGTGTGCGCGAGCTCGGTCAGCTCGAGATGCGGGGAGATGGTGGGTGGTGGGCCGGCCAGCCGGGACGCGACGACCAGACTCTCGCCGAGGATCGGCTCGGCGAGCAGCGCGGGGTCGGTGCCTTGGCCGGGCTCGACGATCAGCGCCAGGTCGAGGGTGTGTTCGAGCAGGCCCGCGCTGAGGTCGGGCGAGCTGCCCTCGGTGACGTGCAGGTGGATCTCGGGGTGCGCTCTTCCATACGTACGCAGGACCGCCGGCACCAGCGACGAACAGAGGCTGGGTGTCGCGCCGACCCGGACCTCTCCGCGGCGCAGCCCGACGACGTCCCGCACCGCGCCCACCGCCGCGTCGGCGTCGGCGATCATGCGCTGGGCCATCGGCAGCAGCGTCTCGCCGGCCGCGGTCAGGGTCACCGCCCCGCGGACGCGGTCGAACAGCGGCGCGCCGAGGGATGCTTCGAGGGTGTGAATCTGCTTACTCAGGGTCGGCTGCGCCACACCGAGCAAATCAGCCGCTTGAGTGAAATGTCGGGTTTCGACTACTGCGAGAAAGTAACGCAGCTGTTGCAACTGCATCGGGATAGCCTCCGTCTATGCAAACCCATCCCATCATGCATTGGACGAATCACCAACTGCACGCCTACCTTCCGAGTTGTGGCGGTAATGACGAAGGCGCCGGTCCGTAAACCGGTCCCGGCAACGCGCAGCACGGTCTCGCTGAAGCTCCTCATGGCGGTGACCGGCCTCCTGCTGGTCGCGTTCCTCTTCGCGCACATGACCGGCAACCTCAAACTCTTCGTGGGGCCGGAGAACTTCGACCACTACGCGCACTGGCTGCGCACGCTGGGCACGCCGCTGCTGCCGGAGACCTGGTATCTGTGGATCCAGCGGGCCGGTCTGACGGTCGCGCTGATCGGCCACATCGCGGCCGCGACGATCCTCGCGCGGCGCGCTCGCAAGGCCAGGCCCGTCCGGTACGCGCACCGCCCCAAGGTCCAGGGCTCGTACGCCGCCCGCACGATGCGCTGGGGCGGCGTCATCGTGCTGCTGTTCGTGATCTACCACATCCTCGACCTGACCACCGGCACCGTGAACCCGGCCGGCGGCGACAGCGAGCCGTCCGCCCGGGTGATCGCCGACTTCGCGCCCGGCCGCTGGTACGTGACGCTGTTCTACACGCTGGCCATCGTGGCGGTCGGCCTGCATCTGCGGCACGGCATCTTCAGCGCCGTGCGTACCCTCGGCCAGCGTTCCCCCCGCGGTGAGCGACGCGCCCGCCAGGCCGCGCTGGTCCTGTCCCTCGTGCTGGTGATCGGCTACCTCTCGGTGCCGTTCGCCGTCCTGACCGGATTGGTGGGCTGACCATGGAGCTCTGGGAGAACGGCGACCCGATCCGCGACGAGGCCGCGCCGGACGGGCCGATCGAGACCCGCTGGGAGCGGCGGCGATTCTCGGCCAAGCTGGTCAACCCGGCCAACCGCCGCAAGCTCAGCGTGATCGTGGTCGGCACCGGACTAGCCGGCGGCTCGGCGGCGGCGACGCTGGCCGAGGCGGGTTACCGGGTCCGGTCGTACTGCTACCAGGACAGCCCGCGGCGGGCGCACTCGATCGCGGCGCAGGGCGGCATCAACGCGGCGAAGAACTACCGCAACGACGGCGACTCGGTGTACCGGCTGTTCTACGACACCGTGAAGGGCGGCGACTTCCGCGCCCGCGAGTCCAACGTGTACCGGCTGGCCGAGGTGTCGGTGAACATCATCGACCAGTGCGTGGCGCAGGGTGTGCCGTTCGCCCGGGAGTACGGCGGGCTGCTGGACAACCGGTCGTTCGGTGGCACCCAGGTGTCCCGCACGTTCTACGCCCGGGGGCAGACGGGACAGCAGCTGCTGCTCGGGGCGTACCAGGCGATGGAACGGCAGATCGCGGCCGGGAACATCGAGATGCACGCCCGGCACGAGATGCTCGAGCTCATCGTGGTGGACGGCCGCGCCCGTGGCATCGTGGTCCGCGACCTGGTCACCGGCGAGATCACCACGGACCTGGCCGACGCCGTGGTGCTGGCCTCCGGCGGCTACGGCAACGTGTTCTTCCTGTCGACGAACGCCAAGGGCTGCAACGTGACGGCGACGTGGCGGGCGCATCGTAAGGGCGCGCTGTTCGCGAACCCGTGCTACACGCAGATCCACCCGACGTGCATCCCGGAGTCGGGCACGCATCAGTCGAAGCTGACACTGATGAGCGAGTCGTTGCGCAACGACGGCCGGGTCTGGGTGCCGCTTTCCGCTTCTGACAAGCGTCCGCCCGGTGACATCCCCGAGGATGAGCGCGACTACTACCTCGAGCGGATCTACCCCTCGTTCGGCAACCTGGTCCCCCGCGACATCGCGTCGCGTGCCGCCAAGAACGTGTGCGACGAGGGGCGCGGGGTCGGTCCCGGTGGGCTCGGTGTCTATCTCGACTTCGCCGACGCGATCGAGCGGCTGGGAGTGAAGGCCGTCGAAGCCAAGTACGGCAACCTGTTCGAGATGTACCAGCGGATCACCGGCGAGGATCCGTATCAGGTGCCGATGCGCATCTACCCGGCCGTGCATTACACGATGGGCGGGCTGTGGGTGGACTACGACCTGCAGTCGACCATCCCCGGCCTGTTCGTGATCGGCGAGGCCAACTTCTCCGACCACGGCGCGAACCGGCTGGGCGCGTCGGCGCTCATGCAGGGGCTGGCAGACGGGTACTTCGTGCTGCCGAACACGATCAACAATTATCTCGCCGGCGGCCCGTTCGGTGACATCTCGGACAGGCCGGAGGTCGCGTCCGCTCTGTCCTCCGTGGAAAGCCGCGTCCAGAAGCTCCTCGACGTCGACGGCGACCGGACCGTCGACTCGTTCCACCGCGAACTCGGCCACATCATGTGGGAGTACTGCGGCATGGAACGTACGGAAGAAGGCCTGACCAAGGCGATCGGCCTGATCCGCGGCCTGCGCGACGAGTTCTGGACGCGCGTCAAGGTGCCCGGCACCGGCGAGCAGCTGAACCAGAACCTGGAGAAGGCCGGCCGGGTCGCCGACTTCTTCGAGCTCGCCGAGCTGATGTGCATCGACGCCCTGCACCGGGCCGAGTCGGCCGGCGGCCACTTCCGCGCCGAGTCGCAGACCCCCGACGGCGAGGCGCTGCGCCACGACGACGAGTTCTCCTACGTCGCCGCCTGGGCCTTTTCGGCTGAGGGAAGGCCGACGCTGCACAAAGAAGACCTCGACTTCGAGTACGTCCACCCGAGCACGCGGAGCTACAAGTAATGGACATCCAGGTTCGCGTCTGGCGCCAGGACGGCCCTTCCGACAAGGGACGGATGGTCAGCTACGACGTCAAGGACATCTCCCCCGACGCCAGCTTCCTGGAGATGCTCGACGTCCTCAACGAGAAGCTGATCCTCGACGGCGACGACCCGGTCGCCTTCGACCACGACTGCCGCGAGGGCATCTGCGGCATGTGCGGCATGATGATCAACGGCGTGGCGCACGGTCCCGAGCGCGCCACCACGACCTGCCAGCTGCACATGCGGCACTTCTCCGACGGCGACGTGATCGACGTCGAGCCGTGGCGGGCCGCCGCCTTCCCGGTCATCAAGGACCTGGTGGTCGACCGGGGCGCCTTCGACTCGATCATCCAGGCGGGCGGCTACATCTCCGCGCCGACCGGCACCGCCCCCGACGCGCACGCGACTCCCGTGCCGAAGGCGGACGCCGACGCGGCCTTCGAGGCGGCGACCTGCATCGGATGCGGCGCCTGCGTGGCCGCCTGCCCGAACGGCTCGAGCATGCTCTTCACCGCGGCCAAGGTCTCCCACCTGGGCCTGCTCCCCCAGGGCCAGCCCGAACGCGACTCCCGCGTCCTGGACATGATCGCCGCCCAGGACGAGGCCGGCTTCGGCGGCTGCACCAACGCCGGCGAGTGCACCACGGTCTGCCCCAAGGGCATCCCGCTGACCCTGATCGGCCGCCTGAACGCCGACTACCGCAACGCCCTCCGGAAGGGTTGAAGCCAGTCGGCAATCCGCTGCTGGACCATCGCCACGGTGAACACGTCGGGCTCGTAGGGGGCCGGCTGGTGCAGCGCCTGCTCCACCGGCACCACCGGAACGACCACCTGTGGCAGCCGCCGGGCCCAGGCCTCCGCGTCGCGCAGCATCCCCAGGATCGCCGGCGCCTCGGCCGCGGTGACCGGCCGCGTCGTGTCGGCGATCAGCAGGACCAGCCGGATGAACTCCATGACGGTGCGCCGCCCACCCAGGTCGGTGCCGACGGCGCGGTAGTGGCCGGCCGCCCGGCGCAGCGCCGGTCCCGCCGCCGCATCGCCGATCAGGTGCATCGCCCGCCCGTAGCGGCCGAACCCGTCCGCGAGAACCACCTCCGGACGGTCGGTCACCCCCTCGTACGCCGCGATGGCCTGACCGTGCCGCCGGGCCGTCTCCGTGTCGCCGGCCTGGGCGTGCAGCTCGCACAACACCATCCGCAACGACGGCAGCAGCAGGTCGTTGCCGGTCGGCTGCTCCCCCAGAATCGCCAGCGCCTCGCTCGCGTCACCGATCGCCCCGCCGATGTCGCCGAGGGCCTGCCGGATCAGCGCACGGTCCCAGAGCCGATCCGCGAGCACTCCCCGCGAATCCGAATCGCCGTCCCGCAGCGCGACCACCTCGCGTGTGTTCGTCACCGTCCAGTCCGAGAACCGGATCGCGTAGCCCATTGCGTCGTCACCGAGCGCGCGTTTCGCCTGCCCCGCCTGATAATCGGCGTCGCGGACCAGGTCCTCGACCGGGCGTCTGCGCTTGAAGAATCTGTGGGTCATCTGGCCGCCCTCCCGAACATCAGGCGGCCAGCCGCCACAATTCCTGTAGGTGCGCCAGGAGATCCTTCTGACGCCGTTCGAGGACGGCAGGCGACCATGCTCGACAGCGTCGTCGATGTGGTCAGCCGCTGCTGGCCGTCGACGACCTCGGCGGCCGCGTCGCCCTCCGCTTTGACGAGCACGGCGCCGCCGAGGAAACAGGGGTCGGAGTTCTCCGATTTGTGCTCTGTCGCCTGGGTCTGGGAGCCGGCCACCGCTCTCACCTCGACTTCGATGTCGCCGCTCGGCCGTCCTCGGCCGGGCGCGGAATCGCAGTCTGACATCAGCCGTCCTGTGTAGATACCGGCCGTTTGGATGCGGCCGACGTCAGCCGGGTGATGCCGTGCCGCCGACGGCGGCGTGGATGAAGTCGGTCAGGGTGTCGACGACCTCGTCGCCGCCGCGCCAGGTGGCGAGGAAGGATCCCAGCAGGGTCGTGATCATCGTCGCGACCACCACCGGGTCGCCCGGCAGGGACAGCTTGGCCAGGTGGTCGGCGATGTGGCGCAGGTCCGGCTCGGTCATCTCCTCGACGCGGCGGGCGACGGCCGGGTCCACGATGGCCGCCTGCCGCAACGCCTCCAGCACGACGTGGTGGCGGCGGGAGAACTCCCAGTACGACGCCACGTGGTAGCGGACCGCGGCCCGGTCGCGGAAGTCGTCGCTGTGACCGGGCGCCGTCGCGCTCGCGTCACCCTCGGCCAGCAGGTCGGTCAGGAGCGCCTCGAGCAGCGCCTCCTTGTTGGCGAAGTGGGTGTAGAACGACCCCGCCGCCCGGCCGGCCTCCGCCGTGATGTCGGTGATCTTGGTGTTGAGGTAGCCGAGGCGGGCGAACGCGCGGACCGCCGCCGCTTTCAGCTCCGCCCCGGTCTGGGCCGCCTGCTCCTTGCGCACGATCATGACCCTACCGTATGGTGAATTCATGTTCAGTGAATCAGGATTCAGTGAATCCAGCGTCAGTATCGTCGGGGCGGGACCGACCGGACTCACTCTGGCGATCGAGCTCCAGCGCCGCGGCGTACCCCATCGAATCTTTGAAGCCTCGCCCGGGCCTTTTGCCGGATCGCGGGGCAAAGGCCTGCAGCCGCGCACACTGGAGGTGCTCGACGACCTGGGCGTGCTCGACCGCTTCCTGGCGCACGGCTGCGACTACCCGGCGATGCTCGCGCATCTGCCCGACGGCCGGACGCAGGAGTGGCGGATGGGCGAGCTGCACCCGCCCACGCCCGAGGTGCCGCACCCCAACACGCTGATGGTTCCGCAGTGGCGCACCGGGCAGCTGCTGCTGGAGCGGCTGACCGAGCTGGGCGGCCGCGTCGAGTTCGGCGCCGCGGTGACCGGCCTCGACAACACCACGATCACTTTGAGTACGGGTGAGCAGGTGCACGCCGACTACGTGGTCGGCTGTGACGGCGGGCGCAGCACGATCCGCAAGCTGCTCGGGGCGACGTTCGAGGGCGAGACGCACGACGTCGAGCGGATGCTGATCGCCGACGTACGCCTCGAGGGCCTGGACCGCGAGCACTGGCACATCTGGCCGGCCACTCCGGGCCTCCGGCTGGGCCTGTGCCCGCTGCCCGGGACCGACGACTACCAGCTGACCGCGCCCGGCGCCACGCTCGACGAGCTGGAGTCGTTGCTGCCGCCCGGCGTCGAGCTGACCCACGTCGGCTGGACGTCCGAGTACCGGGCCAGCTCACGGATGGTGTCCCGCTTCCGCCACGGTGACGTGTTCCTGGCCGGCGACGCCGCCCACGTGCACCCACCGACCGGCGGGCAGGGCCTCAACACCGGCATCCAGGACGCCTACAACCTCGGCTGGAAGCTCGCCACCGGCGACTCCGCGCTGCTGGACACGTACGACGCCGAGCGCCTCCCGGTGGCGGCCGCCGTCCTCGGCATCAGCACCCGGCTGCTCCGGACGCCGTCGGTGGACCGCGACGACCCGGCGCTGCGGCAGCTGACCCTGTCCTACCGGGACGGTCCGCTGGCCGGGCCGACGCTGCCCGGCCCGGTGCAGTCCGGCGACCGGGCCCCGGACGCGCCGTGCGGCTCGCTGCGGTTGTTCGACGCGTTCCGCGGCCCGCACGAGACGTTGCTGGCGTTCGACGTGCCGGACTCGGCGCTGCCCGCGGACACGCGCGAGCTGCACGTCCGGCGCATCGTGCGGCCGGGGGCGCCGTCCGGCCCGCGCGCGCTGGTCGACCTGGCCGGTCACGCCCACCGCGCGTACGGCGCCGACGACCCGGCCCTGATCCACATCCGCCCCGACGGATACGTCCGCAGCATCACGAGGCCGGATCTCCAGACTGCCCACCATGGACGTGCGCCGTGGGTGATGACCAGGACGGCAGGGGGTTCGGCACGGCCGTCGGCTGGTTGAGCGACGCCACGCAGAAGCAGGATCGGCCCACCCTCAACGGCCAGCTGATCCCGAGCGCGGGCGCGGG
Organism: Actinoplanes sp. NBRC 103695; assembly: GCF_030269485.1. Classification (GTDB taxonomy): domain Bacteria; phylum Actinomycetota; class Actinomycetes; order Mycobacteriales; family Micromonosporaceae; genus Actinoplanes. The sequence continues at coordinate 197,535 of NZ_BSTL01000002.1, read as the reverse complement.
CTGGCTCCTCAAGATCCAGGCGAGCGCGAGCGGTCTGCGGGCCGACGATCAACTGCAGATCCTGGTGTACGGCCAGCCGGAAGGCGGGAAGGCCGTGTCGCCGATGAGCACGCCCGCGCCGTACCTCGACGGCGACCGTCTCCTCTTCACCCAGGCCGGCCCGAACGTCGAGGGTGTCGCCGCGCAGAACTTCGAGATCCCCCTGCCTGACCTTCCGCGCTACGAGACGATCATCGTCACCGCCGTGATCGGGGAGTTCCCGCGCAACTGCGAGGGGCGAGCCGTCAACGTCCGGGACAACACGGAGTTCCTGGTGCCGCCCGAGGTCCGCGAGGACGGCAAGCCGCTCAAGAGGGACGGGACGCTGTCGTGTCTGACGTTCGCGGCTCCGCCTCTCGCCGCTCCGGCCTCGGCGCGCGCAGTGCCAGCGCCCCGGCCGTCGCGCTGATCGTGACCGCCACCGCGAGGACCACCGGCGCTCCCAGGTGGACGGTCGCGGCGCCGAGCGGGTTGGTCAGGGCGATCGGCCCGAACATCAGCATCCCGGACGTCGCCGACACCCGGCCCAGCAACTCCTCGGGGGTGAACGTCTGCACCGCCGTCACGCCCGCGACCAGCGCCCACGGCAGCCCGACGCCGATCGTGAAGCTGCCCGCGATCGTCGTCTGCCACCAGGGCAGGCAGTAGAGCAACAGGCCGCCCGCGAAAATCACCGCGCCGGTACCGCCCGCCGTCAGCGGGCCACGCCAGGCGATCACCCGCCCCGCGACCAGGCCGCCGAGGATGGAGCCGGCGCCCTGCCCCGCCGCCATCACCCCCAGGAACGTGGCCGGCAGCCCCAGCACACCGGTCACCCGTGCGTAGACCGCCGCCGTCGTGAACCCCGACATCGCGATCGCCGCGCCCGCGACCAGCACCGGCCACCGCACCTCGGGCCGGTTCCACAGCACCCCGATCCCGTCCCGGACCCGCGTCCGTCCACTTCGCACGATGAGCGGCTCACGGTCCAGGCGCACGCCCGTGTAGAGCAGCGCCGCCAGCAGTGGCATCAGGGCGCTCACCACGGCCGCCGCTCCCCCGCCGCGCCAGGTGTAGATGGCCGCGCCGGCCAGCGGGGCGACCAGCTTCATGCCCTCGCGGGCGCTCGACTGCCAGCCGTTCACGTCCCCCAGCGCGGCCTTGTCCAGCGCCGCCGGGAGCAGAGCGTTCTCCGCCGCGCTCGACAGGACACCACCCATGCCGTACGCGAGCATCACCGCGAAGATCAACCACACCTGCTCGCGCCCGCGCACCAGGAGCAGGCTCCCCACCGCCGCGACCAGCACCAGGTCCACGCCGATGGCCAGCGCCCGCCGCGGCAGCCGGTCCACGAGCCCGCCGAGCCACGGCGCCGCCAAGGTCGGCGCGTACAGGCAGAGCCCCACCAGCCCGGCCAGACTCGCCGACCCGGTCAGATCAAGAATCCACACCCCCGCGACCAGCATCATCGACGTACTGCCAAACCCGGAAACCACTGATATCCCTACGAACAGGGCCGCATTCCTCCGCACGCCGTAATCCTCAGAAGTTGCGCCCCTGCGGGTCAATCCTGTCAATAGAACGTTGACATTGACGTCCTCTTCTGTCGATCTTTATTCGGTTGTTCGGCGTCAACCGTCGCAATACGGTTACTCGCAGCGACGTACGGCCGGTGGGTTGACACGGGGGCAGACCCACCGGCCGTGCCTGTCTCCGGATAGTCCGATAGCGGATGATCCCGCGATAGGATCAGTTCATGGCCACCCACTCCCCCGAGCGCACCGAGCGCGACATCACCGGCCTGCTGAACATGGCCGGCCACGCCCTCGCCAACCGCCTCGCCGCCGCCCTGGCCGACGTCGATCTCACGCCCCGCATGCAGTGCGTGCTGGTGCACGCGATGGAGGGCGAACGCACCCAGATCCAGCTCGCGGCGCTGGCCGACCTGGACAAGACGACGATGGTCACCACGGTCGACGACCTGGAGCAACGCGGTCTGGCCGAGCGTCGCCCGAGCACCTCGGACCGCCGCGCCCGGATCATCGCGGTCACCGACCGTGGGCGCGCGGCCGCCGAGGAGGGGCAGCGGATCGTCGACGCCGTGCACGCCGACGCGCTGTCCGGGCTGTCCGCATCGGACCGTTCGGCATTCCTGGAGACCCTGCGGCTGCTGGCCGACAACCGGGAGATGGGCCCGGTCCGCCGCGCCCGAGGTAGGTGACTTCTAGATAGTCCGGTAACGGATTATCTGTTACGGTCGGAGCCATGAGTGCTTCGACTGATCGCCGCGGTGCCGCCCTGGCGGTGCTCTGCGCCATGGCCCTGATGATCGTGCTGGACAGCACGATCGTCGCCGTCGCGATCCCCGACATCCAACGCGACCTGGGCTTCTCCGAGGCCGGCGTGGCCTGGGTGGTGAACGGCTACCTGATCTCCTTCGCCGGCCTGCTGCTGCTCTCCGGCCGGCTCGGCGACCTGGTCGGCGCGTGGCGCGTCTTCCTCGCCGGCCTGGTCGTGTTCACGCTGGCCAGCCTGATGTGCGGCTTCGCGCCGACGGCCGGCCTGCTGATCGCCGGCCGCTTCCTGCAGGGCGCCGGTGGCGCGCTGGCCTCCGCCGTCGTCCTCGGCATGATCGTCCGGCTGTACTCCGAGCCCGGCCCGCAGGCCCGAGCCATGGGCATCTACAGCTTCGTGCAGGCCGGCGGCGCCGCGGCCGGCTTCGTCCTGGGCGGCGTGCTCACCGACGCCGCCGGCTGGACCTGGATCTTCCTGATCAACGTTCCGGTCGGCGTCGCGGTCGCCGTCCTCGCGCTGCGCCACCTGCCCCGCGAGCCCGCTCCCGGCCTGGGCCGCCACCTGGACCTCGCGGGCGCACTGCTGATCACCGCGGGCCTCTCCGCCGGCGTGTACGCGATCGTCCGGACCATGTGGCCGCTGGGCGTGCTGGCCGCGCTGCTGATCGCCGCCTTCGTATTCCGCCAGAGCCGCGCCACCGACCCGCTGATCCCGCTGCGCCTGCTGGCCCGCCCCTGGCTGCTCCTGACCAGCGCCATGGTCATCCTGGTCTTCGCGGCCGGCATGGGCTTCCAGTTCCTCAACGCCCTCTACATCCAGCGCGTCATGGGCTACGACGCCCTCGGCACCGGCCTGGCGTTCCTGCCGACCCCGATCGTGATCGGCCTGGTGTCACTCTTCGTCGCCCCGCGCGTGACGGCCCGCTTCGGCCCCCGCCCGGTGCTGGCGGCGGGCCTGACCCTCCTGCTGGGCGGTCTGTTGCTGCTGGGTCAGACCCCTTCCGCGTACGCGACGGGCATGCTTCCCGCCCTCATCATCATGGGCCTGGGCGTAGGCGTGACCGTGCCCGCAATGATCATGCTGTCGATGGCCGGCACCGTCTCGTGCGACACGGGCCTGGTCTCCGGCCTGACCAACACCGCCCAGCAGGCGGGAGGCGCCCTGGGCCTGGCAGTCCTGGCCGCCGCGGCGGCCGCGGTCTCCGGCCCGGCCCCCACAGTGGACGCCCTCCGAACCGGCTACGGCGTCGCCTTCCACGTTGACGCGGCCTTCGTCCTCGGTGCCCTGCTCCTGACGTTGCTGGCCCTGCGCAGGCAGCCCGCCGCTCACGCCCCGGTGCCCGCGGCGCTCTGACCAGAGGCCGGTGGCGGGGTGCCCGCTCGCGGTGGTTGCCGCCGCTGTCGGCCGAGCGTCAGGTCGGGCCGGGTTGCCCGGCGCCCGCGGTCGAGAGCGGCCGGAGGACCGGCGACGGCGTCAATGAGCTGTTGACGAGCCGTCGCCGCCGAGGCAAGGTCGAGGGATGGGGCTGGAGCAGCTGACCGCGGTGGCGGCCGCCCGGGCCGCCTTCGACGAGCGGGAGCTGCGGCTCATCGATCAGGCCCGGCGGGACGGCGCGACCTGGGCGGAGATCGCCGACGCGCTCGGGCTGGCCACCCGGCAGGCCGCCGAGCAGCGCCGGCAGCGGCTCGCCGTCGTGGTCAGCCGGGCCGCCGCGCTGCACCGGCAGGAGCAGGATTTCCGCTTCGGCAATGACATCGCCGCGCTGCGGGCCGCCACCATCTCACTGCAGCGGCGCATCGAGGCTGACCCGCGCTGGGATCGCCGGTTCGTCCGGGCGGCCCTGGTGCGGGAGACCATCGCGACCGCCGCCGAGGCCGCGCCGGGGCCTCTGTTCGCGCTGGCCGCGCAGGCCGCGACCGATCTGGCCGACTCCGGCGTGGTCGCCTTCTCACCGACGACCGCCGCGGCCCTCGCCCAGCTCCGCAAAGCCCTGCGAAACGCGGCCCCGGCCCCGGCTGACGCCCCGGCACCGCCGCAAACCACAGCTCCCGCCCCAGCTCCGCCGCAAACCACAGCTCCCGCCCCGGCCAAGAGCCGATGATCCGTGGAGTGCTCTTCGACGCCGGCGGCGTGCTGACCCGCCCGGTCGGCGGCCGCTGGAACCCGCGCCACGACTTCGAATCCGTCGTCGTCCGCCACCACCCCGAGGTGGACACCGCGCGGTTCCCCGAGGCGATCGCGGCCGGCCAGCGGTTCCTCGACGCCGGTGAGACCACTCCGGTCCGCGCCGACTACCACCGCGCCGTACTCGTGGTCCTCGGCGTCGCCGAGCCCACTCCCGCGCTGCTCACTGAGCTGGAGGCGCCGCCTTCCGGACCGGTCGTCGAGCTCTACCCGGACGTCCCCCGCACGCTGGAGAGGCTGCACGCCGCCGGCATCCGCATGTCGGTCGTGTCGGACAACTGGGCCGGTCTCGAGGCCGGTTTGGACGGACTGGGCATCGCGCATTTCTTTGCCGGCTTCGTCGTCTCCGAGCTGATGGGCTGCACCAAACCCGACCCCCGGATGTACGCCGCCGGCAGCGCCCTGATCGACCTGCCCCCGCACGAGTGCCTGTTCGTCGACGACGACCCGGAGCTGGTGGCCGCAGCGGTGGCGCTGGGCTACCGGGGCGTGGCCCTGGTCCGCGACGGCGAGCCGCCGTCCGGGGCCGGCTGGGTCAGGACACTCGACGCGCTGGCGACCCGCTGGGCGCCGGCACTGCCACCGGCATCGGGCTCGAGCAGTTGTGCAGCTCCACCCAGTTCTTGAGCGGGGTCGGCGTGTCGCAGGTTTCGCGGGTGACCTGTTTGGGCCCGAAGTTGTCCTGCCTCGTGTCGGAGATGACCTCGACCTTGCCGTCCACGCCGCTGTGGTAGGTCGTGATGATCGGATCGCCCTCGGTCGAGGGCATGGTGACCTTGAGGAAGGCCGGCTTCCGCGCCTTGTTGGCCTCGATCAGGCAGCTGCTGCCCTCGGCGGGAAAGCCTTCGCGCTGCTTCCGGTCGAACGTGCCGCAGTCGACGACGGCCGCGGCCGGGCTCGGCGCCGCGACCGGTGGCCCGGCGTCCGGGGAGTCACAGGCGGCGGCGAACCCGAGCAGCGCCAACGGCAGAAGAATTCGTCTCATGCGTGTCACCCGTTCTCACAGTTGGCCGGTTCGAACCAGTCGTCGACCGGCTTGATCGCGGTGCAGGTGGTGCGGGTGATGCGCTGCGGCCCGAACCTGTCCTGGCGAGTATCGGTGACGATCTCGACCCGCCCGTGACCCGCGCTCTGGTAGGTCGTACTGATCGGGTCGCCCTCGTCGGTGTTCCGGATGATCTCGAGCCGGGCGGGTTGCCTGGCTGTCACGGCGTCGATCAGGCAGCGGCCGGCCGTGCCCGGGTTCTCGCCGGACAGCTTGAGGTCGAAGGTGCCGCAGTCGATCGTGACCGGACGTGCCGGTTCCGCGGGCTGCCGGGTGTCGTCCGGGGAGCAGGCGGCGAGTGCCAGGACGGCCGGCAGCAGCAGGAGGCGACGCATGGGAGGTAGGACGGGCCGGCCGGGCGGCGCGTTCCCTGCAAGCCGGACCTCGTTTCGGACCGCGCGGTGATTGTCCACTTTGATGAGTACCTAAATATCGACACTTGTCATTGTTTTGTAGGGTCGTCGGGGTCGCCGGTGTCCTCCGGCGACCAACCGTTCGGAAGGGCATCTGAATGAGATCCACTCTCCGATTCCTCGCCGGAGGAGTCAGCGGGCTGCTGCTCGCCGGCCTGGCCGCCGTACCCGCCGGCGCGGCGGCCGCACCAGCCGCCGGCCGCACCAGCGCCGCCGAGGCGCGTCGCGTCGACCGGGTTCCGACGCCGCAGCTCGACTGGTACTCGTGTTACGACTGGGCCGAGTGCACCACGGCCGACCTGCCGCTCGACTACGACCGGCCCAACGGTCCCACCACCGAGATCGCCCTGCTCCGGGTGAAGGCCAAGGACCAGGCCAACAAGATCGGCAGCCTGTTCCTCAACCCGGGCGGCCCGGGCGGCTCCGGCACCGGCATCGCGCTGTCCTCGCCGTTCTTCCTCAGCAAGGAGGTGCGCGACAAGTTCGACGTGGTCGGCTTCGACCCGCGCGGCATCGCGAACAGCGAGAACGTGAAGTGCTTCCGGAACACCCGCGAGCAGACCGAGAAGATGCGCGGCGCGAACGTCCTGTTCCCGTGGGGCGCCGAGGAGGAGGCTGCCTACATCGCTTCCGCCAAGGAGCTCGGCAAGGCCTGCTCGACCACCGGCAAGAAGATCGCCGGGGCGATGTCCACCGCCGAGGTCGCCCGCGACATGGACGTCCTGCGCCGGGCCGTCGGTGACGAGAAGCTGACCTACCTGGGCTTCAGCTACGGCACCGCGCTGGGCCAGTACTACGCGAACATGTTCCCGGACCGGTTCCGGGCGATCACCGTCGACGGCGTGATCGACCCGACCAAGTGGGTCGGCAACGAGCAGACCAAGAACCAGACGCTGGACGACCGGATGCACAGCGCGGACGGGGCGTACAAGGCGCTGACCGAGATCTTCAAGCGGTGCGACGCCGCCGGCGAGGAGCTGTGCGCCGAGGCCGGGAAGTTCGCCGCCGACTTCGAGCTGGTCGCCGACCGGCTGCGCGCCGAGCCGCTCGAGTTCGAGGACGAGGCCGGCAAGTACTGGTTCCGCTACTCCGACCTGGTCGGTAACGCGCTGGGGATGCTGTACGACCCGTTCGGCTACGAGATCCTCGTGCTCATGACGCAGGACCTGCTGGAGCTGACCGACCCGGGCACGTCCGCCGAGGCCAAGGCGGCCGCCCGTAAGCGGCTGAACGAGCGCCTCAAGGACCGCGGCCAGCGGCCCGGGCGGGACTTCCCGTACTACAACGACCTCGAGGCCAACAACGCCGTCATCTGCACCGACGGCCTGCACCCGCAGGACGCCTCGCAGTGGCCGGCGCTGACCGCCGCCGCCGACGAGCGCGCGCCGTACTTCGGCCGCGCGTGGGGCTGGGGCGACGTGGCCTGCGCTCCGAACACCTGGACGGTCCAGGACGAGGACGCGTACCGCGGCCCGTTCAACCAGCGCACCGCCGCGCCGGTGCTGGTGGTGGGCAACTACTGGGATCCGGCGACCAACTACGACGACGCGGTCGCCTCGGCGGCCCTGCTGCCGAACAGCCGCCTGCTGTCCAGCGACAGCTGGGGCCACACCGCGTACGGCACCTCGGCGTGCGCCACCGGCGCCGTGGACCAGTACCTGCTGACCGGCGCCCTGCCGGCCGAGGGCACGCTCTGTGTGGGTGACACGCAGCCGTTCCAGTCCGAGGAGCAGGCGAAGGCTCGCGGCAAGGCGCCGGTCCGCACCGAGCGGGTGCCGTCCGACCTGGCCGACGTGGCCAAGCTGACCCCGCCGACCTCGGGCGAGGCCAAGCTTCTGCCCCCGGTCACCGCGTTCCGCTGATCCGCTGACGGTGGCCCGGGGCGTATCTCGCTCCGGGCCACCACTGTCTCACCGCCCAGGACAAAGTCGAGGGAACTCAGCCCGGTGAGGGGAACTCGAGGGAACTCAGCCCAGGGCGGGAACGCGAGGGAAGTCAGCGCAGTGCGCGGCCGACGGCCGTCGAGAGCTGGACCAGGCCGATGACCTGCAGGGTCAGCCAGACGGCGACCGCGACCGTCGCCACGGGCAGCGGCAGGACCAGGGCCGCGATGCCGGCGAAGAGCAGGCCGGGGATGCTGACCGCGATGCGGGTGGGTCGCTCCCCCACCGTCACCGCGCCGATCTCGGACATGCCGGCCGCGGTGGCTCTGGCGCGGGCGTACTCGTGGAGCCAGCTCAGACCGCCCGCCGTGACCACCAGCCAGGCCGGCGCGCCGGCCAGCCAGAACGCGACCAGCCAGGACGCCTCACCGAGGCGGTCGGCGACAGAGTCGACGACGAAGCCGAGGCGGGACGCGCGGCCGGTGACCACCGCGACCGCGCCGTCGAACGAGTCCGCGAACGCCGCCGCCGTGACCAGCACGCTCGCGCCGATCAGGCCGGCCGGACCGCCGAGCGCGGCGACCGGCACGAGCAGGCACAGCAGCAGGCCGGCCGCGGTGACCGCCATCGGGCCGAGGCCGAGCCGGGCCAGCAGGTTGCCGGCGCGCCAGGCGATCCGGACCCAGCCGCGGACCAGCGGCGTCGCCGTGCGCGGGTCGAAGCCGCCGTGCAGCGACGCCCATGAGACCGCATAGGCGTCCCAGCTCACGGGAAGGTCAGGCCGCGACCCGTCCCCGGTGACGGGAAGGTCAGGCCGCGACCTGCCCCCGGTCACGGGAGGGTCAGGCCACGACGGCGGGCGTCGTGGCCAGCTGCTGCCAGACCTCGCGCGTCGCGGTGGAGCGGTTGAGCGTGATGAAGTGGATGCCGGGCACGCCCTCGTCGAGCAGCCGGGCGCACATCTCGCCGCACAGGTCGATGCCGAGCTCGCGGACCGCCGCCTCGTCGTCGGCGATCCGCTCGAACCGCGACAGCAGGTGCGCCGGGAAGGGCGCGCCGGAGAGCTGAGACGACCGGGCGATGGTGGCCATCCGGGTCACCGGCATCACGCCGGGCACGATCGGGGTGTCGCAGCCCGCGGCGGCCACCCGGTCGCGGAGGCGGAGGTATTCGTCCGCGTCGAAGAACATCTGGGTGATCGCGAAGTCCGCGCCGGCGCGGCACTTGTCGATGAACCAGCGGGTGTCCGACTCGACGTCGGCGGACCGCGGGTGCTTGTAGGGGAAGGCCGCGACACCGACGCTGAAGTCGCCCACCTCACGCAGCAGGCGCACGAGATCGGCGGCGTACGAGATGCCGGACGGATGCTTGACCCACTCGCCCATCGGGTCGCCGGGCGGGTCGCCGCGGACCGCGAGGACGTTGCGGATGCCCGCGCCGGCCAGGCGGCCGATCACGTTGCGCAGCTCGGCGACCGAGTGGTTGACCGCGGTCAGGTGAGCCATCGGCAGCAGGGTGGTCTCGGTGGCCACCCGCTCGGTGACGGCGACCGTGGTGTCCCGGGTGGTGCCGCCCGCGCCGTACGTGATCGACACGAACGACGGGCGCAGCGACTCGAGCTCGCGGATCGCCTGCCACAGCAGCTGCTCGCCGGCCGGGGTCTTGGGCGGGAAGAACTCGAACGAGAAGGTCGGCGCCGCGCCATTGATCAACTCGCCGATGCTGGGCGAGGCCGGGAGCTTGGATGGCAGACCGAGAGACACGGTAGGACTCTACCGGGTGCAGCGGCTAGGTTGACGCGGTGACCATCTCCCCCCTGGAGTACGCGGGCCTGCGCGACCGTGTGGACAAGGCGCTGACCACGTTTCTCGCCGACCAGCGGTCCCGGATGACCGCGATCGACCCGGCGCTGGCCGACGTGGCGGACGCACTGGAGGCGTTCGTGCTCGGCGGGGGCAAGCGGCTGCGGCCGGCGTTCGCGTACTGGGGTTTCCGGGGTGCGGGCGGCCTGGACAGCGACCCGGTGGTGGCCGCGGTCGCCGCACTGGAGCTGGTGCAGGCCAGCGCCCTGATCCACGACGATCTGATGGACCGCTCGGACACCCGGCGGGGCGAGCCGGCCGTGCATCGGCGCTTCGCCGCCCGGCACACCGCGGCGGGCTGGCGGGGTGGCGCGTCCGAGTTCGGCGACGCGGCCGCGGTGGTGCTCGGCGACCTGGCGCTGGTGTGGTCGGACGAGATGCTGCACGGTTCGGGCGTGGACCTGGCCGACCTGGCCCGGGCGCGGCCCACCTTCGACGCCATGCGCACCGAGGTCAGCGTCGGCCAGTACCTGGACGTGCACACCCAGGCCACCGGCGACACGTCGCTGGAGCGGGCCGGGCTGGTCGCCCGGTTCAAGGCCGCGAAGTACACGGTCGAGCGGCCGTTGCTGCTGGGTGCGGCGCTGGCGGATGCGCCGGCCGCGCTGAGCGCGTCCTACTCGGCGTACGGAATGCCGTTGGGTGAGGCTTTTCAGATGCGCGACGACGTGCTCGGGGTGTACGGCGATCCGGAGGTGACCGGCAAGCCCGCGGGCGACGACCTGCGCGAGGGCAAGCGGACCTACCTGGTGGCGGCGGCGTTCGAGGCGGCGTCGGCGGCCGATCGGGCGGCACTGGACGCGGGCCTGGGCGACCCGGACCTGGACGACGCCGGGGTGGAGCGGCTGCGCGCGATCATCCGGGACACCGGCGCGCTGGCCCGCACCGAGGGGCGGATCGTGACGCTGACGACCGAGTCGCTGGCCGCGCTGGCCGCGGCGGACGTCCAGGACGAGGCGCGCGGGGTGTTGCGGGAGCTGGCCGAGGCCGCTACCCGCCGGAAGGTCTGAGCCGCACCCAGATCGACAGCGAGAAGAGCACCAGGGCGAAACCAAAGAAAAGATCTTCGATCGGTGCGTACGCGAGCCGCACGCCGATGATCGCCCCGGGGTTGTACAGCACGATCCCGCGTCCGGTCAGGATGCCGTTCGAGAGCAGCTGGAAGACGATGATGATCGGGTACGTGGCCCAGAACACGACCTTGGTCACCAGGCGGGTGCGCAGCACGAAGAGGTCGACCAGCACCGCCCCGAGCACCCCGAGCCCGGCCGCGACGGTGTAGGTCACCGTTTCAGCACCTTGCGGACCGCCTCGAAGCCGAGGATGGCGCAGATCGGCACCACGGCGAAGAACAGCACCTCGTCCAGCGGCAGCCCGCCCGGGAAGAGCACGCCGGTGGTCTGCGCCGGGTCGAACGTCCAGTGCCCGGCCGCGATCGCGGCCAGGTCCCAGAGGACGAAGACGATCATCACGGGCAGCAGGGTCAGCAGGAGCCGCCGCCACTGGCGCAGCACGCCGACGCGCAGCACGGGCTCGAGCCACAGCGCCCCACCGAGGCACCCCGCGAGGACGAACAGGTACGCGAAGTGCCTCATCAGCGGCTCAGAGAAGTGCCTGCGCGCGCCGCTTGACCTCGCGCGCGCGGTCACCGCCGAGGCCCCGGGCGGCGTTGCCGTCGAGATCATCATCGGGCTCGTAGAGCCACTCCAGCGCTTGTTCGTCGTTGTACCGGGCATCGCGGAGCAAGGTCAGGACACCGGGCAGGTGCTTGAGCACGGTGTCGTTGGCCACCAGTTCCGCGGGCACGACCCGGATGCCGTCGCGTTTGACGACCAGGAGCTGGCCGTCGCGCACCATCTGGTGCACCTTGCTGATGGACAAGTCCAATTTGTCGGCAACGCCCGGCAAAGGGAGCCATTCGGCCGGACCAGCCGTGGGCATGGACGACGTGGTCGCTGCTTCACTCACGGCGTCCAGCCTGCCACAACCCGATAAGCAGATTGCGAGCACCGAACCCATGACCCTGTGGCGGAAGACCCGCACCGAGACGGCCGGCGCCTGGCGGTCGCTGAGCTACGACCTCGGCCGGCGCGACGGCGAGCCATCGGACGGCGCCGGCCGCTCCCCCGACGGCCGCGATGTGACGTCTACCGGAATGAGCACGTTCGGCGGCGCCGCCGAGGGCCTCGGCGACCACGGTGACCTGGGCGGGTACCGCCGCTCGCCACGCCGGGCCGTGGCCGTGGCCGCGTTCGGGACGCTGGCCGTGGCGGGTGCCGCCGGCAGCTACTTCGCGGTGGTGAACGGGCTCAACGCGCTGCTGAGCGACCGGCCGGCGACGGCTGGGCCGTACCCGCTGGCGATCGGCGACACGACCGCCGACCAGGTCTCCTCCAACGCGGGGCTGGGCAAGGGCGCCGGGGAACCCGCGGCGGCGCCCGTGGTCGCCGTGCCCCCGGCGGCCACTGCTGCGGGCGTACCCGTGACAACAACCACCCAGCCCGCGCCGCGCCTGCCCACGGTGACCCGGACGGCGCCGGCGCGTCCCGGCCCGCAGCCGACCGACGCCTGCGACTGCGACTCGCCGCCGGTGCCGACGCCCACCTCGGCGCCGAGCACGGCGTCCAGCACCACGCCGACACCCACCGACAGTGAGCCCGCGCCGCCGGAGCCGACCGATTCGTCCGCCGCGCCCGAGCCGACCGACAGCGCCTCCTCCGCGCCGGGCAACGACCCGTCGCCGGACGGCCGCCGCGGGCACCGCCGCCGGCACTGAGCGCGACCGGGGTCCGGCGTACGTCACACTCGCCGGACCCCCAGGTCAGGACACTGTTGCCTACCCGTTAGGTCTCAGCTGTGGCATCCTGAACCGCCACACACAGAAAGACACTTACACTTCACGCCGATGGACACGACTGTCGCCGACTCGTTGATCGGCACGACGATTGACGGCCGCTACCGGATCACCGGTCGCGTGGCTCGTGGTGGCATGGCTACGGTCTACACCGCCGTCGACGAGCGCCTCGAGCGTACGGTCGCCCTGAAGATCATTCACCCGTCGCAGGCGACCAACGTCCGCTTCGTGGACCGCTTCACCGACGAGGCCAAGACCATCGCGCGGCTGACCCACCCCAACGTCGTGGCCGTCTACGACCAGGGCCGCCACCTGGGCCTGCCCTACCTGGTCATGGAGTACGTGCAGGGCCGCACCCTGCGCGACCTGCTCACCCAGCGCCGCCGGCTGAACCCGGTGGAGGCGCTGGCCATCCTGGAGCAGATGCTCGCCGCGATCGCCGCCGCGCACCGGGCCGGCCTGGTGCACCGCGACGTCAAACCGGAGAACGTGCTGGTCGCCGAGGCGCCCAGCGGCGGCATCGCCAACCTGGTTGACAGCGTGGTCAAGGTGGCCGACTTCGGCCTGGCCCGCGCGGTCGAGGCGAGCAGCGCCGACGACTCCGGCCAGCTGATGGCGACCGTGGCCTACGTGGCGCCCGAGCTGGTCACCAGCGGCCAAGCCGACGCGCGCACCGACGTCTACTCGGCCGGCATCGTGCTCTACGAGATGGTCACCGGCCGGGTTCCGTTCGACGGCGACGAGCCGGTCGAGGTGGCCTGGCAGCACGTGGACAACGACGTGCCCAAGCCGTCCGACCTGGTCCGCGGCTTGCCCACGGCGATCGATGACCTGGTCGCCCGGGCCACCCGCCGCGACCCCGGCGCCCGGCCCACCGACGCCGGCGCGCTGCTCGCCGAGGTGCAGGTGGTCCGCGACGATCTCGGCGCGGCCAACGTGGAGACCGCGCTGCTGCGCCAGGTCCCGGCCCGGCACGCCGCCGACCGGACGGCCACGATCCCGACCGTCGGCTCGGCGTACCCGCAGCCCGGTGACGGCCGCCCGTCCTGGTCGCGGCTCCCCGAGCAGGCCCGCACCGCGCACCACGGCCAGCCGTACGCCACCCGGGCCGACCGGGCCGGCGGGCTCCGCGGGTTCTTCGCCGGCGGAGACAAGCGGCGCATCGCGATCACCGCGGCGATCGCCGTGATGGTCCTGGTCGTGGTCGGCAGCACCTGGTGGGTGACGCTCGGGCGGTACACGGAGGCGCCGAGCTTCGTGAACATGACCAAGGCGCAGGCCGAGCAGCGCGCCCAGCAGGAGGGCTACGAGCTGCTCTACGACGACGGCAGGTTCGACGAGACCGTCGCCAAGGACGTGGTGCTCGGCCAGAACCCGCCGGCCGACGACAAGATCGTCAAGGGCGGCATCATCACGCTGACCCTGTCGCTGGGTGCGGAACGCTACCCGGTGCCGGACATCGCCGGTCTGGAGCTGGCCGCCGCCAAGGGCGAGCTCGACCAGGTGAAACTCAAGCTCAAGGAGGGCAAGGCGCAGTACAGCGACGCGTTGCCCGCGGGCGTGGTGATCTCCACCGACCCCAAGGTGAACACCCAGCTGAAGCCCGGCGACACGGTCACCGTGGTGGTCAGCAAGGGCCGCGCCCCGATCACCGTGCCGGACCTCAACGGCAAGAACGTCAACGACGCCCGCGCGCTCCTCAAGGAACGCGGCCTGAACGCGGTGGAGTCCTACAAGGAGAACGACGCTCCCAAGGACACCATCATCGGCCAGACGCCGAAGGCGGGCGCCGGGGTGGAGAAGGACGCCGAGATCAAGCTCGACGTCAGCCAGGGGCCGCCGTTCGTGGTCATCCCGCGGGTGGTCGACCAGCCGTGCGCACAGGGCAAGCAGGCGCTGGAGGCGCTCGGGCTCACCGTGCGGGTGACCGACTTCAACCCGGCCGGCGGGACGGTGCGCAACCAGCAGCCGCCGGAGAACTCGCAGGTCGCGCCCGGATCCGAGGCAGCGCTCCAGTGCTTCTGACCTCACCGATCGGCTCGCACACGTCGACCTCCGGCGGGTTGGCCAAGGCGGCCCTGCCGTACGCCGACGCCGCCGGGTCCGAGGCCATCCAGGTGTACGTGTCCAACTCGCGCGGCTGGGCCCTGCCGCCCGGTGACCCGAAGCAGGACACGCTGTTCCGCGACGGCGTCGGCGAGCGGGGCATCCCGGCGTACATTCACGCGTCGCTGCTGGTCAACCTGGGTTCGCCGACCGCGCTGACGCTGGAGCGCTCGGTGGACGTCCTGGAGCACGCGCTGCGCCGGGGGGCCGCGATCGGGGCGACCGGCGTGGTCTACCACGCGGGCAGCTCGGTGGACCCGGCACACGACGCGAAGGCGATGCACCAGCTGCACGAGGCGCTGCTGCCGCTGCTCGACCGGGCCGCCGCGGCCGGGCTGCCGAAACTGCTGGTCGAGCCGAGCGCCGGCGGCGGGCGCAGCCTGGCCTCCAAGGTGCAGGACCTGGCACCCTACCTGGACGCGGCCGAGCGGCACCCGTGGCTGGGCGTCTGCTTCGACACCTGCCACGCCTGGGCGGCCGGGCACGACCTGGCCACGCCGGGCGGGATGACCGAGACGCTGGACGCGCTGGTCGCGTCGGCCGGCCCGGGGCGCCTGCAGCTGATCCACGCCAACGACTCGAAGGACGAGTGCGGTTCCACCCGGGACCGGCACGAGACCATCGGCCAGGGGCGGATCGGCGCGGCCGCGTTCGCCGAACTCCTGGCCCATCCGGCGGTGGCCGGGCTGCCGGTGATCGTGGAGACGCCGTCCGAGAAGCACGTGGGCCACGCGGCCGACATCGCGCTGCTCAGGTCGCTAGCAGCTCGCTGAGGACGTCGATCGCCAGATCCACATCGTCGTCGGTCACATCCAGGTGGGTGATCAGGCGGGCGATCTTCGGCAGCATGGGGACGATGTGGACGTCCTTCCCGGCCGCGGCCGCGACCAGGCCGGGCGCGTCCCAGCGCGTTTCCGACAAATCGATCAGGACGATGTTTGTCTGAGTGGCTCGGGTGTGCGGAAGACCCTCGGCCAGCCGCTTCGCCCGGCCGTGGTCGTCGGCCAGGCGCTTCAGGTGGTGCGTCAGGGCGTACTGGCCGGCAGCGGCAAGGATGCCGACCTGGCGCATGCCGCCGCCCATCCGCTTGCGCAGCACCCGGGCCCGGGTGATGCGCTCCGCCGAGCCCACGACCAGCGAGCCGACCGGGGCGCCGAGACCCTTGGACAGGCAGACCGACAGGGTGTCGAAGAGCCGGCCGTAGGCGTCCAGCGGGGTGTCCGTCGCGACGTGGGCGTGCCAGATGCGGGCGCCGTCGCAGTGCAGCGCTACGTCTGTTCGCGCTCTCAGGGCGGTCAGCGTCTCCAGCGGGATGATCGTGCCGCCCGCCAGGTTGTGCGTCTGCTCGACCGCGATCGCCCGCGTGGGGTTGGACGGGTAGCCGTCCGGGCGGACCATCGCGGCGATCTCGTCCGCGTCCAGGCCGGCGCCGACCGAACCCCAGGTGCGGGTGGAGACGCCGCCGAGCACGGCGGCCGCGCCCAGTTCGTACGTGAGAACGTGCGCGTCCGCCCCGGCCAGCAGCTCGCCACCGGGCGGCACCAGCAGCTGCATGGCGATCTGGTTGGCCATCGTCCCGGACGGGCAGAACAGCGCCGCCTCGTGCCCGAACATCGCCGCCACCTGCGCTTCCAGCGCGTTGACGGTGGGGTCGTCGCCGAACACGTCGTCCCCGACCGGCGCCGCCGCCATCGCCGCGCGCATCTCGGCGGTCGGCCTGGTGACGGTGTCCGAGCGAAAATCAGCCACGCAACATCTCCGCCACCAGGAAGGCCAGCTCCAGGCTCTGCTGAGTGTTCAGGCGCGGGTCACAGGCGGTCTCGTAGCGGTCCGGCAGGTCGAGGTCCTCGATGCCCTGCGCGCCGCCCAGGCACTCGGTGACGTCCTCGCCGGTCAGCTCCACGTGGATGCCGCCCGGGTGGGTGCCCAGGCCGCGGTGCACCTCGAAGTAGCCGAGCACCTCGTCGACGATCCGGTCGAAATGCCGGGTCTTGTAGCCGTTCGACGACTCGTGCGTGTTGCCGTGCATCGGGTCGCACTGCCAGACCACCTTGGCGCCGGCCGCGGTCACCTTCTCCACGATCGGCGGCAGCGCGTCGCGGACCCGGCCGTTGCCCATCCGGCTGATCAGCGTGAGCTTGCCCGGAATGTTGTCCGGGTTCAGCTTCTCGCACAGCTCGATGGCCTGCTCCGGGGCGGTGCCCGGGCCCAGCTTGACGCCGATCGGGTTGGCGATCCGGCTGATGAAGTCGATGTGCGCGCCGTCGAGCTGGCGGGTGCGCTCGCCGATCCACAGGAAGTGGCCGGAGAGCCCGTAGGCGCGGCTGTCGGACACCCGGGTCAGCGCCCGGTCGTACTCCAGGGCCAGGGCCTCGTGCGAGCAGTAGAGGCTGACCGTACGCAAGGCCTCGTCGTCGGTCATCCCGCAGGCCCGGATGAAGTCCAGCGTGCGGTCGATCTCCCGGGCGATCGCCTCGTAGCGCTCCCCGGCCGGCGAGGCGCGGACGAAGTCCTTGTTCCAGTCGTGCAGCCCGGCCAGGTCGGCAAGACCACCCGCGAGGTACGCCCGGAGCATGTTCATCGCGGCCGCCGAGTTCGCGTACGCCCGGATCATCCGCTGCGGGTCGGCCACCCGCGCCTTCTCGTTCGCGTCCAGCGAGTTGATCATGTCGCCGCGGTACGCCGGGAGCCCCAGCGCGTCCAGCGCGGCCGACCGCGGCTTGGTGTACTGCCCGGCCACCCGGGCCACCTTGACGACCGGCATCGACGCGCCGTAGGTCAGCACCACCGCCATCTGGAGCAGGGTGCGGGCGTTGGCCAGCAGGTGGCTCTCGGTGTTGTCGACGAAGGTCTCGGCGCAGTCGCCGCCCTGGAGCAGGAACGCCCGGCCCTCGCACACCTCGCCGAGCCGCTCGCGGAGCTGGTCGACCTCGTAGGGCGCCACGATCGACGGCACGACGTCGAGGACCTTGCAGACCTCGGCGACCTCGGCCATGTCCGGCCACGGGGGCATCTGCACCCGCGGCAGATCACGCCAGCGGTCCAGGCCGAGGGCCGAGTCCTCGGCGGAGTCGGTGGACGGGCGGGACGTCTGCAGGGCCTGGTTACCGACCCCGGGATAGCTCAGCTGATGCCACTCTCGGCGCATGCCGCCAGCCTAACGAGGGGGCTCGAATACGAAGGAGCGGGGCACCGAACCGGTGCCCCGCTCCCCCTGGTGAGGTGGAAAGGATCTACAGGTTGTTCTTGATGGCCGAGATCAGTTCGCCGTTGCTGGTGTCACCGGAGAACTCCCAGAAGAACGCGCCACCGAGGCCCTCGTTCTTCACGTAGGACATCTTTCCCCCGATGGTCGTCGGGGTGTCGTAGCCCCACCAGTTGCTGCCGCACTTGGCGTAGGCGGTGCCACCGGCGGTGCCGGTCGCCGGGCAGCTGTTCTTGAGGACCTTGTAGTCCTCGATGCCCGCCTCGTAGGTGCCCGGCGCCGCTCCGGAGGCGGAGCCGCCCGGTGCTGCCTGGCTGACGCCGGTCCAGCCGCGGCCGTAGAACCCGATGCCGAGCAGCATCTTGCTCGCCGGAACGCCCTTGGACTTGAGCTTCTTGATCGCGGCGTCCGACCAGAAGCCCTGCGTCGGAACGCCGGTGTACGAGGTCAGCGGCGAGTGCGGGGCGGTCGGGCCCTGCGGGCTGAACGCGCCGTAGTAGTCGTAGGTCATCGGCATCACGAAGTCGAGCTTGCTGATACCCGACGCGTAGTCCGCCACGTCCAGCTTGCCGCCGTTCGAACCGTCCGCTGAGATCGCCGAGGTGACCAGGAAGTTCGAGCCGAACTTGGTACGCAGCGCGGAGACCACGCTGTTGTATGCGGCATCGCCACTGCGGTCGCAGCTCAGGCCACAGGCGTTCGGGTACTCCCAGTCGACGTCGATGCCGTCGAAGACATCGGCCCACCGGGGGTCCTTGACCAGGTTGTAGCAGGAGTTCGCGAACCCGGTCGGGTTGGCCGCGGCCTGGGTGAAGCCGCCGGACCAGGTCCAGCCGCCGAACGACCAGATCACCTTGATGTTCGGGTACTGCCGCTTGAGCTTGCGGAGCTGGTTGAAGCTTCCGCGCAGCGCACCGGCGTCCCAGGTGTCGGCCACGCCGTCGACGCTGTTCGCCGCGGTGTAGGCCATGTCGTAGTCGGCGTACGCGTCACCGATCGAGCACTGCCCGCCCGTGGTGTTGCCGAACGCGTACAGGATGTGGGTCAGCTTGGCGGCGGAGCCCGACGTGACGAGGTTCTTCACGAAGTACTGCCGGCCGTAGACGCCCCACTCGGCGAAGTAGCCGACGACCTTCTTGTTGCCCGTCGGCGGCGGCTCGGTCGGGTCGGTGGGGGGATCGGTGGGCGGGTCGGTGGGCGGGGTGGTCCCACCGCAGGCCCCGAGGTTCTTCCAGACGTCCCACTCGCCGCTCTTCTGCGCCGGGTTCTCGTTCTGGGTCCACCACTTGGCCTGGAAGTTCTTGCCCTCGTAGGACGCGGTGTTGCCACCGTTGTAGACCTGAGAGGCGCTCCATGCGGGCGCACAAGCTTCCGCAGCAGACGCCTGAACCACGGGCAGAGCGGCGGCCGTGACCGCCACGATCGCCCCGGCCCATAGAGCCCGGCGTAGGGATTTCTGCACGGCGACTCCTCGTGACCTTAACTTTTAGGAAACTTTCCAAAGCGAAAGTTGAAGAGACCGTAGTCACATTCATCGACGTCAGTCAAGGCGGTCCGCGGGGATTGAGCACAGGCTTAAGTTTTCGACAGTCAGTAGTACGGCGTGCACTCAAACCACCACGGCGCGTAGTCTGCCGTCATGACCAACAACGTCGTGGGCATCGACCACCGTCGGTCCCCCGAGGGCGTGCGATGACCGTCAACGTCATCGGCGTCGACGCATACGCGCTGGGCTGGGTGGGTGTGGAGCTGCGCGACGGCCACTTCGGCCGCGCCCTGCTGGCGTCCACCCTGTACGAGATCGTGGCCGGAAGCTCAGGCGCGGCGGTGATCGGTGTGGACATCCCCCTGGGCATGCTGCCGGACCGCTGGCGCGCCGCGGACACCCTGGCCGCGGACCAGCTGGGGCCGCGCCGCAGCAGTGTCTTCCGGGTGCCGCCGCGCGCGGTGTGGCAGGAGCCGGACTTCGCGACCGCGAACCGGCGCTGCCGCGAGCTGACCGGATCGGGCCTGAGCCGTCAGTCCTGGGCCATGCGGCCGAAGCTGCTCGAGGCGAACGCCATCTGGGAACGTCATCCGAAACTCCTCTTCGAGGCGCATCCCGAGGTGTCCTTCCGGCAGATGGCCGGCGAGCCCCTCGCGTACGCGAAGAAGACCTGGACCGGTCAGGCCTGCCGCCGGGAACTGCTCGCGCGGCACGGCATCGTGCTGCCCGACAACCTGGGGCCGGCCGGTCAGGCGCCGCCCGACGACATCCTGGACGCGGCCGCCGTGGCCTGGAGCGCGCATCGGATGGCCACCGGCTCAGCCATGTCGCACCCGTCGCCGCCCGAAGAGGCCAACGGCGCCCGGATCGCGATCTGGTACTGAGGGTTCCCCTCCGGAGCCTTCGGCCCCGCGTTCCGCCCCGGCGCAACCGCGTCCCAGCTCGCGCCCTGCCCCCGGCGCAACCGCGTCCCAGCTCGCGCCCCGTCCCGGCGCAACCGCGTCCCAGCTCGCGCCCCGTCCCGGCGCAACCGCGTCCCAGCTCGCGCCCCGTCCCGGCACAACCGCGTCCCAGCTCGCGCCCTGCCCCCGGCACGGGCCGCGTCCCAGCGCTCAACCCCGGCCCACAGCCCGGCTCACGTCTCGGCCCGGCGCGGATGGGTCCAGACCCGCGCTCTCGGCCGGGTCGCGTCTCAGCAGGCTCGCCGACAGCCACAGCACGCCCGCCGTGCCGACCACCAGGCCGCCCAGATAGACCGCCTCGGGCACTGTGCCGCGCAGGGCCGCGGCGCCCAGCCCGGCCACATAGAGCCCCAGCGCCCCGCGAGGCAGCACCCCCGCACGCCACGACGCCACCCCGAAGATCACCACCCCGGCCAGGAACGTGAAGGCGACGACCACGAAGTACGCCCGTCCGGAGCCGGTGAGCACCTGCTCGCGGATCGCGGCGTCCTGGAACTGCAGCACGGCGTGCGTCACGAACTCCACCGCGAACAGGCCACTGAGCCCGAGGTGGTTGAGGACGAAGCCGATCAGGCCCAGCCGACCCAGCCGGTGGCGTTGGAACAGGTAGAACGCGGTCAGGGTGAACAGCAGCAGGGCGGACGCGGGTGGGGCGAGGGCGTGGGTGAAGGCATTTTCCGGAAGCAGTCCGGCACGACGGGCGGCGGCGATCAGGGTGAGCGCGCCGCCGACGAGACCGGCCGCACCGGCCAGGCGGTAGAGATTCATGCCGGCAACCGTGCCGAGGCCACCCGGCCGGCCGACAGTGCCGAGTGTCCATCCCGAGACACATGACCATCGGCACTGTCCGCGAACGGTCCTCGCTTCCTACTCTGGTTCGCATGACTCTCCCTCTGCGCTGGATGGCCTCGGTGCTCTACGCGGCGGTTCTGTGCACCGGGCTCTACTACGCCGTCGCCGGCCTCTCCCCGGGCTGGTCGCCGGTGTGGTTCACGGCCGCTCTGCTGGCTTTGCTCGCCCTCGAGCAGATCCGGCCCAGAGGCCGCGGCGTCGGGCTGCTCCTGGCCCGCGTGGTCCTCATCGAGGTGGTGGTCGCGTTCGACGACGCGGGGTTCGCCCGGCCGCTCTATCTGCTGGTGCCGTTCTTCGCCTACTTCTCGCTGGGTCGTCGATGGAGCATCGGCCTGGCGGCGGGTTATCTGGTCGCGGGCACGATCCGGGCGTCGTTGACGCCGGGCTGGGCCACCGATCCCGAGATCGTCTCCGATCTGCTGATGCTCTTCGTCGGCATGGTGCTGGCCGTGGCCACCGCCGCGGTGGCCGACCGCCAGCGGCGCAGCCGGCTGCGCGCCGAGCGGCTCATCGCCGAGCTCCACGACGCACAACGCCAGGTCGGCGAGCTGAGCGCGACGGCCGAGCGCAACCGCCTGGCCCGCGACATCCACGACAGCCTCGGCCATCACCTCACCGCGATCAGCGTCCAGCTGGAGAAGGCGGAGGCGTTCCGGCAGCGCGACGCGACCGTCGCGGACCGGGCCGTCAGCGACGCGCGCTCCGCGACGGGCCGGGCCGGGCCCTTTCTGAGGTACGCACGTCCGTCGGCGCCCTGCGCGCCGAGCATTTCTCGCTGAGCCGCGCGGTGTCGGTACTCGCCGACGGATGGGACGATCCGGGTTTCCGGGTCTTCGTCGAGCTCACCGGCGACGAGGCCGGGCACGGCCGGGCAGACCTCGAAGCGCTGTACCGGGTGGCACAGGAAGCGCTGACAAACGCCCGCAGGCACGCGGGCGCCGACGTGGTCCATGTCGCCGTCCGCTTCGGCGACGAGATCGAGCTCAAGGTGGTCGACAACGGCCACGGCTTCACCCTGGACGACGCTCCCGGCAACGGCAACGGCAACGGCGACGGCAACGGCAACGGCGACGCCGACGCCGACGCCGACAGCCACGAGCTCGCCGGCAACGGGCGGTCCGGCAGCGGCCTTGCCGGATTTGAGCAGACCGGCAGCGGCCTCACCGGCATGCGCGAGCGGCTCGCCGCGGTGGGCGGCGCTCTCCACATCGACTCCGGACCCGGCCGCGGGACAAGCATCACCGCCAGCGTCGGCGGCCAGCCCCTCTCCACAGGCGGGTCAACGCTCCCCGCCGTCAGCTCTTCGCTCTCTTCCGGTGGCGACCGGTGAGCGAGCCGGCACCGGTGAGTAAGCCGCCACCGGCGAGCGAGCCGCCACCGGTGAGTAAGCCGGCACCGGTTCGTGTGCTGGTCGCGGACGATCAGGCCATGGTCCGCGAGGGGATCGCCTCGCTGATCGGCCTCGAGCCCGGAATCGAGGTGATCGGCACCGCCCGCGACGGCCGTGAGGCGGTCGAGCTCGCCGTCGCGACCACACCGGATGTGGTGCTGATGGATGTGCGCATGCCGGTACTCAACGGCTTGGTCGCGGCGGCCGAGTTGCGCGAGAGCCTGCCGTCCTGCCGGGTGATCATGCTGACCACCTTCAACGACGAGGAGTACGTGCTGGACGCCGCCCGTGCGGGCACCAGCGGATACCTGCTCAAGGATCTTCCGTCGAAGGAACTCGCGCAGGCGATACGGCTCGCGCACGCTGGTGTCCACCAGCACCACCCCACGGCGGTGCGGCATCTGGTCGCGGCGTTGGACCGGGCAGGGCCGACACCGCACTCCGGCGACCGGCCCGACCTGACCGAGCGGGAGTTCGACGTGTTGCGGCTGATCGCCGAGGGGAACACCAACCGGCAGATCGCCGCGCGGCTCCACCTCAGCGTGGGCACCGTCAAGAACTACGTGTCGAACATCCTGAGCCGCCTCGGCCTCCGCGACCGCATGCAGGCCGCCCTCTACGCGCGCGACAACGGCCTCGCCTGACCCACAGATCGGCGCCGCGCCGAAGACGGGCGTGCTAGTCGATCGCCTGCTGGGCGATCTCCCGGGCGCGGTCGCGGGCCGCCTCGAGCGCGGCCAGCATCGCAGCGCGGACGCCGTGGTTCTCCAGCTCGCGGATCGCCGAGATGGTCGTTCCCGCGGGCGAGGTGACCGCCTCGCGCAGCTTCACCGGGTGCTCGCCGGAGTCGCGCAGCATGATGGCCGAGCCGATCGCGGTCTGCACGATCAGCTCGTGCGCCACCTGCCTCGGCAGCCCGAGCAGGATGCCCGCGTCCACCATGGCCTCGACCAGCAGGTAGAAGTAGGCGGGGCCGGAGCCGGAGAGCGCGGTCACCGCGTCCTGCTGGGACTCGGGCACCCGCACCACCGAGCCGAGCGGCCGGAACATCTCCTCGGCGATCTCCAGGTGCGACGCGTCCGCGTGCGGTCCGGCGGAGATCGCGGTCATCGCCTGGTCGACGAGGGCGGGGGTGTTGGTCATGACCCGGACCACCGGCGTGCCCTCGGGCAGCCGGTCGGCGAAGAACTTGGTCGGCAGCCCGGCGCAGAGCGAGACGACCAGCTTGCCGGGCGGCACCTTCGCCCTGATCTCGTCGAGCAGGGCGCCGGCGTCCTGCGGCTTCACCGCGATGGCGAGGATGTCGGCCTCTTCCACCGCGGTCAGGTTGTCCACCACCCGGACGCCGTAGCGCTCGGCCAGCTCCTGGCCGCGTTCGGCACGACGCGCGGTGACCAGCAACTCGGACGCCTGCCGCCCGGCCCGAAGCAGTCCGCTCAGGACGAGCTCGCCGATCTTGCCGGTGCCGATCACCGCGATCGTCATGTCGAAGAACCTCTCAACGAAGAACTCAGCTGCCGAAGAAGACTTCAGCCTCGTCGTACCGCTCGATCGGAACGGTCTTCAGCTCGCCGGTGCCGTCGGCCAGCGGAACCCGCACGATGTCGGTGCCGCGCAGGGCCATCATCTTGCCGAAGTCGCCCTCGTTGACCGCGTCGATGGCCTGCAGGCCGAAGCGGGTGGCGAGCACCCGGTCGAACGCGGTCGGGGTGCCACCGCGCTGGATGTGACCGAGGACGACCGTGCGGGCCTCCTTGCCGGTCTTCTCCTCGAGCTGCTCGGCCAGCCACATGCCGATGCCGCCCAGCCGCACGTGGCCGAACGCGTCCTTCTCCTGGTTGACCAGCTGCATCTGGCCCTCGAGCGGCTGCGCGCCCTCGGCGACCACGACGATCGGCGCGTACTCGACCTGGAAGCGCTTGGTCACGTAGGTGGCGACCTGCTCCACGTCGAAGTTGCGCTCCGGCAGCAGGATGACGTTGGCGCCACCGGCCAGGCCGGCGTGCAGCGCGATCCAGCCGGCGTGCCGGCCCATGACCTCGACGACCAGCGTGCGGTGATGCGACTCGGCGGTGGTGTGCAGCCGGTCGATCGCCTCCATCGCGATGTTCACCGCGGTGTCGAACCCGAACGTGTAGTCGGTCGCGTTCAGGTCGTTGTCGATCGTCTTCGGCACACCGACGACCTTGACTCCCAGGTCGTTCAGCTTGGTGGCGACGCCCAGGGTGTCCTCGCCGCCGATCGCGACCAGCGCGTCGACGCCCTGCTCGGCCAGGTTCGCCTTGATCCGCTCGACGCCGCCCTCGATCTTGAAGGGGTTGGTGCGCGAGGAGCCGAGGATGGTGCCGCCGCGCGGCAGGATGCCGCGGACCTCGGCGATGCCGAGCGGCTTCGTCAGACCCTCGAGGGGGCCCTTCCAGCCGTCCCGGAAGCCGACGAACTCGTGTCCGTAGACGGCGACGCCCTTGCGCACCACCGCCCGGATCACCGCGTTCAGACCGGGGCAGTCGCCGCCGCCGGTGAGCACGCCGATACGCATGATGACTCGTCCTTCCAATGATGGAACGCGAGACGCCCGGCACGCCTCGGAGAAGTTTCGGCAACGTTGCCGTTCCGGAGGCCCGGGGCCGCATGCGCACTGTAGTGGGCGGCGCGACCTCGGATCAAAACGACCCGTCGTTCATCTTCTGCCAGCGGGCAAGATTGTGTTTTGCGTCCACCAGGGCGTCATGCCGGCCGGTCGCGGTGGGTAACGGCGGCCGCCCCCGATCGTCCCAGAGCTGGCGCAGATCCTTCGTGAAACGCGGGATCTCCCGCGGCAACGCCGGCATCGCGCCCCACAGCTGGGCGAGCACCACGTGGTCGTACGCGGCGTACCAGGCCCAGAGCTCGATCTGCTCGTCGCGCCCGGTGACCGGTTCGAGCAGGAACGCGTACAGGTCGTCGCGGATCCGCTCGCGGGAGCGCCAGGCCGGGTCGGCGGGGCTGGGCAGCTTGTCGAGCACGTTGCGGCGCACCCACGGCACGGCGCGGGTGTCGTCGAACTGGGTGGAGACCGCGTAGAACTCACGGCCGAACTCGTCGACCACGCCGATCGAGACGAGGTCGACCACGCGGCCGTCCTCGATGAACTCGCAGTCGTAGAAATAGCGATACACCATGAGGTGTCCATCCTGACCCATGGCTAGAAGGCGTCTGACTCCAGGGCCTCCCGTGCCGCGGTCAGCGCCGTGCGGGCCACCTCCGGGCAGCCGCCGCCACCGGTCAGCTGCCGCGCCGACCAGTCCGCCTGTACCGCCCAGCGGAACCGGATCAGCACCGGCAGGGCGGCCTCCACCTCGTCACGGTGCACCGGCCCGGCGGCGAGGTAGCCGTCCAGGAACTCGGTCGCGGCGACCGGGCCACCGGCGTACACGACGGCCGCGGCCACGTCGTAGGCGAGCGGGCCGGTGCCGCTGGCTCCGCAGTCGAAGAGCCCGGCACGCCCGGTGTCCGGGTCGACGACGAAGCCGGCTGGGGCGGGGTCGCCGTGCAGCACGCCGTAGGTGAGCCGGTCGGTGACGGTCAGCCGGGTGGTGCCGGTGACCGCGTCGGCGACCGCCGGGCGCAGCCAGGGCTCCACGCACAGGTGCGGCGCGTCCAGGTCGATGAGCTGCCAGGCGCGCAGGCCCGGATGGTGGAAGTGCTGGAGCACGCGATGCATGGCGCCCAGCCGGTCGCCCCACCACTGCTGGTCGACCGGGTCGGCGCCGGCGAGAGATCGGCCCGGCACGCGGTGCGAGACCGAGAGGGTGCCCGCCGGGGTGGTCGCGGTGAGAGCGCCCGCGAGGGTACGCACGGGGGCACCGACCGCGATGCCCCACTCGCGCAGATGTTCCGCCGCGGCGAGTCCTGCTTCGACCGGGCGGGCGGCGTACGAGTCGACCAGCCGGCACACGTACCGGTCGTCGCCGGCGACCACCTCCCAGGCGCACGACATCTGTCCCCACGCCAGCGCGTCGATCCGGCTCGGAGCGAGATGCCAGTGATCACGCAGGAGGGATCGAAGGAGGTCGTCGTGGTCCGGCACGGCGGCGATTTTCCCAGTACGCGGAGTTCATCCGACGGACACGGTGGGCGACAATCACGCTTCGCGATTGTCATCTATACAGAAAGCGATTGCTGGAGCATGATCGGTGAGGGGGTGTGACGGGGCGACGCGAATCTTGCAACCGACGTATCACGTGGCGACCGGGACGCTCTTCATGCTATGAGTGATCGTCGCTGAGACGGGTACGCCGTCCCGGTCAGCGCGATCAAGGCCCTGACCGGGAAGGATGGAGTCGTGGACCATCGCCTGCCGGATCCCGGTGATCCGCTGGCCAGCGTGGACATGTTCGCCGGCCTCGAGCCGGAGGTGCGCGCCCGCGTGTTGGGTGCAGCGGTTCCGCGCACCTACCGCAAGGGGCAGATCCTCTTCGTCGAGCACGACCCCGGAGAGTCGCTGATCATCCTCAAACGGGGGTCGGTCGCGGTCTTCCGCACCGCGCCCTCCGGTGAGCGCGCGGTGCTCACCGTGGCCCGCCCGCCCGATGTCCTGGGCGAGGTCTCGCTCCTGGACGCGTCCACCCGGTCGGCCTCGGCCGAGGCGATCGAGGACACCCAGGCGCTGGCCCTGTCCCGGGCCGCTTTCATCGACCTGGTGCACTCCAATCCGCGCATCCTGGACGCGGTGATGCGCTCGGTCGGCGCGCTGATCAGGCGGCTGACCGAGCAGAACACCGATCACGTCTTCCTCGACCTGCCCGGCCGGGTGGCCAAGACGCTGGTCCGGCTGGCCGGTGAGAGCCAGGCCCCGATGATCACCATCGAGCTCAACCAGAGCCAGCTCGCCGAGATGGCGGGCGGTTCACGGCAGAGCGTCAATCAGGCGATCGGCTCCTTCGCCAACCGCGGCTGGCTGCGCACCGAGGGCCGGCGGATCGTGGTCACGGACGTTTCGGCCCTGCGGCGTCGCGCGGGGATGGAGGCGCCGCGTTAGTGGCCGGCTGAGCGGCGTCGCGCGCGGAGGGAGACGCCGCTCCGGAGCCCTGTGGGGCGGGCGCCTCCACGGTCGTCTTGAGCGTGGAGGCGTAGACGTCGACGTACGGGCGGCCGCTCAGCGTCATGATCTCGTACATGATCTCGTCGGTGACCGCCCGCTCGACGAAGCGGTCGCCGCGGCGGTCGGCGTACCGGGAGAAGTCGAGCGGGGCGCCGAACCTCATCCGTACCGGCTTGATCTTGGGAATCAGTTTGCCGGTGGGCTGGATCTCGTCGGAGTTCAGGTGCGCGACCGGCACCACCAGCGCGCCGCTCTCCAGGGCGAGGCGGGCGACGCCGGTCTTGCCGCGGTAGAGCCGGCCGTCCGGCGACCGGGTGCCCTCGGGGTAGATGCCGGCGACGTCACCCTGCCGGAGCACCCGCAGCAGGGTGTCCAGAGCCGCCTGGGCCGCCTTGCCGCCCGAGCGGTCCACCGGGATGGTCCCGGTGCCGGTGAAGAAATGCCGCATGAGCCAACCCTTGATCCCCTTACCGGTGAAGTACTCCGCTTTCGCGACGAACGTCACCCTCCGCCGGACGATCAGCGGTGTGAAGATCGAGTCGGAGAAGGAAAGGTGGTTGCAGGCCAGGATCACCGGACCAGATCCGGGCACGTTCGCGAGCCCGTCGACCCTCGGCCGGAAGAGCAGCAGCAACAACGGCCCGAGCAGGACGTACTTGAGCAGCCAGTAAAACACCGATGACCTTCCGGAGTGTTTGGGGTCACAAGAGCGTACCGGGAGCGCGTCACCATGACGCACTCCCGTAAAAGGGCCCAGTCGTGTCACCATTGCCGACAGGACGGGCGAGGGAGAGTGCCAGGGTGTCAACGGGTGGCGCCCGTCGCGGGCGGCGGGACAACGGGCTCGACGCGGCCGACTACGCGGTGGCCGGTGATGTGGATCCACGGGTGGGCGAGCACCTGCTCGACGTGCTGGCCGCGGACGGCATCGCGGCGTACCTGCAGCCCTCGGCCGATCTCAACCCGCTGCTGCGCACCACCACCTTCCCCAGCCGGCCCACCGATCGGCTCTTCGTCGACCGCACCCAGCTCGAGGCCGCCCGAGCGCAGCTCCACAAGCTGACCGGCGGCGTCAGCCCGACGGCGCCGCAGTCCCAGGCGTCGACGGAGGCCAGCCAGAGCGACGTGGACGCCGAGTGGGCCAAGATCATCGCTGGTTTCCACACGATGCCCGAGGAGAAACCGGCCTGGCCGGATTCCGAGAGCGCCGACAAGCCACGCCCGTCACCCCCGATGCCGTCCGCCACGGACATCTCGGGGATCACGCTGAACCGCAGGCGTACCGATCCGCAGCCGGTGCAGGAACCGTCGTTGCTGG
Source organism: Actinoplanes sp. NBRC 103695 (assembly GCF_030269485.1). Lineage (GTDB taxonomy): Bacteria > Actinomycetota > Actinomycetes > Mycobacteriales > Micromonosporaceae > Actinoplanes. The sequence goes on along the minus strand of NZ_BSTL01000002.1, from coordinate 168,579 downwards.
ACGGTCTGGACACCTTCGGCGAGGACGTCCCGGACGACGACGAGGACCGCTACATCCCGCCGCCCCCGCCGCCGCTCCCCCGGATCAGCAAATACGCGGTCGCCGGCGTGCTGGCCATCGTCGTGGGCTTCCTGCTCTTCCTGCGTCCGACGCTGATCCCGGTCGACGCCGACCTGGTCACTCTGATCGGATTCACCGCGATCGTCGCGGGGGCGGTCACCCTGGTCTGGCGGTTGCGGTCCGGGGATGACGACGATGAGTACGACGACGGCGCCGTTGTGTGATTTATCGCCGCCGATACGGCGGTGAGTAGTTGTGGCGTAACCTGTCGTGGTGCGTCAGAGCTCACTGGTGGTAGTTGCCAACCGTTTGCCCCTGGACGACAACGCGGCCCCCGACGGCGCCTGTGAATGGAGGCGGAGCCCGGGCGGCCTGGCCAGCGCCTTACACGCGATCCTGCAGAGCACACCGGCCACCTGGGTCGGCTGGGGCGGCGGGACCGGTGACGCTCCCGACATGCCCGACATCGGCCGGCTGCGCATCCGGCCGATCGCGCTCAGCCAGGCCGAGCTGGCCGGCTACTACGAGGGCTTCGCCAACTCGACCCTCTGGCCGCTCTACCACGACGCCGTCGAACAACCCGTCTTCGACCGCGGCTGGTGGGAGACCTACCGCGCGGTCAACCGGAGGTTCGCCGAGGCGGCGGCCGCGGTGGCCGAGCCACGGGCCGCGGTCTGGGTGCAGGACTACCACCTCCAACTCGTCCCGGCGATGCTCCGGGAGCTGCGGCCGGACCTGCTGATCGGCTTCTTCCTGCACGTGCCGTTCCCGCCGCCCGAACTGTTCATGCAGCTCCCCCGCCGGGTCGAGCTACTGCGCGGGATGCTCGGCGCCGACCTGGTCGGCTTCCAGCGGCCGCAGGCGGCGCACAACGTCGCCCAGCTGGCCACCAAGCTGCTCGGGGCGGCCGCCACCGACGACCAGATCGTGCTCCCCACCCCCGGCGGTGACCGGGTGGTACGTACCGGGGCGTTCCCGGTCTCCATCGATGTCGCCGAGATGAGCGCGCTCGCCGCCCGTCCCGACGTGATGAATCACGCGCGGCAGCTGCGCACCGACCTCGGCCAGCCGAAACGGGTGCTGCTCAGCGTCGACCGGCTGGACTACACCAAAGGCATCGAGCATCGGCTGACCGCCTACAGCGAGCTGCTGCGCGACGGGCGGGTCAAGGTCCGGGACACGGTGATGGTGCAGGTGGCGGTGCCGAGCCGGGAGCGGGTGGAGAGCTACCAGACGCTGCGCGACCGGATCGAGGGCGAGGTGGGGCGGATCAACGGCGAGTACGGCCGGGTCGGCGAACCCGCCATCCACTACCTCAACCAGTCGTTCGACCGGGCCGACCTGGCCGCGCTCTACCAGACCGCCGACGTGATGGTGGTGACGCCGCTGCGGGACGGGATGAACCTGGTGGCCAAGGAGTTCGTGGCCGCCCGCGCGGACGGGACCGGGGCGCTGGTGCTCAGCGAGTTCGCCGGGGCGGCCGCCGAGTTCGAGAACGCGTTCCTGGTCAACCCGCACGACGTGGACGGGCTGAAGGCGACACTGCTGGAGGCGATGGACGCGCGGCCCGGCGATCTGGCCAACCGGATGGGCTCGATGCGCGACCACCTGAACCGGCACGACATCGTCCGCTGGGCACGCGACTATCTGGCCACTCTGGATCACTCCGGCCGGATCGTCGAACTGATCCCGCGGCCGCGTACTCCGTCCGTACCCGTGCCTCTGGTTTAGAGAAGTTCTTTGCCGAGCCAGTCGAGGACAGCGTCGATCGGCTCGGCCCAGCCGTCGCCGGTCATCAGGTCATGGCCCATGCCGGGGAAGAGCAGCGGGGCACCGCCGTAACGCGCGGCCGTCCGGTCCAGGGAGGCGCGCGGCACCACCTTGTCGTCGGGACTGCCGACCACCAGCACCGGAGGGTCGCCGACCGGCTTGTCCGGGTTCTTGAGCGACGGGAGCCGCGCCGGGCGGACCCGCTCGTCCGCGGTGACCTGCCGGCCGTTGAGGCGCAACCGGCCGCCGAACACCGCGGGCACCGTGCCGGCCGGGTTGACAGTCAGCGCGTGCCGCAGCGTCGCCCAGCGGTCCAGGACCGGCGACACCAGCACCGCGGCCCGCGCCGGGTAGCGGCCCAGCGCCCGGGCCACGATCGTCGCGCCGACGCCGTGGCCGACCAGCACGGCCTGCCTGGGCAACGCAGCCGCGACCTGGACCACATCGTGCGCGTACTCCCGGAGACCGCCCTCGGCACGCGCGGTCAGGGCATGCGCCGGGAAGCCGCGACCGGCCGCGTGGCCCAGCCAATGCTCGGCGAACACCCAGGCGCCGAACGCCGGACCGGGCACGAACAGCACCGGCGGCTCGGTCGCGTCGTCCGGCACGACGCTCAGCACCTCGCGGCGCACCGGGCGCACCGGCGACGTCCAGTCCTCATAGCGCAGGAGAGTCATCGATACCTCCGCTCCGCGGCCCGGCGATCGGCCGACGCGGTGGACCGGGCCGTAGCCTTCCCGCTCCCGCTCATGCCGGCTCCAACCGCTTCAACAACTCATCGAGCACCTTCAGGTAGTCGGTGCTGCTCACCTCGAACCAGTGGCGCGGCGTCGGCATCACCCTGGCACGCGACCACTGCTCCAGGGGGCGCCTCGACTCGGTCTGCTGCACCGCCGCGGCGCGCACCGGGTCGGCCGTACGCAATCGAAGCCACCGCGCCACGGCGACGCTCTGCCAATGGGCCAGCGGGAACAGCGCCGGCGAGTCCGCCTGCAGCAGGCCGACCACCGCCAGCGTCGGGTGCCGCCGGGCGAACGCGTGCAGATGCAGGTCCGGCCGGCCGTCCTCGGTCAGGTCGAGCAGCTCCGGCGCGAGGAACTCGAACTGCGGGCGGTAGCCGGTCGCCGCGATCACCAGGTCGGGCTCCACCCGGCGGCCGTCGGTCAGCTCCACCGCGGCGTCGTCGAAACGGGCCACATCGGGCACCGCGGTGATCCGGCCGTGGCCCAGGTAGTAGACGAGCTGGCTGTTGACGATCGGATGCGTCTCGTACGGGCGGTGGTCCGGCTCGGGCAGGCCGTACCGGGTCAGGTCGCCGGCGCTCGTCGCCACGCTGCGCTTGTACAGCCACTGACGCAGCCACAGCGGCAGGCGCAGGCGCAGCATCACGGCGTTGACCTGGTCGGCGGGGCGGCCGAGCACATACTTCGGGGCGTACCAGTAACCGCGCCTCGTCGAATGCCACACCTCCGCCGCCTGCTGCGCCGCCTCCACCGCGATGTCGCAGCCGGTGTTGCCGCCGCCGATCACCAGCACCCGGCGGCCCCGCAAGATCGCCGGATTCTTGTACGCGCTCGCGTGCAGGAACCGCCCCCGGAACTCGCCCTCGATCTCGGGCATCCGCGGCGACCAGTTGTGCCCGTTCGCGACCACGACCGCCGCGTAACGCTGAGTCCGCTCGGCGCCGCCGCCCGGGCTGCGGGTGGTCACGTCCCACCGGCCGTCCCCCACCGGCACCGCCGACACCACCTCGGTGCCGAACCAGACGTGCTCGCCCAGCCCGAAATGCTCGGCGTACCGCTCCAGATAGGACAGAACCTGACTGTGGTGCGGGTAGTCCGGCCAGTCGTCGGGCATCGGGAAGTCGGGGAACTCGGTGAGCGGGCGCGACGAGATCAGATGCGTCGACGACGAGATCGGGCTGCGGTCGTGCCGCCAGTTCCACGCCCCGCCGACGGACGTCTCGCGCTCATAGCAGTCCACCGCGAAACCCTGCTCGCGCAGGTTCTTGATCGCGGTGAGGCCGCTGGCGCCGGCGCCGATGACGCACACAGCGTCTCGGCGGTCGGCGACTCCCGGAGTGTCGGACACCCGGGAATCCTTGCAGAGACGACGGCCTAAGCGGAAGGGAGTCTGAGGTCCGCGATGACCGGAAGATGATCGGACGCCAGACGTGCCTGATCCGTGTCGATCACGGTGTATTTGTCGATGCTCACGCCCGGGTGGGCGAAGACGGCGTCGAGCTGGCGGCGGGGCAGCCGCGCCGGGAAGGTGAGGATGCCCGCATCGTCAGATCCAAGACCGTCGGCGACCGTACGCCAGGCGCCCCCGCCCGGCCCCTCGTTCAGGTCACCGCCGGCGATCACCGTGCCGTCGATCGTCAGAAGCTCCTCCTTCCAGCGGGCCGCCTGGGCGGGCCGCTCGACCGGATCGGTCGACAGGTGCGAGCCGGAAACGGTGAACTCGGCGCCACGCACCGCACACCGGGCGAACGCGGCACCGCGCATGTGCCGGCCCGGCGTCAGCGGATAACGGACGGACCACTCCCGCAGCACCCGCAGCCGCAGGCTGACCAGGATCAGGTTCCCCAGCGCCGGGAGGCCGCCGGCGCCGATCACCATCCCGACGTCATCGGCGAGCGCCGCGCACTTGTGCCGCCAGCGGAACCGGCGCGGCGCCTCCTGCACCAGCACCACGTCCGGCTCCGCGTCGCGGATCAGGCCGACGAGGGCGGCACGGTCGTCCTTCAGACCGTGCACGTTGTAAGTCATGACCCGTAACGGCACCCCGGTCATGGTCGCGTTCCTCTCAGATCCGCCGGGCGAGGTCGGCGGCGCCCAGCACGCCCGCCGTGTTGCCGGTCTCGGCCGCCTTGACCTCGGCGATCGGGAAACGGCCGCGAGCGGCGAGCTGGTCGCGGTAGGTCTTCTCGGTCGGGCCCATCAGCAGGTCACCGGCGTCGATCACGCCGCCGCCGACCACCAGGATCTGCGGGTCGAAGGACTGCGCCAGGTCGGCCATCGCCACACCCAGCCAGTAGCCGATCTGCGCGAACGCGTCCCGGGCCACCCCGTCGCCGTTCTGCGCCGCCTCGGTCACCTGCCGTCCCGAGATCGCCAGCGGGTCGCCACCGGCCAGGCTGAGCAGCAGCCGCGCCCGGTCGGGTTCCTGCCGCGCGCCGGCCCGGGCGAAGCGCACCAGGGCGTTGCCGCTGGCGTACTGCTCCAGGCAGCCCAGCCGGCCGCAGCCGCACGGATGCCCGTCGTTGACGGACTGGATGTGGCCGAGCTCCCCCGCCATCCCGTTGGCGCCGCGCCACAGCCCGCCGTTGATGACGATGCCGCCGCCGATGCCGGTGCCCACGGTGATCATCACCATCGAGTCGTCGGCGTGCCGTGCCGCCCCGAACCGGAACTCGGCCCAGGCCGCGACGTTGGCGTCGTTCTCCAGGACGGTCGGCAGGCCCACCGCCTTGGCCACGTAGTCGCGCAGCGGCTCGTCCCGCCAGGCAAGGTTGGGCGCGAAGAGGACGGTCGACCCGGCGGCGTCGATCCAGGCGGCCGCGCCGATCCCGATCGCGGTCGCCTCCGGGTGCTCCCGGGCCAGCTCGGCGGCCACCTCGACGATCGTGTCCCGGGTTCCGGCCTGGTCGTCCGCGGGCGTGGGCTTGCGATTCGAAGCCAGCACGTTGCCGTGCTCGTCGACCACCCCACCGGCGACCTTGGTCCCACCGACGTCGACTCCGATGGTCAGCGTCACGCTGCCCGTCCCCTCTTGCCTTGTCCCGCGCTTTGCCTCGCGCTCGTCGATCAGTCCCGGGCAGCGTCGCCCGTTCCATCATGATCCACGGTGGGCGCGCCGGCCGCGCCGCCAACCCCGGGATCCGCGGTGGCCCGCGCCCAGACATCACCCACCCGATCCCCGCCGTTCCATCCCCACAGTCCGCGGACCTCATCGCGCCGCTCACCGCCGCCGGCCGCGGCCTCATCCGCCGCGCCACCGCCCGCCGCCGCGCCACCGCCCGCCGCCGCGCCACCGCCCGGGGCTGGGCCGCCGGCCGCGCCACCGCCCTCGGCTGCCCCGCCCGCCGCGCTTTCGGCCGTCGTCCCTGCTGCAGCGCCTCCGGGCGCCATCACCGTCGTGGCCGAGTCCTTTGCGGTCTGCTCGCGTTCCGCTTTCTGCCGGGCCAGCGCTTCCTTCTGCCGGGCCAATGCTTCGCGCTTCTCCCGCGCGGCGGACTCGCGGGCGAGCCGGTCCTGCTCCGCCTTCGCCTTGGCAACCCGTTCCCGCTCGGCCTTGGCCAGGGCCTCACGCTCGACGGACTCCCGGTTGGCGGTCCGCGTCGCGGCCGTCCACGGTGACTCGTCGTCGTCCGGCGGTTCCGGCACATCGACCGGCGCCGAGCCCCGCCGCGTCGCCGCCGACCAGGCGATGTCCGGGTCCGGCGGAGGCGGTGGCGGCGCGCTCGTCCGGCGCGCGGGCTTGGACCGGGTGCCCGACACCGCCGAGAACGCCCGCATCAGACTGACCACCCCGGAAGCGAAGTCGCCCGCCCCGCCGGCCAGCCGCTCGGCGGACTCCGGCGTCGGATTGCGCATCGTCGCGATCATCCGGCAGACCGGACACACGCAACACTCGACACTGCCGGTCGACCAGCCGTGGCGCGCCTGCGTACCGGAGCCGCCGCCGTCACCCACCACCTGTCGCACCGCGCCGGTAGCCCAGGCCCACACCCCGTCGTCGCCGGGCACCGACCAACCGCCGCCACCCGAGCCAGCCTGACTACCGCCGCCGTCCGAGCCAGCCCGACTGCCGCCGCCGTCCGAGCCAGCCCGACTGCCGCCGCCGTCCGAGCCAGCCCGACTGCCGCCGCCGTCCGAGCCAGCCCGACTGCCGCCGCCGTCCGAGCCAGCCCGCCCAGCCTGACCAGCGCCAGCGGTCGCGCCGCCCTGACTTGCTCGACCACCGCCAACGGTCGCTTGGTCGCGGCCGGCCTGACTTTCACCGGTGGCCCGCGCCCAGGCATCGCCCCCACGGCCGTCCTCCGCGCGCGCCGCTTTGGGCTGCGCCGGTTGAGCACTCCCCGCAGCGCCGGCCGCCGGCCCACCTCCCGGACCACCGTCGGCGCCGGCCGCCGGCTCGCTCCCCGGACCACCGTCGGCGCCGGCCGCCGGCCTCGGACCAGCGCCGGCATCGGACGCCGGCTCGCGACGGGACGCCGCCGGGTCCTCCGTCGCCCGGGCCACGAACTCACCCAGGGTCGCCCCCACCTGGCTGAGCCCGGCGAACAACCGGTCCGCCGTACCCGAGAGGGTCTCGTCGTCGATCTTGCTTGTCATCGCCAGCACGGTGGCGACCAGCCGCTCGGCCTCCTGCCGTGCCGAACCCGTCTCTCCAGCCATGCCGCGCTCCTCGCCGGTCCGCCTCGTCAGCGGGCCTCCACACGGCGCTTGAGCTGCTTGAGCGCCGTATCCATGATCATCTTTTCGGCCTTGCGACGGAACATCCCCAGCATCCCCACGGACAACTCCACCGCCAAGGTGTACGTCACCGTAGTCACACCGTCACTGCCCGCCTCCAGATCGTAGGAGCCCTCCTGCGACTTCTGCGTCTTCGACGGCTTGACCAAGCGCCACTCGATCCGGGAGAGATCGTCGGCGTACGAGTACTCCAGGGTGTAGTCGTCGGCCATCACACCGGCGTCGATGACGAACCGGACCTCGGCCGCGTACCCGTCCTCGTACTCGCTGAGCACCTCGACCTGTTTCATCGCGTCGGCCCACTCGGGGTATCGCGGGAAATCGCAGATCACCGCCGCGACCCGGTCGAGGGGCGCGGCGATCTGGATGGACTGTGTCGAGGTGTCCGCCATGCCCCGGAGGCTACCGCGTACCGGCGACATTTCTGCCGACCAGGGTTATCCGACGCCAGTTCCAAATCCGCCACCTGTTCGACGCCGCGCGCCGGAATTCGGAACCAGGCGCAGCCCCGGTCCGCCGATGGGCCGCCGACCGACCATGCCGCTACCATCCGTGACGTGCCCCGATCCCCCATCGCCACGACCCGCGTCCAGCCCCTGGCGACGGCTGCGCGGCTCATCATGCTCGCCCTGGTGGCAGCGCTGACCCTGATCGCGACGGAGGACGTCGCCCAGCTGCGCTGGATCGCGTTGCTGCTGGTCGCGGCGTTGCCCGCGTTCATCGCGCCGGACCATCGGGTGTGGGCGCCGCTGGGGCGGGTCGCCGAGGTGGCGATCACCGGGCTCGCCGCCGGGTCCGTCGCTGCCGCGGCCGATCTGACGGGTACGGACTACAAGGGTTTCGGGGCCGAGGTGATCCTCCCGTACATCGCCGTGCCTTTGCTGACCGCGAGCCTGCGCCGAAGGCCGACCGAGGGCGCCGCCCTGCTCGGCGTCACCGCGGTCGCGCTGGTCGCGGGCGGCACGCTGCTGGGCGACCCGATGCCGATCACCCAGCCGGGCTTCCTCGCGGCCGGCGGGCAGTGGCTCGTGCTGGGGGCGATCGTCACCTTCGCCGCGGACACGATGCGCCAGTTCATGGCACCCGCACAGACCACACCTCAGCCGTACGCCGAGGCCACCCGGCTGTTGACTCAGCTGCGCAGCGTCGCCCGTTCGCTGCCCGGCGCCACGCTCGACCCGGGCGGCATCTCCGAGCACCTGCTCGAGGAACTACGCCAGGTCGCGCCGGGCGAGCGGGCAGCCGTGCTGTCGGCCAGCGGCGGCGGGCGGCTCGTGGTGCTGGCACAGAGCGGCGCCGAGCGGGTCGACTGGGAGACCACGCTGGACGCCGACTCCGCCATCGCGGACGCGTGGGCCACCCAGCAGCCGCAGACCGCCAACCGCTCCCAGGCGCGCTCACACCGCGGCGGGGAGGCGTCGTCCTCGCTGGTGGTGCCGCTGGTCGCGGGCGTCCGTACGATCGGCTTGGTCATCCTCGAGGCGGACATCGCGCAGGCGTACCCGTCGGCGGTTGTCGCCGGCGTGACCGAGGTGACCGGCCCGGCCGCGCTGCGGCTGGAGGCCGCCCTGCTCTTCGACGACGTGCGGTCGCTGGCCACCAACGAGGAGCGGCAGCGGCTGGCCCGCGAGATCCACGACGGGGTCGCGCAGGAACTGGTGATGGTCGGTTACGGCATCGACAACGCGCAGGCCACCCTGCCCGAGGGCGCCGAGGAGACGGCCGAGGAACTGCGGAGCCTGCGGGCCGAGGTGACGCGGGTGATCACCGAGCTGCGACTGAGTCTTTTCGAGCTGCGCTCGGAGGTGGATCGCAACGGCGGTCTGGCGGCGGCCATCGCCGAGTACGCCCGGACCATCGGCACACCCGCCGGCCTGCGCGTGCATTTCACCTTCGACGAATCCACGGCCCGGCTGCCCGCCGCGACCGAGGCGGAATTGCTGCGCATCGCCCAGGAAGCAATTACGAATGCGCGAAAGCACGCGGGGGCGTCGAATCTGTGGGTCACGTGCACCATCGACCCGCCGTACGCCGAGATCACGGTCGCGGACGACGGCAAAGGTTTCGCGGACGACCGGCCCGACGGGCGTTACGGCCTGACCATCATGGCCGAGCGCGCGGAGCGGATCCGCGGAAAACTCAAGATCACGCCACGACACCCCAGCGGGACAACAGTTGCCGTGGTGCTTGGCACAGCCGCCAGGCGCGATAGCGTGCGGGATAGCGTTCCCGCTCCAGAAGGGGAGTAACCCGAGCATGTCGACCAGTCCTGCGCCGACCACGCGCACCAAGGTCCTCCTTGTCGACGATCATGACTTGATTCGTAAGGGGCTGCGACACGCATTCGAGCGCGACCGGCAGTTCGAGGTCGTCGGTGAGGCCGCCACGGCGGCCGAGGCCGTACGACAGGCCGGCGCACTCCAGCCCGACGTCGTGATCATGGACCTCCGCCTGCCCGACGGCAGCGGCCTCGAGGCCACACGTGCCCTCCGTAAGAACAACGCCAACATGGGCATCGTGGTGCTCACGATGTACGCGGGCGACGACCAGCTGTTCGGTGCTCTCGAGGCCGGGGCCAGCGCGTTCGTCCCCAAAACCGCACCCGCCGACGAGGTGGTGGCGGCCGCCCGGCACGCCGCCAGCGCACCCAGCGCATTCACGGCGGCCGATCTGGCCGAGGCCATGAAGCGCCGCCTGGCGCCGAGCGGTCCCCAGCTGTCACCGCGTGAGGGTCAGGTGCTCCGCCTGCTCGCCGACGGCATGAGCGTCGCCGGCATCGCCAAGCAGCTGTTCGTCTCCGAGTCCACGGCCAAGACCCACATCTCCAAGCTGTACGAGAAGCTGGGCGCCGCCAACCGCGCCCAGGCCCTGATGACCGCCCTGCGCCTCGGCCTCCTGGAAGCGCCGGACGCACCCAAGTTCTGACCGCACCACCCGCTGATCCGCCCGGCCGTCTCACGTGCCGGGCGGTCGGCTTTCCTGGATCATTTCGCGGATGGTGTCAGGCGGTTCCCGGCATTCCTCGCGTCTTCGGCGTTTCCCGGCTGCCGGATCTTCGGTTCTTCTTCACCATCCGTTCCGGTCGCGCCGCGTTCACCCGGTCGGGGGAATCTTCAGATCTTTGTCCGGCAGGATCACCCAATGATGGGTACGCAGCTGCCGACCGGCCCAGACGAACTCCTCGACGCCCAGGAGCCGGAATCCGAGCGCCCGGCAGATCCCGTTGGAGCCCGCATTGGTGACACCGGGAAATGCGTGCACCTCTGCCCACCGGTCATCCCCGCGCGCTTGATCGAGCAGCATCGCGGTGGCACGTTTCGCGATCCCCCGCCCCTGGAACTCGGGCAGCACCATCCACCCGACCTCAGCGATCTCCTCGCCGTGATCCTTGTGCCGCCACAGCGCCAGCGACCCGGCCACCGCCTCCGGCCGCTCCCCGTCCGGAACGATCATCTTGATCCAGGCCGTCCCGCTGCGCGCCTCGGCCGCATCCCGCCGAACCTTGTCCGCCATCCCTTCTCGCGGCAGCGGCCCACCAAGCTCGGCCATCATCACCGGGTCACAGCGCATCCGGACATAGGCGTCAACATCGCCGACCTGAACGTCCCGCAGCAACATTCCCCTCCGCCTTTCCTCCACAATCGACAGTGCGCCGCCACCTCTCCGCGCCGGTGGTAGAACCGGTCGGCATCCGGGCCCGCGAAAGCGCCCGTGGCTACCACTCACCCAAACAGCGGTAGCGCACGGCGGCATCTCGAGCCCGAATACCGCCAGGTCCTACCACTCCAGCCCGGACCGACCATCCGCGACGCGCGCGGGCGGGCGCGGGCGGCGCGGCGAGGGCGGGCGGCGCGGGCGGGCGGCGAGCGCGGGCGGCGCGGGGCTTGGCGGCGACGACCCGAGCCTCCGCCCGGAGGCGGCTAGACGGTCGGCGGGCGGGGCGGGACCTGCGGGCGCGGCGCGGGCCGGGTGGTGAGCCGGCGGATGGCCAGGTAGGCCTCGCAGCCCAGGCAGAGCCCGAAAGCAGCGTTGAGGAAGGCGGCCACCAGCCCCAACCCGGCGAACGTCATGCCCACCGCGGGATCTCCGGCGAAGTAGCCGATCGAGGCGACCGAGAGGAACGCCAGGCCCACGGTCTGGGCGAAGCGGACGGGAGCGGCGGGCTCGCGTTCGGCCGGTGGGGCGATGCGCGGCAGGATCAGAGTGCGGAAGATCAGCGCGTAAGGACCGCGGCGCGGGCTGAGGGCGGTCAGGGCGAAGACCACCGCCTGGGCGAGCGCCAGCCAGGCGGAACCGGTCACCAGCACCGCGATGATCACCGCGCTGGTGATGGCCGCCGCGAAGCGCTGGCCACGGGGGTCTAGCTCCATGTTCTGACTCTTGCACCTCGCGGCCACCCCGCGAGCGTGAGGGTCATCACCAGCGCGGAGGTGGAGTTTCAGCGATCCAGCACCTGCCCGAGCACGGCGATCAGCTGCGGCTTGCCGGGGACTCCCGTGGCACGCCTTACCTCACGTCCCTCTCCGTCGAGGATCAGGAGCGTGGGGGTACGCCAGATGTTCAGCGCACGGACCGCGTCGAGGTGGCACTCCGCGTCTACCTCGACGTGTCGCACACCGGGCACCATCGCGGCCACCTCTGAGCTGATCCGCCGCACCGCCCGGCACGGCTGGCAGAACGCCGTCGAGAACTGCAACAACGTCGCCTCCGCCGCCCGATCCACCCCGAGCGCCTCCAACAACTCCGGCGCGATGACATCCCCGCCCGGCCCCGTCGCCGACGCAGCCAGCGGTTCACTCGCCGCGGAGGGGTCGCCCGGGGCCGACGAGGCAACCGCCGCCGCTGGGGCGTTCGAGGCCGGGGCGGCTGAAGCGTCTGACGCCGGAGCCGATGGAACGGCGGACGCCTGAGCCGATGGAACGGCGGACGCCTGAGCCGATGGAACGGCGGACGCCTGAGAAACGGGCACCGGAGAAACGGCTGCCGCGCCCGTCTCAGAGCCGGCGCCGCCGACTACCCGGAAGCGCCCGTCCGAGGCACGCCGCCACAGCCCGATCACCGTCGCACCCACCAGCGCGACGACGACAACGATCAACCCTGCGGTCATACCCCTCACTCTGACACGCCGCAAAGCCCTGCAACCAGGTGGGAAAGCTAGGCGGCCAGATAGGCGCTGGCCTGGAGCGTATACATCTGGGCATAGGTCCCACCGCTGGACATCAGCTCCGCGTGGTCGCCTTCCTCAACCACCGAGCCGTGGTCGAGCACGAAGATCCGATCGGCCTCGCGGACGCTCGCCATCCGGTGCGTGATCAGGATGACCGTGCGCCCGGCCGCCAGCTCGCGCAGGCGGAGGTAGACCGCGTGCTCCGCCCGGGCGTCCAGGTTGGCGGTCGGCTCGTCGCAGATCAGCAGCGGCGCGTCGCGGTAGAACGCGCGGCTCACCGCCAGGCGCTGCCACTGCCCGCCGGACAGGTCCGCTCCCCCGGTGAAGTGCCGCGACAGCAGCGTGTCGTACTGGCGGGTCAGCTCCATGACGAAGTCGTGCGCGTCGCCGGCCCGGGCCGCGCCGTGGACCTGTTCGGTGTCGATGTCGCGGTCGTAGCGGCCGATGGTGATGTTGTGCCGGGCCGACAGCGGCCACCGGGTCGGCTCCTGCATCACCACGGCCACCCGGTCGCGGATCGCGTCGGGGGCGAACATGTTCACGTCGGCCTCGTCCCACCTGACGACCCCGGACTGGGCCCGGTACAGCCCGGCGATCACGGCCGCGAGGGTGCTCTTGCCGGACCCGTTCTCGCCGACGAGGGCGATGATCTCTCCCCGGCGTACCGTCAGAGAGACGTCTTGGACCGCGGGCCGATCCGCATCCGGGTAGGTGAAGGTGACGCCGGAGAGGGTTATCTCGGCGAAGCCGGGCTGAGTCTCGCCCGACGAAGGCGCACGTTCGGCGCGGGCGCGCGACATCTCGCAGAAGCCTTCGAAGTCGGCGAAGTACAAACCCTGCTCGAACACGCGGTTCGCGGAATAGGCGAGCTCGGAGAGTTTCCCGATGCCGACATTGATCGCGTACGCCGCGGCGCCTCCCGCCGCGAGCGCGATGCCGCCGGTCCACAACAGCCAGAGCAGCACGCCGTAGGTGAGACCGGTGATGAGCCCGCTCAGCGTCTGCCCGACCAGCGAGGTGCGCACCACCGTGTCGGACAGCGCCACCTCCCGCCGCGTCGCCATCGCGAGCAGCCGGCGCACCTCGTCGAGCAGGAAGCCCTGCACGGTGAAGGCGCGCAGTTCGGGCGCCGGTTCGCGGGCGGCGAGCAGATGCGCCAGCATGTACTGGCGGCGCCACATCGCGATCGTCTTGAGCAGGCTGAGGTACCTCAGGCGGGCGCCGCGGGCCGACGCCCAGCCGACCGGCACGACGGCGAGGACGAGCAGCGGCAGCAGCACCGGATGCAGGGTGGCGAGCACACCACCCGCCGCGATCAGCCCGACCACGCTCTTCAGCACCTCGATCGCCTGGTTGACGAGTTGCTCGGCGGCGTGCAGCCCTTTGTCGCGGGCGCGTTGCATGGCGTCCCGCCAGTCCGGGTCGTCGAACGTGGTCAGCTCGACCTGCGTCGTCACGGTGAGCAGGCGCATCTCCGCTGTCTGGAAGACCTTGGGGGTGAGACGTCCGTTGGCGCTGGCCGCCGCGGAGGTGAGGATTCCGCGTACGGCCAGAGCGACGACCAGCAGGACCAGTGAGGGGGCGGCGGCCCGTACCCGCTCGGGGGTCGCGCCTTCCCGGAGGAGGCCGTCGAAGACGCCGACGACGCTGATCAGCCCGACGGCGCTGACCACACCGGCCAGCACCTGCAGCACGATCACGGCCGTGGTGGTGCCGCGGCTGGACTCCCACGCGATCCGCCACGCCGACGCGAGCAGCTTGGGCAGCCGCCGCAGCATGGCCACGAAGCCGGTGCTCGCGGCCTCGGACGTGCTGGTCAACCAGTACGGAAGGGAGAGCTCGGCTTCGTCGTCATCGGGCTGCATGACGCCTTGATACGCCCGAACAACACTCCGTGTCTATTCACGTGCGAAGAGTGAGTATTCACGTGAGCAGCTCGCTCAACCGGGCGGCCTGCCGCTCCCACCGCCACTCCCGCTCCACCCAGGACCGGCCGGCGGCTCCCATGGCCTTGGCCTTCACCGGGTCGGCCAGCAGTTCGGCGACCCGGGCGGCGATCGCGGGCACGTCCCGGCCGCCGACCACGTGCCCGGTCTCCCCCTCGATCACCGCGTCCGGAGCCCCGCCCGAGTCGCCGGCCACCACCGGCAGACCGGTCGCCGACGCCTCCAGGTAGACGATGCCGAGCCCCTCCACGTCCAGCCCGGCTGCCCGGGTGCGGCACGGCATCGCGTAGACGTCACCGGCCGCGAACAGCTCGGGCAGCCCGGACCACGGCACGGACCCGGTGAACACCACGTCCTTCGCAACGCCGGTCTCCCGCGCGAGACGTTCCAGCTTGGGCCGGTACGGGCCACCGCTGCCCAGCAGCAGTGCCGCGCCCGGCACCCGGCGGCGGATCTCGGGCAGCGCCCGGATCAGCATGTCCTGCCCCTTGCGGGGAACCAGCCGGGACACGCAGACCACCACCGGCCGGTCGGACAGGCCGTGCCTGGCCCGCACCGCCGAGCCGTCCACACCGGGGTGGAACGCGTCCACGTCCACCCCCGGTGCGAGGCGCTGCAGGTCGGTCAGGCCATGCAGCGCCTTGCCGAGTCGGACCCGCTGGTAGTCGGTGAGGTAGGTGACCACGTCGTTGCCGCGGGCGATGCGTCGCAACAGCTGGCGTGCGCCGGGCAGCGCGGCCCAGCCGATCTCGTGCCCGTGGGTGATCGCCACCGCCCGCTCGATGCCGGCGTCGCGGCGCAGCCCGGCGGCGAGCAGGCCGAGCGGGGCGGCCGCGCCGAACAGCACCCGGTCGCAGTCGCGGGTGCGGGCGATCTCGGCGGCCCGGCGGGCGACCGCGGGCGTGGGCAGCAGCATGCCGGTGTCCTCACGGATCACCTCGAACGGCTGCTCGGCGTCGAACCCGGCGGCGCCGCGCCAGGTGGAGGCGTAGACCACCACCGAACCGGCCGGCTGCCGGATCGCCAGGTTGTGGATGAACTGCTGGATGCCGCCCGGCCGGGGCGGGAAGTCGTTCGTGATCAGCAGAGTGCGGGCCATCAGCGCTCCTCGCGGGCCCGGGGGCCGGCAACGGTGATCGGCAGGACGCGAGCCATCAGCGCTCCCCGCGGGCCCAGGCGCGGGCGGCGGCCATCCGCTGCACCGTGGACGGATGGGAGGCGAACAGGACGTGTTCCCAGGCCGGCGGGTCGGGCTCGGAGAGATTGACCGTGCCGAGGCGGCGCTGCATCGACTCGAAGGTCGCCGCGTCCTGGGTCAGCTCCAGCGCGTGCTCGTCGGCGCGGGCCTCGATCTGCCGGGTGACGAAGGCCTGCACGGGCGTGGCGATCAGCCCGGCCACGGCGGCGATCGCGACCAGCAGACCGAGCGCTCGGGGCTCGGCGATCGAATCCACCCCGGCCCGCCGCAGCAGGCCGGCCCACGAGCCGAGCAGGAACAGGCCGATCACCGCGGCGGCCGTGCCCAGCGCACCGAGCAGCGTGCCGGCCAGCACGTCCTGTTCCTTGGCGTGGCCCAGCTCGTGCGCGGCCACCGAGACCACCTCGGCCGGTGTCGCCTCGGTCAGCATGGTGTCGTAGACGACGATCCGCCTGGTCGGGCCGAAGCCGGACACGTACGCGTTCACCGCCCGGGTGCGCCGGGACGCGTCGGCGACCAGCACGTCGCGGACCGGCACCCCGTCGCGGTCGGCCAACGCCAGCAGCTGGGTCCGCAGCGGACCGTCGGCCATCGGCGTGAACTTGTTGAACACCGGCTCGACCAGCACCGGCAGCACGAACGACAACAGCACCACGAGGATCGCGGCGCCGGCCGCGCCCCACGCCCACCACCAGCGCGGCGCGAGCCGGACCACGGCGAAGAAGCCGAGCAGCGCCACGCCACCGATCACCGCCCCGACCGCCCAGCCCTTGACCAGGTCGACGGCCCACGCGCCCCAGGTCTGGGTGGAGATGCCGTAGCGCACCACGATCGTGTGCCGCCAGGCCGCGAACGGCAGCGTCACCACCTCGGACACCAGCACGATCAGCAGGCCGCCGAGCAGCGCCCGGCCGGCCCAGTGCCCACCGAACGGCCGCCCGGCCTGGGTGACCAGCCACGCGCCCAGTGGGGTCAGTCCCAGCACGAGGGCGACGGCCAGACCGATCAGCATCGAACCGTACGACCCCGGGCGCAGCGCTGCGTGGAAGGCCTTGGCCCTGTCGACCTGGCCGCGCTCGAACTGGCCGAGCGCGCTGAGCTGGTCGGCCCGCGGCGCCGGCGGCCGGTGCCACGGGATCAGCACCGCGGCGAGCACGATGCCCGCCACCACCAGCACGCCGAAAGCGCACACTGCCCAGCCCCGCACTGTCACCCGGCGACCCTACCCACTACGCCACGTCGCGCCGGAAGGGCACCACGACCGGCGGATCGGGGGTCTCCAGCAACTCCACGTCGAAGCCGGCCAGCTCGAACACCTCGATCGCGCGCATCTCACCGGGAGTCAGATCGGTGATCTCCTCGGGCGTCTCAGCCAGCACCTTGATCAGGCAACCGCTGCACTCATCGGCCCGCTCGGCGCAGCGCCCGCAGTCGATGATCATGGCTCCTCCTCCATGCGAAATCGTGACGGTGACCGCCACTGCCCATCACGCTACGGAGGGGGTACGACAGTTTTTCTAGCTCCGCGACAGCCTGCGGATGAGGCTGTCGGCGCCCATCGGATACGCACCGTGTCGGCGGACCCCGTCGGCCACCTCGCGGTCGGAGGACACCACCACGATCGGGCGGCCGGACGGCTCGCCGCGCACCAGCTGCCGGATCAGCTCGTCGGCGGTGTCGCCCTTCTTGGAGAAGAGCACCCGGACGTTGCGCGGGGCGGGCGGCAGCCCGTGCACCCGCTCGGCGCCGTCGAAGACCACGGTCACCTCGTCGCCGGTCTGCGCGGCTATCCCGCCCAGCCCGGTGATCAGGCGTTTGCGCTGCTGTTCCAGCGACATCTCGGCGAAGCCGCGCTTGGTGACGTTGTAGCCGTCCACGATCAGATGCGCGCGGGGCAGGGCGAGCAGCTGGTCGAGACGGGCCGGGTCGTCGGTGTCCTGGGCGCGGGCCCGGGAGCGCTCGGGGGTGCCCGGACGCTCCGCCGCGACGTCGGCCACGTAGTCGGCGGGCAGCTTGTCGGACGGGCCCAGGGCGAGCTCGCGGCGCAGGCCGGAGGCGGCCTGACCGATCGTCTCCAGGAGCAGCCAGAGCCGGGCGTCGTCGGCCGCCCGCGCCTCCTTGGCGGCCGCCCTGCCGGTGGCGGCGGCGGCCTCCGCGTCGGCCAGCCGGGAGCGCAGGCGGCGTACCTCGGTCTCGTGGTCGGTGGTGACGCGCGCCTGCCGGCCTTTCTCGGTCGAGAGCAGGTCGCTCGCGCGTTTCTGTGCCGCCTGGGCCTCCCGCAGCGCCCGCGCGGTGGCCCGGTGCTCCTCGCGCAGCTGGCCCATCTCCTCACGGACCCGGGCGAGCTCGTCGCGCAGTTTGTCCGCCTCGACCTTGGCCACCGCCCGGTCGTGCTCGGCGCGGGCGGCCCGCTGCTCGGCGTCGCGCACCTGCTCGGCGACGGCGGCGCTGTCCACCTCGGCACGGACCGCCGCACCGGCGTCGGCGAGCAGGTCACGCCAGCCGTCCGGCCGGGAGAGATAGGCGATCGCGGCGATCTCCACCGGGTCGGCGGCGGCCGGCGCCATGCCCGCGGCGACGGCGGCGCCCAGGTCGCCGGCGTCCTCCACGACCCGGCGGCCGATCCGCTGCCGGAACAGCGGGTCGGAGGTGAGCTGGGCGGCGATGGCGGTACCGGCGAGACGCGCGCGACGGTTGGGGGCGAATCGGGCCATTTTCCGCAGTACGACCGGCACTTCCTCGCCGGGCAGAGCGGGCAGAGCGGCCGCCGCCAGAGCGGTCACCCGCTGACGAACCGGTTCGGGGAGGGTCGGCTCAGCGTCGTCCGCGGCGACCTCGGGGGTCGCTTCGGGGAACGGCTCGAGCGCGGACATGAATTCATTCTCCCACCCAGTGGACGGCAACCGCCCGTTCCAGGAGGTGATCTTTTCGGGCACGGGATCGGGAATTGTCGTACCCATGTCCTAATCTCCCCGCCGTGGCACAACCGGCATACATCCAGGGCACTCTGGACACGCTCCTGTCCGCCGACGGCTCGGTCGATCCGGCGGCGTTGTCCCTGCGTGACACCACATTCACGGTGCTCGACCTGGAGACCACGGGCGGGGCGCCGGACGGCGGGGGCATCACCGAGATCGGCGCGGTCAAGGTGCGCTCGGGCGAGGAGCTCGGGGTCTTCGGCACCCTGGTCAATCCGGGCGAGCGGCTGCCGCCGTTCATCACGGTGCTGACCGGCATCACCGAGGCGATGCTGGCCCCGGCGCCACCGATCGAGCAGGTGCTGCCCAGCTTGCTGGAGTTCCTCCGCGGCACGGTGCTGGTGGCGCACAACGCGCCTTATGACGTGGGCTTCCTCAAGGCGGCGTGCGCCCGCCACGGCTACCCGTGGCCGCAGCTGCGGGTGCTCGACACCGCCGCGGTGGCCCGCCGGGCGCTGACCCGCGACGAGGTGCCCAACCGCAAGCTGGCCACGCTGGCCCGGTTCTTCCACGCCCGGGTCGAGCCCACCCACCGGGCTCTGGACGACGCCAAGGCCACGGTCGACGTGCTGCACGGGCTGATCGAGCGGCTGGGCAGCTACCGCGTCGACACGCTGGGTGACGCGATCGAGTTCGCCAAGGCGGTCAGCCCCGAGCAGCGCCGCCAGCGGCACCTGGCCGACGGCCTGCCGCACGTGCCCGGCGTCTACATCTTCCGAGCTCAGGACGGCCGGCCGCTCTACGTCGGCACGTCCGGCGACATCGGCAAACGGGTCCGGTCCTACTTCACGGCGAGTGAGAAACGGGCCCGGATCTCCGAGATGCTGGGCGCGGCGGTGCGGGTCGAGGCGGTGGAGTGCGCCCACGCACTGGAGGCTGAGGTGCGCGAGCTGCGCCTGATCGCGGCGCATGCCCCGCCCTACAACCGCCGGTCGAAATACCCCGATCGGGTGGTCTGGCTCAAGCTGACCCAGGAGGCGTACCCGAGATTGTCCGTGGTCCGGGCGCTGGCCGACGACGACGCCGCCTATCTCGGCCCGTTCTCGTCGCGGCGCACCGCCGAGCTCGCCGCCGCCGGGGTCTACGACGCGGTGCCCCTGCGGCAGTGCACCCACAAGCTCTCGATCAAGACCAAGACGCCGGCCTGCGCGCTGGCCGAACTGGGCAGATGCCCGGCGCCCTGCGAACATGAGATCACCCCTGAGGAGTACGCGGCGCGCGCCGCGATCCCCTTCCGGACGGCCACCTGGGGTGACCCCCGGCCGATCGTGGACGCCCTGATGGCCCGCATCGAGCAGCTGTCCGACCGGCAGCGCTACGAGGAGGCGGCGGTGGTCCGCTCCCGGCTGATCGCGCTGCTCCGGGCCACCGTCCGGATGCAGCGGCTGGGCGCTCTGACCCGGCTCTCCGAGCTGGTGGCGGCCCGGCGCAACGCGGTCGGCGGGTGGGAGATCGTGGTGGTCCGGCACGGCCGGCTGGCCGCCGCGGCCACCTCGCCGTCCCGGGAGCATCCACGGCCGACCCTGGATCTCGCCCGGCAGACCGCCGAGACGGTCCTACCCGGACCGGGACCGGTTCCGGCCGCCTCCGCCGAGGAAACCGAGCGCATCCTGGCGTGGCTGGAGAAACCCGACACCCGATTGGTGGAGACTTCCGGCGACTGGGTGTCACCGGCTCGTGGCGCCGCGCGCTTTACTACCCTTCTCATCAGGGCCGAGGCGGCCGTTGGGTCGCGAGACTCGTCCGTTCGCTCATCGGTAACTGACCGTTCGGATGACGCTCGCTCGCTTAGGCTGTAGGGCAACACGGGGTTACCGACCGGTTTGGTCGGTCTCCGCGGTTGATTCAGCGTGGCTCGGCAGACATGGCGACTGCCGGGCAAGGCCGCGAGGGTGAGGAGGTGTCCGGGTGGACGTCGACGCCGGGCACGGCGCCGCGATCAGCCGCGCCCGCAGTTCGGTGCCTCGCGAGACAACGCTCTCACAGCGGCTGCGCTCCTTCCTGAGTTTTCAGGGAGGCAACGACGACGACCCGGTCACCAAGCTGACCCGTACGCATCGGACGATCCATCCCTCGGCCGACGCCGGCGTGCTGCGCCGCAGCTTCAACATCGCGGACAACATGCACCGCGGTCAGATGCGCAAAAGCGGCGAGCCGTTCATCACGCACCCGCTCGCCGTCGCGCAGATCTGCGCCGAGCTGGGCATGGACACGACCACCCTGGTCGCGGCGCTGCTGCACGACACGGTGGAGGACACCAGCTACACCCTCGAGGCGCTGCACGGTGACTTCGGGCCCGAGGTGGCCCACCTGGTCGACGGCGTGACCAAGTTCGACAAGGCGTTCTACGGCAAGGCCGCCGAGGCGGAGACGATCCGCAAGATGATCGTCGCGGCCGGCAAGGACGTCCGGGTACTGGTGATCAAGCTGGCCGACCGGCTGCACAACATGCGGACGCTCGGCGTCCGCTCCCCCGCCTCCCGCGCCCGCATCGCCACCGCCACCCTCGACGTGCTCGTGCCGCTCTGCGACCGGCTCGGCATCCAGGCCCTCAAGCGCGACCTCGACGACGTGGTGCTCTTCCACCTCGAACCGGACGCCTACGCCCGCATCGACGAGCACGTGAAAAACCGGGCCGGCTGGTCGGAGTACCTGCACAACGTGATCGGCAAGGCGCGCGTCTCGCTGCGCCGGCAGCGGGTCACCGCCGACGTGCACTGGCGGCCGCGGCACTACTACTCGATCTGGAAGGACACCGTCGCCGGTGGCCACGCGGTGCCACAGGACCTGCCGCGCATCGCGGTCGTCGTCGACGGGCCGGACACCGACTGTTACGCCGCCCTCGGCGCGATCCACGGCCAGTGGCGCCCGGTCGCCGGCCGGTTCAAGGACTTCATCGCCTCCCCCAAGAACAACCTGTACCGGTCGCTGCACACCACGGTCACCGGGCCGGACGGCAAGCTCGTCGAGGTGCTGATCCGCACCCAGTCGATGCACCGCCTCGCGGAGTACGGCGTGGCCGCCGGCTACCGCTACCCCAAGTCGTCGTTCGCCGGTGACGTGACACCCGGCACCGACCAGCTGACCTGGCTCAAACGGGTGCTCGACTGGGAGCAGGACACCACCGACCCGTCGCAGTTCCTCGCGTCGCTGCGGTGCGACCTGTCCGAGGGCCAGATCCAGATCTTCGCCCACGGCAACACCGTCGAGCTGCCGGCCGGCTCCACGCCGGTCGACCTGGCGTACGAGCTGAGTGCCGAGAAGGGCGAGGAGTGTCTCGCCGCGACCATCAACGGACGTCTCGCCCCGCTCAGCTCGCAGCTCTGTGACGGTGACGTCGTCGAGATCTTCACCGAGAACGACAGCCAGGTGCCGACCGAGCCGAACGCGCCGCGCGGCCCCCGCCGGGAGTGGCTCGGGTTCGTCAAGTCGAGCCAGGCCCAGATGCAGATCAACAAGTACTTCGCCGAGGACAACGAGCCCGGCATCAGCATCGCCGACAAGATGCGCCTCGGTCGCGCCACCATCGGGCTCACGCTGCGCAAGCACGACCGCGGCCTGGCCAGCGAGGTGCCGCTGCGCCGGCTCGCCGACGACCTCGGTTACCCCGACCTGGAGACCATGCTGGTCGCCGTCTTCGAGCGCACCCTCGACCCGGACGTCGTCGTCGAGCAGCTCATCACGCTCGTCGACCACCCGGACTGATTCGTTTTGGCCGCCCGATAGCCTGGCAAATGTGAAGATCCCCCGGCGGCTGCGTGGCTACGGCTACCGCGCCTTCTATCACTTGCCGGGTCGCGTGCGCCGCCGGCTGGTCCGCTTGGCCGGCCCGAAATACCTGGTCGGCGCCGTCAACGTGATTCGCACGCCCGCTTCGGACCGCATCCTGCTGCTCCTGCAGCCACCGGGCCGCGGCTGGGGTCTGCCCGCCGGCCTGCTCAAGAAACACGAGGAAGCGGCCGTCGGCTCCGCGCGTGAGCTGTTCGAGGAGTCCGGCCTCCGGCTCGATCCGTCTTCGCTGACGCCGGGCAACCCCAACGCGATCGTGCACCCCCTCGGGTGGATAGACCTGGTCTTCTTCGGTACGGCGCCGGACGATGCCGTGTTCGCGGTGGACGGTGGCGAGGTGTTCGAGGCCCGCTGGTGGCCGGTCGACGCGCTGCCCCGGCTGACCCCGAACACCGAACTGCTGCTGGGCGTCTACGGCATCGGGCCGTCCGCCGGGCGCGACCCGGCCGACAGCGCCGGGGTGGACTGGTGACCGGCGTCTGCGCGGTGATCCTGGCCGCGGGCGAGGGGCAGCGGCTCCGCCCGCTCACCGCGAACCTGCCGAAGGCGCTGTGTCCCGTCGGCAACGTGCCGCTTCTGGACCACGCCCTGGCCCGGGTGGCCGGCGCGGGGATCACCTCGGTCGCGGTCAACGCCTCGTACCTGGCCTCGCAGGTCGTCGAGCACGTCGGCACGCGCGCCCACCTGTCGGTCGAGCCGGACGGGCCGCTCGGCACCTCCGGCGGCGTGGCGAGACTGCGCGAGTGGATCGACGGCCGCGGTGTGCTCGTCGGCAACGCGGACGCCTACCTCGCCGACCCGTCACGTCCGCCCGGCAAGGACATCGCGGCGCTGCTCGACGGGTGGTCCGGCACGAGCGTACGCATGCTGGCGCAGCCGGTTTTGAAGGAGACCGGCGGCTTCAGCAA
The DNA here is from genome assembly GCF_030269485.1 of Actinoplanes sp. NBRC 103695. Taxonomy (GTDB): domain Bacteria; phylum Actinomycetota; class Actinomycetes; order Mycobacteriales; family Micromonosporaceae; genus Actinoplanes. The sequence continues at coordinate 145,283 of NZ_BSTL01000002.1, read as the reverse complement.
TCACCGTTTCGCCGGCTTCTCGCTCCTGCCCTGGTCCCGGGTGCGTGACCTGGTCCCGTCCGACGGCGGCCTGGTCCGCGACGTCTGGCGCCCCGCCGAGGCGGCCGGCGAGCTCGAGCTGATCCCGTTCGAGGGCACCTACCTGGACACCGGCACGCCCCCGCTCTACCTGGCGGCCAACCTGCACGCCGCCGCCGGCCACAACCTGCTCGCCCCCACCGCCCGGGTCACCGGCACGTGCATCGAGGCGGTCGTCGGCGCCGGCGCCACGGTCGCCGGCTCCGTCACCCGCGGCGTGGTCCTGCCCGGCGCCACGGTCGCCGAGGGCGAACACCTCACCGACGCCATCCGCGCCGGGACATCCCTGACCGTCCACGCCTGACCCGGGGGCCCGCGTGCTCGTCGACGTCTTCCCGCTCTTCGGACTCACGATCAGCACCCCGCGCCTGGAGTTGCGGCTGCCCCGCGAGGAAGAGCTGGCGGACCTCGCCGACCTGGCCGGGCAGGGTGTGCACCGCCCCGGCGAGCGGCCGTTCCTCACCCCCTGGACCGACGGCACCCACGCCGACCGCGCCCGGTTCGTGCTGCGATCGCACTGGCACGCGCTGGCCGGCTGGGAGCCCGAGGCGTGGCAGCTGAGCCTGGGCGTCTTCCACGACGGCCGGCCGCTCGGCATCGTCACCCTGCACGCCCGCGACTTCGCCGTGACCCGCGAGGTGACCACATGGTCCTGGCTGGGCCTCGACCATCACGGCTTCGGGTACGGAACAGAAGCGCGCACCGCACTCCTGACTCTGGCGTTCGATCACCTCGGCGCCACGGATGCCGTGTCGGAGGTGTTCCAGGACAACATCGCCTCGCAGTCGGTGTCGCGCAAACTCGGCTACGAGCACGACGGCACCTCGATCGGCGCCCGCGACGGCGAGGCCCTCGTCTCCGACCGTCTCCGCCTGACCGTGGCCCGCTGGCGTGACCGTGACCATCTCGCGGTGACCGTCACCGGCCTGGACCGCTGCCGTTCCGCCTTCGGCCTGTGAGGACACCGATCCACGTCACGGTCTGGGACGGCCCCGCCGCGGCGACACCCGCGATCCTCGTCCACGGCACGTTCACCTGGGCCACGCACAGCTTCGAACACCAGCGCCCGCTGGCCGCCGCCCGCCGCGTCCTGCTCCCCGACCGCCGCGGCTTCGGCGCCAGCCCCGACCTCGAGCCCGCGCGACCCGCCTCCGATCCCGGCGCCAGCCCCGACACCGCCACCAGCGACTACGCGGTCGACGCCGCCGATGTCGTGGAGTTGATGGGCGGCGGTGCGCACCTGGTCGGGCACTCCTACGGTGGCACGGTCGCCATGCTGGCGGCGGCGGCCCGGCCCGACCTGGTCCGCTCGCTCACGCTCATCGAGCCGTGCGCCCACATGGTCGCCGCCGACGACCCTGGCGTGGCTCGATCCATCGAGGACGGCCGCCGCTACATGGCCGGCGCCCGCCGCGGAACCCCCGACGAGTACATCGCCGCCGCCTACGGTGACCGGCCCCGCCCGGCGCCGGAAGCCTGGCTGCGCCGCGCCGCCGCCACCGCCCTGCACGAGCGCCCGTGCTGGCTGGCCGACCTGGCCACCGAGCCGCTGCGCGCGGCCGGCTTCCCCAAGCTGGTGATCGTCGGAGGATGGGAGACGATCCCGCCCGGCTACCGGCCCGGCATGGCCACGCTGATGCGGACCGTCTGCGCCCGGGTCGCCGACCGCATCGACGCCCGCCTGGCCCACATCCCCGGCGCCGCCCACGAACCACAGCGCGACCAGCCCGAAGCGCTCAACGCCCTGCTCACCGAGCTCTGGGCGGACCGGCCTCCAGCCACGTCATCGCTCACCGCAGCAGGCTGAGTCCTGTCGCGGTATCTCGCATGAATCGCGACCGGTTGACCGTGGCCCGGCACGACCGTGGTGAACTTCTCGACCAGTCCCAACTTCGCCATGACCCGCGCCGACCTGGTGTTGTCCACGTGCCGGATGCTGACGATGCGGTCCAGCCCGCACTCGTCGAAGCCGAACCGCATGGCCGCGGCCGCCGCCTCGGTCGCATGGCCGTGCCCCCAGGAGTCCCGGGCCAACCGCCACCCGATCTCGACGGCGGGCAACACCTCCGGCAGGAACTCGGGCACCGCGAGCCCCGCCCATCCGATCAGGCAGCCACGCAGGACGAGCCGATCGGTGTTCCTCGGATCAACCATTCCCCCAGGATGAACGATGCGCCACCGACGATGACGCCCTGGCCCACGGCTGTCACCGGCGGGGTTGCACCGCCGAGTCCTGCCGGGCCGGGCGTCGCAGAGCCGGTGCCTGGACCGTGAGCGCGCCGGCCACAGCGATCGCGAACGCGCCGGCCGTGCCCACCGGCCCGAGCAACACGGCCAGCAGGAAGCAGAACGCCGCGAACGCCGGCAGCCCACGCGTCAGCCCGACCAGAGTGCGAACAGTCGCCGACGATCCCTGACGGGCCAGCACGAACGCGGCGATCACGCTCGTAGCCACCGGAAACGGGGCCAGGATGCCGGTGACCACGGGCCCCACCGCCGCCGAGATGCCGGTGACCGTGAGGACCAGGACGGCGGTGGCGGCGGCTCGGGCAGGCAAGTCCCACCACGGCGACGTCACCGGGGCGGTGACGGCAGGAGCGGTGACGGCCGGGGCAGCGGCAGCAGAAGCGGTGACGGCCGGGGCTGTGACAGCGGGGGCGGCGGCGAGGCGTTCCACCAGGATGCGGGCCGCGACGACGGCGACCAGGACGATCGGGAGCCCCCAGTAAGGACCCACCGTCCAGGGTGCGAGGACGACGTCGGCCGCCACGGTCGCCGTCCATGCCACAGCCAGCGCCGGCAGCCAGCCGAAGCGGCGGCTCGCGTGGGCGAACGCCACCGCGAACACCGCCAGCGACACCAGGCCGAGCAGTGACGCCGACGCGGCGTGCGCGGCGAAGCTGGTCCCGTGCTCCACCGAGGTGATCAGCAGGATCGGGCCGGCCACGATCGGGAGCGCCGCCATCATGCCCGCCACCCGGTCGCCCCAGCGACGGCCCGCCAGCGACGAAGCCACCACCAGCAGTGGCGCCAGCACCAGCTTCAGCAGCAGCGTCACCTGCCGATCCTACTAAGCTGGCACGGTCATCGCTCTCACGCTGATCGCGGCCGTGCTCCACGCGATCTGGAACGCGGTCGCGCACGGCGCCGGCGACCGGCTCGTCGGTTTCGGCGCCGTGTTCCTCGGGGAACGATTCGGGGTGCGCCGCGCGGTCGCCGCGGCCGTGGTCGCCGCCGGCATCCTGCTGGTCGTCATCTGAACGGCAGGGCCACGTCGCAGACCAGGTCGTGCGGGCCGGCGGTCTCCGGGTCGAGGTCGTAGCGGTACACCTCGCGGGGCGAGGCGACGACCGCGTGCCCGTTGTCGCGCACCCAGCGCCGCACGGTGTCGTAGACCGACAGGATCTGCGGCGGCTCGAAGTGGCCCTTGACCACCGGGACGTACGCCTCGCGGTGGGCCGGTTCGACGCGACCGGCGGCGCCGGGACCGACCGGGACGCACACCTCGACCGGGCCGTCCGCGTCCTCGGTTACCAAGCCGTGGAACACCACGAACCGCGGGCCGGCCGGGCCACCCGACCGTCCGGCCAGCTCGGTCAGACGCGCCGACGCGTCCCGGATCCAGGTGAGTCCGGCGGCGCTGACGTACCGCATCTCGCTGACGATGTGCTGCTCGGCGACGTCCCGGACGGACACCCGCCACGCGTCGTCCGGCGCCGGGGTCTCCGCGGCCAGGTTGCGCACCAGCCGGTCGGCGAGTTCTCGCTGCGCGGCCAGGCGGGCCTCCACGGCCGTCCAGTACCCGGCGAGCCGCTGGGCCGCCTCGGGGCCGGGGGCGCCGACGATCTCGGTGATCTCGGTGAGCGGCATGTCGAGGCGGCGCAGCAACGCGATCAGCCGGCCGGCGTACAGCTGGCGGCCCGCGTACCGGCGGTACCCGGTGCCCGGCACCACGTCGGCGGGCCGGAGCAGGCCGATCCGGTCGTACAGTCGCAGGGCCCGGATGGACAGCCCCGACCGCCGGGCGAACTCGCCGATCGTCAGCAGCCCCGGCCCGCCCGGCATCAGCTCACCGGGAACGCGACGTCGAACACCTCGTCGCCGGCCCCCGCCGCCCCGAAGTCCGTCCAGTACGTCTCCCGCGGCGCCCGGGCCACGGCCAGCCCGTTCGCGGCGATCCACTTCTCGACCGCCTCGTACACCCCGCCGAGCTCACCGGACGTGACCTGGGACTTACTCACGCGTACGTAAGCCTCTCGATGTGCCGGGATGGTCCTGTCCCCACCGGCCGCGACCGTGGCACACACCTCGACCGGCGTCGGCCCCTCGTTGGGGTTGCCTTCGTAGATCGCGATGATCAGCGGGTCGTCGCCGGCCGGCCGCTCCAGGAACGCCCAGTCCGTCGTGGTGAGAAGACCACCCGCGGTCCGGGCGCGCTCGGCGACCCGCGCCATCGCGCCCGGCAGCCACGCCTCCAACTCGGCCTGAACCACCACACGCGTCTCCGACACGACGTGCTGCTCCGGCACGTCCCGCACCCGAACCTCGACCATGGCCGCCTCCTGCTGTCGCCGTCCTTCGCGGACCACCTTGCAGTCTCCCCCCATGTCAGGGTCAAGGATGGCAGGCTGCCGGGATGCGATCACGAACAGCGGGCATGTGGTGGGCGGTCGCCGTCGAAGCTCCCGACCCCGCGGCCTTGGCCCGCTTCTACAGCGGGTTGCTGGAGTGGCCGATCGTGCACGAGGAGCCCGGCACCAGCATCCTCGGCGCCCCACCCGACGGCACCGCCACGATCGTCTTTCAAAGAGCCGACGGGTACGAGCCACCGGTGTGGCCGCCCGTCGAGGGCGGACAGCGGCCGATGACGCACCTGGACTTTCAGGTCGGCGACCTCGCGGCAGCCGTCACCGACGCGGTCGCGGCGGGCGCCACGGTGGCCGACCATCAGCCGCAGGAGCATGTCCGGGTGCTCTTCGACCCGGCGGGCCACCCGTTCTGCCTCGTCCAGAACGACTAGGACGCCTCGGACCCGCACATCCGCCGCTCGACGTAGCGGTACCGCCTCAGATCAGCCAAGCGCCGTCACGCATGAGGGTGCGGCCGGCGATCTCGTTGAGCTCACGCCACGCCTGGATGCGCTCCGGGCGGAGGATCAGGAACAGATACGCGTCGCCGGCCGTGCGTGGATCCCAGTCGTTCTGCGCCGCGTAGGCCTCCCCGATCGGGCCGCCGTCGGCGACCGGGACGGCCCGTTCCAGCCGGACGTCGACCAGCACCACGTCACGGGTGCCGCCGAACGCCAGCCGAGCCGTCCCGCACGCGGCGAGGTTGCGGGCGGTCGGCGAGTTCTTGTCGGTGGCCAGCACGATGCGTTCTTCGAACCACGACGCGGTCAACGGCACCAGGTACGGCTCGCCGGCGTCGGCGGTGGCGACCCAGACGTCGGCCACGGGTGCGCTGAGCTTCGCGAGCACGTCCGCTTTGCGCTGAGCCGCGGACCGCGGTTGATCTGCCACACGTCCACAATAGGGATCCCGGCCTCCCCTGATGTAGGCGCATGCGAGGCGGGACCGGCCGGAGGACGGGCACGGGCCGGGATCGTGAAGGAGGGTGAGTGGGCACGGACATGGCAGGCGACGCCGAAGGCGGGCCGACCTCGGCGTGAGCGACGGTCAGCACCACCCACCCAGCTACGACAAGAATCAGTTGATCTTTATCTGGCTCGAGGGATGGAGACGGGACGAGCCACGACGACCAGCGAGATCGATAGCATGACCCTGTGAATACTGCGATCGTGCACATCGACTGCGCCACCGATTCGATTCCTGAGGTGGCCGAGGCTCTGGCAGCTCAGGACGGGGTCAGCGAGGTCTACTCGGTGGCCGGGAACGCCGACCTGATCGCCATCGTGCGGGTGCCGCACTTCGATGACATCGCCGAGGTCATCGCCGGGCGGATCTCGAAGACCCCCGGTGTGGTCAACACCGAGACGTATGTGGCGTTCCGCGCCTACTCGAAGCACGACCTCGAGGACGCCTTCGCGATCGGGCTGCCCGACGCCGACTGATCGGCGCAGACTGACCGGCGCAGGCTGACCAGCCCCGACTGACCGGCGCCGACTGACGGGAAAGGCCCGCTCCTGGGGGCGGATTCCAGGGGTCGTCGCAACACGGTTGATCAACTGGTTTCGGCCAGGAGCTTAGCGAAGCGCTCGGCTGGGGTGTCCCAGCCGAGCGTTTTGCGTGGGCGGCCGTTGAGTTCGATCGCGACGGCGTCGAGCCGGTCGCGGTCGTGGCCGGACAGGTCGGTGCTTTTCGGGAAGTACTGGCGCAGCAGGCCGTTGGTGTTCTCGTTGCTGCCGCGCTGCCAGGGCGAGTGCGGGTCGCAGAAGTAGACCGGGGTGTCGGTGGTGACAGTGAACTGCTGGTGCAAGCTCATCTCGATGCCCTGATCCCAGGTCAGCGACCGGCGCAGGTGCTCCGGTAGATGCGCGACGGTAGCGACCAGGGCATCACGCATCCGGTCGGCGGTGCGGCCCAGCGGCAGGTGCACGAGCATGACGTAGCGGGTGTGGCGTTCTACCAGGGTGCCGATCGCCGATTGATTGTCCTTGCCGATGATCAGGTCGCCTTCCCAGTGGCCGGGCACCGCGCGGTCCTCGACCTCGGCGGGACGTTCACTGATCATGACCATTTCGGTGGCCATCCGGGGTGTGCGCTGCTGAGCCTGGCGGCGGGGTCGGCGCAGTGTGCGCCCGGTCCGTAAAGCTTTGGCCAACTCGCGGCGTAGTTCACCGCGGCCTTGGACGTAGAGCGCCTGGTAGATCGTCTCGTGGGTCACGTGCAGCTCCGGGCGGTCGGGAAAATCCCGCCGCAAGCGTCGCACGATCTGCTCGGGACTCCACTTGAGGTCCAAGCCGTCCTGGACGGCCTGGCGCAACTCAGCACTGGCGGCGATCTTACTGATCTTCGGTCGTGGCCGCCGTGCTTCGGCGCGGGCCTGAGCCGCATGCGGCCGGTAGTCCCCGCTGACCGGATGCGCGTTACGTCGCAACTCACGGCCGATCGTCGACGGATCACGGCCGAGTTCGGCGGCGATCTGCCGGACAGTGGCCCGTTCACGATGCCGGTCGGCGATGTGCAGGCGCTCGTCCTCGTTGAGAAACCGGCCCCGCACCGACGGCGATGCCAGGGCCGTGATCGGCGCTGCTGCCCTCTCACGGCCGGTCGGGTTACGGCCGTTACGCCAGCGCCGGCCGGTCCGCTCATTGATCCCGACGATCCTGCACGCTTCTTCTGATCCAACGCCCTGACCCACGAGCGCAAGATATGCCTCACGCTCGCGGGCCAGACGTCGACGGCCCTGGATTACCGACCGGTCCCGGATCTCGAATTCCATCGCATCCCCTGAACTGGGGTGTTGCGACGACTCCTAGAACCCAAGGGGACGGAGCGGGCCTTTCGCGTAAAGCTGTCGAATCGATCGAAGCGCCGGCTCAGCGGCCGGACGTGATCTCCTCGCGCTTCTCAGGAGCGGACACCGGAGGCACCGCGGGTGACACCGGCGCCTCGGCCGGCTTCTCGACCGGGAAGAAGAAACCCTTCACCGCGGGTGCCAGGGCGCCGACGCGGTTCATCTTCTTCGGCACGACCCAGCCTGCGTAGTCCAGCGGGATCGGGTGGCCGTGGTCGTCGACCGGGCCGAGTGGCTGGTGCACCTCGACGAAGCGGCCGTCGGGCAGGCGCTTGATGATGCCCGTCTCCACGCCGTGGGCGAGGACCTCACGGTCGTGCTGCTGGAGGCCCAGGCAGATGCGCACGGCGATGAAGTAGGCCAGCGGCGGCAGGATCACCAGGCCGATGCGGCCCGCCCAGGTCATCGCGTTCAAGCTGATGTGGAACTTGTCGGCGATGACGTCGTTGCCGCCGGACAAGGTCGCCACGATGAAGAACGTGAACGCCATGGCGCCGAGACCGGTGCGCTCGGGTGCGTCGCGGGGGCGCTGGAGCAGGTGATGCGAGCGCTTGTCCTTGAGGCGTCTGGCCTCCATGAACGGGTAGGCCATCGGCACCGTGGTCAGCGCGCCGAGACCGACCACCGCGGGCCAGAACAGCGGCGGGATGCTGTAGCCGTCGCCGATCGGCAGCGTGATCTGCCAGGCCGGCATGAGTCGCACCAGGCCGTCCATGAACATCACGTACCAGTCGGGCTGGCTGGCCGACGACACCTCGGAGGCGCGGTACGGCCCGAACAGCCAGATCGGGTTGATCTGGAACATGCCGGCCATGAAGGCGACCACGCCGAAGACGGCCATGAAGAAGCCGCCCTGCTTGAGCGCGTAGCGCGGGAACATGCGCTCGCCGACCACGTTGTTGTTGGTCCGCCCGGGGCCCGGCCACTGCGTGTGCTTCTGCGCGAAGACGAGGCCCAGGTGGACGCTGATCAGCGCGAGCAGGCCGCCGGGAATGAGCAGCACGTGCGCGATGTAGAAGCGGCCGATGATCAGCTCGCCGGGGAACTCGCCGCCGAAGATCGACGCCGAGATCCAGGTGCCGGCGACCGGGATGGACAGCATGATCGCCGAGGCGATGCGGAGCCCGGTGCCGGAGAGGCCGTCGTCGGGAAGCGAGTAACCGGTGAAGCCGGCGAGGAAGCCGAGGAGGAACAGCGCGACGCCGATCGCCCAGTTGGCCTCGCGCGGCTTCCGGAATGCACCGGTGAAGAAGATGCGCGCCATGTGCACGACGATCGACGCCATGAACAGCAGCGCCGCCCAGTGGTGCATCTGCCGCATGAACAGGCCGCCGCGAACCTCGAAGGAGAGGTGCAGCGACGACTCGTACGCCGCGGACATCTCCACGCCACGCAGGCCCGGGTAGGCGCCCTCGTAGGCGACCTCCTTCATCGACGGGTCGAAGAAGAGGGTCAGGAAGACACCGGTGAGCAGCAGGATGATGAACGAGAACAGCGCGATCTCGCCCAACAAGAACGACCAGTGGTCAGGGAAGACCTTGTTGAGTAGCCCGCGCAGAGGCGTGGCCGCCTTGTAGCGGTCATCCAGGCCCTTGCCGACATTGGCCGGAACCTGGGTCACATCGAATTTCCGGCGCTTCATGGCCGCTCCCAGAAGTCGGGGCCGACAGTCTCGCGGTAGTCCGAACCTGCCACAAAGAATCCTTCCTCGTCCACCGAAAGCGGCAACGCGGGGAGTCTGCGGCTGGCCGGACCGAAGATCGGGCGAGCATTGTCAGTGATCAGGAACTGCGACTGGTGGCACGGGCAGAGCAACCGGTTGGTCTGCTGCTCGTACAGGCTGGCGGGGCAACCGGCGTGCGTGCAGATCTTCGAGTACGCGACGTAGTTGCCCCACATTACGCCCTGGTTGCGCTTGTCGGTGTCGGTCGCCTGGCGGGCGGCCGCGGCATCCGTGTCGCGCAGATGGATCAGCAGGGTCGGCGAGTCGGCGTACTCGTTCGTCGCGCCGTGCGGGATGCCCGGGAAGACCGTGATCTGCCCGCCGACGCTGACGTCGGAGGGCCGGATCGGCGTGCCGTCGGCACGGGTCAGCCGGACCAGCTTGCCGTCGTTCGCCACCGGGTCGAACCCGGTGTGGAACAGCTCCGGCTGGGCGTCCTTGTGCGGGTTCTCGATCAGCCCGCCGATCAGCGGCGCCGCGGCGACCAGGCCGAGCGGCGCCAGGCCGAGCCCGATCGCGCCCTTGAGCAGCGGCCGGCGCTGCACGCCCAGCTCGTCGACCATGTAGGCCATGGTCTGGCCGGTGATCAGCCGGTCGTCGTCGCTGGACGGGGTGTTGTGCCGGTCCTGGATCGACACCTCGTGTGGCAGCAGCTTCTTGGCCCAGGAGAGGATCGCGAAGCCCAGGGACAGCAGCGAGATGCCCAGGGAGATGCCGAGCACAGCGGTGTAGTAGTCGTTGATCGAGTGGCCCAGCTCGTACTCCCAGGGCCACCAGATGTACGCGATCAGGAAGACCAGCGCGCCGGCCCCGGACAGCAGGAACAGCAGTGCGATGGACCGGACGACCCGCTTCTCCGCCTTCGAGTTCGCGGTCGGGAACTGCGACTCGTACGTGACGATCTCGATGTCGTCGCGGCGAGCGCCTTCCTTGATGATCTCGAAGCGGGACAGCCGGGGGTCCTGCACGTCGACCGGCTCGGTCTCGTGCCCGTGTCCGTGCCCGTGGTTGTCCTGAACAACCGTCATGACTTCCCCGCAATCCAGAGGGCCACGAAGACCAGGATGGTGATACCGATGACGAAGATCGCCAAACCTTCGGTCACCGGCCCGTACCGGCCGAGGTTGAAGATGCCGCCCGGGTCCTTGTCCTGCTGGAGCTGCTGCGTGACGTACGTGATGACCTCACGCTTCTCGTCCGGCGAGAGCTCGTTGTCACCGAACACCGGCATGTTCTGCGGGCCGGTCAGCATCGCGGCGTAGATCTGCTCCTCGGTCGCGGTGTGCAGCCCCGGAGCGTACTTGCCGGAGGACAGCGCGCCGCCGCCACCACCGAAGCCGTGGCAGGACGAGCAGTTGACCCGGAACAGCTCGCCGCCGCGGGCCAGCGCCTCGGGCTTGGTCGCCAGGTTGTCGGACAGCTCGCCGGAGGGCAGCTGCGGACCGCCGCCGATCTCCTGGATGTACTGGCCGATCTGCTTGGTCTGCGCCTCGTCGAACTGCGGCGGCTTCTTCTCGGCCTGAGCCTCCTGCCGGGTCATCGGCATGCGGCCGGTGCCGACCTGGAACTCGACGGCGGCCGAGCCGACGCCGATCAGGCTGGGGCCGCGGTCGGTGACACCCTGGGCGTCCCGCCCGTGGCAGGTGATGCAGCTGTTGTCGAAGAGCGCCTTGCCCTCCGCCGCCGAACTCGACAGCGTGCGGTCGTCCTCCGCCGCCGCGTTCGGCGTGAACCCGGCGTAGACGCCACCGGCCATGGCCAGGGCGGCGATCATGCGGACCGCGGCGCCGAGGCGACGGCGTGCCCGGCTGGGCGCTGAGCGTTTCCGGGCGAACACCCGAAAACGTCGGCCGCCGTGGGGGTCAGAAGTCATGGGCGGTGTCCTCTTGTGTCGAACCTGGCTCACGAACGGGCGGGCGAGGGTCCATGGTCACTGCAGCCAATAGATCATCGCGAACAGCGCGATCCACACGACGTCCACGAAGTGCCAGTAGTACGAGACCACGATCGCCGAGGTCGCCTGCGCCGGCGTGAACCGGCCCATGGTCGTCCTGATCATGTAGACGATGAAGGCGATGAGACCGCCGGTCACGTGCAGGCCGTGGAAGCCGGTGGTCAGGTAGAACATCGAGCCGTACCCGTCGGCCTGCATCGTGATGCCCTCGTGCGTCACCAGGTTGCGGTACTCGTTCGCCTGGCCGAGCACGAAGATCAGGCCCATCACGAAGGTCACCGTGAACCAGCGTCGCAGCCCGAACACGTCGCCCTTCTCCGCCGCGAACACGCCGAGCTGGCAGGTCACCGAGGACAGCACCAGGATCACGGTGAACGTGGTCGCGTACGGGATGTTCAGCGCCTCGGTGTGCTCCTCCCACAGCTGCGGCGCCGCCGCGCGGATGGAGAAGTACATCGCGAACAGCGCCGCGAAGAACATGAGCTCACTGGAGAGCCACACGATGGTCCCCACGCTGACCATGTTGGGTCTGGTCAGCGAGTGAATCCTGCTCTTGTCGATGGCTGAAGCCGCAGTCACGGGCTCATTATTGCCCCGCGATCAGGACAACATGTCGCGGGGGGCCCAATCCGGCGTGTGTCGCGCCCCGGTATAACGATCACCAGACCGGTGGGCCTAGCCTCGAACGGTGCATCTCGCCGAAATGCCTGCTCTCCTCGCCGACGGCGGGGATACTGCTCCCCCGCCGTTCACGGTGGGCGCGATCTTCACCGAGATCAACCTGACCAGTCTGATCGCGCTGTTCCTGGTGATCGGCGCCGCGCTCTACCTCTACGGCGTGTGGCGCCTGCGCCAGCGCGGGGACGCCTGGCCGGCCGGGCGTACGGTGGCCTTCCTGCTGGGCGGGCTGGGCTCGATCGCGGCGGTCACGGTCACCGGCGTCGAGGCCTACGACACCACCCTGCTGTCCGTGCACATGGTCCAGCACATGGTGCTGTCCATGGTCGGGCCGATCTTCCTCGCGCTGGGCGCTCCGGTGACTCTTCTCATGCGTACGGCCGGAGCACGCCCCCGCAAGACCCTGGTGTCCGTGCTGCACAGCCGCCCGATCGGTGTGATCACCTTCCCGCTGGTCGCCTTCGGCCTGTTCGTGGCCAACCCGTTCGTCCTCTACTTCACCGGCCTCTACCGGGCCACGCTGGAGCACGCCTGGCTGCACGAGCTGGTCCACATGCACTTCATCCTCACCGGCTGCCTGTTCTTCTGGCCGCTGCTGGGGCTGGACCCGTTGCCCAACCGGTGGCCGTACCCGGCTCGCGCCCTGCTCATGGTGCTCTCCGTGCCGTTCCACACGGTCCTCGGCCTGACGATCATGCAGAGCACCACGCTGCTCGGCGGCGACTGGTACCCGAACCTGGCCCTGGCCTGGTCCGATCCGAAGAACGACCAGGTCGTGGCGGGCGGCATCCTGTGGGCCGGCGGCGAGGTGGTGAGTGTCACGATGCTGGGCATCCTGGTGCTGCAGTGGATCAGGCAGTCGGAGCGGGAGGCACGCCGGATCGACCGGCAGCTGGACCGCGAGGAGGCCGCGGCCGGGACGAACCGCCCGCAGGCCGCCGAGGACTAGGCGATTCGCTACGATCGGCGAGCAGATACGAGCTTGGGAGCGCGGGAGACATGAGCGACAAGTACACCGTCCTGCTCTACAGCGACGACGTCGCCGTGCGCGACAAGATCCGGCTGGCCATCGGCCCTCGCCCCGCGGCGGACCTGTCGGTCGAGTACGCCGACGCGTCGACCTGGGAGGAGTGCCGCGACCTCCTGGACAAGTACGAGATCGATCTGATGGTCCTCGACGGCGAGGCGACTCCCGCCGGCGGCATCGGCATCGCCCGTCAGACCAAGGACGAGTACGCCGACCCGCCGCCCGTCTGCGTCGTGATCGCCCGTGCCGCGGACCGCTGGCTGGCGGCGTACGCGCAGGTCGACGCCACGATGCTCTATCCACTGGACCCGGTGACCACCGGACAGACGGTCGCCGGGATGCTCCGGGACCGCCGCAACGGCGTGGTCCCGCTGGGCACCATGGGCAAGCTGGGCTGATCAGAGATGGGCGACCGGACCTGGCCCAATCTTCTGAGCGCCGTCCTGGGCGGCGCCGAGCTCGACACGTCGGACACCGCCTGGGCGATGGGCGAGATCATGGCGGGCAACGCCACCCCGGTCCAGATCGCCGGCCTGGCGATGGCACTGCGGGCCAAGGGCGAGACGCCCGGTGAGATCGCCGGCCTGGTACAGGCGATGCTGTCTGCTGCGACGCTGGTCGAGCTTCCTGACGACGTACGCGCCGACGCTGTCGACGTGGTCGGCACCGGCGGCGACCGGGCGCACACGGTGAACATCTCCACGATGGCCGCGATCATCGTGGCCGCCTCGGGTGTCCGCGTGGTCAAGCACGGCAACCGCGCCGCCTCTTCCGCCTGCGGCACCGCCGACCTCCTCGAGTACTTCGGCATCCCGCTGGACCTGGGCCCGCGCGGCGTGGCCCGGACGGTCGCCGAGGCCGGCATCGGGTTCTGCTTCGCGGCCCGTTACCACCCCGGCATGCGACATGCGGCCGTCCCCCGCCGCGAGCTGGGCGTTCCCACGTTCTTCAACATGCTGGGCCCGCTGACCAACCCGGCCCGCCCGCATTCGGCCGCGGTCGGCTGCTTCGACCTGCGGATGGCTCCCGTGATGGCCGAGGTGTTCGCCCGGCGCGGCGACAGCGCCGTCGTGGTCCGCGGCGAGGACGGCCTGGACGAGTTCACCACCGCCGCGCCGACCCGAGTGTGGCTGGCCCGCGACGGCAAGGTCGAGGAGTCCCTGGTCGACTCGACGGAGCTGGGCCTGCCCCGGAGCAAGCCCGGCGACCTGCGGGGCGGTGACGCGCCGTTCAACGCCGACGCGGCCCGCCGGATGTTCGCCGGCGAGCAGGGGCCGATCCGCGACGCGGTGCTGCTCAACGCGGCGACCGCGCTGGCCGCGCACGCGGGCCTGCCGGGCGACTTCCGCGAGACGCTGCGCGCGGGCATCGCCCGGGCGGCGGAGACGGTGGACACCGGCGCGGCGACCGCCCTGCTGGACCGCTGGGTGACCGTGGCACAGGCCGCCAAGGCCGACGAGGCCTGAGCCCGCCCCCGGAGCCGAGGGGCTCGAGCCGCGCTGTGGCGCTCATCACCGGGCCTGCCTGAAGCGACACGCCGCGCCGCGTACAACGCTTCACCTGCCGTTCGTGGCAGCGTCGAACACACAGCCGGGGAATTCCACCTTCCGACGAGGAGAGGAGCCACCCGTGGGAGACCGTGAACTGCGCTGCGTGATTTGTGACCGCGACATGATGTTCGAGGTGCCGCCCTGCGGCGACGGGCACGACGACGACTGCCCCGAGTTGCTGTGCACTCGCTGCGGCGCCGCCGAGATGCTCTTCCCGCTGTCCCTGCGGGTCCGCCGCTTCCGCGGTGTGGCCCCGCAACAGCGCCGGGCGGCCTAGACAAGCTTCCGGGTCACCGCTCCCGCTCGGCGCGAGGTCACCGCGGCCGCTCCCCGCCAGGCGCCAGGTCACCGCGGCCGCTCCCCGCCAGGCGCCAGGTCACCGCGGCAGCCGACGCTGGGCTGGGGGGTAAAGGTCAAGGGATGCCAGGCGCCCGGGGTGCCCACTCGCCCTGGCTGCCGCCGCTCGCGGCCGTTGCCGTGCAGTGGTAGACCCTGGCGGTATCCGGGCCACTGATGCCGCCTTGCGCTACCACTTTCCGCAGCGGTGGTAGGTCCTAGCGGTATTTCGGCCCAGATGCCGCCAGGAACTACCACGTTTCAATGGATCTACCACTCGCGGCAGCAAGGCACGGCAGCAAGGCACGGCAGCGAGGGTTAGTCGGCACCCCGGGCGCCTGGCATCCCTTGACCTTTACTCCCCAGCCCAGCGTCGGCGGCCGCAGTGACCTCGCGCCCAGCTGGAGCAGCCGCGGTGACCTCGCGCCCAGCTGGAGCAGCCGCGGTGACCTCGCCAGGCGAGAGGTCCGCCGCGGTAATGCGAGAGACCGCCCCCGAGACCGCGACGCGGACGCGGACGCCCAACGACCGCAACACGCGCCTGGCAACAGCGACCGAAAAGCGGAAGCCCGCGCTCGGTGAGCGCGGGCTTCCGTCTACGTCAGAGCTCAGTGCTCGGCGGGGTGCCGGGTTCCGGAGTAGTACTCGAAGAGCAGGCCGCACGCCGACGTGATCACCAGGATCAGGCCCAGCGCGATCAGCCACCACATCCAGAACACCAGGCCGAGGCCGGCGATCGAGGCCGACAGCGCCAAGCCGAACGGCCAGTAGCTGCCGGGGCTGAAGAAGCCGATCTCGCCCGCGCCGTCGGCGATCTCGCCGTCCTCGCGGTCCTCGGGGCGCAGGTCGATGCGCCGGGAGACGAACCAGAAGAAGCCGCCGCACATCGAGCAGAGCAGGCCGGACAGGATCAGCGCGACCGTGCCGATCCACTCGACGCCGCCGCTGGCACCGTTGGTCCAGATGCCGTAGACGGTCGCCGCGGCGAACAGGAAGGCTGCGACGCCGGCGAAGATCTTGTATTCGGTCTTCAACTCAGGTCCTTACTTTCCCGCGGTGATCTGCGTCTGGCCGGACTGGTTCCAGCTCTGGCCGTGCCGGCGGGTGTCGAACGGCTTGGTGGTCACGGCGTACCGCTCGTCACCGGCGAAGCCGATCGCCTGCATCGCCGCCGCGGTGTCCGCGCCGTCCTTCTTGGCCTGCAGGAACTGGTCGAAGCGCTGCGGCGAGACCACGACCATCTCGAAGTTCATGAACGCGTGGTAGGTGCCGCACAGCTCGGCGCAGTGGCCGACGTAACGGCCCTCCTTGTCGAGGGTGACCTCGAACTGGTTGCGCACGTTGCCGGGGAACACGTCCCGCTTGAAAAGCAGCTCGGGCACCCAGAACGAGTGGATGACGTCCGGGCTGGTCTCCTCGAACCGGATGGTGCGGTCGGTCGGGAGCACGAGCAGCGGGATCTGGTCGTCCGAGCCCAGCGTGGAGGTCACCGTGCCGGCGTCCTTGCCCACGCCGTCGCGGTAGTTGAACTGCCAGTTCCACTTGAAGGCGACGACCTCGACGACCTGGTCGGGGTTACGCGAGAGCTTGTCGACGTCGGTCTGCACGATCGCGGTGTAGTAGAAGAGCACCGCCACGATCAGCACCGGCGTGACCGTGTAGAGGACCTCCATCGGCATGTTGAACCGGGTCTGCACGGGCAGCTCGTCGCCGCGCTTGCGGTACCGGATGATGCACCAGAAGATCAGGCCCCACACGAAGATGCCGACGACCAGTGCGGCGATCACCGAGGCGATCCACAGGTCGTACATCTTGTGGGCCTGCAGGCTGACGCCCGGTCCCGGCCAGCCGAAGTGGCCGAAAGCGCCGCCGACATCCTCCAGCGAGCAGCCGGACAGCAGCGCCAGCAGCCCCGCCGCGACGGCGCCGAGCCCGGCGATCCGGGTGGCCCGTGGCCGAGCGGTCCTACTCTTTACGCCCACGTGCTCCAAGCCTCCTATGCAGCGCCGTCCCGTTGCCGAACCGGACACCGACGCCCAGGCGTTACCGACGGTCGCACATTACTCGACCAGGCCCTACCGATCCGTTGCGGGGTCCGATCTTCACGACTCCGGACACGCGCCGGACGCCTGCCTTCAACAACCGGACGATACCGTTTCCCAGGTGAAAAACTCCGCCGATCCGGCCGGTGCGGCGTCGTACTTCGACGCCGCCACCGCAGCTCCCCTGCACCCTGTGGCACGCGAGGCCTGGCATGCCGCCCTGGACGACGGATGGGCGGACCCGGACCGGCTCTACGCGAGCGGGCGGCGGGCACGCCGGCTTCTGGAGGCGGCTCAGGCCGCCGTCGCCGAGAGTCTCGAGGTACGACCGGACGAGCTCTCCTTCTGGCCGTCGGGTACGGCCGCGCTGCACGCCGGGGTCCTGGGCGGCCTGGCCGGGCGGCAGCGGGCGGGCGCCACGCTGGTCCACTCGGCGATCGAGCATTCGGCGGTCCTGCACATCGCCGCCCAGCATGTCGCCGCCCAGCAGGGCGATGCCACGTCGGTGGGTGTGGATCTGCTCGGACGGCTGGACCTGGAGGCGTGGGACGCGGCGGTGTCCGCGCCGGGGGTCGCGCTCGCCTCGTTGATCAGCGCCAGCCACGAGGTCGGGACGGTGCAGCCGGTCGAGGTGGCCGGCGCGTACTGCAAGGAGGCCGGGGTTCCGCTGCTGGTGGACGCGGCCCAGACGCTCGGCCGCGCCCCGGTGCCGGAGGGTTGGTCGTTGCTCACCGCCAGCGCGCACAAGTGGGGTGGCCCGCCGGGGGTGGGGCTGCTCGTGGTCCGCAAGGGGGTTCGCTGGCGTTCCCCGTACCCCGGTGATGATCTTTTTCGCCCGCAGCCGCGGGGCGCGGCGGACATCCCGGCCATCGTCGCGGCCGCGGCTTCTCTGCGCGCCGTGCTGGACGAGGAGGACACCGAGGCCAAGCGGCTGTCCGCGCTGGTCGAGCGGATCCGTGCGGAGGTGGCCCGGTCGGTGCCGGACGTCGAGGTGGTGGGCGATCCGGAGAACCGGCTGCCGCACCTGGTGACGTTCTCCTGCCTGTACGTGGACGGCGAGGCGCTGCTGCACGCGCTGGACCGGGCCGGGTTCGCGGTGTCGTCCGGCTCCTCGTGCACGGCGTCCACGCTGCAGCCGAGCCACGTGCTGGAGGCGATGGGCGTGCTCAGCCACGGGAACGTGCGGGTGTCGCTGCACCGGGGCACGACCGCGGAGGAGGTGGACCAGTTCCTGGCGGTGCTGCCGGGGCTGGTCACCGGGATCCGGGCGGAGGCGGGGATGTGACCGAGATCGACTGCCTGGGCCGCCGTTGTCCGATCCCGGTGATCGAGCTGGCCAAGGCCGCGCGGTCGGCGCCGGTCGGCGAGGTCTTCCGGGTGCTGGCAGACGACCCGGCCGCCGCCAACGACATCCCCGCCTGGTGCCGCCTGAAGGGCCAGGAGTTTCTAGGGCAATCCGGTCACGCGTTTGAGGTGCGCAAGATCAAGGATTGAGGTACGCGACGACGGGCGGAACCGGCTCCGCGGCCAGGAAGGTGTCCACGACCAGGCGCGGTCCCAGATAGGGCTCGTACTCGGCCTGCCGCTCCAGCACCCGCACCCAGTCGGGGATGCCGTCGTGGTCACGCGTCGCGAACCGGGCCTCCACCCGGCGGCGATGCTCGGCGGCGTCCCCGCACATCACCTCGACCACGCGCAGCGGCACGGACAGCCGCTCGGACAGGTCGACCCAGAGCTGGCGGGCGGCCCGGACCGGGTTCACCGCGTCGACGATCACGCTGTGCCCGGTCCGGAGCTGTTCCTCGGCCAGTGCCGCCACCACCCCGTACGCAGCGAACCCGGGCCGCTGCTCGCTGACCTGGTAGCGCTGGAGGGTGAAGTCGACGGTGTCCACGGGCAGCACCACGGCCGGCAGAGCGGCCGCGACCCGCGCGGCGAGCGTGCTCTTGCCGACCCCGGGCAGCCCGGCGAACACCGCCAGCACGGACATCGTGGTCTCAGGCCGGCAGGTGCGGCTTGATCTCGGCGGCGGCCTCGGCGCCGTACGAGTCGGCGAAGCGCTTGGCGAAGTCGTCGCCCTTCACCTCGTACTCCTGGCCACCGGCTGTCTCCAGCACCAGGGCCGCCACCAGCGAACCCACCTGCGCGGAGCGCTCCAGGCCCAGCCCCCAGCCGACGGCGGCGAAGAAGCCGGCCCGGAAGCCGTCGCCGACACCGGTCGGGTCGGTCGCGATCACGTCGCGGGCGACCGGAACGTGGATCCGGTCGATGCCGTGGCCGGTGATCTCGACGCCGTCCTTGCCCAGCGTGGTGACCCGGATCTTGACCTGGTCGAGCACCTGGTCGCTGGTCAGACCGGCCTTGGTCTCCAGCATCGACCGCTCGTACTCGTTGGTGAGCAGGAACTCGGCGCCCTGGATGAGGGCCATCACGTCGCTGCCCTCCATGCGGGCGAGCTGCTGCGACGGGTCGGCGGCGAACCTCAGCCCGCGGTCGCGGCACTCCTGCGAGTGGCGCAGCATCGCGGCCGGGTCGTTCGCGCTGATCAGCACCAGGTCGAGCCCGCCGGCACGGGCGTCGACCGGCCCGAGCTCGATGTTGCGGGCCTCGGACATCGCGCCCGCGTAGAACGAGGCGATCTGGTTGAGGTCGTCGTCGGTCGTGCAGACGAACCGCGCGGTGTGGGCGACCTCGCTGATGTGCACCGAGCCGCAGTCCACGCCGTGCCGCTCGAGCCACGACCGGTAGTCGGCGAAGTCGGCGCCGACCGCGCCCACGAGGATCGGCGTGAGGCCGAGCAGGCCCATGCCGAAGGCGATGTTGGGTGCCACCCCGCCGCGGCGCACCACCAGGTCGTCGACCAGGAACGACAGCGACACCTTGTGCAGCTGGTCGGCGATCAGGGACTCGGTGAAACGACCGGGGAAGTGCATCAGGTGGTCGGTGGCGATCGAGCCGGTAACGGCGATCTTCATGTCGGCCCTCGATGTAGTGAACGGGGGGTTGCCCGACGAGCCTACCGGCACACCACAGACAACACAGGCCGCCCTCCAAGAGAGTGGAGAGCGGCCGGCATCACAACACAGGCCGCGCCATCTCCATCAGAAACAAGATGGAGAGCGGCCGGCGTCGTACGAAGATCAGTGGAAGCTGTCACCGCAGGCGCAGGAGTTCTGCGCGTTGGGGTTGTCGATCGTGAAGCCCTGAGCGTCGATCCGGTCGGCGAAGTCGATCTTCGCGCCGGCCAGGTACGGCGAGCTCATCCGGTCGACCACGACGCCAACGCCGTCGAAGTCGGTGACGACGTCGCCGTCGAGCGAACGCTCGTCGAAGAAGAGCTGGTAACGCAGGCCGGAACAGCCACCAGGCTGAACGGCGATGCGCAGGCGCAGGTCGTCGCGCCCTTCCTGCTCGATGAGGGCCTTGACCTTGACAGCGGCAACGTCGGTCAGGATGACGCCAGTCGGCGCGGCGGCCGTGGTGGCCTCGGTCGACTCGGTGTGCGCTTCAGTGGTCACTGCGGATCTCCCAGCTTGCGGACGGTTATGCCGTTAATCAGCAACGCTAGCCCCGTTGCCGGTGATTCCCAATCCGGGAGACCCGGATCACGCTTTAGTCGAGTTTCGGGTGGGGGCGGGGTCGGCGGATGTGCGGCTCCATTGTCCCGCCAGGCGGGCGCCGATCTCACGCAACCCCCGGACGGGTTCGGCCAAGGCCTGCTCGGTGCTGCCGAAGTGGTCGACCAGGGAATGCGTCTCGGTCACGCCCGCCGCGGCCGCCTCACGCATCCCGGTCTCCACCCGGCCGGCCACCACCACGCACGCCAGGCCGCGGTCCCGGGCGCCGTTCGCCACGCCGGCGGCCACCTTGCCGCGCAGGCTCTGGTGGTCGAACGAGCCCTCGCCGGTGATCACCAGGTCGGCGCGGTCGAGCTCGGCCTCCAGGCCGATCGCCTCGGTGATCAGCGCGATGCCGGACACGACCCGGCCGCCCAGGGCGAGGAGCGCGGCGCCCAGCCCGCCCGCGGCGCCGCCGCCCGGGGCCGTGGTCAGGCCGGTGACGCCCAGGTCACGTTCGAGGACGCCGGCGAAGTGCTCCAGCGCGGCGTCCAGGCGGAGCACGTCCTCCCGGGAGGCGCCCTTCTGCGGGCCGAAGACACTGCTGGCGCCGTGCAGGCCGGTCAGCGGGTTGTCGACGTCGGTGGCGGCGATCAGGGAGATCGGGCGGAGCGTAGGGGTTCCGGCCAGTTTGTCCGCGCTGGTGAGCGGGCCGCCGCCGTACGGGAGGGCGTACCCGGCCACGTCGATCGGGCCGGCGCCGAGCGCGGCGAGCATCCCCGCGCCGCCGTCGTTGGTGGCGGAACCGCCCAGGCCCACGATGACCTCGGTCGCGCCGGCCTCGGCGGCGGCCGCGATCAGCAGGCCCAGGCCGTACGAGGTGGTGCGGCCGGGGTCGCGCTCCTCGCTGGTCAGCAGGTGCAGGCCGCACGCCTGGGCGCTTTCCACGTACGCCGTGGTCCCGGCCAGCAGCACCTCACCCGGCACCGGGCGGCCCAGCGGGTCGACCGTGCGTACGGGCAGCCGGCGGGACCCTTCGATCGCGGCGGCGAGCACCTCGACGAAGCCGGGACCGCCGTCGGCCAGCGGGCGCAGCACCATCTCGTCGTCCGGCTTCGCCTCCCGCCAGCCCTCGGCGACGGCTTCCGCGGCGGCGGGGGCGGACAGGGTGCCGGCGAATTTGTCGGGGCAGATGAGTACGCGCACGCAGTGACCGTACAGGCGACGCACAGCCACCTGTGTCACCGTGGGTGGCATGGCCACTCTCATGCAGCGACTGCAGATGTTCCTCCGCAGCCCGCGGGGTCAGCGGATCGTCGACCAGGGCCGGCACCAGATGGCGAAGCCGGAGAACCAGGCCCGCGCCCGCCGCCTCTTCAGCAAGCTCCAGGGCCGCAAGCGCTACTAGTAGCAGCACAGCGTGGTGAACACCACCGTTAACTAGCCACGACGCTGTGCAAACATGGGGCTCGTGACGTCTACCTGGACTGAACCTTCCAACACCGCCACCGCCTTGCTGCTGCTCGGCCGGGGCACCGACCCCGCCAGCGAGCGCGGGGTGGACTGCCCGGGCGACCTGCCCGCGCCCAGCGACCCCGGCCTGGTCGAGCGGGCCAGGGCCGCGAAGGCCGCGCTGGGCACCCGTGTGTTCGTGCTCGGTCACCACTACCAGCGCGACGAGGTCATCCAGTTCGCCGACGTCACGGGCGACTCGTTCAAGCTGGCCAAGGAGGCGGCGGCCCGGCCGGACGCGGAGTTCATCGTCTTCTGCGGCGTGCACTTCATGGCCGAGAGCGCCGACATCCTGACCTCTCCGGCCCAGCGGGTCGTGCTGCCCGACCTGGCGGCCGGCTGCTCGATGGCCGACATGGCGGTGCTCGGGCAGGTGGAGACCGCCTGGGAACAGTTCGAGGACCTGGGCATCGCCGATCAGATCGTCCCGGTGACGTACATGAACTCGTCGGCCGACATCAAGGGCTTCGTCGGCCGTAACAAGGGCGTGGTGTGCACCTCGTCCAACGCCAAGCGGGCCCTGGACTGGGCCTTCGAGCAGGGCAGCAAGGTGTTCTTCCTGCCCGACCAGCACCTCGGGCGCAACACGGCGGTCCTGGAGATGGGCCTCACGCTGGACGACTGCGTGCTCTACGACCCGCACAAGCCGAACGGCGGGCTCACCGCCGAGCAGCTGCGCGACGCGAAGATGATCCTGTGGCGCGGGCACTGCTCGGTGCACGGGCGCTTCACCATCGAGAGCGTGCGGGAGGTGCGCGAGCGCGTACCCGGCGTCAACGTGCTGGTCCACCCGGAGTGCCGGCACGAGGTGGTCCGGGCGGCCGACCAGGTCGGCTCGACCGAGTACATCATCAAGGCCCTCGAGGCCGCGCCGGCCGGTTCGGCCTGGGCGGTCGGGACAGAGCTCAATCTGGTACGCCGGATGGCGCTCGCGCACCCCGACAAGCAGATCATGTTCCTGGACCGGGCGGTCTGCTACTGCTCCACGATGAACCGCATCGACCTGCCCCACCTGGTGTGGGCGCTGGAGGAGCTGGTCGCCGGCCGGGTGCCCAACCAGATCACGGTCGACGGGGACACCGCGCACCACGCGCGGGTGGCGCTCGACCAGATGCTGGCCCTCCCGTAGTCGATTACCCACAGTAAGGCGCTGTTACCCGTACGCACGGGTGTGTCTTTCTGTTGCCTTAATCATCAGGGATTCGTGCCATCTCGCGGCTTGTGGTGACTGCCGCCCGCATCACGCAGGGCTATGCTCTCCGGGCCCCTCATACCCGCCGGGCGGGTCACCCGCCCCCTCTGGAGGTTCCGTTGACCGACGACGTCTTGGCTGTGCACGGCGGTGCGCCGCTGCACGGACAGATCCGGGTCCGTGGCGCCAAGAACCTGGTCTCCAAAGCCATGGTGGCCGCCCTTCTGGGCGAGACACCGAGCCGCCTGTACGACGTTCCCGGCATCCGTGACGTGGAGGTCGTGCGCGGCCTGCTCGAGCTGCACGGCGTCAAGGTGAGCGACGGCGCCGACGACGGCGAGCTGGTGATGGACCCGACGCACGTCGAGACGGCCAGCACCGACGAGATCAACGTGCACGCCGGGTCCAGCCGCATCCCGATCCTGCTCTGCGGTCCCCTGCTGCACCGGCTCGGCCACGCCTTCATCCCCGACCTGGGCGGCTGCCACATCGGCCCCCGCCCGATCGACTTCCACATCCAGGCGCTGCGCGAGTTCGGCGCGGTCGTCGACAAGGAGCCGGAGGGCATGCACCTGAGTGCGCCCAACGGCCTGCACGGCGCCAAGCTGGAGCTGCCCTTCCCGAGCGTGGGCGCCACCGAGCAGGTGCTGCTCACCGCGGTCCGCGCCGAGGGTGTCACCGAGCTGCGCAACGCGGCCATCGAGCCGGAGATCATCGACCTGATCTGCGTGCTGCAGAAGATGGGCGCGATCATCACGGTGCACACCGACCGGGTCATCGAGATCCAGGGTGTGCCCAAGCTGCACGGCTACAGCCACCGTCCGATCCCGGACCGGATCGAGGCCGCCAGCTGGGCCGCGGCGGCGCTGGCCACCCGCGGCGAGATCGAGGTGCTCGGCGCACGCCAGGCCGACATGATGACGTTCCTGAACGTCTTCCGGTCGATCGGCGGCGAGTTCGAGATCACCGACGAGCGGGTCGGCCGGCCCGGCGTCACCCCGCACGAGGGCGGCATCCGCTTCTGGCACCCCGGCGGCGAGCTGCAGGCCGTGGCGCTGGAGACCGACGTGCACCCCGGCTTCATGACCGACTGGCAGCAGCCGCTGGTGGTCGCCCTGACCCAGGCGCGCGGGCTCTCGATCGTGCACGAGACCGTGTACGAGCAGCGGCTCGGCTACACCGACGCGCTCAACGCCATGGGCGCCACGGTCCAGGTCTACCGCGACTGCCTGGGCGGTACGCCGTGCCGGTTCGGCCGCCGCAACTTCAAGCACTCCGCGGTGATCGCCGGCCCGTCCAAGCTGCACGCCGCCGACCTGGTCATCCCCGACCTGCGGGCCGGCTTCGCCCACCTGATCGCGGCGCTGGCCGCCGAGGGCACGTCGAAGGTGTACGGCGTCGACCTGATCAACCGTGGGTACGAGCACTTCGAGGACAAGCTGGCGGCACTGGGCGCACACGTCGAGCGGCTCTGATCTCTGACCGTTTCGCCAAGGGCGGCAGCGCGGTGTAGGCCGAGCTGCCGCCCTTCGTTACCCTTCATGTCGTGCCCTCGCTGTTTCGTCGCAAGACCGAAGACATCCCCGCCGCCTCCGAGCCGGTGGAGGAGGTCGAGCCTGCCCGGCCCAAGAGCTACACGCCGAGCAAGAAGGAGCTGGGTCAGGCGACGCCCAAGCGGGTGAGCAACCAGCGGCGGGTCTCCGAGCCGGCCCCGCAGAACAGGCGCGAGGCGTACAAGAAGATGCGCGAGCACCAGCGCGAGGAGCGGGCCGAGGCCTCGGCGGGCATGCGCGCCGGCGACGAGCGTTACCTGCTGGCCCGCGACCGGGGTCCGGAGCGGGCCCTGGTGCGCAACATCGTCGACTGCCGCCGGACGGTCGGCACCTACTTCTTCGCCGGGGCGATCATCGTGCTGATCGGCTCGTCCACCCGGATGCCGCAGGCCGTGCAGATCGCCGCCAACCTGCTGTGGGCGATCCTCGCGGTCGGCGTGATCATCGACAGCTGGCTGATCGCCCGCAAGGTCCGGGCGCTGGTCCGCGAGCGTTTCCCGAACACGTCGCAGAAACTGGGCGCGCTCTCGCTGTACGGCATCATGCGCGGCCTGACGTTCCGCCGCATGCGCGTGCCCAAGCCGGCCGTGGCGCTCGGCGACAAGGTCTGAACGACCGGTTGACGTCTTCCCGCACGGCGCGCCGGCGCGGTAGGCGGGCGGTAGATCGACGGTGCAGCCTTCTCCCATGACCACGATCGACGTCCTCGTCATCACCGCGCTCAAGGACGAGTACGACGCCGCGGCGGCGGTCGCCGGCGGGGCGGGCTGGACCGGGCACGACGCGGGTGGCGCCGCGCCCTACGTCACCACCACTCACCGCGGGCTCTCGGTCGCCCTCGCCCGCCCCACCCAGATGGGCGGGCGCAGCACCAGCCCGATCGTCACCACCCTGACCGACAAGCTGCGGCCCACCTGCCTGGCGATGTCCGGCGTGTGCGCGGGCAACCCCCGCGAGACCGCCCCCGGCGACGTGATCGTCGCCGCACCGGCATACCAGTGGGACGAGGGCAAGCACTCCCCCGGCGGCGTCTTCAAGGCCGACATCCAGCAGTTCCCGCAGGACACCCGGTGGGTCCGCGCGGTGCAGGACTTCGACCCGGCCGGCCTGCCCAGCCACGGCTCCGCCTCCGACGAGGAGGCCGCCGTCTGGTACCTCGAACGCCTCCACAAGGGTCAGAACCCGCGGAAACATCCGGCCCGGGACCGCTACTTCCCGCACTCGACCTGGAGCCCGCGGCTGGGGCGGCTGGAGTCCGACGGGCTCATCGCCTGGCAGGACTCCCAGCTGGTGCTCACCGAGGCCGGCCGCGACCAGGTCAAACGCTCCCTCTACATCACCGTGGACGGCCCCGGCCGTCTGCCGTTCAAGGTGGCGGCCGGGCCGATGGCCAGCGGCGGCGCCGTCATGTCGGACCCGCGGATCTGGGACCGGCTCGAGGTCAGCACCCGTAAGATCCTCGGCCTGGAGATGGAGGCCGCGACCATCGCGACCATCGCCCACGAGCGGCGGGTGCCGCACTGGCTGGTCGCCAAGGGCGTGATGGACCACGCCGACCTGGACAAGGACGACCGCTTCAAAGCCTTCGCCGCGCGCGCGTCCGCCGAGGTGCTCTTCGCCCTGCTCGGCCGGCTGCTCACCCCTGCGACCAGGGCGCCCCGGCCGTCCACCCGGGCGCAGCTGATCCCCGGCATGGTGAAGCTCGAGATCGTCCGCCGGCTCACCTACGACTGGCAGGACCTGGCCGACGTCGTCGGCGTCCCCTCGCACGAGACGGGCCGGTTCCGCTCCGGCGACGAGCCGCGCGGACTGTGGGACTGGCTGGCCGCCCGGGACCGGCTCGGCGACCTTCCGCGCGCACTGGACGAGATCGGCCGGCCCGACCTGGCCGGCCTGCTCCGCCCGTACGCGGAATAAAGGTCTCAGATCCGGGCGCGGGCCATCACCTCCTCGTCGGTGAGCGGGCTGCTGGGGTGATGGCTGAGGCTCATCGGCGTACGCACCTTGACCGGCGCCTCGCCCTCGAGGGCGACGTAGAACACGCCGGCGGTGAGGTTGCCGATGTCCGGCACGTCGCCGCCCTTCACCTTGGCCATCTCCCGGGCGGCCTCGATCTGGGCGGGAGCGCTCAACCGTCCGAAGAACTGGGTGGCGGCGTTGCCCGGGATGCGATTGTGCAGGCCCTTCGGCGCCTGGGTGGCGAAGATCAGCCCGAGGCCGTACTTGCGCGCCTGGGAGGCCAGGGCGAGCGTGCTCTGCGTGCACGCGGTCATCCCGCCGGACGGCGCGAAGTTCTGCGCCTCGTCCATGACCAGCAGGCCGAGCAGCGGCCCGTGCTGCGCGGGATGCTTCTTGATCCACGCGAAGAGGCTCATCTGAAGCTGGTTGACGAAGCCCTGAGCGGCCTCCGGCGACAACCCGATGAAGCTGATCACCGAGATCCGCGCCCGCTTCCCCGCCGACGGGGTCAGCAGCGTCCCCGGCTCCATCGGCGAGCCGTCCCCGCCGAACATCGGATCGTTGTCCATCGCCGCGGTGAGCGTCTGGGCGAGATCCGCGGCGATCTTCGCGGCGTCCCGCAGCTCGCTGATCCCGTCCGGCAGATCGCTGAGCAGCGCGATGAGTCCCCGCAGGTCGCTGCCGCCCTCCCGCCCGTAGAACTCGACCGTCCTGCGCAGAACGGCCGTGCCGAGCAGGACCTTCTGCGTACGGCCCACCAGGTTCGCCCGCGGCGCCAGCGCCGCGGCGGCAGCCTCGACCGCCGCGCCGAACTCGTCCGGGTCGTCCCGCACACTCAGAAAGTCGGGCAGCGGCTGAAAGCTGAGCGGCCGCCCGGTCTCCCGCCGCGGCGTCCAGGTGAGCACCTCGACCTCATGCTCGTAGCGCGCGGCGAGCGCTTCGTCGCCCGCACCCCATCCGGTCGGCGGCGCCGGCCACTTGTCACCCAGCCGGGCCAGATCGTTGTTGGGGTCCAGCACGATCGCCGAGACGCCCTGCAGCGCGCACTCCTCGACGATGCGGCGCAACAGCACGGTCTTGCCGGACCCGGACGCGGCGAAGATCGCGGCGTGCTTGCGGAGCGCCTCCAGCGAGATCGACGACGGTACGTCGTTCTCGATGCCGCGGCCGATGGTGAAGCCCATCTCGTCCGAGGGCGTCTCCGTCTCGGCGATACGGGCGGGTTCCCCGGTCCACGCTTCGGCGTCGGCCAGCGCCTCCTTGAAGAAGGCGATCTGCTCGGTGGGGCGCTCGCGGACCAGCCAGGCCTGAAGCTGGGCCGGGTTCTCCGCACGGAGCCCGTGCAGGGCGGACAGCACACGCAGATCATCCTTGGTGACCTCGAGAGTGACGCCGCCGTCCTGCTTGAGCTTCCGGATCTCCTCCTGCGTCTTGGCCGACTGGCTCCAGGGGCCGTTCCGGAGAAGGAAGAGTTTGCGCTTCGCCACGTCGGTGTTCAGGCCGGCGGCGGTACGGGCACGCCGCATCCGGTGCAGGGCGGCCGTGCCGTGGTGGGTGTCGCTGATCGCCCGGAACGACCATTGAGCCTGATCCTCCGTCCGGGACTGGTCGGACGAAGCCGCCCGCTCCTCCTCGGTGCGCTCGTCCAGGTCTCGGCGCAACCGGGCATGCAGATCCGGTTTGGAGCTCGGCGGCGGGTCGACACTGAACTTCGCGCCGTTCTCTCCGCGTTCGGCGATCCAGGCCTGAAGTCCCACCGCGAGAAGGGCCGGGAAGGTGGTGTCCTCCGAGTCCCGCTCGAGCGGTGAGGTCACGTCCGCACCTCGCTTCAGCTCCTCGAACCTCGCCTCGATCCGGGCGAGCGCGTCCTTCGGAATTTTCGGCGGCGGCGGGGCTGTCATCTGCTGGTCCTCGCTCGGCACATCGCTGAGGCGCCTCAGTTCGCGAACTTCACCGTCGACGAGACAGGCCCGGATGTGCCGGTCGATGTCGATGAGCAGCCTGCGGGGTGTGTAGTCAGTGGTCTCGTCGAAGACCTCCGCCCGGATCGGCCAGGTCGGATAGGGCGGAGTGAAGTCCACGGCCGCGAAGCGATCGGAGAACCGCTTCTCGATGAGGGCGCGGGCGATCTGCGGATTTCGGATGCCCTGGAGCGCCATGCAGCGCCGGAACCTCGGGGCGAAGGACGCCGTGGCGTGATCCTCGATCAGCGACCAGTTGGTCGAGAGCAGCGTCACCATGGTCACGGTCCGGCGGGTCATGTCCCGAAGGTCGGTCAGTCCGTTCGCGAGGTCCACCACGACGCCGGCCTCGGAGTATTTGACGTCGTCCTCATGTGCCGCGGCTTGAGCGAGAGCCGTGTCGATCTGGTCGAAGGCGATGACGGTCGGGCCGGTCAGCGCGAGGATCCAGGAGATGTCCCGGACGAGCTCCTGAGCCGTGCGCCGCTTGCGGATCCCCCACTCCTTGAGATCCGCCGCGACCGCTTCCTCGCCGCCGAAGTAGCTCTCGGCGATGTCCTGATGGTCCTCGTCGTCCGACGAGCGCAAGGCCAGCGCGCGCAGGGTGTCCCGGCACTGCAGGGCGACGTGCCGATCGAACTCCGTCAGACCCTGGACGAACGCGTCGAGCGCGCTCCGGGTCAGTTCGGTGTCACCCATCACCGCGCGCCGCGCGGTCCGGGGAGCTCCGATCCGGGACGAGAGGCGTCGCAGCAGCAACTCCAGCTGCGTTTCACCACCCGCCGTGTCGCGTGCCAGGCCGTCCAGCAGGAACACCAGGACGCCCTGCCAGAAGTTCCGCTCGTCGAGCAGCCCGATCAGGAAGAAGTAGCCGCCCTGCTGCTGGGCCTGCTCGCGGACCCAGCCGAGCAGGTGGGTCTTGCCCGTGCCATGACGGCCCTCCAGAACAAGCCCGATCGGACTGACGTCGGCACTGTCCCTGGCATCGGCGATGCTGCCGCGGACATCTCGCACGACAGCCTCGTGCAGTCCGTCGACGTGGAAAGGTGAGCGCCGCCATACGTCATCAGGGGCCTGCGCCCAGCTGAATCGAAGCGCCGCCAGCGCCCTGCGCTCCTCCTCGGTCATCGCAGGCCGATCGCCAGCTTGTGCCGCGCCTCTCCGCCGACCACGATCGCCGCCTCTCGTTCCGCCGCGTCGATGCGGCGGCGATGGCTCTCCGGCTCGAGTCGCACGTCCGGCGCATCGAGCATCCGGACCAGTGCCTCGTCGAGATCCACCTTCGGCACGTCGTCGAGTGAGGACCGGAGCGCGGTCAGGTTCACCCACTCACCCCGCTCCTCCGCCAGCGTGGCGTAGGTGGCCCGGATCCGGTCGGTCAGATCGGCAGGCGCCTCGATCACCGCACGGCCGTCGTCGGGTCGCATGCGTCCGGACCTGTTCTGCTGGGCGACCAGCGCGCCCCACAGCACCTTCTCCGCCGCCGAGCGCCGTGCGCCCTTCTCGACCCTGCCGTCGTCGACCTTCAGACTCGCGGCGAGAACCTTCCTCCCTCCCGCGGTGATGGTGTGCTGATAGCAGCCCCGCCGCTCCGAGACCACATATCCGTCCTTCTTGAGCTTCGCGTAGGGGGCTCCGACCAGCCTGACCTGGTAGAGCTCCTCCATGTCGTTGTTCGAGAGCTCGCGGTCCTCCGCGTCGAGGATGATCAGGAACGCGTATTCCGCCGGGGTCAGGTCGGCACTCATCAAAAGTCCTTTCGCCGTACGCCTAAGGGTTGGGTTTCGGGGGTGACGAGTTGCCCGTCCGCTTCCAGGCCGAAGGCCCGCAGGTGGATCAGCGACGGATGCTCGCGTGCCGTGTAGAGGGCGATCAGCTTCGCGGCCGCGCTGGGGGTGCCGGCGTCCAGCTCCGCCTTGAGGTTCTCCTCGTCGCGCAGGTCGAAGAACAACGTGCAGAGGTCCAGTGCCGCCCGGAGGCTGCCCTCGTCGGCCTTCTCCCGCAGCGCGCCGATCTCGAATCGTGCGTTCTCGCCGCGGGACGAGACACGACGCAGCTTGGGCAGACGCAGTTCGGCAGCCTCGTCCCCGGCACGAGCCCGGGCCATGAGCAGGTCCTCGTCGCCCCAGTCCACATACATGTCAGCCAGGGCCTCGGCCGCGAGCCGCTCGCCGCGATCGGCGCGATCGCGCAGTTCGCGGAGGCAGCCGCGATCGGCGAGAAGCTCGATCAGGCGTTCCGCCGCCAGCGCGTCGCCGTCGTCCGCGTCCCGCCTCAGGTCGTCGCAGACGCCGACGTCGGCCAGCAGCTCGGCGACCTCGTCGGAGAGGCCGCGGACGAAGGGCGGGCGGATGGCGTCCACCCGCTGCTGCAGCTTCGCGAGGTGAGCCAGTTTCGTCGCGACGAGCGGGCCGGCCGCCTCGTGATGCCGCAGGACCCGGACCGCCTCGATCAGACGGTCCTGACGAGTCAGGAGGTCGGCCAGCACCACCGCCGATTTGCTGTCGTCGAACTCATGGGCGAGCCGGTCCAGGGCGACCTCGGCGTAGCGGTACCGCAGGCGGGCGATGGCACTCTCGGCCAGGCGGCGCAGGTCCTCCGGGCTACGCAGCCGCGTCGCCAGCGTCTGCCAGGCCTCGTGGGGCACGGGCTCGGTACGGCGTACCCGGCGCAGGTGCTGGGCCAGGTAGTCGGCGACGGTGTAGCCGCCGAGGGTGCCGGCGCGGCCGGCGTCGACCGGGGACAACGCGGACACGTTGCCGTAGAGCGGCCGGGTGGCGTGCGGCATGGCCTCGTCCAGCCAGTGGTCAGTCGGAGCCACCCGCTCGCGCGAGGTCAGATAGCCGAACATGGCGCCGGTCAGCAGTTCCACGCTCAGGGGTGACTGCATGCCCAGGCGGTGGGCGTCGGCCGCGGCCGTGATGATCGCCTTCGCGTACGGCGTGGCCGCCTGCTCCCAGCACATCACCAGGCTCGGCCCGCCCGCGAGCACCTGGGTCATCCCGGCGTCCCGCGTCTCGAGGGCCCGGCGGATCCGGCCGTCGCGCCTGGCGACCTTGGCCGCCTCGGTCAACTCCGTCGGGCTCAGCCTGTCCGGGACGCTGATGGACACGGCTCGTTTCACCAGCTTCTGAACGTCCTCGCCGGTGGCCGTCCAATGGGCGTACTGATCCGGCCACAGCGTCCCCACCACCAGGTTGCCGTTCCGTTCCAGGGCCAGCACACACTCGGCGGTCAGCGGCGGGCTGCTGCCGAGGTAACGCTGGAGCTCGTCCAGCCAGAAGACGGTCCTTCGCGGCGGAGCGTTCTTGAGGTGGAGAAGATCGGCCGCGTCCGCCGGGAGCAGCAATCGCCAATCGGGGAAGTTCTCGCGCACCGCCTCATAGAGCGACCGCGTCTTACCGGAGGAGGAACCGCCGATCATGATGACGAAGGCACCGCGATCCGGGAGGTTCGCACCGAGGGTCAGCCGGAGCTTGAGATCGAAGTCGCGGGGTACGTACTTCGGCAGCTCGTCGTCGCCGGTCGGAGTCGGGATGGCGCTGTGGATGCCGAGATCGCGGGGAAGGACGCTCTCGAAACGATCGCCGAGAGCAGAGCCGTCGCGATCGTCCAAGAGCTGCGAGCGAGAGCCCCCACCGGAAAGCCACTCCCGTTCACGCACCCGCCATCGCCTCTTCTCAAGCCCTCGAATTCCGCAGAGAAAAGCCGCATCGTCCATTGATCATTGATCGGCAATGGTCCGAAGGCTACCCGAGGCAACATGGAGATCACCAGCAGATCGTCTTCGCAGAAATGGAAAGAAGGCCTCATTCATGAGGCCTGGCAATGATCGTTGATCGACTCACCGAGATGACGTTTGACCAGTTCAGAACGGATCGGGCCGGGGCGGAAGGATAAATGCGCGATCCACTCGAACCGGTGAACGGAAGGTTTGCGGAAGATCCGCAGAAGGAATGGTCGGCGGGGGTCAGGGAACGCCGGCCAGGCGGAGGAGGGCGGACGTCACGGCCGCGGCGATGACCACCACGACGAAGGGCAGGCGGCGCCAAGCCAGGAGGACGCCGACCAGGACGCCGGCCGGTCGGGCCACGCCCGCGAACGCGGCGCCCTCCATCAGCGCCGCCGTGACCGCCAGCGCCGCCAGCAAGGCGGTCGCCGCCAACGGCAGCAGGCGCTGGACCGAGTCGGGGAACTCGACGCGGTCGCGCAGCAGGACGCCGCCCAGGCGGATCAGGTAGGTGCCGACGGCCAGCACGATGATCGTCGCGAGCAGCATCAAGGGTCCTTCCGGCGGCGCGACGGCAGGAAGACCGCGGCCAGGCCGGCCAGGGCGCACAGGACCGGGAGGCCGGCGGGGACCACGGGGGTCAGCAGGACGGCGATCGCGGCGCCGGACAGGGCCACGCGGCGGGTGGTCCGGTCGCGCAGGGACGGCAGGATCAGGGCGATCAGACCCGCCGGAAACGCGGCGTCCAGGCCGAGCGTGGCGGGGTCGCCGGCCGCCCCGCCGAGGAGGACGCCGAGCAGGGTGCCGATGTTCCAGAAGGTGAAGAGCGTGACGCCGATCAGCCAGTAGGTGCGCCGGCGGCGGGACGGGTCCTGCTCGGCCAGGGTGAAGGCGACCACCTCGTCGGTCATCAGGTGGCTGCCGATCAGGCGGTCCCGCAGGCGCGGGCCGATCACCTCGGAAACCGTCAGGCCGAACGGCAGGTGGCGGGCGTTCAGCAGCAGGCCGGCGAAGATCGCGGCCACCGGGTTGCCCGCCGCGATCAGCCCGACCGCCAGGAACTGGGCGCCGCCGGCGAAGACCAGGGTGGACATGGCGAACGGAACCCAGGTCGGCAGGTCGTACGCGATGGTGATGGCCCCGAAGGAGGCGCCGACCGCGACCATGGCGGCGGCGATCGCGGCCGCGTCGCGCAGCAGGCGCCGGTCGGCGGGCGTCCGGCTGCTGGTCATGAAGTGTCGCCGGGCGAGGCGTAGAGGCGGGCGACCACATCCTCGATGTCCGGCTCGACCAGCGACAGGTCGCGGACCGACGCGGACGCCATCAGCGCGGCCACCGCCTCCGCGGCAGTCGTCGACTCCAGCGTGAACGACACCCGGTGACCGTCCGCCTCGCTGGCCACCAGCGACGCCCCGGCCAGCGTGAACGACGCCGGCAGCGGGGCGTCCAGGTCGGCCACCAGGCGGCGGCGGGAACCGTACCGGGCGTGCAGCGCCTCGATCGTGCCGTCGTGCACCACGTGACCGTGATCGATCACGACCAGGCGGCGGCACAGGCGCTCGATGTCGGCCAGGTCGTGCGTCGTCAGCATCAGCGTCACGTCGCCGCCCTGGCCCAGCTCGGCCAGGAAACCGCGCACCGCCTGCTTGCTGACCACGTCCAGGCCGATCGTCGGCTCGTCCAGGAACAACACGTCCGGGCCGTGCAACAGGGCCGCGGTGATCTCGCCGCGCATCCGCTGGCCCAGCGACAGCTGACGCACCGGCGTGTCCAGGAAGTCGTCCAGGTCGAGCAGCGAGCGGCACCGCGCGAGACGGGCGGCGTGGTCGGCGGCGGGCACCCGGTAAATATGCCTGAGCAGCGTGAACGACTCGTGCAGCGGCAGATCCCACCACAGCTGGGAACGCTGGCCGAAGACCACGCCGATGCGGCGGGCCAGCCTCGTCCGCTGTGGCACCGGCGTCAGGCCGCACACCCGGACGGTGCCCGCCGACGGGGTCAGGATGCCGGTCAGCATCTTCAGCGTCGTGGACTTCCCGGCGCCGTTCGGGCCGATGTAGCCGACCATCTCGCCCCGGTCCACGGTCAGGTCGATGCCGTCCACGGCGGCCACCGTGCGTTTTCGGCGGCGGAACCGGCCCGCGCGTACCCGTACGGTGAAATCTTTTTTGAGGTCGTGCATCTCGATGACGGTCATGATCCGGTGCTCCGGTAGTGGCGGACGCCGGCGCGCCAGACCAGCGCGGCGACGACGGCCGCGACGAGCGCGACCAGCGGTGAGAGATAGCCGGCCCAGGCGGGCAGGCCCAGGGGATCGGTCCGGCCGAGCAGCGCCAGCGCCGGCTGATAGGCCACAAAACCAAAGCCCAGCGCGTACGCGAAGACGGCGCGGAACCAGCCCGCATAGACCGGCACCGGGTACGACGTGAAGTCCCGCCCGCCGTAGGTGAACGCGCTGCCCAGCTCGCCCGAATCCACCCACCAGAAGGCCAGGCTGGCGCTCAGCACGAAGATCGCGCCGAAGAACACCAGCCCCGCCAGCGGGCTCAGCACGAGCAACGCCACCCGGCCCGGCGTCCAGTCGACGTCGTTCAGATGGATAGCCACGCCCAGCACGACCAGGGCGAGGACCACGCGCAGCGCCTTGCGAAACGGCAGATCCATGCACAACAACTGCCACAGGGAACCCAGCGGGCGCACCAGGATCACGTCCATCAGGCCGCTGCGCACGTACGTCTTGAGGTGGTCGACGTTGCCCACGAGCATGTCCGCCAGCGCGAAACCCAGCGACGAGAGGCTCGCCACCAGCAGCGCCTCGGCCAGCGAGAAGCCGGCCACCGACCGGTTCGCGCCGAACAGCACCAGCACGGTGGTGATGTCCAGTGCCGTCGTCATCGCGTTGCTGGACATCTCCACCAGGAACGACACCCGGTACGAGGCGATCGACCGGAACTGCCCGCCGATCAAGGCGCCGTACGCCCGGAGATCAGCCACCCTGAACCACCAGCTTGCTCTCGGCCCTCTTCTGGACGCGGGCGCAGGCGAACAACAGCCCCGCCGCCCACACCGCCTGCACCGCCACCAGACCGGCCTGCAGCGCCGGGCCGTCCCGCTCGGTCAGCACGTCCGCCGGGATCTGCAACATGCCGGCGAACGGCAGAGCCGCGTACAGCAGCACCGCCGCCCAGTCCGGCAGCAGCCGCAACGGGAAGTACAGCCCCGCCAGCACCCCCGACGCCAGCGTCCAGAGCCCGATCGGCCCGCGCGCGTCGTGCAGCCAGTAGGCGGTCGCGTTCACCAGGAACCGCCCCGCGAAGCTGACCAGCGTCCCCAGCACCACCGACACCAGGAACAGCGGGATCGTGCCGGCGCGATGAGGCACGTACAGCGGGAAGAAGATCGCGCCCACCACCATCGGCGGCACGAACCGGGTCAGCATGGCGTGCCCGAACCGCCCCAGATCCGCCGCCAGGTAACTGACCACCGGCGGGACCGGGCGCAACAGGTCGGCGGCCACCTCACCGGTCCGGATCCGGTCGGCCAGCTCCGTCCAGCCCCACATCCCCACCACGGTGATCAAACCCTGACCCACCCAGACGTACGTGGCCAGCTGCTCAGCGTCATATCCGGCGGCGAGCCCACCGGCCGTGGCGGCGGCGACGGCCAAAATCACGTAACACCGGAGGAAGCCGAAGACCACATTCGTGAAGGCACCGGCTATGGTGGCTTGCCGATAGGTGGACCAGCGCCGGAAGCCCGACCGAGCAAGTGCACCGAACGTGACCACGCCCTCCCTGGCGTCGAGCCGGTCCACGTCGATACGCTCCTTTCATACCCCCGCAGCGGAGCCGGGAGACTGTACCTCGGTGCCCCGGCTCGGCACCGCGCTTTTCCGACGAGGTGGAGCACGCCCGTGACAGAGCGTCGCCATGCGTCGGTGCACCAGCCGCCTGGTGCCCGATGAACGGCTGGAGCTCACACCTGGGCGCGGACCGCTGGGACGACGAGCCGGCCTGGCTGTACGAGATCACCTGGGAGTGGGAGCCGCTGCCCGGGCAGCGCTACCCGGGCGACCCCGGGCGCCGGCGGCGGGCTGTGCACACGCCGATCTACGAGGCGGGGCCGTACCCGCCGGAGCC
Source organism: Actinoplanes sp. NBRC 103695 (assembly GCF_030269485.1). Classification (GTDB taxonomy): domain Bacteria; phylum Actinomycetota; class Actinomycetes; order Mycobacteriales; family Micromonosporaceae; genus Actinoplanes. The sequence continues at coordinate 108,816 of NZ_BSTL01000002.1, read as the reverse complement.
CCAATCTCCCGCGCCCTACCCCGCGCCTCACCCGGCGTCGCCGCAGTCCGTCGCGCCTTACATCGCCGGGCCGAACTCGGCCTCGTCCCACCCCGCGGCGCCCCACTCGGCGGCGCCTTATCCCGTCGGGCCTCAGGCGCCGGGAGCGACTTCGCAGCGCCCGGGCGGGCGGGCGGTGCCGGGTCCGCGGCCGGCCTCCGAGGGTCAGCAGCGGCCCGAGTCGCGGGGGCCGCAGTGGAATGATCTTGTCGGGCCGGGCGGCGCCTCACCGCCTCGGCGTGGTGGGCCGCCTCCCGGGCAATACGGCCAGCCGCCTCAATACGGTCAACAGCCGCAGTACGGCCAGCCGCCCGCGCAATACGGGCAGCCGGGTGCTGATCGGCGTGCCGGGGCGCCGCAGCCTCGGCAGCCGCAGGACGGGAGCTACGGCTCTCCGCGGCCCTCTTCCGGTCCACCTGCGCGACCTTCCTCCGGGCCGCCGGCGGGCTACGGCTCAGCGCGACCCGCCTCCGCGCCGCCTGCCGGCTACGGCTCAGCGCGACCCGCCTCCGGGCCGCCGGTCGGTCATGAGCCTCCGGCCGGACCTGGGTCGGCACGGTCCGGGCCGCGGGCGGCGGACAATTCGCGGCCGGTGCCACAGGACGTGCGGCCGTCGTTCCGAGATGCGCCGCCGCCGGTGCAGGACATGCCGGCGCCGTTCTACGGACAATCTCAGCCGACGCAGCGGGACACCCGGCCCGGATCCGGATCCGGGCGGCCCCCATCGGCGCGTCCCGTCTCGGGCGGGACGCCACACCCCTACGACGGTCCGCGGCCCTATGTGTCGGGCGGCGCCGCTGCGACGCCGCGTGACGCACGGTCCGGCGAGGACGCGCGACCGGCCGGGTGGACGGATTCCGGCGCCGACCCGGCTTCGACGCTGGCCGGCCCGGAACGCAGGCAGCCTCCTCCGCCCAGCCGCCCGTCCTGGGACGCGCCCGCGTCTGCCTGGCAGCAGCGCGGCGCCGAGCCGGGCCGAAACCCGGCGGAAGCCCCCGCCTGGAACCGCGCCGCGCCGCCGCCGGAAACGACCTGGGCCGGACCTGCCGCACCGCCACCCGACACGACCTGGGCCGGTCCCTCCGCACCGCCACCCGACACGACCTGGGCCGGTCCCTCCGCACCGCCCCCCGACACGACGTGGACAGGGCCTGCCGCGCCGTCCCCCGACACGACCTGGGCCGGTCCCTCCCGCGAGTCGTCGGCCGCCTGGTCGGGCATCAGCGACCCCGCCCTGGGCGGCGCCGACCCCGGCGACACGTGGGCCGGCCAGGCCGATCCCGCGGACACCTGGGCCGGACCCGGCGACCCCGCCGACACGTGGGCCGGCCCCGGCTCACGCCCCGGACCGTCGGTGCGCACACCCGGATCCCACGTCTCCCCCGCCGACCAGCCGCCCACCTGGAACGTCCCCGGCGCCCGCCCGGCCAACGGACCCGGCCGGCAACCGTCCAGCATGGACCCGGCAGGGCCCTTCCCCGGGCAGCCCGCTCGCGGCACCCCCTGGAACTCGCCCTCCGCCGATCCGGCCAGCACCCTCGCCGGCGCGGACCCGCGCCCGGCATCGCTGGCGTCGCCGTTCAGCCCCGCGGCCGATCCGCGCTCCGCCCCGCCGGGCGCACGCCCCGGTTCGCCCCCGCCAACGGGCACGCGCCCCGGCACGCCTCCGCCAGCCCGCACGGCCCCACCGCCCGGCGCCCGCCCCGACGCTCCGCCCGCCACCCGTCCGGCCACGCCACCGCCAGCCGGTGCCCGGCCCGGCTCGCCCACGCCGCCCGACGCCCGCCCCGGCTCACCCACGCCCTTCGACGCCCGGCCCGGCGCGCCCACGCCACCCTTCGCCCGGCCCGGCTCGGCCACCGCGCCCGACGCCCGGCCCGGTACACCTCCGCCGGCCGGCATTCGGCCCACCACCCTTCCGCCGCCCGGCACTCGGCCGGGGGGCGCCGGCGCTCATCCCAGCGTGCCCGCGCCTGCCGGGAGCCGTCCCGCGTCACCCGCGCCCGGCACACCGCCACCGCCCGATAGCCGGCCCGACACCCTTGCGCCACCGAACACCGGCCCTCGCCCGGGGACACCCGCGCCATCCAGCGCCGGGCCGGCCAATCCGCCCGGCCTGTCGTGGGGCCCGGGCGGCTTCGTCACGCTCCCTGGATCACCGGCCCCGGCCGATGCCACCGCCCGTCGCTCCGGGCCGCCGACCTGGGATCCCCCCAGCGCGGTCTCCGGCCCGCCCGCACCGCGCAACCCTGCCAGCACGGTCTCCGGCCCACCCGCACCGCGCAACCCTGCCGGAGCGGTCTCCGGCCCGCCCGCACCGTTCTCAGCACCACCCGCTGCCTGGGATGCGACCTCGGACCCGGCCAGCACCTTGGCCGGTCCGGCGAAGCGCGGCGTTTGGGACGCACCGGATTCCGACCCTTCGGACACCCTGGCCGGCGCGCCCTCCGCCGAAGCCACCGCCCCGGTCACCGCCCCGCCCGTGATCGAGGGCGAAGTAGTCTCCGCGGACCTCGAAACCCGCCGGGAACCGACCTGGTCTCCCCCGGCTGCGCGCGTCCCGCTCTCCGAACCGCTGGCCTACCAGCCACCCGCACCGGCCCGCCCGCAGTCACCGGCTCCCACCCCGACCTCCGGCGCGCCCACCTCAAGCGCCCGAACCGCCGCTGCCCCGACATCGAGCGTCCCTGCCTCCGGAGTGCCGATCTCCGGGGCGCCGACGTCCGGGATACCGACGTCCGGGATACCGATCTCTGCCGCGCCGATCTCTGCCGCGCCGATCTCCGGAACGCCGATCTCCGGAACGCCGGTCTCCGGAATGCCGGTCTCTGCCGCGCCGGTCTCCGGTTCGTCGGTCTCGGGGATCCCGGCGGATGACGAGGACGGCGAGCAGCGCGGGCTTGGCTGGCTCCTGAAGATGAGCGGTCTCGGCGCCGAGACCACAGAGCCCGAGGCCGACGAGACACCAGTTTCGCCCGCCGCGGTCGAGGCACCGGTCGAGGAGGAAGAGCCGGCCGAGGACGAAGACCGGCCGACCTGGTTCGAACCGAACACCGACGCTCGGATGCAGCGGCCCGCCTCGCTGGCGGACAAGACCTTCCCACCCGACCGGGAAGACGCCCCCGAAATCGACGACAATGCCAGCGCAACGTCCAAGTCCGATGCCGCGGGCGAGGCCACCGGCGAGGAGACGTCCGCACCGGCCGAGGTCCACGACACCGCGCCGGAGTCCGACGATCGGCTCGGAGAGGTCGACACCGAGCCCGAACAAGACGCCACAGCGATCGAGCCAGGCGGCAAGACCGCGACCGAGGCCGGCGAGCAGGATCGGGCGCCGGACGAGACGGCGGACCCCGAAGACGACAGCCCGGAGCCGACGGCCGATCGCCACAAGGCCGAGACGGACGACGCGGACGTGCCGGAGTCCGGTGTGGACGCCACCGCAAAGGACGCTGCCGCCGACACCGCGAAGGACGACACCGCGAAGGACGAGCCCGCGAAAGGCGAGACCGCGGAGGACAAGCCCGGCGACGCCGCGGCGGACGGGCCCGGCGACACAGCGAAGGACGAGCCCGGTGACGCGGCGGAAGAGCCGGCCGACACCTCCACCGAGGATGAGGCCATTGCGGCGGATGCCGGGGAGCGGCTGGCCGCTGCCGTGACCGGGGCGGCCGCCGTGGCCGTGACCACCGATTCCGCCCGGAATGTAGGGCAGCCACCGGTGGACCCACGCAGCCGGCTGGTGGATCCCGAGCAGGTACTGTCCGCGTACCCATTCAGGTTTAAACCGGGCACCCTGCGCGAGATAGCCGACCACCCGGACCAGCTCCGGGCCGTTCGTGATCGGCTGACCGACAAGCTGGAGTACGCCGAGCGCGACTCGATCCGTGCCCGGCTGCTGAGCTTGCGGGCCGTCGTGTCGCGGGTGCTCGGGGATCTGGACTTCGCGCTGGCCGATGGGCGGGCGGCGCTGGAACACGCGGAACGGACCGGTGAGCTGCGGCGGACCGCGATGGTGCAGGCCCGGCTGGCGAACGTGTTGCGGTGGCGGGGGGATTTCGCGGAGGCGGACCGGCTGTTCGAGGACGCGAACTCGCCGGAGTTGCCGGATCGGCTGCGGGCGGAGATCGCCGAGCTGGCGGGGCGGTCGGCGTTCGAGCAGGACCGCTACCTGGAGGCGATGAACCGGTTCGAGGAGGCCCTGGACCTGCGGCGCGGCGAGGATCCGGAGCGGGCCGAGGTGGCGCTGGACCTGGTCCTGGCCGAGATCCGGTTGCACGGCTGGGGTCCGTACGCGCGGACGTCGGACGAGATCATGGGGCGGCCGGCGCCGGAGCCGCTGGAGACGGGCGAGACGTGGGCGCTGGCGCAGGGTTACGCCGAGGGGCTGGCCTGGGCGCGGCGTCCGGGCAAGTGGGCGTGGGAGCTGGTCGACGCCGAGGGCCGGACCGTGATCGACGGGAACGCCGGGTATGTGCAGGCGCGGCCGTTCAGTGAGGGTCTGGCCTGGGTGTCGCGGGATCCGGTCGGTGGGTGGTTCGCGATCGATGCGCGCAACCGGCTGGTGGTTCCGGGCGGGTTCGAGGACGTGATGCCGTTCCGGAACGGGGTCGCGGCGGTCAAGGCCGGCGGGTGGGGTGCTGTCGACCGGTACGCGCGACCGGTGGTGCAGCCCCGCTACCGGCGTTTCGCGACGGTGCTGACCGGCGGGCAGCCGGTGGACGGCTTCACGCGGGAGGGGCTGGCGATCGTGGACGCCGGCGACCGGCTGGGTGTGGTGGACCGCCGCGGGCAGCTGGTCGTGGCCCCGGTGCATCCGGCGCTGGTGATCCACCCGGTGGCGTTCCTGATCGCCGACCGGAACGGCCGGTGGGGCGCCCTGGACCGGGAGGGTGAGCCGCTGATCGAGCCGGTGCACCGTTCGGAGGCGGACGTGGTGGATGCGATCGAGGAGCTGTTGGCCGACACCCGGCCCGTAATGTAAGAGGCATGGAACATCGTCATCTCGGCCGCTCCGGCCTTCTGATCAGCGAGATCGCCTACGGCAACTGGATCACCCACGGCTCCCAGGTGGAGGAGGACGCCGCGACCGCCTGTGTGCGGGCCGCGCTCGACCTGGGCATCACGACGTTCGACACCGCGGATGTCTATGCGGGCACCCGCGCCGAGGCGGTGCTCGGCCGCGCGTTGCAGGGTCAGCGTCGTGAGGGTCTGGAGATCTTCACCAAGGTGTACTGGCCGACCGGTCCCGGGCCGAACGACCGCAGCCTGTCCCGCAAGCACATCATGGAGTCGATCAACGGGTCGCTGCGCCGGCTGCAGACCGACTACGTCGATCTCTACCAGGCGCACCGCTACGACTACACGACGCCGCTCGAGGAGACGATGCAGGCGTTCGCCGACATCGTGCACGGCGGCAAGGCCCTGTACATCGGCGTCTCCGAGTGGACGGCGTCGGAGATCCGGGCCGGGTGGGAACTCGCCCAGGACCTGAAGATCCAGCTGGTGTCGAACCAGCCGCAGTACTCGATGCTGTGGCGGGTCATCGAGGCCGAGGTGGTGCCGACGTCGATCGAGCTGGGCATCGGCCAGGTGGTCTTCTCGCCGATCGCGCAGGGCGTGCTGACCGGCAAGTACCAGCCGGGCAAGCAGCCGCCGGCGGGTTCCCGGGCAACCGACGACAAGTCGGGCGCCAACTTCATCTCCCGGCTGATGACCGACGAGGTGCTGACCACCGTGCAGGGCCTGAGGCCGCTCGCCGAGCAGGCCGGCCTGACGATGGCGCAGCTGGCGGTGGCGTGGGTCCTGCAGAACCCGAACGTCTCGGCGGCGATCGTCGGCGCGACCCGTCCGGAGCAGCTCGAGGACAACGTGAAGGCGTCCGGGGTGAAGCTGGACGACGACCTGATCAAGGCGATCGACCAGGTCACTCAGTCGATCGCCGAGTTCGACCCGGCGAAGACGGTCAGCCCGCCGAAGCGGCCCTGATCTACAGCCAGTCCTGCCAGAAGCGCATGAGCTCGAAGCCGGTGGAGGACAGCGCCGGTGACACGCCGATGGCTTCACTGATCCAGTAGATGAACGTGAAGAAGTACTTGTTGATCTCGGACTGCCAGAGCAGCACGAAGAGCAGCATGAATCCGTACGGGGCGAAAAGGTTGTAGGCCCGCTGGTAGGGCGGGCTCAGCCACGGCTGCAGGATGTTCCCGCCGTCCAGACCGGGTACGGGCACGAGATTGAGCACGCTGGCGGTGATCTGCAGCACCGCCAGCAGTGCGATCGCCGACCAGAACTCGAGATGGTTCGCGTCGCCGACCAGGGTGTTGCCCTCGATCTGCGGGCCGAACCCGGCCAGGAACGGCACGGCGAGCACCAGGGCGAACAGCACGTTGGTGAACGGGCCCGCCGCGCTGATCAGGGACAGCTTGGCCTTGCTGCCGATGTGCTGGTGGTTGACCCAGACGGCGCCGCCGGGCAGGCCGATGCCGCCGAGCACCACGGCCACGATCGGCAGCGCGATGGACAGCAGTGGGTGGGTGTACTTCAGCGGGTTGAGCCGCAGGTAGCCGCGTTCGGCCACCTCGTGGTCGCCGGAGAAGAAGGCGACGATCGCGTGCGCGTACTCGTGCAGGCACAGCGAGACCAGCCACCCGCAGATGACCAGCAGGAAGACGTCGACCCGGACGTTGCCGAAGCCGGTCCACGTCATCCAGCCGCTGACCACGGTGAGCGCGAGAATGCCGACGAAGACCGGGCTGGGCACGAACGCGTTGCGCGGCGCCTGCCGGCGGGCGGCCTGGAACTCGGTCATTCGGCCGGGAGCAGGCTCATGTCGTAGTCGACCCGGTCATCCTCGACCAGCACGACCTTGGTGATCCCAGCGGTGGCGAGAGCACGCCACTCCTGGCCGATCCAGGACTCGGCATCTGCCTGGCTGCTGAACGTCTCGGCCGGACCCGCAACCGGCCCGTCGACACCCTCGTACCGCCAACTCCACGGCATGCGCCGCCCCCTTTGTCTACTCGCTGCAAGGCGGCTCCCACCCTACGGCGTCCTCCTGTGCGTCCTCGCCTAGGCCAAGTTTCACATTTGCCTCGCGCCGAACCGCCTCGCAAGCGAATTTGAAACAAGGCCTAAGGTACGAGGCATGTCCGTTGATCGGTGGAACACCGCGCTGGTGCTCGGGGGCATCCGTTCCGGCAAGTCCGCGTTCGCCGAGGAGCTGGTGGCCGACGCGGCCTCGGTTCACTACGTGGCGACCGCGGCGGGCGCCGAGGACGACCCGGAGTGGATGGGTCGCATCGAGGCGCATCAGCGGCGCCGCCCACAGACCTGGTCCACCGAGGAGACCGCCGGCGACCCGGCGCGGCTGGCCCAGGTGCTGGCCGAGGCGAAACCGGACGACACGCTGCTCATCGACGATCTGGGCGGCTGGGTGGCGACGCTGCTCGACCCGGCGAACCAGCCACAGGACGACGTGGCGATGGTGGCCGCCCTCGCCGACGCGCTGCGCGCGTGCGCGGGCCGGGTGGTGCTGGTGAGCCCCGAGGTGGGTCTGTCGCTGGTTCCGGCGACGCCGGTCGGTCGCGCTTTCGCTGACGCGTTGGGTACGACGAACCAGGCGCTCGCCGCGGCGGTGGATCGGGTCGCTCTGGTCGTGGCGGGCCAGCACACCTGGATCAAGGCGGTTGCGCCTCGTTCCCGCCCGGCCGGGACGATCGTCGCGGCGCCGGCCGTTGAGGAACCGGCCGCCCCGGAGCTCCTGGTCGCCTCCGATCTCCCTGCCGATTCGGACATCGTTTTCGAGCCCGGCATGGACTTGCCGATGCCCGATCAGGACGCCGGCCCCGACGCGCACGACCGGCTCGCCACCCTCGACCTCCCCGGCGCCGGGCTCGGCCCGCTGGGCGAGGCGATCGAGTTCGCCGCCGCCACCCAGCAGACCGTGACACCGCAGCCCTGGTCCGCGGTCCGGGTGCTGCTGCTGGCCGGTTCGCACGCGGGCGGCGCGGGCGCCGGTTCCGATCCGGCCGACGCTGTCCGGCGGATCGCCGAGGCCGAGGCGGGCACGGGCCCGCTGATCCGGCTGGCCGGTCAGGCCGGTGCCGACGTGGCGGTGATCCGCGCGGCCGGCTCCGGCGCGATGGAGGACGGCCCGGTTCTGGACGCCGACGCGGTGCAGGCGGCGCTGCGGCACGGCTGGCAGCTCGCCGAGGCGGCCCGCGCCGACGGCAAGGACGCGCTGGTGATCGCCGCGTGCGGCACGGGCGTCGAGGCGGCCGCCGCCGCGGTGCTGTCGGCCACCACGGGCGCCGAGCCGGTGGCCGTGCTCCCCCGGGTGCTGTCGCCCGGCGGCACCATCGACGACAACGCCTGGATGGTGCGCTGCGCCGCCGTCCGGGACGCGCTGCACCGCATCCGCAAGGAGTCGCGCGGCGCTTTGGACATCCTGGCCCAGATCGGCGGCGCGGACGTGGCCGTGGCGGCCGGCGCCCTGCTCGGCGCCGCGGCGCACCGCCTGCCGGTCCTGCTCGACGGCCCGCTCGGCATCGCGGCCGGTCTGGTCGCCCGGGACCTGGGCAGCCAGATCCGGCACTGGTGCCTGCTGCCCGACGCGGGCACGTCCGAGCTGGTCAAGCAGGGCGCGGACGTGCTCGGCCTGACTCCGGTCACGCACCTCGGCCTGGATCTGGGCGAGGGCCTGAACGCGCTCACCGCGCTGCCGGTCCTGCGCACCGCGATCGGCCTGGCCGCCTCCCTGCCGGTCCACCCGGCGCTGCTCGCGGGCCACGACGCCGCTCCCGAAGCCGAAGGATCCGCCTCTCTCGAGGGCGACGAAGAGGACGCTTGAACGGCCTCCGGCTGGCGCTGACCACCCTGACTGTCCTCCCGCTTCGGCCCGGTGAGGTCGACCGGCGCTCAGCCGGCGTGGCCATGAGCGTGGCCCCCCTGGTCGGCCTGCTGCTCGGCGTGGTCCTGGCCGGGGTGCTGTGGCTGCTCTCCGGCACACCGCCGCTGGTGGCCGGCGGCGTGACGGTGGCCGTGGCGGTGCTGCTCACCCGAGGCCTGCACCTGGACGGCCTGGCCGACACGGTCGACGCCCTCGGCTCCTACCGCCGAGGCGCCGAGGCCTTGGACATCATGAAGAAGCCGGACATCGGCCCGTTCGGCGTGGCCGCGATCGCCCTGACCCTGCTGGTGCAGGCCGCCGCGATCACCCCGGTAGCCGCCGTGGTCGCCTGGACCGCGGGCCGCGCCGCGTTGCCGCTGGCCTGCCGCCGCGGGGTGCCGCCGGCCCGCGCTGAAGGTCTGGGCGCGATGGTCGCGGGCACGGTGCCGGCGCCCGTGGCGGCGGCGATCGCGGTCACCGTCGCGGTCGCGGCCTGGTGGGCGGTGCCGGGCCGTCCATGGCAGGGCCCGGCCGCGGTGCTCGCCGCCCTGCTCGTCGTGGTCCTTCTCCTGCACCACGCGGTACGCCGCTTCGGCGGCGTCACGGGCGACGTCCTCGGCGCCTGCGTCGAGCTGGCCACCACGCTCACCCTGGTCGGGCTGGCCCTCTGACCGGGTCAGAGGGCGCCGGAGGTCAGGCGGAGGGTGAAGCCGTCCGGTGACGTCTCGGCGGTGACGTTGTCGCAGGACTGGTGGACGATCCACAGCCCGCGCCCGCCGACGGAACGGTCCGTGGCGGGCAGCAGACCGGCGAACGGGTCCTTCGGGCCGGGACCGGCGTCGCTGACAGCCACCACGACGCGTCCGGCGCCCGACCAGACCCGCAGGCCGACCGGCGGCTGGCCGTGCACCAGCGCGTTGGTCACCGACTCGCTCACCGCCACCACCAGGTCCTCCAGGGCGTCCTCGCCGAGGATGCCGACCGCCGCGGCGCGGACCGCGGAGCGTGCCGCGGCCGGGGTGGGCGCGGCGAGGTGGGCGAACGGCCGGGTCGACTCCAGCGGGTCGGGGTCGGCCTTCCAGGGCTCGCTCAGGTAGCCGATCGGGTCGAGGTAGGTGGGGCTGGGCTCGTGGGTGCCGTCCGGGCGGGCGGTGCGCGGGTGGGTGCGGGCGACCTCGGTGAGCATGTCCGACGGTGTGGTCCGCTGGTCGTACACGCAGATGCTCCACAGCGGGAAGTCGTTGTACGCGTGGTTGATGGCCGCCTCGTAGCGTGCCCACGCCGGCCCGGAGGGCACCCCGCCGACGATCCGGATCTGCGGCGCCCCGGTGGCGGCGTGCTCGGCCAGCAACCGGCGGTAGGAGCGGATCGCGGCGGTGGGCCGGGAGTAGACGGCGCCGCCGGCCAGGTATTCGACGCCGGAGCCGGCCGGCATCGCCGAGCGGACCAGGCCGGCGGACCGCTCGTCGAGGGTCACCAGGCTGGGCTCGCCCGCCTCGCGGCCCTCGGTCAGGAACGGCACGGCCACGGCCAGCAGTTCCTCGTCGGACGAGTAGCACAGGGAGGTGTGGAAGTAGCCCTCGTGGCCCGCCGCGGCGCCGCTCCTCATCGGGCGGCCTCCACGCGCAGCCGGGACAGGCCGAGCATGTCCGCGAGGCGTTTGACGCCGCCGTTCGCGTCCCGCAGCACGACCGTGATGCCCCGGTCGTCGGCGTACCGCTCGATCCGCAGCAACGCGCCGTGGTCGGCGAAGCGCAGGCCGCTCGCCTGCAGGACGACCTCGTCGGCCGGGGGCAGGTCGGCCCGGTCGAGGGTCGTGGTGAGCAGGTCGTAGGCGTGCAGGTCGAGCTCGCCGGTGAGCGCGGCGCTGCCCTCGGCCGGCGGGCAGGCGTGCAGCTGGAAGGGGACCCTGGCGTCGGCCCTGGAGTGCATGCAGGCGAGCTCGGCGATCGCGGCGTCGCCGAGGTCGGCGCGGTCGTAGGCGCATATCGCGGTGTACGGGTGGTCCGGGATGTAGCGGTCGATCAGGTATTCGTACCGGGCGAAGGCGTCGCGTTGCTCGGGGGTGCGCACCAGCGAGGTCACGTCGGCGACCACCCGCAGGCCGGTGTACCCGGTCGCCACGGCGTCCTCGGTCGCCGCCGCGTAGACGGCCACCTGCGCGTGCGGGTCGATGACGACACCCTCCGGATAACGGTCGCCGAGCGGCAGCCACGGCAGCGGCACGGTGGGTTCCTCGGCCGCGATGTACCTGGTCAGCTCGCCCGTCGCCGCGCCGGCGGCGAGGAACTCGCGGGCGCGCGCCTCCAGGTCGGCACGGTTGTCGAAGGCGAGGCAGACATGCCCGGCGCCTCGCCCCGGGTCGCGAATCACCAGCCCAGCATAAGCCTCGCCGACCACCGTCGAAGAAGGCGAGGAGGGACGCCGGGTCTGCGCGTTCACCGCACCGCGGTAACCGCTGTCAGCGCACCGAGGTGTCCACGAACGGCGGCTTGACCAGGGTGGCCTCGGCGCGGCGGCCACGGATGTCGATCTCCACGGTGTCCCCGTCGGACAGCCCGGCGGCCGTGTCGATCAGGGCCAGGGCGATGCCCACTCTCTTCGTCGGCGAGAAGGTGCCGCTGGTGGTCTCCCCGACGGCGTTCTCCCCGGCGTACACGGTCATGTGGCCCCGCGGAATGCCGCGACCGGTCAGCTCGAGCCCGCGCAGCACCCGCCTCGGACCTTCGGCCTTCTCCGCCTGCAGGGCGGAGCGGCCCCAGAACTCCGGCTTGGACCAGCCGACCGCCCAACCCGCGCGGGCCTGGACCGGGCTGATGTCGAGGCTGAGCTCCTGCCCGTGCAGCGGGTAGCCCATCTCGGTGCGCAGCGTGTCCCGGGCGCCGAGGCCGCACGGCCGCACGCCGGCCTCGACCAGCCTGTCCCACAGCGGCCCGGCGTCCGCCCACGGCACGACCAGCTCGTAGCCCTGCTCGCCGGTGTAGCCGGTGCGGCACACCACCAGCTTCTCCTCGGCGTGGAACGACATGTACTCATGGCCGATGGGCAGGCCCAGTGCCCGCACCGCTTCCTCGGACGCGGGGCCCTGCACGGCCAGGATCGCGAAGCTGGTGTGCTCGTTGGTCACGTTGACGCCCTCGGGCGCGGCGGCGGCGAGCCGGGCGACCACCTCGGCGGTGTTGGCAGCGTTCGGGATGAGGAAGACGTCCTCGTCGCTGAACAGGTAGGCGATCAGGTCGTCGACCACGCCGCCGGACTCATCGCAGCACATCGTGTACTGCGCTTTGCCGGGCTTGATCCGGCCCAGGTCGTTGGTCAGGCAGCGGTTGACGAACTCCGCCGCCCCGGGCCCGACGACCGCCGCCTTGCCCAGGTGCGACACATCAAAGACCCCGGCTTGCGTACGCACGGCCGTGTGCTCCTTGATGACGCCGCCCCCGGCGTACTCCAGCGGCATCTCCCAGCCGCCGAATTCGGCGAGCTTCGCGCCGAGCTGGAGGTGCCGATCGTGTAGTGGTGAGCGCTGGAGCATGGACTCAACTTACCCGTGATCAGACGGCCCGTTAGAGTCGGCTGGAACCTCACTGTGAACCTCACTGTGCTCGGCCGTACCGCGCCGGGCCCGCCAGTGCCGGGGCCGCCCACAGGCGACACCGGCTCTCGACTTACCGGAGAGCGCGAGTGACCCAGCCCCGACTCAGCCTGGTCGACACCGATCCCGCTGAACTGGCCGTCGACGCCATCGTGATCGGCCTGCACAGCCAGCCCGACGACGGCGGCGCGCTGCTGCCCGCGGCCGGCGCGGAGAGCATCGCGGCCGCGTTCGACGGCAAGCTGACCGCGACGCTGGCGCTGCTCGGCGCGACCGGCTCGCCCGGCGAGGTGACGAAGCTGGCCACCCTGGGCACGGTCGCCGCGCCGCTGGTGCTGGCGGTCGGCCTGGGCGACGAGCCGACCGGTTCGGCGCCGGCCGCGGAGACGCTGCGCCGGGGTACCGGCGCGGCCGTCCGTGCGCTGGCCGGCAGCGAGACGGTGGCGCTGGCGCTGCCGCTGCCGGACGACGCGGACGCCCCCGGTGTGCTCCGGGCGATCCTGGAGGGCGCGCTGCTCGGGTCGTACCGGTTCGCCGGCTACAAGACCAAGCCGCAGCCGGGCCGCCGGGAGCCGGTCGCCGCGCTCCAGGTGTACGTGCCGGACGCGGCCGACGAGGCCGCGCTGGCCGAGGTCGAGCGGGCCGGGACCGTGGCCGAGGCGGTCCGGCTGACCCGGGACTGGGTGAACACCTCCCCCAACAACCTGCGCCCGCCGGCGTTCGCCGACGCGGTGGTCGCGGCCGCCGAGGGCTCCGGGCTCGAGGTGGAGGTGCTGGACTTCGAGCAGCTCCAGGCCGGTGGGTACGGCGGCATCGTCGCGGTCGGCCAGGGTTCGTCGGCCGGCCCCCGGCTGGTCAAGCTCACCTACACCCCGGCCGGCGTGCAGGACCCGAAACGGGTGGCGCTGGTCGGCAAGGGCATCACGTTCGACACCGGCGGCATCAGCATCAAGCCTGCCGCCGGCATGTGGGAGATGAAGTCGGACATGGCCGGGGCGGCCGCGGTCGGCGCGACCATGCTGGCGGTGGCCGCGCTCAAGCCGGACGTCGCGGTGAGCGGTTACCTGGCCATGGCGGAGAACATGCCCTCGGGTACGGCGTACCGGCCCGGTGACGTGATCACGATGTTCAACGGCAAGCGGGTCGAGGTGCTGAACACCGACGCGGAGGGCCGCATGGTGCTGGCCGACGCGATCGCCCGGGCCTGCCAGGACGGCGCCGACTACCTGTTCGAGACGTCCACGCTGACCGGCGGCCAGGTGATCTCGCTGGGCAAGCGGATCGCCGGCATCATGGGCGACCCGGCGACCTGCGAGCGGGTCAAGGCGGCCGGCGAGTCGGTGGGCGAGCCGGCCTGGCCGATGCCGCTGCCCGACGAGGTGCGCAAGGGCATGGAGTCGGAGATCGCCGACATCTGCCAGACGAACAGCTCGATGGACCGCGCCGGCCACATGCTCCAGGGCGGCGTCTTCCTGCGCGAGTTCGTCGCCGAGGGCGTCGACTGGGCGCACATCGACGTGGCCGGGCCGGCCTTCAACTCGGGCGAGGCGACCGGCTACCTCACCAAGGGCGGCACGGGCGTACCCGTCCGCACGTTCCTGGCCCTGATCGAGGACGTAGCCGCGAACGGTTAGGTAGTTTCCGGCCGAGCTTTCCTGCGCGCGTTGTAGTCGCGCATGCGCTGGGGGTAGCCCATCAGCTTGACGTCGTAGATCGGCATGCTGAGCTGGTGGGCGAACTTCCGGGCGGACTCGGGGGAGTCGACGCGGCGACGGGTCCACTCGCCGTCGTGTGCCACGAGCAACAGCGTGGTCTCGGTCACGTTCGTGCGCGGCTCGATGAAACCCTCGACACCCCGCCGGGAACGGACAAACTCCGCAAGATGCTCGAGAGCGGCACGATCCGCACCACGATCGGTCGTACGACCCGGCTGACTGCGCCGGCGGAACCAGGCCACCGAGCCCTCCTCACGTTCTTTAGCCGCAAGCGTACTTTGTGCGGGCATGTCGTTGGGCACCTGAGTGCATCGACCGGTTCCACAAGTGACAAGATGGCCAGGACGACTGTGACCGTTTCGCCTGTGTGACCCGCAGCGGGACGATGCTTAGGGAGTTGACCGTGAGCCAGCCAGACGGCGGAACATTCGACATCGTGATCCTCGGGGCGGGCAGCGGTGGATACGCCGCCGCGCTCCGTGCCGCCGAGCTTGATCTGTCGGTGGCGCTGATCGACAAGGCCGAGCTGGGCGGCACGTGCCTGCACCGCGGCTGCATCCCGACCAAGGCGCTGCTGCATGCCGCCGAGATCGCCGACCAGACCCGCGAGAGCGAGCAGTTCGGCGTGAAGGCCGACCTGGTGGGCATCGACATGGCCGGGGTCAACTCGTACAAGGACGGGGTGGTCGGGCGGCTCTTCAAGGGCCTGACCGGCATGCTCACGACGAACAAGAAGATCACCGTGGTGCCCGGGCACGGCAAGCTCGTCGCCAAGGACACGGTCGAGGTGGACGGCAAGCGCTACACCGGCCGCAACGTGATCCTGGCCAGCGGCTCCTACTCGCGCTCGCTGCCCGGCCTGGAGGTCGACGGCAAGCGGGTGATCGCCAGCGAGCACGCCCTCAAGCTCGACCGCGTGCCGAGTTCCGCGATCGTGCTCGGCGGCGGCGTGATCGGCGTCGAGTTCGCCAGCGTGTGGAAGTCGTTCGGCGCCGACGTGACCATCCTGGAGGCGCTGCCCCGGCTGGTGGCCGCCGAGGACGAGGAGATCTCCAAGGCGCTGGAGCGGGCCTTCCGCAAGCGGAAGATCAACTTCAAGGTCGGCAAGCCGTTCGAGAAGGTCGAGCACACCGAGAACGGCGTCCGGGCGACGATCCAGGGCGGCGAGACGGTGGAGGCCGAGGTTCTCCTGGTCGCGGTCGGTCGCGGCCCGACAACCAAGGACCTGGGGTACGAGGAGCAGGGCGTCACCCTCGACCGCGGCTTCGTGATCACCAACGAGCGCCTGCACACCGGCGTCGGCAACATCTACGCGGTCGGCGACATCGTCCCGGGCCTGCAGCTCGCGCACCGCGGCTTCGCCCAGGGCATCTTCGTGGCCGAGGAGATCGCGGGCCTCAACCCGCCGGCCATCGACGAGAAGGGCATCCCGCGGGTCACCTACTGCGACCCCGAGATCGCGTCGGTCGGCATCACCGAGGCCCAGGCCAAGGAGACGTACGGCGCCGACAAGGTCAAGTCGTACAACTACAACCTCGGCGGCAACGGCAAGAGCCAGATCCTCAAGACCGCGGGCTTCGTCAAGCTCGTACGCGTCGAGGACGGGCCGGTCGTCGGCGTCCACATGATCGGCGCGCGGATGGGCGAGCAGGTCGGCGAGGCTCAGCTGATCTACAACTGGGAGGCTTTCCCGGACGAGGTCGCGCAGCTGATCCACGCGCACCCGACGCAGAACGAAGCGCTCGGCGAGGCCCACCTGGCGCTCGCGGGCAAGCCCCTGCACGCGCACGCCTGATTCATCCATCCGCAACACTGGTTAGGAGTTCGAAGAGATGCCGGTATCGGTCACCATGCCGCGGCTGGGTGAGAGCGTCACCGAGGGCACCGTCACGCGCTGGCTGAAGCAGGAGGGCGAGCGGGTCGAGGCCGACGAGCCGCTGCTCGAGGTCTCCACCGACAAGGTCGACACCGAGATCCCCTCCCCCGCCGCCGGCGTGCTCACCCGCATCGTCGTCGGCGAGGACGAGACCGCCGACGTCGGCAGCGAGCTGGCCGTGATCTCCGGCGACGGCGACGACGACGATTCCTCCGCGCCGGCCCCCGCTCAGGAGCAGACCCAGGCGCAGGCCGAGCCCGAGCAGGCCCAGGCCGCGCAGGCCCAGCCTGAGCAGGCCCAGGCCGACCCGGAGCCGGAGCCCGCCGCGCCGGACGAACCCTCCACCGAGAAGCCGGTCGAGGACGAGGCACCCGCCCCGCAGACCGCCGCTCCGGCCGGTGGCGGCGAGGGCACCGCGGTGAAGATGCCGGCGCTCGGCGAGAGCGTCACCGAGGGCACCGTGACCCGCTGGCTGAAGCAGGTCGGCGACGCCGTCGAGGTGGACGAGCCGCTGCTCGAGGTCTCCACCGACAAGGTCGACACCGAGATCCCGTCGCCGGTCGCCGGCACCGTCCTGGAGATCAAGGTCCAGGAGGACGAGACCGCCGACGTCGGCGCCGACCTGGTCGTCATCGGCTCGCCGGACTCCGGCGGCTCCGCACCGGCGCAGCCCTCGCCCCCCCAGGAGGAGCCGAAGCAGGAGGCCCCGAAGCAGCAGGAGGCCCCGAAGCAGCAGGAGCCCAAGCCGGAGCCCAAGCAGCAGGCTCCCGCGCCGCAGCAGGCCGAGGCGCCCAAGGTCGAGTCGAAGCCGGCGCCCCAAGTGGCGTCGTCCGGCGAGTCCTACGCCGACCCCTCTCCCGAGGTCGAGCAGGGCAAGCCGGTGCAGCAGCCGTCGGCCCCGGCGCCCGCGCAGGCCTCGTCCTCCAACGGTGGCTCCGGCGACGCCGGCTACGTCACCCCGCTGGTCCGCAAGCTCGCCGCCGAGAAGGGCGTCGACCTCGCCACCCTGACCGGCACCGGGGTCGGCGGCCGGATCCGCAAGCAGGACGTGATCGAGGCCGCCGACAAGGCAGCCGCCGCGAAGGCCGAGGCCGCCAAGCCGGCTCCCGCCGCTCAGCAGTCCACCTCGTCCGCGGCGGCCGCGGCGCCCAAGCCGGCCCCGAGCCCGCTGCGCGGCCGCACCGAGAAGCTGACCCGCACTCGCGCCACGATCGCCCGGCGCATGGTCGAGTCGCTGCAGATCTCGGCGCAGCTCACCACGGTCGTCGAGGTCGACGTCACCAAGGTCGCCCAGCTCCGTCAGCGGGCCAAGGCCGACTTCCAGGCCAAGCACGGCGTGAAGCTGACCTTCATGCCGTTCCTGGCGCTGGCGGCCGTCGAGGCGCTGCAGGAGCACCCGGTGGTCAACTCGTCGATCGACCAGGAGGCCGGCACGGTCACCTACCACGACGGCGAGCACCTGGGCATCGCGGTGGACACCCCCAAGGGCCTGATCGTCCCGGTGATCAAGGACGCGGGCGACCTCAACCTGTCCGGGCTGGCCAAGCGGATCGCCGACGTGGCCGACCGCACCCGCAACAACAAGATCAGCCCGGACGAGATCTCCGGCGGCACGTTCACGCTGACCAACACCGGCAGCCGGGGCGCGCTCTTCGACACGCCGATCATCAACCAGCCGCAGGTCGGCATCCTCGGCACCGGCGCGGTGGTCAAGCGGGCCGTGGTCGTCGACGACCCCAACCTGGGCGAGCTGATCGTGCCGCGCTCGATGATCTACCTGGCCCTGAGCTACGACCACCGGATCGTGGACGGCGCCGACGCCGCCCGCTTCCTGACCACGATGAAGGCCCGCCTGGAAGGCGGCCAGTTCGAAGCTGAGCTGTCTTAGATCCGCTTCTGCTGAATGGGCCCCGCTTTGCGGGGCCCATTCAGTTTTGAACCTGTTCGAACACGGGCATGATGGGTATATGCGGATCCTCATGGCCGGTGTTTCCGGGTTTCTCGGTGTCCCGCTCGCGCGGCGGCTGCGGGAGGCCGGGCACGACGTGACCCGGCTGGTCCGGCGGCCTGCTGAGGCGCCCGACGAGGCTTCGTGGGAGCCGTCGCAGGGGCAGATCGATCCCGCGCTGGTGGCGAGTGCCGACGCGGTCATCAATCTGGCCGGCGCCGGGGTCGGCGACAAGCGCTGGACCGCGGCGTACAAGAGCACTCTCCGCTCGAGCCGGGTCGACACCACCGGGACCATCGCCCGGGCCATCAGCCATCTGCCGGCGGCCGATCGGCCGCGCACGCTGCTGCAGGGCACGGCGGTCGGGTGGTACGGCGACACCGGCGACCGCCCGGTGACCGAGGATGCGCCGGCCGGCCGCGGGTTCCTGTCCGACCTCTGCCGAGTGTGGGAGGCGGCCGTCCGCCCGGCCGAGGACGCCGGGACGCGGGTTGTCCTGCTCCGCAGCGGGCTGCCCCTCGACCAGGACGGCGGGCTGCTCAAACCGCAGATGGCGATCTTCCGCGCCGGGCTGGGCGGGCGGCTCGGCAACGGCAAGCAGTACGTGCCGTGGATGTCGCTGGACGACTGGCTGAGCGCCGTCGAGTTCCTGCTGGAGCACGACGAGGTCAGCGGGCCGGTGAATGTGGTCGGTCCCGATCCGGTGACGAATGCCGAGTTCACCGAGGTGCTGGGCCGCGTGCTGCACCGCCCAGCCCTGCTGTTCGTGCCCGGGTTCGCGCTGCAGGTGGCGCTCGGCGGGTTCGCCGACGAGGCGTTGCGCAGCCAGCGGGTCATCCCGGGCGTGCTGAGCAAGGCCGGATTCC
Organism: Actinoplanes sp. NBRC 103695; assembly: GCF_030269485.1. Classification (GTDB taxonomy): domain Bacteria; phylum Actinomycetota; class Actinomycetes; order Mycobacteriales; family Micromonosporaceae; genus Actinoplanes. Next base: position 89,890 of record NZ_BSTL01000002.1, on the reverse strand, counting down.
AGTGGTCGCACCCGACGCTGGAGTCGGCCCTGCGGGTGGCGGTCGGCCAGGCCCCGAGCACCGCGGCGTGACACACGACCAGTCGGCCCTGCGGGTGGCGGCCGGCCAGGCCCCGAGCACCGCGGCGTGACGCACGACCAGTCGGCCGCGCGGGTGGCGGCCGGGCAAGCGCCGAGCGCGGCGGCGTAACACACGGCGGTCGGCTGTTAGCTTGTAGCCGATGTCCGTCACCGCCACCGTCCCCGCCGAGTCCTCCGACGACTCACCCCCCGAGCCCGCCGGCGCCCCTCCCGTGCGCCGGCGATGGCCCGGTCATCTGCTCATGGCCCTGGTCTCGACCGGCATCGCGGTCTACGTGACCAAGGGCCTGTGGGCCGACCCGTACAACCACGTGCTCCTGCGCAACGCCGGTGATCAGGCGTTCTTCGAGTGGCTGCTGGGCTACGGGTGGTACCTGGTGAGCCACGGCGCGGACCCGTTCTTCACCGATCTGCTGAACGCGCCGAGCGGCGTGAACCTGGCCGTCAACACGTCGATCACGGTCTACATCGTGGCGCTTGCCCCGCTCAGCCACTTCCTCGGCCCACAGGTCAGCTTCGTGCTCGTGCTGACCCTCAACCTGGCCGGCGCCGCGTTCGCCTGGTACTTCTTCCTGCTCCGGCACGCCACCACCCGCCGGGGCGTGGCCGCCGCGGCGGGGCTGTTCTGCGGGTTCGCGCCCGGGTTCGTGTCGCATGCCAACGGCCACCTGAACTGGTCGGCCGGCTGGATCGCGCCGGTCGTGCTCTGGTGGGTGCTCAAGCTGCGCGAGCCGGGCAAGTGGCTGCGCAACGGGCTGGTGCTCGGCGTGCTGATCACGGCCGGTTTCTCGATCGCCGCCGAGGCGCTCTTCTTCACCGCGCTGGCCAGTGGCGTCTTCCTGGGCACGTGGGCGCTGGCGTCGGCGACCCGGGCCGAGGCGCGGGTGGCGCTGCCGACGGTGCTCAAGGGACTCGGCGTCACCGCGGTGGTGTCCGGCGCGCTGCTCTCGTACCCGCTGTACATGCACTTCGCCGGGCCGCAGAGCTTCTCCGGAACCGGGTTCAACCAGCGCTATTACGTCGAGGACGTGGCGGCGTACCTGAGCTACTCGCAGCAGACGTTCGCCGGGTGGGCCGGGCTGGACAGCTCGTGGCTCGCGCCGAACCCGACCGAGGAGACGTCGTTCTTCGGGCTGCCACTGATCGTGCTGGTCATCGCCGGCCTGGTGCTGATGTGGAAGCGGGCCGATCCGGGCCGGCGGGCCACGCTGCGGGCGCTGATCGTCGTCGGCGTCACGTTCATGGTGCTGTCCTGGGGGCCGCGCCTGCAGGTCTTCGAGTTCGAGACGCCGATCCCGCTGCCGTACGCCGCGCTCGCCCATCTGCCGCTCTTCGACTCCGCGCTGCCCGGCCGGTTCGCGCTGGTGCTGGTCGGCGTCTTCGGTGTGGTGCTGGCGATGCTCGGCGAGATGCTGCTGAAGGACGTGACTGTCTCGTCGACGGCACAGACGGCGTTCGGTGCGGCGTACGCGGTGGCCTTGGTCCCGATCTTGCCTGTGCCCTTGCTGACGATCGAGCGCGCGCCGGAGCCGCGGTTCATCGCGGACGGCACCTGGAAGCGGTACGTGGACGAGGGCGCGTCGCTGAGCTCGCTGCCGCTGGCCAGCAACGTGTCCGCGGACGCGCAGCGCTGGCAGGCCTACACGCTGGCCCGGGGCGGCAAGCACTTCGCCATCCCGGACGGCTACTTCCTCGGCCCGGGCGGCGAAAACGACACCGGCCGCATCGGCGCGCCGTGGCACTGGACCGACTGGCTGCTGGCCCGGGCCGGCCGCTACGGCGAGGTACCTCAGGTCACCGAGGCCGACCGGACCCGCGCCCGCGAGGACCTGGCGTACTGGAACATCCAGGGCCTGTTCCTGGCCGACCGGGTCACCGGCGAGGTCGGGCCCGAGTACCGGTCGGCGATCGAGATGACGGCACGCGACCTCTTCGGCGAGCCGCAGCGGGTGGACGATGTCCTCTTCTGGCGGATCCGGCCCGGCGTGGACCCGGTCACACCGGAGGGCGGCTGAGGCGGAGTAACTTGGTTCCCGTGACCAGCCCGACGCTCACCATTCTGCGGCCCGGCCTCATCGACTACCGCGAGGCGTGGGACGAGCAACGCCGCATCCATGACGCCGTCGCGGACGGCATCCGGCAGGACACCATCCTGCTGCTGGAACATCCGAGCGTGTTCACGGCCGGCAAGCGCACCGAGCCGGCCGACCGCCCGATGGACGGCACCCCGGTGGTCGAGGTGGACCGCGGCGGCAAGATCACCTGGCACGGCCCCGGCCAGTTGGTCGGCTACCCGATCCTCAAGCTGCCGGACCCGATCGACGTGGTGGCCTACGTGCGTCGCACCGAGCAGATGCTGATCGACGTGTGCGCCGAGTTCGGGGTGGCCGCCGAGCGGGTCGAGATCAAGGGCCGCAGCGGCGTCTGGGTGCGCGCCGACGAGCGCGGACCCGACCGCAAGGTGGCGGCGATCGGCATCCGCGTCGCCCGCGGCGTCACCCAGCACGGCTTCGCCCTGAACTGCGACTGCGACCTGTCCAACTATGACCGGTTCGTGCCGTGCGGCATCCGGGACGCCGGGGTCACGTCGCTCTCCTGGGAGCTGGGCCGCCAGGTGACCGTCGCCGAGGTGCAGCCCGTGGTCGAGCGACACCTGGCGACTCTGCTTTCCTAGGTCATGGCTTTCGAGAAGGATCCGTCCGACCCGCGCGTCTTCCTGCCGCGGCCGGGCGGTGGTGTGTACCTGAACTTCGCGCACGGCATCGCCTGGGCGATCTTCCTGAGCATGACGGTGGTCCCGCTGGCCGTCGTCGTCGGGACCACCCTCCTGCTCCTGCTTTAGGGCGTCATCCGGTGCAGGTCCCGTGGGAACGCGGTGACCTCCCGGACGTTGCGCACCTCGAGCAGCCGGGCCACGAAACGCTCCAGGCCGATCGCGAACCCGCCGTGCGGCGGCATGCCGTAGCGGAAGGCGTCCAGATACCCCGCGTACGGCTCGACGTCGCCCTTCAGCGCGACCTCGTAGTCGGAGTACCGGTGCAGCCGCTGCCCGCCGGTGACCAGCTCCATGCCGCGAAACAGCAGGTCGAAACCGTTCGACCAGCGCGGGTCGGCCGGGTCCGGGTGGGTGTAGAACGGGCGCTTCGCCATCGGGTAGCCGGTCACGAACACGAAGTCCGAGCCGTGCTCCTTCCTCGCCCACTCCCCCAGCGCCCGCTCGTGCGCCGGCGCCAGGTCGGGCTCGTCCTCTCGCGCGCCCGCGATCTTCAGCGCCTCGGTGAAGTGCACCGCCGGGAGCTCCCGCTCCACGTGCAGGGCGGCCCACGGCTCGACGGCGGCGGCCATCCCGGCCAGCGCCGAGGTCAGCACCCTCATCACGTCGCGGTGGTCGGTGATGAAGCCGAGCTCGGCGTCGAGGGACGTGTACTGCGCCAGGTGCCGCCCGGTGTCGTGCGGCTCGGCGCGGAACACCGGGCCCACCTCGAAGACCCGCTCGAACACCCCGACCATCATCTGCTTGTAGAACTGCGGCGACTGGGCCAGGTAGCCCGGCCGGCCGAAGTAGTCGATGGCGAACACGTTCGCGCCGGACTCGGTCGCCGACGCCACGATCTTCGGCGTGTGGATCTCGACAAACCGCTGCGCGGCCAACGCCGACCGGAACCCCTCGGTCGCCGCGGCGGCCATCCGCAAGGCCGCCGCCCGCGTCGGATGGCGCAGGGCGAGAGCGGCATGGTCGAGCTGCGTCGGCAGGGTCGCGGTGAGCGCGGGTCGATGCAGTTCGAGAGGCAGGGGTACGGACACAGCGCTCAGCACCCGTACCGAAGGAGAAGTGAGCTCGACCCCCGCCGGAGCCGCCGCGTTGACGCTGACCTGGGCCGTCACCTCGATCACGCTCTCCTCGGAGATCATCTCGATCTCCGCGCGCGTGGCCGGGTCGGCGACCACCACCTGGGCGAAGCCGGTGGCGTCCCGGACGATGACGAAAGCGACCTGCTTGAGCAGGCGACGGCGATGCACCCAACCGGCGATCGTGACGGTCTCGCCGGGGTGCTGGGCCAATTCGGTGGAGAGGATGCGTTGCATGGCTGGAACCTCCTCGGTGACTGCAACGCGGCCCCAGGGAGGTGTGGGCGAGCGGGATCCTCGCGGTGCCACCACACCTTCGCGCCTTTCGGCGCCTCTTGTCGTGCTGCGGCTCAGGAGTGTCTTCGCGCCCCGGCGTCGGACCACCTTCACAGCATCCGGTGGCTCTCTCGGCCGGCGTGATCGGGGCGCTACTCGGTTCCTTCACAGCCGTGGACCGGACGTTAACAGGGGGCGACGGGGCGGCAAAGCGGGTTTACACGTGTCACGTGAGGGCACTCACACCAACCGCCACGTGAGCCTCGTCGCCTGAGCGCCTCACCCGGGGTGATCCGGCGTAACCTCGGCATTGTGACTATTGCTCCCGAGGGCCGCCGCATGCTGCGCATCGAGGCGCGCAACGCCGAGACTCCGATCGAGCGGAAGCCTCCGTGGATCAAGGTCAAAGCGAAGATGGGCCCGGAGTACACCCAGTTGCGTGGATTGGTGCAGCGCGAGGGCTTGCATACGGTTTGCCAGGAGGCGGGCTGCCCCAACATTTACGAGTGCTGGGAAGACCGCGAGGCCACCTTCCTCATCGGTGGCGACCAATGCACCCGCCGATGCGACTTCTGCCAGATCGACACCGGCAAGCCGGCCGAATTCGACGCCGACGAGCCCCGCCGCGTCGGCGAGTCCGTCGCCACGATGGGCCTCCGCTACGCCACGGTCACCGGCGTCGCCCGCGACGACCTCCCGGACGGCGGCGCCTGGCTCTACGCCGAGACCGTCCGCCAGATCCACAAGCTCCAGGCCGGCTGCGGCGTCGAGCTGCTGATCCCCGACTTCAACGCCGACGAGACCCAGCTGGCCGAGGTCTTCGGCGCGGCGCCCGAGGTGCTGGCGCACAACGTCGAGACGGTGCCGCGCATCTTCAAGCGCATTCGCCCCGGCTTCCGCTACGAGCGTTCCCTCTCGGTGCTGACCATGGCCCGCGCCGCCGGCCTGGTCACCAAGAGCAACCTGATCCTCGGCATGGGCGAGGAGCGCGCCGAGGTGTCCCAGGCGCTGCGCGAGCTGTACGACGCCGGCTGCGAGATCATCACCATCACGCAGTACCTGCGCCCGACCCCGCGGCACCACCCCGTCGAGCGCTGGGTGAAGCCGGAGGAGTTCGTCGAGCTGCAGGCCGAGGCCGAGGCGATCGGCTTCGCCGGGGTGATGAGCGGGCCGCTGGTCCGGTCTTCCTACCGGGCCGGGCGCCTCTACAAGCAGGCGATCGACGCTCGCGGCTGATCCCGCGCCGCGTGCCTGCGGCTCCTTCTCCGCGCCGCGTGCCGGCGGCTCATCCCCCGCGCCGCGCGTTTGCGGCTCATCCTCCGCACCGCGTGCCTGCGGCTCATCCCCCGCGCCGCGCGTTTGCGGCTCATCCTCCGCACCGCATGCCTGGCCTGATCCCGCGCCGCGTCACTGCATCGCCGTGGCCGGTGGGTGGTCGAAGGATGTCGGGCAGCGGAAGACGTAGAGCGCGTATCCCCGGCCGATGACGACATCGGTCGGGTTGGACGAAGCCTTCGCCGGCTCCTCAACGGGCTTCCAGCTGCCGTCCCGCCCCTCCCACTCACCCGAGTCGGCGGCGAGCAGCAGAGTCATCGCGGCGCCGCACTCCACACAGTCCATCGGCTGCGGGTCGCTCAACGACCAGCTCGCGAAGCCACCCACCTTCCAGCCGGGCGCCAGCGACAGGTCGGACTGGTAGTCGTACTCGTCTTCCCGCGCCTCCTCCCACGCGGAGATCCGGGCGTCGAGGTCCTCGGGCAGCAGCGCGCCGTACTGGTATTCGCGAATCTGCTCCGGATGGACGACGCAGGGCGTCGGCAGGGAATCCTCGTGCACCACGGCCGGTTCGTCCGGCGCGTCCAGAGTCCGGCCGACGTCGGCGCTGCGCCGCCAGTACAGCCGGACCCGCGGGTTGTAGCCGTCATCCGGATGCAGGTGCGGGCACCACAGCACCTGCAGCAGATCGGTGCCGTCCGGACCGGCGAAGTCCGGGACGTCCCGGCGGTACAGCTGAGCCACCGGCACCAGGGGGATCGGCTGGTCGAGCAGGCTCGTCGGCTCCGAGAAGTCCAGATCCGGCAGCTGCGTGCGCTCCTCGTCGGTCAGGAAGTAGGGAACGCCGGTCGCGTCGGCACGTGCCTGCGCCGCGGCGTAGATCCGCCGCTTGAGCCGGACCGTCGCCGGGGTCAACAGGTCGAAGACCTCGTGGTCGCGGCCGTCGGTGCACACCGGCCACGGCTCGTCGGCGGGCCAGAGCAGCGGGCCACCGACCGAGCTGTCGGCGGGCGTGGCGGCGCCGGGGCGGGGGTGCAGGCGGGTGGCGGTCGTCGAGTGGTCGCGCAGCTCGGGAAAGAGGGCGGCGACGTCCAGCGGGCGGGGCGGCGTGGTGCGGACCATGGTCGCCGATCCTAGGTGCTCGAAAGGCCGCGGCTCTGTCGAGTCGCGGCCTTTCGCTTCGCGTGGGCCGGGCACCGCCACCTCCCCCACCCCGGCACTGGGTGGGTCGGAATGTAGCGCGGGGCTACGACATTTTCGGGTGGCTGTCCACAGGGGCGGGCGGTCAGGAGATGACGGCGAAGCCGCCGGTCCAGCTGATCTTCTCGCCGGCGGCCAGTGTGATCTGCAGGAAGGCGAGCGCCTCCAGTTCGCGGGCCCGCTTCAGGGAGCCGGCGTCGATGGCCTTGAGGCCGGCCGCGGACACGATGCCGGCCAGGAGGGCCTTGGCCTCGGCGTCGTCGCCGGCGATGAGGACCGTGGTGGGCTCGGTGCCGACCGTGCCACTGCCCAGGGTGGCGCCGAAGTTGGTGTTGAAGGCCTTGAGCACCCGGGACTGCGGCAGCTTCGCGGCGATCTCGGCGGCGGCGGAGCTGTCGGCGGGGACGGTCAGGCCGTCGAAGGTCTCGAAGTTCAGCGGGTTGGTGATGTCCACGACGATCTTGCCGGCCAGCTGGTCGGCGCGCTCGGAGAGGATCTGCGCCACCGACGCGTACGGCACCGCGAGCACCACGATGTCGCCGGTGACCGGCTTGCTCGTGTCGGAGCTGTTGAAGAGCTCGACCGTGTTACCACCCTTGGTGACGATGGTGGCGATCGCCGGGCCCATGTTGCCGGTGCCGAGGATGCTGACGTGGCTCATGATGTGCTCCCTGGAGTATTGGTTGTCGCTACAACTATGACACTAGACGGGTAAAGTTGTCGCGACAACCTTTTCGAGGGAGAATGTGACCATGGACTCGCCTTGGCTGGACGACAAGCAGCTCGCCGCGTGGGTGCGCCTCGCGGCCGTCGTGGAGCTGCTGCCCGGCGTGCTCGAGCGGCAGCTACGCGACGCGGGGCTGACGCACTACGACTACTTCGTGCTGGCGATGCTCTCCGAGGCGCCCGAGCGGACCCTGCGGATGACCGAGCTGGCCCGGCAGACCAACGCCACGCTCCCCCGGCTGTCCCACGTGGCGCAGCGGCTCGAGGACCGCGGCCTGGTCGAGCGCTTTCCGTGCCCGCAGGACAAGCGAGCCACGAACGCACGGCTCACCGACGCCGGCCTGGCCAAAGTGGAGGAGGCGGCGCCGGGGCATGCGGCTACCGTGCGTACCCACGTCATTGACGCTTTGAGCCCGCAGCAGATCAAGCAGCTCGCGGAGATCGCCGAGGCCATCCTGCGCCGCCTCGACCCGAACGGCGCGATGAGCGGCGTCTACAACCGCTACGACCCCGCGGCGGACTGAGATCGCCCGCGCACGACGCGCCGCAGCAGCATGAACAGAAGCGCGTTGAGCAGGCCCGCGAAGGCGGTGGCGGGTGCGACCCAGACCTTCGCCGACCAGGGCAGCACCAGGAACAGGAGCACACCGGCGGCGAGGATGGCCACGGCGCATACGAGGTCGAGCCAGCGCAGGGTCTGGAAAGTCACGGCTACACAATAGAGCGCCGGGTACCGCGCAACGCGACGAGCCGCCGACCGCACCCGGCAAGGGCGGTCGACGGCTCGGCGGTCGTTACAGGTCAGACGTTGTAGTACATCTCGAACTCGTGCGGGGTCGGGCGGAGGCGGACCGGGTCGATCTCGTTGGCCCGCTTCCAGTCGATCCAGGTCTCGATCAGGTCGTCGGTGAAAACGCCGCCCGCGGTGAGGAACTCGTTGTCCGCCTCGAGCGAGTTGAGCACCGCGTCCAGCGAGCCCGGCACCTGCTTGACGTTGCCCCACTCCTCCGGCGGCAGGTCGTACAGGTCCTTGTCGATCGGCGCCGGCGGCTCGATCTTGTTCTTGATGCCGTCCAGGCCGGCCATCATCTGGGCCGAGAAGGACAGGTACGGGTTGCTCGACGGGTCCGGCACGCGGAACTCGACGCGCTTGGCCTTCGGGTTGCTGCCGGTCACCGGGATGCGGGTGCAGGCAGAGCGGTTGCGCTGCGAGTAGACCAGGTTGACCGGGGCCTCGTAGCCGGGCACCAGGCGCCGGTACGAGTTGACCGTCGGGTTGGTGAACGCCAGCAGCGACGGCGCGTGGTGCAGCAGGCCACCGATGTACCAGCGGGCCATGTCCGACAGGCCGGCGTAACCGGTCTCGTCGTAGAACAGCGGCTCGCCGTTCAGCCAGAGGCTCTGGTGGGTGTGCATGCCGGAACCGTTGTCACCGAACAGCGGCTTGGGCATGAACGTCGCGGTCTTGCCGTGCTCCCAGGCGGTGTTCTTGATGATGTACTTGAACATCTGCATCTGGTCGCCGGCGTGCAGCAGGGTCGAGAACTTGTAGTTGATCTCGGCCTGGCCGGCGGTGCCGACCTCGTGGTGCGAACGCTCGACGGTGAAGCCGCCGTCGATCAGGCGACGGACCATCGCGTCGCGCAGGTCGGAGTAGTGGTCGAGCGGCGCGACCGGGAAGTAGCCGCCCTTGTACGCGGTCTTGTAGCCGCGGTTGCCGCCCTCCTCCTCCTTGCCGGAGTTCCAGGCGCCCTCGATCGAGTCGATGTGGTAGAACGACTCGTTCGCGCTGGTGGAGTGGCGGATCGAGTCGAAGATGTAGAACTCCGCCTCGGCGCCGAAGTAGGCGGTGTCGGCGATGCCGCTGGAGGCCAGGTAGGTCTCGGCCTTCTTCGCCACGTTGCGCGGGTCACGCGAGTAGGCCTCGCGGGTGAACGGGTCGTGGATGAAGAAGTTCAGGGCCAGCGTCTTCTGGATGCGGAACGGGTCGATGAACGCCGTGGCGACATCCGGCAGGAGCATCATGTCGGACTCGTGGATGGCCTGGAACCCGCGGATCGAGGATCCGTCGAAGGCGAGACCATCGGTCACGACGCTTTCGTCGAACGACTCGACCGGGATGTTGAAGTGCTGCATGACACCCGGCAGATCGCAAAAGCGTACGTCGACGAACTTGACGTCCTCGTCCTTGAGGTATCGCAGGAGTTCCTCGGGATTGGCGAACACACGTCCTCCTGGCGCAGGAAAATTCGAACTGGTCGCGACGGTATGGGTGCGGAGTTGCCCAGGCGTATCCCTATTGTTTCCGCCGTGTTACGGGGCCTGTGATCTGCCGCGACCTCCCGGAGGGTACCCCGGTAGCGTGGTCTCTCGTGGCAGCTCGCGCGAATTCCACCCCACCCGCGTTCGACCCGGAGTCCACCCTGCTCGCGGGGTTCGGCAGGCGTTTCGCCGCGCTGATGATCGACTGGGCGCTGTGCCTGCTGGTGGGCAGCCTGGTCGCCGACCCGCGCGGGGTGGCCTGGCCGCCGGTCGCCGTTCTCGTGCTGATGAACACGTTCTTCATCGGCCTCTTCGGACAGACGCCGGGCATGGCGCTGGCCGGCATCCGGTGCGTCTCGATCGAGGACGGCGGTGCGATCGGCCTGGCCAAGGGGCTGCTACGGGCCGTACTGCTGGCCCTGCTCATCCCGGCCGTGATCATGGACCAGGCCCGCCGCGGATGGCATGACCGCTGGGCGGGCTCGGTCGTCGTCCTCAAGAAAAAGCCCTAGCGCGGGCGCTGCTGGCGGAACTGGCCCTTCGACGGCCGCATGTTCTTGGGGATCGCGCCCTTCGGCATCTGCGGCCGCGCCATCAGCGCCGAGAGACGCTTGTCCAGGGCGTTCACGTCCTTGCCGGTGAGGTTCCGGGGCAGCCGCATGAAGGTCGTGCGGAGCTTGCGTACGGACAGCTCACCCTCGCCCTGGCCGACCACGTAGTCGTACATGGGCGCCTTGCCGATGACCTTGGACAGGCGGCGCTTCTCCTGGCCGAGCAGGGTGCGCACGCGCTGCGGCTGGCCCTCGCCGAGCAGGATGACGCCGGGCCGGCCGACCACCACGTGCACCATGTCGAACTGGGTGGTCGAGCTGGCCGCGGCGCGTACCCGCCAGTCGCCGCGCATGTTCTCCACGATCTGCGCCGCCGCGCCGGGCTGCCCTTCGGCGACGTTCATCATCGCCGCGTTGGAGCGCAGGTTGAGCACGATCAGCGCGGCCAACAGGGTGATCATCACGCCGAGCGGGAAGACGATCCAGCCGAACCCGAGCAGGAAGAACAGCACCGTCAGCGCGAGCGGGATCAGCACCGCCGCGATCAGGAGTGGGACGAACCACTTGTCCTGTTTCGCGGTGAAGGCGAAGACCTGGCCGATCTGCTTGAGCCGGGTGCCGAACGACACCTTCTCCTCGGGTTTTGCCATACCCGGAAGTGTAATGGTGAGCAGTAAGGCCCTTACGCCGCCCATCCATCTCCGCAGCTCGCCGTAAGGTAGCCGCCCGCCCGAACATAGGGGTCGTTCCCCATGCGCCCCGCCTGCCTTCACGCGGAGAGTCGTCGTCAAGAGCTTCAAAGCCAGAGACGACGAGTACGCAAGGAGCACGCGGATGTTTCCCTACACCGACGCACAGACGATCCTGGACCTGCATCACCAGCGTGCCGACGACCTCCGCCGCGAGGCCGCCGCCCACAGCATCGCGCGCGCCGCGGCGCCGGCGGGGCGTCATCGCCGCTTCGGCCGGGCGTCCCGCCGGGCCGCGGCGGTTCGAGCGCCGGCCCAGCCATGAGCGCTGCCACCGGGGCCTCCCACGAGGCCATAAATCGGTCGTACCCCCATGGCATGCTCGATCTCATGACGGCGACCGTGCGGAGCACCGACGTCCTGGTCGGCCGAGAGGCTGATCTGGCGGTCCTGCGCGACGCCCTGAAACGCACCCGCAGCGCCGAGCCGTCGGCCGTTCTGGTCGGCGGCGAGGCGGGGGTGGGCAAGACCCGGCTGATCGAGGAGTTCGTCCGTGGCGCGGCCGCGGACGGCGCCCACGTTCTCACCGGCAACAGCCTGGAGCTCGGCGAGGAGGGCCTGCCCTACGCGCCGTTCGTCGGGGCGCTGCGTGAGCTGATCCAGCGCGACGGCACCGGGGTGCTCCAAGGACGCGAGCAAGATTTCGTACGCCTGCTGCCCGAGCTCGGCCCGCCCGAGTCGGGTGGCGACGCCCGCCGCGGGCATGTGTTCGAGGCGGTGGCGACCCTGTTCGGCCGCCTCGCCGACGGGCAGCCGCTCGTCCTGGTCCTGGAGGACCTGCACTGGTCCGACCGGTCCACCCGCGACCTGATCGGGTTCCTCCTGCGCGCCGCGCGCCTGCCACACGTCCTGCTGATCGGCACCTACCGCACGGATGAGATGCATCGGGGGCATCCGCTGCGGCCGTTCCTCGCCGAGCTCGACCGGGTGCGTGGCGTGCTCCGGCTCGAGCTCGATCGCCTCGACCGCGAGGGCACCGCCGAGATGCTGGGTCACCTGCTCGGCGCCGAGCCCGAGCCCGGCATGGTCGACACGCTCAACGAGCGGGCGCAGGGCAACCCGTTCTTCATCGAGCAGATCGCCGCGTCCGGCGACGAGTGCGGCGACATCTCCGACAACCTGCGCGACCTGTTGCTCGCCCGGGTCGACCAGCTGTCCGAGCCGGCCCAGCGGGTGCTGCGGGTGGCCGCGGTCGGCGGCACCCGCTTCGGTCATGGGCTGCTGACCCGGGTGGCCGGGGTGCCCGAGGCCGAGCTCGAGTCGGCGCTGCGGGCGGTGGTCGCCGCCCAGCTGATCGTGGTCGACACCTCCGGTGAGTACGAGTTCCGCCACGCCCTCGTGCGCGAGGCGGTGCACGACGACCTGCTGCCCGGCGAGCACGCCCGGCTGCACGGGCGCTACGCCGAGGTGATCGAGGCCGAGCCCGGGCTGGTGCCGATCGGCCGGGCGCCCGCCGAGATCGCCCACCACTGGCATGCCGCCAACGACCATCCGCGCGCGCTGGTCACGGCACGGGTGGCCGCCGACGACGCGGGGCGGCGATATGCCTACGGCGAGCAGGCCCGCCTGCTCGACCGGGTGCTGCAGCTGTGGGAGCAGGTGCCCGAGTCCAAGACGCTGCTCGGCACCTGCCACGTCGACCTGCTCGAGCAGGCGGCCCTGGTCGCCATCGACGCGGGCGAGACGATGCGGGCGCTGAGCCTCACCAAGCACGCGCTGGCCGGCATCGACTGCGACAGTGAGCCGCTACGGGCCGCCCGGCTGCTGGTCCGGCGATCCAAGCTCCTGCAGAACGCCGGCAAGAGCGACGGCGCGGCCGAGTCGCAGGAGGCCTACCGCGTCCTGCAGGGCCAGCCGCACACGGCCGAGAGCGTGAAAATCCTGGCCGACGTCGCGCAGGCACTGCACCGGGCGGACGAGGACCTGGCCGTTGACGTCGCACAGGAGGCGATGACCGCGGCCGCCGACCTCGGCGACATCGCGGCGCAGGTGGCGGCGACGATCACGTACGGGCGGCTGTGCGCGGGTGGCATCTCGGTCGAGGAGGCGCTGCCGGTGATCCGCACCGCGGCCGACACCGCGCGGCGGACCGGCGACCAGCAAAACCTCGCCTATGCGCTGGTCAACATCTCGGACAGGTTGTTCGAGACGGGCCGCTACCTCGAGTCCGCCGACGCGGCGTGGGAAGGCGTGCCGTACGCGGACAAGGTCGGCATCAGCCGGACGACGGGCGTGTTCCTGCTGGCGAACTACGCCGAGGCGGAAATCGCGCTGGGCGACTGGGACGAGGCCGAGCGGCGGCTGGCCGAGGCCAATCGGCTCGACCCGCCCGGCACGCTCGCCCTGCCGGTGCTGCGGCTGCGGTCCTGGCTGCGGCTGGTCCGCGGGCACGAGGGCGCCGAGTCGCTGCTGACCCGGGCGTTCGGCTTCCTGAGCAAGCCCTACCTGGGCGCGGAGCCGCGGCTCTACCTTCTGGAACTGCGCATCCTGTGCGCGTTCGAGTTCGGCGACGACGCGATGATCCGGATGGCCGCCAAGGCCGCCCTGGCCGAGCCGGTGATCACCGAGCGTCCCCGCTACGGCTGGCCGGTGATCGCCGCGGCGGCGACAGCAGCCGACCGGCTGAACGACCCGCAGCTGAGCGAGTTGGTCGAGTTGCGGGCCCGCTGGACGAAGGTCACCTACGCGGTCGACCGGGCCTACGAGGCGCAGGTGCGGGCCACCCTGAGCCACGACCCGCAGAGCTGGCGCGAGGCAGTCGCCGAGTGGCGCGCCGACGGCCAGCGCTTTCAGCTCGCGGTCGCCCTGCTCAACCTGGCCGAGGCGGTGGCCGGCACCGGCGACCGGGCCGACGCCGCCGCGGCCATCGAGGAGGCCGCGGAGATCGCCGGCGCTCTGGGGGCGACCCCGCTGCTGGCGCGGACCGCGACGCTGGCACAGCGGCTGGGCCTGCGTCCGGGTGCGGCCACGCAGCCGGGGGCCGAGATCCTGACGGCGCGCGAGCGCGAGGTCCTGCGCCTCGTGGCCGAGGGCCAGAGCAACGGCCGCATCGCCGAACAGCTCTACATCTCCCCCAAGACCGCGAGCGTCCACGTGTCCCGCATCATCGCCAAGCTCAACGTCGCCAACCGCGTCGAGGCCGCCGCGGTCGCCCGCCGCCTCGGCCTCCTCGACCCCAAGCCCTGACCATGGCCGACCTTCCCCACATGCCGAGCGGCACTGACCTAGCCCCCACGCCGGGCCGCATCGACCTCTCTACGGTTCTGGCGGCATTGACCTGCTCCGGCCGCTGGGCGGCGCCGCCTCCCTCCGAACGCTGGGCGGCGCCGCCTCCCTCCGAACGCTGGGCGGCGCCGCCTCCCTCCGAACGCTGGGCGGCGCCGTGGCCGAGCCTTTGATCTCGCGCGATCGCTGGGTGGCGTTGACCTTCGACGACGGTCCGTCGGCCTTCCGGCCCCGCACGTTGGAGATCCTGCGGCGGCACGCGATTCCGGCGGCCTTCTTCGACGTCGGGATGCGGGCGGCGGCCAACTCGCACCTCGTCGCCTTTCAAGCGCGCGAGGGGCACCAGGTCTTCAACCACACCTATCACCATCCGAACCTCACCAAGCTGACCCCTGCGGCGGTGCGTGCGGAGATGCTCGACACCGAGGCGGTGCTCCGGGAGGCAGGCGCGCGGATGCCTTTCCGCGGGATGCGGCCACCCTTCCTGGACGCCGACGACACGACGCTGGCACGGCTGGCGGAGATCGGCTACGACACGGTCGTCGCGGTCCACGTGATCACCGACGACTCGGATGCGGCGACGACGCCGGAACAGATCCGGGACGCGGTTCTCACGAGGCTGACCCCCGGCGCGATCCTGCTGCTGCACGACGGCAACGTCGACACGCCATCCGGCCGCTCGGTGGTGACGGCTCTGCCCGAGATCATCCAGGGGGTGCAAGACCACGGCTACCGCTTCGGCACGATCGGCGCCGACGGGACGGTTGTCCCGGCGCCACCTCTCCGCCCCTGCGACGAGCCCGTCCCTCACATCGTCGACCCGGTCCCCTACCTGCCGTTGGTGGAGAGATTCCGTGGCGACCCGCCCCAGGACCCACCGGACCCTTACGTGATCGTGGAATCTCCGCACTCATGACCTACATCCTCGAGGCGGTGGTCGGTGTCGAGCCGGTCATCCGCGTCTTCGCCGCCGACCATCCCCCTGCGGTGGTGGTTCCGCTCCCCTTCGGACTGCTTCGCCACCGGGACATCGACGGCTGGGCGGGTGATCAAGGCCCCCGCTGACGGTCGCACAGCCAGGCGGTCGCACAGCCAGGCGGTCGGCGCGCCCGCAAACGCCGGGGCTTGCCGCCCCGCGTCGCGGCAAACGGCCCGACGGCGGGTTGCAGGCGATCAAGCCGACTGCGGACGGCGGCGGGCGTGATGCCGGCAGGCGTGATGCCAGCAAGCGTGATGCCAGCAAGCGTGATGCCAGCAAGCGTGATGCCAGCAAGCGTGATGCCAGCAAGCGTGATGCCAGCAAGCGTGATGCCAGCAAGCGTGATGCCAGCAAGCGTGATGCCAGCAAGCGTGATGT
>NZ_BSTL01000002.1:12316-74243 GCF_030269485.1 Actinoplanes sp. NBRC 103695 | reverse complement strand
TGGCGACGGCCGTGATGGCGGCGGGCGTGATGGCGGCGGGCGATTGACTTCGCGCCTACCGTCGGATGAGGAGGGTGTGAATGGTGGACTGGGGGAACGTTCCGGATTGGATCGCGGCGGTGGGGACCACTGCGGCGTTCGGGGCGGCGGCGGCCGTGCTGGTCCAGGATCGGCAGCAGCGGGTGCGGGAGAAGGCCGCGCAGGTCGAGTGCGAGTTGCGGACCGGCGAGGACGCGGCCGAGATCGTGGTGGTCAATCGGTCGGAGAAAGCCATCCGGTACGTGCGGGTGCTGGTGCAGGATCCACATCGGTCGGTGGCACGGTCGGTGATCGTCCACCGGTCCGCGGTGTTCACGCGGGTGCGACCGCGGCGGGAGATCACGGTGGAGGTGCCGCTGGTGCCGCTGGACGAGTTGCTGCCCACCTACGCGGTGCGCTTTCTCGACACGACCGGGCGCACGTGGCTCACGCACGTGGAGACCGGTGAGGTCTTTCAAGTGCTCGGCCGATGGAACGCCAGGAGCGTCTGGCGTCGGCTGCGCCGCAAGTATGTTCCGGGGCTGGTGCCGTCGCAGGGCCGCTGACACCGGTCACGATTCGAGAAGTCTGCAGGCCAGGGACTCCCTAGCATGAGGCGGAGACGAGCTGGGAGATGACCATGACGGGCAAGCAGAAGAGTGACGAGAGCTACGACGGCTTCAGCGCGGAGGAACGCAGCGCGATGAAGGAACGCGCTCAGGAGCTGAAGGCTGCGAAGCGTCCCCGAGATAAGAAGGGTGACCCGGAGGCGGAGCTGCTGGCGAAGATCGCCGAGCTGCCCGACGCGGACCGGGCGCTCGCCGAAGGGGTCCACCGGATCGTCAAGGAGCATGCGCCGGGGCTGACGCCGAAGACCTACTACGGCATGCCCGCGTATGCCAAGGATGGGAAGGTTCTGTGCTTCCTGCAGCCGGCCAAGAAGTTCGACACCCGGTACGCGACGCTCGGCTTCAACGATCTGGCCGATCTCGACGACGGGGAGATGTGGCCGACCGCTTTCGCCGTGACGAAGCTGACGCCGGAGGTTGAGGCGCGGATCGGCGAACTGGTGCGGAAGGCGGCGGGCTGATGAGCGGGGGCTGACCTCAGCTGATCTTGAAGACGCGGCGGGGCTGGTGGGACACCAGGTCGATGATCAGCTCCTCGGCCTCGTCGGGGGCGAGGCGGTGGGCGGCCACCAGTTCGGCGAGGTGGCCGGCGTCCAGGCGGCGGGACATGTCGTGGCGGGCGGGGATCGAGCAGAAGGCTCGGGTGTCGTCGATGAAACCGGACAGCTTGCCGAAGCCGGCGGTCTCGGTCACCGCCCGCTGGTAGCGCCGGATCTCCGTCGGATTGTCCAGGAACCACCACGGCGCGCCGGCGTAGACCGCGGGATAGAAGCCGGCCAGCGGGGCGATCTCCCGGCTGTAGACGTCCGGGTCCACGGTGAACAGCACCAGATGAAACCCGGGGTGCGTGCCGAACCGGTCGAGCAGCGGCCGTAACGCCTGGGTGTATTCGACGGCTACCGGGATGTCGTGCCCGGTGTCGGGGCCGAAGCGGGCGAGCGACTCCGAGTGGTGGTTGCGGTAGACGCCGGGGTGCAGCGTCATGACCAGTCCGTCGTCGCAGGACATCCGCGCCATCTCGAACATCATGTGCCGCCGGAAGGCGACAGCTTCCGCTTCCGTGATGTCCGATGAGAGGGCGGCACGGTAGATGCGGCCGGCCTCGGTAGGCGACAGCGGTGTGGTGCCCGCGTCGACGTGGCCGTGGTCTGCCGACACGGCGCCGTGCGCGACGAAATGCCGGCGGCGCTCCTCCAGAGCCGCAAGGTAACCCGCATAGGACCCGACGTCGCCGCCGAGCTCCTTGACGACCGACGGCCAGGAAGGGGCGCCGAGCTCCAGGTAGCGGTCGGGCCGGAACGTGGGCGCCACACGCGTCGGGAGGGTGCGCAGCGCGGCGTGGTCGGCCAGGTCGGAGGACGGGTCGTCGGTGGTCGCCAGGAAGTCGATGCCGAAGCGGGACAGCAGCGCCTGCGGCCGATGGCTGGGCGACCGCAGCAACGCCTCGATCTGGTCGTACAGAATGTCCGCATTGTCCGCAGACGGGCGCGAGGCGATCCCGAAGATCTCCGACAACTCGCTTTCGAACCAGTAACGCACCGGCGTGCCCCGGAACAGGTGCCAGTGCTCGCAGAACAGCCGCCACACCGAGCGCGGGTCGGCGTCGCCCAGCAGCGATGACAGCGGCACCCCGGCCGCATGCAGCAGCCGCGTCACGTAGTGGTCCGGCTTGATGAACAGCGAAGCGGGATCGGCGAACGGTGTGTCGTCGCGCAGCATCCGCGGGTCGACGTGCCCGTGCGGCGACACGATCGGCAACGTCGCGACCGCCTCGTAGAGGCGCCGGGCGATCGATCGGACGGCCGGGTCGGCGGGCAGCAGCCGATCGGGGTGCGGTGCGAGTGCGGGCATGAGCCCGAGCCTCCGGCCGTCCGAGAACGCACAGCAAGCGGTTGCCATCTGTTGCCATCGACGGCGCGGCAACTCTTGGCAACCAATTGCCTTCTCGGAAACCAACTCGTAACAGTGATGCGAATCACTGCCGCCGAGAAAAGCGGCCCCAGAACGGAGATACGAGCGATGCGTTTCGGAAGAGCGATAGCCCTGACCGGCGCCACCGTGCTGGTCGCCGCGCTGACGGCCTGCGGCGGCGGCGATGACGAGGGTGGCGGCGGCGCGGGCAAGACGTTGAACGTCCTGATCGGCGCGAACACCCAGTATCCGGAGGAGTTCGCGGCCTGGCAGAAGTCGATCAGCGAGAAGTTCAAGGCGCAGACCGGCGCCGAGGTGAAGTTCGAGCAGTTCGCCTCCGCGAACGACGAGCTGACGAAGATCCAGACCTCGGTGGTCGCCGGTTCCGGCCCCGATGTGTACGCGGTGGGCACGACGTTCACGCCGACCGCCTACTCGACGGGCGCCTTCGTGAAGCTGGGCGACGAGGAGTGGAAGAAGCTCGGCGGCAAGGAGAAGTTCGTGCCGGCCACGCTCGGCATCTCCGGTCCGGACGAGCAGAACCAGGTCGGCATCCCGTGGGTGAGCCGGCCGTTCGTGATGGCCTACAACACCGAGCTGCTCAAGGCGGCCGGGATCGACAAGCCCGCCACCACGTGGGATGAGCTGACGGCACAGGCCAAGCAGCTCACCAAGGGCGACCAGTACGGCCTGGCGATCGCGTACAAGGACAATTTTGATCCTTGGAAGTTTGTCTGGGGGATGTCGACCCAGGCCGGCAACCCGCTGGTCGACGGCAAGACGGCCAAGCTGCAGGACCCGACCGTGAAGAAGGCGTACGAGACGTACTTCGGCTGGCTGACCACCGACAAGGTGGTCGACCCGGCCGCGATCGGCTGGACCAACCCGCAGGCGGTCGCCGCGTTCGCCAAGGGCAAGACCGGCTACTTCGCGCTGACCACGGCGACCGCGGTCAACTCGCTGGACTCCGGCGCGGTCAAGGGCAAGTGGGCGTTCACGCTGCTTCCGACGGTGCCGCCGGGCGCCACCAGCCGGCCGGGCAACGGTGTCGAGGCGGCCAGCATCCTCTCCGGCGACAACCTCCTGGTCGCCGACTACTCCAAGAACAAGGACCTGGCGTTCGAGTACGTCAAGCTGGTCACCGACCAGGAGGTCCAGCTGGACTACTACAAGAAGTTCGGCAACCTGCCGGCCAACGCCGCCGCGCTGGAGACCCTGAAGTCGGACCCGAAGCTGGCCCCACTGACCGAGGCGGCGCAGAAGTCGGTGGCGACACCGTTCACCGGCGCCTGGGCGGACATCCAGCTGGCGCTCACCAACGTCGCGGTGCAGACGCTGCCCGACCTGGCCAAGGGCCCGGTCAGTGCCGCAACGCTCGACACCCGCATCGCCGAAGCTCAGAAGAAGGCCCAGTCGTCCCTGGACCGGGCCAAGTAGATGGCGTCCCGGAAGAAGGTGAGCGAGCTGCAGCGTCCGCTGTGGCTCCTCACCCCCGGCGGGCTCCTGATGACGCTGATCATCCTGATCCCGCTCCTGCTGGCGATCTGGATCTCGTTCATCGATCTGGACCAGTACACGCTGCGGCGGTGGGTCGAGGCCCCGTTCATCGGGATCGGCAACTACGTCGAGTCGTTCGAGTCCGGCCTGCCGAAGTCGATCTGGCTCAGCGTGTCCTTCGCGGTGCTGTCGACCGCGGTCACGGTGCCGATCGGGATCGCCGCCGCCCTGGTCACGCAGAACGCGTACCGGGGGCGGGCGCTGGTCCGGGCGGTCTTCCTCATCCCGTACGTGCTGCCGTCGTTCGTGGTGGCCTCGGTCTGGCGGACCATGCTCCAGCCGGACGGCATCGTCAACGAGACCCTCGGGCTGGGGAGCACGCTGTGGCTGAGCGGCTCGAACTCGTACTGGACGCTGGTGCTGGTGGAGATCTGGGCGGCGTGGCCGTTCATCTACCTGATGGCGCTGGCCGGCCTGCAGTCGGTGGACAACGAGGTGCACGAGGCCTCGGCGGTGGACGGGACCACCTGGTGGCCGAAGCTGACCCGGGTGATCCTGCCGTACCTGCGCGGCCCGGTGCTGCTCGCCTGCCTGCTGGCCACGCTGAACCACATCAACAACTTCACGCTGCCGTTCGTGCTGTTCGGCGCGCCCGCCCCGGACGACGTCAACGTGATGCCGATGCTGGTCTACGTGACCAGTTTCCAGGGTCTGCGGTTCGGCCTGAGCGCGGCGATGGCCGTCCTCTCGCTGGTCTTGATCGCGATCCCGCTGTACGCCTACCTGCGGGCCGTCCGATTGGATGTGGACAAATGAGCGCCCAGGCAGAGGCGCAGCGCCTCCTCCCCCGCCCGCTGCTGGCCGTCTTCACCGTGCTGCTCTGCGCGATGGTGCTGGTGCCGCTGGCGTACATCGTCCTGGCGTCGCTGAACTCCGACGTCGGGGTGGCGAGCGGCGAGTTCTGGCCGAGCTCGTTCACCGCGGAGAGCTACACCAAGATCTGGACGACCGCGGACCTGTCCACCGGCATCGTCAACAGCTTGATCGTCTGCGCGGTGACCGCCGTCGCTTCCGCTCTGCTGGGTACGACCACCGCGTACGTCCTGGTCCGCTACACGTTCTTCGGCCGCCTCACGATCCTGCGCGGCCTGGTCGGGCTGCAGAGCATCCCGGGCACGCTGATGCTGCTGCCGGTGTTCGTGCTGTTCAGCTCGGCCGGCAACTACCTCGGCCTGACGGTGATCGGCACGCGCTGGGGCCTGTTCGTCGCGTACCTCACCTTCGCCCTGCCGTTCTCCACCTGGGTGATGGTCACCTACCTGCGTGGCCTGCCGCGCGAGCTGGAGGAGGCGGCACGCACCGAGGGCGCTTCCACGATCACGATCCTGTGGCGGATCATCATCCCGCTGAGCCTGCCGGCGATCGTGGTCTCCGGCATCTTCGCCTTCCTGCTCGGCTGGAACGACGTGCTCTTCGCCTCGGTGCTCACCCGCCCCGAGACGCACACGGCCGCGGTCGCGCTGTCGTTCTTCGGGTCGGCGCAGGAGGGCGGCGCACTGCCGGTGTACTCGCAGATGATGGCGGCGGCGCTGATCTGCGCGGCGCCGGTGGTCATCCTCTACCTGGTGTTCCAGCGTTACCTGGTGGGCGGCTTGACCGCGGGCGGGGTCAAGTAGATGACGCGGACGGTGGTGATCGGCCTGGGCGAGATCTCCCGGGTGCATCTGGCCGCGATCGCCGGGTTGCCCGGAGTCGAGCTGGTGGGCACGGCAACCCACAACTACAAAGAGCTTCTGGCTGACGTACGCCCGGACGTCGCGCACGTCTGCACTCCGCACGACACGCACGCCGACATCACCGTCGACTGCCTCGAGCGCGGGGTGGCCGTGCTCCTGGAGAAGCCGGTGGCGCACACGGTCGAGGCCGCCGAACGGGTGATCGCCGCGGCCGAGGGCCGCAGGGTCGGCGTCTGCCTGCAAAATCGTTACAACGCCTCCGTCGAGGCGGCGAAGAAGTTGATCACGCCCGGGAGCAGCGCAAGCGCGACCGTGATGTGGCACCGGGACGCCACTTACTACGCCGCGGCGCCCTGGCGAGGAAAGAACGTTCGTTCTGGTGGCGGCGTGCTGATCAACCAGGCGATCCACACCCTGGACCTGCTGGAGTGGCTGCTCGGCGACGTCACGTCAATCCGCGGTCATGTCGGACATTACGGCGACGTGACGGGCATCGACGTCGAGGACACGGCCCACGCGCGGCTGACCCACGCGGGCGGCGGCACGTCGGTGCTCTACGCGACCACCACCAACGCCGTCGACTCCCCCGTCACCATCGAGATCGTCACCGCCGAGGCGACCCTGCTCATCCGGGACGGCCTGACCATCACCCACCGCGACGGCCGGGTCGAGCACGTCGAGGAGCGCCGCGTCACCGGCGGCAAGAGCTACTGGGGCGCCTCGCACGAGCTGCTGATCGCCGACTTCTACCGCACCCTGCACGATCCGGAGCCGTTCTGGATCGGGCCGGCCGAGGGCGCCCGCAGCCTCCGGCTCATCGACCAGCTCTACCGCCAATAGGAGGTAAGTCCCATGTGGACTCTGTCCGGCTTCGCCGACGAGATCTCCACCGACCTCGAGGAGCAGTGCGAGGTGGCGAAGGAGCTGGGCCTGAGATACATCGAGGTACGCAGCGCCTGGGGCGTCAACATCCTCGACCTGGACGACGAGCAGCTCCGCACGATGAAGGAGACGCTCGACCGGCACGGGATCGGGACGTCCAGCATCGGCTCGCCGATCGGCAAGATCTTCATCGACGAGGACTTCGCGCCGCACCTGGAGCGCATGCGCCACGCCGCCGAGGTCGCGCACTTCCTCGGGGCCCCGTACATCAGGATCTTCTCCTTCTTCCAGCGGCCCGGCACCGATCCCGACGACAAACGGGCCGAGGTGATCGACCGGATGCGGGCGCTGGCCCGGGTCGCCGAGGAGGCCGACCTGATCCTGCTGCACGAGAACGAGAAGGAGATCTACGGCGACATCCCGCGGCGCTGCCTGGACATCGTCCGCTCGGTCGGCTCGCCGCACCTGCGCCTGGCCTGGGATCCGGCGAACTTCGTACAGGTCGGCGTGAAGCCCTACACCGACGGGTACGCGGTCCTGCGACCGCACCTGGAGTACGTGCAGATCAAGGACGCGCTGCTCGCCGACGGCACCGTCGTCCCGGCCGGCGAGGGCGACGGCGAGGTGGCACGCACCCTGCGGGCGTTGCGCCACGACGGGTTCGACGGGTTCTTCTCGCTCGAGCCGCACCTGGCCGAGGGGCACGCCGCCGGCGGCTTCTCCGGGCCGGACAACTTCCGTCGGGCGTGCCGGGCGTTCACCGGCCTGCTCACCGCTGAGGGGATCGAGTATGCGTAAGTTCGCAGTGGCCGGCGCCGGGGTGATCGGCAAGCACCACGGCAAGGTGATCTCGCAGCTGGCCGATCAGATCGAGCTGGTGGCGGTCGCCGACGTCGACCTGTCTAAGGCGCAGGAGCTGACGGCGAAACACGGCGGGAAACCGTACGCCGGCCTGACCGACGCCCTGCGTACGCAGGAGATCGATGTCGTGGTGGTCTGCACGCCGACCGGGAAGCACGGTGAGCTGGCGATCGAGGCGCTCGAAGCCGGCAAGGACGTGATCGTCGAGAAGCCGGCTGAGATCACGGTCGAGAAGACGGACGAGATCATCGCCGCGCAGCAGAAGGCCGGGAAGCTGGTCACGGTCATCTCGCAGCACCGCTTCGACCCGTCCACCGAGCAGGTCCTCGGGGCCATCGCGCGCGGCGAGCTCGGCCGGCTGACCTCGGGCATCGCGTCGATCGACTGGTGGCGCGGGCAGAGCTACTACGACTCCGGCGACTGGCGCGGCACGTGGGCGCTGGACGGCGGCGGCGCGCTGATGAACCAGGGCGTGCACACGGTGGATCTGCTGGTCGCGGCGCTGGGCCGGCCGGTCGAGGTGTTCGCGTACACCGGCACGCTGGCGCACGAGCGGATCGAGGTGGAGGACGTCGCCGCCGCGGTCGTGCGCTTCGAGAGCGGCGCGATCGGCATGCTCCACGCGACCACCGCGGCCTACCCTGGGCTGAGCGCGCGGCTGCAGGTCCACGGCGACCGCGGCTCAGCCGTCATCGACAACGATCAGCTGGTGTTCTTCCAGGTCACGGCCGAGGGGCAAACCCCTGAGGAGCGTTTGATGGGTACGAACACAGCACGCGAGGTCCCCACCGCGGGCAGCGATCCCGGCATGCTGTCGGACGCCCACAAGTCGCAATACCTGAACTTCCTCGCCGCCCTGGACGGCGCCGAGGAGGTCCGGGTGGACCTGGCCACCAACCGCCGCTCGATCGGCGTGGTCACCGGCGTCTACGAGTCGGCCCGCACCGGGAGGCCGGTGACCCTCTCGTGAGCCGCATCGCCGCCAACCCGATCCCGTACTGGTCCAAGGCGGGCAAGACCCGCGAGGTCTTCGAGGAGGCTTTCCGGGACTTCCAGGCCATCGGCTTCACTGCGACCAAGGCCGACGTCCCGGACGGCATGACGGTCGACGAGTACCGGGAGTGGATCGCCGGCTTCGGCCTCGCCCCCGCGCTGAGCCTGTTCAACTCCCCCTTCGACGAGACCGTGGACATGGCGGCGGAGGTCGAGCGGGCGCGGCACTTCGCGGGGCAGCAGGTCGCCCTCGGACTGGACCGCACGATGGTGTCGTCGATGGCGTTGCCGGCCCGGATCGCCCGGCCCGCCGTCGGCGCGGACTTCGACGCCGGGCGGCTCGACCGGGCCATCGACAACGTCGGCACGGTCTGCCGGGTTCTCCGGGCGGAAGGCCTCTGGCCGCTGCATCATTCCCACGTGGGTGGCGTCTTCGAGACCGGCGACGAGATCACCAGACTGCTCGACGACCTGGGCCCGGACGTCATCGGCGCCGGCCCGGACACCGGCCACCTGGCCTGGGCGGGAGTCGATCCGGCGGCGTTCATCCGGCGCTACGCCGACCGGCTGGGCGGGATCCACATCAAGGACGTGTTCCCCTTGCAGGGGCTGCCCGAGCTGAGCTATCCGGAGCTGGCGGCCACCAAGCGGCTGTGGGCCGAACCGGGCCTCGGCGTCGTCGACTTCCAGGCCGTCCTGGACGCGATCCCCGCTTCCTACGACGGCGACTTCATGATCGAGGTGGACGAGCCGAGCGTCGCCTCGAAGGCGGAATCGCATCGCATCTCGTACAAGTGGGCCGTCTCTTTCCTGGCGGGACGGATCTCGTGACCCGCGCGGGTGGACCCGACCGCGTCCTCACCGACGACGAAGTGATCGCCTTCGTCGGGGAGAGCCTGGCCGACCCGGCATTCGACGGCCGTAGCGTCTGCGTGCTGGTGCCGGACGCGACCCGGGTCTGCCCGCTGCCGCTGCTCGTCGGGGCTGTGCACCGGGCGCTGCACGGGCGCGTGTCCCGGCTGACCGTGCTCATCGCCCTCGGCACCCACGGCGCGATGACCTCACTCGACGACCACGTGGGCGGGCCCTATCCCGGCACCGTGGTCCTCAACCACGAGTGGTGGAACCCGTCGGCCTTCGCGGATCTCGGCACCATCCCGTCGTCCCGGATCGAGGAACTGTCCGGCGGGATGATGCGCGGCGACGTGCGGGTGCGGCTCAACCGGGCGGTCGTCGAGCACGACATCGCGCTGGTCGTCGGGCCGGTGCTGCCGCACGAGGTGGTCGGCATGTCCGGCGGGAACAAGTACTTCTTCCCCGGCGTGGCCGGCCAGGAGATCATCGACGTCTCGCACTGGCTGGGCGCGCTGATCACGTCGGCCGAGATCATCGGGACCACCGGGACCACGCCGGTACGGGCGCTGATCGACGACGGCGCGGCGCTGATCCCTTCGCTCAAGTTCGCGTTGAGCGTCGTCACCGCCCACTCCTCTGCCGGCGCGCTGCACTCGGTGTCCTTCGGTGACTGCGTCTCGTCGTGGGCGGACGCCGCCGCTGTCAGCGCGGCCACCCACGTGACCTATCTGGACGAGCCGGTCGACCGGGTGTTGTCGCTGGTCCCGCCGATGTACTCGGAGATCTGGACCGGCGCCAAGGGCTTCTACAAGGTGGAGCCGGTGGTCGCGGACGGCGGCGAGGTCATCCTGTACGCCCCGCACATCCGTTCACTGGCCGACAGCCACCCGCAGATCCACGAGGTCGGCTACCACTGCCGGGACTACTTCGTGAAGCAGTGGGACCGGTTCTCGCACGTGCACTGGGGGGTCCTCGCGCACTCCACACACCTGCGCGGGGCCGGCACATACGACGCCTCCACGGGTGTAGAGACGCTCCGGGTGAACGTCACGCTCGCCACGTCGATCCCCGAATCCGTGTGCCGGTCGGTGAACCTGGGCTACCGCGATCCCGACACGATCGACGTGGCAGGCTTCGACGGCCTCGTGGTGCCGCGGGCCGGCGAGATGCTGTTCCGGCTGCGCTGACTCGTCGACTGCCGGACGACCAGGCGCATCGGCAGCACCAGCGGCGGGCCCTTCGGCACGGCGCCACGGGCGACCGCGATGCAGTTCTGCACGCCGGTGAAGCCCATCCGGTACAGCGGCGACGCGACCGTGGTGAGCTGCGGTTCGATCAGCTCGGCGTACGTGATGTCGTCGAAACCGACCACGCTCACCTCCTCCGGCACCCGTACGTCGAGCTTGCGCAGGCCCTTCACGATGCCGATCGCCAGCTGATCGTTGTACGCCATCACCGCCGTCGCCTCCAGGTGCGCGACCCGGCGCGCGGCGCTCAGGCCCGCCAGCACGTTCGGCTCGTTCGGCCCGACCCGCCGCGCCTCCAGCCCCAGATCGGCGGCCGCCTCCCGCAGCGCACGCCAGCGCACGCCGTCCGACCAGCTCGCCTGCGGCCCGCCCAGATAGAGGATCCGGTCGTGGCCCAGCGCGGCCAGATGCTCGGCGGCCAGCCGGATCCCCCGGTCGTTGTCGTTGAGCACGCAGCTGGCCTCGGGGATCATCCGGTTGAGCAGCACCACGGCCTTCTGCTTGGCGACCATCCGCAGCGACGAGTCGGACATCCGGGAACTCGCGATCACGATCCCGTCCACCTGCGCCAGCTCGTGCTCGATGGTCTCCCGCTCGACCTCCGGCGACTCGTTCGTGTGGGTCAGGATCAGCTGGTAGCCGGCCTCGCGCGCGGCCTCGTACGCGCCCTTGATGATGTCGCCGTAGAACGGGTTGGTCACGTCCGCGACGACCAGCCCGATGGCTTTCTGCCGCTCGGCCGGCGGCCGGGCGTGCGCGGGGGCGGCCCGATAGCCGAGCCGTTCCGCCGCGGCGAAGATCCGCTGCGCGGTGTCCGCGTGCACCCGCCCCGGCTTGGAGTAGGCACGGGAAACCGTGGAAGCGGCCACCCCCGCTTCCAGCGCCACGTCATAGATGGTCGGGCGCCCCGGCATGGCGCTCATCATGAACGCCTCGCAACGCCCGGGCAACACCCCGGAAACCCGCCCGGCGGCCCCTTTGCTCTGCTTACCTATAGGCACCACTGGTCGTGTGACTAGATCATTTCCTGGTGAAGTCCGGTCCGGCGTTGCTGCCGGCGTTCCGCTGGGCAGGGGTCCGGGCCGGGTTGCCGTGCCGCCCGGAGCGCTCGATCCGGACGGCGCACGGCCCGCGATCCGGACGGCACGCGAGCCGGGACCCGGACGGCACGCGAGCCGGGACCCGGACGGCACGCGAGCCGGGACCCGGACGGCACGCGAGCCGGGACCCGGACGGCACGCGAGCCGGGGCCGGGGTCGGAACCGCGGGCGCGGGGCGTGGCAGGGCAGAATCGGGTCGTGGACATCGCGGTGCTCGGGCCGCCCGAGGTGCGTGCCGACACCGGCGAGACGGTGCCGGTTGCGGGCGCTCGGCTGCGTACCCTCCTCATCGTCCTCACCCTGGACGCCAACCGCGTGCTCTCCGCGGACCGCCTGATCGACGCCGTCTGGGGTGACGAGCCGCCGGTCGCGGCGGCCAACGCCCTGCAGGCCCTGGTGTCCCGGCTGCGCCGCACCGGCTTGACCATCGACTCCGCGCCGACCGGATATCGCCTGGTCATCGAGCCCGAACGGGTCGACACGACGCGGTTCGTCACGCTCGCCAGGACGCGGCCGGCGGAGGCCCTCGGTCTGTGGCGGGGCGAGCTGGAGTTCCCCGAGGCGTGCCGTCCCGAGGCCACGAACCTGGTCGAGCTGCGCCGCACCGCGCAGCGGGCCGTTCTCGCCGAGCAGGTGCGCCAAGGGCTTGATGTGACCGCCGAGCTGGAGGCTCTGGTCGCCGCGCATCCGCTGGACGAGGGCTTCGCGGGGCTGCTCATGCGCGCGCTCGCCGACCGGGGGCAGCCGGGCCGGGCGTTGCAGGTGTTCGCCGGGATCCGGGAACGGCTGGCGGACACGCTCGGTGCGGACCCGGACGCCGAGCTGAGCGCCCTGCACGTGGAGCTGCTCCGGGCGGGGGCCAGACCGCGTGGCAACCTGCCCGCCCCGATCGGCAGCTTCGTCGGGCGCGAGGACGACGTCCGGGAGATTCGCGCGCTGGTCGCGAGGCACCGGCTGGTCACGCTGACGGGGCCGGGCGGCAGCGGAAAGACCCGGCTCTCCATCGAGGTGGCCGCCGGGATCGCGCGGAGAACGACGCAGGCGGCCGACGGAAACCGGGGCACGGACGCGGCGGGGCCGGTGGGCGAGGTGTGGCAGGTCGAGCTGGCGCCCCTGACCGACCCGGCCGAGGTGTCGTCGGCGATTCTCACCACGTTGCGCCTGCGCGGCGCCGTGCTCATCGGTAAGCCGGGCGGCGGGGCGATGATGGCCGAGACGGTCGATCCGCTGGCGCGGCTGACCGACGCGCTGGCCGGCCGGGACATGCTGATCCTGCTGGACAACTGCGAACATCTGATCGCCGAGGTGGCCCGGGTCGCCGACGCGATGCTGCGGGCCGCGCCGGGACTTCGGTTGCTGGCCACCAGCCGGGAACCGCTGGGACTGTCCGGTGAATGGTTGCGCCCGGTGGAACCGTTGCGGCTTCCGCCGGCGGGTGCGGGTCCGCAGGTGGCGGCCGGCTTTCCCGCCGTACGCCTGCTGCTCGATCGTGCCGGACCGGCTCTCGACCTGAACCCGGCGACGGCCGGCCCGATCACCTCGATCTGCCGTGCCCTGGACGGCATGCCGCTGGCGCTGGAACTCGCCGCCGCCCGGCTGCGCACGCTTCCGCCGGCCGTGGTGGCCGAGCGGCTGACCGATCGTTTCCGGCTGCTCACCGGCGGCAGCCGCGCGGCGCTCCCCCGGCATCAGACGTTGCGCGCGATGGTGGACTGGAGCTGGGAGCTGCTGACCGAGGCGGAACGGTCGCTGGTGCGGCGGTTCTCGGTCTTCCACGGCGGCGCCGGCGTGACCGCGGCCGAGCGGGTGTGCGGCGCCGACATCGACCTGCTGGGCGCGCTGGTCGACAAGTCGCTGCTGGTGCTGCGGGGCGGGCGCTACCGGATGTTGGAGACGATCCGGGAGTACGGGCGGGAGCGGCTGGCCGAGGCCGGTGAGGTGGAGGCGATGCGCCGCGCGCACGCCGCGTACCTGATCGAGCTGGCCGAGACCGCCGAGCCGCACCTGCGCAGAGCCGAGCAGCTCGAGTGGATGGCCGTCCTGAACGCCGAGCTGGACAACCTGCACGCGGCGATACGCGACGCGGTGGCCCTGGGCGACGCGCCGACCGCGTACGCGCTGGCCGCCCGGCTGGGCTGGTTCTGGTGGCTGAGCGGGCACCGGGCCGAGGGCTCGTCGCTGTCCCGTGAGGTGATCCGCCTGGACGGCGCCGCGGCCGACCGGGAGGACCGGGCGATCACCTGCGCCTTCGCCGGGATGAACGGGCTGGAGGGCGCGGCCGGACTGGACGAGGTGATGGCCTGGTTCGCCGAGGCCAACCGGCTGGTCGACGAGGGACCGGTGTCGGATCCGGCTCTGCTGATGGTCGGGCCGATCAGCTCGATGTTCAGCAACGCCGGCGCGCCGGAGGCGTTCGCCTGGATCTCGGCGCTGCACGACGCCGAGGATCCGTGGCTGCGCGGGGTGTCCCGGCTGATGGGCGCGCAGCTGCTGCTCAACTTCGGGAACAGTTCCGAACGTGCCGTCAAGGAGTTGCGGATCGCGCTGGAGACCTTCCAGGAGGTCGGCGAACGCTGGGGCATCGGCTTCTCGCTCAGCCTGCTCGGCGACCTGGCCGCGGCGCAGGGCGACTTCGGCCAGGCGGTGCGCTGGCAGCGGGAGGCGATCGCGCTGGTCCGGGAGGTGGGCATCCGGGAGGACATCCCGCAGATCGAGGTGAAACTCGCCCATCAGTTGTGGCTGACCGGTGATCGTGCGGAGTCCCGCCGGATGCTCGACCAGGCTCGCGCCTCGGCCGAGGAGATCGGGCTGTCGGAGGTGATGGGTTCGGTGGAGTACGGCGCCGCGACCCTCGCCCGGATGGACGGTGACCTGGCGACGGCCCGGGAGCATGTCCGCCTCGCGCTGGCCACCTCGGATCGCAACCGGTTCGCGCCGCAGTTCCACGCGATCATCGAGTCCACGCTGGCGCTGGTCGAGGCCGAGGACGGTGACCTGGCGCTGGCCCGGCGGCATCACACCGAGGCGGTCCTGCTCGCGATGTCGTCCAGCGACCAGCCGGTGATCGCGATGGTGCTGGTCGGGGTGGCCGATCTGGCGATGCGCGAGGGCGACCCGGAACGGGCGGCCCGGCTGATCGGCGCGGCCGACGGGATCCGCGGCGACGTCGACCGCTCGGTCCCGGACGTCCAGCGGGTGACCGCGGAAACCCGCGCCGCTCTGGGCGACGCGGGTTTCGAGGCGGCGTACGCGGAGGGCCTGACCGTGACCCCGGCGACCGTGCCGGAGGCGACCGGGCTGGACCTGCCGTCGATCAGCCCGGTCATGGGCGGGCTGTCCAGTCCGGCCGACGGCCGGGACCTACACCTTCCGGCGGAAGGCCCAGATCGAGAGCGGGGCGAAGACGGCCAGCAGGAGAGCCGCCCAGAGCAGTGACTGCGTCACCGGGCCGGCCACCGCACCGCCGTTGAGCAGGCCGCGGACCGCGTCGGCCAGCACCGTCACCGGGTTGACCTTGACCCAGGCCTGCAGCCAGCCGGGCATCGTCGCGGTCGGCGCGAACGCGTTGCTGGCGAAGGTGAGCGGGAAGAGCAGCGCGAACCCGAAGATCTGCACCTTCTCCGGCGTGCTCACCAGCATGGCCACCAGCACCGACATCCACGACGCGCAGAAGCCGAAGAGGATCAGCAGGCCGAACGCGGCGAGCACGTCCAGCGGCCCGCTGCCGAACCGGTAGCCGAGGAGCACCCCGACGACCAGCAGGAGCGCCACCGCCCACGCCTGCTTGACGACGTCGGCGACGATCCGGCCGGCCAGCGGCGAGAACCGGGCGATCGGCAGCGACCGGAGCCGGTCGAAGACGCCCTTGGTCAGGTCGGTGTTCAGGCCGACGCCGGTGTTCATGGTCGCGAAGAGCAGGTTCTGCACGATGATCCCGGCCAGGCCGAACTTCAGGTAGTCGCCGGGCGAGCCGGAGATGGCACCGCCGAAGACGTAGGTGAACAGCAGCAGGAACATCACCGGCTGCACGCTGAAGTCGATCAGCTCGAACGGGTTGTGCTTGATCTGGACCAGGGTGCGCCAGGCGAGGGTGCCGGTGTGCCGGATGCCCTGGATCGGGGTGACGCGGGGTTCCGCCGCGAGCGTCGTCATCTCACACCTTCGGTGACGGAGGTCAGGCTCATGAATACCTCGTCGAGGCTGGGGCTGCGCAGGGACAACTCGGCGACCAGGAGTCCCTGGTCGTCCAGCCGCCGGACCAGGTGGGTGAGCGCGCCCGGGTCGGTGACCGGCGCGGTGACCAGGCCACCGGCTCGGGTGACCGGTCCGGCCGCCACGCCCTCGACGGCCGCGGCGACCTTCTCCAGCTCGTCCTCGGTGCTCGGGCGCACGGTCACGGTCTGCGCACCGGTGCGCGCCTTGAGCTGGTCGGCGGTGCCGGTGGCGATCACCCGGCCGTGGTCGATCACCACGATCTCGTCGGCGAGCTGGTCGGCCTCGTCCAGGTACTGGGTGGTGAGCAGCACGGTCACGCCGTCGGCGACCAGGCCGCGGATGATGTCCCAGACCTCGTTGCGGCTGCGCGGGTCGAGGCCGGTGGTCGGCTCGTCCAGGAAGAGCATGCGCGGGTCGCCGACCAGGCTGGCGGCGAGGTCGAGGCGGCGCCGCATGCCGCCGGAGTACTTGCCGGCCGCCTTGTCGGCGGCGTCGCCGAGCCGGAACCGGTCGAGCAGCAGCCTGGCCGTGGCTTTGGAGTCGCGGCGGGACCTGCCGAGCAGGCGGGCGATCAGGATCAGGTTCTCGGCGCCGGTCAGGGTCTCGTCCACCGAGGCGTACTGGCCGGTGAGGCCGATCAGCCCGCGGACCTGGTGGGCCTGACGGACCACGTCGTGGCCGCCGACCGTGGCGTGGCCCTCGTCGGGCCGCAGCAGGGTGGCGAGGACTCGGACCGCGGTGGTCTTCCCGGCGCCGTTCGGGCCCAGCAGCCCGAGCACGGTTCCGGTGCGGACCGCGAGGTCGACGCCGTCCAGGGCGACGGTCTCGCCGTAGCGTTTGACCAGCCCTTCGGCGACGATCGCATGGGTCATGATGACTTCTCCCTCGTGAGTTCGAACGGGAGAAGCGTGCGCCGGGCGGCTGACACGGCGCTGACATGTGCGTCAGCGCCGCGTCAGGACGGGCTGCGGTCGTCCTCGCGGTGAACGGCGGGCGTCCAGAGGAGCAGCGCGGCCGAGAAGTAGACGTACAGGTTGCTGCCGATCAGCTCGACGGGTGGGCGCGGCGGGTTCTCCCAGAGCCACAACAGACGCGACGTCATCACCAGGTACGCGGCCACGGCGAGCGTCTTCACGCGAGGGCCGCCGGCGAGGCAGCGGATCAGCGCGGGCAGCAGCCACACGCAGTGATGCACCCAGCTGACCGGGCTGATCAGGCAGCTCAGCACGCCCGTCAGCGCGAGGCCGCCGACCACGTCCGCCCGGCGCACCCGCCACACCCAGACGGCCAGGGCGATCACGATCAAGACCATCCAGAGGTACGTGGCCACGCCGTCGAAGGGCAGCCGCGCCACGAAGCCGCGGAGCGACTGGTTGGACACATAGGACAGGTCGCCGACCCGGTCGGTGTCCCACAGCGCGGACGTCCAGAACTCGCGCGACTGGCCGGGGAAGATCGCCGCGGCCACCAGGGTCGCGGCGGTGGCCGTACCCATCGCGGTGAAGGCCGCGCGCCACCGCCGCGTGACCAGCAGGTAGACGATGAAGACGCCCGGCGTGAGCTTGATCGCGGTGGCCAGCCCGATGCCGACGCCCGCCCACCGCCGCCCCTGGCTCAGCCCGAACAGCAGGTCCGCCGCGACCAGTACGAGCAGCAGCATGTTGACCTGGCCGAGCGTGATCGTCTCGCGGACCGGTTCGAAGCACAGCGCCAGGCAGACCGCGACGCCGAAGTGCTTCTTCGGCAGCAGCCACCGGACGACCAGCGCGGTGGCGACAACCGTGGCGACCGTGGTGAGGACCAGCACGACCGGGAACGGCAGGACCGCCATCGGCGACATCAGCAGCCCGGCGAACGGCGGGTAGGTGAAGCCGTACGGCGAGTTCAGCCGCAGGAAGTCGTAGACCATCCCGCCGTCGTCGAACCAGTAGTTGATCGCGCCGTAGTACACCCGCGCGTCGAACCAGGTGTTCCGCTCCTCGCTCAGCCACAGCACGACGAGCGTGACCGCCACCAACGGCGTCATCACCAGGACGCGCTTCGTCACGCTTTCTTCCTCATCGCCATGACGACGACGGTGACGATGAGCAACGTCATCGCGATCGCGCCCTGCGACTTCACGGCCAGCGCCAGGTTGTAGCCGTCCGGCAGGCACAGCACCGACGCCACCGCGCAGGGCACGACCAGCCACAACGTGTCCCGCCGCAGCGTGGCCGCGAGCACCGCCAGGGGCCACATGAGGTACCAGGGGTGGAAGACGGGCGACAACGCGACCGTGGCGGCGAGTGCCAGCCCGGCCCCTTTGCTCTGCTTACCTGTACGCACCTCTGGTCGCGCGTCAAGGCCGGCGTCGCGCCAGGTGTGCCACCACAGCGCTGTGAGCAGGGCGGCGAGCACGACCAGGCCGAGGACCCGGGCCACGTCGATCGCGCCGGGGCCCGCGCCGAGCAGCGCGGCGGTCATGCCGACCGCGGTGGGCGGCGACGTCCACTGCACGGAGACGCCGCTGCCGGCCAGGGCGGTCACCCAGCCGAAGCCCAGCCCGGACGCGAGCGAGGCCAGCCCGAGAGCCGCCGCCGCGCCCAGCGCCGCCCACCAGCCCCGCCGCAGCGGCAGCATCGCGAACGGCAGCA
This sequence comes from Actinoplanes sp. NBRC 103695, assembly GCF_030269485.1. Lineage (GTDB taxonomy): Bacteria > Actinomycetota > Actinomycetes > Mycobacteriales > Micromonosporaceae > Actinoplanes. The sequence goes on along the minus strand of NZ_BSTL01000002.1, from coordinate 55,666 downwards.
CGACCAGCGCGGTCGCCTTCACCCCGGCGGCGAGGCCGATCAGGGCGCCGGCCGCGATCAGGGCCGTCCGGCCACGGCCGGTCAGGGTGAGCGCGGCGACGATCAGGCCGACCATCACGGCGTCGTTGTGGGCGCCGGAGATCAGGTGGATCGGGACCAGAGGGCAGGCCACGGCCAGCCAGACCGCCCGCGCGGGGTCGACGCCGCAGCGGCGGGCCAGGGCGGGCAGGCGCCACGCGAGCAGCACGACGCCCAGGACCGCGATCACGCGGAGCAGGGCTAGGGCGCCCGTCAGCGAGCCGCCGGCCGCCGCGGCCAGGGCGGCGAACAGCAGGAACACCGGGCCGTAGGGGGCGGGCGACTCCCGCCAGGTCGGTGAGACGGCGTCCAGCCAGGGGCAGCCGTACGCCTGGACCCCGGCCGCGTACGGGTCGTGCCCGGCGCCGAGCACCCAGCCCTGGCAGGCGTAGGAGTAGACGTCGTCGCTGCCCAGCGGCAGCACGAAGAGCAGCGGCACCGCCCACAGGGCAGCCGTGACGTAGGCCCAGCGCAGCGACGGCACCCGGTGCCGGCCCAGCCACCACGCCGCCACCAGCAGCAGCGTCCCGGCCAGCCAGCACAGCGGGGTCAGCCAGCCGTCGTCCCCGGCGAGGATCGTGCGGGCGGTCATCGTCGGCGACCACGGAGAGTCGGCGCCATGGAAAAAGGCAGCCACCGCGAGCAGCAGACTTCCGGCGAGCCCGCCATAGCGGAGGGTCGCGGGGCCGGGCATGGCGGCCACCCTACCGTGACGCGCGGCAACCACCGGTAGGGTCGGCGGCGTGTGGGCGCGGCGTCGGCTGGAGTGGGTGACGGCCGGGTGGGCGATCGCTCTCGGGGTCGCGTACCTGGCGCTGCCGCGCATGGGTTCGGACCTGTCCGCGCAGGTCGCACGGGCCGGCTTCTTCGCCGGCCACGGCTGGACGCCGATCGATCTGCGCTGGTACGGCGGCGTGAACCAGCTCGGCTACAGCCTGGTGTCGCAGCCGGTGATGGCCACGCTGGGTGTCCGGGTGACCGGCGCGCTGGCCCTGGTCGTGACCGCCGTGTTGTTCGCCGTCCTGCTGCGCAGGGTGGCCGCCCCGCGCCCGTGGCCGGCCGCGCTGATCGGCGCGGCGTGCATCGCCGGCAACCTGGTGTCCGGGCGGGTCACCTACGGCCTCGGGGTGTGTTTCGGGGTCGGCGCCCTGCTGCTGCTCACCTACCGGCAGGTGTTCTGGCTGGCCGCGCCGGTCGCGCTGCTGGCCGCGGCGACGTCGCCGGTGGCCGGGCTCTTCACCGGGCTGGCCGGCGCGGCGCTGCTGCTCTCCGGCCGGGTGCGGGACGGGCTGCTGGTGGCGGTGCCCGCGGCCGTCCCGGTGGGGGTGGCGGCGCTGTTCTTCGGCGACGGCGGCTGGATGAACATCAGCCTGCAGGACACCGTGCGGTCAGCGGGGGTGAGCGTGGTGGTGGCCGTGCTCGCGACTCCCCGGGCGGTGCGCATCGGCGCGGCGCTGTCGGCGGCGGGCGTGCTGGCCGCGGCGCTGATCCACACGCCGGTCGGGCTGAACGCGACCCGCCTGGTGATCATGTTCGCGTTGCCGGTGCTGGCCGCGTACGCGAGGGTGCCGCGCTGGTGGGTGCTGCCGCCGGTGCTGGTGGCGGTGTGCGCGTTCCTGTCGCCGGTGGTGGTCGGCGACGTGCGGGACATCGGCAACCCGACGGCCGACCCGGCGTACTTCCGGCCGCTGCGGGACCGGCTCGCCGCGATGCCGCTGACCGGGCGGGTCGAGGTGCCGCCGACCCGGGACTACTGGGAGGCCGCGTACCTGGGTGAGGTGCCTCTCGCTCGGGGCTGGCTGCGGCAGGCCGACATCGACCGCAACCCGCTCTTCTTCACCACCGTGCCGGGCGCGCCGGGCACCGGGGTCGAGCTGACCGCCGACAGCTACCGCGCCTGGCTGACCGGGGTGTCGGCGCAGTACGTCGCGGTGCCCGACGCCGAGCTCTCCTGGCCGGGCCGGTCGGAGGCCGCCCTGGTCGCGAGCGGTCTGCCCTACCTGCGGCAGGTGTGGGCCGGCGAGCACTGGCGGCTGTACGTGGTGCTGGACGCCGAGCCGATCGTCGCCCCGCCCGCGATGCTGGTCGAGCAGGACGGTGCGTCGCTGACCTTCGACGCCCCGGTCGCCGGTGACGTCGTGGTCCGGGTCCGGCACTACCGCTGGCTGGGCGTGGAGCCCGCCGCCGTGGTGGAGCCGGCCGGGGTGTGGACCCGCGTCCGGGTTCCCGCCCCCGGTCGTTATCGGATCAGTTCCTCACTGCGTACCTGAGATTTCCGTTCCGATCCGGCGCATGCCCGCCATCACGTCCTCGGTGGCGTCCCCGGCCTCCGGATCCCAGTTCGCCAGCACCGCGTACGCCAAAGGCCGCTCGCCCCGCAGATAGCCGACGTCGGCGCGGATCCCGTCGTCGGTGCCGGTCTTGTTCCGCAGCCGGTCGCCGACGTGGGCCAGCGGGTCCAGGTGCAGGCCGGCCGCGACCATGGACAGGTCGGTGTTCACCGCCAGCCACGCGTCGAGGCGCTCGGAGACGGCGGCGGAGATCAGCTTGCCCCGGGCCACCCGGTGCATCAGCGCCGCGAGCTCCCGGGCCGAGCCGGTGGAGAGTTTCGTGCCGTCGCCGGGGACACGCACGTTGCGGACCATCCGGTTCAGCGCGGTCTGCCGCAGTCCCAGGGACGCGGCCAGCGTGCGCACCGCGTCCACACCGATCCGCTGCAGCAGGACGTTGGTCGCGTAGTTGTCGCTGACCCCGGCGATCAGCACGGCCACGTCGGCGAGCGGCAGCGCGTCCACCGCGAGGTGCTGCCACAGCCCGGAGTCGGCCACCGCGATCGCCGGGTCGCGCCGCAGCACCTCCCCCGGATCGAGGGATTCCTCGGCGATCTGCCGGGCCGTCTCGGCGAGCAGCAGGATCTTGCCGATGCTCGCGGTGGACAGCCGGCGGCCGGGATCGTGCGCCGCCTCGGCCCGGCCGGTGACGGCGATCGACCAGGTGACGTCGGGTGTCGCCGCGACCACTTCGGACACCACGGTGGAGATGCTCATGCCCACATCCTTCCGAACATCCGGCGTATGGTGCCGGGATGGGGGGCGTACACGGCATCGAACCGTGGATGGTCCGCATCCTGTCCCGGCCCGGGAAGGTCAGTGGCGCCGGCCTGCTGGTCTCCGCCGACCACGTGCTGACGTGCGCGCACGTGGTCCAGGACGGCAGTCTGGCCGAGTTCGCCGACGCCCCGGACGACGAACCGGTCCCGGTCCGGGTGGTGTCCGACGCGTACGTGCCGCTCACCGACTCGCAGCGTGGCGACATCGCGCTGCTCGCGCTGAACCGTTCGCAACCTCGGCGGCGCACGGCCTCGCTGCGGCAGTTCCCGCTGGACGAGGTGTCGACCTTCCGGGCGTACGGGTTCCCGCCGGACAACCCGATCGGCGTCTGGGCGGTGACCACCCTGGTCGGCGAGGCGGGGCCGGGCGGCGAGTGGATCCAGCTGGACAGGGCCGGCGGCGGCGCCGTGCGGCGTGGCTTCAGCGGGTCGGGCGTGGTGGCCGACCCGTACCGTCAGCTGGTCGGCATGATGGTCGCCGCGGACACCGAGGACGAGCAGTCGTTCATGATCCCGGCCGCCACGATCCTGCGGTACCTGGGCGACCAGCCGTGGATCACCGGCGAGTCGGCGATCCCGGCGGACTTCGCCCGGCAGCCGGTCGCGCGTGACCCGGATCCGGCGACTCTGAGGGAGATCTCCGAGTTCGTGCGAGGGCCGGCCGGCGGAAACCTGCGCGAGGTGGTGCTCGGCCCGGACGACTCGGACCGGTCCGCCGCGCTGCGTCAGGCCGTCCGCGATCACGCCCGCTACCTGCGCGGCATCGACCTGGTGGTGGAGTGCGCCGGCCGCGGCCTCGGGCAGATCGTCGCGCGGATCGCCGGCCGCGCCGCGGTGGATCCCGGTGAGCTGTTCACCGACCGGGCGCCGCCGATGGTCATCGTGCTGCACCGGGTGGACCTGTCCGCCGACCCCGATCGGGTGCTGCGCCAGGTCATCGTGCCGTTGAGCGCCCGGCACCGTATCTTGGCCACGTTCGCCGCGCCGGAGTCGGCGGTGCTGGCGTCCTTCCGGTCGGTGGAGACGAGCTCGGGCGGTCCGGGCGAGCTCGACGCGACCCGGGAGAGGTTGGCAAGAGCGAGGCTCGCCGAGCGTACGGCGGGAAGCCTGCACCGCCGCGCGGCTCTGGCCATCGTGGACCCACCCGCGATGCCGACGCGCTATCGCGAGCTGCGGGCGGCGTTCGCCGAGCTCCAGGACGCCGACCGCGAGGGCCGGGACATCCGTGGCCGGGCCGAGGCGCTGCGGTCGGCCGCGGACGGCGCCACCCGGTCGGCGCTGGCCGTCCGCGGCGAGCTCGACCGGCTGTTGCAGCGGCACGCCGGGCTGCGCGCGCGGCTGACCTCGTACCGGCAGCTCGCCGCCGAGTTCGGCCGGGCCGAGGACGAGGAGCTGACGGCGCTGTACCGGCAGGCGTACGGGCTGCTGCACGACGGGCCGGCCGGCCTGGACGACGCCGAGGCGGCCGTGGACGCCTACGCCGAGGGGGTGCGCCGGTGGCGGCCGTGAAGTGCGCGTGGCCGGGTTGCGCCGGGAGCCTGGACGACACCGGCTACTGCGAGACGTGTTACCGGCCGCCCTTTTCCGGCCCGGAACCCGCGAAGGCGGCTCTCTTCTGCGGCGCGGCCTGCGCTCTGTCCGACACCGACGGGTCTTTCGAGGTGGCGGGCGGGCTGGTGCGGCTGCCGGTGCTCGGCCGGACCGACCCGCGGAGCCGGCTGCTCGACGAACAGGACCTGGTCAGCGCGCCTCGACGGTGCGGCAAGCACGGCTGCACGGGCGTGATCGGCCTGAGCACCGCCGACAACCCGTCCGGCCTGGACGGCAGGTGCTCCTCCTGCCGGACGCCGTTCTCGTTCCGCCCCCGGCTGCACGAGGGTGACGTGGTCGCCGACCAGTACCGGGTGCTGGGCCCGATGGCGCAGTCCGGCTTCGGCTGGGTGTTCCTGGCCCACGACCAGCACCTGGACCAGAAGGTCGTCCTCAAGGGACTGCTCAACGCCAACGACACCCGGGCCGCCGAGATGGCCGTCCGGGAGCGGCAGTACCTGACCCGGCTCAAGCACCCGAACATCGTGCGCATCCTCAACGCGGTCACCCACGCCGAGCACGCCGCCGCCGACCGCACCGGCTACATCGTCATGGACTACGTCGACGGCCCGTCGCTGGAGGAGGTGCGGCGGACCGCGCGCGTCTGCGGCCGGGACTGCGGGACGCTGCCGCTGGAACACATCCTGGGCATCGGCCACGAGATCCTGTCCGCGATGGCCTTCCTGCACAGCCAGGGACTGCTCTACTGCGACATGAAGCCGGCCAACGTGATGCGCGGCCGGGACGGCATCACGGTGGTCGACCTGGGCGGGATGAGCGAGATCGCGGCCCAGGACAAACACCCGGTGGGTACGGAGGGATACCAGGCGCCGAAGGCCGAGATCGCCGAGATCGGGGCGACCGTCAAGTCGGACATCCACGCCCTCGGGCGCACCCTGTCGAAGCTGTATCAGGACGCCTGCCAGGACCGCGAGGGCGTGCCGCCGGTGGCCACCGCGTCGTTCGAGCGGCTCCTCGATCGGGCGGCCGAGCCGAACCACCTGCGCCGGTTCGCCAGCGCCGGGGAGATGACCGAGCAGCTGATGGGCGTGCTGCGCGAGTTGTTGTCCCTGCGCGACGGCAACGAGTACGCGGCCACCTCGACGCTGTTCGCCCCGACCGTGGAACTGATCGACGCCGGCCTGGGCGAGGTGCCGGCGCTGGCGCGCTGGACGGCGACCGCGCTGCCGGCGTCGGTCCGCAACCCGCCTCCACTGCGGTCGGTGGCGCTCGGCCTGCCGATCCCGCGCACCGATCCGGCCGACGTCGCCGCCCGCTACCTCGGCGGCGGCGCCCGGCATGACCCGCGCGACCTGATCGCCCGGCTGGCCCGGGACTCCGAACAGTCCGCCGAGCTGCTGCTGCGCGGCTGCCGGGCGCACATCGAGCTGGACGACAGCGAATCCGCCAAGGGCTGCCTGGCCGACGCCGAGGAGATCCTCGGCGAGACGGCCGGCGAGTGGCGGCTGTCCTGGTATCTCGGGCTGCTCGCCTTCGCCGGCGGGCACATCGACGCGGCGGCGGCGGAGTTCACCTCGGTCGGCGCGTTCTGGCCCGGCGAGGTCGCGCCGAAGCTGGCCGTCGCACTGTGCGAGGAACGAACCGGCGGCGCGGCCGAGGAACTGTTCACCGCCGTGTGGCAGCGGGACCGGTCGCAGACCAGCGCCGCGTTCGGGCTGGCCCGGTTGCGGCTGCGGGACGGCGACCGGGCCGGCGCGGCCCGGATCCTGGACCAGGTGCCGCCGAAGTCGCCGCACCACGACGCCGCCGGGATCGCGGCCGCCCGGGCGTACGCCGAACCGATCCCGGCCCGCCCGTCGGCCGCCGACGTGGCCGAGGCCGCCCGCCGGTTGCCCGGGTTGCGGCTGGACGGCGGCGCGCGGGTCGGCGAGGCGCGTTACCGGATGACCGCGCTGATCCGGCAGGCCGAGGCGGAGGCGGGACCGGACGACGAGCCGGGCGCGGCGGCCCGCCTGGAGCGGTCGTACCGGGAACTGGCCGCCCAGGCCCGCACCGCGACCGACCACGAGATCCTGATCGACCTGGCCAACCGGGTCCGGCCCCGGACCCTGCTGACCTGGTGGCGCTGATGGACGACTTCACCATGACCGTCAGCGAGCACCGGTACCTCGCACCGGGCGCGACCGAGATCAACACGATCCTGACCGTACGGGCGGGGACCGAACCGGGCGAGGCGACGCCGGCCGCGCTGGCCGAGGTGATCGTGGTGGACGCGTCCGGCTCGATGACGCTCCGCGACAAGATGGCCAACGCCCGCCGCGCCACCATCGCCGCGATCGAGATGCTGCCGGAGGGCGCGCGGTTCGCCGTCGTCGCCGGGGACACCGAGGCGCGCATGGTCTACCCCCGGGACTTCGGGCTCGCCACAGCCGGCTCGCGGGCGCGACGCGAGGCTCGCGCGGCGATCCGGGCGACCGAGCCGTCCGGTGGCACCCACATCGGCGTGTGGCTCGGCCTCGCCCGGCGTCTGCTCGCCGACCGGCCGGACGACGTGCGGCACGTCACGCTGCTCACCGACGGCCAGAACCAGGAGCAGCCGGGCGTGCTCACCCGAGCCCTGGACGACTGCCGGGACGTGTTCCAGTGCGACGCCCGCGGCATCGGCGCCGACTGGAACGCCGACGAGCTGATCGCGATCGCCGAGACGCTGCGCGGCCAGGCCCGGGCGATCACGGCGACCACCGACCTGGCGGCCGACTTCCGCTCGGTGGTGGGCGCCTGGCGGGCCAAGTCCGTCCGCGACCTGACCCTGCGGATCGAGCTCAGCAGGTTCGCCCGGCTGCGCCACTTCCGGCAGGTGCATCCGACCAAGACCGAACTGGACTCGTTCACCCGGCCGGCCGGCGAGCAGGCCGTCACCGTGGCCACCGGCGCCTGGGCCGCCGGTGAGCTGCGCGAATACGAGCTGGGCGTGGACGTGGGCCGGGCCGGCGAGCTGAACACCGACCTGCGGGCCGGGCGGGTGGACGCGTTCGTCGGCGGGCGGCGTCGCGCCGCCCCGGCGGTGGTGCTGCTGCGGCGTACCGAGGGCGGGGTGTTGTCGTTGCCGCTGGACGACAAGTCGCGCCGGTACTCCCTCGAGGCGCAGATGAGCCGGGCGCTCGGTGACGGGTGCGCGGCGTACCTCAGAAAGGAAGGCGGACAGGCGGAACGGGACGTGGGGCGGGCGGTGGCCATCGCCCACGAGGCGGGCGACCAGGACATGCTCGACCGGATCGCCCGGGTGGCGGAGATCGACGACCCCGCGGCGGGCCTGGTCCGGCTGCGACCCGACGTCCCCGACGAGTGGTGGCTGGAACTCGCGGTGGACAAGACGTACTCCCGCCAGAGCCGGACCGACCGCCGCTGCGTGTGCGGTTTCACCTCGGCGCCCGGCGCGCGGACCTGCGAGGAATGCCGGAGGGAACTGTGACCGGAACCCGGCGGCTGGTGCTGCGGCTCTGGCTGGGCGCGCTCGCCGCCACCCTGGTCACCCTGACCGGCGCGGTGGTCGCGATCGAGCTGGGCCGGCGCGACGCCGAGGCGCTGCGCGGTGGCGAGGCGCCCGCCCGCGAAGGTCTGGCCGCCGCCCGGCAGGCGTTGGTCGAGGCGGACAGCAAGGCGGTGGGCCAGTTTCCCGGCTCCCCCGACGGTACGCCCGCGACCGGGCCCGGCGAGGCCTATCGGGAGGCCATCGCCACCGCCGGACGGCAACTGGCCCAGGTGTCGCAGGCCGACCTCGGCGGACCGGCGGCCGAGTCGGTGCAGGTGGTGAACGGGCTGCTCAGCACCTACGACGCCCTGATCGACCAGGCCTTCCGGGAGACCGTCGACCCCGCCCTCAACCTCGCCTACCTCCAGTACGCGCACCACCTCCTGGACGAGGAGATCCTGCCGCAGCTGGCCACCCTGCAGGGCGAGGTGGATCAGGCGCAGCCGGCCAGCCCCGGCAGCGAGCGGCACGTCCTGTGGGTGGCGCCGCTGGTCGTGCTGGCCGGGCTGCTGGGGTGGGCGCAGGTCACGCTGGCGAGCCGCTTCCGCCGTACGTTGAGCGCTCCTTTGCTTGCCGCCTCCCTCCTGGCCGCCGGTCTGGCGGTGACCGCCACCCTGTCCCGCGACGCGGACGGTGACGTGGCGGCCGGCCGGGCGACCCTGGCCGCGCTGGTCGGCGACTACCGCACCAGGGAGACCCGCATCCGCAGCGGCGGATGCGACGCATTGAGCGACGCCTCCCGGGAGTGGGGCGACCCCGACCCGGTGTGCCCGCCGGACGGCCCGGCGCCCGCCACGGACCGGGAGCTGCTGCGCAAGGCCAACGAGGTGAGCATGACCGCGCAGGACGCCACGGCCGTCGCGTCCCGCGGCATCGTGCTGGTGATCGTGCTGAGCGCGCTGATCGCCCTGCTGGTCACGCTGGGGCTGCTGCCCCGCGTCGAGGAGTACCGGTTCCGGCGCCGATGACCAGGCGACTGGCCGCCCTGGCGGCACTGCTGAGCCTGCTCGTCCCGGCGGTCGCGGCCTGCGGGGACGGGATCGGCACGGCCGGGACGCTGGTGGTGCTCGGGCCGTGGCTGGACGACCCCGGCGCGCGGGACGACGAGAGCGACGTGTTCCGGCAGGTGCTCGCCGAGTACGCCACGGCCAACGACCTGGAGATCACCTACCAGGGCACCCGGGCGATCGGGCAGGCGCTGCGGGCCAAGGTCAAGGACGGGACGCTGCCGGACATCGCGATCCTGCCGACCGTCGGCGAGCTGGCCACGTTCGCCACCGAGGAGCTGGCCCAGCCGGTCACACCGGTCGTGCGGTCCGCGTTGCGGGCGCCGCCCGGGCAGACGATCGTGGACCACCGGGCGCTGTGGCGGGGCGAGCGGGCGTACGCGGTGGCCATCAAGACCGACGTGAAGAGCCTGATCATCAGCAGCGGCAGCACCGGAACCCGGTGGTGCCTGGGTCTGAGCGCGGCCGCGTCGCCGGGCTGGCCGGGCACCGACTGGATCGAGGACCTGCTGCTCCAGGCGATGGACGTGCCGTCGTACGAGTCGATGGCCTCGGGAAAGATGGAGTGGAGCCGTACCCGGCCGGCCTGGGTGACGTTCGCCGGCTATCTCGGCGACCGCCGGCACGCGCTGCTGACCAGCCCGGTCGAGGCGGCCGGCGAGCTGGCCGCGGGCAGATGCGACCGGATGCACCAGAGCTCGTTCTACGCACCGCCCGGCGCCACCATGGTCCCGTCCGGCCAGCGGATGGAGGTGTCCGGCGACTTCGCGGCCCGGTTCACCACCAATCCGGCCGCCGAGGACCTGCTGCGCCATCTGGCGTCCGGGACCGCCTGGGTCGCCGCCGGCCAGGGCCGGGTCTTCCCGCTGGACCCGGACCCGGCCGCCTACCAGCCGCCGCGCCGCGAGGTCGCGCAGAGGCTGCGGGACGCGCCCAACCGCTGCCTGGACGCCTCGGACGCGATGCCGCCACCGATGGCCTCGGCCTTCCAGAAGGCCATCCTCGAGTTCGTGGCCGACCCGGATCGCCTTGATCATCTGTCCGGGTTGCTCGCCCGGCTGGACAAGATCCAGCTACAGATCGGCGGAGAACGGCTCACCGTTCGGTGTAGCGCCTGACACCCACGGCTTGACGAGGAATCCCCACCTCATCCATTATTCCCATGCAACAGATAGGGAAAGCAGAAAATGAGGGGGTGCCGGACATGCATGTCCTGGCCCGCACCGACTACGCCGTCCAGGCGATGCTCTCGCTCACCGCACGGCACCCCGACCTGGTCAAGGCCGCGACCCTGGCCGCCGACCAGGACATTCCGCTCAGCTTCCTGCAGGGCATCCTGCTCGACCTCAAGCGCGCCGGCCTGGTGCACAGCCACCGCGGCGTGGTCGGGGGCTACCACCTCGCCCGCGACGCCGCCGACATCACCGTCGGCGACGTGGTCCGCGCGGCCGGGGGTGCGCTCACCACCGTCCGAGGCCTGCCCACCGCCACCGCCGTCTACCACGGCGCGGCGACCGGCCTGCGCGACGTCTGGGTCGCCGTCGAAGCCGCCATCGAGGGCGTCATCGACCACAAGACCCTCGCCGAACTCACCGCCGGCAGCGAAGCCGTGCCCACCACCTGAAGCCCGCTCTCCCCGCCTCCTGAACCAGAATCCCGAGAACTGAGGACACCGTGCGCCTGCACCTTCGCGCCCTGAGCGCGCTCTCCATCGCCGTCTTATCCGCCGCCGCCCTCACCGCCTGCGGCGGGGACGACGACGCCGCCGCCTCCGGGAGCGGCGCCACCGCCGAGGCGTCCGCCATCCGGCTCGGCTACTTCCCCAACATCACCCACGCCCCCGCGCTGATCGGCGTCAAGGACGGCCTGTTCCAGCAGGCCCTCGGCTCCACCAAGCTGGAGGCGAAAACCTTCAACGCCGGCCCGGCCGCCATCGAGGCGCTGTTCTCCGGGGCGATCGACGCCACGTACATCGGGCCGAACCCGGCGATCAACGGCTGGTCCCAGACCAAGGGCACCGGCCTGAAGATCATCGCGGGCAGCACCTCCGGCGGCGCCGGTCTCGTGGTGAAGCCGGCCATCAACGGCCCCGCCGACCTCAAGGGCAAGAAGATCGCCACGCCACAGCTGGGCAACACCCAGGACGTGGCGCTGCGCGCCTGGCTGAAGCAGAACGGCCTGAACGCCGACCAGCAGGGCGGCGGCGACGTGTCGGTGCTGCCGCAGGACAACGCGACCGCGATCCAGGCCTTCGCGCAGGGCGCGATCGACGGCGCCTGGGTGCCCGAACCCAACCTGAGCCGGATGGTGCTCGACTCCAAGGGCAAGATCCTGGTCAACGAGAAGGACCTGTGGCCGAACGGCCAGTTCGTCACCACCCACCTGATCGTCAAGCAGGACTTCCTGAAGAAGTACCCGGGCACGGTCAAGAAGCTGATCCAGGGCCACGTGGCGTCGATCAAGTACATCAAGGACAACGGCGAGAAGGCCCAGACCGACGCCAACGCCCAGCTCGAGACCCTCAGCGGCAAGCCGCTCAAGCCCGAGGTGCTCAAGTCCGCGTTCGCCAACCTGAGCTTCACCAACGACCCGATCGCCCCGTCGCTCTACACCAGCGCCCAGCACGCCCAGGACGTCGGCCTGCTCAAACCGGTCGACCTGAAGGGCATCTACGACCTGACGCTGCTGAACGAGGTGCTCCAGGCCGACGGTCAGCCGGCAGTCACCGACGCGGCCTCCTGACATGAGCGTGCTGACCCTTGACGGGGTCTCCAAGCGGTACGGGCAGGGCGACTCCGCCCTGCTCGCCCTGGACCGCGTTTCGCTCACCGTCGAGCAGGGCGAGTTCGTCTGCCTGCTCGGCGCCTCCGGCTGCGGCAAGAGCACCCTGCTTTCGCTGGTCGCCGGCCTCGACGCGATCAGCGGCGGCGTCCTGGACATCGGCGGGCGGCGCGTCTCGCTGATGTTCCAGGAGGCCGCGCTCTTCCCGTGGCTGTCGGTGTCCGGCAACGTCGAGCTCCCGCTGCGCCTGGCCGGGATGGGCCGGGCCGAGCGCCGCAAACGGTCCGAGGAGCTTCTGGAGATCGTGCGGCTGCGCGACTTCGCGGACAAGCGGCCGCACGAGCTCTCCGGCGGCATGCGCCAGCGGGTGGCGCTGGCCCGGGCGCTCGCCCAGGAGGCGGACATCCTGCTGATGGACGAGCCGTTCGGCGCGCTGGACGCGATGACCCGCGACATCCTGCACGACGAGCTGGAGCGGATCTGGCGCGAGCAGAGCCTGACCGTCCTCTTCGTCACCCACAACGTCCGCGAGGCGGTCCGCCTGGGTGACCGGGTGATCCTGCTGAGCAGCCGCCCCGGCCGGGTCATCGAGGACTTCCCGGTCACCTCGCCGAGGCCCAGGCGCATCGACTCCCCCGAGGTGGCCAACCAGGCCGCCGAGATCACCGACAAGCTCCGCGCGGAGGTGGCCCGTCATGCCCACTGACCTGATCCCGACGCAGCGGGACACCACCGCCGGCCTGGACGCCCTCGAACTCGCCCCCGCGACCAGGCGCACCGACCTGGGCCGCCGTATCTGGCGCAGCGCCTGGCCCAAGCTGCTGGCGATCGCCCTGGCGATCCTGATCTGGGAGCTCGTGGTGCTCTCCGGCTGGAAGGAGACGTTCGTCCTCCCGGCCCCCGCCACGGTCTTCTCCGACCTGGGCGACCTGGTCACCACGGCCGACTTCTGGGCGGGCGTGCGCCTGACGATGACCCGGGCGGTCACCGGCTTCGCCCTGGCGGTGCTGATCGGCACGCTGATCGGCGCGGCCGTGGCCACGGTCCCCCCGCTGCGGGCGGCCATCGGTTCCCTGATCACCGGCCTCCAGACGATGCCGTCGATCATGTGGTTCCCGCTGGCGATCCTGCTGTTCCAGCTCGGCGAGAAGGCAATCCTCTTCGTCGTGGTGATCGGCGCCGCCCCGTCCGTGGCGAACGGCCTGATCAGCGGCATCGACTACGTCCCCCGCACCTGGCTGCGCGTGGGCCAGGTGCTGGGCATGAAGGGTTTCGCCAAGTACCGCCACCTGATCCTGCCCGCGTCCCTGCCGTCTTTCGTCTCCGGTCTGAAGCAGGGCTGGGCCTTCTCCTGGCGCAGCCTGATGGCCGGCGAACTCCTGGTGATCGTCCCCGGAGCGGTCTCCATCGGCGTCCGCATGCAGAACTCCCGAGACCTCTTCGAGTCCAGCCTGGTGATCAGCTACATCATCGTGGTCCTGGTCATCGGCATCCTGATCGACCTGCTCTTCAACGCGGCCGACAACGCCCTCCGCAAACGCTGGGGGCTGACCGGTTCCTAGGACGTCGTAGCCCGGTGGGTGATTCCGGTTCACCGCGATGTCTCGATCGCCGACCAGTTCGCTGGTGCGGGCCGGGATCAAGATCAGGGCTTGATGTCGTTCCTGGGTGAGTGGCGCGGGGCAGGATCAAGATCAGGACCTGATGACGTGCCCGAGTGAATGGCGCGCGGCAGGATCAAGATCAAAGGCTGGATGTCGTGCCTGGGTGAGTGGTACTGACCGTCGCTCACGCCGAGGCCGGGCCCACGGCTCCAAGGCCGCGGGGCGGCCAGAACAGAGCCGCGCACCCTTCATTCTGCGTAAGTGGGCACCCTCCGGCGCTACGCGCCAAGCCGGGGAGGTGCCCACTCGCGTCACTGCCGCCCCTTTCGCCGATCGTCGGTCGCCGGGCTGCCACGCGGCCGGGCTGCCAGGGCGCCTGCTCACCGTCACTGCCGCCGCTCCCGCCGAGCGTCAGGCCGGGCCGGGCGCCAGGCGGCCGGGGTGCCCGCTCACCGTCACTGCCGCCCTCTCGCCGCTCTCGCCGGGCGCGCCGCTCTCGCCAGGCGTGCACTAGTTGAGTCAGCGTGAGTAGTGGGATCGGGCGTGAGTGGTAGGACCGGGCGTGAGTGGTAGGACCGGGCGGTATTCGGGCCGAAATGCCGCTCTGGGCCACCACTTTTGTGCCCGGCTACCACCGTGGGCGGCGGCTACCACCGTGAGCGGGCAATCCGGCCGCCTGGCATACGGCTTGACCCCACGCCCGGCGAAAGCGCCGGCAGCAACGGCACGCACCCGAAATCCTCGCCGCGCGAGCCGCAACAGACCGTCAACCTGAGTGCCCGGGCAGGGCCGGGACGGAGTTCCCAGGCCGAGCGCCCGGGCGGGGATAGGGGCGCAGCGCCCGGGTGGGTTGAGACGGAGCACCCGGGGTGGGGCGCGGAGCGACCGGGTGGGTGGGGCGCGGAGCGACCGGGTGGGTAGGGCGCGGAGCGACCGGGTGGGTAGGGCGCGGAGCGACCGGGTGGGTAGGGCGCGGAGCGACCGGGTGGGTAGGGCGCGGAGCGACCGGGTGGGTAGGGCGCGGAGCGACCGGAGGGTGAGCACGCACGCAGAATGAAGGGTGCGCGGCTCCGTTTTGGACGCGCAGCGGCCAGGAGCCGTGGGCCCGGCCTCGGCGGGAGCGACGGTCCGCACCACCCACCCAGGCACGACAAAAAGCTCTTGATCTATTTGACCGCGCCGGCCACGAGACCGCTCACGTAACACCGTTGCAGCAGCAGGAAAGCACGATGCACGGGATCGCCGTGACTGCTACGCCGGCCTGCATGACTCCGCAGTTGAGGGTGCGCATCTGGTTGGAGGCCAGGACCATGGGTGCCTTCTTCAGGTGGTGGGGAGCCAGACACGCATGGCGCCGGGTCCGCGGTTCGCCCAGGAGTGGTAAGGGATCGCGGTGAAGGTGACCTCGGGTTGCTCGGCTTCCTCGGCCCTGTAGGACCGGTAGAGCTCCGGTTGCAGCGCGGCGACCCGGCCGGAGAGGCGCAGCCGTGGGCCCTCGTCGATGATCGGGGCGGCCGGATCCAGCCGGATCTGCTCGACCAGCACACCGTCGGGCAGGTCGGCCTGCTCGATGCAGAAGACCAGCGGCCCGCGCGCGACGGCCACACAGCCGCGGACGGCGTCCACCCGGTCGTCGGCCCGGATCAGGCGCGGTGACATCGGCAGGCCGATCCGCACGGTCGCACCGTCCTGACAGGACACTCGCAGGTATTCGCCCGCGGCCGGTCCGGCCAGGATCTCGCCGCCGTCGGCCGTCCCGGTCGCGCCGGAAGCCCAGCCCGGCACGCGGACGGCCAGCTCCCCGGCGCCGCTCACGCTGATCTCGAGATCGCCTTCGCTGGGGTACGCCGTCCGCACGGTGACCCGCAGCCCGCCGCCCTCGAAGGTGCCCGCGGCCAGCAGGTGCAGCTGGAGGCCGTTCTCGTCGGCCGTGGCGGCGTAGCCGTGCAGCGAGGCGAGCAGCCGGGCCAGGTTCGGCGGGCAGCAGGCGCACGAGTACCAGGGCAGTCGCACGCTGGGCGAGTCCTCGTCCGAGCCGTCGTGCCCGGTGCGCAGCTGCAACGGGTTGGAGTAGAAGAACTCCTTGCCGGTGCTCGAGGTGGAGGCGGCGATCGCGTTGAGCAGTGCGCGTTCCATCTCCTCGGCGTACCGGGCCTTGCCGGTGGCCAGCAGCAGCCGCCAGCTCCACTGCAATGCGGCGATCGAGGCGCAGGTCTCGGCGTACGCCCGGTCCGGCGGCAGTTCGTACGGGTCGCCGTACGCCTCATCGCGGTGCCGCGAACCGTGCCCACCCGTCAGGTACATCTTGGTGTGGAACGCGCTGTCCCACAGCGCCTCCATCGCCCGCAGCAGCGACTCGTCGCCGTTCTCCAGGTAGAGGTCGGTGACTCCGGCGCCCAGGTACAGCTGCCGCACCGAGTGGCCGATGGCCTCGGTGTTGTCGCGCACCGGCAGGTGGTCCTGGTAGTAGGAGGAGCCGAACCGGCCGGGGTCGAGCCAGCGGTGGCCGCGGCGCTCGATCTGCAGTTCGGCCGCGTGCAGGTAGGCCGGCTCGCCGGTCTCCCGGTAGAGCTCCACCAGCGCGGTCTCCACCTCGGGATGACCGTCGATGAGCGGGTGACCGTCGTCGCCGAAGCGTTTGACGACCAGGTCGCCGAGCCGCCGGGCGACGGTCAGGAAACGCTCGTCGCCACTTCCCCGGTGCAGTGCCACGGCGGCCTGCATGAGGTGGCCGGCGCAGTACAGTTCGTGCGCGAACTCGGGGTGGGCGAACTCGCTCACGCCCGGGGTGCCCTGCACGTACGTGTTGAGGTAGCCGTCCGCGGTCTGCACCGTGTCGAACAGTTCCGCCACCTCGTCGAGCAGCGCCGCGTACTGCCCGGTGCCGCTGCGGCCCTGCTCCCAGCCGATCGCCTCGAGTGTCTTGTACAGGTCGGAGTCGGCGAACCAGAAGCCCCGGAACTCGCCGGCCGGGCCGTCCGCGCCGGCCTCGGCGAGCCGGCGGAAGTTCTCCAGCACGCCGGACCGTTCGAGGTTGTCGATGCAGTGCGGGATGGTCGCGTCCGCGTTGAGCTGCTGCCAGGCGCCGAGGAAGGATTCGCTGTCCAGGCGCGCGGCGGCCGGCTCGAGCCGGGTCGCGGTGCGCGGCGAGACGGGGGTGCTCACATGGCCTCCGATTCGGAAACTTCTAGGAAACCGTTTGTCTACGCCAAGGTAGGAGTGGCCTCGCTCACCGGTCAAGCACCGTTCTCGAATCACGAATGACGCTTCAGTTGGAGGGAAAACGTTTTCCTGATTAGGCTGTGGCGATGACTCTTCCCGCCACCCGGCGCGTCGGGATCGCGGACGTCGCCGCCCTCGCGGGTGTCTCGCTGGGCACGGCGTCCAAGGCGCTCAACGGTCGCGGCACGCTGCGTGAGGAGACAAGGGCTCGGGTACGCGCGGCGGCCGAGGAACTGGGCTTCACACCGAGCGCCGTGGCACGCAGCCTGCTGACCGGCCGCACGTTCACCGTCGGCATCATCACGACGGACAGCTACGGCCGGTTCAGCATCCCGATGACCCGCGGCGTCGAGGACTCACTCGGCGTCGGCGAAATGATCGCGTTCCTCTGCGACAGCCGCGACGACCCCATCCGCGAGCAGCACCACCTGCGCAAACTCCTGGAACGCCAGGTCGACGGCATCATCGTGGCGGGCCGGCGCACCGACGCCCGCGAGCCGCTGGCCGACAACCTTCAGGTCCCGGTCGTGTACGCGTTCGGCCGCAGCCGCGACCCGCACGACTGCAGCGTGGTCAGCGACGAGCGCGGCGCCGCCCACCTGGCCATCGAGCACCTGGTGAAGACCGGCCGCCGCCGGATCGCCCACATCACCGGCCCGCAGTCCCACGAGTCGGCCCGCGAACGGGCGGCCGGCGCCGCTTCCTCCCTGGCCGCCTTCGAGCTGGAACTCGTCGGGGAGCCGCTGTTCGGCAGCTGGACCGAGGCGTGGGGCAGGTTCGCGGTGGCGCAGGTGCTCCGCACGGCCCCGGATGTCGACGGCGTCTTCTGCGGCAACGACGTGATCGCCCGCGGCGTGCTGGACGGCCTCCGCGAGGCGGGCGTCTCCCTGCCCATGCGGGCCGGCGTGGTCGGCATCGACAACTGGGGGGTCGTCGCCGAAGCGGCCCGCCCACCCTTGACGACGGTGGACCTGGGCCTGGAGGAGGTCGGCCACCGAGCCGGCGACCTCCTGCTGGCGGCCATCGACGGCCACCCCACACCCGGGGTGCACGTCGTGCCCAGCCACCTCGTCGTCCGCGAGTCCTAGGTGTGCTGTCCGGTGTGAAAGTCCGGGCCCGGCGGTGATCTGCCGAGATCGGGCCGGCTCCTACGCCAACCCTCGGGAATTGCATCAGACGGGCGACGAGATCGCCAATGGCAGCAACTCTCCAACGGCGGCTGGGCCACCTACACAGCCGATCTCAGCCAGCGAAAACACCACAGCCGACGTCGTGCTGCGCGACGTTCACGCGACGAGCGTCTTGACGTAGTACACCAGCGTCCACGTCCAGCCCGGCCGGCACTCACGGCCGACCTCTCGATAGCCGAGCCCCTGATAGAACGCCATCGCCTCCGGCTGATTGGTCGCCGTGTCGAGGCACATCGCCCGAAGTCCGCGCTGCGCCGCACGCTGCTCCAGTTCGGCCATCAGGGCTCGCCCGATCCCGCGACGCCGTATCGCCGGATGCACCCGAACCCGCAGCACCTCGGCGCAAGCCTCAACGCCGGGCCGGAAACCGCCCATGCCCACGATATGACCGTCCAACTCGACGACCAGGAACTCTCCACCCTGCGCCAGGAAACTCGCTTCGACATCGGCGAGATCGGGAAAGCCGGCCGGCGGCGTGACCGCTGGCAGCAACGGGATCGGCACCCCAGAATCCGCCGTCTCACCGATGTTCGGCAGCGCGTTCAACGCCCACAACACGGGCGCGTCGGTATCACGGAACCTTCTCACCATCACCACGCCGCTGACCTTGCATCCCCGACGACGGCAACGCCAATGAATATCCCCCACTCACCCGCACGATCGGCAAGACCCACGCCGCCTGGACACGTTCATCCGTACGGGCGAGGCATGCTGACCAGCACACCGACAGCTCGGGCATTCCGACACTTCCAATAGCTGATCTCACCATTGGAGGCGGCCCGCGTCGCCGCGCCGGAGGCGGTGCAGGTAGCCGATCTGGCAGGAGCTCAAGATGATCAAGTGGCCCACCTGAGCCGCTGTCTAGCCGAATGTTCCGAGAGCAGTGAATCGGGCGTCCAGGTCATCGACCCATTGCGCCGGCGCGCGATGGTCCGGCAAGGCGACTCCGGCCTCGGCCCGCCACAACGCGTCACCAAGAACGGTGCGCAGGTGCCAAGCCATGATCCGGTCCATGTTCAACGTCGCGCCGGAGACCCGCTCGTACGCGGTCACTGTCGCCACGAACAGCTCGATACCGCAGTCCCCGGGCAGGCATCGCAGGTCGAATTCTGGTTCGCCTGCACCCGCGGTCTCCCAATCGACGACAAGACGCAGCCTCAACGACTCACGGTCCCAGAGGTGGTTGTCGCCGTGGAAGTCGCCGTGCACCAGTACGTCCCGGCCGGGCGCCGCGAGTACTCGGTCAGCCCAGTCACACCAGGTCGACAATCGGTCCCGCTGCTCGGGCCGGATCAACGCCCCGAATCGGGCACGGAGGGTGTCGGTCGAGGCATGCGCCATCGGCCGGGGCAGAACGCCCACGGCCTCGGACACCGCCTTCAGCACATCAGGGTTGTGCAGTCCCGCAAGAACCGCAGCAAGATCACCCGCGGCCTTCGGGCGGTCAGCCAACGTGATCTCGTGTCGTACGTGGAAGAACGGCACCACGGCCGCCCGATGAGTTATCAGCATCGCCGGATTACGAGACGCGATCACTACCGTGGGCAGCGGCAACGACGGTGCTGCCACCCGCAGCGCGTCCAGCAGTCGTGCCTGATGGCAGATCCGCAGTGCGGGCGGCCTCGCCCAGGCGAACTTCACCACGAACCGTCCATCGACCTCGGCACTGGCCGCGCGCCACCGCGGATCGTCGCTCGGCTCCAGCCCGCGGGGCACGATCGTGCCGTCGGCCAGGTCAGGCGCTACTTTGCGCAGCGCGGCCCGCAACGCATCCACAGTCGGCTCGTCCAGCCACGTCAACGCCATCCCGTCAGCATGAACGATCCAGCCGGTCGCACACCGCCACCGGCGGCCCGCCACCGGTAACCAGGTTGACCAACGTCCCTGGACAGCACAACTAGGCCGTTCTCGGTGATCCGTCCACAGCGGCGGGCACCGGGCGGCCGGCGCCGTACGTGGAGCCGGCCCGGTCGCGCTCCAGCCAGCCCGTGTCGACCATCATGCGGCGGACGCCGGCCACGTCGTCGGTCACCTCGGCCAGCCTCTTGTTGATCTCGTCCTCGGTGTACAGGCCGTCCAGGTCGAGGAAGCGGGCCAGCAGCTGGCCCAGCTGGGTGTACCGCTCGCTCAGCGTGGGCGGCATCGACGACAGGCGGCCGTGCGCGAAATAGCCGCGGAGCTGCGGGTACTCGGTCAGCAGCGGAGAGATCGGCTGCAGGTTGTCAACGGCGGCCGCCGCGTCGCGCAGGCCCTCCGGACGGGCCCGGTAGACGCCGTTGCCGGAGCCCGTCGCCAGGCCCAGCGCCACCAGGCGGGCACAGGCGTCGCCGGTCTGCGGCACCGAGGCGTCCAGCGCGTACGCCAGCTCGGCGATGGTGGCGCCCTCACGGCCGCGGCGGGTCAGCTCGGCCAGGGCGGACAGGCGGATCGGGCTGGAGAGCGCGGCGAGGACGTCGGCGGCACGCGCGGCTTCGAGCGACATGCCGACCACCGTACGAGAGCAGCGCGCCCGCGCCCATCGAGTTTCCTGCCCGTCCCGTCGATCAGCGGGAATCTAGCCGAGCTTGATGATCTTGGGGAAGTGCTTGGCGCCCGCGGCGACCAGCTCGGCGTCCATCGTGACGCCCCAGCGCGGGTCGGCCACCAGCTTCCTCGCCTCGGCGACGGTCAGGGGCGGCGGCGACTCCGGGTTCTCCGAGCCGTTCCAGGGCAGACAGGTGGAGACGTCGACGGACACGTGCGTGCCGTCGCTCCAGTCCGCCCGGACGACCACGTCCTGGATGCAGTTGCCCGCCAGACGCTCGACGGTCACCTCCGGGGCGCCCGCGCGTACGTCGGAATCGGGGTTCTTGTCGCGGCTGACCGACAGGGCGAGGCGACCGGGGCCGTCGCCGTCGTCCATCAGCACCTGCACCCACAGGCCGTTCTCCTCGGCCGTCGCGGCGCGCGCCAGGGTGCGGCCGGGATACATCCGGGACAGCAGCTCGAGCAGGGCGGCGGGAGTGGCGGCCCGCTGCGGGCGCGCGGGCGCGGGCGCGGAGTTGGTCGAGTTGTCGGCCGCCGCGGCACCGCCGGCCTGCTGAGCGGCGGCTCGCGGCGCGGGGACGTCCGCCTCCCCGATCGGCGCGTGGAGGGAGAGTCCGAGGATGACTGCCGCGGTGAGCGCGACCGCGCCGCCCGCCACGGCGAGGGCATTGCGCTTGCGGCGGTGCGAGGTCCGCGCGGTGAGACGTTCGATCGATCGGGGCGCCCTGCTGGTTCCGGGACCCACGGGCGGCGCGGCGAAGTCGGACCGCGCAGGCGCGACCGTGGCGCGTCCGGCCGCGGCGGGATGCCCGGCCCAGCCGGCCGACGGTGGACGCCCGGCGGTCTGGGGTCGCCCGGCTGCGGCAGGAGGCCCGGCCGCCGCGGGACGCCCGGCCGTCCGGGGACTGGAGGCTGTGGAGCGGCCGTCGTCGACCAGCAGCGCGTCCAGCAGCTGGCGGGCGGTCGGCCGATGGTTCGGGTCCTTGGCCAGCGCCCGTTCGACCAGGTCACGCATCGGCTGGTGCAGGCCGGTCAGGTTCGGCGGCCGGCTCAGGATCTTCATCGCGGTGGCGGGCGGCGAGTCGGCGGCGAACGGCGTGCGCCCGGTCGCCGCGTACGCCACCATCACGCCCCAGGCGAAGATGTCCGAGGCCGGCGTGACCGTGTTGCTGCCGTCCGAGGCGAACCGCTCCGGCGCCATGTAGGCGACCGTGCCGACCATCTGGTCGGTGCGCGTGTGGGCGCTGGTCACGTCGAACGAGCGGGCGATGCCGAAGTCGATGACCTTGACGCCGCCGACCGGGAGCAGCACGTTCTCCGGCTTGAGGTCGCGGTGGATGACCCCGGCGCCGTGGATCGCGGACAGCGCCGTGGTGATGCCGATGGCCACCCCGTGCAGCTGCTCGCGCGACATCGGGCCACGGTCGCGGACGACGTCGGCCAGGCTGGGCCCGTCGACGTACTCGACGACCAGGTAGGCCGGGTCGTGGTCGAGGTTCGCGTCGAGCACCGCGGCGGTGGAGAACGACGGCACCTGACGCAGCCGGTTCACCTCGCTGCGGAACCGCGCGCGCAGCTCACGGTCGCTCAGCTCGGCCCGGATCACCTTGATGGCGACCTTGTGGCCGTCCGGTGACCGGCCGAGGTAGACCGCGCCCATACCGCCACGGCCCAACCGCCCCAGAAGCTCGTACGGTCCGAGGGTGGTGGCCTCGGCCGGATGCAGGGGCATGCTCATACCCGATTCCCCTCCGAAGTCAGACGGCACGCCGTGGCGGACCATACCCTGATCGACGCGGGTGTGACCGTCCGACGCACGTGTGGGGATTAGATCGAGGTCAATCGTGCAAAGTCCAGGGGAAGATGAACCAACTCACGGAATCCCTCGTATTTCCATGAAGGCTGTCGTACCCGGCCGCTAACCTCCGCGCATGGCGGTTCACCAGCTCACTCGCGACGAGGCGCGGCGCATCGCGATCACCGCGCAACTGCTCGATCACACACGGCCACCGGACATGATGGCCGCGGTCCGCCACCTCACCCTTCTTCAGTACGACCAGACCGCCGCCGTCGCGCCCAGCGCCGACCTGGTGCTGTGGAGCCGCCTCGGTTCCGGGTACGCGCCCGAGGAACTGGCCGCCGCGCTCGCCGACCAGTCGCTGGTCGAGCTGCACATGCTGATCCGCCCCGCCGAGGACATCGCCCTGTTCCGCGCCGACATGGCCGACTGGCCCGGCCGCGGCGAGATCGCCGAGTGGGAGGCCGCGCTGGAGGACTGGGTGCGCGCGAACGACGACTGCCGCCGCCACATCCTGGAGCGGCTCTTCGACGAGAACCCGCTGACCGCCCGCGCGTTCCCCGACCTGACCATCGTCCCGTGGCGCTCCTCGGGCTGGAACAACGACCGCAACGTGATCCGCCTGCTCGACCAGATGGCGTCCCGCGGCGAGGTGGCCGTGGTCGGGCGCCGCGGCCGCGACCGGCTGTGGGACCTCGCCGAGCGCGTCTACCCCGACGACCCGCCGGTCCCGGCCGACGAGGCGCTGCGCATCCGCGACGAGCGCCGGCTGCATGCGCTGGGGATCGCCCGCGCCCGCGCGACCGCCACTCCCGGCGAGCCCAACCACGTGGGCGAGGTTGGCGAGCCGGCGACCATCGAGGGCGTCCGCGGCAAGTGGCGCGTCGACCCCGCCTACCTGGGCCGCGACTTCACCGGCCGCACGGCGCTGCTGTCCCCGCTCGACCGCCTGGTCTACGACCGCAAGCGGATGACCGAGATCTTCGAGTACGAGTACCAGCTGGAGATGTACAAGCCGGCGGCCAAGCGCCGGTGGGGCTACTGGGCGCTGCCGATCCTGCACGGCGACCGCCTGATCGGGAAGGTCGACGCCACCGCCGACCGCACCGAGGGTGTGCTGCGCGTCGACGCGATCCACGAGGACGAGCCGTTCGAGCCGGCGACCGCCGCCGCGGTGGAGGCCGAGCTCGCGGACCTGACCGGCTGGCTCGACCTCGACCTGCTGATCAAGTAACCAAGATCAAGATCTGTAGGTGGATGGGAGCGGCGACGGCCGCCACCGTCGCCACGGCTGTCCCGGCCCGGAGACCGATCCCCACGAACCCATCATCGTCTGCGCCGCCCTTCCCCAGCAGCCCGGACGCGAGAACCCGCGCGGAGCCGGAATACCGACCCTCCGGTGCAACAGGTCGGCCGGGGTTAGGCTCACAGCATGATCCCTCGGATGGCGTTCGGAGCCACCGGACACGAGTCGAGCCGTGTCATCTTCGGCGGCGCGGCCCTCGGCAGTGTCAGCAAGACGGAGGCGGACCGCGCCCTCGACCTGCTGGTGCGGCACGGCATCAACCACATCGACGTCGCCGCGGGCTACGGCGACGCCGAGCTGCGGGTGGCGACCTGGCTGCGGCGGCACCCCGGCGAGTTCTTCCTGGCGACCAAGACCGGCGAGCGGACCTACCGCGGCGCGCGCGAGGAGATCCGCCGCTCGCTGGACCGCCTCGGCGTCGACCGGATCGACTCCATCCAGTTGCACAACCTGGTCGACGTCATCGAGTGGGAGACCGCCCTGGGCCCGAACGGCGCCCTCGAGGCGGCGATCGAGGCGCGCGAGGAGGGCCTGGTCCGGTTCATCGGCGTGACCGGGCACGGCCTGCCGGTGCCCGAGATGCACCGCCGCAGCCTGGAGCGCTTCCCGTTCGACTCGGTGCTGGCGCCCTACAACTACGTGCAGATGCGCGACCCGCGGTACGCGGAGACGTTCGAGGCGCTGGCCGCCGTGTGCGCCGAACGCCAGGTCGCCCTGCAGACGATCAAGAGCTTGGCGCTGCGCCGCTGGGAGGGCCGCCCGAAGTCCGCGTCCACCTGGTACGAGCCGCTGCGCGACCAGGCCGACATTGACCAGGCGGTGCACTGGGTGCTCGGCCGTCCGGAGGCTTTCCTGCTGACCACCGGCGACGTCGACATCCTGCCGCTGCTGCTCGACGCGGCGGAACGCTACGAGCAGCGCCCGTCGGACGAGACCATGGACGACCTGGCGTCACGGCGTCAGGTGGAGCCTCTGTTCGTCTGAGCCCTGTTCGTCTGAGCGCCGGCTCGTGGGTGCCATGGCCAGGAAACTCTCCTGAACCACGTCGATGTGGGAGCCCGGCTCCAGCAGCGCCGTGAGTTCCCTGGTGAAGTCCGCCTGATCCTGCTCGGTGAAGCTGAGGAACGTGGCACGGGTGCGTTCGACACCGAGCACGGTCTCCGCGGGAAGGCGCAGAGCAGTGGCGTGGCCGGCTTCGACGGTCGCGCCGAAGAGTTCGCTGTCCCGCAGCGCCGCCAGCCAGGACGGCTGGTCGGCCCACTCCCCGGTCTGGCGGCTGTACCTGACCCACAGTTCGCGCATCCCGCCCCACAGCTGCTCCGGATAGCGTTCTCCCGTGGTCAGCAGCGCCAGCCAGCCGCCGGGCCGGAGCAGCCGGGCGGCTTTGGCCAGACCCACGCCGGGATCGATCCAGTGGAAGGCCGTGGCCGACACGATGAGATCGAACGGCCCGCCGCCCGCGAAGTCCTCGAAGGAGCACACTTCGAACCGCGCGGCCTCATCCGCGACGTTGCCCCGGGCGGCTTCCACCATCGCCGCCCCGATGTCGATGGCGGTCAGGTCGAAGCCCCGCCCGGCAAGCTGCCGGGTGAGCTGCCCGGTGCCGCAGCCGATCTCCAGCACAGCGGCGCCCGGCCCGATCGCCGCATCGTCGACAACCGCATCGACAAGCTCCCTGGGATAACCCTGACGAGTGGCGTCATAAAGCCCCGCAACCTCATCGAAGAGCACACGCCGCAGCTCCCGCGCCCCGCGCTGATCCGGCGTCTCCACAGTCACCGCCACAGTCTGACTCAGCCGTCACCCCTCGCACCACCGTCGGTCCCGCTGGCGCTGCTGGCCGTGATCGATCAGTCGGCCAGACCTGACCGTGGCAGAATTCGGCCGTGTCGATCTCCGCGGATGACGCTTCCAAGGCTCGCGTCGTCGCGGCGTTGCTGCGGGACGGCGACCGCTTACTGCTTTGTCACCGGTCTCCGCGGCGCCGTTGGTATCCCGATGTCTGGGATCTGCCCGGTGGGCACGTCGAGCCCGGGGAACCTCCTGGCGCGGCACTTGCTCGGGAGATCCGGGAGGAATTGGGCATCGACATAGCGGCGCCGTCGGGTCCGCCCATGCGGGAAATTCTTGGCGACACGTTCTCCATGCTGATCTGGCTGATCGAAGCGTGGACCGGGTCTCCGGCCAACGTCGCGCCGGACGAACACGATGCCATCGCGTGGTTCGCCGCGGACGCACTCGGAGACTTGTCCCTGGCTCACGACAGCTACCTGGCGATGTTCAGGCAGGTCCTTGCCGGGCACCGGGCCTGACCACGTCAGGCGATCCGGTGGTTGTCCGCAGGCTGGCGGCGACGGCTCCGAAGGCGGCGACGAGAGCCACGTTCACCAGCACGGCCAGCCAGCCGATGTTGGCGATGTGAGCGACCGGCCAGGCCAGCGCGCTCACGCCCAGCAGAGCAACGGTCCAGGCGGGCGCGTTCGGGCGCAGGACCACGGCGCCCAGCAGCAACGAGAGCTGGAAACAGAGGCCGAGCGGCTTGATCAGCGTGGCGGCGCCGGTGGCGTCGACCAGGTTGGTGTCGCCCAGCGAGACGTGGATGGTGTTGAAGCCGTACGCGACGTCGCCGGCCGCGCCGAACGCTCCGGCCACGAGCAGGATCGCCGCCAGGACGCCGTGGCCGAGGGTCGCCAGGCGGACCATGACGAGCGTGTAGCCGACCGCACCCAGGACGTGCACCACGGCGGCGGCCGGGTCGTCCCAGCCCCGGGTCGCGTACAGGAGATCGGCGATCAGATAGACGGCGGGCGCTACGACGAGCGAACCGGTGAGGAGTCGCTCCAGGGGTGTGGAAGTCATGCACCCACCGTCGTCGCGCCGGCCACGGCGGGCATCGGGGCCGGCCCGGGACAATCGCCGGGTTAACCCTGGTCACAGGGGGCTTCGGCGCTGGCACGATACAGACGTGCTGCGCTGGCTGGTGGGTGTGGCGACCGCTGTGCCGGTCGCCGGCGGCTTCGTGCTCGGCCCGCACCTCGGCAATCTGCACAACGGGCTGATCGCGGCCTCGTTCACCGCGGTCGGGATGTACGTGGTCCGCCGCCGGCCGGGCAACCGGGAGGGCCGGCTGTTCGTCGCGGTCGGTGTCGCGCACGCGGTGATGTTCGCCGGGCGGGAGTACGGCCTGCACGCCGGACCGCTCCCGGGTGCCTCCTGGGTCGCCTGGTTCGGGGTCTGGCCGCTCCCGCTGGTGCTGGTGCTGATCGGCGTGACGGTGATGTGCTTCCCGACCGGGCGGCTCCCCTCCCGCGGGTGGGTGCCCGTCGTCGTGGTCCTCGCCGCGGCGGGGCTGGTCCTCGCCACGGTGTCGGCGCTGTGGCCGGTCGAGTACGCCCGCATCGGCCTGGTCGCGGGGCATCCGTTCGATCTGCCGGGGACGGCCGCCGCGGAGGCGTTCTACCGCGTCGCCCGGCCGGTCGGCTATCTGCTGTTCCAGCTGACCTGGGTGGCCTGCGTGGTGGTGCGGGTACGGCGGGCCCGCGGCGACGAGGCCCGGCAGATGCGCTGGTTCCTGTACGCGGTGACGGTGTCCGCCGCCGTGATGCTGCTCGGCCTCGCCGTCGGGAAGTCACCGGTGCCCGGGACGCTGACGGCGCCGCTGCTCGCCGTGGCGGCCGGCGCGGCGATCCTCCGATACCGCCTCTACGACATCGACCCGGTGATCAACAAGTCGCTGGTCCTCGGCGCGATGGCGGCGGTGGTGACCGCGGGCTACGCCGTCATGGCCCGAGTGCTGACCGACATCGGCTTCACGGTTACCGGGCAGGCCGGCGACGGCGCGGCCCTGCTGAGCCTGGTGCGCGCCGACCCGCCCGACGTCTCCGTGATCGACCTGCGCATGCCGCCCGGTTTCGCGGCCGAGGGCATCGACACCGCGGCGGCGCCCGGCGTCGGCCTGATGCTGCTGTCCCAGTACGTCGAGGTGCACCACGCGTTGCGGCTGATGACCGAGTTCGACGGCGGCGTGGGTTACCTGCTCAAGGACCGGGTCTCCGACCTGGCCGCGTTCGGCACCGACGTGCGGAGGGTGGCCCGCGGCGAGACCGTCATCGACCCCGACCTGGTGTCCCGGCTGGTCGCCCGGCGGCGCGAGCGCGACCCGCTGGACGCGCTCACCGTGCGCGAGCGGGCCGTGCTCGCCCTGATGGCCCAGGGCCTGTCCAACGCCGCGGTCGCCGCCGACCTGCACCTGGCGATCAAGACCGTCGAGGCACACGTCACGTCGATCTTCACCAAGCTCGGCCTGATCCAGCACGAACGCGAGCACCGCCGGGTGCGGGCCGTCCTGACGTTCCTGCGCGCTTAGACAGGCGAAACGGAGCAAAGCGTCGGCGGGGTGGGGTTGGGCGCGGAGCGCCCGGCGGGTGGGCACGCACGCAGAATGAAGGGTGCGCGGCTCTGTTCTGGACGCGCAGCGGCCAAGAGCCGTGCGCCCGGCCTCGGCGTGAGCGACGGTCAGCACCACCCACTCAGGCACGACATCAAGCTCTTGATCTTGAATTGGCGTCCTCGAACGGGCGCGCAGTAACTTGGGCGCATGCGGATGTTGGTGGACGGTGCCTGGGTGGACGCTGCGTCGGGGGCGACCACGATCGCCGTGAGCCCGGCGACGGGTGAGGAGCTCGGCACCGTTCCGGAGGGTGACCGCGACGACGCCCGCGCGGCCATCGCAGCGGCGCGGAAAGCCACCACCGGCTGGGCGCGCGTTTCGGCCTTCGAGCGAGCCGCCGCCATGCACCGGATCGCCGACGTCATCGAGTCGCGCCGGGACGCCCTGGCCCGCACGCTCACTCTGGACCAGGGCAAACCGCTGCGCGCCGAGGCCTACGACGAGGTGGACGAGCTGGTCGTCTACTGGCGGATGGCCGCCGAGGACGGCAAGCGCCTGGGCGGCCTGCTGCCCAACTCCTCCTCCACCGGCAAGCGGGCGCTGCTGGTCCGGCGGCCCCGCGGCGTCGTCGGGGTGATCACGCCGTGGAACTGGCCGTACACCATGCCTGCCGAACTGATCGCGCCCGCGCTGGCCGCCGGGAACACCGTGGTGTGGACGCCCGCGCCGAGCACCTCGGTGTCGGCGGCCGCCCTGGCCGAGTGTGTCGCCGAGGCCGACCTTCCGCCCGGCGTGCTCAACCTGGTCACCGGGCCGGGACCGGTCGTGGGCGACGAGATCGCCCGCAACCCGGGGACCGACGCGGTCGCGTTCATCGGGTCCACGGCCACCGGGCGGTCGGTGGCGGCGGCCGCGGCGGGCAAGGCGACGCTGCTGGAGATGGGCGGCAACGGGCCGGTCGTCGTGCTGGCCGACGCCGACCTGGACCGGGCCGTCGAGGGAGCGCTCGGCGCGTGTTTCCTCTGCGCGGGGCAGAGCTGCACGGCCGGCGAGCGCCTGCTGGTGCACGAGTCGGTGCGGGACGACTTCGCCGACCGTCTGGCCAAGGCCGTGACCGAGCGGGTCCGGCTGGGCGACCCGCTGGACGACGCCACCACGATGGGTCCGCTGAACAACGGCGGTGTGGCGGCCAAGATGGACGAGCATGTCGCCGACGCGCTCGCCCGGGGCGCCCACGCGTTGACCGGTGGCGCGAGGGCCACCGGGTTCGCCTCCGACCTGTACTGGCCGGCGACCGTGCTCACGGGCGTACCCAAGGACTCTCTGGCCGCGACCGAGGAGACCTTCGGGCCCATCGCCCCGATCGTCGCGATCGGCTCGGTGGAGGAGGCGGTCGAGCTGACCAACGCCTCCCGCTACGGGCTGCTGGCCGCCGTCTACACCGCCGACCTGACCGTCGGGCTGGCGTTCGCCGACGCGGTCCGCACCGGCTGGGTGAACATCAACGAGTCCACCAACTACTGGGAGTCGCACCTGCCGTTCGGCGGGCGCTCCGGTTCGGACAGCGGCCTCGGTCGCGTCGGCGGGGCGTACCCGATGGAGGCCCTCACCGAACTGCAGACCGTGATCATCGGGTAGGACCGGTCAGGCCGAGATCTGCATGCGTTCGCACAGTCCGCGGAGTTCGGCGCCGCCGGCTTCACGCCGGGACCGCTCCAGCAGCGACCGGACCGTCTCCTGGTCGATCGCCGACGTGCGCACGTGCTGCGGCGCCAGGCGTTCCGCGGTGATCAGGTAGCGGATCGCCTCCCGATCGCGGCCCTTCAGCCGGGCCAGGGCGCGCCCCGCGTCGGCGTAGTAGAACACCTGCCGGCACCCGAACGGCAGGACGGCCGGGTTGGTGTTCGCGGCGATGTCGACGGCGATCTCCGGTTCGCCGCCGTCCACCTCCATGCCGATCCGCCAGATGTCCACATTGGTCGGCCCGAAGGTCAGCCCCAGCGCCGGGCTCTCACCGGTCCGCGCGGCCACCTCGCCCGCCGCCTTCGCCCACCCGCGGCCGTCCGAGACCCTTTTCAAACCCCTGCACGCGTACGCACAGATCAGGTGAAGGGTGCCGAACACCTCGATCCCGCCCGGCGCACCGAGATGCGGGCGCATCTCGTCGACGGCCCGCGAGGCCAGCGTGAGGGCGCGGTGGAACGCGTCGCAGGACAGCGCCGCGTTGGCTCGGGCGTACGCCGCGTAGCCGGTCATCACCGGGTCCTCGATGGCCTCGGCGGCGTCCCGGCACCGCTCGGCTGTCAGCCACGCCTCGGCCGGATGCCCCAGATTGCGCACCACGCCGGACGCCATGAACGTCGCGTGACACAGCATCCGCAGCGCACCCGCCCGCTGCGCCGAGTCCTCGGCCACCGCGTGCAGGTCACGCATCAGGTCCGGAAGCAGTCGCGCCGCAGCCGCGTAGTCGCAGGCCCGCCGCAACGTCTCCACCACCTCGACGGTCCGGGCCAGGTCGGGCAGCACCGGCGCCGGACGGTCGGCCGGCTCACCCAGATCTGTCTCGATCAGCGCCTGATGAATGGCGTGCACTCCGGCGTGCGCCGCCATCGCGGTCCGGTCACCGACCGGAACCACCATGCCCGCGAGCTCGGTCGGCGAGCATTCCAGCGCGGTGGCGATGTCCGCGAGCACGAACCGGTTGTCGGCCGCCTGCAGCCCCCGTTCGATCCGGCTCCAGGTGGCATGCGAGACCCCGGCCCGGCTCGCGGCGTGGCGCACGCTCCAGCCCCGCAACAGCCGCCGGTGCCGAATCCGTTCCCCGATGGTCAGCGTCTCCATGCAGCGACGCTAACCACGATCACCACAGGTTGTGGTACGTAGCCGTACCGGTGGCGGCCGTCCTTGTCACCCGATCGAGGGATATGGACCAAGGTCAACTTCAGATGTCGTAGCCGGGTAGGCCGTCGGCGATGATGTCGGCATGGAGTATGTGTCCAGGGTGCCCGGTCCGCCGCTGGACGGGCTGATCGACGACCTCTATTACCTGGAGGGCACCCCGCCGTACTCCCGGTTGATGCTGCCGGCGGCGCCCGCGCCATTGCTCATCGTCAACCTCGGGGCGCCCTTTCTCATCCGCGCGGGCACCGACGTAGACGCCGTGGAGTACGCCGACGGCTGCGCGGTCGCCACGCCCACGCGTGCGTGGGAGTTCAGCTACCCGAACCCGACCCGGTCCGTGGGCGTCCACTTCAGGCCGTGGGGCCTGGCGCCGTTCCTTCCGATGCCCGCGGCCGAGTTGTGCGACCGACCTGCGACGGTGGAGCAGATCTGGGGCCGGCCCGCCATCGCTGAACTGCGACACCGTCTGACCTTGGCGGACGCACCGCACGAAATGCTGATGTTGCTCGAGGAGGAACTGGCGCGACGGCTGCGGGTGATCGACGGTCTTGACCTGGTCCGCCAGTTGAGCAGCGCCGTCGCGGCGACAGGCGGGACAGTGCCGATCAGCGACATCGGTGTGGCGGCCCGCGCCAGCAGCACGTATGTGGCGAAACGGTTCAAGGCCGTGGTCGGTGTCACGCCGAAACGGCTGGCTCGCAGCTACCGCTTCAGCTCTACCGTGTTGGCGCTCGACGTCGCCGCACCGATCGACTGGGGAGACGTCGCCGCCGGCGCGGGCTACTTCGACCAGGCCCACTTCGTGCGCGAGTTCCGGGAGTTCACCGGGCTCACGCCGACCCGGTACGCCGAGGTCCGGCGGCGATTCCTGCGCGATCATCCCGACCACGTCCTGGACGGCTGGCCGCTCCCGGCCGATTGATTTCCTACAAGAGCCACAGCTCACGCCGCACAAGACTCGGGACTCGGAACAGAGGAGGAATCCATGGGGAAAGTGGTCATGAACGCGTCGGTTTCGGTGGATGGTTTCATCGCGGCCGAGAACGACGATCCCGGTCCGATCTTCGAGTGGCTGGTCAGCGGTGACGTGCCGTTGGACGACAGTGGCGTTCTGAAGGTGTCGCAGGCTTCGTTCGACTACGTCCGGCCGTACTGGGACGAGATCGGGGTGACCATTGCCGGCCGTCACGCCTTCGACATCACCGACGGCTGGGATGGGACGCCTCCGAGTGGGATCGACCATGTGGTCGTGGTGAGTCACCGTGGTGCGCCCGAGGGCTGGGATCTCCAGGCGCCGTTCCACTTTGCCGACGGCATCGAGGCGGCCGTGGCCAAGGCGCGGGAGCTTGCGGGTGACCGCACCGTCGAGTTCGCCGCCGGCGACGTCGGCGGCCAGGCGCTCGCCGCGGGCTGGGTCGACGAGGTACGCATGGACGTCGCACCCGTCGTGCTCGGGTCCGGTAAGCGTTACTTCGGCTCCGTCGACGCGCAGCACCTGCTGGAAGGCCCGGACGTGGTTGTTCAGGGCAACCGGGTGCTTCACCTGCGCTATCGGGTGCGCCGTTGACCGATCCTGAGTGGGTACCAGGCTTCAGGCCGTCAGGGCCAGCTCCGCGGCTTCCCGCACTGCCTCGTCCACCGGGTGAGTCTCGCA
The DNA here is from genome assembly GCF_030269485.1 of Actinoplanes sp. NBRC 103695. Classification (GTDB taxonomy): domain Bacteria; phylum Actinomycetota; class Actinomycetes; order Mycobacteriales; family Micromonosporaceae; genus Actinoplanes. Next base: position 23,017 of record NZ_BSTL01000002.1, on the reverse strand, counting down.
GCGGGCCGCGCTCGCGCCACTCAGACAAGGAGAGGTCAGGGCAGGTTGATGATGTCGGCGAGGACGACGTCGTCGCCGTGGAAGCGGGCCACCGCGGGGCTGTCGTACACGATCATGGCCTGCTTGGAACCGGGCGGGCCGACCAAACCGAGGCCTTCGGCGTGGTCGTCGCCCTCGCCGTAGGTCAGTTCCACCTCGCGGGTGATCATCTCATCGCGCACCACCTCGGGCATCTCCACCCCCGTGGCGCCGTGCCAGCGGTAGACGCGCACCGGCCCGTCCAGGTCCATGGTCGGGCCGGCCAGCACGAGCAGGTCGTCCCCCGCGGGGCAGAGGTCGCGCACCCCGAGCCCGTCCAGGTCCAGTACGTGCTTGCGGTAGGCGCGCCCGTCCTCGAAGGGGCGCAACTGGAGGCGGGTGGGCAGGGCCGGATCCACGTACGGCCGCAGTTCCAGCACGAACGCCCAGCCGCGCAGCACCGGACCGCGCAGCCCCAGGTAGACCCGGTCGCCGTGGACCGCGATGCCCTCGATGTCGAGGCCGTTGTCCTTGCCGGGGATGGGCAGGAACATCGCCAGGTGCTCGTCGCGGGCCAGGAGCGCGCGCAGGTTGTCCTCGGGCGCCAGCGCGGCCGCGTGATGCGTCTCGCCGTCGACCTCCAGGGTCGGGACCGGGGTCGGCAGGCCGTCCGATCGGGCGATCGGCAGGCGTACCAGAATCTGGCGGTTGTCCTGGCCGACGACCCGGCTGAGCCGGCGCAGCGCCCGGGCCCCCTCGTGCCGGGCCTTGATCTGCTTGCGCCGCAGGCCGTGCGAGCCGACCGCCCAGAGGAAGTGCCCGTGCCGGGCGACGCCCTCGATGTCCGCTTCCTCGTCGGCGTCCTCGCCGGGCAGCGTGACGAAGTCGGCGAGCCGGAAGCTGGCGTCCTCGGCGTACTCCTCGGGGCGCTCCGGGTCGTCGGCCACGAGCCGTTCGAGCGTCGCGGTCTCGTCGCCGGCGATCCACAGCACCGGGCCGTCGGAGCGGACGGCGGAGAGGTTGGTGTGCGTCCCGCTGGCGCGGGAGAGGTGCCCGAAGCGGAGCCGGACCGTGCGTTCCAAGGTCATGATCCCATCGTGGCACCCCCGCGCAGCAGGGCAAACACCTAGGGAGCGAGTCCGGCGCGAGTCCTGAGGCTTGACGCGCGGCAACCGATCAAGAAGCATCGTCCATTGTCGATGTGTTACGGGGAGGTTGCCGTGCGTCTTGCTGCCGTGGTGCTCATGATGACGGGCGTGCTCGCGGCGCCGCAGGGCACGCAGGCCCTGGACATCTACCGCTACCTGGACGATCCGCAGCTCACCCAGGAGGGTCAGGAGGAGCCGCACGCCGATCTGCGGCCGTACCCGGACGAGCGGTCGGCCGCGGCGGACGTGACCGAGCGGAACGCGGCGAACCCGTACTCGATGTCCTTGAACGGCTCGTGGCGGTTGAAGCTCTTCGACAAGCCGACCGATGTGCCCGACGTCCGCGACTGGCAGGAGGACTGGCCGGTGGCGCAGGTGCCGCACACGTGGCAGTCGGACTTCATCGACCACCCGATCTTCCGCAACATCCCGTCCGAGATCGTGCCGGACGACCCGCCGCGGGTGCCGCGTGACGTGAACCCGACCGGCGCCTACGTGAAGACCTTCAGCCTGCCGCGGGAGTGGGACGGCAAGCGCACGGTCCTCCGCTTCGAGGGCGTGACCAGCAATTACCTGGTGTGGGTCAACGGCGACTACGTGGGGTACGACCAGGGCGGCTACACGCCGGCCGAGTTCGACATCACCGCCCGCCTGCACGCCGGCAAGAACACGATCGCCGTCCAGGTGCACCGCTGGGGTTCCGGCGCGTACCTGGAGGACGTGGACCAGTGGCGGTACAGCGGCATCTTCCGGGATGTGTGGCTCTACCGCACCGAGCAGTCCTACATCAAGGACGCCTACATCACGACGAACGGTGACACGGCGTCCATCCGCACCAAGGTCGCGGGAGGCGGTCAGGTCACCGCCAGGCTCCTCGACGACAAGGGCAGGATCGCCGCCGCCGGGACGGACCGCCTGACCGTTCCGGGCGCCCGGCGCTGGAGCGCCGAGGACCCCAACCTCTACACCCTGATCCTCCAGCTCACCGTCGGCGGCAAGGTTGTGCACACCACGAGCCAGGTCGTCGGCTTCCGCGACCTGGCGGTCAGGGACAAGCAGATCCTGGTCGACGGGAAACGCATCCTGATCAAGGGCGTCAACCGCGCCGAGACCAACCCGGACACCGGCCGGGCGGCGACCAGGGAGTTCCAGAAGCAGGACGTCTTCACGATGAAGCGCCTGCACGTCAACGCGATCCGCACCTCGCACTACCCCAGCGACCCCTACCTGTACCGCCTCGCCGACCGCTACGGCATGTACATCGACGACGAGGTGGACATCGAGACGCACAACCACGAGAGCTGCCCGAACAACTGCCTGGCCGACCGCCCGGAGTGGCAGGCCGCGTTCGCCGACCGGTTCCGGGCGATGGTCGAGCGCGACAAGAACCATCCGAGCGTCATCTTCTGGGACACCGGCAACGAGGCCGGGCTGGGCGCCGCGCACTACGCGATGGCCGCCTGGGCCGACGCCAACGAGCCGACCCGCCTGCTCTACCACCAGTCGAACAGCCCGGACGGCGATGCCCCCTACGCCGATGTGGACGGTCCGCGCTACCCGACCCCGGCCCGCCTGGAGGCGCGCACCCAGAGCAGCGCCAAGCCGATCGTGATGGGCGAGTACGCGCACGCGATGGGCAACGGCCTCGGCAACTTCGACGAGTTCTGGGCGCTGGCCCGCCGCTACCCGTCGATGCAGGGCGGCTTCATCTGGGACTGGGCCGAGCAGAACCTCCGCCAGCCTCTCTACATGGTCTCCGACCAGGCGTTCCTCGTCGGTAAGCCCACGGTGGAGAACGGCGTGGTCGACCTGTCCGGGCTGGACGACTTCGTGGACGTCTTCCGCGACCCCCGTCTCGATCTCACCGACGCGGTCCGGCTGGAGGCGCGGGTCAAGCCGGGTGCGTGGTCCGGCAGTTTCCCGATCCTCACCAAGGGCCTCGGGTACGCGCTGCAGATGCGCGACCGGGACACCCTGGAGTTCGGCGCCGACCTCAACGGCTGGACGACCGTGGCCGCGGATGTCCCGGCGAGCTGGTACGACAACTGGCACACCGTGAGCGGCTCGTACGACGGCTCGCGGCTGAGCCTGGTCATCGACGGCGCCGAGGTGGCGACCGTTCCGAAGACGGGCAAGGTCGACCCCGGGCTGTACGAGGTGAACATCGGCCACAACGCCGAGACGCAGCAGGACAACGACCTGTGGAGCGCGCGCACCGGCCACGGCGAGGTCGACTACGCGCGGATCTACGGCACCGCCGCCGAGCCGGTGCTGGCCCTCGAGTTCGACCAGGTGCGGCGCCGCGGCGACTTCCTCAGCCTCGGCATCAGCCTGTCCGGCACCGACGGCCTGGTCGGCTCGGACCGCTACCTGCAGCCCGAGGTCCGCGAGATGGCCTGGGCGCAGTCCCCGATCCGCGTCACCCAGGTCTCCCCCACGGTCGTCCGGCTGACCAACGAGCAGCAGGCCGGCGGTTTCCGGACACGGGTCCGGTGGGAGCTCACCGAACAGGAACGCGCGCTGAAGTCCGGATCGTCCGTCGTGGCGATCGGGCCCGGCGAGAGCAGAGACATCACCGTCGAGCAGGCCCCCGCCAACCCGAACGACCGCGAGCGTTTCCTGACCGTGCGGGCGCTGAGCACCAAGGCGACCGAGTGGGCCCCCGCCGGCTGGGTGCTGGGTCAGGGTCAGTTCGCGGCCGGCGGCCGGGCGGTTCCCGGCGTTCTCCCTGCTCCGGTACGCGGCGCGCCGAAGCTCGCGAGCGCCGGCGGCACGATCACGGTGAGCGGGGACGACTTCCGCTACCGCTTCGACGGCGGCACCCTCGCCTCGATGCGCGCGGACGGCCGTGAGCTGCTGCGCGGCGGGCCGGCGTTGTCCGTGATCCGCCCGCCGACCAGCAACGAGACGTACGACTGGGGCACCGACGACCGCCGCGTCTGGCACGACATCGGCATGGACGCGATGACGCACACGGTCACCTCGGTCGAGTCGTCCACCGAGCCGGACGCCGCGGTCGTGACGGTGACCAGCCGGTACGCGGGCATCAGCATCGCGTTCGACCAGACGCTGCGCTACCGGATCGACCGGAACGGCACCGTCACGCTGCGGCAGCAGGTCACGCCGTCGGGATCGGGGACGGCTTCCCTGCCGTACCTCCCCAGGGTTGGTCTGTCCTTGAAGGTCCCGGACGCGATGCAGAAGTTCGCGTACTACGCGCGCGGGCCGCAGGAGACCTACAACGACCGGAAGTCCGGGGCGGCGATGGGCGTCTACCGCAGCACGGTCGCCGACGAGTACGTGCGCTACTCGCGGCCGCAGGCCTACGGCAACCACACCGACGCGCGCTGGGCCGCGCTGACCGACGGCACGAACGGGCTGCTGGTCGGGGGGATGAACGACGTCAGCGTGACGCAGTACGACGAACTGGCCCGGGCCGAGTACGACCACCAGTTGCCCCTGGTGAAGAACCGCGGGTGGGTGACCCTGCACGCGCTGGCCGGCGAGACCGGCATGGGCGAGACGCCGAACTCGGTGCTCGCGCCCTACCGCCTCCCGGCCACCCGGTCGTACTCGCAGGAACTGGTCCTGCGCCCGCTGACCCGGGGCGAAGCGGCCCGTGGCGGCGTGCCCGGCTCGGACGTGCCGGCGCCCTGCCCGCCGACCGTGGACCTGAACGCACCGGACACGGTCACCCCGGGCACCCCGGCGGCCGTGGACGTGACCGTGACGGCTCGCTGCGCGGAGGGCCTCACCTCGGCGACGGTCACGCTGGACGTGCCGGACGGCTGGACCGTGACCCCGCCGGCCGTGACGCTGAGCGGGGCCGGCACCGCGTCCTTCCAGGTCACCGCCCCGGCCGGGACCGATGTGGGCACCCACGAGCTCACCGCGACCGTGGTGAGCTCGACCCCGAGCGGCTTCACCTCGACCACCACCGCGTCGGCGACGGTTCAGACGCCGCTGCCGCCCGGGTACGCCTGGCTGAGCGACCGGCCGTTCGAGGCGGTGAGCAACGGGTGGGGTCCGGTGGAACGGGACCTGAGCAACGGCGAGCAGGCGGCCGGCGACGGCGACACCCTGACCATCGCCGGCAAGGCGTACGCAAAGGGTCTGGGTGTGCATGCTCTCTCGGTCGTGCGTGTGCCTCTGGGCGGCGGTTGCACCCGGTTCCGCGCGGACGCGGGCGTGGACGACGAGACGGGCAGCGGCGGCTCGGTGGTGTCCTCGGTGTGGCTGGACGGGCGGCAGCTCACCCAGACCGCCCGGCTCACCGGCGAGGGGCCGGCGACTCCCGTCGACGTGGACCTGACCGGCGGGACGACGCTGGAGCTGCGGGTGACCGACGCCGGAGACGGCAACGGGTTGGACCACGCGGATTGGGCGGGAGCACGCATAAGCTGCACTCCGTGAGCGCAGTGGTGCGGGCTGTATTGGACACGGACACCTACAACGAGATCGACGACCAGTTCGCGGTGGTGTACGCGTTGCTCTCGCCGGAACGCATCCGGCTGGAGGCGATCTACGCCGCGCCGTTCCACAACGGACGGTCCACCGGTCCCGGGGACGGGATGCTGAAGAGCCACGCCGAGATCCGCCGGCTGCTCGACCGCATGCCCGGCCACGCCGACGTGCCCGTGCACCAGGGGTCGACGTCCTGGCTGCCCGCCTCGCCCAGCGCCGCGTCGCAGGACCTGATCGCCCGCGCCTACCTGTCGGAGGAGCCGCTGTACGTGCTGGCGATCGGCGCACCGACCAACGTCGCGGCGGCGCTGAAGGCCGAGCCGGGCATCGCCGAACGCATCGTCGTGGTGTGGCTGGGCGGCAACCCGCGCTACTGGCACCGTGCCGTCGAGTTCAACGTCGAGCAGGACCCGGCCGCCTCGCACGTGCTGCTGGACTCCGGCGTGCCGCTGGTCCACGTACCGTGCCGCAACGTCACCGAGCACCTGCGGACGACGCAGGCGGAGATCGAGCGGCACGTCCGCGGCGCCGGCGCCATCGGCGACTACCTGGCCGACATCTACGCCGGCTGGTACCCCGAGCATTTCGGCCGGTCGAAGGTGCTGTGGGACCTCGGCGCGGTCGCTTGGCTGGTCAACCCGGCGTGGGTGCCGACCGCGCAGGTGCACAGCCCGCTGCTCACCGCCGAGGGCACCTGGAGTCACGACCCGCGCCGGCACCTGATCCGGGAGGCGCTGTGGGTGGACCGGGACGCGGTGTTCCGCGACCTGTTCACCAAACTGCGTCGGCGCCCGCCGCGGTGAGGGTGGCGGCCGACGCGGCGAGCAGCACCATGCTCAGCCGGCGCAGCCGCGGGCTGTCCCGGACGTGCGGGCTGTCCAGGGCGGCGAGCAGCACCCCGGTGCAGGCGGCCAGCGCCATCCCCGCGAACGCGATCATCCGACAACGCTCTCGCGCGCGCCCCCTCCGCACGGCAACCGCAAGCTGACATCCCGGCAATCGGAAGGTAATCATTTGCCGTCGAGCGCTGCCCGGGTCCGGGCGGCCGCACGCGGATCCAGGTGGTCGTAGATGCCCAGCAGGGAACGACCCGAGGTGGGCAGCGAGACCTCGAAGACGGTGCCGCCGCCGCGGTTGCCGCTGACCCGCAGCTTGCCGCCGTGCGCGTCGACCACCCAGCGGACGATGGACATGCTGATCGGGGTGGGACAGCACCGCCTCGGCCAGGGCGCGCAGCGCGGTCAGCGGCGTACGCAGATCGTGCGCCATGTCCGCGAGGAAGGCCTCCTGCCTGCGCAGCTCGTCCGCGTCGCCGCGTACCAGCAACGCCGTGCAGAGCAGGCAGCCCGCCGCACAGGTGAGTACCGCCCACAGGGCGAGCAGGACGACCACGGCGATGCGCTCGACCTCCATCGGCCGAGCCTGCACCGCGGTCGCTGCCGTCCTGTTGTCGATGTGCTGTCGGCGCGGGCTGCTCCTCGGCCGGCTGGTGAACGTGATCCGCAAGCGCCGCCCACCACCACCCGCGGTGACCGATCCGCCACGTGGCGGTGGCATGGATCCGTGGCTGATGTGACGGTTACGTCGCTCATCTGATTGAAACGTGACTATGGACCTTGATGCAGGTATTTTTGCCGCCCGGTAGGTCCAACAGCCGGGACGGTGGATGACAGTGCGCGACGAGACGGGCGATGTGCTGAACGGCTACGAGGACTATTCCGACAAACCGGACCAGGTCCTCGTGCGGCCCTACATCCCGCCCGACGCCGCGGAGTACCAGCTCCCCGAAGCTCCACCCGAGCTGCACGACCCGGACGCCTACGACACCGCGTCCTTCGACAGCCACCCCGACGGCTCCTACCCGGACGGCTCCTATCCGGACGACCGGCCCTACCCGGACGACCCCGAGCACACCGGCCCGGTCTTCGTGCCCGACCCGACCCCGATGGTCCTGCCCGGCGACAGCGGCCGTGAGCCCCCGGTGTCGCATGTGCACCCCGAGTCCGACCGCCGGCAGATGGTCTGGCTGATCGGCTCCGGCCTCGCCCTGGTCATCGCGGTCGCCGTCACGATGATCGCGCTCTGGCCGTCACAGGACGAGGAGACGCCGACCGCCGCCGAGCCGCGTCCGGTCGCGACCCCCGCCACCGGTGAGCCCGGCTCCCCCGGCGGCTCCGCACCCGCCGGGGCACCCTCCGCCGGCCCGTCCGTCTCGGGCACCTCGCCGTCCCCCGGCGACACGAAGACGCAGAACACCAAGCGTCCCGGCGCGCAGGGCACCACCGTGCCGAACTTCCCGCTGCCGCCCGCCGGAGGCAACCCGCAGGCCCCGACCGCGCCCGCCACCCTGGCCCCGCCGCCCGCCTCGGACCGCACCGGCCAGGTCATCGCCGACTCCGGCAACTGCCTGGACATCGACGCCGGCATCCTGCTGCTCGGCGACGAACTGGTGTCCCGGGACTGCAACAACACCTCGTCGCAACGGTTCACCCTGGCCAAGGACGGCACCCTGCGAGTCGGCGGGTCCTGCGCGATCCAGGAGGGCGGCGCCGTCAAGGTCCGCGTCTGCGGCGACAACGCGGCCGCCCAGTGGCGCGCGGGTCCGAACAACACGCTGGTCAACAACAGCACCAAGCAGTGCGTGACCGCCAACGACAACGACGTCACGCTCGCCACCTGCGGGGGCGACGGCCAGAACTGGAAACTCCCCTAGGCGCTCGACCAGCCCTATGCAGAACAAGGAATAGCTATATAGAGTACGCGCATGCCAGCCATGCGCATGACCACGCCGCGCCTGCTCGTCCTGCGAGCGCTCGCCGCCGACCCCGGCCGCGAGCGGTACGGACTGGACCTCGCCGCCGAGGCCGGCCTGGAACCCGGCACGATCTACCCGATCCTGGTCGCCTTCGAGGCCGCCGGGTGGCTGAGCAGCCGCCCGGAGGAGATCGACGTGCACACCGAGGGCCGGCCGCGGCGGCGCTACTACACGCTGACCGCCGCCGGGGCCACCGCCGCGCAGGAGGCCATCGCCAAGCGCCGCTCGTCTCGGGGCACCTCCGGGGAACTCGCGTGGTGACGCCCGGCCACCCCGGCGCGACCCGTCTCGGCCGAGCCGACCGCGCCGCCGTCTCCCTTCTCGCCGCCCTGCTCCCCGCGGGCTTCCGCGACCGCCAGCGCGACGAATGGACCGGCGACCTGCTGGCACTCCCCCTTCCCGACCGCCGCCGCTACCTGGTCGGCGCCGCCCGCACCCTGCCCAGCCTGCGCCGGGCCGCCCACCGCCGAGCCGCGCTGGACGTGATCGCCCTGCCCACCGGCGTGCTGGACACCGTCGCCCGCGTCCTGCTGGCCGGCCTGCTCTGGTCGATGCTCTCGTTCTACTTCTTCGTCCCGCTGCGCTACTACGCCTTCGACATCCCCGGCCGCCTCGCCCGCGGCGACAGTGCGATGGTCGTCGACCCCAAGGACCTCTGGCCGCTCAGCGACGGGATCGGCCCGTTCTTCCCCCTGTGGTTCGTCCTGCACCTCACCGCCTGGGGCGTGGTCCTCGGCGGCGCCTTCCTGACCGTCACGGTCGCACTGCCCGGCCTGATCGCCACCGCGATCAGCCGCCGCCGCCACGCCGCCGGGCTGGGCGTCGCGGCGCTGCTGACGATCGCCTTCGCGATCGTCTCGACCACGATCCCCCTCCTGACCGGCGCGCAGGACGGCGGCTTCTCGGCGGCGTTCCTCGGCCTGGCCGCCGTGACCCTGGCCGGACTCCGCACGTCCCTCCCCCGGCGCACCCGGATCCTGCTGGCCGTCGCCGGGCTGTCCACTCTGGTCCTGCCGATCTGGTTCGGCACCAGCGCGGGTGGGTCGATGCTCTTCTGGTGGTACGACTGATGCTCCAGGACCACTGATGCTCCAGGACCACCGATGCTCCAGGACCACCGATGCTCCAGGAACGCTGATGCTCCAGGACTACTAATGCTCCAGGAACGCTGATGCTCCAGGACATCCTGATCGCCCGTGTCCGCGAGCTCTGCCGGGCCGACGAGCGACTGGTCGCCGCCCTCACCTACGGTTCGTTCGCCGGCGGCGAGGCCGACGAGCACAGCGACGTCGAGTTCTGGCTGTTCGCCGACGACGACGCCACGATCGACGAGCACGCCTGGATCGCCGAGGTGGGCGAGATCCGGCACGTCGTGGTCAACGAGTTCGGCGCCCACGTCGCGTTCTTCCCGGGCCTGATCCGGGGCGAGTTCCATTTCGCGTACGCCCGGGACATCGCCTCCGTGGCGACGTGGCCGGCCCGCGGCGCCCCACCCGAGCGCATGCTCATCCTGGACCGCACCGGCGAACTCCGCCGAGCCCTGGAGTCCCTCCCGGAACGCCCACCCGTGGGCGACCTCGACGAGATCGCCGGCCGTTTCGTCAACTGGCTGGTCCTGGCCCACCACGTGACGCAACGAGGCGAGTTCCTCCGGGCCGTCGACGCCCTCACCCACGCCCAGCGCCACCTGCTGTGGATGGCCCGCCTCGCCGAGAACCGCACCCAGCACTGGCTCACCCCGTCCCGAGCCGCCGAGACCGACCTCCCCACCGCCGTCGTCCAAGCCCTGCACCGCACAACAGCCACCGCCGACGCGGCCTCCCTCACCGCCGCGATCGCCGCGATGTGGTCCTGCGCCCGCCGCTACTGGCCCGGCGCCCCCGCCGCCCTCGTCGCCGACCTGGACACCCTCCGAGACTGACTTTCGGCCAGGCGTCAGAGACAGGGTGGAGGTCCGACCTTGCTGGCGCTTGTCCTCGCTGCCGACGCTTCCGCCGGGCGTGGGGTCAAGCCCGGTTGCCAGGCCCCCCGGGGTGCCCACTCCCGGTCATTGCCGCCGCTCACGGCGGCGGCCGGGCCCTCGAGTGGTTGACGGGCACGCCAGTGGTTGACGGGCACGCCAGTGGTAGACGGGCACGCCAGTGGTAGACGGGCACGCCAGTGGTAGACGGGCACGCCAGTGGTAGACGGGCACGCCAGTGGTAGACGGGCACGCCAGTGGTAGACGGGCACGCCAGTGGTAGACGGGCACGCCAG
>NZ_BSTL01000002.1:0-12219 GCF_030269485.1 Actinoplanes sp. NBRC 103695 | reverse complement strand
CAGTGGTAGATCAGGGCGGCATATCGAGGGGGATACCGCCCTGACCCACCACTCCCATCCCGGTCCTACCACCAACGCGCGGTCCTACCACCAACGCGCGGTCCTACCACCGCGCCCGGCCACGACCGCGAGCGGCGGCAGCGACGGCGAGCACGCACCCGGGGGCCTGGCAACCGGGCCCGACCCCACGACCGACGAAAGAGGCCGCAACCACCGCGAGCACACACCCCAGGGGCCCGGCAACCCGACCCGACCCCACGACCGACGAAAGAGGCCGCAACCACCGCGAGCACACACCCCAGGGGCCCGGCAACCCGACCCGACCCCACAACCGACGAAAACGGCCGCAACCACCGCGAGCACACACCCCGGTCGCCTGGCAACCGGGAGACCCGCGCTGGGCGAAAGCGGCCACAGCAAGGACCTGCCGAAACGCCGGCGGGCGGCGAAACATGCCGAGGCTTGTCAACGCTCTGGGACGCCGGGGACGTCTGAGTACAGGTGCCTTTCCGGCATCGGTGGCTCTGATGTGAGGGTTGTCGAATTGATGAGTTGAGGTAGGTTTCGCCCCTCATGGACCACCACTCCCCTATGGACGGAGTTCAACGTTGCGGACGAAACGGTTGATCGCTGGCGGAGTCGCGGCGGTCGTCACCGCCGGGCTCGTGTCGGTCACGATGACGGCTCAGGCCGACACCAAGGAGCCGCCCCCGGCCCTTGCCGAGTTCCTGCAGACCAAGATGGACGAGCTCGCCTTCCAGGAGGTGCTCGACCTGGACCCGCCGACCCAGGCCACGGCCAGGGCGAAGGCGAAGGCGACCACCGACAAGGAGGCCGCGCCGCGGGTGAAGGGTCTCGCCGCCGCGGCCGCGGAGCCGATCTCGCAGCAGCCGCAGATCGACGCCACCGTCCTCGAGCTCGACCGCTACGGCCGGATCACCGGCTCGGCGACCGTGCTGATGAGCCCGCAGTACCAGCACGGCGTGGTCGTGCCGGTCGACGCGAACCATCACACCACTGCCGTGCGGTGGCGGCAGTGGGATGATGCCGGCTGGTACGCCAACCAGGCACAGGGCACGATCGACATCGTGCCCGGCCGGGAGAACGCCGAGCTGGACTTCATGTCGCCGTACCCGGCCTCGGTGCTCAAGCTGATGGTCAACTTCGGGGTGCTGCGCCTGGTCGACCAGGGGCAGATCACGCTGGCCGACACGTACGCCTACAACCCGTCGCCGATCAGCTCGCTGTGCGGTGGCGCGAGCAGTGACACGATCGGCAACTACGTCGACAAGTCGCTGACCGAGTCGTCGAACGCGGCGACCTGCGCGCTGGTCAAGATGCTGCACGACCGCGGCGCGATCGACGGGCTCAACCAGGCGTTCCAGGACCTCGGCCTGGAGACGTTGCAGCTGAAGAACACCAACCCGGTCAACGGCGGGCGCTGGGGCAACCCGGTCACGATGACCTCGCTGGACACCGCGAAGCTGCTGTCCGTGATCAACGGCGGCGCGGGCACGCTGTGGACGACCCCCGCCGGTGTGCCGGTGACCAGGAACGCCCTGTCCTCCGCATCGCGCAAGCTTTTCATGTCCAAGCTCGGCCAGCAGGGCTGGAACTGGATGTTGTCGACGCCGAACTACTGCGGCCGGGACTACCCGGCGCCGGGCATCCCGCAGAAGGTCGCGGACCGGTGGATCGCCGCGGACGGCACAGTCACGGTCGCGGGTGAGGCCTTCGGCCAGGACGTACGGCCGTGCAACGCGGCCGCCGAGGTCACCTTCGCCCACAAGCCGGGCTGGGTGAACAACACCGGCTCCGACGCCGGCATCGTCAAGTCGCTGCCCGGCAAGGCCGGCCGGCACTACATCATCGCGGTGTTCTCGAACCTCGGTGACCAGTACACGGACCCGAACCGCCCGGCCACCCCGCCCGGCACGGTCCCGGTCGAGTACACCGAGAAGTTCGCCAAGCTCGGCGCCGCCGTCGACCAGTACGAGGCGGCACGGCACTAAGCACGAGACCAGGTAGGCAAGGCTAGGTGAGAGGGAGGAGGGCACCCCGCGTGGGCGGGGTGTCCCAAGTCCTGAGGCGGACCGCGTTGTTGGTGAAGCGCGAACGGTAGGCCGTGGCGCTCAGCCCGTAGTGCGCCCGGAAGCGGCGGGCGAAGTAGTTCTGGTCGGGCCAGCCGACCGACTCCCCGATGCGGGCGATCGGCTCGTCCGTACGCAACAGCTGGGTCGCCGCCAGCTCCACCCGGTGACGCGCGAGATAGGCGATCGGCGGCAGGCCGGTCGCGGCTTTGAAGAGCCGGACCAGGTAACCGGGCGCGAGGTGCAGCGCGTCGGAGAGTTCGCCGAGCGTCCACCGGTGGGCGGGGCGGTCCTCCATCATCTGCATCGCCTCGACGACCGCGGGATGGGTGGCGTGCACGATGCCGGCCAGCACGTCGCCGCCGTCCACGATCACCGCGCGGGCGAGGGCGCTGAGGAACAGCGACAGGCGGCCGATGACGTCGCCGCGGTAGAAGCTCATCGGCTTGAGCCGCAGCGCGCCGAGCGCGTCCAGGTGGGTGACGCACTCGGCGAGGTCGGCGGGGCCGAGGTGGGCGGCCAGGATGCCGCGGCGCTGGCCCGAGTAGGGGCCGCTCCAGAGCAGGTAGCCGAGCAGCGGGTCCTCGCGGGTCCAGGCCAGCTCGTGCTGAAGCAGCTCGACCGAGAAGCAGCAGTTGTACATGTCGAGGCGGCGGCAGTCCTCGTAGCCGTGCCACACGCCGGGCCGCAGGAGCACCATGTCGCCGACCCGTGCCCGGGTGCGGCCGGCCAGGCTGTGATGCACCCCGGAACCCGAGGTGACCAGGGCGACCTCGACGAAGCTGTGGGTGTGCGTGGGGCAGACACCCTCGTGCAGCCAGTGGCCGGCGTAGGCCACGGCGCCGTCGGTCAGATGCATGAGATCGGTTGACGTGTTGACCGGCAACTCGCTCATCGGCCGAGTATAGGGCGGGTCAGGAACCGCTCCCAGGTGAAGTTCGTGCTAGTACCGGTCAAGTCTGGACTACCTGTGTGTGACCTGAGCCACGCAGGATCGGGAGACGGCCGCAATCCCCCCGACATATCCCGGAAAACCCGCCTCAACAATTGCGCCTTGTCAATGAATCGTTTCAGGAGCCTCGCACATGCCACATCGCCTCCGCTTCGAGCACCACACGGATGCCCTCGGCATCGGCACGCCGGCGCCCCGCCTGTCCTGGTGGAACGACGAGCCCCAGACCGCGTACGAGCTGGAGATCAGCCGCAACGACGGGCCCGCCGAGACATTCCGGGTCGAGTCGGACGAGCAGGTTCTGGTCCCGTGGCCGGCCGCGCCGCTGAAGTCCCGTGACCGGGTACGGGTCCGGGTACGCGTCAACGACCAGTGGAGCGAGTACGCCGAAGCGGAGGCCGGCCTGCTCGACCCGGGCGACTGGACCGCCCGATTCGTCCAGGACGCGCGGAACGCCGAGACGCCGATCCTGAGCGCCACCATCGATCTGCCCGAGGGCACCACCCGGGCCCGCCTGTACGCGACGGCGCACGGCCTCTACATCCCGCACCTCAACGGGCAGCGCGTCGGCGACCACCAGCTCGCTCCCGGGTGGACCGCCTACCACCACCGGCTGCGCTACCAGACTTTCGACGTGACCGACCTGGTCCGCCCCGGCGCCAACCGGCTCGACATCCAGCTCGGCAACGGCTGGTACCGCGGCCGCCTCGGCTTCCGCGGGCAGCGCGGCCTCTACGGCGACCGCCTCGCGCTGCTGGCCCAGCTCGAGGTCACGACCGCGGACGGGCAGACGCTCGTGCTCGCCACCGACGGTTCCTGGACCGCCCGGGACAGCACGGTCACGGCCAACGACCTCTACGACGGCCAGACCACGGATCTCCGCCGGGTCGGCCTGCCCGAGCAGCCGGTCGAGGTGGTGGACGCCGACCTCAGCCTGCTCGTGGCGCCGGACGGCCCACCCGTACGCATAACCGAGGTTGTCAGCGCCACAACGATCACGACGTCGCCGGAAGGGAAGACCCTCGTCGACTTCGGGCAGAACGTCGTCGGGCGGGTACGGCTGACCGTCCGCGGTGGCACCGACGGCCAGGAGATCGTGATCCGGCACGCCGAGGTGCTGGAGGACGGCGAGCTCGGGGTCCGCCCGCTGCGCACCGCCAAGTGCACCGACACCTGGATCCTGGCCGGCCCGGACGAGGTCACCCTCGAGCCCGAGCTGACCTTCCACGGCTTCCGCTACGCCGAGGTCACCGGCGTCCCCGCCCTGAGGGCCGACGACATCAAGGCCGTGGTGCTGCACTCCGACCTGGAACGCACCGGCTGGTTCGAGTCCAGCCACGAGCTGCTCAACCGCTTCCACGAGAACGTGGTCTGGGGCATGCGCAGCAACTTTCTGGACGTGCCGACGGACTGCCCGCAGCGCGACGAGCGGCTCGGCTGGACCGGCGACATCCAGGTCTTCTCCCCCACCGCCACGTTCCTGTACGACAGCGCCGGCTTCCTCACCAACTGGCTCGCCGACCTGGCCGCCGAGCAGCAGAAAGACGGCTCGGTGCCGTTCGTGATCCCGGACGTCATCCGCGACGCGGGCCCGGCCGCCACGGCCTGGGGCGACGCCGCGACCGTGGTGCCGTCGGTGCTGCACCGGGCGTACGGCGACGCCGGGATCCTCGCCCGCCAGCTGCCGAGCATGCGCGCCTGGGTGGACCGGATGGTCGAGCTGGCCGGGCCGGACCTGCTGTGGGCGGGCGGCTTCCAGTTCGGTGACTGGCTGGACCCGACCGCCCCGCCGGCCGACCCGTTCCGGGCGAAGGCCGACCCGGACGTGATCGCCACCGCGCACCTGGCCCACTCGGCGCGGTTGACCGCCGACGCGGCCGGAATCGCCGGCGACACCGCCACGGAGGAAAGGTATGCCGACCTGGCCTCGAGAGCCCGGGCGGCGTACGCCGAGGAGTACACGACCGCCGGCGGCCGGGTGCTCTCCGACTCCGCCACGAACTATGCGCTCGCCCTGCACTGGGGACTGCTTCCCGATGCGGATCAGCGCGAGCGTGCCGGGCAGCGGCTCGCCGACCTGGTGCGGGCGTCCGGGTTCCGGATCAGCACCGGCTTCGTCGGCACCCCGCTGATCACCGACGTGCTGACCGACGCGGGCGAGCCGGAGCTGGCGTACCGCCTGCTGCTGCAGACCGGCTGCCCGTCCTGGCTGTACGCGGTGACGATGGGCGCGACGACGGTGTGGGAGCGCTGGGACAGCATGCTCCCGGACGGCAGCATCAACCCCGGCCAGATGACCTCGTTCAACCACTACGCGCTGGGCGCGGTCGCGGACTGGATGCACCGCCGGGTCGCCGGCCTCGCGCCGGGAGATGCCGGTTACCGCTCTCTTTCGGTACGCCCGCTGCCCGGTCACGAACTGACGTCGGCGAGCGCGCGGCACCTCACTCCGTACGGCGAGGCCTCGGTCGCGTGGGAACGCGCGGACGGCCGGCTCACGCTGCGGGTCACCGTGCCGGTCGGCAGCACCGCCACGGTCGAGGTGCCCGGCGGCGACACCGCGGAGGTCGGCAGCGGCATGCACGAATGGGCCGTCGACGACCCGTACGCCCAAGCTCCTGACCTGCCGGCCGGAGCGACCATCCGGCAGCTGATGGACCACCTGCCGAGCTGGGAACGCGTGGTCGCCGCGGCGACCGAGGCCGGCGTCGCCGACGGCGAGGCCGCGCTGGCCGACCGCCTCGCGCGTTACCTGGACGCACCGATCACCGAACTCGCTGACGCCGCGACGGGGCGCGGCTTCGTTCCTGGCGCAGAAGTGTTCCGCGCCGCCCTGCAAACCCTTCTTGAGAGGTCGAGATGAGATTTCGCACCATAGCCGCCGGGGCGCTGGCCGCGGCGACGATGCTGGCCGGCAGCGCGTGCAGCGCCGGCAGTCTGGGTTCCAGCGACGACGAGGGCGGCGGCGAAGGCGGCAAGGTCACCCTGTCGCTGCTGGTCGACAACAGCGAGGACACGGTCCGCGCCGGCGAGCAGCTGGCCAAGGACTTCACCGCGAAGAACCCGGACATCACGGTGAAGACGGAGACCCGGCCGGCCGGGACCGAGGGCGACAACATCATCAAGACCCGGCTGTCCACCGGGGACATGACCGACGTGTTCATGTACAACTCGGGTTCGCTGTTCCAGGCCATCGCGCCGCAGAAGAACCTGGTCGACGTGAGCGACCAGGCGTACAACGGCCAGCTCGACGACAACTTCAAGAAGACCGTGTCGGCCGACGGCAAGCTGTACGGCGTGCCGTGGGGCACCTTCTCGGCGGGCGCGATCATGTACAACCGCGCCGTCTACGCCAAGCTCGGCCTGCAGGTGCCGAAGACCTGGGCCGACTTCATGGCGAACAACGCCAAGATCAAGGCGGCCGGGAAGGTCGCGCCGGTGATCCAGACCTACCAGGAGACCTGGACGTCGCAGCTGTTCATCCTCGGCGACTTCCACAACGTGCTGGCCGCCGAGCCGGACTTCCCGGACAAGTACACGAAGAACCAGGCCAAGTACGGCACCGACCCCGCCGCGGTGCTCGGCTTCCAGCACCTGCAGGAAGTGCACGACGCCGGCTACCTCAACAAGGACTTCGCGTCGGCGAAGCTGGACGACGGCCTGCGGATGCTGGCCAAGGGTGAGGGCGCGCACTACCCGATCCTGTCCGGCACCATCGCGACGATCGTGGCCAACTACCCCGACCAGGCCAAGGACGTCGGCCTGTTCGCGATCCCCGGCACCGACGCGGCGAAGAACGGCGCGACCGTGTGGACACCCAACGGCCTCTACATCCCGCAGACCACGACCGGCGCCAAGCTGGACGCGGCCAAGAAGTTCCTGGCGTTCGTGGCCAGCCCCGACGGCTGCGCCGCGCAGACCAAGGCGTCCGCCCCGACCGGCCCGTACGGGGTGAAGGGCTGCACCCTGCCGGCCGAGGTGCCGCAGGTGGCGAAGGACCTGCAGACGTACATCGACGGGCAGGGCACGTCGACGCTGGCGCTGGAGTTCCTGTCCCCGGTGAAGGGCCCGGCGCTGGAGCAGATCTGCGTCGAGGTCGGCTCCGGCATCCGCAAGGCTCAGGCCGGCGCCGCGCTGTACGACGAGGACGTGAAGAAGCAGGCCCAGCAGCTCGGGCTGGAAGGTTGGTAGCAGCAGGGGCCCGCGCCGCCCACCGCGGCTCGGGCCCGTCCAGCCCGTACCCCCACTGGTTCTACGCGCCCGCGGCGGTCGTCTTCGGCGTGCTGTTCCTGGTGCCGACCGTCCTGGCGCTCTACTTCAGCCTGACCCGGTGGAGCATCTTCTCCAGCGAGTTCATCGGGTTCGGCAACTACGCCCAGTTCTTCCAGGAGCCGGCGCTGGTCTCCGGCCTGTGGCACACGATGGTCTACGCGGTGGTCACGTCCGGCCTCAAGGTGGTCCTGGGCATGGCGCTGGCCATCCTGCTCACCTCGCAGATCGTGGCCCGCGGCTACCTGCGCTCGGTGGTGTTCTTCCCGGTCCTGGTCAGCACCATCGGCGTCGGCCTGACCTTCGTCGTGCTGATGAATCCCGAGCGTGGCCTGATCAACCAGGCGTTGGGCGCGGTGGGCGTCGACGGTCCCGGCTGGTTGACCGATCCTTCGTACGCGCTGCTGTCGGTCGCGCTGGTCGACGTGTGGAAGGGCGTCGGCCTGGCCACGCTCATCTACATCGCCGGCATCGTGTCGATCCCGCAGGAGTACTTCGAGGCGGCCAAGGTCGACGGGGCGAGCGCCTGGCAGAACTTCAAGAAGATCATCCTGCCACTGGCGCGTCCCGCCACGGTCACGGTCGTCATCCTGTCCCTGATCGGCGGCCTGCGTTCCTTCGACCTGATCTGGGCGATGACCCGAGGCGGCCCCGGCTTCACCTCGGACGTGATCGCGTCGGTGATCTACAAGCAGTACCAGGCCGGCTTCTACGGCCTGTCCACCGCGGGCAACGTGGTGCTGTTCGTCGTCGTGACCGCGATCGTCTTCCCCCTGTGGCGCTTCCTCAACCGTAAGGAGGTGGAGATGTGACGACCCTGCGACGTCCCAACTACCTGTTGAGCGTGGTCGCGATCCTGGTGTCGGTCGTGGTGTTCCTGGTGCCGTTCGCGTTCATCCTGCTGACATCCTTCAAGGACCGCACGCAGGCCGCCGAGCTCGACTTCTCCTGGCCCCGCAACTTCCAGTTCGTCGACAACCTGATGGCTGTCATCGAGGCCCGCGACTACCTGCTGATCATCGCGTTCATCAACAGCACCATCCTCACGGTCGCCAGCGTGACCATCATGGTGGTCCTGGCCGCGATGGTGGCCTGGACGCTGCAACGCCGGTCGAGCCGCTGGAACCCGCTGGTCAACATCCTGGTGCTGTCCGGCCTGATCATGCCTCCGGCCGTGGTGCCGACCATCTGGGTGCTGCAGCGCATCGGCCTGTTCCGCACGATGCCCGGCCTGATCATGGTCGAGGTGGCGTTCGGCCTGTCGTTCTGCATCCTGCTGTTCCGGGCGTTCATCGCCACGATCCCCCGCGAGCTGGACGAGGCGGCGATCATCGACGGCGCGTCACCGTTGCGCCTCTTCTTCCGGGTGATCTTCCCGCTGCTCCGCCCCGTGGCGATCACGGCGATCCTGGTCCAGTCGGTGAACGTCTTCAACGATTTCGTGAACCCGCTCTACTTCCTGCCCGGCGAACAGAACGCGACGGTCCAGCTGACCCTCTACAACTTCTACAGCCAGTTCAACACCCAGTACAACCTGCTCTTCACCGACATCCTGCTGGTCACGATCCCCCCACTGATCATGTTCCTGTTCTTCAACCGCCAGATAGTCGCCGGCATGACCTCGGGAGCCGTCAAGGGCTGACTCTGTGTAGCGGGAAACGACGGCGCGTAGGCGCTCGCTGCGTCTCCGAGGTTCCGGCTCTCCCGGCTCGGCTGTAGACGGCGCGGTGTGAGGGTTGACACACTCGAGCGCGCACTGTGACTATGCGCTTAGTAAGCGATCGCTCGGAAGATGTCGGCCTGCCGCGCGCTGCGGAGCCGAAGGCGACCGCCCGTTCACCAGATGAGGGATTGACCATGAAGGTGTCGTGTGCGTTTCCGACAGCTCTGGACTCGCCCGAAATGATCGCGGTGGCAGAGAGCCTCGGCTACGAGCGGGCGTGGGTCTATGACACCCCGCAACAGAGTCCGGACGTGTGGATGACACTGGCCCTGGCCGCGGTCCGGACCGAACGCATTGGTCTCGGCCCGGGCGTCCTGGTCCCCAGCCTGCGGCACCCGATGGTCAACGCTGCCGCCACGGCGACGCTGTGCGCCCTCGCTCCGGGCCGCGTCGCGGTGGCGTTCGGCACCGGGTTCACCGGGCGTCGAGCGATGGGCTACGGGGCGATCACCTGGTCGTTCATGGACTCCTACATCCGTGCCTACCAAGGCCTCCTGCGCGGTGAGGTGGTCGAGTGGGAAGGAGCCAGCATGCGAATGCTGCACCCTGACGGGCACGCCCCACACCGCCCGGTGAAGGTCCCGGTGATCGTTGGCGCACTCGGCCCGAAGGGCAACAAGGTGGCCAACGAGCTCGGCGACGGACTGTTCACCACCTTGTTGCTGCCGGAGTTCGCACACGACTACCCCTGGTCGGCCTACCTGGCCTGGGGCACCGTCCTGGACGACGACGAGGGCGACGACTCCGAGCACGCTCGCGCCGCCGGCGGCCCGGGATGGGCACTGTCGTTGCACGGCGCCCTCGAGTTCGGCGGGCCTGACGCCGTCCGCGCGCTTCCGGGCGGTGAGCAGTGGATGGACGTGGTGGAGCGAGCACCGGCCGCCGAGCGTCACCTTGCCGTTCACGCCCAGCACTGCGTCGGCCTCAACGAGGCAGACCAGGCCGCCTGGAACGCCGGCGGCAACGTCACTCTGCGCGACGTCACTCTCACCGGCACCCGCACGCAAATGCGCGACAAGCTCGACAAGCTCGACTCGCAGGGGATCACTGAGATCGTCTTCCAGCCGTGCGGTCCGGACACCGAACGGGAGCTCGAGCGTTTCCTCGAGGTCGCGCGTTGAACCCGTCCACAAGCGGCTCGACCCTCCAGCGTGCATCCGCAGCGCACCGGGCCGGGGAAGGGACTGAGCCGATAGCCGATGTCCGGTGTCGGCCCATCCCAGTCGTTGGCGCTTCACGCCGGCAAGGGTCTGCTACTGGGCCCCGCAGCAGACCCTTGCGAACCGCGCCGTTGATCACCAGGCGGGTCAGCACGCCGAGGATCTCGAGAGAGTCGCTACTACGCTCGTTCTGCTTGCCTGTCGCGAACTAGCGCGAGGCTCTACAGCAAAGCATTCTCTCACTCCGGCCGACGCTGGCGTGTCACTTCACGGGCACTTTCATTCGGAACAGCTTCTCTGCATTTCGGAACGCGATCTTTTCCTTGTCTTCGCGTGGCAAATCGACTCCGCGGAACCAGTCGGTCTGCGCCTTGATGTCCGCGAACGGGTAGTCGGTTGCGAACATCACTCGGTCTACGCTTATGAACTTCAGCAGGAGATCGAGCAGTTCGGTCTGGGGGAATGCGCTGGTTGTGATCCAGAAATTGTCCTGGAAGTATTGCTCGATAGGCTTCTTGAGCGAGCTTTTGGTCGGCTCGCCCATGTCTTCGATGATCCGCTTGTAGTAGAAGGGAAGACCTTCGCCCATGTGGCCGATGATGATTTTCAGTTTAGGGAATCTGTCGAAGACCCCGTACGTGATCATCCGAATGCATTGGATCAGCACCTCTTGGTGCCAGCCATATCCAGACCCACTGAAAATGTAGGGTTGGAACTCTTTCGTGTATTGGGACCGTGTGGTGCTGTAGTAAATCTTGAAGACGTCGTCAGCTGGATAGCCGGGATGCAGGTAGATCGGCACATCGAGCGCAACGGCACGTTCCAGCACAGGCTCGAATTCGGGATGATCGAGATACTTCTTCGTGATGTGCCCATTGGTCAGTGCGCCCAGGAAGCCATCTTCCTTCACCGAGCGTTCCAGTTCGTCCGCCGCCGCCTCAGGGCTCTGCAAGGGCAAGGTGGCGAAAGCCTTGAAGCGGCCCGGATATTTGGCGATCGGCCCTTCTACAAGTTGCCGGTTAAGACGATAGGCAAGGTCGATGCCCCTTCGCCCAGGGACGTTTTGTACGGATGGTGTATGAGCAGAGAGGATTTGAACGTTGAGTCCCCCCGCGTCCATATCGCCGATGCGGCGTGCGCCGAGATCCGCGAGACC
This sequence comes from Actinoplanes sp. NBRC 103695, assembly GCF_030269485.1. Classification (GTDB taxonomy): domain Bacteria; phylum Actinomycetota; class Actinomycetes; order Mycobacteriales; family Micromonosporaceae; genus Actinoplanes. The sequence continues at coordinate 869 of NZ_BSTL01000002.1, read as the reverse complement.
AATTTCCTCGAGGAACGCTATGTGATCCTTATTGATGGAGTTCAGCTTCAACAACGTGGGAGTCGAAAATGTCTCCTCCGTGCCGATGAAGGGCAGGTCCCGGTCTCGCAGGTAAATGTCCGGAGTCTCGTCCGGAGTCTTGTCCGGAGTCTTGTTCCCGTCCGCTGCCGAAGCAGCGGCATACGTGGACAAGCCGGCACCAGCGCCAAGTACCGTGGCGGCGGCCAGAAAGCCGCGGCGTCCCATGGACTTCATGTCAGTCTCTCTTCAGGTGTTTGTGTGGTGTGGTGTCCGTACGGCATCCGTCTGCGAGATGCTTCAGATCGACCTTCGTCGTTACCAGGCGCCAGGTATCCACCCACGCCGCGTCCCCCCTTCGACCTCGGCGCCGGCCACGCCGGTCCCGCCGAAAAACGGCCGGCCGAGACCAGGGGTCTTCGCGTCCTGCTCGCGCACCGCGGCAGCGCCGCCCGGCGGCAGCATGGTGGACGCCCCGAACTTTGATCGCTCGGGCGGCGCTTTCCCTGACGACACTGCATTGACCTCCATCACTCGCCTCCTACAGACGGGTTACCTCGCTTGTCTGACGACGACTTCCTACCGAGCGAATCTGAGACGAACGTTAAGACCGCCGCTCAGGCCGGTTTGCCGAACCAGGTTCCGACCGCACGCACCAGCGCGGTGTCGTCTCGGCTTTGCCCCCGCCGGGCGGGACCTGGACGTCACGCGCTGGTGTGTGTGTTGGGTATCTGGTTCGTCAAACCGGGTTGAGCGGCGGTATTAACGCTCGTCTCAGGTTCGCTCGGTAGGAAGTCGGCGTCAGGTGAGCGAGGTAACGGGTGTAGGAGGCTATTGATGGCAGTCGACGC
>NZ_BSTL01000001.1:122891-578831 GCF_030269485.1 Actinoplanes sp. NBRC 103695 | reverse complement strand
GCTCCCACCACTCACGCCCGCTCCCACCACTCACGCCCGCTCCCACCACTCACGCCCGCTCCCACCACTCACGCCCGCTCCCACCACTCACGCCCGCTCCCACCACTCACGCCCGCTCCCACCACTCACGCCCGCTCCCACCACTCACGCCCGCTCCCACCACTCGCGCCCGGTCCCACCGCCGACCGCGCCAGGCCACGGCCGCAAGCGGCGGCAGCGACAGCGAGCGGGCACCCGGGGCGCCTGGCAGACCCGGCCGAACCCCGCGCCGGCCGCAAGCGGCGGCAGCAACAGCGAGCGAGCACCCGGCCCGGCCCGGCGGATCTGCGAGACTCCCCTACTTCCGGACCGTGATCGTGTGCTTTCCTCCGGTCAGCTCGATGCGCGCTCCCCCGGCGGCGGCCGCCGGCTTGTCGTCCACGTGGACGCGGGCTCCCGGAGGCGGCGTCGGCAGAGTGACGGTGCCGGAGGTGCCCTGCGGGGCGGTCACCGTCAGGACGAACTCCGGGGTCGTGCGCCACTGCACGGTGATCGGGCCGTGCGGCGTCGGCACCCGGCCGCGCGCCCACGTCACGGTGCCGGAGCGTGGCGTCACCGACCAGGTGGCGAAACCGGGTGTGGCCGGCAGCACGCCGAGCAGCTCGTTGATCAGCGCCGGCAGGACGCCGACGGACCAGCCGTGCGCCATGCTGGTGTAGCTGCCCTGGCACGGCGTCCCGCCGGGGCCGATGCCCTCCCACTGGGTGAGGCCGGGGTCGTGCGTGTGCATCCAGCCGTAGGTCCGCTTGATCTGGTCGATGGCGGAGCCGGCCCGGCCCGTGCGGAACCGCGCGACGATCTCCGGGTACGACGTGAACGCGTACACCCGCTGGGAGGCGCCACCGACGCCGGGCAGGGTGTCGTTGTCCATGAACGCGTTGCGGTACGGGAGACGGGTGTCGTTGTCCATGAACGCGTTGCCGTACGGGAGACGGGTGTTGTTGTCCAGATAGGTCAGTGCCGCGGCCGAGCGGGCGGGGTCGGCGACGCCGGCGGTGATCGCGATGGAATTGCCGTCCTGGCCGTGTCGGACGGGCCCCTCCGCCGAGTCGAGGGTAGGCGCCGGCTCGTGCGTCCCACAGGCGGGTGTTGACCGCGGCGGCGACCGTGGCGGCCCGAGGGGTCCAGCGTTCCGCCTCGGCGGGATGCCCGAGCAGGCCGGCCAGGCGGGCGCCGTCGCTCAGCGCCTGCACGTAGTTGGCGTTGTAGTAGGTGATCGCGCCGCTGCGGGGCAGGAACGCGTAGTCGCCGTAGCCACCGGCGCCGTTCAGGCCACGGCTCAGCAGGCCGGACGAGTCGGTGACGCCTCGGGTATCAGGTGTCCAGGACGGCGACCAGATGCCGCCAGTAGTCCCGCGCGTAGTCCACGTCGCACGTGCTCGGATCGTCGTCGATCGCGTTGCCGGGCCCGTACGTGCGAGGTTGTCCGTCGTTGCCGTTGTTCGGCGGGTGGAACGAGGACGCGGTGGCGGTGGTGCCCGCCGGCCGGGACGGCGGTGGCGTGGGCTCGGGGCGGACCAGCACGGTCCGCGCCCCGCCGGTGCGCAGCAGGCCGTCCGGGTTACGCACGTCGCCGGTGGTGGTGAGGACCCGTGCCGGGGGGGGTCCGCTTCGGCGGCGCGACGACGTACGACCGCCAGTCACTCACCGGATCCGGGGCGAGCGCCGGGAGGTTCGCCGCTCCGAGGGGCACCAGGCCCGCCGCTTGCAGGAGCGTTCGGCGGCGTAGTCCACGCGCTTCGGATGCCACGGGCGTCCGCGTCTCATTTTGAAACGTTCAAGTGACTGCGCACCAGCTTAGGGAGGACTCGCGCTTCATTCAAGACCCTCGATGAGCCGCCGCAGTGCGCGTCGACCCGAGGCGGATCAGCCGCTCGGCGTCGACCCGACGAGCTGCCGGAGTGCGCCGTCGACCTCGAGGCGGATCAGCCGCTCAGCGTCGACCCGACGAGCTGCCGGAGTGCGCCGTCGACCTCGAGGCGGATCAGCCGCTCAGCGTCGAGGGGATGGTTGTCGAGCATCCCGGTGAGTTCGAGGCTCACGATGCCGTGCACCCGGGTCCAGATGAGAATGGCGGCGGTCGCGACGGCCGGCGGGATCCCCGGGCGTTCCTGAATGCTCGCCCATGATCGCAACTGCTCGTCCAGAGCCTGGTCGCCACTGGTGCGACGCGCCGACGCATCGCCCGACGCGGCGACCAGCAGGTCGACGAGCAGCGCCATCGCCAGATCCAGCGGGGTGCGGATGCCGGCGTCGCCGGGCAGGTCGGCGGTGCGCTCGCCGAACAGCATCCGGTACCGCCACGGATATCGCAGCGCCCACTCGCGGTAGGAGGCGACCAGCAGTCGCACGCGCGCCTGTGGCGTCCGCCGGCCGCTGGCCGCCGCCTCGCTCATCGCCACCATCAACTGCTCGTAGGCGAGCGTCGTCAGGTGCGCGACCAGCGCGTCCCGCGAGGGGAAGTATCGGTAGACCGCGGGTGCCGACATCGCCATGCCGCGTGCCAGCGCCGCGACCGAGAGGGCGTGGAGGCCGTCCGCGTCGATGATCGCGAACGAGGCATCCCGCATCTCCTGGAGCGTCTGGGTCCGCAGTCGCTCACGCCGGTTCATCGGGCGCGGCTCGTTATCCATCTTCGCAGTGTAACCACCCTTGACGGTTTGCTAATGGGCAATGCATAGTTACGGCCATTAACAGAGCGACACACCATCGCGAGACTTCGGGAGCTGACGATGACAGGCTCGAACACCACCACCGAGGTGGTCCTGCCGGGCAAGGTCGCGGCGTCCGGCCTACGCCTGGTCGATCGGGAACTGCCGCCACCCGCCGCCGGCCAGGTCACGGTTCGGGTCGAGTCGACCGCCGTCTCGTTCGCCGAGAGCGCGATGCGCCGGGGCCGCTACTTCGGTCAGCCCCGGTTCCCGTTCGTGCCCGGTTACGACCTCGTCGGCATCGTCGAGTCCACCGGACCCGGCGTGGATCCCGCGCTGACCGGCCGGCGGGTCGCCGCCCTGACCAAGACCGGCGCCTGGGCCACCCGGGTCCTGCTGGCCGCGGCCGAGGTGGTCGAGGTGCCCGACGGGGTCACCCCCGACGAGGCGGAGACGCTGGTCGTCAACGGGGTGACCGCCTACCAGATGCTGCACGGCCGGGCGAGGGTGCGGGCCGGGCAGACGGTGCTCGTGCTCGGCGCCGGCGGCGGTGTCGGCACGATCCTGGTGCAGCTCGCCCGGCAGGCGGGCGCCCGGGTGATCGGCACGGCCGGCCCGCGGCACCACGAGGCGCTCCGGGCCCTGGGCGCGGAGCCGATCGACTATCGCGACCCCGATCTGGCGGCCCGGGTGCGTGAACTGGCCCCGGACGGCGTGGACGCGGTGTTCGACCACCTCGGCGGCGCCAGCGTCGGCCTCTCGTACCGGCTGCTCAACCGCACCGGGACGCTCGTGTCGTACAGCATCGCGAGCAAGCTCGACGACCGGACTCCGGTGGTGCTCACCTTCCTGGCATTGCTGAGCAAGCTCACGTTCTGGAACACCCTGCCGACGGGACGGCATGCGAGCTTCTACGACATCTGGGCGGGTGCGGGCAAGCCCGGCTCGGCCAGGCGCGAGGCGTTCCTGGCGCGGCTGCGTACCGATCTCTCGCACGTCTTCGGCCTGCTCAGCGACGGCAAGCTCAGCGCGCAGATCGCCGCCCGCTTCCCGCTCGCCGAGGTGGCCGCGGCGATGGAGCTGTCGGAGTCCTCGCACCGCACCGCCCTCGGCAAGATCATTCTGGTGCCGTGATGACCTCCGACGCCAAGGCCGTCGCCCGCTGGGCCGGACCCGCTCTCGTCGCCGCGGCCCTGATCGCCCTGATCGGGGAGGCGATCGTCGCCGCCGCCTGGGACCAGCGCCCCTACAGCTACGTCGAGGACTACGTGAACTTTCTCGGCAGCCGCTTCACCGGGGAGTTCCGCGGCATCGTCATCTCGTCTCCGCTGTGGTGGTTGATGAGCATCGCCTGGATCGCCGCCGGGATCCTGGTCGGCGTGGCGAGTGTCGCTCTGGGCCGCCGGCTCACCGGCTGGCGGCGCCGGACCGTCCCGGCCCTCGGCGCGGCACAGGCGGTCGCCCTGATCCTGTTCGCCGTGTTTCCGCTCGGCCCGGACCGCCTCACCGACGGAACGCTGCCGCTCTACCTGATCGGTGCGTTCCTCTCGATCATCGCCGGGAACGCCCTGGCCATCGTGACCGGCTTGGCCGGGCGGCCGCTCGGGTTTCCTCGGTGGCTCGCGGTCACCAGCGTCGTCGCCGGCGTCGTCGGGCTGCTCAACATCCCCCTCACGTACGGGTGGGTGCCGACCGGACTCGCCGAGCGCATCTCGCTGTACAGCTTTCTCGCCTGGGCCTTGATCACCGGCCTGAGCCTGTTGACTTCCCGGCATCACAACTGAAACAGTCTGTCCACAGTGACTGAAACGTTACAGTCGTAGCACCGCGTCGATCGGATCCGCTATGCGCCTGCCTCGCCGTGCCACAGTCGTCCTGACTCTCGCCCTCACCCTGGTCAACTTCGCCGTCGCCCCACCCGCGGCCAGGGCGGCCGGACAGGACGTCGCCGCCTCACCCACGGCGGCCACGTCGGATCTCGTCGTACCCGGGTGGGATGTCGAAGCCTTTGCCCACCCGACCGCGCAGAAGCCCGCGGTGCTCTGGTTCTGGAACCGGGTGCAGACCGAGGCGCAGGTCGACCGGACGCTGCAGGACATGCACGACGCCGGCTTCACCGAGACCGTCATCTTCCGGATGGACGCCGAGCCGTTCTTCACACCGGCCTGGTTCGACCGGGTCGAGCACGTCCTGGAGAAGTCGCGTGACCTCGGCATGAAGGTCTGGCTCGACAACGACTCGCAGTTCCCGAGCGGCGCCGCCGGAGGCCTGATCGTCAACGGCGGCACCGTCGGCGGCAAGACGTACGCCCCGCGACCCGACCTCGGCGTCAAGACCGCCGTCCGCACCGGCGACGTGGTCGTGCACGGCGGCGCCCGGGTCGACCTCGCCGGGCTGTTCGGCGCCGGCGTCCACCTGGAGGACGGCGAGGTCGTCGCGGACGCCGCCGTCTTCCCCGGCATCACCCTGCTCAAGGAGGGTGCCGGCTGGTCGGATTACACCGTCGAGGCGGGCTTCACCGTCGAGTCGGGCACCGCGGGCTTCATGGTGCGGTCACCCGACAAGCGCAACGGCTATCTCGTCGACGTCCGCAAGGCGGGCTACGTCGACTTCTGGAAGCAGGTCGACGGCGGCTTCTCGCAGATCCGGCTCGGATCGGCCGCGCCCGCGGGGTGGAACCCGGACGGCCGCCACACGATCAGCATCCGCGCCGTCGGCGATCAGATCTCCGCGACCCTCGACGGGATGGCGGTTCCGCCGGTCACCGACCGGACGTTCGCGACCGGCCGGGTCGGCATGCGCGTCGACGGGCCGCAGAAGTGGCGGCTCGACGACCTCGAGGTCGCCCCGGTCCCCGCCGGGACGCCGCTCTACCGCGACGACTTCACCGACCCGGCGTCCCTCGACGACTTCGACGTCGCGGTCACGCCGTTGAAGAACGTCATCGCCGTGACCGCCCGCCCGGCCGGGAGCAGCCGCCTCGACGACGTCGTGGACCTGACCGGCGACCGGACGTGGGACGCGCCCGCCGGCGACTGGCGCGTCGAGGCGTTCACCTACCGCTTCCGGGGGGACAACTATGCCGACACCCTCGACGCCGAGGCGATGGCCCTCTACGACCAGATCGTCATGGGCGAGTACCACGACCGCTTCGCCTGGGCCTTCGGCACGGTCCTGCAGGGCTTCGCCGACGACGAGCCGTCGCTGAGCGACCGGCCGAACGAGAACGCCGTGCCCTGGTCACCCTCGCTCGCCGGCCGTGTCGAGGCCGGCGGCACGACCGTCGCCCGGGCGATGGTGTCGGTGTTCAACGACATGGGCCGCGAGGGGGCGACGGCCAAGGGCCGCTTCTACCGGGCCGCGTCCGACCAGTGGGTCGACACCTACTGGAAGCCGAAGTACGAGTGGACCGAGGCCCACGGCGTCTCGATCATCTCCAACCCGCTCTGGGACGAGCACGGGCCGCTCGAGGAACTACGCCACTCGGGCAACCTGCTCACGGCGCATCAGTGGGCGCAGATCCCCGGCACCGACCTGATCTTCAACGACGTCGGCAACGGTGCCGCACGCTTCCTGCCCCGCACCGCGGCCAGCGTCGCACACCAGATGGGCAGACCTCTGGTGTACGACGAGCTGATGGGCGCCACCGGATGGGAGAAGTCCCTCGACGACCTGCGCGAAGGCGCCGCCACCTCGGCGCTTCGGGGCATCAACAAGGCGCTGTTCCACACCACGTACGACGGGATCGAGGGCATCCCGTACCCGCCGGTGTTCATGCGGGAGAACACCTGGTGGCCGTGGATGGGTCAGGTCAACACCTGGACCGGCCGGCTGATGGAGTTCGGGCGGCACACCACGGCCGCCCCGACGGCGCTGCTGCAGACGCAACGCTCCAACGAGGCCGCGCAACGCTCCGCCGCCGGTTTCGAGCCGGACCGGGACTGGATCGCCACGATGGGCTCGCTGGAGGACTCCCAGGTCGACTTCGACCAGCTCGACGAGGGCGCCCTCACCGCCGACCCGCAGGTGCTCACCCCCGCGTCCGTGGCCGGCGGGACGCTGCGCGTCGGCCGGATGACCTACACGACCGTCGTCGTGCCGAAGGCGCCGTACCTGTCGCTCGGCGCGGCCCGGACGCTTCGTGACTTCGTCGCGTCGGGCGGCGAGGTGGTCTTCGCCGGGCCCGCACCCGCCATGGAGGTCGACGGGAAGGACTCCCAGCTCGCCGCGCTGGTGGCGGAGATCCGCAGGCTCGGCGGGGACCGGGTGGTCACCGTCGCGGCGCCCGCTCAGGCCGGACCGGCCGCGGCGGGTCTCGGGCAGGCGGCCGTCACGCTGTCGACGCCGGACACCGGCATCCGCGTGCTGCGGTTCACCGAGGGTGGCACCGACGGATACCTGCTGCTCAACGAGGGCGGCGCGCCCGTCACCGTGGACGTGACCTTCCCTTCCGACGGGGTGCCGGCCGTCTGGGACCCGGAGACCGGTGACGTCACCGAGGCCACCACATATCGCGCCACCGGCGAGGGCACCGTCGTGCCCATGCGGCTCGAGCCCCGTGCGCCGGTCGGCGTCACCGTGAGCGGCACGCCTGGAGCGCACGTCTCCAAGGTCGTCGGAGCGGGCCGGGTGACCTCGGCGACTGTCGCCGGCGGGGTGCTCACCGGGCGGGTCCGCACCGAACGGTCCGGCGTCGTCAGGCTCCGCGGCGACGACGGTGCCGGCGGAGCGCTCGCCGGCGCCGGCGCACCTGTGGTCGTACCCCCAGCATTGGATCTTGATGGGGTTTGGACCATGGCGTTGGAGAACGGCGCGGCGCCGATCACGCGTCCATTGCGGGGCTGGAACGATGTCGCCCCGCTCTACTCCGGGAGCGCCACGTACACCACTCGGGTCACCCTTGGCGGCAACCGGGCCGAGTGGACCCTCGACCTCGGACGGGTCGCCGACGTCGCCCAGGTCACCGTCAACGGCACCCACGTGGCCGACCGGGTCTGGGCGCCCTACACGGTCGACCTCGGCGGCCTGCTCCGCGAGGGCGTCAATACGATCGAGGTGCGGGTCACCAACACCCAGGGCAACGAGAAGAACCGGCAGCCGTACGACTCGGGCCTGTTCGGACCGGTGACCCTGGTGCCCTCGGTGACCGTGCCGGTGACACTGACGCCGGCGGCCGTCTCGGCGGGGCGCGCCACGGCCACCGTGACCCGCGACGGGGCGGACGTCGGGCTGACCGTCGTCAACCACGGCGCCGAGCCGGTCACCGGCGTCGTCACCGCGGCCGGCCCGGACGGCTGGACGGCCCAGCGGTCCGCTCCCGTCCGGGTGCCGGCCGGTGGCTCGGCCCGCGGGGTGGCGCACCTCTTCCCCGGCGGCTTCGAACCCGTCGGCGACGTGCCGGTGCGCGCGGCGTTCCTGGTCGGCGGGACCGCGGTCGACGACGCGGCCACGACTCTGCGCTGGTCCTTCGCGACCCCGCCCGGCGGAGCGGCCGACCACGTCGACCTCGGGGACACCGCGTCGGAGAAGGCGCACGGGCTGACGGCATCGCCGACCAGCGGCACGAACGTCGAGGCCGGGCTGAGCCGCCGCTACGCCGGGTACCGGGTGCCCGACGCCTGGTACGAGTTCGACGTCGCGGTCACCCCCGGGAAGCCGTTCGTGCTGCAGGGCCTGGAGACCTACGACGACAATCCGCAGCAGAAGAGTTACCGGATCCTCGTCGGCGGCGAGCTCGTCGCGACCCGGCTCAACGTCCGGCCGCTGCGCCGGGCGGGCACCGCCGCGTACCGGTTGCACGTGCCCGCCGGGTTCGCCACGACCGGCACGGTTCGCGTACGGGTGCAGAGCCGCGCCGATCCCGACTTCTCCGACCCGTCGCTCGCGGACGTCTGGGCGCTGCCGGCGCCGCCTCCGCACCACGGCTGACACCGGCGCGCTTGACTCTCCAGCGGCTGCAAGGTCGAGGATTCACCCATGGATGAACGCCCCGGCCTGCTCACCATCGGCCAGCTCGCCCGCCGCACCGGCCTGACCGTGCGTACCCTGCGCTTCTGGTCGGACACGGGAGCCGTCCCGCCGGTGTCCCGCTCGCCGAGCGGCTACCGGCTGTACGACGCCTCCTCGGTGGCCCGCGTCGAGCTCCTCAGGACCCTGCGCGAGCTGGGATTCGGGCTCGACGACGCCGGCCGCGTCCTGGACGGGCAGGTCACCGTCGCCGAGGTCGCCGACGCGCATGTGGCGGCCCTCGACGCGCAGATCCGCTCACTGAGGATGAGCCGGGCCGTCCTGTCCACCGTGTCCAAACGAGGTTCCACCACCGAGGAGACCGCCCTGATGAACCGGCTGGCACGACTTTCCGCCACCCAGCGCGCCCAGATCGTCGACGACTTCAAACGGGACGTGTTCGGCAGCCTCGACGTCACCCCGCAGGTGCGCGAGCGCATCCACGCCCTGCGCATCGACCTGCCCGACGATCCCACACCCGACCAGGTGGACGCGTGGATCGAGCTGGCGGAACTGGTGGCGGATCCCGGCTTCCGGGCCCGGATGCGGAGGTTCCTCGAGCTGAGCACCCCGGCGCCCGGGCAGGACGACCCGCCGGGGGCTCGCATCTGGTGGGCCAGGCAGGTGGTGAACACCGTCGCCGAGGCCCGGGACCGCGGGATCTCCCCCGGGACGCCGCCGGCCGCCGAGGTGGTCTCCGGCCTGTTCCGCGCCGCCGACCTGCCCGCCGTGCGGGAATGCCTGGAGGCCGGGATCGAGGCGGGCGCGGAACGGTACCGCGGGCTCGTCGCCCGGGTGCGCGGGCAGCGCTCCGCGCCGGACGCCGGCGACGATCTCCGATGGCTGGCCGAGGCCATCCGGAGCGCCTGAACCGGCCGTCAGGGCTTGCGGGCCACGCCGCCGATCATGGTGTAGTAGGTGTCCGTCTGCTCGGCCGGGGCCTCGTCGCCGGGACGCCACTCGGCCAGCGGCACCAGTCCCGGCTCGATCATCTCGAAGTCGCCGAAGTACGCCTGGATCTCCTCGCGGCGCCGCCACCGGCCGGTGCCCATGGTCTCGTTGAACACCTGCTCGACCTCGCGGACCTTCGCCGAGATGCGCGGGTGCTCGCCGGCCGGATCCCAGAAGTGGATGATCGCCAGATGACTGCCGGACGGCAGTGCGTCACGCAGCGTGGCCGCGATCGCGCCCGGGTCCTCGGAGTCGTGCACGTGGTGCAGGATCGACAGCAGCAGCAGGGCGACCGGCTCGTCGAAGTTCAGGCACTCGCGGACGACCGGGTGCTCGAGGATCTCCCGCGGAGCACGGACGTCGGCCTCGATCACCTTGGTGTTCGACTCGTCGGCGAGCAACGCGCGGCCGTGCACGAGAACCATCGGATCGTTGTCCACATAGACGACGTGCGCCGCCGGATCGACCTCGTAGGCGACCTGGTGCACATTGGTCTGCGTGGGCAGCCCCGAGCCGATGTCGAGGAACTGGCGGACGCCCGCCTCGGCCGCGAGATAACGCACCGCACGGCGCAGGAACGCCCGGCAGGCACGCCCCGCCTCCGGCGCGTCGGGCATGATGGCCATCGCGTGCTCGGCGGCCGTCCGATCGACCGCGAAGTGGTCCTTGCCGCCGACCATGAAGTCGTAGACCCGGGCCACGCTGGGCCTGGTGACGTCGATGCCCGGAGGTGCCGACTCACTTTCGGTCACTTCGGTACTCTCTTCTGTGGATCCCCGCACAGCGCCCGCAGCCTAGTGGATGTTGACGAACGCGGCCACCCGGCTTCCGTGTCCGGTCAGGCGGCCGGCAGGCGGAAGCGCTCGAAGAAGTCCCAGAGGATCCGGGAGGCGTCGATCTCGCTTCCCGGCTCGTTGACGCCGGGCCAGACGTGCCCGCCGTTGCTGATCCGGTAGAGCACCACGTCGGCGCCGCGCCGGCAACCGGTGTAGGTCAGCCGGGTCACGTGCTCGGTGACCGTCTCCGCCCGCGGTCCGCTCCGGCACCCGTTGAGCCGCGCCCAGGTCTGCGCCGCGAGCGGGACGGCGTAGCCCCACCGCAGGTCGGCACTGCCCGGGTACGGGTTGACCGTGTCCTGCTGCCCGTGCCAGGTCACGACCGGCACCGGACGCCCGGGACGGCAGTCCTCGGCCTCCGGGACGGTGACGTCGTCGGGGTCGGGGCGGCCCGCCCGCAGCCCGGCGCCGGCGGCGATCGCCGCGATCTTCCCGGAGAGGCGGCAGGCCAGCGCCGACGACATCCGGGCGCCGCCGGAGTTCCCGGTCGCGTAGGTGCGGCGCGGGTCGGTGCAGAGCCTCTCGGCGAGCACGTCGATCACCTTGCCGAGGAACCGGACGTCGTCCCGGGCGTCCGGCGGCGGCATCTGACCGGCCGTCGTGGGCACCCCGGGCACGTTCCACGCCCAGCTGCCGTCGGCCGGCATCGGGTTCTGCGGCAGCGAGATCGCCCCGTTGGGCGCCGCCACGATGAAGCCGTTCTCGTCGGCGACGGCACGCAGGCCGGTGTAGTCCATCTGGCCGGGCCCGTTGCCGCTGCTGCCGTGCAGGTTGAGCACCAGGGGTACGCGTCCGGCGCCGGGAAGGGCCGGCGGGATGTGCACCAGGACCGGATAGGTCTGTCCCTGGAAGCGGACGTCCACGGTGGCGTCCCCGGGCGGGCGGGAGCAGCTCGCCGAGGCTGCCGCGGACGCCGGCGCGGCGGCGCCGGAGACCAGGGCCGCGGCGGCGGCGATCACGAGGGCGGCCCTGCGGACCGGACGGTCAGACATGGCATCAATGTATGTCAATGCTTGCCCGACACGCCGACGATCGGGGGACGAACCGCCTCGTTTCCCGATCACACCCACATCGTTCTTTCATGATCAAGAACCGTCTCGTCGCCGCCGCGCTGAGCGCCGGCATCGCCCTCACGACCGCCGCGGCAGCGCCCGCCACGGCCGCCACCGCGGCCTGCCCGCAGTTCGCGAACCGGGTGAAGGCGGCCGTCGACCGGGACGTCGACGTGGACCGCATCACCCCGGAACCGGTGTGGCGCAGCGGCTGCGGCACGCTCTACCGCAGCGACAGCCGCGCACCGGAGGTCATCTTCGCGGAGGGCTTCGCCGCCAAGGACGTGGCGAACGGCCAGTACGACGTGGAGAAGTACGTCCTGGAGAACCAGCCGTCGCCGTACGTCTCCACCACCTACGACCACGACCTCTACAAGGCCTGGTACAAGGCCGGCTGGAACTACTACATCGACGCGCCCGGCGGGGTGGACGTCAACCGGACCATCGGATCCACCCACAAGTACGCCGACCAGCAGGAGGTCGCCTTCCCCGGCGGGATCCGGCGGAAGTACATCATCGGCGTCTGCCCGGTCGACAAGTCGACCAGGACCGAGATCATGGACGACTGCCGCAGCAACCCGGACTACACGCCCTGGCACTGACTCAGGGCGTGTAGCGGCGGAACGTACCCCCGGTCATGTATTTGATCTGGATGCCGTGGGCATGCTGGCCCTGGTCGAGCGCGAACACCCCGCTCCCGTCGTCGCGGGCGCTGATGTAGAGGTTCTTCCCCTGGTAGGCGCCCAGGAAGATGCCGGTGTGCGAGCCGTTCGACCAGATGTCGCCGAGCTGCGGGGCGGTGACGACCGGGAAGTTCGGGATCAGCTGGCCGGCGTTGCCCCACTGCCTGGCCTGGTAGGGGAAGAACTTGCCGGGCTGTTCGGCCGAGGCGATGGCCTTGTGGACGAGGCCGAGTGAGCCGAACAGCACCTCGGCGACGTAGGCGTTGCACTTGTACTGGCTGGCGGGGACGACCGCGTAGTCGGCGGCGCTCATGACCAGGTCCTTGGAGTCCCAGCTCCCCTCGCCCCACTGGTCGCCGCTGTCCTTGCTCCACAGGATCAGCGCCTGCATGACGATGGCGACGTCCGGCGGCAGCAGCGCGTCGGCCGGCGCCGCCTTGACCCGCTTGTCGAGCTCGGTCCGGAAGTCGTGCACCGCCGCCTGGAAGGTCGCGCCGTCGGTCTCGGCCGAGGCCGCCTTGCCGACCGCGTCCAACCGGGCGAGCAGGCCGCCGACCGGTGCTCGCTGCTCCCCGGCCCGCTTGAGCGTCGCGGCGTGGGCCCTCTCCGCCGCCAGGTACGACAGCTTGAGTGCGGCCGGCAGCTTCTCGACCAGGTCCGGGTTTCCGCCGAGCCGGAGCCGGAACCGCAGGTGGCGGCCGTCCCGGGTGCTGGCGGGTGGGTCGGCCACGAGCACCGAGGGATCGGACACCGGGCCGCTCCAGAGATGGACGGCCGCCTCCTCCGGCGTGACCGGTCGGTCGAAGACGGCCACCGCGCCCTTGTCGGCGGCGATCGTGACCTGCGCGCCGAGGGACGTCGCCAGGGGCGCCCGCTGCACCAGGAGGCGCGTGACAGCGTCGTTCCCCGCCGTCGCCTGCAGCTGAAGGAGGCGGGGCACGACGGTTCCGCGTACGGCCGCCGCCTTGTCCTCGTCCGGGGGCCGGGCCGACCGGCCGCGCAGTGTCGGTGCCATCAGGCGTGAAGAGTAGGCGCCACAGGGCCCGGATCCGACTCATCGGTCCAAGATCCGACGCCGCAGCAGCGCCACCGAGAGGGTCAAGGTCAGGGCCGACGCCACGGCCGCTCCCGCGATCCACACGGCGGGCCTCTTCGGTGCCGTGGTAGTGGTGATCCAGCCGCTGAGGTTGTCGGTGCGGGCGGCGAGGTCCGGGCCGGAGTGGGGGCAGCGGGGACCGGAGCTGACGACCGCGGCCAGGGAGAGCGGCCGCTCGCGGAAGTACGGGCCGCCGGAGTCGTGCGGGCACGGGCTGGTGTCCGTACGCGGCGCGCGGCCGGACACCTCGACCAGCGCGCCGCCGTACGCGTCGACCGTGAACTGCCCGGTCTGCAGCCGGGTCACGGGCGCGCCGCCGGCGGTGGACAGACCGAAGCCGGTCAGCCGCAGCACCTCGCCCGCCCTCGGGGGCTCGGTGGCGACCCGGATCGGCGTGATGTCGGTGACCGCCTCGCCGAGTTCGGCCAGGGCCACGTCGGCGCCCTCCGCCTGCTCGACGTCGACGACCTCCACCTCGTGGCCCTTCGTGCCGCGCAGGTCGGTGCGGCCGACGACGGCGACGGTCCGCTCGCCGACGGTACGGCTGACCCGCCGGCCCCCGGCGTCCCGGAAGCAGTGCCCGGCGGTGACCACCCAGCGCGGCGCGATCAGGGCACCGGAGCAGGAGCTGTCCCGGGTGCCGCCGCCCTCGGCGGGCAGCCCGGTCACCGTGAGCAGGACCGAGAACCGGTAGCTCCCCTCCCTGGCGTTCTCGCCGTTCGCGATCGCGGCGGCCGGTCGCGCCGACCACGGCACGGCGACGACGCAAACCACGAGAGTGGTGAGGGCCGCTCTGATAGTCCTGGTCATGGCCGACGATGTTTCCGGCCGGACCGTCCGGGAAGCGTCAGCGGCGTCCTTATCGGCCGCTTACGTTCGATGTGCCAGTCTGTCGGGCGGCGATGCCAACAACGGGAGACCACGGGATGCGGGTACTGGTGGCGGACGACGAGCGGCTGCTGGCCGACACGGTGGCGGACGGGCTGCGCCGGCTCTCGATGGCGGTCGACGTGGTCTACGACGGGGACAGCGCCCTGGAACGTCTGACGGTCAACAGCTACGACGTCGCCGTCCTCGACCGGGACATGCCGGGCCGGACCGGCGACGAGGTGTGCCGGCAGATGGTCGGTTCCGGGGACGGCACCAAGGTGCTGATGCTGACCGCCGCGGCCGGCATCCGGGACCGGGTCGAGGGGCTCGGGCTGGGCGCCGACGACTACCTGACCAAGCCGTTCGCCTTCGCCGAGCTGGTCGCCCGGGTGCAGGCGCTGTCCCGGCGCTCCGGTCCCGCGCTGCCGCCGGTGCTGGAGCAGGACGGGATCGTTCTGGACAGCACCCGGCACACCGCGACCCGGGACGGGCGGATGCTGACCCTGTCGTCGAAGGAGTTCGCCGTCCTGCATGTGCTGATGCGCGCCGGCGGCCGCGTGGTCAGCGCCGAGGAACTGCTGGAACACGCCTGGGACGAGCACGCCGACCCGTTCACGAACGCGGTCCGGATGACCGTCATGACGTTGCGCCGCCGGCTCGGCGACCCGCCGGTGATCCAGACCGTTCGCCGGGCCGGCTACCGGATCGGCTCGTGAGCGCCCGCTCACCGGCCCGGCGGATCCTGCTGCTCTGCCTGGCCGTCCTGCTCGCCGGGCAGCTCGCGCCCACGATCGCCGACCAGGCCCTGGCCCTGTGGCGCGAGTTCGGCCCCGGCTGGTGCGAGCCGGCGCCGGGCCGCGTGCCGGACGGTTTCCTCTGCGTCCAGCTCTTCCGCCGGCCCAGCATCCCCGGCACGCTCCTGACTCTCCTCGTGCTGGCCCCTCTGCTCGCCGCCTGCCTGCCCGCGGTGCGATGGTGCCTGCGCCCGCTGCGCGACGTGGCGGCGGTGATCGGCGATGTCGGACCGCAGAACCTGGGCCACCGGCTGCGTCCCGGCCCGGGCGCCGACGAGCTCGCCGTCCTCGGCCGCACGATCGACGACATGATGGACCGGATCGCCACCGGCTACGAGGCTCAGCGCCGGTTCGCGGCGGACGCGTCCCACGAGTTGCGCACCCCGCTCGCGGTCCAGCGGACCCTCATCGAGGTCAGCATGGCCGGGGAGCTGACCACCGGGCAGCTCGAGCTGCTGGCCGGCCAGTTGCTGGCCACCAACCAGCGCAACGAGCGCCTCATCGAGGGGCTGCTGGTCCTCAGCGAGAGCGACCGGGGCCTGATGACCCGTACGCCTCTGCGCCTGGACCTGATCACCGCGGCCGTGCTCGACGCCCACCGCAAGCGGGCCGCCGAGGCCGGCCTGACCATCACCAGCGACCTGCGGCCCCGGTCGGTGCTCGGCGAGCAGGTCCTGCTGGAGCGGCTGGTCACCAACCTGGTCCAGAACGCCGTGAAGTACAACCGGGCGGACGGCACCATCGACGTGCGGGTCGGCGACGACCCCGCGCTGGTCGTCACCAACACCGGCGACGACGTGCCGCCCGAGGAGGTGGCGGCGCTGTTCGAGCCGTTCCGCCGCAGAACCGGCACCCGCATCGACCACAGCGGCGGCGCCGGGCTCGGCCTGGCGATCGCCCGCTCCATCACCCAGGCTCACGACGGTCTGATCACGGCCTCGTCCACCGGCCGCGACGGCATGCGCGTCCAGGTCACCCTGCCCGTCACCGCTCCAGGCCGGTAGCGGCCGGCGGCGAGCCCGTGCTTGGTCGCCTGCCGGGCTCCGCGGAGCCTAGAACGGGTGATCGAATCTGGGCGTTTCACGTTTTCCCGGGCATCCCGCACCCCAAGATGTGAAGAGCCATTTCTTCCGATCGGGGTATCAGGTATGCGGAACTGGAGCATCGGTCGGCGTCTGGGCGCGGGCTTCCTCGTCGTGGTGCTGACCATGGTCGCACTCGTCGTGGTCGGCGTCGCTCAGGTGCGCAGCATCGACACCGGGCTGACGACCATCAACGACCAGAACGCGGTCAAGCAGCGCTTCGCGATCAACTTCCGGGGCAGTGTCCACGACCGGGCGATCGCGCTACGCGACGTGGTGATGGCCGGCCGGGACACAGCCGCGGTCGACAAGGAAGTCGACCTGATCAAGGTGCTCGAGGACAAGTACTCCGCGTCCGACCAGAAGATGCAGGCGATCTTCGCCGACCCGTCCAGCACCAGCGACGCCGAGAAGGCCGCCTACGCCGACATCAACGGGGTGCAGCAGCGGACCCTTCCGCTCATCGAGCAGGTCGTCACGCTGCAGCGTGCCGGGGATCGGGACGCGGCTCTGAAGCTTCTCACCGAGCAGGCCAAACCGGCCTTCGTCGACTGGCTCCGGGTGATCAACGTGTTCATCGACCTCGAGGAGGCGATGAACCAGAAGGAGACCGCCGCGGCCCGGAAGACGGCCGGCGCCTTCATCGCTCTGATGACCGGCCTGCTCATCGCCGCCATCGCGATCGCCGCGCTGGTGGCCTGGCGCACCGCCCGCGGCATCAGCCGCCCGCTGGACGAGGCGGGCGAGGTGATGACGGCCGTGGCCGGCGGCGACCTCACCCGTCGCCTCGACGTCTCCTCCAGCGACGAGGTGGGCCGGATGAGCGCCTCCATGAACGCCGCCCTCGACTCGGTCGGCGCCGTCCTCACCCGCCTGGCGACCGGTTCCGTGACGCTCGGCGCGGCCAGCGACCGGATCGGCACCCTCTCCACCGAGCTGGCGGCCGGCGCCCAGCGGTCGTCCACGCAGGCCGACGCCGTCGCCGCGGGGGCCGGCGAGGTGTCCCGCAGTGTGCAGACCGTCGCGGCCGGCTCCCAGGAGATGGGCGAGTCCATCCGCGAGATCGCCCAGAACGCCGGCCAGGCCGTCACCATCGCCGGGCAGGCCGTCACCGTCACCCACACCACCACGGAGACCATGTCCCGGCTGGGCACCTCCAGCCAGGAGATCGGCGCCGTGATCAAGGTGATCACCAGCATCGCCGAGCAGACCAACCTGCTGGCCCTCAACGCCACCATCGAGTCGGCCCGGGCGGGCGAGGCCGGTAAGGGCTTCGCCGTGGTCGCCGGCGAGGTCAAGGATCTGGCCCAGGAGACGGCCCGGGCGACCGAGGACATCTCCCGCCGGGTGCAGGCCATCCAGGCCGACACGGCCGGGGCGGTCGCGGCGATCCAGGAGGTCTCCCGGATCATCGGCCAGATCAACGACTACCAGACCACGATCGCCTCGGCCGTCGAGGAGCAGACCGCCACCACGCACGAGATGAACCGCAGCGTCACCGAGGCCGCCGACGGCGCCGGCCAGATCGCCGCCAACAGCGGCAACGTGGCGGCGCTGGCCCGTACCAGCAGCGACCTGGTCGGCCAGTCCGAGCAGGCGGCGCGCGAGCTCTCCGACGTCTCCCGCGAGCTCCGCGAGCTCGTGTCCACCTTCCGCCTCTGAACCCGGACACGAAAATCGCTTGACCGGCGTGATGGGCTGGGCGCGTGATCAACCTCTCCGCCGGGCTGTCCCCGTCCACTCTCGACGCCGTCGAGAGCCTGGAGCGCCGGGTGGTCGCGGCCGACGGCGGGCGGCTGAAACTCGAGTGGAACGCGTTGCGCCACCGCTCGGGTAAGGACGTCGAGGATGTCCTGTGGTGGGAGGGCGAGCGGCTGCTCGGCTTCCTGGGCATCTACAGCCACGGCGCGCCCACCATCGAGCTGGCGGGCATGGTGGATCCCGGGGCGCGGCGGCGCGGGATCGGTGCCGCACTGCTGGACGCCGGGCTCGACCTGTGCCGGCAGCGCGAGCACGACTCGATCCTGCTGGTCGTACCCCGGAGTTCGGTGGCGGGACGGTCGCTCGCCGAACGGCGCGACGGTCGCCTCAGCCACTCCGAGCACGCTCTCCAGTTGCTCGGCGAGCCCGTCGAGGCGGCCGCCGATCCCAGCGTCACGCTGCGCACCGCACTCCCGGCCGACGAGGCGGCGATACGGGAACTCATGCGCCTGGGATTCGGCTGGGAGCCACCCGAATCCGCCGGACCCGACCCCAGCACCCTCGTGGTGGAGCAAGGAGGCCGGCCGATCGGCACCGCCCGGCTGCTCAGGGAGGGCGACCGGGCCGGCGTCTACGGCTTCGTGGTCCACCCTGACCACCGGGGACGCGGCATCGGACGGGACGTGCTGCACCGCATGTGCCGCACGGCCCTCGCCGACGGCGCCACCGCCGTCCACCTCGAGGTTGCCACCGACAACGACCGCGCCCTGAACCTCTACACCTCGCTCGGCTTCCGGCCGGTGATCACCGAGGACTACTACGCGCTGCCCGGCTGGAGCAGCCGGGTTCCGCCGGCCTCCGGTTGACGTCAGCCCGAGTTCGGCCCGAGCTTCAGGTGGCTGGTGATCCGGTAGCGGTCGCCGCGGTAGATCGACCTGGTGAACTCGATGATCCGTCCGCCGCCGTCGCGGGTGGTGCGCTCGAACAGCAGAGCCGGTGAGTGGAGCGGCACGCCGAGCAGCTGGGCCTCGCGGGCGTCGGTGACCGTCGGCTCGGTGGTTTGCACCGCGTCGGTCGGGTCCACCCCGTAGCGTTCGCGCATCCGGCGATAGAGCGAGCCGGAGACGAAGTCCTCGGCGGACATGCCGGGGACCAGGGCGGCCGGCAGCCGGATCTCCTCGAGGGCCATCGGCTCGCCGTCGACGATCCGCCGGCGCAGCACGTGGAGCAGGTCGTCACCCGGGGAGATCCGCAACCGCCGGCCGAGCCGGGCCCCCGCCGGCTCGGTCCGGAAGACCAGCACCTCGCTCGTCCAGTCACCCTCGGCCGGCGGGACGGGCTGCCCGGACGCGGACGGAAGCTCCTGGGAGATCTTGTGCGGGCTGGTGAACGTGCCTCGTCCGTGCTGGCGGACGAGCAGGCCGTCCCGGGCCAGGTCGTCGATCGCCGCCCGGACCGTCGGCCGGGAGACGCCGAGGTGCGCGCACAACGAGCGCTCGGACGGCATGGGATCGCCGGGAGCGCGTAGGTCGATCAGCTCCCGCAGTTTGTCCCGCACCTCGGCACGTCGCACTGCATCACTCTATTGCCACATTCAAAAATTACCAGTGGTAAATATTGACGAGGGCCACTGCGAGGGAGGACGGTACCACTGGTCAGTTCCCGACCGGCCAATCCCCCCACGCGGCAAGGAGCCCACCCCCCATGGGACACAAGCCCCATCGCACCATCGTCATCGGTACGACCCTCGCCATAGCCGCCGTGCCCTCACCGGCCTCGGGATCGCCTCGGCACCGAGCAGCAGCGCCGCGGTCGGCTGCGGAGTGCTGTTCGACGACTTCAACTACACGTCACGCACCGACGCGGCGCTGAGCCAGCGCGGCTGGCGCATCCGCGCCAACGCCGGCGGCCCGGGCGTGCCCGGTGCCAGCTGGCTCGCCGACAACGTGTCGTTCCCGACCGTCGACGGGCAGAAGGTCGCCCAGCTCAAGGCGGCCACCAACGGCACCGCCGGTGGCACGTCGCACGCCGAGTTCTCGCAGAGCAACCGGCGCTTCTTCGAGGGAACGTACCTGGCCCGGATCAAGTTCTCCGACGCGCCGGCGAGCGGCGCCGACGGCGACCACGTGAACCAGACCTTCTACACGATCTCCCCGCTGGCCGCGCCGATGGACCCCACCTACTCCGAGCTGGACTTCTCCGAGTATCTGCCGAACGGCGGCTGGGGCGAGGCGGGCCCGATCAACTACCAGACCACCTGGTACACCTACGTCGCCGACCCGTGGTACGCCGACAACCAGCACAGCCAGCAGGCGAGGAGCATCAACGGCTGGCACGACGTGATGGCGACCGTCTCCGGCGGCCACGTCAAGTACTACATCGACGGCGCGCTGGTCGGCGACCACTCGGGCAAGTACTACCCCCGGCAGAACATGTCGATCGACTTCAACCAGTGGTTCATCGACCTGGCCGGGCACGCCGGTGGCACCAGCACCTACCTCCAGTCGGTCGACTATCTCTACCACGCCAAGCGGCAGGTGCTGAGCCCCGCGCAGGCGACCGCGGCGATCAACGGCTACCGGTCCTCGGGTGCGACCCACACCGACAGCATCGCCACCACGAACGACTGCGACCCGGGCGTGCCGCCGGGCACCGAGCCGCCGCCCGCGTCCGGCGCGACGATGCTGCAGTCCAACTTCAGCGGCCGCTGCATCGACATCCCGGGCGGCCAGCCCAACGCCGGCGCCCTGCTGCAGATGTACGACTGCAACAACAGCGACGCGCAGAGGTGGTCGTCCGAGTCCGACGGCACCCTGCGCGCGATGGGCAAGTGCATGGACCCGGCCGGCGGCGCCCTGGCCAACGGCACGCCGATCCAGCTGGCCGACTGCAACACCAACCCGGTGCAGCGCTTCACCCTCACCTCCGCCCGGACGCTGGTGAACGTCTCCTCCGGGCGCTGCGTGGACATCAAAGACTGGAACGGCAGCAACGGAGCCGCGCTGCAACTCTGGGACTGCGGCGGCACCGCCAATCAGATCTGGGGCCGTCTGTGACCCTTTGAACATGGCGAACATTCACCATGTGCCTATCTGTGATGACCGCCCGATCTCCACACTCCAATATGGTGAGGACGCCGATTCAAGGGAGCCCACATGGCCGGCGTCTCCACCACCTCCGCCGCGGGGCAGGACGGTCAGGCCGCACCTGAACCCCTGATCGGCCGCGGCATGATCGTCCTGTTCATCGCGCTGATCGGCTGCTTCACCGCCTGGGGTGTGGCAGCCGATCTGACCACCCCGATGGTGGCCGGTTTCAAGCGCATCTTCGACATGACCACGTTCCAGGCGTCATTGGTCCAGCTGGCCTATTTCGGAGCGTATTTTCTGCTCGCGCTGCCGGCCGCCTTCATCAATCAGCGGTTCGGTTACAAGGTGGGAATTCTGACCGGGCTCGGGCTCGCGGCGGTCGGCGCGTTCGCGTTCTATCCGGCCAGCCGGATCATGACCTACGAGGCGTTTCTGGTGGCGCTGTTCGCGATCGCCGCGGGCTGTTCGATCCTGGAGACGTCCGCCAATCCGTACGTCCTGTCGCTCGGCCCGGAGAAGACCGCCACCCGGCGGCTGAATTTCGCCCAGGCGTTCAACCCGGTCGGTACGAACATCGGCGTGCTGCTCGCCTCCACCCTGATCCTGCCCGAGCTCGCCGACCCGGTGGACATCGGATCGCTGTCGCCGGCCGAGTTGCACGCGATCCGCGCCGGCGAACTCGGCGCCGTGATGGGCCCGTACCTCGGCCTCGGTTTTGTCCTGCTCCTGATCGCCGTCGCGATCGCCGGTCAGAAGGCGCCACCGATCGTCGAGGAGTTCCCGGACGCGGGTCCGGCCGACGGCGGCACCGGCGGCCTGTTCCGGGTGCTGTGGCGCAGCAAGCGGTACCGCTACGGCGTCGTCGCCCAGTTCTTCAACGTGGCGGCGCAGGTCTGCACCTGGACCTACCTGATCCAGTACGTGCAGCAGGCGCTCGGCGGCAGCCTGCAGAAGGGCGGCGCGTACCTGCAGGTCAGCCTGGTGGTCTTCCTGATCTCGCGGTTCGTGATGACGTGGCTGATCGGCCGCATCCGGCCGACGAAGATCCTCACCGTGCTGGCGTTCCTGGCGGTTCTGCTCTGCGCCTTCGCCATGGTCAGCCCCAACCTGGCCGGGGTGTGTGCCCTGGTGGCGGTGTCGTTCTGTCTGTCGCTGATGTTCCCCACGATCTACGGTGTCGCGCTCCAGGGCCTCGGCCCGGCCACCAAGTTCGGCGCGGCGGGGCTGGTGATGGCCATCGTCGGGGGCGCGATCATGCCGCTGGTGCAGGGCAAGCTCGTCGACTCGACCAGCGCCGCGATCTCGTTCGTCGTACCGGCCGTCTGCTTCGCCCTCGTCGGCCTCTACGCCATCTACGACCTGACAGCCAGGCGGACGGCATGAAGACCCTCTTCCGTACGGCCACGGCCGTCGCCCTGATCATGGCACTGACCGCCTGCGGCAGCGGCGATCCGACCAGCGCGACGAAGGACACCGACCGGCTCGAGGTGATGTCCTGGTGGACCTCCGGGTCGGAGGCGGCCGCCCTGGACACCCTGCTGGCCGCGTTCCGGCAGGCCCATCCCGGCGTCGAGCCGGTCAACGCGGCGGTCGCGGGCGGCGGCGGCTCCCAGGCCGTCGTCGCGCTGGTGAAACGGCTGCGATCGGGCGACCCGCCGGACGTCTGGCAGACCTTCGCCGGCAAGTCGGTCCAGGGCTACGCCGGGCGCGGCACCGTCCGCGACGTCGCCTCGGTGTTACCTGACGAGGTGAGCGCCGCGATGCAGCCGACCATCCGGCAGTCGCTGAACCAGGGCGGCAAGCCCTACGGCGTACCGACGGGCGCGCATCGCAGCAACGTGCTGTGGTTCAACCTCGGCCTGCTCCGGAAGGCCGGCGTGGCGGCGCCGGCCGGCGACTACACCCTCGCCACGTTCCTGACCGACCTGCGCAAGGTCAAGGCGTCCGGAGCCACCGCCCTCTGCCTGGGCGGCAAGGACCCCTTCACCACCGTCGAACTGTTCGAGAACACGCTGCTCAGCGCCATCGGGACGGCCGGCTGGGCCGACCTGGTCAACGACCGGCTCGACTGGCGGGGCGCGGAGGTGCGGGCGGCGCTGCGGTCCTTCGGCGACATGCTGACCTACGCCGGCCCGGAGGCGGGCGGGCTCTCCTGGGACGCGGCGGCGACCAGGCTGGCCACCGGCGGCTGCGCCTTCGCCTCGGTCAACGACTCGGCGTACGGCGAACTGACCGCCGCGGGCGCGCGGGAGGGGCGGGACTTCGGGGCCGCGGCCTTCCCCGGCACCGGCGGCAGTTTCCTCGCCGTCGTCGACGTGTTCGTCGCCGCCACCAAGGCCGAGAACGCCAAGAACGCGCTCGGGTTCCTGGGCGGCGTCAGCACCCCGGCTACGCAGATCGCCTTCAGCCGGGCGAAGGGATCGGTGCCGGTGCTGCGGAACGTCGACGTCTCGTCGTTGCCGCCCTACCAGCAGCAGTCGTCGAAGGCGCTGTGGTCATCGCCGGTCCTGCTGTCCGTGGCGCACGGCGAGGCGATGAGCCCGGCCTTCCAGGAGGGCTTCTACGACGCCGTCTCCACCTACGTACGCACCCGGAGCCCGGACGCCTTCGCCGACGACCTGCGGGAGGCCGTCGCCAACGACACCATCCCGCAGCGTTGAGGTCCTACCCGACGACGAACTCGAAGTCGGTGTCCTGGTGCGCCTGGGAGGTGCCGCCGGGCGTGCTGACGAAGGCGTTGACCCACAGTCGCCGGCGTGGCGCCGGGAAGACCGCCTGGATCCGCGTGTCCGACAGCACCTTGAACTTCGCGGTCAGCTCGCCGATCATGACGCGGCTGGTGCCGGTGAACGCCGTCCCGGTGATGATCACGGTGTTGGCCACCTTGGCGGAGCCCTTGTCGGAGGACAGCCCGGTGATCGCCGGTCGCGGCGGCGTCACGTAGGTCAGCCGGCCGGCGGGCACGACCGGGCTCGTTCCGTACGCGGTCCGCACGGTGACATCGACGGTGCCGGCGCTCTTGCGGGTGGGTGCGACGAACCGCAGCTCGGTCGGCGAGACCACCTTGACCGGCGCGACGGCCACCGCACCGGCCATCACCTTCGCCCCGGTCAGGTTCGTGCCGGTCAGCGTGATCGGCGTACCCGCGACCATCGAGGCCGTGGACGTGCTCAGCGCGGTCAGCGCCGGCGGCGGCTGGTAGGTGAAGGTGGTCGCCGCCGAGGCGGTGCTCGTTCCGGCCGGGTTGGTCACGGTCACATCCACAACACCACCCAGGGGGTACGCCGGGGAGGTGACGACGAGCCGGTTCGCCTCGGCCCGGAACGGCGCGCTGACCGAACCGAACCACACGGTGCTGGTGCTCGCCAGATCGGTGCCGGTGACGGTGATCGTGGCGCCCCCGGCGGCCAGGCCCTGCCGCACCGACAGCCGGCTCACGACCGGCCGGGCCACGCGCAACGGAATCTGGCCCAGGGCCTGCAGAGTCTCGTCGGCCGCCCGGGCCTTGGGCGCGGCCGGCAACGGCTGACCCTGGTACTCGCGCAGACCCCAGTTCCCGTACACGGACATCCGCTCGGCGGTCAGGAACAGCTGGAACGCGCCACCGCCCAGCTCGCGCCACTGCGCCAGGTATCGGGCGTACAGGTCCCGCATCCGCGGGTGCCGGTTCGCGGCCTGGAACAGGCTGACCAGCTTGGTGTCCTTCTGGTCGCTGACGACCAGGTGCTGACCGCCCTCGTAGGCCACCATCGACAATGCGTACTGGTCGGCGAGCGCCTTGGCATCGATGATCATCGCGCGGGTGGCGCCGTCGATCTGGCGCTGGCAGGCCTGCAGCAGCCGGTCCACGCCACCGGACTTCACCCGGCTCACCGCCTTGGCGTCCCACGGCGCGTACTCGTGCGGGTCACCCGGCACCCAGGTGTCGGCGCAGCCGAAGTAGGGTGCCACCGCGACCGCGTCGGCGTACGAGCCGGCCGCCCGGTCGCCGGTGACGTCGTCGCGCCAGGCGAGCATGTCCCGGCTCACGCTGAGGTTGCCGACCATCAGACCCAGGACCTTCACGATCCTGGCGTACGCATCGGCGCCGAACACGTCCTCCCAGATGCGGAAGATCTGCACCGAGCGGCGCGCCTGGAACCGGCCACCGGCCACCCAGTCCAGGTCGGCCAGGTGCAACTCCATCCCCCTGGCCCGCGCCCACTGCGACTGCGGGAACGCCCACGCGGTGTTCCACAGTTCGTTGGAGTACTCGACATAGGCCTTCAGGCCGGGCCTCAGGTGGTCGCGGACGAACTCGGCGAAGTGCCGGACGAAGCCGTCGTCGGCCTGGTGCGGGATGCTGAACCAGGCGTCCGCGCCCACCCGGTTGGCCAGCTCCACCATCAGTTCGGGAGCCACCCCGCGGGTCTGCGTCGAGGAGTCCGCGGTGGGATAGGCGTCCCAGGTGACGTACGGCGAGCCGTTGGTGCGCATCCAGTCCATGAACCGCAGGGTCCGCATGCCGGTGAGGCTCGCCAGGAAGTCCGGGTGGAAGATCTGCCCGGCCCCGGTGAACTCGTAGCCCGGCATCCAGACGTGAATGTCACGCACGTAGTCCGCCGGGTTGGTGCGGGTGATCGCCAGGAACCGTCCCGAGCCCGCGCCGGGCTCGTACTCGAACCGGTTGGCCGTCCGGTTGTACTCGGTGCCGCCACCCCAGAACGCGACGTCACCGTCGCCGTCCCACGTCACCACGTAGTGCTTCCCGCCGGTGCCCGCGGGCCACGGCTGACCGCCGTCCCGGGTGAACATCGGCGTGTCGACGTACTGGCCGGCGGCCAGGCTGGTGACCCAGCCGTGCTGATCCACCGCGAGTTCGGGGCCCAGACCCCAGTTGCCCTTGCCGGCGACGGTGGGACGGCAGTTGAAGGCGGTCCTGCCGGGGCAGGTGGTGAGCTGGCTGACGAACGACCGCGACGTGCGGAACGCATCCACGAACGGGGTCTCGACGGTCCAGTCGACGACCGGCGCGAGGTTGACGCCGAGGCTGGACTGCCCCGCCGCTGGTTGTGCCACAGCCGGGTGTGCGGGCGGGATCAACAACGCGCTCACCAACGCCGCCACAACCGCACCGGCCATCCGACGCCACCACTCGCCCATCAGCCGCCGCTTCCCCTCGTACGCAGGTCACCAGACCAGAGATATCGGTCCGGTGACCCTCGGTATGAGGTCACTCCCCGAATTCCTCGTCCTCCACCTCGCAGGCCATTCTCAGGACCCGATCCAGCAGGGCCGGCTGCAACGGCTCCGCGGCAGGGTCCGGGCTCGCCTTGCCGGCCGGGTCGATGCGGTAGGTGAGGGTGGCCGCCTTCTCCGGCACGGCGGCGTGCAGCGGCCCCAGGCACGAGGTCGCGACCAGCGTGACCGGCACCGGCGCGGACCGCTTCGGCTTCAGGTCGTTCGCCGTCCGGGCCGTTATCCACTGGGGGCCCGCGGCGCCGGGCGCACCGGACCAGACCCACCTGACCGGTCCGCCCGACCGCAGCGCGTCGGCGGGGACGGCCAGGGCGACGCCGACCCGTTCCGCGTTGTCGGACGCGACGGTCAGCCCGACGGTGCCGTCCGGCTTCGGCGCCGGTGTCATCGTGGTCTTCCCGGGAAGCGGCCGCCCTTGCGCGCAGGCCTTGTCGCCCAGATAGTCCAGATCCCGGTCCGGGCTGTTGGGGGCGACGTACGCCAGCGCCACGAACCGCGGCTGCTCCGGCTCGCCCGAGAGACGTGCCGTCCACTTCGCCAGTCCGGACCGGTGGCTTCCCAGCAGGAGCCAGCGGGTGTCCGTCCAGGTCTTGGTGAACGGCTCCTTGACCGGGTCGCCGGCGCAGTAGCCGACGAAGCCGAGGCTGCAGTCCTCCTTGAAGCGGCCGGACTGCGGGAACGACAGGCCGGGGCCGGTGCGGGCGTAGTTGCCCAGGGGCCCGATGGTCCGGCCGTGATAGGGGGTGTTCCAGGTCTGCGCGCCGGAGCAGGCGGCCACCGAGAGGCTCGGCGGGGTGGCCGGCGCGACCAGATTGAGCGTGGCGGTCACCAGGGCGGGAAGAGCGACGACGGCGGCGAACCCACCGACTCGATCGAGCCACGTACCGGCTGTCCCGCCGGCGTCCCGGCCGGCCAGGGCCCAGGACCAGAAGGTCAGCGCCACCAGCGCCGCGATGATCACGTCGACGGCCACGATCTGCGCGGTCCCGAACAGGGCGCCCGTCCACACCGCCCACACCCGCAGCGCGACGACCGCCACCAGAACGGTCAGCCACACCAGGGCGGCGGCCGGCACCCTGGCGCCTTTGCCGGAAGAACGCGAGGAAGTCATGCCCGACTGTGCGGCGCGCGGTCCGGTTCCGGCGATAGCCGGACGTTCGGAATGCGCAGGTCCGGCATGGGAATCCCCTCGACCGTACGGAAGAGACAGTTCACGCCGAGTGGATACTGTGGAAAGTACGGATGCCCGTCGTCGTCCACGAATTTCCAGTAGGTGATGAAGGCGCCCGGCATGGGCGGGCCGACCAGCTCGACGGCGACATCCACACATCGGCCCGGGAGGGTGTCGGCGACCGGCACGAAACGGGGAGCGGTCGGCATCGCGAAATGGCTGATGGCGCCGATGTGGGCGAGCCGGCGGCCGATCCACGGCACCGTCCCGGCGTTGCGGAAACGCCAGACCTTTCTCAGGCGGGCGCCCGGCGGGACGGCCAGGCCGTCGGGGACGGTCACGTCACAGACGAATTCCGACGCGTCGCCGGCCAGCGGATACCCATGATCGTCGCGGCTCGGGCGGTGGCGGGGCGGCAACACCGCCTTGGCGTTCTCGTAGACGATGACGAGCGTGCCGGCGCGGTCGTCGAACAGCGCGTCGTAGAGTTCGACGAGTTCCCGGGACGGGATCTCGCCGCTCTCGGCCGAGTAGAGGGCACTGCGCCGCCACGGCCGCAGCGTGATCCCCGCCGCCTGCAGACGCGCCAGCTCCGCACCCGGCGGATCCCGCGCGAGTTCGGCGACCAGCCGCGAGATCGGCCAGGTGGGCCGGCCGGATTCGTCCTGGCTGCTGACCCGGGCCGTCCGCATCATGGCTCCGAGATTGATCCACTGTGGCCGGTCCGGCATGCGCCCAGTTTGCCCCGCCTCGGTAACGGTTGCCTACTTCTGGCCGAGATATCTGCCTGGAAGGGAAGTTCATGCGGCGGCAGCTCAAGGACCATCCCGGCCCGGACGCTGCCTAGATCGGCCGTGTAGGCGACTACTGCCGATGCGAAGAGGGGGCTCCCGGCCGCACCGTGGTGCGGTGTACGCGACTCTCCTCTATATCGACCTGACGCTCGCCGTCCTCACCCTGGTCGCCGCGCCGATCGCCGGCGTCCGGGCAACCCGCCGCCGGCTGTCTGTCCTCGCCGGCCTGGCCGCGGCACGCCTGCTCGTGGCCTGCTCGCTGCTGACCGGCGGGATGCTGCTGGCGGACACCCGGCTGAGCATCCAGGTGCCGCTGGCGGTCCTGCCCGCCGCCTGGGCGGTGTGGCGACCGAGCCGGACTTCCGCCCACGTGAGCGCCGCGGCGTCGGTGCTGGCCGTCTGGTGGCTGCTCGCCCCGCCCGCCCCGCAGGACACGACCCTGGTTCTCGCGGGTTCGGCGGCGGCGCTGGCGATGATCGGCGGGCTGTCGATCGCGGTCGGCCGCTGGCGCCGGTCGCGTTCCCGCCTGTCCCGGCTCCCGTGGCTGACCACGGCGTTCCTCCTGGTCCCGGCCGCGACCCTGGCGCTCGCCGGCCAGGCGAACGCGGCCGCGACCGCCCACCAGCACGGCAGCGGCCAACTCGATGTCGACCAGCTCACCGGACCGCGCGACCGAAAGCCGGACGTGAGGCTGACGCTGACCGCCGCGCGAGGACCGGTCCGGCTCGACTCCGGCGCCACGGTCGACGGGCTCACCTTCAACGGGACCTCCCCCGGCCCGGAGATCCGGGCGAAGAAGGGGCAGCTCGTCGAGGTGACCCTGGTGAACCAGAACGTCGCCGAGGGCGTGACCGTGCACTGGCACGGCGTCGACGTGCCCAACGCCGAGGACGGCGTGCCCGGCGTGACGCAGGACGCCGTCCCGCCGGGCGGCCGGCACGTCTACCGGTTCGTCCCGACGAGAGCGGGCACGTTCTGGTACCACACCCACCGGGACGGTCTGCTGAACGTCAAGAAGGGCCTCTTCGGCGCGCTGATCGTCGAGGACGAGACCGCGTTCGACGGGCTCGAGCGGACGGCGTTCGCCCACGCGTGGCCCTCCCCCGGCGGCGGCGACGTCGTCGCCCTCGACCGCGGCGACCGGCCCGCGCGCCAGGCGGCCCCGGCGGGTCGCAACGTCCTGCTCCGCATGGTCAACAGCTCCGAGGAACCGCAGCGGATCCAGGTCGGCGGCGCTCCGTTCCGGGTCGCGGCGATCGACGGCAACGCGGTCCTGGACGCCACGCCGATCGAGTCGGAAACCGGGCTGCTGCTCGCCGCCGGCGGCCGCTACGACCTCACCTTCACCATGCCGCCCGGCGCGGTGACCGTCGCACTCGGCGCAAGCGCCGGCGCGAGCCTCACCTTCAGCCCCGGCGGCACGGCGGGCCCGGTCGGGACCACCGGCGGCGGGCAGTTCGATCCGCTGACGTACGGGTCCGGCACGCCGCCCGCCTCCGGGCCCTATCAGCGCTCGTTCGACCTGCGGCTGGACGACGGGTTCGGATTCAGTCAGGGCCGTCTCTCGTACGTCAGCAGCCTGATCAACGGCCGCCTCTACCCCGCCGTGCCGTCCCTCGAGGTGACCCGCGGTGACCGGGTGCGGATGCGGATCGCCAGCCGCAGCATCATCAACCACCCGTTCCACCTGCACGGCCATCGCGTACGCGTGCTCTACCGCAACGGCGAGCCGGCCACCGGAAGCCCCTGGTGGACCGACACGCTCAACATCGCGAGCGGCGAGGTCTACGAGATCGAGTTCATCGCGGACAACCCGGGGATCTGGATGGACCACTGCCACAACTTCCAGCACGGCGCGAACGGCATGATCATGCACCTCGCGTACCAGGGAGTCAGCACGCCCTACTCGGCCGGCCACGACCTGCCCGAGTGAGGCGGTAAAGGGCTGGACGGGATGATGTCCGGGCTTGTAGCTTGCTGCTGACTGTGACACCGCCCGAGGAGGTGAGACCCATGACCGCTGTATCGCTGTGGGTGCTCCCCCTTCCCGTCACGGCCGGGCGATCGACGTAGGTGTCGCCGGGAGCGCCGAAGCTCTCCCGAAAGGCAACACCCATGTTTGATGTGATCATCGCCGGTTGCGGCCCGACCGGTGCGATGCTGGCCGCCGAACTGCGCCTGCACGATGTGCGGGTCCTCGTCCTGGACAAGGAGACCGAGCCCGCGTCGTTCGTCCGCATCGTCGGCCTGCACATGCGCAGTCTCGAGCTGATGGCGATGCGCGGGCTGCTGGAACGCGTTCTCGAGCGCGGTCGGCGGCGTCCGGCAGCCGGCTTCTTCGCCGCCATCGGCAAACCCGAACCCCAAGGCCTCGATTCGGCGTACGCCTACCTGCTGGGCATCCCGCAGCCGGTCATCGTCCAGCTGCTCGAGGACCACGCGACCGAACGGGGCGCGCAGGTCCGGCGCGGTTCCGCGGTGACCGGCCTCGAGCAGGACGACGACGGTGTGACCGTCGAGGTCGCCGACGGGGAACGGCTGCGTGCCCGCTATCTCGTCGGCTGTGACGGCGCGCGCAGCACGGTGCGCAAACTGCTCGGCGTCGGCTTCCCCGGCGAGCCCTCGCGGACCGAGACGCTGATGGGCGAGATGCAGGTGGGTGTGCCGCCGGAGGAGATCGCCGCCACGGTGACCGAGGCCAGCAACACCCACTGGCCGTTCTGGGTCAGGCAGGTCGGCTCGGCGTACAGCGTCGTGGTCCCCGCGGCGGGGGTCAGCGATCGCGCGGCGCCACCCACTCTCGAGGAGTTCCGGCAGCGGTTGCGCGCCGTCGCCGGAACCGACTTCGGCGTGCACTCCCCGCGCTGGCTGTCCCGCTTCGGCGACGCCACCCGGCTGGCCGACCGTTATCGGGTCGGGCGGGTGCTGCTGGCCGGCGACGCGGCCCACATTCATCCGCCCGTCGGCGGGCAGGGCCTCAACCTGGGCGTCCAGGACGCGTTCAACCTAGGCTGGAAGCTGGCCGCCCAGATCCGCGGCTGGGCGCCGGAAACGCTGCTGGACACCTATCAGGCCGAGCGTCATCCGGTCGCCGCGGACGTGCTGGACAACACCCGCGCCCAGATGGAGCTGTCGTCCTCCGAGCCGGGCCCGCGGGCCGTCCGCAGGCTGCTCACCGAGCTGATGGACATCAACGAGGTGAACCGTCATCTGATCGAGAAGATCGCCGCGATCGGCATCCGCTACGACTTCGGCGACGGCCCCGATCTGCTCGGCCGCCGCCTGGGCGACCTCGACGTGAAACAGGGCAACCTCTACGGCCTGCTGCGTCGCGGCCGCGGCCTGCTGCTGGACCGCACCGAACGCCTCACCGCCGGCGGCTGGTCGGACCGGGTCGATCACCTCGCCGATCCCACCGCGGACCTGGACGTTCCGTGCGTGCTGCTCCGCCCCGACGGGCACGTCGCCTGGATCGGCGACGATCAGCGGGACCTCGACGACCACCTTTCCCGGTGGTTCGGCAGGACCGCCCATCGACTCCGCCCCGGCAGGGCCGGCCGAGGTGCTCAGGGAATGGTCGTCCCGCCGACCAGATAGGACGGGGCTGACCTGAACAGCTCCATTCCGGCACGGCAGAAGAACGCCTCACCATACTGTCGTTCCCGGGCGTACGGAATGGAGAGGATTGCCGATCCTGTTGCCTGTATCGGTCGGCACAGGCAATGGGGAGCGAGCGATAACCTGTTGCCTGTGCCTGCTTCTGAAGGGTCTGCTGGCGGCATGAGCATGTTCTGCGATGCCGACCTCGCCGCGCGCATCGAACGCGCCGAGGCGGAGCTGATGGAGGCGACCAGCCGCGCGGCCGGCCGGCGCCGAGGTGACGGGAGCGCGTTCGCACTGGCCCTGGCGGGTGGGGCGGCGACCTTCGCCGAGACGGACTCGCCGTTCAACAAGATCGCGGGGCTCGGGTTCGGGGGCACACCGCCGGACGCGGAACTGGAGCGGGTGGAGCGGGCGTTCGAAGCGGCCGGGTCGCCGGTTCAGGCCGAGGTCGCCACGCTCGCCGACCCGGCCATCGCTGAGCTGCTGACCGGGCGCGGCTACCGGCTGGTGTCGTTCGAGAACGTGCTCGGGCGCTCCCTCACCGACCTGCCGGAAACGGGGCCGGCGGCCGGCATCGAGGTTCGGCCCAGCGGCGAGGACCCGTACGAATCCCTGGTCGCCGACGCGACTGCCACGGCCGACACCCAGGGCGTCCCGTCCCACGAGGACTTCGACCGCGAGGTGCTCGTCAACGCGATGCGCGACCTGGCCGAGTCGGGGGCACGTCGCTGGCTCGCCCTCCGCGACGGCGAGCCGGCCGGTGGCGGCAGCATGCGGATCGCCGGGACGATCGCCCAGCTCACCGGTGCCGCGACCAGCCCGGCCCACCGCCGCCGCGGAGTCCAGACGGCGCTGCTGGCCGCCCGGCTCGCGGAGGCGGCGGTCGCCGGCTGCGAGGTCGCCGTCGTCACCACCCAGCCCGGCTCCCAGTCCCAGCAGAACGTCCAGCGCATGGGCTTCGACCTGCTCTACACCCGCGCCGTCCTGCTCCGGCAGGCCTGAGCGGGCGGGTCCTCAGACGTTCCGCACGATGTAGTTGGGGTCGCCGCGGACCGGGTCGTCGAAGTAGGGCAGGGCCACCGAGTGCATGCCGATGGCGAACGCGCCGTTCGCCGGCGCCCACGCCCCATAAGCCCACGCGGATCGTTTCTGCATCAGCTTGACCTCGCCGGCCAGGTTGGCGGGGACGGCGTAGGCGGTGGCGCCGGCCTGCGAGGCGTTCTCGGGCTTGGTCAGCCATCGGCCGTCGGCGAAGTGCGGGTCGGCGAGGCGCAACGCGCGGAGGGCCTGCCCGCACGCCGCGTGGTCGCTGTGCGGATCGTTCCACCACATGGTGTACATGCCGGGGTGGTCCAGGCCCGCGTCGAGGTCGCGGTTCATCCAGAAAGACATGACCGACGACGCGTACGACGTGCTGATGCCGTCGGGGAGGTCGGCGGAACTGGCGAGATCCATGCCGTAGTGCAGGCGCGCGTCGGGCACCCCGAGCTGGTGCCAGGAGGCCCGCCATTCCCGGGTACGGGCCAGCCCGAACTCGGCCTTCGACAGCGACGAGTAGCCCTCGCGCGCGGGGTCGTGGAAGCCGCCCCACCAGGTGCTGTCGGACGTTGCGCCGTTCAGCTCGCCGAGCACGTTCGAGGTGGATCCGTTGCTCATGAGCACGACGTGGACCGTGCGCTCGGCGAGCACGTGGTGTGCGGCGGCCTGAGCCATGAACAGACAGCCGTCATCCTGATGAGGCTCGAACCAGTAGACGTTGCGGCCGGTCGGATCCCAGTTGATGGGCATGGTGATCTCCAGGTTTGTCGGTGGCGTCCCCGCTCGTTTCCTGGAACGTGAAGTGTGCGGGCTCGCGGCCCCCCGTGGGCACAATTAGATCGGCATAAATGAATTGTCGATCAATAGCGATGCCGGCGTCGCACCAGAACAATTCCGAACGGATCACCACTGTCCCGCAATTGCTGCCCGATGGCTGTCAGGGTCACGACTCGCGAGCAATTCCATGCGAAATGAACCCCGCAGGGCGTGTGGTCCCCTCGCTCAGTCCTTCGGCACGGCGGAGGTGTCGACGCACAGGACTCCCCTGTTGCCGTCCTGGTCGGCGATGACCTCTCGTCGCTGGGAGATCCGTGACCCTGGGCCTCGGGATTCCCGGTCAGCAGGGCGGCCCGGACCGGGGCGATGGTCGCGGAGTGCGCCGTGTCGAGGCCGAGTTCGATCATGCTCACCGCGGCGGGCCGGTGTCGTGTCGCGGTGGACGGCGTCGTCACTGACCAGCCGGAGGTCAGAGGGGCAGCCACTCCGTGCTCGTGGTGATCTCGGCCAGGACCTCCGGCAAGGGGTCGATCCCGATGCCGGGCGCGGCCGGGACCGGCAGGTGGCCGTCGGCCAGCACGAACGGCTCGGTGACATCCGTGCGGTAGTAGCGGCCGGACGCCGACGTGTCGCCGGGCAGGGTGAAGCCGGGCAGGGCCGCCAGCGCCACGTTGGCCGCCCTGCCCAGGCCGGTCTCCAGCATGCCGCCGCACCAGACCGGGATCCCGGACGCCTGGCAGACGTCGTGGATGCGGCGGGCCTCCAGGTAGCCGCCCACCCGGCCGGGCTTGATGTTGACGATGGAGCACGCGCCCAGCCGGATGGCGTCGGCCGCGGCCTTGGCCGAGACGATCGACTCGTCCAGGCAGATCGGGGTGCGGACCTGCCTGGCCAGGTCGGCGTGGCCGAGGATGTCCTCCTCGTCCAGCGGCTGCTCGATCAGCAGCAGGTCGAACGGGTCCAGGGCGGCCAGCACGGCGGCGTCCGCGCGGGTGTACGCCGTGTTCGCGTCGACCTGCAGCAGGACCTCGTCGCCGAAGCGTTCGCGGACGGCCCGGACCGGCTCCACGTCCCAGCCGGGTTCGATCTTGAGCTTGATGCGGACGTAGCCCTCGTCGATGTAGCCCTGCACCGACTCCAGCAGCTCCGGGATCGAGTTCATGATGCCCACCGACACGCCGCACGGCACACGGTCGTGGACGGCGCCCAGCTCGCGGGCGAAGGACCGGCCCGCCGCGCGGAGCTCGGCGTCCAGCACCGCGGTCTCCAGCGCGGCCTTCGCCATCCGGTGACCCTTGAAGCGGTGCAGCGCCGGCGCCACCGCGGTCCCGTCGGCCTCGGGGCGGGCACCCAGCGCCGGCACCAGGTAACGGCGCAACACGTCGGCGGCGGCCTCCACGTACTCGCTGGAGTAGAGCGGGTCGGACATGGCCACGCACTCGCCCCAGCCCGCGGCCTCGTCGCCGACCGCGCGGAGCAGCAGGATGTCCCGCTCCGTCTCGGTGCCGAACGACGTACGGAACGGCGCCACCAGCGGCATGCGGATGCGACGCAGTTCGATGCCGGTGAGCTTCACTCGGGGCCTCCTCGACGGACGACGTACCAACCTGAGCGGTCGAACCCTGGCACGGCCGCCCCGGACGCGAACAGTGGCTCGAGAACGTCGCGGACCGCCGTACGCCAAAGCCTCGCGCACTCAGGGTCCGCCTTGCGCAAACTCTCGATGTCACGGGGCGCCGCCACCAGCACCGTATCGCCGTCGACGCGGCCGGGCAGCGGTTCCCCGGACGGCGACCGGTCCAGGCCCACCACCGCGCCGGCCCTGCGCAGGGTCGCGACGTCCCAGCGAGGGGCCACCCCCGCGACGGCACGGTCGACCCGGGGCGCGGTCAGTTCCCAGCGCAGCAGCAGCCGATCGGTGTCGTCGCCGCCGTTGATGCCGTCGTGCATGCTGCCGTAGAAGTTCGGCAGGTACTGCACGGGCACGCCGCCCAGCTTGGCCAGGTTGAACCAGGCGTTGCGGGCGACCAGCGGGTCGAACGTCCAGGTGACCACGTCGACGCCGTGGCGCAGGCACCAGGCGCGCTGGTGCAGCTTGAGGGCCAGGCCCACGCTGCGGCCCATCGCCCGGCCGGCCACCCCGGCGATGTGGCTGTGCAGCTCGCGCTGGGCGGGCGGGGCGAAGAAGCCGGCGCAGGCGCCGACCATGCCGGAGTCGTCGAAGGCGGCGGCCACGTAGTTCCCGGCCTTGCTCAGGGCCCGCAGGAGCTCGGCGGTCATCGGGCGGTTCGCCGGATCGGGCTGCCAGATGTCGTCGAAGAGCCGCTGGGCGGCGTGCAGATCGTCAAGATCGGACAGGATGCGTACGTGGACGTTCGCGGCCGCCGCGGCCACCTCGGCGTCGGCTGCGGCGTCCTCGGCGCGAACCAGCAGATCCACGGCGGTCACCAGCCCGGGGACGCGGCACGCACGGGACGCAGCGGCGCCAGCAGGTCGGCGGTCAGCGTGGCCACCAGGGCGGCCCGGCGGGGCAGCTCGGCCACGATCACGTGCTCGTCGTCGGCGTGCGCCCCACCGCCCACGGCACCGAGACCGTCCAGCGTCGGCGTACCCACGCCTGCCGTGAAGTTGCCGTCGGAGGCGCCACCCACCGCGGCCTGGCCGGGCGAGGGAAGGCCGAGCCGATGGGCCGCGGCGACCGCCTGGTCGTAGAGCGCGGCCGCCGGTTCCATCGGCGGGCGGTTGGGGCCGCCCTCGACGATCAGCCGCGCGCCGGGCAGCACCGGGCGCAGGGCGTGCATCGCGGCGTCCACCCGCCGCTGCTCGTCCAGGGTGCGGATGCGGACGTCCACCGCGAAGTCGCCGGCGGCGGGCACCGTGTTGGTGGTCGTACCCGAGGTCATCCGGGTGGGGACGACCGTGGTGCCCTCGCCGTCGTCGGCGAGCGCGCGCACCGCGAGGATCTGGTGGGCCAGCTCCACCGAGGCGTTCACCCCGCGTTCGGGTTCCAGGCCGGCGTGCGCGGCGCGGCCCTCCGCGCGTACGCGATAGAGCGACACCCCCTTGCGCTCGGTCTTGAGCGCGCCCCCGTCCGCCGACGCCTCCAGCACCAGGGCGGCGGCGCAGCCGGCCGCCTCCGCCTCGATCAGCTCGCGCGAATCCGGGGAGCCCAGCTCCTCGTCGCCGGTGACCAGCACCGTGACGCCCGTGCGGTCGGGCAGCTCGGCCACCGCGTGCAGCGCCTGGATGACGCCGGCCTTCATGTCGAAGCAGCCGGGGCCGCGCAGGATGCCGCCGGTGTTCCGGAACGGGTGGGTGACCAGGGTGCCGATCGGCCAGACCGTGTCGTGGTGGCCGAGCAGCAGCACCCGGGTGGGGCCGTCGCCGAACCGCCAGCGCAGGCAGTGGTGCGGCAGACGGTCCGGCTCGACGCCCAGCAGGCGGGTGCCGATGCCGGCCAGCACGCCGGCGCTGCGGGAGACGGCCGCCTCGTCGTGCGACGGGGACTCGCAGCGGACCAGCTCCTCGATGTCGGCGAGCATCCGCGGGAGGCGGTCGTTCATGCGGTTGAGCATCAGTCGCTCACCTTGGGCGTCGCCCGTACGCCGAAATGCAGATAGCGCTCGCCCGTGGGCAGGCGGTAGAAGACGAGCGGGGTCCAGTTCTTGCTGTTCGGGAGGCGTACGGCGTAGCGGTCCTCGCCCAGCGCGACCATCGGCAGCTCCTGGACCGGGTCGGGCACCAGTTCCGCCAGCGGGCCGGTCGTGGTCATCCGGAGGATCGGGCCGTCCGGGGTCTGCAGCACCTCCTGGCGGGTGGCGGCGCGTTCGTACACACCCAGGTGCGGCGTGAGGTCGCTGTGGACAGGCTCAGAAATTTGTCCGTCGGAGGTGCTACTTTGCCGCCCACCCAGTGCCGGGGTGGGGGTGGCGGCGGGGCCCGCGACCGGCAAGTTGATCTTGAGAGGCCCGGGCATCGCCAGGGACGCGACCTCGGCCAGGATCTCCGTGTACAGCTCCTGGTAGAGGTCCCGGCCGGTGTCCGAGTTGGTGAGCAGCGCGATGGCCAGCCCCTGCGAGGGCAGCACCCGCAGGAACGCCGTCTGCCCGATCGTGGTCCCGTCGTGCCCGATCAGCCGCTGCCCGTCCCAGCCGAACCGGATCCAGCCCAGCCCCCACGAGTCCCCGAGCGTCTCCTTCTCCGGCAGCTCCACCTGGAACGCCGCCATCTGCTCCTTGCCGGACGAGGACAGAACCCCGTCGCCGAGGTGCATCTTCGCGAACGCCAGCAGATCCGCCACCGACGAGTTGATCAGCCCGGCCGGCCCGAGCGCCCGCGGCAGCGCCCACACCGGCGCGACCGCCCCGTCCACGTGCCCGATCGCGGCCCGATGCTTCAGCGCCTCCTCGGGCAACGTCCCGGTCCGGGTCAGACCCAGAGGACCGGCCAGCCGGGTACGCACGGCGTCGTCCCACGTCCCCCCGGTGAGCCGCTCGATGACCAGCCCGGCGAGAACGAACCCGGCGTTGCAGTAGGACCAGGTGACGCCCAGCGGATGGTTCTGGGCCACGTCGGCGAGAAGGTCGACGTAGCGCGCGACACAGTCGTCGCCACGCCCGGTGTCGGTGAACACGTCGCCGTCGATCCCGCTGGTGTGGGTGAGCAGATGCCGCATCGTCACACCGGCGACGGCGAGCTTCAGGTCGGGCAGGACGTCGGTGAGCGGCGCGTCCAGGTCCAGTTTGCCCTCGTCGACCAGCTGCATGACCAGCGTGGCCGTCCACACCTTGCTGATCGAGCCGATCTGGAAGACGGAGTCCGGGGTGGTCGTCACGCCCGTGTCGACGTTGAGCACACCGTGCGCGAGGGTGATCAGCTCGTCGCCGCGCAGGATGCCCAGCGTCGCGCCGGGCACCTTGTGACGCTCGGCGAGAGCGTCGAGCCGGCGCTGCCAGTGCGCGGCGTCCAGCGGCGCCCGGCCACCCGAGGTGTGGCGCCGCACCCATTCGGCGACCCGGCGCCCGTAGTCCATCCGCTGCGACGGCGGACCGTCCACGATGAACAGGTGCGAGGCGCCGGGATAGAGCACCAGCTCCGACGGGACGCCCCGCTCGCGCAACGCGGTGTGCCACTGCTGCGCCTGGCCGGCCGGGCAGCGGATGTCCGCCTCGCCGTGCAGGATCAGCGTCGGGGTGCCGACCTTGTCGACCCGGGCCTGCGGTGACATGGCGGCGTAGCGGTCGGGCGCGTCCCAGGTGCGGGCGTCCAGCTCGTACTTCGCCAGGAACGAGCCGTCGTCGGACGTGCCGGCCATGGCGTTCAGATCGGCGACCAGGCCACCGGCGACCGCGGCCGCGAACGGCTGCTCCTGCGCGGTCAGGTAGGCGGTCATGTAGCCGCCGTAGCTGTAGCCCGTGACGGCCAGCCGCTCCGGGTCGGCGAGACCCTCGGCGACCAGCGTGTCGACCGGCTCCAGGAAGTCGGCGGCGTCGGCCACGCCCCACGCGCCCCGCGTCGCGGTGTAGAACTCACTCCCGTACCCGTCGCTGGCCCGGGGGTTGAGCAGCAGGACCGTCCAACCGTCCGCGACCAGTTCCTGGTGGTAGAGGTGGATGTCGTCGGCGGCGCCGTTCCACGCGTTGTGCGGGCCGCCGTGGATGTCGAGCAGCAGCGGCTGGCGTCCGGTGGCGCCGGGGTCGCGCATCACCCAGCCGTGCACGATGGTCCCGTCCGAGATGGTGAACTCGCGCTCGGTGCGCGGCCACAGCCCGACGTCCTCCAGGCCGTGGCGGGTGAGCACGGTCTCCGTACCGTCGCTCAGGTCGACCCGGACCACCTCGCCGAACGACTCCGGGGTGGTGAGCACGATCGCCGCTGTGCCGCCCGCGACGGAGAGCCCGGCGACCAGCCGCCCGGCGCCGGACACGACCGGCCGCGGGATGCCACCGTCGAGGTCGACGGCGTAGAGGTGGGTGCAGCCCCGGTCGCGGACACAGAAGAGCACGGTGCGGCCGTCGTCGGCGAACGTCGGCAGCGCACCCGGGTAGCCGGGACCGCCGGGCATCACGTTGCGGTCCAGCGGGGCGGCCAGGTCGGTCACCGGGCCACCGTCGAGCGGCACGCGCAGCAGCCCGGCGTGCCCGACCGGCGGCCCGTCCATCCCCACGACCAGCAGCGCCGAGCCGTCCGGCGTCCAGGTGACCGGCCCGCCGAAGCCGTCCGCGAGCCCGGCGACGCGCAGGTCTGCGTGCTCGTCGGTGACGTCCAGCAGGTGCACGGGCGCGCGGGCGATCAGGTCGGCGTCCGGTGCGGTGGCGGCGGCGAAGGCGAGCGTCGTCGAGTCCGGCGACCAGGCCGGGTCGCCCGCGTGCCAGTCACCGTCGGTCACCTGCTTGGCGGTGCCGGCTTCCAGATCAACGACAAACACATGCTTGCGTACGCTGCGCAGCAGGCCCGCGCCGTCGGCCTGGTAGTCGACCCGCCGGGTGACCATCGGCGCCGAGTCGCCGGCCTCGGGAGCCCGGTTCACCGGCGCCGCGAAGGCGATCCGTGTCCCGTCCGGGCTCCACGCCGGCGCCCCCGCGCCCAGCGGCAGGTCGGTCACCGCCTCCGGCTCGCCGCCGTCCGCGGGCAGCAGCCAGATCTGCTTGTCACGCAGGAAGGCCAGCCGGGTGCCGTCCGGCGACCAGGCCGGCGAGGTGTCACCAGGCCCCCGGGTCAACCGGCGCGGCGCGGCGTCGCCCGGCCCCGCGATCCACAGAGCGCGGGCCGTCCGGTCGGCCTCGACATCGGCGGTACGCAGCACATACACGACCCGGCCGTCCGGCCCGAGAGCCGGCTGCTCGGGCACCGCAACGTCGCGCAGGTCCTCGATCCGCAGTCGTCGTCCCACGGCGTACCCCCTTCTGGTTCCCGAGCGAAGCCTGCCGGTTGCCGCTTCCGCTGTCTTGGTACGGGAGAACGAGACGGGGCCGCCGTCATCGTCGCTTTCGACGGCCGGACCGGCTTCGACGAGATCCAGCCAGGCCTGGGCATCGCCCCCACCAGGCTGAACCGCCGCCTGACCGCCCTGGTCGAGGCGGCCCGACGGGAGGCCGAGCATGCGGGAACGCTACGGAAGGACCTGAGTGTCGCCGGTTCGGGTTACGTCGATCAGCTGGTTCTTCCCGTCTTGGGGGCAACCCCGTACTTCTGGCCACGCCGCCGGAACGGCCGTCTGCCATCCTCCGCCGATGGACGCGTTCCGCCCGCTTCGTCGCGGTCACCGGCGATCGACCAGGCCCCTGCCCCACCCCGAGCGGATGGACCGGGCGCAGTTGACCCCTGAGGTCCGCGCCGCCTTCCGCACGAATCTGTTCGAACGGGTACTCGGGGAGTGCCTCGAGGACGACGTCCGGGCTGATCTCGCGGCATCCACCCTGCCCCACGAGTTCGTTCGCGAACGATGCCGAAAGGATCTCATCGACAACGCCCACGTGGCGCTCGATCCCATCGACGTCGCCTTGCTCCGGCTGGCGGTCGCCCGAGCCGGGCGAGTCGGCACCGGCCGCCTGGTCTACTTCTGGACACTCACGCGAGGGTGGCGTCTCGTCGTCACGGCGATCGCCATGGCGTTGTGGACCGGCGCGTTCGCCCTGTCCAGCGCGGGCGCCTACGGGCACGGAAGCGCTCGTCCGATTCTTCTCTGGGTCGTTGTGGCGCTCATCGTGGTGGTTCTTCTGGCGGTGTGGCGGCAGCGTGTCGACGGGAAGGATGTACGCCTCTATCTCGTCCAGGTCGCCGCGCTGGCGGCGTTCCCCTGGATCCTGATTGTCTCCGCACTCCGGATCTCGCTCGGGACTCAGCGGGAGTCGGCCGCTTACCCGGCCTTCGTCGTCGCCGCGATGTTGCTGATCGTTGCGGTCTCGACCTGGGCCACGCTGTCCGCGCACCTTCGAGGTGAACCGTGCTGCGGGACGACTGTCAAGAATCTGCCGCTCCAGCTCGTGACGACCGCGGCGGTGCTGATCGGCATAGCTGGACCCGTCATCGGTCTGGTCGTGATCATCAATCTCGACGACTCACCCTTGCGCTTCGACATCGGGTTGCCCGATCCGCTGCTCGCCGTCGCGGCCCTGACGCTGCACATCTTCGATGCCGTGATCGCTGTGCCCGGACGTCGGCGAATCAGGGTCTCCACCGCCGAGGAGCAGTACCGCCGCAGTCGCAGTGCTGCGCTCGCCCAGCTCCGGGAGTCGGTCGTCGTGCCGTACGTCCGGCAGATGATCAGCGACAACCAG
This sequence comes from Actinoplanes sp. NBRC 103695, assembly GCF_030269485.1. Classification (GTDB taxonomy): domain Bacteria; phylum Actinomycetota; class Actinomycetes; order Mycobacteriales; family Micromonosporaceae; genus Actinoplanes. The sequence goes on along the minus strand of NZ_BSTL01000001.1, from coordinate 537,081 downwards.
CCGTCCTTCGAGACGACGCTCGCGGTGACCCGGCCCGGTGGCCTCAGCCAGTCGTTCGACCCGCTCTACGAGATTCCGACCTCGGCGACCCGGCGCCTGCGAGCCCTGATCAACGGGATGCCGGGAGGCAGCGTCGGCGTGGCCGGACCGCGCGGGGTCGGCAAGTCGACCGTCCTCGGGTCGCTCTGCGAACACGGAAGGCCCGAACCGGGACTCCGCCTTCTGGTCTCCGCGCCGGTGGAGTACTCGCCGCGGGAGTTCCTGCTCCATCTCTACGCGCGGGTCTGCCGCGAGGCCCTGACCTGGCGGGCCGACGGCGGCGAACCACCGGATCCGATCGACTCCGTCCTGTCGGCCCGGTCCAACCGCGTCAACTACGCGATCTCAGGAGTGGTCGGCGCGGGCGCGCTCCTCATCTTCACGACCACCGCGTTCGGCCACGCCCTCAACAACAGCCAGATCCTCGCGGTCGTCCTCGCCACCGCCGCCGTCGCCCTGGCCGCTCAGACCTGGTCACGGCGGCCCACCCGCAAGAGGGGCCTCGCGGCCGGTTCGCTGTCCCTGGAGGCGGCCGCGCGTGATCGGCTCAACGAGATCGAGTACCAGCAGAGCATCTCCGGTGAGTGGTCCGGCACCATCAAGGTGCCCGCCGGGCTGGAGTCGACGCTCAAGCGGGCCAGCGGCTTCGTCCGGCAACCGAAGAACCTCCCCGAGATCGTCGACTCACTGCGGCAGTTCCTGCGGATGATCGCCGCGGAACAGAACCCCGAAGCGACCACGCGCCTGATCATCGGGATCGACGAACTGGACAAGATCGAGAGCGAGGAACGGGCTCAGCAGTTCCTGAACGACATCAAGAGCATCTTCGGCGTGCCTGGCTGGCATTTCCTGGTCTCGGTGTCCGAGGACGCGATGGCCTCGTTCGAGCGGCGGGGTCTGCCGTTCCGGGACGCGTTCGACAGCGCGTTCGACGAAATCGTCAGCATCGACTACCTCTCCTTCCAGGAGTGCTCGGACCTGCTGAGCCGGCGGACCACCGAGATCCCGGTGCCGTTCAAAGGTCTGAGCTTCTGCCTCTCCGGAGGGCTTCCTCGTGACCTGATCCGGGCAGCACGTCAGATGATCACTCAGCCCGACGGCGGGTCGAGGCGCCGCGATCTGTCCAGTGTCGCCCGCCGTCTCGTCACCCGGGATCTGGCCGGCAAGGCGAACGCCGTCACCTCGGCCGTGCGCAAGATCGACGCCGAGCCGATCACCTCGAGCCTGATCATCTGGTGCGGACACGCCACCTTCCACGTCACCACGCCCGATGCCATGGCTGACGCGGTCCGAGAGGTCGCACAGCTCGACCTGAACGCGGAGTCAGCGTTCGCCGACGAGGCCGGCCGGGCGGCGCTGTGCCGCTTGGCGCGAGAGATCGTGTCCTACACCTACTACTGCCAGACCCTGGTTGAGTTCTTCACCGGCCACAGCACGGACGCACGCTGGCAGCAGGCCGTCGCGAAGGGCAGGCGCGGCTTCGACGAATTGGCCCGAACCAGGCGGACCCTGGCGCTCAACCCGCTGGTCGGATGGCATCTGATCAACCGGTTCCGCACCGAGTGGCAGATGGCGACGATCGAAGTGCCGCCGAATCTCGCCGGTGGGTCGCCGGCCGGCGCGGAGCCGAGGTCCGGCAGCGCTCATGCCGCCCCGATCCGGGCGGCATGAGATAACACTTTCCGGGGCCTGCCGAGCCAAGTCTGTCCTGGTGGGCAGTCATTCTTTGCTTTGCTTCAAGGGCCGCCGCGGATCTGGCTGATCCACTCCTCGGCCAGCCGGCGGCCGTCCGGGAGCTGGTCGTCCCGTTGCCAGCGCCACGTGGTGATCATCGCCAGCACGACCGTCCGGCACCGCCGCAGCAGGTCTTCGTCGAGGCCCGGGTAGTGCTTGGCCACGTCCTCGGGCGCGTGGGCGACGTCGAACTCGACCGGCCCGCGGCAGCACGTCTCGAGGTCGATGAACAGCAGCCCGCCGGCGGTGGTGAGCAGGTTGCCCGGATGCGGCTCGCCGTGCAGGAGCTGGTCCGCGGCGGTCGCTCCCGGTGCGCCTCGTAACGTCTCGTCCAGCAGCTCCCGGTCGGCGTCGGCGAGCTCCGGCGTGCTGTCGCGGTCGGCCAGGAGTTTCCGGGCCTCACCGACCCGGTCCGTGACGTGCGGCGTCGGGTAGTCGATCTCGCGCATGCCCGCGTGCAGGCGTCCGAGCGCGTCGGCGTAGCCGGCCGGCGACACCTCGGCGGAGGACGCTGGCTCGTAGTAGGTCCACAGCGTGACCTCGAAGCCGTCGTGCTCGTAGGCGAGTGGTTCGACCCGGGGGTCGAGGGTGCCCACGGGGCTCCCGGCCTCGGCGAGCCGTTGAGCGAGCCCGATCTCGAACCGGGCGACGCCGTGCTCCACCGGCGCCACCCGGGCCAGGACGTCACAGGGCAGCAGCCGGACGGTGAGCTTGTTGGAGGCCTGCAGAACTATCGTGTCGTCGGCTCGGAGGCCGAGGGACGACGCGACCGCCACGGCGGCGGACTCCGCGCGGGACCTCACCATCAGGACAGGACCGTGAACTGGTTGCCGTCGGGGTCGGTGAGGAGGCCGGGACCGATCTGTTTCGCGCCGAGGGCGACCAGGCGGTCGATGTCGGTGCCCGCGGGGAGCTCGAAGTGCACGCGGTCGTAGTCCGTGGCCGGTTGGACGGGCGGGCCGCCCCAGGTGATCTTCGTGCCGCCGTGCGGGGACTGGATCGCGGTCTCCTCGTCCTGGTCCCAGACCAGCGGCCAGTCCAGCGCCGCGCTCCAGAAGTGGCCGACCTCCTCGGAGCCGTCGCCCGCCAGCGCGCCGATGAAGCCGGTGCCGGCGAGGAAGTTGTTGCCGGGCTCGATCACACAGAGCTCGTTGCCCTCGGGGTCGGCCATCACCACGTGTTCCACGTCGCCCTGGCCGATGTCCAGGTGGCCGCCGCCGAGCTCGAGCACCCGGGCCACCGTCGCCCGCTGGTCCTCCAGGGAGGTGCTGGTCAGGTCGAAGTGGCCCTTGTTCGGCACCGTCTTCGGCCGGTCGGTGGGGAGGAAACGGATCAGATAGCCGGTGTCCTCGGGCGGCAGGAGCGCGTCGCCGGAGATCTCGCGATGGAGCAGGCCGGACCAGAATCCGAGCAGGCGCTGAGGGTCCTGGGCGGCGAAGGTGATCGCGGAGAGGCTGGAAGGCATCCCCGACCCTAAGCGCGGGACGGCGACGACCGCAGCCGATTATCAGCCGGGGCCGAAGACTCGCAGCTGGAGCATGGCGCCGAGGCGGGCGTCGGGGTCGGTCAGGTCGATCTCGCCCAGTTCGGCCAGGCGGCGCAGCCGGTAGCGGAACGTGTTGGGGTGGACGTGCAGGGCGGCGGCGGCGGCCACCACGTCGCCGAACGCGTCCAGCCACGCCGCGAGCGTCTCGACCAGGTTGGCGCTGTGCTCGGCGTCGTACGCCAGAAGCTTGGCGACCGGGCCGCTGGGGGCGTCACCACGGGCGGCGACGGTGTCGCGCAGTTCCAGGAGCATCGCCTCGGTGTGCACGTCGATCAGGCGGGCCACCCGGCGGGCGCCGCCACGGCCGCCGCGGAGCACCCGCAGGGCCCGGTCCGCGCTGGTGCGGGCGGTGGCCAGCTCGGACACCGTCGCGGCCACCGGGCTCACGCCGACCAGGGCGGGAACCCGCTCGCCGATCCGGTCCAGGAAACCGCCGGCCACCCGTACGGCCCGGGCGTCGCCGTCGTCGCCGGTGACCGGCAGCAGGCCGTACGTGACATCGCCGAGCAGGGCCACCGCCGAGCTGGCCTGCACCGCGCTGAGGTGCATCGCCAGGGCGTCGCTGAGCCGCTGCCGCTCGGCCGCCACACTGGACCGGTCGGCGCCGTCCGACACGGGCACCAGCGCGAGCACCACCAGCGGCTGGTCGGCGAGGCCGAGCCGGGACAGCGAGTCCCGGGCGCCCGTGCCGCCTTCCAGCGCGGTGCCGACGAGCTCGGTGCGCAGCCGCCGTTCCACGTCCGCTCCCGCGCGCAGCCGCAGCATGTGCAGGGCGACCAGTTTCGCGGCGTCGCAGAAGGCGCGGGACCGGTCGGGGGTGAGCGGCCGGCGGACGGCCGCCCAGATGGAGCCGAGGAACTCGTCGCCGGCCCGGACCGCGACGGCGACCCGCGGCACGGAGAAGTCGTTGTGCTCGTCGGGCGGCTGCACGTACACCGGCTGCTCGCTGCGGTGCAGGTTGCGGATCACGCCCTGGGCGGAGAGCATCCGGGCGTACCGCTCGGGGACCTGCCGGCCGAGGATGGTCTCCACCCGGGACTCGTCGGCCTCGTCCTGGCGGCCGGAGAAGGCCAGCACGCGGGAGTCCGGGTCCTCGATGGTGACCGGGGCGTCGACCAGGGCGGCGACGGCGTTGGCCAGCGCGAACAGGTCGCCGGAGGGCATCCCGCCGAGGGTCTCGGGGCCGGTGTCGCCGACATCGCCCTGGCTGACCATGGAGCGCAGCAGGGCGGCGAGCTGCGCCCAGGAGGCGCCGCGGGTGAGAGCCAGCAGCGCCACGCCCGACTCCTCAACCGCAGACCGGACGAGATCGTCCAGGAACACGGGCGCTCTTACCACCAGCCCGACCGCACCCTCGGCGCCCGAAGACCGCAGCAGCGCGACGATGTCCGCTGTGTCGCGCACCCCGACACCGAGGACCAGGGCGCGCGGGGGCAGGCCGGGTTCGTCGTGCGGGTCGTGGAACGCGATGCCGCCGATGGACTCCGCCGACACCGAACCGTGGACCAGGTCCAGCAGCGTGGCGCCGAGATCCTCGAGGACCCGGCCGAGGCTGGCGCGCGGCAGCTGGCTCATGATCGTCCAGCTTAGTGAGCGGGGCGCGGCACGGCGGCCAGAAGTTCCCGGGTGTACTCGTGGCGCGGGTCGCCGAGCACCTCGTCGACCGGGCCGTACTCGACGATCTTCCCCTCGCGCATCACCGCGACGATGTCGCTGACGTAGCGCACCACGGCCAGGTTGTGCGAGATGAACAGCATGGTCAGGTTCATCCGGCGCTGCAGTTCGCGGACGACGTTGAGCACCGCGCCCTGGATCGAGACGTCCAGCGCCGACGTGATCTCGTCGGCGATGATCACCTCGGGGTTGCCGGCCAGCGCGCGGGCGAGCGCCACCCGCTGCCGCTGGCCGCCGGAGAGCAGGTGCGGCCGGTCGCGGGCCCGGTCCGCGGGCAGCCCGACCAGTTCCAGCAGGCGGGCCACCTCGGCACGGTCGACGGACGGCATGGCCTCGGCGATCGACTCGCCGATGGACATCCGGGGGTCCAGGGCTGAGTACGGGTCCTGGAAGACCATCTGGACGTGCCGTCCCCGGGCCGAGGGCGTGATCCGGCCGGCCGTCAGCGGCGCCAGCCCGACCGCGGCCCGGGCCAGCGTGGACTTGCCCGACCCGGACTCCCCCACCAGGCCGACGACCTGTCCGGCCGGCACCACCAGGGAGACGTCGTCGACCGCGACCGTGCCGCGCCGGCGGGAGCCGAAGCGGACGGTCACGTTCTCGAAGGTCAAGGCGCGCACTTACGCCGCCGGTGAGGAGAGCGGGGTGGCCCTGGCACCGAAGTGGACGTACTTCTCGCCGGTCGGCAGCTGGTAGAAGGTGGCCGGGATCCAGTTGCCGGTCTCCGGGTCCTGGCAGACGAACAGATCCGGTCCGACGGCCACCATCCGGTAGTGGCTGTCCTGCTCCTGGAGCACCTCGGCGAGCGGTCCGGTGATCTTGACGGTCATCACCGGGCCGTCGTCGGTCACGTGCACCTCCTGCCGGATGCTGGCCCGCTCGTAGACGCCCAGGTACGGCGTGATGTCGACCTCGACCGGTGTCGACGGCGGGCCGAGCCTCTCCGGCATCCGCACGTCGGCCAGCTCGGCGAAGATCTCCCGGTACAGCTCCTCGTACAGCTTCGCGCCGTTGCCGCCGTTGGTGAGCAGCGTGACCGAGAGCCCCTTCGAGGGCAGCACGCGCCAGAACGCGGCCTGGCCGATGGTGTTGCCGTCGTGGCCGATCACCCGCTGCCCGTCCCACTCCATCCGCTCCCAGCCCAGCCCCCACGAGTCGCCGAGGGTGTGCTTGTCCGGCAGCTCGACCTGGAAGGCGGCCATCTGCTCCCGGGCGGCGTCGGAGAGGACGCCCCCGTCGAGGTGCATCTTGGCGAACTTGAGCAGGTCGCCCACGGTCGCGGTGACCGCGCCGGCCGGTCCCGCCGAGCGGGGAATGCCCCAGATCGGCGCCACGGTGTTCTCGCCGCCCTCGTAGAGGTGGCCGACCGCGGCGCGGAACATGATGGCCTCGTCGGCCAGCGTGACCGTGTGGGTCAGACCCAGGGGCTTCACGAGCTTCTCGCGTACGGCGGCATCCCACGTGTCGCCGGTGAGCTTCTCGATCACCCGGCCGGCCAGCGAGAACCCGGAGTTGCAGTACGACCAGGTGGCGTCGATCGGGTGGTTCTGGTTCGCGTCGGCGAGCAGGGCGGCGTACTTCTCCAGGCAGTCGTCGCCGCGGCCGGTGTCGGTGAAGATGTCGCCGTCGATGCCGCTGGTGTGGGTCAGCAGGTGGCGCATGGTGATCTGCTTGGTCACCTCGGCGTCGGCCAGCCGCAGCTCGGGCATCACCTCGATCAGCGGCGTGTCCAGGGCCAGCTTGCCCTCGTCGACCAGCTGCATGACCAGCGTCGCCGTCCACACCTTGCTGATCGACCCGAGCTGGAACAGCGAGTCGGTGGTCACCGGGACGCCGGTGCGGAGGTTCAGGACGCCGTACGCCGCCTCGGCGACCTCGTCACCCTGCAGGATGCCCAGGGCGGCGCCCGGGACGTGGTGACGTTCGGCCAGCTCGGCCAGCCGCCGCCCCCACTGTGCGGTGTCCAGGCTCATGACTGCTCTCCTTTGATCAGTGAGAGGTGCGGGACTGTCTGTTCGGCGTGCCAGCAGGCGACCCTCCGGCCGGTCTCGAGTGAGTCGAGCGGCGGGTCCTCCTCGCGGCACCGGTCGGTGGCCAGCGGGCAGCGAGCGGCGAACGCGCACCCCACCGGCAGGTCACGCGGGTCGGGCGGGCGCCCCGGGATCACCGCGAGCGGCAGATTCCGGTCGGTTTCCATGTCCGGCACGGCCGCGACCAGCGCCCGCGTGTACGGATGCCGGGCATGCTCGCGGAGCGCCGACGCGGGCAGGTCCTCGACGATGCGCCCGGCGTACATGACCAGCACGCGCTCGCAGACCTGACCGACGACCGTGACGTCGTGGCTGATGAACAGCAGCCCGACGTTCTCGGCCGACCGGATGTTCTGCAGCAGCTGGAGCACCTGCTTCTGCACGGTCACGTCCAGCGCGGTGGTCGGCTCGTCGGCGATGACCAGCGCCGGGTTCGCCATCACACCCATGCCGATCATGGCCCGCTGGCGCATGCCGCCGGAGAACTCGTGGGGGAGCTGGCCGGCCCGCTTCGCCGCGTCCGCGATGCGGACCGCGCTCAGCCGGTCGACGGCGCGGGCCCAGGCGGTGCGGCGGTCGGCCCGCTGATGGGTACGCACGACCTCGGCGAGCTGCCGGCCGACGCGCTGGACCGGGTTCAGTGACGTCATCGGGTCCTGGAAGACCATGGCCAGCGAGGTGCCGAGCAGGCGGCGGTGGGCGCTGACGTCGCCCCGCAGGTCCTCGCCGAGGAACTCGAGGCGGTCGGCGGTGACTTCGCCGGGCGGTTCGATCAGCCGCGCGATCGCGAGCGCGGTGAGGCTCTTGCCCGAGCCGGACTCGCCGACGATGCCGACCGCCTCGCCCCGCCGCAGCGAGAGGCTCACGCCCCGGACCGGGCGTACGCCGGGGAACGACACCTGGAGGTTGTGCACGGCGAGCAGAGCGTCCGCCTCAGGCATCGGGTCGGACGGTGCGGGAGGCGGTGGGTCGCCGAGCGTACCCGTAGAAGTGGAGCGCAAGCCGATCGCCCGGGCGACCACCTCGCCGCTCAGGTTGAACGCCATCGCCGCCAGGACCACCGCGAGGCCGGGGATCAGCGCGCCCGCCGGGTGGATGTAGATCTGCTGGAGGCCCTCGCCGAGCAGCCGGCCCCAGTCGTAGCTGGGCGCCTGCACGCCCAGGCCGAGGAAGGACAGGCTGGCGAAGGCCAGCATCGCGCCGCCCATCGCGATCGTCGCGGTGACCACCAGCGGCTCGGCGATGTTCGGCAGCACGTGCCGGGTCAGGATGCGGAACCGGCCCACCCCGGCGATCCGGGCGGCGGCGATGAAGTCGCGGCCGGCCACCCCGGAGGCCAGGGTCTGGGTGATCCGCGCGAAGCCCGGCGCGGTGGCGAAGCCGATGGCCAGCACCGCGCCCTTCGCGCCGACCCCGAAGATCACCGCGAAGAAGAGCGCCAGCAGCAGGTTCGGGAACGCCACCGTGATGTTGATCAGGGTGCCGATCCACCGGCCGGCGCGGCGGCCCAGGACGGCGGTCGTCGCGCCGACGAGCAGACCGGCGGTCACGCCCAGCACGGTGGCCAGCAGCGCCAGGCCCACCGACAACCGGGTGGCGACCAGGACCCGCGCGAAGATGTCCCGGCCGAGCAGGTCGGTGCCCGCCGGATGCGCCCCGGACGGCCCCCGCAGGATCTCGGCCGCGTTGATCGCGTCCGCGCGCTGCTGCCAGATCAGAGGTGCGACCAGAGCAAGGACGATGACGAGTACGAGCAGCGCGAGCGCGCTGATGCCCAGCGGCCCGGCCCGGCGCAGTCCCCGTGCGGCCATCAGCTCTCCCGGATCGTGGAGCGCGGGTCGACGACGGCCAGCGCCACGTCGACCACCAGGTTCACCAGCAGCACGCCGACGCCGTAGACCAGCACCACGCCCTGCACGGTCGGGTAGTCCTTGGCCAGGATCGAGCCGACGATCGTGCCGCCCAGCCCCGGCCAGGCGAACACGTTCTCCACCAGCACCGTCCCGGCGACCAGCGAGCCGAGCAGCAGGCCGCCCAGCGTGAGCGTGGTGGTCAGTGCGTTCGGCAGGGCGTGCCGCAGGTAGACCACCCGGTCCGGCAGGCGCTTGGCCCTCGCCGTGCGCACGTAGTCGGCCTCCAGCACGGTCAGCATCTCCACCCGGACGATCCGGGCCAGCACGAACGACGGGCCGATGGCCAGCGAGAGGACCGGCAGGACGTACGAGTCGGGGCCGGACCTGCCCGCCACCGGCAGCCAGCCGAGCTGCACGCTGAACAGGAAGACCAGCCCGACCGCCATCAGGAACTCGGGGATCGTGGCGAGCACGACGCTGGCCGAGGTGAACGCGAAGTCCCCCGCGCGCCGGCGGCCGTGCCGGACCAGCACCGCCATCAACGTCCCCAGGGGCACCGAGACCACCACCGCCACCGCGAAGGCGAGCACCGCCATCTCCACGGTGGACCCGAACCGGGCCGAGATGACGTCCGACACCGGCAGGCCGGACGTCATCGAGATGCCCAGGTCGCCGGTGAACAGGTTGCCCAGGTAGTGCAGGTACTGCAACCACAGCGGGTCGTCCAGGCCCATCGCCGCCCGGCGGGCGTTGATCAGCTCGATCGGCGCGGTCGGTCCCAGCGCCGCCCGGACCGGATCACCGGGCAGCGCGTGGATCATCGCGAACGCGGCGGTGACGAGCACCAACAGTGACAGCACCAGCCGCCCGGCCCGCCGGGCAGCGAACCTAACCCAAACGCCATCCGCAGCCCCGCCGCCGCCCCTGACCAGACTGAAGGCCCTCCTTGACAACACCTGGATCAGCCGAACATCCGGATGGAGGCCGGACCGAGGTCGCCGTCGGTGAGCTCGAACGTCGCGCCCTTGATGAAGTACGGGACGTTGGAATTGGCGAACGGCACCAGGTCGAGCCGCTTGATCAGTTCCTTCTCGGCGGCCAGCCACTGCTCGCAGCCACCGTCGCCGGCGACCTTCTGCGCCTCGGCCACCGCGGCCTGGTACGCCTTGTTGTCGATGCTGGCGAAGTTGGTGCCGTTCGGCGGGGTCGGCCCGGACAGGTACGCGACCAGCTGGCTGGGCAGCGTCACCCCGATCGGGAACATCGCCACGTCCCAGGACAGCTGCCCACCGGCGATCTGGCCGACCTGCACCGCGGTGACGTTCTTGAGCGTCACCTTCACCCCGGCCGCGGTCCACTGCTGCTGCAGCAGCTCGGCGGCGGGCTGCGCGCCCGGACTGGCCGACGCGGCGTAAGCGACGGTCAGCGACAGCGGCTTGGCGGCCAGCACCGACTTGCCCGCGGCGGCGTCGAACGGCGGCTGGTTGCCCTCGATCGTGTTCCCCTTGCAGGGGGTCATCGCCGGCGCCACCAGGCCGGTCGGGTCGCCGCCCCGGCCCGAGGTGAAGGCCTGCTGCATCTGCTTGAGGTCGACCGACTGGACGAGCGCCTTGCGGACCGCCTCGTCCGCGGTCGGCAGGCCCGGCTTCTGGTTGAACCACAGCTCGCCCGTCGGCGCCAGGATGTCCCGCTTGACGTAGTCGTCGCCCTGCAACCGCGCGCTGTCCGGGCCGCTGAACCGGGCGGCGTTGAGCTCGCCGGTGAGCATCAGGTTGGCGGCGGTGGCCTCGTTCCCGACCACCCGGATGACGACCTTGTCCGGCAGCCCGACCGTGTCGGCCTTCACGTCGCCCGGCCCCCACGCGTACTCCTTGCGCCGGGTCAGCGTGTAGTGGTCGTCCGGAACCGCCTCGGTCACCGTGAACATGCCGGTGCCGTCCGACGCCTGCTTGAGCTTGGTGCGGTCCTTCATGCCCTGGTCGCAGACGATCGGCAGGCCGCCGAGGTTGCGGTCCAGGAAGGCGTCCGGGGCCGGTGAGGTGACCGTGACGACGCCGGTGGCCTCGTCCGCGGTGGCCTTCGCGCCGGCTGGGACGTAGGTGCCGACCCGGGTGGACGCGTTCTTCACGTCGCCGACGAAGCTGATGTTGTCGGCCACCGTCCTCGCCGTCAGCGGGTCACCGTTGGCGCAGGTGATGCCCTTGCGCAGGGTGAAGGTCGCCTTGGTGGTGGTCCCCTCCCACTTCTCGGCCAGCCCGGGCAGCAGTTTGCCGTCCGGGGCGGTGCCGAGCAGGGAGTCGTACAGGAAACGGTCCACCTGGCCGGTGATCGTCAGCGAGGTGAAATGCGGGTCCAGGTTCCCCGGATCGGAGGACACGGACATCGTGAACGTCTTGCCGTTGACCGGTTGCTTCCCGCTCGCACCGCCGGTCGAGTCGTTGCCACCGCAAGCGGCGGTCAGCAATGCCACCGCGCCCAGCGCGGCAACCGATCGTAGAGCCTTCATCGCGCCCTCCACCTGCTACGTGAAGGGAAAGACTGCCGACCCTGCGACGCGTTGTCTTTGGCGTCCGCGACAACAAGGCGGCGAGCGCCTTGTTGTCGCGGACTACACACTTGTTTCGGAGTTACCGCGGCGGTGCGGGCAGGGTGTGCGCCTTGAACGTCACGGCGCCCGCCTTCTTGCCGCCGGGCAGCGACCGGGTGTAGAAGCGGTGGCCGTTGTTCTCGTTCCGGAAGAGGATCGCCCAGGTCGGCCCGGCGCCGCCGGCGTACTGCAGGATGGTCGGGTCGGTGAAGGACGGGTCGGAGCCGTCGGTGTTGACCCGCTGCCAGGCGTCCCAGGTGTTCGAGCCCTGCGCGGTCTCGAAGACCCGGTAGAGCTCGTTGTCGGTGCCGCGGGCCACGACCGCGACCCGGCCCAGCGCCGGGTCGAGCACCGCGGCCGGCGAACCCGCCACGGTCAGGTCGCCCACCGGCGACCAGGTGCCCGGGAAGACGCCGCCCACCTGCAGCTGGGTCTGGACGCGGCCGTCGGCGTCGCGGGCGAAGGCTCGCAGGATCTGGCCCGGCATCGACACGACCGACACGGTGCCGGTGAAGCCACTGCCGCCGAGCTCCGCCCAGGCCGACAGGACGCCGGCACGGTAGGTGGCGGTCACCGGGGTGCCGTCCGCGTCCAGGCCGAAGAGGACGGCCCCGCCGTTGACGATCGGGACGACCGTGAGCTCGCCGGTCAGGCTGCCGCCGAGATCACGCCAGCCGAGGAACGCGCCGACCCGGACGCTGGTCTGCCGGCGGGTCCAGACGTGGCCGGCGGCGTCGATGGCGAACGCGGCGAGCAGGCCGTCGGTGAGCCGGGTGACGACCGGGTGCGAACGCATCCGACCGGCCAGGTTCTCGTCGGCGCCCCAGCCCGGTGCGGTGGTCCGGGTGAAGGACGCGACGTCGCCGGTCGTGCTGTGGGTCAGCGCGTGGACCGTCTGCCGGCCGGCGGGCACATCCGTCTCGGGCACCGCACCGACGGCGAGCGCCGGTTTGCCGGTGTACTGAACCTCGGGCCGGCCCAGCGTGCTCCACTGCACCCCGCCGAAGAACTCGGGGTCGGGCTGGTGTCCGTGCCGGATCGAGCCGATGTTGTCGACGTAGACGAACTCCAGCGGGCCGATCTGGCCCCCGCTCGGCACCGGGCCCTGGATCGCCGCGGTCGGGCTGTAGTTCTGGACCGGGACGGCCGGCGCCGCCGGGATGTGCCGTTCGGTGAGCTTGCAGACGTTCGGGATGGCGAGGACGTTGGTGAAGGTCGCCCAGTCCGTCGAGCTGCCCAGCTGGGCCCGGCTCACCGGGAAGCTCGGGACGTCCTCACGGTAGCGGTAGGTCAGGAAGCGGCCATCGGTCGAGACGCCGTACAGGACGTCGCCGCCGGGCGAGGAGATGTTGGCGAAGGTGCCCCAGTCGCTGGAGCTCTCGGCCACCTGGTCGTGGGTGATCCAGCGCTCGCTGGTCGCTTCGAACCGGAACCGGAGCAGATTGCCGTTGGACGCCTTGCGGCCCCAGATGACGCCCGGGCCGGCCGCGACGATCAGGTCGAACTGGTCCCAGCCGTCGTCGATGATCCGGCCGTTGATCGGCCAGGTCCTGGTCGCCTCGTCGTAGCGGTACCAGAGCAGGCGGCCGGTGTTGTCGACCAGATAGAAGTCGCCGATCTCGTCGACGGTGATCTTGTTCTTCCAGGCCGCGCTCGCGTAGGACTTGAACTGTCCGGGCGCGATGTTGTCCTTGGTGCTGTCGAACGCGCCGCTCACATACTTGTACATCCACAGGCCGGACGTGGAGTTGATGCCGTAGACCCGGCCGCCGGGACCGCCGAGGATCTTGCCGTACCCGCCCCAGCCATGGCCGGGCGTGGTGCGCGCGCCGCCGGAGATCGTGGTCGTGCCGATGTTGCTGATGTTCCAGCTGTGGAGGTCCCCGTTGGTGGCCGAGGCGAAGATGCGCCCGGAGCCCGGGCACGAGAAGGTGTCGGCCGCCTGAGCGGGCGACGGGACGGCGATGGACACGCCTATGGAGACCGCCGCGGCAGCGACCGCGGCGAGAATTCTGGTTTTCACTTGGGTTCCTTCCCCCGTTTCGTGATCGGAACCTACCCAAGGAGTGTCACCGGAATCAATGTGTGGTGGCTTACCGCAACCGTTAACCCACGGGTCGGGAGCCGTCCACCTTGGATCCGTAATGTCCGATCCCATGACACGGCGCCGGCACCTCCGATCCGACGAGGTCGAGCCGGAACACCGGCCCGGCAACCGTTCCGGCGTGCACGTGCCGCCCGGAGCGGCCGCGATGCTGGCCCTGCAGCGACAGGCCGGCAACGTCGCCGTCTCCCGGATGCTGGCCGCCCCGGAGCGGTCGGTGCCGCCACCCGTCCAGCTGCCCGAGCTGGGCACCCAGCCGGAGACCACGGTGCCGCTGGAAGCCATCCCGCGCCCGCCCAGCCCACGCCCGCCCAGTCCGGCGACGTCGAGCGACGACGAGGAGTTCTTCGACGCGCTGGACACCATGCCCGGCATGCCTCCGGAGGAGGTCGTCCGGCCGGAGTCGCCGGCCTCCACCCGGACCGGGTCGTCGGGCTCGACCGACCAGGAGTTCTTCGACGCCCCGGGCGAACCGATGTCGCCGGTACGCGGAAGCACGGACGTCCTGCCGGGAAGCCGGCCAGGTTCGCGGGCCTCGACCGTCTCCTCGTCGTCCTCCTCGTCTTCTTCCTCGAGCGGCTCGTCCTCGTCCTCGGAGGCCGCCGCGGAGCAGCAGTCGCGCTGGCGGTTGCCCCTGTACTCGAGGGGGACCGGCGACAAACCCAAGTCGGTCGGCGCCGGTGTCGCCCTCGTGTTCCCGATCCAGAACTCGTTCCTGGTCCGGGGGACGGTACCCAACCTCAGTTCCGGCGCGACCGGCATGGCGGCGGCCAGCTCCACCGGCGACGCGGTCAGCGAGATCAACAAGTGGTTGCAGGGCCGGGGCATGAACTGGGCCAAGTTCCTGGGCGGCATCGCGACCACCGGCGGCCTGTTCGCCAACGCGATCTCCCAGAAGGACGGTCCGGCAGGCGACGCGGCCCGGTTCGGCGGGCTCTACACGCAGACGGCCGGCCTGATCATCAAGGGATACGGCGAGAGCACCAAGCTCGAGGACGGCCAGCACATGTTCCCGGACGGCGACTGGTCGAAGGCCGCCGGCGCGTTCATCGCCGCCGCGGCACCGACCCTCCAGTCGTACGCGATCAGGCACCAGCGGATGTACGAGCAGATGATCAAGGACGGGACGTTCGAGGGAAAGATCCCGGTCTCGAACTTCGCGATCGCCGCGGCGGTCCTGTCCGGCGCCGCGCCGGCCGGCGACTTCGCCAGCGAGCTCGTCAAGGCCGTCCGGGACCGTAAGGTCAACATCCCGAAGATGCTGGGCGGCCTGTTCGGCACGTTCGGCGCGGTCTCCCTGTCGATCGGCATCGCCACCGACAACAACGCCGCCAAGTACGCGGGCTACGGCCTCCAGGCCGGCGGGCTCGGGTTCAAGAGCCTGGGCGAGTACACCGAGCACGAGGACCGGTGGCCGAGGCTCCCGCAGAAGGAGCGGCAGCCCGACGAGGAAGAGATGCAGGGACCCCCCGCGCGGACGTAAGCTGTCGCACCGAGGGGGTATCGACGATGACGCTCCGCGACACCCCGCCCTTCCGGGCGGATCACGTCGGCAGTCTGCTCCGGCCCGCGCGCCTGCTCCAGGCGCGCGAGGAGCATGCGGCCCAGAAGATGTCGGACGACGAGCTGCGCGCGGTCGAGGACGAGGCGGTTCGCGAGGTGGTCGCCATGCAACGCGACGTCGGCCTGCGGTCGGCCACCGACGGCGAGTTCCGGCGTACGTCCTGGCACATGGACTTCATCTATCAGCTCGGCGGGATCAGCCGCACCGACGAGAAGATCCAGGTGCACTTCCGGAACGCGGAGGGCGAGCTGGACTTCGAGTCCGCCGCGCTGTCCGTGGACGCGCCGGTCCGCCTCACCGAGACGATCTTCGGCGAGGCGTTCAGTTTCCTCGCGTCGACCGTCGGTCCCGGCGTCACGGCGAAACTGACCATCCCGTCGCCGAGCATGGTGCACTACCGCGGCGGCCGGGCGGCCATCGATCCGGCGGTCTACCCCGACGAGGAGCAGTTCTGGGCGGATCTGAGCGCGGCGTACGCGAAGCAGGTCCTCGGGGTTTACGACCTGGGTTGTCGTTACCTGCAGCTCGACGACACCAGCCTGGCCTACCTCAACGACCCGGCCCAGCGCGCCCTGCTCACCTCGCGCGGCGACGACGCCGAGCACCAGCACCTGCGCTACATCAAGCAGATCAACGCCGCGATCCGGGACAGGCCGGCCGGGCTGGCCGTGACCACCCACATGTGCCGGGGCAACTTCCGGTCGTCGTGGGCGGCCGAGGGCGGCTACGACTTCGTCGCCGAGGCGCTGTTCAGCGAGCTCGCCGTCGACGGCTTCTTCCTGGAGTTCGACGACGACCGCTCCGGCGGATTCGCGCCGCTGCGGTTCGTGCCGCCCGGCAAGATGGTCGTGCTCGGCCTGGTCACCACCAAGCGGGGCGAGCTGGAGTCGAAGGACACGCTGAAACGCCGCATCGACGAGGCCGCCAAGTACGTCCCGCTCGAGCAGCTGTGCCTGTCACCGCAGTGCGGGTTCAGCTCCACCGTCGAGGGCAACGTGCTCACCTACGACCAGGAGGTCGCCAAGCTGCGGCTCATCGCGGAAACCGCCCAGGAGGTCTGGGGCTGAGATCCGCGTCGATCGGGCAGGCCGACTTCGACGACGTCACGGTCAGCACGCCCTGATCGTGTGGTGGCCGGTTCCTACCATGGAGCCGTGACGGGCATCCGGCGGTTTCTCACCTCCCGGCTCGGCGCCTGGGCCATCGCGTTGTGGATCACCACGGCGGTTCTCATCTACGTCGCCCGCAGCGACATGCGCGCCCTCGACGCGTTCGCCGACCGCGGCCGGGCCGCCACCGCGACCCTGACCGCGGTCGAGGACCGTGGCCGGCAGAACGACGCCTATCTCGTCACGTTCACCACCGCCGACAACCGGGTGGTGAACGCGACGCTCTGGGGCCTGCCGGCGGACCCGCGTCCGAAGGTCGGCGAGACGATGCGGGTCGTCTACGACACCGCGGACCCGCAACTGGTCAAGGACGCCCGGCCGAACCGCTTCATCGGCCGGCGGATCATGTTCGGCATCGCCGCGACCTCGCTGCTGACCGCCGTGCTCCTCACGACGCTGGCTGTTGCCCGGGTGCGGCGAGCCACCCGGTCAGGATCGGCAGGGCCGTCGGCGACCGCATGACGCTCGAGTGGTCGCCGCCGACCACCACCTCGACCGTCCAGCCCCGATCGACCAGTTCGTCGCGGTGCTCGGCGAGCGGTGGCCCGATCTCCACCCGGACGCCGCCCCACCGCGGCCCGTACTCCATGGTGTCCTCGCTCCCGGCGAAGGCGAGCCGCGGCACCGTGACCCTGTCGAGTGCGGCCCGCTCGTCGAAGTCCCCCAGCGATTCGTACAGCGTCACGTACTGCGAGGTCTGATCCGGCTGCTGGGTGACCGCGGCGGAATCCCAGTCGCCCACCTCGATCTCGGACCGGTCGGGCAGTTCGCGCCCGGCGTCCTCCGTCGCCATCCGGTGCGCGGCCCGGGTCACCGCGAGCATCGCGTCGTACGGGCCGCCGAGCGGCGGGAACCCGCCCATCGCCAGGCCGGTCAGCCGGTCGGTGCGGATCGCCAGCTGCAGCCCGGCCAGCGCCAGCCAGGAGTAGCCGTAGTACGCGAACTCGCCCACGCCGGCCGCGTCGGCGATCGCCAGCAGGTCGGCGGCGACCGCGTCCGCGGTCAGCGTCCCGGCTGCCGGATGTGCGGCCCGGTGGCCCTCGTAGTCGGCGGAGACCACCCGCCGGCCGGCCGTCGCGAGCCCGGTCACCAGCGCCTGCCCGAGGTCGGGCTGGGCGCCCCAGGCACGCATCCGCTCCGCCGCCTCACCCTCGATCACGGCCAGGCTCGCCTGCGTCAGCACGGCCGGGCCGTCGCCGGTCGTCGTGACCTCCAGAAAAGTTCCGTCGTGCAGCTTCGCCATCGTCATGGCAAAACAATATACGCTGTAAGGACTATGAGCGCAGAAGATCATGTCCGCCGCCTGTGGCGTGGCCGCGGCACCACCCTGCCCACCCCGAGACGCGGGCCCCGTCAACAGCTCGACCTCGACGAGATCCTGGCCGCGGGCATCGCGATCGCCGACGCGGAGGGGCTGGCCGCCGTCTCCACGCGGGCGGTCGCCTCCCGCTTCGGCAAGACCGCGATGGCGCTGTACCCGTACGTCGGAACCAAGGAGAACCTGCTCGCCCTGATGCAGGACCACGCGCTGGCCGGCCCGGCCGCGGACGGCCCCGGCACCGGCCTGGCCGCGGACCTGCTCGCCTGGGCCACGGCGTTCTTCGAGGTCCACCTGGCGCATCCGTGGCTGACCGAGCTGTCCTGGGCGCAGAGCGGCCAGGGGCCGAACGAGCAGGACTGGCTGGAACGGCTCCTCACGATCATGGACCGGTGGGCCACCCCCGACGCCACCACGGTGACCATGCTCTACGCGACCGTCCGGGCCACCGCCGAGACGACCGCGGCGTACCGGCGGGTGGACACGTCCGGGTGGCTGGAACGAGCCGGAGCCACCGCACGGCTCATCCCCGACCTGCGCGAGCGCTATCCCCTCTCGACCGGCCTCGCGCCCCTCGACCCGGACTGGCGGGAAGCGCCCCGCGCCGCGCTCAGGGCAGCGGTCGAGATCCTGGCGGCAGCGCTGCCGAGGTCCTGACGCGCGCAGTCGAAGTACCAGACGGTCGCGCCGCCCCGGGAGGGGCCGAACCGCGGGTTCGATATTCGGGTGCCGCCGGTTGCGAGGCTGCCGTAATCTCCCTGGCAGAGGCCTAGCCCGGGCATACTTCGACAACTTCTTAGGGTGAATCGCCCGGGCACTTTCCTCGTTACGGCGCCGCGTCGCGGCGCCGTTTTGTCTGCTGTGAGCGGGGGTGCATGCACGTGGACGCGCTGGAGCGCATCGGGTTCGACCGGCTGGGACTGGTCGTGACGCCCCCGGGCACCGCGACGCCGGCCGTGGCCGCACCCCTGCTCGCCGAGCTGGCGCACGTCGGCGTGCGGTTCGCGAACCCGGGGGCGCTCACCGACGGGCTGGCGGCCGGGCTCGGCGACCTGATCGCGCACGTGCGGGCCGAGCGCGGCGAGACCGGCCGGTACGCGCCGCTGTTCCGGGGCTTCCCGGAGCGGCTGCCGGAGTACGACGACGCGCTCTTCCGGTTCGTGGTCGCCCGGGCCCGCATGGCCGGTGCCGAGCACACCGACGAGCGCTGGCGCCACGCCCTGGACTTCACGGACATCGGCTGGTGGCCGGCGTCCTCGATCCCGCAGGACGCCGGGCGCGCCGACGCCGACCGCCGGGCACAGGCCCTGCTCCCCCGCGACGGCCGGGTCGAATGGATCACCGTGCGGCTCACCGGCGCGGACGAGCTCGACAGCCGGCTGCGCGTGTGGATGCGGGACTGCTTCGCGAGCGCCGCCTCGCTGCGGGAGGACGTCCAGAACGACCTCGGCATCCTGGTCAAGCGGCTCGGCGTGGACGGCCTCGACCCGGCCGACGTCCGCTTCCGGGAGAACCGCACGCTGCTGTTCGAGCTGCTCTGGGCCCTCGACCGGGCGCGGCTGCCGTCGACCGGCGCGACCCCGGACGACCTGCTACGCCTGTTCGCCCGGCTGACCGGCGGCGACCTCAGCCTCACCGAGCCGATCCGCTATCCGCGGCTGTCCCGCGCCGACCGCCGCGTCGTGGTGAGCACGCTCGAGGCGAGCGACCGGCTGGGCGACGTGTTCCGGCGGCGCGGCCTGTGGCTGGCGATCGACCGTGGCCTGCACGTCGGCGAGTTCCGTGCGCCGCGGGTGGCCGAGACGTTCGCCCGGCTGCGGGACGGCCGGCACGACCGGACGTCGTTCCCGTCACGTTTCGAGCGGCTGCTCGCCACCGACTTCCCGGGCGCGGTGCGCCTGGCGGCCGCCGAGTCGCCCGGCCTGCTCGGCCGTGGCCTGCGCCGGCTCGCGTCCGTCTCGCAGGGGGCCGAGCAGCGTGCGGCGCTCATCGGCGCGGTGGCCGGCACCGCGGAACGCATCCCGCTGCGGGTGCTGCTCGCCGCGGCCGCGCAGCTGTCGGACAACGGTCACACGTACCCCCGGGTGGTTTTCGGGAAGGACGGCTCGTCGCTGCCGATCGTCCGGCAGCCGGGCCACCTCGCGCTGCCCGCGGACTTCCGCAAGGAACTGCTCGACGCGGTGGATGCGGCGATCGACGCGCGGATCAGGGCCAAGGGCGACTGGTACGCCGAGACCGTGCACGTCGCCGCCGGCCTGGACCGGCTGCTGCTCCCCGACCAGCTGCGCGCCACGGCACAGGGGCTGGCGCAGGTGGAGCGGGGCAGCCGGCTGCCGGCCGGGGACGCCAAGGTGATCCGGCTCTTCACGCACTGGCGTGAGGCCGGCGACCGCAGCGACCTCGACCTGTCCTGCCTGGCGCTGAACGCGAACTTCCAGCTGGTCGACCAGGTCTCCTGGACCAACCTGGGCAACGGCGTGATGACCCACTCCGGCGACCTCACGTCCGCACCGGACGGCGCCGAGGAGTTCCTCGACATCAACCTGGCCCGGGCGGCGCGAGCCGCGTCCCGGCGCGGCTGGCGGTACCTGGTCCCGGTGATCTTCCGGTACGCCGGGCCGGCGTTCGACGACCTGGCCGAGGCGTACACCGGGTGGATGCTGCGGGACGACGCGGGCAGCAAGCGCGCCACGTTCGATCCGGCCACGGTGGCGAACGCGTTCGCGCTGACCGGCCGCAAGCGCTACGCCGTGCCGATGCTGCTCGACCTGGACACCCACGAGATCCTGTACGTGGACGTCTACCTCAACGGCTACCCGCGGGCGCGGGCCGAGCGCGAGGGCCACGACATCGCCACCCTGGTGTCCGCGGTCGCCGGCCGGCGCAACACCAAGGTGAGCGTGGCGCACCTGGCCCTGCGCCACGCCCGCGTCCGTGGCGCCGCCCTGGTCGACGACCCGGCCCGGGCGACGATCACGTTCGGTACGGACGCCGGCTCGACGTACGACGCCCTGCACCCGGAGAAGCTGCTCGCCGACCTCCTCTGAGCAGCACCCGCACCCTCGCCGCGGCCCGTTTCGCCGGGCGTGGGGCCGAGCTGGGTTGCCAGGCCCCCGGGTGCCCACTCACTGTTGCTGCCGCCGCTTTCGGTCGGGGCGGGGCCGGGCCGGGTTGCCAGGCCCCCGGGTGCCCACTCGCGGTGGTTGCCGCCGCTCGCGGTGGTAGCCGAGCGCGGTGGTAGCCGAGCGCGTACCTCGTCCTGACGGCCCGCCCGACCGTCCTGGACCACCACTCGCGCGAACGGTGGTAGGACCGAGCGCTATTCACGACGACAAACCGCTCCCGGCTACCACCACCGCAAAACGTGGTAGCTCAGCGCGCCATTTCACGCAAAACAGCGCCCGGTCCTACCACCGCGCGCTGGTTCTACCACTCGCGCTGACTTCTACCAGCGCGCCCGGCCAGAACCGCGAGCGGCGGCAGCGACGGCGAGTGGGCACCCGGGGGCCTGGCAACCCGGCCCGGCCCCGCCCCGACCGAAAGCGGCGGCAGCGACGGCAACCGAGCACCCCACCGCCCGGCAACCCAGCCCCACGCCCCACGCCCCACGAAGGCGACGGCAGCGAAGGGACACCCCAGACGCCCCGGCAACAATGAGACAGCGACGGCCCCTTTCGGATCGCCGGGCCCGATCATTGGCGCTCGGTGGACCGGATGTTGTGGACTTGGGGTCGTGAACATCGACATCCGGGTGCTCGGCCCGCTGGAGGTACGGCTCGGCGAGCGGCCGATCCACCTCGGCACGCCCAAGCAGCGCACGGTCCTGGCCCTGCTGGTCCTGCACGCCGGCCGGCCGGTGTCGGTGTCCCGGCTGGTCGACGAGCTGTGGCCGGAGTCGGCGCCGGAGTCGGCGGTGGCCAACGTGACCACGTACGTGAGCCGGCTGCGGCGGTCGCTCTCGGCGCACGGGTGCGAGCTCGACCGGCGCGACGCGCAGTACGTGCTGACCGCCGCGGCCGGGGCGATCGACCTGCGCCGGTTCGCGGAGTCCGCCGATCGGGGCGACGCCGCCTGGCGGGCCGGCGACGTGGCCGGGGCCGCCGCGCACTACTCGGGCGCGGTCCGGTTGTGGCGCGGCGACCTGGTCGACGGGGTGACCGCCGGGCCGGAGCTGTCCGCCGCCCGGGCCGAGTGGGACGACCGGCGGCTCGCGGTCTTCGAGCGGTCGGTCCGGGCGAGACTCAGGCTCGGGTACGCCGCGGAGGAGTCGTCCGGGCTGCGTCGGCACACCGGCGCCGAGCCGCTGCGGGAGACCGGGTGGCAGCTGCTGATGGCCGCGCTGCACCTGGCCGGCAACCCGGCGGCGGCCCTGGAGGCGTACGCGCGGGCGAAGGACGTGCTGGCCGCGCGGCTCGGCGTCGACCCCGGCCCGGGCCTGCGGGACATGCACCGCGCGGTGCTGCGCTCGGACGACGCGGCGGTGCTGGCCCTGCTCGCCCCTGCCCCCGCGCCGCCGGCCGCGCGGCCGGAGCCCGTGCCGGCCGGGCCGGCGCAGCTGCCGCTGGAGGCGTTCGGGTTCGTCGGGCGGCGCGGCCAGCTCGACCGGCTGGACGCCGTGCTGCTCACCGACGCCGAACCGGCGGCCCGGATCGCGGTCGTCTCGGGCACGGCGGGTGTCGGCAAGACCGCCCTGGCCGTGCACTGGGCGCATCGGGTCCGCGACCGTTTCCCGGACGGCCAGCTGCACGTCAATCTGCAGGGCTTCGATCCGGCCGGCGCCGCGGTGCGGCCGGCCGTCGCGCTACGCCGGTTCCTGGAGGCGTTCGGGGTGCCGCCGCAGCGCATCCCGTCGGAGCCGGAGGCGCTCGCGGGCGCGTACCGCAGCCTGCTCGCCGACCGCCGGGTGCTGATCGTGCTGGACAACGCCGCCGACGCCGAGCAGGTCCGGCCCCTGCTGCCCGGTTCGGCGGCCTGCCGGGTGCTGGTGACCAGCCGCAATCAGTTGTCGGGGCTGGTCGCCGCCGAGGGCGCCCGGCCGATCGCCCTGGACCTCTTCAGCGGCGCGGACGCCTCCCGGGTGCTCGCGCACCGGCTGGGCGAGCAGCGGCTGGAGGCGGAACCGACGGCGGCCGGCGAGATCGTGGAACGGTGCGCGCGGCTGCCGCTGGCGCTCGCCATCGTGGCGGCCCGGGCGGCGATCGACCCGGACGTCCCGCTCGCCTCGCTGGCGGCGACGCTGCGGGACACCGCCGGGGCGCTCGACCTGCTGGGCGGCGCCGACCCGCTGACCGACATGCGGGCCGTGCTGTCCTGGTCCTACCGGCAGCTCGGCCCGGACGCGGCCGCCCTGTTCCGGCTGCTCGGCCTGCACCCGGGCCCGGACGTCACGGCCGACGCCGCGGCGAGCCTGGCCGGTGCGCCGGTTGATCGGGCACTGTGTGAGCTGGCCGAGGCCAGCCTGGTGGCGGAACAGAGGCCGGGGCGATTCGTGCTGCATGACGTGCTCCGGGCGTACGCATCGGAATTGGCCGAACGCACGGACCCGGAACCGGACCGCCGGGCCGCGACCACCCGCATGCTGGACCATTACACGCACAGCCTGGCCGTCGCGGCGCGCCTGATCAGCTGGCGGCCGCAGGACGCCGAGCTTCCGCCGCCGGCCGAGGGCACCGTGGTCGCCGGGCTTGCCGACGAGCCCGCCGCCGAGGCCTGGCTGCACGCCGAGGAGCCGGCTCTGCACGCCGCGCTCGACCGGGCGGTCCACCTCGGGCTCGACCGTTACGCCGTGCTGATCCCCCACCACCTGCTCCGCCACCTGCATCACCACGCGCGCTGGGAGGACGTGGTGACGATCCAGACGGTCGCGCTGCGGGCGGCCGAGCGGCTGGGCGACGTGCGCGAGCAGGTCCATGCGCGCCGGACGATCGCCGGGGACCTCGCCAAGATCGGCAAGACCGCCGAGGCGTACGACGAGCTGTACGCGGCCCTGGACCTGGCCGAACGGGACGGTTACGTCCGCGGCATGGCCACCACGCGGCGCACCCTGTCGTACGTCTGCGATGTGGAGAAGAACTTCGACGAGGCGCTGGAGCACGATCGCGAGGCGCTGGCGCTCTATCAGCGGCTGGGCGACCGGTGGGGCGAGGCGTCGGCGCACAACGGCATCGCGTGGACGATGGTCCGGCTCGGCCGGCACGCGGAGGCGATCCCACCGGCGCTGACGGCGCTGGCGCTGTTCGAGGAGGACGGCAACCGTGCCGGTCAGGCGCACACCCTCGACAGCCTGGGCTTCGTGCACCGGTCGCTGGGCGATCACGAGGAGTCGCTGGCGTCCTTCCGGCGGGCGCTGGAGCTGTTCCGGGTGCTCGGCGACCAGTACCGGCAGGGTGTGGTGCTGGAGAACATCGGCGACACGCTGAGTGCGGCGGACCGGGCGGGTGAGGCGGCCGGGGCGTGGCGGGAGGCGCTGGACATCTTCGCCGCGCTGGACCAGCCGGAGGCGGACGGGCTGCGCCGCAAGCTGGACGTATCGAGTTCGTATATCGGCCCTCGCTAGCCTCACCGCGCACGGGGGAGCCACCTCGGCGCGCTCAGTGACCCCAGACCACTGAGCGCGCCGCGGTGGCTATTTTTCGGCCTGTTACTCTCGAACGAAACGGAGGCCTGGTCTCCATTTGAGCGAGGAGCGGCCATGACCAAGTCGGTGCTGGTGACGGGCGGCACGGGATATGTCGCCGGCTGGGTGATCGCGGAGCTGCTCAACCGTGGCTACGCGGTGCGCACCACGGTCCGGAGCATGGACCGGGCCGAGTCGGTCCGCTCGGCGGTCGCCACCGACGACGCCCCGCTCACCTTCGTGGTCGCCGACCTCGGCGCGGACGACGGGTGGGACGAGGCGGTCGCCGGGACGGACTACGTGCTGCACGTCGCGTCCCCGATGAGCGACGCCGCCGACCTCGTCACCCCCGCACGGGACGGCACCCTGCGAGTGCTGCGGGCGGCGACCGCGGCCGGCGTCGAGCGGGTGGTCATGACCTCGGCGGCCAATGCGGCCAGCCCGTCGTCGTACACCGAGGAGGGCGTCACCGACGAGACGCTGTGGACCGATCCGGACGACCCGGCGCTGATCCCCTACCGCCGATCCAAGACCGTGGCCGAGAAGGCGGCCTGGGATTTCATGGCCGCGTACGACGGGCCGACCACGCTCACGACGATCCTGCCCGGCGCGGTGTTCGGGCCGCTCCTCTCGGCCGGCAACCTCGGCTCGGTGACGATCGTCCAGCGGCTGCTCAGCGGGGCGATGCCCGGCACGCCGCGGATCGGGCTCGAGGTCGTCGACGTGCGGGACCTGGCCGACATCCACCTCCGCGCGATGACCTCGCCCGCCGCGGCCGGCGAGCGGTTCCTGGCCACCGGCGAGTTCCTCTGGATGCGGGAGATGGCCGTGACCCTGCGCTCGAACCTGGGCGCCGCCGGGGCGCGCGTGCCGGCCCGGGACCTGCCGGACTTCGTCGTGAAGGCGTTCGCCCTGGTCGACAAGCCGCTGCGTTCGATCACGGTCTCCCTGGGCCGGCGCAACCAGCACAGCACCGACAAGGCGAAGCGGCTGCTCGGCTGGGTGCCGCGGCCGGCCGCCGAGACGGTCCTCGACTGCGCCCGCAGCCTGATCGCCTGGAACCTGGTGAACCGCCGCACCCTCAAGTGATGCGTATAGGTGCTCAGAGCAAAGCGACCGTGGTGCGTAGGGGTAAGCAGAGCAAAGGGGCCGCGCGTGGCACGCAGTGACTCGGTGCGGAACCGCGCCCGGCTGATCGAGGCCGCCCGGGAGGTGTTCGCCGAGCGGGGCTTCGAGGCGACGCTGGACGACATCGCCCGGCACGCCGGCCTGGGCACCGGCACCGCGTACCGGCACTTCCCCAACAAGCGGGCCATCGCCGCCGAGGTGCTCACCGAGGCGACCGAGCAGATCGTCGCCGACGCCCGGGAATCGCTGAGCGTCGACGATCCCTGGACGGCGCTGACCGGGTTCTTCACCCGCACCGGCGCCCGGCAGGCCCGCGACCGCGGCCTCTACGAGACGCTGACCGGCCAGGGCGACCAGGCCGAGCAGGAGCGCATCTGGCCGGAGATCATCGCCGCGGTCACCGAGCTGTTCCAGCGCGCGCAGCGGGCCGGCGTGGTCCGGGCGGACGCGGCGCCGCAGGACATCGCGGCGATCTTCGCGCTGCTCGGCCCGGCGTTCGCGATGAGCCGGACGTCCGGACCGGACCTGTGGCGGCGCTAC
This sequence comes from Actinoplanes sp. NBRC 103695, assembly GCF_030269485.1. GTDB lineage: Bacteria > Actinomycetota > Actinomycetes > Mycobacteriales > Micromonosporaceae > Actinoplanes. The sequence continues at coordinate 511,179 of NZ_BSTL01000001.1, read as the reverse complement.
CTGGCTCTGGTCCTGGACGGCCTGCGCGCCACCGATCGCCCCGAGCTGCCCGCTCCCCCGCCGCCGCTCGCCGACCTCCGGACGATCCTGCGCGCCGGCAAGTAGGCCGTCTCAGCGCCGTGTCCGAGCGGTGTCAGCGGGGCACCTCAGGCTTCGGCCATGAGATCAGGAACGGCGCTCGTCGCCGCCGCGGCCGTCTACTTCACCGCCGAGTTCATCGCGGCCGCGGCGTGGACGAATCCGCCCTACAGCTACACGTACCACTTCATCAGCAACCTCGGGGTGCACGGCCCCGCCACCGCGTTCGGGCAGTACATGTACTCACCGCTCGCGTGGGTGATGAACACCGGCTTCATCCTGTTCGGGCTGGCCGCGCTGACCGGCGTCGTCCTGCTCGAGGGCCTGTCGCGCGGTCGGCGGGTGGCGACGCTGGCGACGGCGGTCCTGCTGGCGGCCGGCAGTGTCGTGGTGGCGCTGTTCCCGGGGTCCGGCGACACCGGCACGGCCGACTATCACGGGCTGGGCGCCGTCGTGGCGTTCGTCTCCGGCAACGTGCTCGTCATCCTCCTCGGCAGCTCGCACGCGCTCCTCGGATTCTCCCGCCGGCTGGGCCGCGCCCTGGTGGCGCTCGGGATCGCCGGCCTGGCTTCGATCGTCGCCTACCGGGCCGCCACCAGCGCCGGCTTTCTGATCGGCCTCGCCGAGCGCGGCATCATCTATCCCTTCCTGATCGGCTTCATCCTCGTCGGCACGGCGCTCCGGAAGCGAGGTTCTTGACAGCCGAACACGGCCGGGCCTACCTTGCTGCCTAATTGTTAGTCAGTTTGCTAAATAATCAGGGAGCGGTGGGTTGTCCCGTCAGGCCGGCTCGTCGAAGCTGCTGCGGGCGATGAACGAGAGCGCCGCGCTGGCGCACCTCATCGACCCGGGCATGCTGACCCGCGCCGACCTGCGGCGGCTCACCGCCCTGTCCACCCCGACCATCTCCGAGGTGCTCCGCCGGCTCACCGAGGCGGGGCTCGTCGGCGTGGTCGCCCATCAGCCCCGGCGCCGGCCGGGGCCCAACGCCGAGATCTACGCGGCCAACCCGGACGCCGCGTACGCCGCGGCGATCTCGGTACGGGACGTCGGCGCGGGCGACGGCCCGTCCGTGGCGGCGGCCGCGTGCGACCTCTCCGGCGAGATCAAGGCCCGCTTCGAGTACGAGGCGGACTTCCGGGACACCGATCCGGGCGATGTCCTGGCCGAGGTGGTGAGCCGGCTCGGCCGGGTCGACCACGTGCAGCTCGGCATCTCCGGGTCCTACGACGGCCGCACCGAAACCATCCGGCACACCGAGGTGCCGGGGTTCGGGCGGCCGAAGCTGGTGCCCGACCTCATCGAGAGGCTGGGCACGACGGTGGGTGTCGACAACGACGTCAACCTGGCGGCGATCGCCGAGCGGCGGCACGGGGTGGCCCGGGACGCCGACGGCTTCGCGCTGCTGTGGCTGGGCGACGAAGGACTCGGCCTGGCCATTGACATCGGCGGCACGCTGCTGCGCGGCGCCCGTGGCGGGGCCGGCGAGATCGGCTACATGCCGATGTCCACCCTGGACGGACAGGACCTTCAGGATGTGGTCGGCGGCCCGGCGGTCCTCGCGCTGGGCCACGAGCACGGCATCTCCGGGCGTACACCTCAGGAAGTGGTCTCCAACGCGGAGCCCGGCGCCTTCTTCACCGAACTCGCCGACCGGGTCGCCGTCGGCCTGGCCGCCGTCATCGCGGTGCTCGACCCGTCCCTGGTCGTGCTGGCGGGACAGGTCGGCCGGGCGGGCGGGCACGTCCTGCGCGACGCGGTCGGCCAGGCGATGCTGCGGGCCGCTCCCCTGCAGAGCGCCATCGAGGTCACCTCCATCGACGACGACGCGGTGCTGCTCGGCGCGCTGGACGCCGGGCTGCGCACCGTCCGCGAATCCCTCATCTCCTCCATCCGCGACAGCTGATTGGACCCCCGACATGCGTAGCCGGATCCTGGCAATGGGCGCGGCAGTCATGCTCCTGGCCGCCTGCACGCCCGCCCCCAAGGAAGCCACCAAGATCGCCGATCCGGGTACGGAGGTGTCCGGCACCGTCGAGCTGTGGCACTTCTTCACCGACCGGGAGGCCGCCGCCATCGACACGGTGATCAAGGACTTCACCGCGTCGCACCCGAAGATCACCGTGAACGTGAAGTCCGGCCAGGACGACGGCAAGGTCACCCAGGCGATCGGCGCGGGCACCGGCCCGGACGTCGGCCTGTCCTACTCCACCGACATCGTCGGCAAGTTCTGCTCCTCCGGCGCGTGGGTGGACCTGAACCAGTACATCCAGCGCGACAAGGTCGACCTGGCCAAGCTGAACGCGACCACCCGGCAGTACACCGAGTTCGACGGCAAGCGGTGCGCGATGCCGTTCCTGGCCGACGCGTACGGCCTCTTCTACAACAAGGACATGTTCGCCAAGGCCGGGATAGCCGGCCCGCCGAAGACGCTGGACGAGCTGACCGAGGACGCGAAGAAACTCACGGTCAAGAACGCCGACGGTACGCTGAAGACGGTCGGTTTCCTGCCGCTGTCGGACTTCTACGAGAACTCCGCCGCGCACCTGGCCCCGATGGTCGGCGCGAAGTGGCTGACCGACGACGGCAAGTCCGCGATCGGCGCCGACCCGGCCTGGAAGACGCTGCTCACCTGGCAGAAACAGCTGGTCGACTTCTACGGCTACGCCAATCTGGTCAAGTTCAAGGCGAGCCTGGGCGACGAGTTCAGCGCGGACAACGCGTTCCAGAAGGGCCAGGTGGCGATCAACATCGACGCCGAGTTCCGGCTGGCGTTCCTCGCCGACCAGGCGCCCAAGCTCCAGTACGGTGTGGCGCCGCTGCCGACCAGCGACCCGGCCCGGTACGGCGGCGGCTACGTCACCGGCAACATCCTGGGGATCTCCAAGAACGCCAAGAACCCCGAGGCCGCCTGGGAACTGATCAAGTACCTGACCACGGACGACAAGGCGATCGCCAAGCTGGCCGAGCTGATCAAGAACGTGCCGACGACCACGGCCACCCTGGCCGACCCGAAGCTGACCGGCGACCCGAACTTCAAGGTGTTCCTGGACATCTTCGCCAACCCGAACTCGTCGACCACGCCGCCGTCGAAGTCCGGCCCGGCCTACCAGGAGACCTTCGGCCAGTTCCTGACCGAGTGGCAGTCCGGCAAGGTCAAGGACCTCGACGCGGGGCTGGCCGACGCGGACAAGAAGGTCAACGGCGTCATGCAGCTCGGCGGCTAGAGAGATGCGGTGGAAAAGGAACCTGACCACGCTGTCGTTCCTGGCGCCGATGCTGATCGGCATCGGGGTGTTCTTCCTCTACCCGCTCGCGTCCGCGGTCTACTTCTCGTTCACGGAGTTCGACCTGCTGTCGGTGCCCGAGTGGGTGGGGCTGGACAACTACCGGAAGATGGCCGACGACCCGTTCCTGCTGCAGTCGGTGCAGAACACGCTCTGGATGGTCGTCGTCTTCGTGCCGGTCCGGATCGTCAGCGCGATCGGGTTGTCGATGCTGCTGGCGCGGCTCAAGCGGGGCGCGGGCTTCTTCCGTACGGTGTTCTACCTGCCCGCCCTCGCCCCGCCGGTGGCCGCGACGATCGCGTTCGTCTACCTGCTCAAGCCGGGCACCGGGCCGGTGAACACGTTCCTCGAGCACCTCGGGCTCGACGGGCCGCTGTGGTTCAACTCCCCGGCCTGGGCCAAGCCGTCGCTGGTGCTGCTGGGCCTGTGGGGCATCGGCGACATCATGATCATCTTCTTGGCGGCGGTGCTCGGCGTGCCGGAGAGCCTGTACGAGGCGGCGGCGCTGGACGGCGCCAACGCCTGGCACCGCTTCCGTTACGTGACGCTGCCGACGATCCAGCCGGTGATCCTGTTCGCGGCGGTCACCGGTGTCATCTACACGCTGCAGTACTTCGACCAGGCGGCGGTGGCCGGCGCGATCGCCAGCGGCAACGCCACCACGGGCGGCGGCATCACGTCGTCGTTCGGCTATCCCGAGGGCTCGACTTTCACCTATCCACTGTGGCTCTACACGGTCGGCTTCAGTTACAGCGCCCTGGGATACGCCAACGCGATGGCCGTCGCGCTGTTCGTGGCGGCGCTCGCGGTGACCGTGATCCTGTTGAAACGCTCGAAGGCGTTCGCCGGGGAGGCAGAAGCATGAGGCTGGCGTGGATCGCGCGGCACAGCATCGCCATCGCGCTGACCATCATGTTCCTGGCGCCGGTGGTCTATCTGGTGCTGCTCTCGCTGATGACCAGCAACCAGGCACTGACCAGCGATTACTGGCCGAACACCTGGCACCCGGAGAACTACCTGCGGGTGTTCCAGGTGACCGAGCTGCCGCGGTACCTGCTGAACACGGTCATCTACGCGGTCGCCGCCACCGTGTTCATGCTGATCTCGAGCGTGCCGGCCGCGTACGCCCTGGCGAAGTTGAAGTTCCGCGGCCGCAACGCGCTCTTCCTGACGATCATCTGCGTGATGATGCTGCCCCCGCAGGTGGTGACCGTCCCGCTCTATCTGATGTGGGCGCGGTACGGCCTCACCGGCTCGATCTGGCCGCTGATCGTCCCGATGCTGTTCGGCGACGCGTTCAGCATCTTCCTGCTGCGCCAGTTCCTGCTCACCATCCCGGTGGAGTACCTGGACGCGGCCCGGGTGGACGGCTGCGGCGAGTGGCGGGTGCTGCTGCGCGTGGTGCTGCCGATGGCCCGCCCGGGGATCGCGGCGGCCGGCCTCTTCCAGTTCTTCTTCGCCTGGAACGACTACTACGGCCCGCTGCTCTACACCAGCGAGAACGAGAACGCGTGGACGCTGTCGCTCGGGCTGGCCTCCTTCCACAGCGTGCATCACGTGGACTGGAACCTCGTCACGGCGGCGACCGTGCTCACGATGGCGCCGATCATCATCGTGTTCTTCTTCGCGCAACGCGCGTTCGTCCAGGGCGTGACGCTCACCGGAGTGAAAGGCTGATGCTGTGAGGATCGCGGTCGTCGGCGGCGGATCGACCTACACACCGGAGCTGGTCGACGGGTTCGCCCGCCTCGGGTCGATGGTGTCCGAGCTGGTCCTGATCGACCCGGCCACCGACCGGCTGGAGGTGGTCGGCGGCCTCGCGCAACGGATCTTCCGGCACCACGGCCACCTCGGGAAGGTGAGCTGGACCAGCGACCTAGACGCCGGGGTGACCGACGCCGACGCCGCGGTGATCCAGCTGCGGGTCGGCGGGCAGGCCGCCCGGATCAGCGACGAGACCTTCCCGCTGGAATGCGACTGTGTGGGCCAGGAGACCACCGGGGCGGGCGGGCTGGCCAAGGCCTTGCGCACGGTGCCCGTGGTGCTCGACGTCGCCGAACGCATCCGGCGGCGGGCCAAACCGGGCGCCTGGATCGTCGACTTCACCAACCCGGTCGGCATCGTCACCCGCGCGCTGCTGGACGCCGGGCATCGCGCGGTCGGCCTGTGCAACGTCGCGATCGGCTTCCAGCGCCGGTTCGCCGGGCTGCTCGGCGTCGAACCTGAGCAGGTGACCCTGGACCACGTCGGCCTCAACCACCTGACCTGGGAACGCGCGGCCTATGTGGACGGTGTGGACCGGCTGCCGCAGCTGCTCGCCCAGCGCCTGCCCGAACTCGCCGCCGAGGTCGAGGTGGACGAGGAGGTTCTGCGCACGCTCAACAACGTGCCGTCGTACTACCTGAGCTACTTCTACCACCACGACCGGGTGGTGCGGGCCTCCCGGGGCGTGCCGACCCGTGGCGAGCGGGTGGCCGAGATCGAGGCGACGCTGCTGGAGATGTACCGCGACCCGGCGCTGGAGGAGAAGCCCGCGCTGCTGGGCGGGCGCGGCGGGGCCTACTACTCGGAGGCGGCGGTCGGGCTGCTCGCGGCGCTGCACGGCAAGGACGCGGACGGCGTGCACTCGGTCAACGTACGCAACGAGGGGTTTTTCGGATTCTTGCCCGCCGAGGCCGTCATCGAGGTCTCGGCGCGGGTCGGCCCCGACGGCCCGGCGCCGCTGCCGACCACCCCGGTCCCGCCCGGCATGGCCGGCCTCATCACGCACGTCTCCGGCTACGAGGAACTCGCGCTCCAGGCGGCCCTGCGCGGCGGACGCCAGCGGGTCTACCGGGCCCTGCTCGCGCACCCGCTGGTCGGCCAGCACGAGACCGCCGACGCGCTGACCGACAAGCTCATCGCGGCCGGCCGCCGGCATCTGGCCTGGGCTCGATGAGCCTTTTCCTCGCCGCGGACGGTGGCAATTCCAAGACCGACCTCGTTCTGGGTACGCCGGACGGTGAGATCCTGAGCCTGGTGCGCGGGCCGACCACCTCCCCGCATGTGGTGGGCCTGGCACAGGCGATGGACACCCTCGGCGACCTGGTGACCGCGGCCTTCCTGAAGGCGCGCATGCCCCCTGGCACACCGATCGACCTGATCGCCGTCTACCTGGCCGGCGCAGACCTGCCCGCCGAGGTCGCCCAGCTGGAAGAGGCCGTATCGGCGCGGCGCTGGGCCGGACGGTCCATCGTGGACAACGACTGCTTCGCGCTGATGCGGGCGGGCACCTCGATGCCGGACGCGGTGGCCGTGGTCTGCGGCGCCGGCACCAACTGCGTGGGACGCGCGGCGGACGGCCGGACCGCCCGGTTCCCCGCCCTCGGCCCGATCTCCGGCGACTGGGGCGGCGGGCACGATCTCGCCGAGCACACCCTGCGGCTGGCGGCCCGCGGCGAGGACGGCCGCGGTGACCCGACCGCGCTGTCGGCGGCCGTGGCGGCGCACTTCGACCGGCCCACCGTCGAGGCGGTCAGCATCGCCCTGCACCTCGGCGAGCTCCCGATGTCCGCGGTCCACGAGCTGTCCCCGATGCTGTTCGAGGTGGCCGCCGGAGGCGACGCGGTGGCCGGTGGGCTGATCCGCCGCCAGGCCGAAGAGATCCTCGCCCAGCACCGCGTCGCGGCCGGCCGTCTCGGCCTGCTCGCCGCCCCGCACGCCCTGGTCCTCGGCGGCGGCGTCCTCCAGGCCCGGCACCCGCAACTGCACGACCAGGTGGTCGAGGGCGCGCGCGAGCTGGCCCCGAAAGTCGAGATCAGCGTCCTGGACACCCCGCCGGTGGTCGGCGCCGCCTTGCTCGCGGTCGACGCCCTCGGCACCGCCGCCACGGCCGAACCTCTGATCCGCGCCGATCCCCTAGTCTCGACCGGTGATCGATAACCTGGACGGCGACCTGACCAGGGCGGACTCCCTGGCACGGGAGATCTTCTCGGACGTGGCCAACAAGTGGGCGTTCCTGATCATCGAGTTCCTCGGCCAGGGCACCCTGCGCTTCAGCGAGCTCCGCGACAAGGTCGGCGGCATCAGCCACAAGATGCTCACCCAGAACCTGCGGATGCTGGAGCGCAACGGGCTGGTCGTGCGGACCGTCCACCCGACCGTCCCGCCCAAGGTCGAGTACTCCCTCACCCGGGCCGGCGAGGGCCTGCGCGCGGTCGTCGACGGGATGTGCGGCTGGACCCAGCAGTTCCTCGAGCACATCGAGACGTCCCGCCGCAACTTCGACGACTAATCGAGCACCGCGGTCGCCTCGACCTCGACCAGGTGCTCGGGCACGTCGAGCGCCACGATGCCGAACAGCGACGCCGGTGGACGCGCCTCGACGCCGAGCTTCGCGAACGCCCGGCCGATCCCGTCCAGCAGCTCGGGCATCCGGTCCGGCGTCCAGTCGACGACGTGCACGGTCAGCTTGACCACATCGGCGAACGACGCCCCGACCCCGGCCAGCGCGGTGGCGACGTTGAGATAGCACTGCTCGACCTGGGTGGCCAGGTCACCGTCGGCGCCCCAGGACACCTGACCCGCCACGTGGATCAGCCGGGAGCCGGTGGCCACCGACACCTGCCGGTACACGTCGATCTCCGGCAGGCCGGGCGGATTCACCAGGGTGACAGCCATCAGAGGAACTCCTTCCACATCGGTTGTCCACGACCGTAGGAGACCGCCGCTGAGCTGGGAAGGAGGCACTTTTTCGTTACTCGGTCACTTTCTGGTGCCCTGGCGCTGCCCTTCCAGATAGGCGGCCACGGCCTCGTCGTCGCTCAGCTCGGCGGCCCGCGCGTACGCGTCGGCGGCCTCACCGGGACGGCCCGCGCGAGCCAGCAGGTTGGCGCGGGTCGCGTGGTACGGCTGGAACGCCGCCGCGTCGGCGACCCCGTCGAGCACCGCCAGGCCCGCCGCCGGGCCGTCGATCCGGCCGGTCACCGCGGCCAGCGCCACCCGGCTGCCCAGGCTGGGCTCCACCGCGTTCAGCGCCGTGTAGAGGGTGCGCAGCGCCGGCCAGTCCGTGACACCGGAGCGCGCCCGGTCGCAGTGCACCGCCTGGATCGCCGCCTCCAGCTGGAAGCGGCCGGGCGTGCCGGGTCGCGTCGCCCGGGCCAGGTACGACTCCCCCTCGGCGATCAGCCGCGCGTCCCACACCGCCGGGTCCTGCTCGTCCAGCGGCACGTACGCCGGGCCGCTCCCCGGCGCCCGCGCCATCGACAGGGAGATCAGCGCGGCCAGCGCCCACGCCTCCGGCTCGGACTCCAGCAGGGCCGCCAGGGCGACCGCCAAGTACTGGGCCTCGTTGTACTGGGCCTCGTTGTACTGGGCCTCGCGGCCCGGCCGGCTGATCGCATAGCAGCCGTAGACCGCCTCCAGCACCGCCGGCAACCGCTCCGGCATCGCCTGCCGGTCCGGCACCACAAACGGGATGCGCGCCTCCTTGATCTTGCGCTTGGCCCGGACCAGGCGCTGGGCCATCGCGGCCGGCGGCACGGCCAGCGCGGTGGCGATCCGGGCGGCCTCGAAACCCAGGACGGTCTGGAGCATGAGCGGTGTGCGTACGCTCGCATCGATCCCCGGGTGACCACACACGAAGAGCAACCGGAGCCGCTCGTCCGGGATCGCGTCCGGGTCGACGTCGTCGAACGGCGCGTAGGCGTCGGCGCCGGTGTCCGTGGCGGCCTCCAGCGGGGCCCGCGTGCGGTGGGCCGCCGACTTCCAGACGTCGCGCAGGCGGTTGCGGGCCACGGTGAGCAGCCACCCTTCGGGGTTGTCCGGCACGCCCGTCTCCGGCCACGTCGCCAGGGCGCGTTCAAAGGCCCCGGCCACGGCGTCCTCGGCCAGCGCGAGGTCTCCGGCGGGTGCTGCCAGAAGAGCGACGATCCTGCCGTACGCGGCGCGGGCGACGTGCTCGGCCGCCGCCCGCGCCGCAGGCGCTCTGCCTTCAGTCATGTCAGGGGCGGCGGCGGGACTGAGGACGGCGAGTTCGGTTGCCAGGTGCCGTCGACCACGTGGACGGCGCCGGGGCGGATCTCGACCGTGCCCCAGGTGGCCGCCGGCGCCTGCCGGGCCCAGCCGATCGCCGCGTCCAGGTCCGCCACATCGATCACGAAGGTGCCGCCGAGCTGCTCCTTCGTGTCCGCGAACGGGCCGTCCTGGACGCGCACCTGACCGTCGGTCACTCGCACCGTGGTGCTGTTCGGCGACGGCTGCAACACCTCGCCGGAGATCAGCAACCCGGCCTGGTGCAGCGTCGCCGCGTAGCTGGCGAAGGCCTTCTGCGCCTCGGCCAGCACCTCCTCGCCGAGGTCCTCCGGGCTCGCCTCGACGTAGTGCAACAGCAGCGTGTAACGCATGATGCGGATCCTCTCACCTCGGTGTTCGTGCCTGCACCGGGATGACGATCGAGCCCGCCGCCGATCGACACGCCCCGGTTTGTGATGCCGGGGGTGCGCCGAAGCCTCTTCATGTCGCATGATCTACCGCCATGCGCGTCGTCGTCGTTCCGGCTCCGATCGTGGCCAGCGGCCACGGCACACCCACCGTCTGCGCCCGGCACGGCGAACCGGCCACGTCACGCCACGAGCTGGTGTTCCGCTCGCGGGTGCCCGGCTGGCTGGTCCTGCTCTATCTCGTCATCGGGCCGGTGCTGGCGGCCCTGATCGCGGTGCTCATCCAGCGCAAGGTGCCCACCCCGGCGTGGCCGTTCTGCCCGCGCTGCGACCAGTCGCTGCTGGTCCGGCGGGTCGTGCTCGCCGCCATCTTCGCGGTCGCCGGCGTCTGCGGCGCCGTGGGCGTGGCCGGTATCGTCCTCGCCGGCGACGGCCAGTCCGGCGTCCCCGTGTTCGCCCTGGTCGTGACCGCGTTGCTGATCTTCGCCGGGCTGCGGGCGGTCACCCTGGCCACCCGCGGGCGGGTCGCCAACGGGTACGTCGCGGAGAACGGGATGACCGTCGAGTTCCGCAACCCCGACCCCGAGTTCCTGCGGCAGATCGGCGCGGCCAAGGCTGAGTTCCACCGTTACATGACCGCCGGACAGCCCGTGGTGAGCGCCCCGCCCCCGTTCTGACGCCCTCTTCGCCTTCCCCCTCCCGCGCCGTTCCCTTTCGGGCGGTCCCTCCCGCGCGGTTCTCGTTCCGACTGGATCGGCTCGGCTCGATGGGCGAGGATGGCGTTCGTGCCGATTCGGTCCGCTGTTCGTGTCATTGGCCATCCGCAGACCACCGTCGTCCTCCGGGGCACGAGTGGACCGCCCGAAGCCGTGGTCGTCGCGCTGCCCCGGGAGGCTGCCCGGCACACCGTCATCGTCGCGGCCGACCCGCCGCTGCCGGTGGCCGAACTCGCCGCGATCCTCGCCGACCGGCTCCCGGTGGGCTGCGCGTCCATCCGGCTGGTGCTGTCCCACGCCGGCCGCCCCGACGTCGCCCGGCCACTCTCCGACCGGCTGCGCCTCGAGGTGGTGGCCCCCAACGGCGCTGTGACGTTGCTGCCCGGCGGCCGGGTGTTCGTGTCCGGCGGCGACTGGACCGCGTACCGCCCCGGCCAGCCACCGGTCCGCCAGGGCCCACGCCATCCCGCGCCGTCGTGGGAAGCTCCGGTACCGCCCGGATTCGCCGCCACGCCCTCCGGCCTGTGGCTGCACGGCGGTGCCGGCCCGACCCTGCCGCCCGCGCTCCTGGCGATCCCGGTCGACCCCGCGCAGCCCACGGTCGTGGTCGGCCACCCCGGCGCACCGATCGACGACGCCCCGGCCCTGGCCGACCTTCCCCGGGCCGTCCGGCGGCGGATGCTGCTGGTGCCGTACGGTCCGGACAGCTCTCGCCTGCACCGCGTCGCGGAGCGGTTGGCGGCCCGCGACGGCGGCACCATCGAGGTGCTGGCCGGGGTGCCCGACACCGGCCCGCGCGGCGAGCCCGTCCTCACCACCGTGGACCCGGCCGGGCGTAGGGGATGGCAGCCACTCGGGTCACGGTTCCGCTACCGGGCCGCGGCCGCACCCGAGGCGATCGCCGCCCGCGCTGTGGGTGCCGGTGATCTCGTGACCGAGGTTGTCCGGGCCGGTCTGTGGCTGCGCGGCGACCACGACGGCGACGCGGACGCGGCGCGCCGGGTGCCGGCAGACGCCCACCCACTGCTGGTGCTGGGGTCGACGGCACTCGCCGACGTAGCCGCCCTGCCGGGCCGGGTGACAGCCCTGGCGCCGTCATTGCCCGGGCTACGGCTTGTGGTGATACGCCCGCCCGCCGACGGCCGGGCACCACAGTGGCGCGAGCTGACCGAGAAGTACGGCCCGGTCCTGGCCGTGGTCGGCGAAGGCGAGCTGGCAGCCCTACCCGCCTCCGAACAGCTGGGCACCGGCGAATACCCGCTGATCACCCCTCGACTCACTATCCCTCACCGGTCGACGACCGCTAACTCGCCGGCGTCCGCCGGTCCCTCGCTCGCTGATTCCACATCGGCACCGGCCGCCATTCCGGCGGTGCCCGCCGACACCGCGCCCGCAGGTTCCCAACCGGATGCTGAAGCGGCAGGCGCAGAAGAAACGCGCATCCCATCCGCCGCCCATCCTGCCATGCCGGACCGATCGCCAACGCCTGTCCGCACGTCGCCCGCTCCGGTCGCTGCGCCTGACGTCACGCGGCTGACAACCGCCGACCTCATCCCCGAAGCCGCCACGAACGGACCCCGGCGCGAACTTCCGGGGCAGGCGGTCTACGCCGCCTGGCTGCCCCCGGAGAACGCCTGGGCACCCGGCCAGGTACTGGCGACCGAAGGCCCGGCCACAGCGGTAACAGCCGACATCGCACCCCACGAGGCGCTCGTCCTGGTCTGGTCAATCAGTGGGCGACCGCGCGAGTACCGAGCCGTGGAGTTCCCGGCAGACACCCGGTTCCGTGTGCTCGCGGTGGATGGTCCGGCAACCGAGCCGTCACGGGTCCTCCTTCGCGAACTCGCCGCCCTTGACGACCGCTCCGACGACGCGGTCCGCGAGTCCCTCCGCCGTCTGGCCGCCGCCCGCCGGCGGGCAACAGCGAGCGTCGGCTGACCGGCCCAAACCCCTGACTCCAGTCCAGCAAGGACACCCCACTTGGCAACGCTTGGCACCACGCGGATCACTCCGCGAGGACAGCCGCGCCACTCGGCCCACTCGGCGAGGCGAGGCGCGGCGCGACTCACTCGGCGCGGCGCGACTCACTCGGCGAGGGCGGGCGCGGCGCGGCTCACTCGGCGAGGCTGGGGGCGCGGTGGGACCAGCGGTGTTCGCGGACCTCGCCGACGATGAAGCGGGCCACGTCGACGCGGGCGATCTTCCAGCCGTGTTCGGGGGCCGAGTTGTCGGTCACCCGGTAGGCGCCGCCGGACGGGCTGTCCCGCAGGTACGTCGGCCGGACGAACGTCCAGTCGAGGCGGCTGGCGCGCACGATCTCCTCCAGGCGGGCCATGTCCGCGTACAGGTCTCTGCCGATGGGTCTGATGAGACGCCGGTACCACCAGGACAGGTGCGGGTCGTCGGGTCGCACCCCTACCGACGTGATGGCCAGGTAGCGGTCGACCCCGGCCTCCCGCATCGCCGCGACGGTGGCTCTGGCGCCGTCGGAATAGAGGTTGCCCGCCTTGCGGCCGGGCGCCCCGATGGCGGACACGACCGCGTCCTGGCCGCGTACCACCTCGGTCAGGCTGTCCGCGTCCCGGACGTCCGCGTTCACCACCCGCACACCGTCCGGGAAGGCCGCCGGGGAACGCACCGCGGCCGTGACCTCGAAGCCCGCACGCAAGGCCTCTTCGACGATGAGCTGGCCGGTGCGCCCGGCGGCGCCGAGCACGACGATGGCGGCCATGTCGCACCTCCTTCGGTAGACGAACCATGTTCGTCACGAATGATGTTCGTGACGAACGCGTTCGTCAAGTAGGGTGGTCCGGTGACCAGCACGCGGACGCGGCCCGCCAAGCCGCCCCTGAGCCGGGCCTCGATCGTCGCCGCGGCGCTGACCCTGGTCGACGAGACGGGATATGCCGCCACGACCATGCGGCGCGTTGCCCAGGCCGTCGACACCGGGCCTGCCTCGCTCTACGTCTACGTGGCGGACCGTGAGGAGCTGATGGCCGAGGTGTACGACCTGGCGCTGGCCGACGTGACCCTGCCCGACGAGGGTGACGGCGACTGGCGGGCCCGGATCAAACTGCTCGCCGGCCGGGTCATCGCGACGCTCGGCAGCCACGACGACCTCGCCCTGGTGGCGATCACCCGCGTGCGGACCGGGCGCCATGCGCTGCGGATCATGGAGGAGACGCTGCGGCTGCTGCGGGCCGGCGGCATCAGCGACGCCGTCTGCCCGTGGGCCGCCGACCTGATCGATCAGCACATCACCTCGTCGGCGCTGGAGCGCGCCGCCCGGGCCCGCGCCGGCGGCACCCGAGAGGCGGTCGGTGCCGAGCTCGACGCCGTCTTCGAGGCGCTGCCCGCCGGGGCGTACCCGACGATCCATGCTCTGCGCCCCTCGATGACCACCACGGGCGACCTCGCCGCGCAGGCCACCTGGAAACTGCGCGTGCTCATCGACGGTCTGCTCGTGGCGCCCGGCGGGGCATGATGTGCCGGTGCCTTTCGTGCGATTCCAGAGCCCCGTCGCCGACGATCGCGGACGGTTCGTGGGCGTCTTCGGCCTCGTCAACACCCTGGCCAGGCAGGGACGCCTGACGGCTGAGCAGGAACTGTTCCGGCGCGCCAACAACGACTGGTACGACGCCGCCTACCGCAACCCGGCGGCGGTCGACCCCTCGGTGTACGACGCCGCCGTCAATCCCGGGGTGTGCGCCTGGTTCACGACGAGCGCCCCGCATCTGCTGGCTCGGGTCGGCGGCTACCTCGACATCCTGGACGCTCACGGCGTTCCGTGCGTACGCCTGGAGTCCGAGGCCGCGCCCGGCCGGGTGATCTACGAGGACGAGCACCAGATCGTCGTCGTCCCACACTGAGTCGGGCCGCGTCCCCCCAGCCTGAGCTCGGTCGCCTCGGGCCACCGCCCCGGCAGCGGCGGCGGCTCCAGGGACCGTCCGGGGAGCCGGGCGGGGGCCGGCGTCAGTACTGGTCCCGGATGCCGAGGGAGTCGATGATGGACGTGCATGCGAGCAGCCAAGCGCGGCGGGTCTCGTCGGCCAGGTCGCCGTACTCGATGCGGCCGCCGGAGCGTACGTAAGGGTCGTAGGGAATGACCACGACGTCGCGCACCACCGCCCGGTAGCGTTCGGTGATCTCGGCGAGGAGTTTCGGGTCGGTCTTGGGGTCGGCGCAGGAGATGACCGCCACCGCGTTGGACGCGAGCTCGGCGTAGCCGCTGCGGGACAGGTGGTCGAGCATCCACAGGCCACTCTCGGCCACGTCCTGCTGGACCGTGGTCGGCACCACCAGGCAGTCGGCGAGGTTGGTGGCGGCGACCCAGTTGGGCGCGCGGACGTTGTTGCCGGTGTCCACCACCAGCAGGCGGTAGTAGCGGCTGAGCGCGGCCCACAGCTTGCCGAACGCGGCGTCGTCGACGATGACCATGCTGCCGGGCTGGTCGTCGGAGGCGAGGACGTCGAAGCGGGCGCTCTGCGGGCGCAGGTATCCGCTCAGCCGGCCGATGCTGGCCGACGTGGACAGGAAGTCCTCGATGTCGTGCAGCAGGTCGATGACGGTCTGCCGGTGCGTGGCTTCCTCGGCGCGCATCCCGAGGGTGCCGCGGGTCTCGTTGTTGTCCCACGCGAGCGTGTAGCCGCCGCGCTGGAAGCCGAGCGTGGCGGCGGCGATCAGCGCGGTGGGTGTCTTCGCGGCGCCGCCTTTCGGGTTGGCGACCACGACGGTCATGGTCCGGCTGAACGGTCGCAGCAGGCGCTTGCGGGCCGCCCGGTGGGTGAGTTCGTCGCGGCCGGCGGTGAGTCCGAGCAGTCCGCCGGTGGCGCGGTTGGCGCGGCCACGCCAGCCCCATTGCGCGGGCCGCTCGGCGGGTGCTTCGGCGACCGGCGCGGCGGCGGGTGGGCCGGCATTCGTGGATACGGGCGCAGCACCGCCCGGCGCCTCCCACGAGGGCAACTCGGGCGGCGTCACCTCGAAGGTGCCCGCCGGGGTGGGACCGGCCGGGGTGGGACCGGCCGGGGTGGGACCGGCCGGGGTGGGACCGGCCGGGGCCGAGCCGCCCGGGGCCCAAGGATCAGACGGGGCCGCAGAAGCTGGGGCCGCGGAACCTGGGGCCGCGGAAGCTTGGGCCGCAGAGGTGACGGGACTGCCGTTGACGGGACCGTCCTCGGCGGCCGGACGCTGGCCGGTGTGCACGTCCATGGTGTGACTCCTCATCGGTCGGGCGGTGGGGATCGGCCGACAGATGTGGTTGCGCCGCACTTTACGGCAGGCCGGCACGACCCCGAAAGTCCCTGCCGCCATTGAACTTCGGCCGCGCGGCGCACGTCGGCATGGCGAGGGGATCGGTCGGCTGACGGCTCGGACGAAAGGCACCGATGGCACGACGATGGTCGCGCTCGGCGAGGGCGACGGCCGCACTCAGCATGTCCATACTCGCCGCCACACCCGCGCCGGCGCGCGCGGCCGCCGACGGGGACCCACCGGCGCTGCCCAGGGTGAGCAGCGGTTGCGTGGGCCCGTCCAGCACTGTGGCGGCCGGGCCGTCGTGGGCGTTCCGCCGGGTCGGACCGGCCGACGTGTGGCCGCTGACCCGCGGCGCGGGCGTCACGGTCGCGGTGCTGGACTCGGGCGTGAGCGCGAAGGGCTCCGGGCTCGCGGGGGTGGTCGACCGGGGTACGGACGTGGTCGGCGGCGGCCGCGGTGACACCGACTGTTTCGGCCGGGGCACCGCGCTGGCCGCCCTGATCGCCGCCCGGCCGGTGGAGGGCAGCCTGTTCGCGGGGATCGCCCCGGAGACGCGGGTGCTGCCGGTGCGGATCGTCGACGGCAAGGGCCGGATCCCGCCGAGCGCGATGGCCAAGGCGGTGACCGCCGCGACCGCGGCCGGGGTGGACGTCATCCTGGTGGGCGTGGGCTCGCCGGCGCCGGACGCGGCTCTGCGGGCGGCCGTGCACGCGGCGGTGGCGAAGGACATCGTGGTGGTGGCGGCAGTCTCGGACGACAAGCCGAAGGACAACCGCCCGGTGCCGCCCTGGTATCCGGCGACCGACCCGGACGTGCTCGCGGTCGGTGGCATCGCCGAGTCGGGCCTGCCCACCGAGGTCGCGTCCCCGGAGTCGGGGCTGGACCTGCTGGCGCCGGGCGATCAGGCGTACAGCGTAGGCCCGTCGGGGAAGGGCAACTATCTGGTCGGCGGCCCGGCGGTGGCGGCCGCGCACGTCGCCGCGGCGGCCGCGCTGGTCCGGGCCTACAAGCCCGAGCTCGGTCAGGCCGAGGTGCGGCGCAGGCTGGCCGGGACGGCGGCGGGCGCGGGCGCTCTCGACGTGTACGCGGCGGTCGCCGAGGAAGCGGCCTCGGCGGCGGACGTCCCGGCCCGCGCGGCCCCCCGTTTCGTGGTGCCGCGCCCCGAGCCGGTCCCGCCGGAGAAGACGATCGCGGGCGCGGTGGCCGCCGGCACGGCGCTCGCCACGGGCATCGCCGCCCTGACGGTCACGGCGATCCGCCGAGGTCGCCGCCGTCGCTGGCGCCCGTAGCCGCGCCGGCAGGCCAGCGAGTACGAACGTTCTTTCCCTTTGTGAACGTCGGGTCAGACCGCGGCCGTGTCGGCGGGGGCGTACTCGCGGTAGGCCGTCTGGATCAGCTTGCCGCCGCGTCGGGTGCACAGCAGGGCCCGGCCGGGCGGGAGCTGGCGCGGCTTGGTGTTGCCGAGCAGCGGCCCCTCGTTCGGCGGGCAGCTCAGCGCCAGGTCCGGCGTGTTGGTCTCCTGCATACGGCGGATCACCGGGTCCATCGACATTCGGATCACATTGGCCGCGCCCCGGGTGACGACCAGGTGGAAGCCGATGTCCGCGCCCTGGGCCAGGTACGGCAGCAGCGGCAGCAGTGGCGAGTCGTGCCCGGACAGCAGGTCGTAGTCGTCGACCAGGACGAACAGCTGCGGCCCGGTCCACCAGTCGCGGCGGCGCAGCTGCTCCGGTGTGATGTCCGAGCCGGGCATCCGGCCCTTCAGCCCGGCCACCGCGTCGGCCACCGTGGCCTTGGTGGAGTCCAGCGAGACCGAGTATCCGAGGCGGTACTCCTCGGGGATCGACTCGAACAGTTGCCGCCGGTAGTCGACGAACATGATCCGGGCCTGGTTCGGCGCGTACCGCTGGACCACCGACTGGGCCAGGTGCCGCAGCACGTTGGTCTTGCCGCTCTCGTCGTCGCCGAGCACGGTCAGGTGCGGCAGGTCGCCGAAGTCGTGCCAGATCGGCTGCATGCGTTCCTCGTCCAGGCCGAGCGGGACCCGGATGTCGCCGTCGGGATCGGGCAACGAGTCGGCGGGCAGCACCGCGGGCAGCGTTTTCACCGGCGGAGCCGGGTCGAAGTCCCAGAAGTCGTCGGACATCGCGACCAGGCTCTTCACCGCGTCGGCCAGCCCGGCCGGGTCGGAGTCGCCGTCGATCCGCGGCAGGGCCGCCAGGAAATGCAGCTTGTCACTGGTCAGGCCACGACCGGCGAGCTGGGGTACGGTCGCCGCGACCCGCAGGTCCACCGCCGAGTCGACGGGGTCGCCGAGGCGCAGCTCGAGCCGGGTGCCGATCTGGTCACGCATGCCGTGGAAGACCTCGGACCAGCGGGACGCGGTGAGCATCAGGTGGATGCCGAAGTTCAGGCCCTGCGAGGCGATCTTGCGGACCGACGCGTCCAGCGGCTCGAACTCCGACCGCAGTGTGAACCAGCCGTCCACGACCAGGAAGACGTCGCCGTACGGGTCGTCGGTGACCCGGCCGTCGGCGCGCATCTGCCGGTAGGTGGCCATGCTGTCCACGCCGAGCGCGGCGAACTTCCGCTCCCGTTCCAGGAGCAGGGCGGTGACCTCGGCGACCGTACGCGTGACCCGGTCCGCGTCGAGCCGGCCGGCGACGCTGCCCACGTGCGGCAGCCCGGCGATCGAGCTGAGCGCGCCGCCGCCGAAGTCGAGGCAGTAGAACTGCACCTCACGCGCGCTGTGGGTGAGCGCGAGGCTGCAGATCAGGGTGCGTACCAGAGTGCTCTTGCCACTGCGCGGGCCCCCTGCGATGCCGATGTGGCCGCCGACCCCGGCCAGCTCCACCAGCAGCAGGTCGCGCAACTGCTCGAAGGGCTTGTCGATGAACCCGATCGGGGCGATCAGGTTGCCGTTGCCCGCCCACTCCAGGGCGCACAGGCCGAGTTCGGGGTCGGGCGCGAGGGTCGGCAGCAGCTGATCGAGCGTCGGCGAGGCGCCCAGCGGCGGTAGCCAGACCTGGTGGGCCGGGGCGCCGCGCTCGGTGAGCTGGCCGACCACGAGCGACAGCACGCTGTCCCGGCCGGTGGGGTCCGCGGCTTCGATCTCGGGTTCGGCCGGGAGCTCGGGTCGCGGCTCCGGGGCCCGGGCCTCGACGGCCTCCAGCGTGTACGGGACGACCTGCTGCTGAACGACCTCCTGGGACGCGCGCAGGTTCCGGGGACGGTGGGCGCCGGAGACGTAGGCCGCCTTGAACCGGATCAGCGTGGCGACGTCGGTGCGCAGGTAGCCGTTGCCCGGGGCCGGCGGCAGCTCGTAGGCGTCGGGCACCCCGATCACCGACCGCGACTCCATGGCCGAGAAGGTACGCAGGCCGATCCGGTACGACAGGTGCGACTCGAGCTGGCTGATCCGGCCGTCGTCGATGCGCTGCGAGGCCAGGAGCAGGTGTACGGCCAGCGACCGCCCCAGCCGCCCGATCATCACGAACAGCTCGATGAAGTCGCGGTGCGCCGCCAGCAGCTCGCTGAACTCGTCGACCACGACGAACAGAGTCGGCAGCGGGTCCAGGGGCGCGCCCTGGGCGCGGGCCCGTTCGTACTCGAGGGCCGAACTGAACCCGCCGGCCGCCCGCAGCAGTTCCTGCCGCCGCACCATCTCGCCGTGCAACGAGTCCTGCATCCGGCCGACCAGGGCGGCCTCGTCGGCCAGGTTGGTGATCACGGCCGAGGTGTGCGGGAGGCGGTCCAGCCCGAGGAAGGTGGCGCCGCCCTTGAAGTCGACCAGCACGAGGTTGAGCGTGTCGGACGGGTGGGTGGCCGCCAGGCCGAGGACCAGCGTACGCAGCAGCTCGCTCTTGCCCGACCCGGTCGCCCCGATCAGCACGCCGTGCGGGCCCATGCCGCCCAGCGCGGACTCCTTGATGTCCAGCTCGACCCGGCCGCCGTCGGCGTCGACGCCGATCGGGACGCGGAGCCGGTCGTTCGGGGAGCGGGGCGCCCACAGCGCGGTCAGGTCGAGGCGGCTGAGGTCGGCGATGCCCAGCAGCGTACCCAGATCGAAGTTGGTCTTGAGGGTGTCCTCCGTCGTCTCGGTCACCACGCCCAGGCGGTAGGGGGACAGCAGCCGGGCGATCACGCGGGCGCGGGGCAGGCCGAGCCGGTCCGGCGTGGCCATCCGGGTGCGCACCTCGCCACCCACCCGGTCCCGCCGCAGCATCTCCAGGTCGTCGCCCTCGGCGTGCAGGCTGAGCACGCCCTTGGCCGCGGCCGGGCTGTGGTCGTCCAGGTCAACCAGCACCGCGTTGCGGCAGCCGGCGGTGGCCAGGCGCGCGCCGTTGCCCATCCGCCCGCCGTCCCGGATCACCAGCACGTACGGCTCGTCGCGGCTGGGCGTGGCGTTCGGCTCGAACCTCGGCCGATTGAGGAACTGCTCCCCCAGCAGCATCTCCAGCGCCTCGATGCTGTCCGCGACGAGCCGGGACGCGCCGGCGCCGTCCTGCTCGGAGGGGTGCTGGGCGTGCGGCAGCCACTTGGCCCACTGCCACGCCTCGGCGCCGGCGGCGTCGACGCAGAACGCGACCCGCACCTCCTCGGGCGCGTGGAACGAGACCAGCTGCATCAGGAACGCCCGCAGGAACGCCCGGGCGTCCTCGCGGTCCGGGCCGCCGATCCGGATCTGCGCGAAGCCGCGCAGGAACAGCGCGACCGGCTGGTCGGCGAGCGTCGTGTAGGCCCGGATGAACCGCCGCAGCGACTTGGCCGCGAGCGGTTCCAGGTCCTCGATCGGCTTGGTCTGCATCGGCACGATCCGGGTGGCCAGCCGCTGCTCGCCGGTGCCGATCCGGACCTCGAGGAAGTCCGGGTGGGTGGGCCGCCGCTCCCAGCGCCGGGTGGTCATCACCAGCGACCACAGTGACCCGGGGTCGGGGTGCTGCCAGTCCGACGCCTCGCGCTGCCGGGTCACGTTCTGCCGGATGCGCCGCCGGTTCTGGGCCAGATATCGCAGGTAGTCGCGGCGGTCGCCGCCGACCTTCTGCCGCCGGTCCTGGCTGCCGAACGCGACCGCGGCGATCACCATGCCGCCCATCGCGACGCCGAGCATGCCGAGCATCACCCAGGTCAGCGCGCCGCCGCTCCGGCCGAAGAACATCATCATCATGACGCCGGACATCAGCGCCATGGGCAGGATCATCATCGCCTGCCGCATGCCCTGGTTCTGGATCTCGGGCAGCGCGGGCGGCTCCTGCAGCTGCAGCTCCCCGGTGGGCATGGCCGGGCCGTTGCGTCGCGCCGGCCGCCGGAACAGCACCGTGGTCACGTGTTCGCCTCCGTTGGTCTCGCAGAGCAGACGGGCCGGAACGGGCCGAGGGTCAAAGAGACGACAGTTTTTTGTCGCGAGTTGAACTAATGCCTCCGGCTGCCCGTCTGCTCTGCATGACCGTCACCGCGCCGGCGGAAATGTGCCGGCTTGTCGTGTGCGGCCCGGACCGACAGCTCGAGATCGCCGTGCCGCCCCCGGTCGTCGTCGCCGACCTGATGCCCGTGCTCCTGCGACAGCTGGGCGACGGGCTGGCCGACACCGGCCTCGGCCACGGCGGCTGGGTGCTGCAACGGCTCGGCGGCGTCCCGCTGGACGAGGACGCCACGGTCGGCTCGGCCGGCCTGACCGACGGCACCGTGCTGCACCTGCGCCCGCGGGCCGACCAGATCCCGCCGGTGCACTTCGACGATCTGGCCGACGGCCTGGCGACCGGGGTGCTCCATCGGCCCGGCGCATGGCGGCCCGAGATGACCCACTGGGCGGCGGCCGGCGGCACGGCCGTGGCCCTCGGCACCGGCGTGCTCGTCCTGGCCGCGACCGGGCCTGCGCTGCCCCGGGCGATCGTCGCCGGCGTGCTGGCGCTCCTGCTAACCGGTGCCGGGGCGATTTTCACGCGGTCCTTCGGGGACCGGCTGTTCGGGCTGGTCGCGGCGGCGGGCGGCCTGGCCTTCGGCGGCCTGGCCGGCCTGATCGCGCCGGAGGGCCTGGCCACCGCGCCGCTGCGCTTCGACAGCCCCCAGGTGTTCACGGCCGCGGTCATCCTGGCCGTGCTCGGCCTCGGCGGCGGCGTGCTGGTCGGCCGGGCCGGGCCGGCGGCGGCCGCGGTCGTCATCGCCGGGGTGCTGACGGCGCTCGGGGCGGGCCTGACCGCCTTCGCCGGGCTGGCCGCCTCGGACTCCGCCGCCATCGTCGCGGTGGTCGTCACGGTCGTCACCGCCGCGGTGCCGGTGACCGCGTTCCGGCTGGCCCGGATCCGGCTCAACCCGCTGCCGACCAAGCCCGAGGAGCTCCAGGAGGACATCGACCCGGAGCCCAGCGAGCCGCTGATGCGGCGGGCCGCGGTGGCCGACGGCTATATGACCGGTCTGCACCTCGGCCTGGCCGCAGTGGCCATCGCGGCGCTGCTGATCCTCGCGCCCGGTGGAGGCTGGGCCGAGTACACGCTGGTCGGCCTGGTCGCGCTGGTCAGGCTGCTGGCGGCGCGCCCGATGACCAGCGGCTGGCACCGGCTCGCGGTGACCGCGCCCGCGATCGCCGGGCTGGTCGCCGCGGCGGTGACCGCGCTGGCCGAGGCCCCGGCGGTGGTCCGGCTGCCGGTCGCGGCCGGCTCGGTGGCCCTGCTCGTGCTGCTGTTCTATCTGGTCGCGCGGCACCTGCCGGAGCAGCGGCTGATGCCGATCTGGGGCCGGATCGGCGACATCACCCAGTTGCTCGGGACGGTCGCGATGCTGCCGATCCTGGCCGCGGTCACCGACCTGTACGGCTTCGCCCGGGCCATCGGGGGCTGAGCGTGCAGTCCCGTCGCGACCAGGTCCAGGCGCAGTCGTTCGTCTGGAGCCGGCTGGTCACCGCGCTGGTCGTCGCCGACGCCGACGCGTCCGAGAACCCGAACCGGCGGATGGTCGTCGGCACCGTCTCCGGCATCCTGGTCGCCGCGCTGGTGGTGGCCGGCTTCACCGTGTACGGCCTGCTCAAGCCGGGTGGCGCGAGCAGCTGGCAGAAGCCGGGCGTGCTGGTCGTCGAGAAGGAGAGCGGCAGCAGGTACCTGTATGCCGGCGGCAAGCTGCGGCCGGTGCTCAACTACACCTCGGCCCGGTTGTTGTTCCCGGCCGAGCCCAAGGTCGTCTCGGTGTCACGCCGGTCACTGGCCGACGTGCCGCACGGGCAGCCACTGGGCATCGTCGGCGCGCCCGACGCCATTCCCGCGGCCGGGCGGGTGGCCGGGCAGGTGTGGACGGTCTGCGCCGCGTCGGCCAAGGACCAGACCGGGCGTACGACCACCGCGACGACCCTGGCGATCACCGGTCCGGACGCGCCGAGCGCCGCCGGCCCGGGACCGGACGAGGCGGTGCTGGCCTCGGCCGGGGATCGGCGCTTCCTGTTGTGGCGCGGCTACCGGCTCCGGCTGATGACCGCCTGGCTGCCCCGGGTGCTCGGCGCCGACGGGCCGGGCCTGCCGGTCGAGGACAGCTGGCTGGAGACGGTGCCCGCCGGGCCCGACCTGGCACCGCTCACGGTCGCCGGGCGAGGCTCGGCCGGACCCGCGATCGACGGGCAGCCGTCCCGGATCGGCGAGCTGTTCACCGCGCGGGACGCCAACGGCGTCGAGCGCAACTACCTGCTGCGGGCGGACGGGCTGGCGCCGCTCGGGTCGCTGGCCCACGCGATCGCAACCGCCGACCCGGAGACCGCTCGCCTGTACGGCGGGCCGGTCCGGCCGCGGGAGATCAGCCTGGCCGGTCTGGCCCAGATGGCGGCGTCCCAGGCGCCGGTGCTGCCCGAGGGCATCCCGGGCGACCTGCCCAGGATCATCGGTCAGGCGCCGTCCGGGACGACCTGGTGCGCCCGGCACCGGATGTCCGACGGCCGGGTCGAGCTGGCCGCCGACCGGCCGGTGAGTACCACCGGCCTGGTCGTCGACGGCATCGCGCTGCGCCGCACCACGCGCACCGCGACCGCGGTGTCGGTCGCGGCCGGACAGGGCGGGCTGGTCGCCGCCGGCCGCTTCGGACAGGCGCTCGGCGCCGTCCGCTACCTGGTGACCGACGCGGGCGTGAAGTACCCGGTGACCGACACCGACTCCGCCGCCCGCCTCGGATTCGCCGCCACGGACACCCGACCGGTCCCGCCTCGGCTGCTCGACCTGCTGCCGACCGGGCCCGCGCTGGGGACGGCGATGGTGCTCGGATGACACCGGCCCGCCGCCCGGACCGCACCGTCCTTTTCGACCTCAGGGAGAGGTAGATGGCAGGCAACTTGGACATCGATGAGGCGTCGACGATCGCCCTCATCAACGCCTTCAAGAAGGCGGCCGACGACCAGAACGCCGCCCACAGCTCGGTCAGCAGCACTCAGGCCTCGCTGGCCGGCGGCTGGACCGGCCACGCGTCGGGCACCTTCAGCGGTGGCCTCGACGAGTGGATGGACGGCCTGGTCAAGATCCACAACGCGCTCAACATGATCGACGAAAGCATGGTCAAGTTCTCCAAGCTGACCGCCAGCACCGAGGACGACAACATCGCGCTCGCCGCCCAGGGCGAAGTCTCCGCGAGCTGGACCTGAGAGGACGATTGTCATGCCCAACTACTCGTACAACCCGGGCGTCGGTGACGACGGCGTGGCGGCGCTCCGCCAGATCACCGAGAAGCTGAAGGCCTCGCTCCAGGACCTCACGACGGCGGCCGAGCACTTCAAGGCGATGAACAGCGGTCTCGCGATCGAGAACTACGGCCAGGCCCAGATCCTCTGGAATCAGGGCATGACCGAGATGGAGACCGCGCTCGGCATCAAGGGCGCCAGCCTGGGCCGGATCGGCGAGGGCTACGTCAACGCCGACGTGACCGGCGCGGGCTTCTTCCCGAGCTGACCCACGGCAGTCCGGGTACGGGCGGCAAGGCCCGTCCGTACCCTCCCTACCCCTGAGGAGACGGCATGGCTGTGATCAAGATCGACGAAGCGTTCATCGGCACGGTACGTGACGTGCTGCTGGGCGTACGCAACCAGATCTCCATCGTCCGCGGCGGCGTGAACCCGGGCGACGAGGCCCACCCGCACGGCCACCCCCTGAACGCCCTGTCCGTGGTGCCCGGCGGCAAGAACTTCCAGGCCGGCGTCAATCTGAAGTCGAAGATCACGACGGTCGGCACCCAGGTCGACGGCAAGCTCGGCGCCTTCGACGGCAAGCTCGACACCTACGCGCAGCGGCTCGACCAGATCCTCGAGTCCGGCGACGAGGTCGAGCTGACCAACATGTCCCTGGCCGACTACGGCTCGATCACGGCACCGCCCACCACCGTCTGACCCTGGTCTCCCCCCGCCGCCTGGAGAAGAACGATGACGCAGCCGCTGGACACCACCAAGCCCTGGGAATCAGGTCTGACCATCGTGCTCGACGCCGGGCCGATGGACCGGACCAAGTTCATCGGCCCCAAGTGGATCACCGTCTTCCCCCCGCGTACGGAGGGCCGTGAGCCGGCGCCGCAGACCGACCCGAACAAGTTCAACGTGTTCCGCAAGCTCGACGGCGGCTCGTACACCCACTCGGTGGTCGGCCCGACCGGCGCCAACATGACCGGTCAGATAGCCAACCCGGACAAGGTTCTGATCTTCGACGGGGACGTCAACTACCACATGGGCGGCGCGGACTCCCCGCACGAGAAGTACAAGCAGTTCGTGGCCAGCACCGACGCCGCGCTGGCCAGCGGCACGGGCGGCAGCGTGCTGAACTCGTCGTCGCTGGACCAGGCGGCGGAGACCTACTACAACCTCTGGTCCTGGCTGGGCACCGCGATCCAGAAGATCAACACCGAGATCGGCAAGGTCGGTGAGGACGACAGCGGTTTCAAGGGTACGGCCGCAGCAGCGTTCATGAACACGCTGGAGAATCTGAAGGCCGAGCTCATGCTGCTCCAGAAGGACCTGAAGACCAACCAGGACTGGACCCAGATGCTGCACGACAACGCGGCCGCGGTCCGTACGTTCTGGGAGAAGATCGCCGCCGCCTGGCACGACTTCGGCCAGAAGCCGGACCCGGCGAAGATGATCAGCGACGTCACCAACCAGATGAAGGACCAGGCGGACAAACTCAAGAGCCAGCCCGCCTACGAGGGCACGCTGACGGTGTGGAACTTCAACCTGAACTTCGGCAACGGAGCGAAGGACTACAACATCCTCGACGGCAACTCGTGGGGGCAGCTCGACACCGACATGCAGAACTTCTGGAAGACCAACGTCGGCATCCTCGACCAGGCAATCACCGCCCAGTTCGCCCTGCTTCGGGACAGCTTCGACAAGACCCGGCTGAACATGCACGACACCCGGACCTTCGTGCCGAAGCCGGGACCGAAGCCGGAGCAGCCGCCGGGCGGCGGGGGCAACAACGGCGGCATCACCGACACCAACGGCGACGGCAAGATCGACATCAACGACTTCCTCGGCGACGGGAACAACGGCGGCGGCAACAACGGCGGCGGGAACTTCAACTTCAACCCGGGTGACGGGAACGGGAACGGCAATGGGAACGGCGGCGGAGGCGGCGGCGGCGGAGGCGGCAACTTCAACTTCACCGGCGGGGGTGACAACGGCGGCGGTGGCGGCGGGAACGGTGGGGGCGGCAACTTCACCGGTGGCGGCGGGGGCGGCGGCGGTGGGAACAGCGGCGGCGGCGACTTCGAGTTCGTTCCCGGCGGCGGCAACGGCGGCGGGGGTGATGGCGCCGGCGGCGGCGGCAACTTCGGCGGCGGCGGGGGCGGCAGCGCCTTCTTCACGCCTGGGGGCGGCGGCCGCGGCGCCAACGGGAACCGCGACGGCGCCGGCGGCGGGAGCAACTTCGACATCGATGGCCTCGACGACTTCGCCGAGGGCGGAGACGGCAACGGGTCCGGCGGCGGGATGTCCGGCGGCGGTACGCCCGGTGGCGACTTCGAGTTCACCCCGTCGAATGTGGACCGGTCTGACATCACGGGCAACGGCAGCGGAAACAACCCGCCGAACTTCGGCAACGCCACCGGCGAGACACCGGACTTCTCCTCGGCCGGCGCCACCGGCGGACCCGGTGGGGGCAGCGGCTTCGGCTCGATCGGCGACAACAACGGCGGCGGCGGCTTCTCCGGCGGTGGCGACTTCGAGTTCGCCCCCGGTGGCGGTGGCTCGGCCGGTGGCGGTGGCGGTGGCTTCGCCGGCGGCGGGGCGGGTGGCGGCGGCTTCTCCGGCGGCGGCAGCGCCGAGTTCACCCCGGGCGGCGGCAACAGCATCGGCGACATCGGTGGCAGCGGCGACGACGGCGGCGGTCTCGGCTTCGGTGGCGACGGCAGCTCCCTCACCCCGTGGACGCCGAACCAGCCCTCCAACGGCGGGATGCACATCGGGCCGCTGGGCACCGTTCCCGGCGAGACCGGCATGGACTTCGGCACCAGCGCGTACGGCGGCAACGGCGCCTGGGCCGGTGGCGGAGGCGGCGGTGGAGGCGGCGGCTTCGAGGGCGGCGGCTACCCCGGTTACACCCCCGCCGGTGGCGGACTGAACGCCGACGGCACCCCGATCGGCGGGCTCGGATCGAGCGCCGGCGGTCTGGCCGGCGGCGGCGCCACGCCGGCGGCGGGCGGGCTCGGCGCGGGCGGCGTTCCCCCGATGATGCCGCCCATGATGCCCCCGGGCGCGATGGGCGGGCAGGACAAGGAGCGCGAGCGCACCACCTGGCTGGCCGAGGACGAGGAGGTCTGGGGCACCGACCCGGACGTCTCGCCCGCCGTGATCGGCCGCGACGGGCACACCGACGGCGACCGCGACGAGCGCGACCCGTGGGCGCCGGCTCCCAAGCAGCCGACCGGGCCGCAGACCCCGGCCCGCGGCGGCCGGGCCCGCGGCCACTAGCCCGATCGGCGGCCCGCTCCCCCGGACCGGGCCGCCGAGGCTTCCCGCTCCCCCAGGGCGGGCCGCCACCACGGCTTTCCACCTCCGGGCGGGAGGTCACCGACGACGATGAGGAGGCGTTCGTGAGCAGTCCCCTGCAGAACCGGCTCGAACAGGCCATGGCCGAGTTCGAGGAGCACAAGGCCAAGGTGGCCGGGTTCGAGGCGCGGATCGCCGAGGCCACCACCACGGTCACCTCGAAGAACCGTGCGGTGACCGTCACCGTGAACGCCCAGGGCGAGCCGACCGAGGTCAAGTTCCTGACCGGCGCGTACCGCACGATGGCGCCGGCCGAGCTCGGCACACTGATCGTCGAGACCATCCGCGCCGCCCAGGACGAGGCCCGGCGCAAGGCGGCCAGCCTGTTCGCGGAGCTCCTGCCGGCCGGAATGCCGGTGCTCGACATGCTCACCGGACCGGTCGACTTCGACGCCACCCTGCGCGAGATCACCCAGGTCTTCGACGAGGCCAAGCAGCCGCGTCAGGGCCGGAAGGACCAGCCGTGAGCGGCACCGTCGGCGTCGACACCGAGGCGCTCAACAGCCCGGCGCTGCGCGGGGCGGCCGAGCAGATCAAGGCCGCGATCCTGGCTTACGAGACGGCCGTCGCGAACGTCGGCCAGGTCGTGCTGCACCACCGCAACTCCGATCTCGACGAGTACGTGACCCAGCTGGTCACCCAGGCCCCCGAGACGACCAAGGGCCTGCTCGTGATGATCGAGCGGGCCAGCGAGGGGGATGTCGGCGCTACCAAGGACATGGCCGACTTCTTCGCCAAGGTCGAGGAGAGCGCCACCGCCGAGGCCGGCGCCGGCCACAACCCGCACTGACGCGGGAGCCTCCCTATGGGCATGGACGTGTCCGACGAGCTGAACAACTTCCAGTTCTGGCTGTCCGGCGAACAGTTCCCGGGCTCCGACGAGGACAAGCTCTGGCAGCTCGCCCAGGTCCATCGGGATGCGGCAGCGGAGATCGCCAAGATCCTGCCGCTGTTCGGCAAGGCGATCACCGAGATCGACGACGCGGTGGAGGGGCAGTCCAACACCGCGGTCGTCGAGGCGTTGCAGCAGTACACCAACGACCCCGGCTTCATCGGCCTGTCGTCGCGCTACGTGAATCGGCTCGGCGACGACATGGACGGCGCGGCCACCGAGGTCGAGTACGCCAAGTACATGATCATCGCCACGCTCATCGAGCTGATGATCGAGTTCATGATCGCGATGGCGATCGCGTTCTTCTTCCCCGGATCGCTGTCCGCGATGGCCGCCCGGTTCCTGGTCGGCCGGTTCAAGATCTGGGCCTGGCTGGCCCGGGCCATCGTAGCGGTGGTCGTCTCCCAGGTCGTCGGCATCGGCATGCAGGTGCTGATGGACCTGGTCGTGCAGGCGATCCAGATCCGCGAGGGGCACCGCGACCACATCGACTGGGACAAGGTCAGCGACTCGGCCGCGGTCGGCTCGCTCGGTGGCGCGGTCGGGCTGCTGCTCGGCGGGGCGGGTGGCGGGCTGGCCAACCTGTTCAAGAAGTTCTTCGGCAAGAACGGCCTCGGCGACGACGTCCTCGACGGCCTGCCCGATCCCAAGCCGAAGCCCGACGGCCCCACCCCGATCCCCAAGCCCGACGTGACCCCCAACCCCAAACCGGATCCCACGCCCACGCCCAAGCCCGATCCGGACCCCAAGCCCGAGCCCAAACCGGACCCGACACCCACGCCCAAGCCGGACCCCACGCCTGCTCCTAAGCCGGATTCGACGCCCACGCCGAAGCCGCCGCCGCACGTGCAGGCGGGGAACTTCATGAAGGAGTACGCGGAGAACGCCGCGCACGAGATGAGCACCGAGGTGCTCACCGAGATCCTGTGGGCGATCAGCCAGGGCGAGGAGATCGACTGGAGCACGGGCGGGAACATCCACGGCGCGGCGCTGTCCGGCCTGACGTCCGGTTCGGTGGAGTTCGCCGGCGAGAAGTTCGGCAAGAACATGCGCGAGGACTGGGACAACCGCGGAGGCGATGGCGACGGCCCGCCGCCCCACGGCCCGGTGACCGAGAAGTCCCCCACGCCCGAGACTTCCACGACGGACAGCCCGTCCACGATCACCGACGTCCCTCAATCGCCTCCCACCGAAGCACTGCCCAACACCGACACCTCCTCCCCGAACAACCAGCAGACGCCCCCCGACAACCAACAGGCGCCGCCCGACAACCAGCAGACGCCGCCTGACAACCAGGACGGCCCACAGGAGCAGCCGGCCAACGACAATCCGCCACCACAACAGTCGTCCACTCAGGACGGACCGCCCGAGCGACAGACCTCGCAGGACGGACCACCCGAACAGCAGACGTCCCAGGACGGGGCTCCGCCGCCTGTTTCTCAGGGAGCGCCGCCGCCCGTCGCGCAAGGTGCACCGCCTCCGCCGGTCGCGGCGCCGCCGCCGGGTGGGCAAGGAACGCCGCCGCCGGGTGGGCAGCAATCGCCGGGGCAGCATCCGTCGACGTCCGGTGGCTCCAACCAAGGGGCGTCGCAGTCCGGGGACGGCAAGCCGCAGCCGGTGTCGCAGAGTTCGACGACCGGCGACATGAGCAGCAACTCGAGCCAGGATCCGCTGACGACCAGCAGCGAGAGCACGTCCGGACCGCAGCCGGTCACCGCTGACGGAACCACCACGGACACCAGCAGCTCCGGCAACGAGCCGAGCCCGGTCACGAGTGAAAGCACCAGCTCACCCGAAACGAACACCGCTGACACGAACACGACCGGCACCGAAAGCGACAGCGACACGACGAGCACCACCACGAAGGACGCCAGCAGCACCGAGACCGGGCCGCATGAGACCACGACGACGGATGGCGGGACGACTACGCCGCCGGTGGAGGTCACGCGTAGTCAGGACGGTGTCTGGCTTGCTGACGGCGTACCCGTGATGGTGACGCCCGGGCCGGACGGCCGGGACGGCATCACGCTGCTCTCCGGCGATGACCTCGCGTCGATCGGCGGACGGCCGGTGCTGCCTCCCACCGGGGGGCCGGTGGTCATGGTGCACGGCACGCCGGGCAACGGGACGCCGACGGTCAGCGCGCCGACCCGTAACCCGGACGGCAGCACCGGCAGCGTCCCGCTCACGCCGGAGCAGGTCGCCGACATCCTCGGCCCGACCCCGGAGAATGCGCCGATCACGCTGCTGGCCTGTTATGACGGGGAGGTCTCGGCCGGCTTCGCGCAGCGGCTGTCCGAGGTGACCGGGCGAGAGGTGCTGACGCCGTCGGGGGATGTGCGGGTGGGCGCCGAGACGCGGCCCGGCCGGCCGGTCTCGGTCGGGGATCGGCCGTGGCTGCTGTTCACCGGTGACGGCGATCCGTGGGACGTGGTCAACGACGTGGGCGGCCCCTTCCAGGGCATCACCGCGATCGACGCCCCGGACGACCCCACCGGCCTCACCCTCACCGACCGGCCCGGCGACACCCCGGGACCCGCCTCCACGACCGACCCGACACCCGAGCCCACAGCCGGCCCGACACCCGAGCCCACGACCGCCGAGCCCGAGCCTGAGCCCGAGGCGGTGGTGCCGCCGGCGGGGGCGGTGATGGGGAAGCCGAGCACGGACCCGACGGTTCCGCGGACGACGCATCTGATCTGGGTCGGCGGCGGGACGCTCAGTCCGTCCGCGCGGGCCAACCTGCTCGACTGGGCGAAGAAGACCAGTGAGAGCGGCTGGGGCACGGTGCTCTGGACCGACCCGGCCACCGAACAGGCCAACGCCGCCTTCCTGAACGGGCCGTTCGAGCAGGCCGGCGGCGTGATCCAGCACACCGACGTGCTATTCCACGACGACGACCCCTACAACACCCGGGACCAGGTGCGGGCCGCCCTGGACATCAAGGGCTGGTCGATGGCGGCCGACATCCTGCGGTACGGGATCCTGGGCGACTTCGGCGGCATGTACGTCGACATCGACATCGCGCCGGGGCAGATCAACCTGCCGCCGCAGGGCTACGCGTTGAGTAACACCGACACCGACGTCCCCTACGTCGGCGGGTTCTGGCGGGACAACGACGACCTCACGGACTTCATCAACCGGGCCAACCAGAGCGACAACCCGCTGCCCTGGAACAACCTCGACGAGCTCCTCGCCGATCCGAACGGCCTGCCCGAGGCCTACCGGCGACGGCTCGATTACCCGCCGAACAACAATTTCATCGTCGCGCCGCCGGGGATGAGGTTCTTCCGGGATCTGCGGGCCAAGCTGCCCGACCCGGACACCATCCGCACGAGGGGCGCCGACAACCCGGGCGAGACCGCCTTCGTCCTGACCGGCCCCAACGTCATCTATCAGGTGCTCAGCGACTACGGCAACGAGAACCACTCGACCTACGACCTGGAGTTCGCCGAGAACTTCACCGGCCTGGGCTGGATGACCGACGAGAGCAACTCCCTGGTCCCATCGACCAGCAAGGCTCCGCCGCCGGCGACCACGACCCCGAAGAACCCGTTCGGCCGGTTCGCCAGGTGGATGACCGGCGCGCCCTCGACCGGCCCGGTCACCGCCGACAGCCCGACCACGATCCCGATCAACCCGGAGCTGGTCCGCCGCGACCTGGACTGGCTGCCGATGGTCAACCCGGCCCGCAACGACGGCGGCGAGGGTCTCACCAACTGCGTGCTGATCGCCACGGTGGTCGATGACGTCCTGGCCGGCGGCGGCCTGCAGATCGTGCCGCCGACGCCGCACAGCCCGGCGCAGCACCTGCTCAACTACACCGGCGGGCCGCTGCTGGCGGTCCCCGACCGGGACTCGCTCACCACCGTCGTGGACCGGGCCGGGCCGGGCGCCCGCGGCATCGTGGTGATCCGCCAGGACGGCAAGAACATCACCCACGCCTTCAACGTCGTCAACCACGGCGGCGACGTGCTCTACCTCGACGGTCAGTCCGGTGACCTGGCCGTCTGGCCGGACGACGCCGATGCGTACTTCCTGCCCACCAACCTCGGCGACGCGGCGCTGCCGGACTGGCCCACCCACACCCCGACGGATCTGGTCGGCCCCGACCCGGCACCCGACCCGGCACCCGATGGGCCGCCGCCGGACGCGGCCATGCCGCCGCCGGTGATGGGCCGGCCGGGCAGCGACCCCAACGTGCCGCCGATCGCTCACCTCATCTGGGTCGGCGGCGCCAAGCTCAGCCCGTCCGCGCAGGCCAACCTCCTCGACTGGGCGAGGACCACCGACGCCAAGGACTGGTCGACCGTGCTGTGGACCGATCCGGCCACGCGCCAGGCCAATGCCGCCTTCCTGGACGGGCCGTTCGCCCGGGCCGGCGGCCGGGTCCAGGACACCGGCATCCTCTTCCCGGACGGCGATCCGTACGCGACGCAGGACAAGGTCCAGGCCGCCCTGGACATCAAGGGCTGGTCGATGGCGGCCGACATCCTCCGGTACGGGATCCTGGACAACTTCGGCGGGATGTACGTCGACATCGACATCGCCCCGGGCTCGATCGACCTGCCCCGCGACGGATACTCCCTCAGCAACACCGACACCGATGTCCCGTACATCGCCGGTTTCTGGCGGGACCGCGACGACCTCGCGGACTTCATCAACCGGGCCAACGAGAGCGACAACCCGTTGCCGTGGGGTGACGTCGAGGGGTTGCTGGCCGATCCCGACGGCCTGGCCGAGGCGTACCGTCGCCGGCTGGACTATCCGCCGAACAACAACTTCATCGTCGCGCCGCCGGGCATGGCGTTCGTCAAGGACCTGCGGGCCATGTTGCCGGACCCGGACATGATCCGCGGCATGGGCGCGGGAAACCCGGGTGAGACGGCCTTCGTGCTCACCGGGCCGAACCTGATCTATCGGCTGCTCGCCCAGTACGGCAACGAGGATCTCTCCGGCTACGACCGCACCTTCGCCGAGAACTTCGCGCGCATGGGCTGGATGACCGACGAGAGCAACGCGCTGGTGCCTCACGCCGCCCCGGCGCCGCCACCACCGAGCGACAACCCGCTCTCCCGCTTCGCCAAGTGGATGGCCGGCTCGGTCGAGCCACCCCCGGAGACGGAAGCGACGCCGGAGACGGAGACCGCGCCCGAAGCAGCGAGGGAAACGGCGCCCGAGGCGGAGACGGAGACCGCGCCCGAGGCGGAGACCACGCCCGCGCCGGCGTTGCCGAAGGCCACTCCGGAGCAGCTCGGTCAGTACGCCACGAATCCCGACCTGCTCTACGACGCCGCCGGGATCAAGGACCCCGACCGGCTGATCCAGGACATCACCGACGCCGCGACGGCGAAGGTGCGCGCCCAGGTCCGCCCGAGCGTGGCCCGGATGACCTGGGGCGGCCGCGACGGCATCTCGGTCGACACCACCCCGATCGCGAACGCCCTGCGCACCGACCCGCAGTCGTTCTTCGTGTCCGGCGGCCGCACCTTCGACGTCAAGGACGGCTGGGGCCGCTGGCACAGCGTGACCGTCGCCCCGACCCGGCACACCGGCACCGAGTCCTGGATCGGCCAGGACGCCACGAAGTTCGACACCCGCGTCGACGCCACCACGGCCATGCGGGAGACCCAGACCTCCGGCGAGAGCCTGACCATCGGCACCGGCATCACGATCGGCGGCCGCTTCGGCCCGGGCGGCGGGGTGGCCGGCGAGGTGGCGCTGGCCCAGGCGACGGAGAACACCGAGTCGAGTTCGACCCTGTTCGACTCGCATAACGTCCGGGGCGGCGGCACGACCAACCTGGTCGAGTCCCCGACGTCGTTCACGGTCACCGCGACCAGGCCCGGCCACCCACCGGCGGCGCCCCCGATGCACAGCGCGACTCCCCCGGCGGGCGACGCGATCGTGGCCGACATCTCCTACTACGCACTGGACGACATCGCCACGTCCAGGCCCCGGGACGAGAGCCGCACCGGCGAGTTCGACGTGGCCACGCTGGTCGAGAACACCAGCCCGATCCGCATCAAGGACGCCAAGCTCGACCCGGACGCCGACGGCACGATCACCTGGAACGAGGCCGCCGAGCAAATCCTGCACCAGCTGAAGGCGTCCGGTGTGGTCGACACCGGCAGCCTGAGCCGCGACCAGGTGCGGTCGTTGCTGACCGAGCCGAACATCCTCGGCCAGCTGATGCCGGCGGTCGAGAGCCCGGCCCACTCGCCGCTGATCCTGAGCCCGTCCCGGCGGCAGGCGGTCGGCCTGGAGATGACCGCCGAGGTCACCTCGATCAAGACGGTCGCGGACATCGCGAAGTCGTCGTTCCGGTGGCAGCCGGGCATCACCGAGACCGGCAAGCAGCAGCACGTCAGCAACGTCGGCGCGGGCGGCAGTGTGGTGCCGATCCGGTGGGGCTTCGGGCTCGCCTGGGTGCAGGCCCGGATATCGGCCGGTTTCCGCCGCAACACGACCACGTCGTCCAAACAGACCAGCACGACCCGGACCGGCACCGAGTTCAAGGACATCGCCAACACCCTGACCGAGATGAAGATCAAGGTCAAAATCGATCCCGCCGTACGCTTCAACGCGTTCCGCCATCCGATGCCGCGGCCGGCAGGCGCCCGCCCGATCGAGGTGGAGCTGACCGTGCTGTCCCGGCTCCCCCAGGACAAGCTGGCCGAGCTCCTCAATCCGCCGACGCCGGCCGACCCGGGCAGCCCGGCCCCGCCCACGGAGGACACACCGGGGAAGCCCGCACCTCCGTACGCGCAGCACGGCGGCCACGCCATGCCGCTGGGGATGGGCCGGTTCCGGGGTCTGCTCGGCAGCACCGAGACGTTGATCCGGCGGGTCGGCGGGGGTTTCCTGCCGCGGTACCGCAACGATGGGGTGGCCAAGCGCATGGGCCTGGCCAGTTCCTCGGCGGAGCGGCAGCGCAACCAGGCCGAGTTGGACCGGGTCCTGTCCGTCCCGGGGCTGCGCCAGAACTACACCGCGCTGCTCAACGGTGGCGTGTCCGCCGTACTCACCCGAACCGGCCTGTTCAGCGACCGGCACACGGTCGTCCGGGTCGAGGCGGTGCATCCGGACGAACTGCGCTACGCCGGTGAGCGCAAGGGTGTGGCGGTGCGCAACTTCCAGTCGTCGGGCCTGCAGGACGGGGTCGCGGCGGGCGGTCAGTGGCGGGGCGCGGTGGCGGTCGAGAGCGCGTTCATCGGGCGGATTCCCGGCAACGTGGTCAACACCGGCCTGACCATCGGCGGCGGCGTCGAGGCCGGCCATCGGTGGGGCCGCGACGGCGGGGTGGAGACCAGCGGCCAGGACACGTCGCTGCACGGCGGAACGCCGGACTCCGAGGCGTACGCGGGTCAGCTCGAACTCAGGGTGACGGTCTACACCTTCCGCACCGCCCCGGGCCACGACCCGGGGTCGAGGGTCGGCCTCGGGCGCACGGCCAAGCCCGCCAAGCCCGCCCTCGGCACCGCGTTCACCCGGGACGACGTCCGGGTCCGCGGCCAGGACATCCCCCGCTACACGCTGACCGAGAGCAAGCCGGTCGAGGTCCTCTACAGCAAGAGCGCGGTGCCGCAGGCGGCCCTGGACGCGAACCCGATGACCGTCCAGGCCCGCGAGACCCGGGACCTGGAACGCCGGACCGCCACCGATCTGGACACGATGCGGGACTTCGTGGACCGGCCGGCCGACGACGGCGAGACCACGGTCACCGACTGGCAGTACGTGGAGTCGATGCCGGGCGCCAAGGAGACCCTGGACCTGGTCCGGCAGGCGGCCCGGGACACCCAGAACTACGGCGAGCGGTCGTCGCACCGGCAGCTGGGCGGCCTGCGCGGCGACGATGCACTGACCGAGGGCATGCCGATCTGGTCGGAGCTGACCGACCGGATGACGGTCAACCGGCAGACCGCGAACCTGGCCACGATGACCGAGGCGCAGTGGTCGCCGGAGCCACTGACCACCATGGACGACGGCGGCCAGCTGGACGTGGCCGTGGCCACCCGCATCGTCAACCCTCGGCTGGTCGACGTGCACGCCGAGACGACCAGCGAGAACGCGCCGGGCGGCGGGACGCAGGTGTGGGGCTCGAAGACGCGGGAGCGGCAGTTCCTGGCCCGCGTGGTCGGCGGTGTGTCGCTGCGCAAGCCGGGCACCGACCAGGACAGGTTCGGCGGTGGCGCGACCGGGCAGGCCGGCTACCAGCGGCTGCTCAGCTACAAGCTCACCCGCGGCAAGGGCAAGGTCAGCGGTTTCACCGAGCGGAACTCCAACAACCGCAAGGGCCGCGACCGCACGTACCTGGTGGTGGCCGACATGCGGGTGACGGCCGCGGCCGA
Organism: Actinoplanes sp. NBRC 103695; assembly: GCF_030269485.1. Lineage (GTDB taxonomy): Bacteria > Actinomycetota > Actinomycetes > Mycobacteriales > Micromonosporaceae > Actinoplanes. The sequence continues at coordinate 474,185 of NZ_BSTL01000001.1, read as the reverse complement.
GGTGTCCAGCCCGGCGCGCTTCCCGAAGTCGATGGTCCCGGGTCCGTTGCAGCCGGGCAGGTGGGAGCATCACAAGACGGTGCAGCACAGCGCGGTCGTCAAGAACGGCGTCTACCTGCGGGTGACCGAGGCGCAGGCGATCGCGATGGGGTTGCTGACCGCGCCGCCGGCGAACCCGGGGATCCGGGACGTGACGGTCACGCTGCCGCCGGGTCGTTCGCCCGGCCAGGGGCTGCAGGTCTTCCGGAAGGTGCCGTCGCTGGTCGATCCGGCCAAGGAGGCGCTGCGGCAGGCCATCGCGGACAACCCGGGGCAGGCCAAGCACCTGAGGCCGATCCTGGACTCGATGACCGGCAAAAGCCTGGCCGACCCGATGCTGAACCGGCGCCGGATGCTCCAGACGCTCGGCAAGGGCGGCGTGAAGCGGTCGTGGGGCAGCCTGTTCGACGGCGGCGTCTCACTGATCCACGCCGAGACCGGCAAGGTCACCCAGCACCTGTACGACGTACGCCTTGAAGCGACCCTCAAGGAGGAGATCGTCTTCGACGGGTTCCAGGCCGACCACGACGACGTGGACGTGCGTACGGTCGGCACCCGCGGCTCGGCCGAGGTGGTCCGCACCGCCCGCGGCGGTCAGGGTTTCGCCGGCGCCGCGGGCAGCGCGATCATCAACCCGGACGGCAAGCAGGCCGCGATCGGCGCCGGTCACCAGTACGCCTCGACCCACCTGACCGGGCACACCTCGGCGATCGAGACCGAGACCCGGGACAACAACATCAGTTCGGCCCGCGGCGTGAAGGCGCGGATCGTGCTCACGCCGACCTTCGAGATCAAGGTCTATCACCGCGGCAAGCCGGTCCTGCCGGACGGCACGGTCACGTTCCAGGAGAGCGTGACCGTGGACCGCTGGGCCGGTGATCTGCGGACCAGCGAGACGTCGCACCGCCCGGCGCCGCTGCGCTCACCCGGCGCCTACAAGCCCGGCGCGGCCAAGGGCCCGGAACCCGGCTGGGACATCCGCAACGGGCTGCTGATCCCGCCGCGGTTCACCCCCGAGGACTTCGGTGGCGCCCGGACGCTGCAGGCCATGGCCACCGACATGCTGGCCAAAGGCAGCGACCGGCTGCACAAGCCCGGCTATCCGGGCGCCAACCAGGTCCGCTCCGGCCTGACGCCGGACGTGCTCCTGCCCAACACGGCGCAACTGCTGTCGGCCGACAAGCTGGACTTCCCGGCGGTGCCCGGCGCGGACGCCCGGATGCGGTCGGCACTGCCCAAGCTCGGGCTGGTGCCGGTGGGGGCGCGGCTGGCCGGCCTGGACGCCACGGTGTACCGCGAGCACATCTCGCAGACCTCCACCAACACCGGCACCGCGATGACCCAGCAGGACGTGCGCAGCCACATGCCGCGGCTGCTCCTCGGCCGCGGGTACATGGGTGACCCGTACCAGGCGCTGGAGAACTCCGGCACCGGTCCGGCCAGCGGCGACACCGCGGCGGTGGCCAGCGGCGAGGACTCCGGGGCGACGTCGTACGGCAACGTCAAGCCGGAGAACCCGTCGGTGCTCATCGAGTACGTGACCCGCCCCGAGATGTCCAGCACGCTCACCAACCAGATCACCGGCCGGCACCCGGAGGCGGACGGGACCGGCAAGGAGGTCCGGGTCGTCGTGCGGACCGGGCTGGCCGAGGCACGCCGGGTCCTGGGCATCGACGACGGCGCCCCGCAACAGGCCAAGGACGACTTCGAGGCGCTGGTCCGGGGCTCGGCGGACCTCACGCGGCTGGCCGACCGGTTCGTCGACGCGGCCGACGCCGAGGCCCGGGCGCGCTATCAGGGCGACCCCGACCAGGATCTGGTGGACGCCCGGAACGCCCGGGAGAGCGAGTGGTGGGCGGCTCTCCAGGACCACTACCGGCGGCTCGACGACTTCCAGTCCAGCTTCGTCGCGGTCGGTGACGAGGTGCCGCTCCCGGTCACCCCCGAGGGGGCCACCTTCCATGATCAGTTGACGGTGTGGAACCGGGAGCGCGACTTCCCCGCCGCGGGCACCGGCGCCGCACCCGTCGGCGACGGCGTCCGCGGCACGCCGCTGACCACGGTCCCGGCCGGCCCGGCGGCCCGGCCGAGCACGCTGGCGAACCCCGACGCGGCCACCCTGCGCGACCGGTACGGGATGCCACCACGGTCGGCCGGCCGGTTCCAGAACTTCGCCGACGAGCACGGCCTGGCCGTTTACGTCCGGCCCACCAACCCCGCGGTAGTCCACTGGGCGGACGGCCTGGCCGGTCTCAAACCGCAGCCGGTCAAGGCCAAGACCATCACGACGCTGGACGTACGGCTGGGTGCGAGCCCCGGCACGGTCGGCCTGGTCAGCCTGATGCGGCCGGACGGCGCTCCGGCCCACGGTCTCGACGACACCACCGTCATGCGCATCCCGCCGGACGCCACCGGCGCCGAGCGCACGGCCCTGCAGAACCGGCTCGACCAGCGGACCGCCGAGTTCGAACGGCTCGCGCCCAAGGTGGGCGCCGCCGTCAGCGGCGGCACCATGGGCATCCACCACGGCGTTCTCGGGCTGCGCGGCCCGGGCAACCGGTTCGTCCCGATCACCGGCGACCACGACGTCTTCGACATCCGGGTGCCCGGCCCGGCCAGCGACGGCGGGCCGGGCGAGGCCGAGCTCGACGCCGCAAGCTATCGGCAGGTCGTCGACCTGATGGTCGCCGCCGACATGGGTGTCATGCACGGCGCGCACATGCGCTGGAGCCGCGACAATCCCACCGACCCGGCCCGGTTCGACGATCCGGCCGACCAGGCCATGTTCGACGCCATCGTCGGCGGCCACCGGGAAGGTGGCGAGCCACTCATCCGCTTCGCGCCGGGTGAGCCGGTCACGCTGGTCTGGGCGCCCCCGGCCGACGTGCCGGCCCCGGCCACGCCGGTCACCACGGAGGTGTCCCGGACGCCGGACGGCGAGTGGCTCGCGGACGGCGTACCCCTGCTGTTGCGACCTGGCCCGGACGGCCGGGACGGCCTCACCCTGCTCTCCGACGACGACCTGGCGCGGATCGGCGATCGCGCGGTGCTGAACGGAACCGGGCCGGCCGGAAAGGGGCCGGTCGTCATGGTCCACGGCACACCTGGCGAGGGCCCGCCCGCGGTCAGCGTGCCGACCCGCGACGGCGGCACCGTGCGGCTGTCGCCGGACCAGGTCGCCCAGATCCTCGGCCCGATCCCCGGCGACCGCACGATCACGCTGCTGGCCTGCTACAACGGCGAGGTGTCGGCCGAGTTCGCGCGGCTGCTGTCGGTCGCCACCCGCCAGGACGTGCTCACCCCGGACGGGCAGGTCCGGGTCGGCACGGTCACGCATCCGGGCGAGCCGATCTCGGTCGGCGGCAAGGCCTGGCAGCTGTTCACCGGCGACAGCGAGTCGTGGGACACGCTCAACGACGAGTTCGCGTTCGAGGGCATCACCGCCCGGGACGCGCCGGACGACGGCACCGGGCTGACCCTGGTCTCGCCGCCCGAGATGGGCCAGTACATTCAGCGCCCGGAGCTGCTCTACGAGGCCGACGGGGTGGCCGACCTGGACGCCCTCGTCACCCAGGTCGCCGACGCCGCGAAGGCTCAGATCCGGGCTCGGATCCGGCCGCACGTGGCCCGGCTGACCTGGGGTGGCCGCGACGGCGTCTCGGTGGACACCGCGGCGATCGAGGAAGCGCTGCGCACCGACCTGCAGTCGTTCTTCGTGACCGGCGGGCGCACCTTCGACGTCAAGGACGGCTGGGGGCGCCGGCACAGCGTCACGGTCGCGCCGACCCGGCTCACCGGCACCGAGACGTTCACCCGCCGGGACGGCACCAGGTACGACACCCGCAACGACGCCACCACCGCCGTGGTCGAAAGCGCCACCAGCGGCGAGAACCTGACCTTCGGCACCGGCGTGATGATCGGCGGCCGGTACGGTCCGGGCGGCGGCTTCACCGCGGAGGTGGCCCTGGCCGCCGCCACCGAGAACACCGAGTCCGGCGCGACCCTGTTCGACTCGCACAACGTCCGCGGCGGCGAACGGGCCGACCGGGTGACGTCCCCGGTCCGGTTCACGATCCGGGCCACCAAGCCCGGCCACCCGCCCGCCCCGGTGCCGGCCACCGCCGCGGAGGCCCCCGCCGACGGCGACATCACGGCCCAGGTGTCCTTCCACGCGCTCCAGGACATCGCCCTGGCCACGCCGGCCGACAACGAGCGGGTGGCCGCCGACTTCGACATCAGCACGCTGGTCGAGAACACCAGCGCGGTCCGGATCATGAACGCCCGGTTCGCGGACACCGAGCGGGACCTGTCCTGGAACCACGCCGCCGAGGAGATCCTGCGCCGGCTCGAGCGGACCGGCGTGGTGGACCCCGGCACCCTCAGCCGCGAGCAGGTCCGCGCCCTGATCACCGAGGCCAATCTCCTCGGGCAGCTGATGCCGGCCGCGGAGAGCCCCGCGCACTCGCCGCTGATCCTCAGCCCGTCCCGCCGGCAGGCGCTCAGCCTGGAGCTGGGCGCCGAGGTCACCCGGATCCGCAAGGTCTACGACATCGGGAAGTCGTCCTTCCGGTGGCAGCCGGGCGTCAGTCAGAGCAGCAAGGAGCAGCACGTCAGCCAGGTCGGCGCGGGCGGCAGCGTGGTGCCGATGCGGTGGGGCTTCGGACTGGCCTGGGTGCAGGCCCGGTTCTCGCTCGGCTTCCGGCGCAGCGTCCGCGCCTCGGCCAAGCAGACCAGCACCAGCCGGACCGGCACCGAGTTCAAGGACATCCCCAACACCCTCGCCGAGATGACGATCCGGGTGACGATCAAGCCCGGCGTACGTCTGAACGCGTTCCGCCACCCCCGGTTCCGGCCGCGCACCGCCGGGCCGATCACGCTCGACCTGACCGTGCTCACCCGGCTCCCCACCACCGTCGCCGACGAGCTGCTCGGGCTGCCGCATCCCGGCCCCGCCCCGGCCGGGATCGAACCCCGGCCGGCGCCCGACTTCGCCACGGCCGGCGGGCACGCGATGCCGCTGGGAATGAGCCAGTTCCGGCAGATGATCGGCAACACCGACCGGCTGATCCGGCGGGTCGGCGGCGGCTTCCTGCCCAAGTTCCGCACCGTGGGCGTCGCCAGCCACATGCGGCTGGCCAGCTCGGCCGCGGAACGGCAGCGCAACCAGGCCGAACTGGACCGGGTGCTGTCCGTGCCGGCGCTGCGGCAGAACTACACCGCGCTGCTCAACGGCGGGATCGGGGCGGTGCTCACCCGCACCGGGCTGTTCCGCCGCCGGCACATGGTCGTGCAGGTCCGGGCCGTGCACCCCGGCGACCTGGAGTATCGGGGCACCAAGCCGGGCGTGGCCGTCCGCAACTTCCAAGGCACCGTCGAGCAGGACGGGATCGCGGCCGGCAGCCAGTGGCGCGGGACGGTGGCCGCCGAGGGCGCGTACATCGGGCGGTTCGCCGGCGGCGTGGTCAACACCGGCATCACCGGCGGCGGCGGGATCGAGCTCGGCCACCGGCGCGGCAACGACGGCGGCGTGGACATCACCGGCCAGGACACGGCGCTGCACGGCGGCACCCCGGACTCCGAGATGTACGCCGGCGACCTGCGGCTGGTGGTGACCGTGTACACGTACACGACGTCGCTCGGCCGGGACCGCCGCAGCCGGGTCGGGCTCGGCCGGACCGTCAAGCCGACGTCCGCTCGCGTGGTCGAGGGCACCCGGCCCCACCACGTCCGGGTACGCGGCCGCCGGGTTCCCGCCTACCGGCTGGCCGAGAACCACCCGGTGCGGGTGCTCTACTCCAAGAGCGCGGTGCCCGACCAGGCCACCGACCTCCCGGTCGGCGTGACCGACCCGGTCGACGGCGAGCTGCACCGCCGGACCAGCACCGACCTGGGCACCCTGCGCGACTACGTGGACGACCCGGCCGGCGGGGCCCCGGCCGTCACCGACTGGCAGTACGTCGAGTCGATGCCCGGCGCCGCGCGCCTGCGGGATCTGGTCCGCCGGACCGCCCGCGACACCCAGGCCTACGGATCGCACCGGCAGCTCGCCGGCCTGCGCGCCGACGAGGCGCTGGCCGAGGGCATGCCACTGTGGACCGAGCTGAACGAGCAGTTCACGGTCCACCGGCAGGCGGCCAACCTCGGCGCGATGGCCGACGACCATTGGAGCCCGGAGCCACTGACCACCGAGGACGACGGCGGCCGCCTCGACCTCGCGGTCGCCACCCGGATCGTCAACCCCCGGCTGATCGACGCCTACGCGGAGACGACCAGCGAGAACGCGCCCGGCGGCGGCGCGCAGGTGTGGGGCTCGAAGACCCGCGAATGGCAATTCCTGGCCCGGCTGATGGCCGCGCTCTCGCTGCGCAAACCCGGCCGGCCGGAGGATCACTACGGCGGCGGCGCGCAGGCGTACGCGGGTCTGCAGTTCGTCGTGAAGTACAAGCTCAACCGCAAGCGCGCCAAGGTCGGCGGCTTCACCGAGCGCAACGTGAACAACCGCAAGGGCCGCAACCGCACCTACCTGATCGTCGCCGACCTGCGGGTCACCGCCGCGGCCGAGGTCACCAACCCGGCCCGGTTCCCCAAGTCGCTGCTGCCCGGCCCGATGCAGCCGGGCAGCTGGGAGCACCACAAGTCGATCCAGCACAGCGCGACCGTCGAGAACGGCGTCTACCTGCGGATCAGCGAGGCCGAGGCGATCCGGCTGGGTCTGCTCGGCGCCGACGACGACCCGGCCCGGGTGCCGCGCCGGCCACCGTCGCGTCCCGCGTTCACCGCACAGGTTCAGGGCGAACGGCTGACCCTGCCACCGGGCCGCTCGGCCGGCCAGGGACTGCAGGTCTTCCGCACGGTCCCGTCGCTGATCGGGCCGGCCCGGCGGGCCGTCGAAGAGGCCATCGCGGCCGACCCGGCCCAGGCCGAACTGCTCCAGCCGGTGCTCGACCGGCTCACCGGTCGCGGCCTGGCCGACCGGATGCTCAACCGGCGGCGGATGCACCGGATGCTCGGCAAGAACGGCGTCGTCCGGAACTGGGGCAGCCTCTTCGACGGCGGCGTCTCGCTGATCCACGCCGAGACCGGCAAGATCACCCAGCATCTGTACGACGTGCGGCTCGAGGCGGAGCTCACCGAGGACCTGGTCTTCGAGGGTTTTCAGGCCGACCACGACGACATCGACGTCCGTACCGTCGGCACCCGCGGGCTCAACCGGCTGATCCGCACCGCCCGCGGCTTCATGGCGCAGGCGGGCACGGCGGGCAGCGGCGTGATCAACCCGCACGGCAAGGAGGCCGCGATCGGCGGCGCCCTGCAGCAGTCGTCGGCGCACATCGTCGGCCACACGTCGTCGGTGGAGACCGAGCAGCGCGAGGTCACGATCAGCTCGGCGCGCGGCGTGAAGGCGCGGATCCGGCTGCGGCCGACCTTCCGGCTCCGGGTCCACCACCGCGGCGTCGCCTCCGCGACGGTCACCTTCCGGGAGAACGTGACGCTGGACCGCTGGGCGGGCGACCTGCGGACCGCGGCCACCTCCCGGCCCGCGGCGGCGCTGGACTCTGCCCAGGCGTACCGGCCCGGGGCCGCCGCCGGACCCGAGCCCGGCTGGACCACCCGCAACGGGCTGCTGGTCCCGCCCCGGCTCAGCCCCGAGGACATCGGGCCGGCCGCGACCCTGCAGGACCTGGCGGGCACCATGCTCACCGACGGGGCCAAACGGCTGCACACCGACGGCTACGTCGGCACGCATCAGGTGCGCGCCGGCCTGAGCCCCGACGTGCTCCTGCCCAACGCGGCGCCGCTGCTGGCCGACGAGATCGACTTCCCGGCTGTGCCCGGGGCGGACTGGCGGATGCGTACGCTGCTGCCGAAACTCGGCCTGGAGCCGGTGGCGGTGCGGCTGGCCGGGATGGACTCGACCGTCTACCGCGAACACGTGTCCCAGGTCGCGACCAGCGGCGGCACCGGGATCAACCGGCAGGACGTGTCCAACCGGTTCCTGCGGCTGCTGCTCGGGCGCGGGTACATGGGCGACCCGTACCAGGCCCTGGAAGGCACCGGCACCGGGCCGGCCAGCGACGACACGGCCGCGGTGGCCACCGGCGAGGACAGCGGCTCGACGTCGTTCGGCAACGTCAAGCCCGAGGACCGTTCGGTGCTCATCGAGTACGTCACCCGCCCGCTGCTGGCCGGCCGGCTGACCGGGCAGATCCTCGGCCGCGACCCGGTCGCGGACGACGGCGGCCGGCATGTGCGGGTGGTCGTCCGGGTCGGGCTGGCCGAGGCCCGGCGCATCCTGGGGCTCGACGCCGGCGCGCCACAGGCCGCCAAGGACGACTTCGCCGCGCTGGTGGACGCCGAGGAGCGCCTCAAGGACCTGGCCACGACCTTCGTGGACGCCGCCGACGCGGAAGCCGGCGCGCGCTACCGGGCGCGGGGCAGCGACGACCCCGGCCTGCGTCAGGACTGGGAGGATCTGCTGGCCCGCCGGAACACCGCCGAGGACGCCTGGTGGACCGGCCTGCGGCAGCACTACCGGAACCTGGACGCGTTCTACGCCACCTACGTCGCCATCGGCGCCGGCGAGGCCGGCCCGCCGATCCCCGACCCGCTCGACCGCCCGGTGCCCGCCGACCCGGCCGCCCGCACCGCATTGATCGACGCGACCGTCCGGGCCCGGCTGGCCGTCCGGCTGCCCGCCGCCGGCCGGGACGAGGCCACGCTCATCCAGGAGATCGAACGCATCGCCGTCCTGCCCGGCACGACCGTCCGCGACCTGACCCGGGTCATCGACGAGGCCACCCGGCCCCGGGCCGGCAACGAGTGACATCCCGAGGAGAGACCATGACCGAGATCGCCGCCTTCCACGGGCTGCTGCTGCGCACCGCCGGCCGGCTGCCAGACGAGCTCACCGCCGAGGCGCGGCGCTGGCTCGCCGACGGTGACGTGGGCGCCGTGGCCCAGGCGGTCACCTTCGCGGCCCTGGCCGGCCGGATCGCGGTCACCGGCGCCGACGCCGGCCTGCTGGCCGCCGCCCTGGACGCGGCCGGCGCGGACGCCGAGGTGGTGGCCGCCCTGGAACGCTCGGAGACGGACGCGCAGAGCTGGTTCGGGCTCGCCCCCGTCGGCCCCGACACCCTCGACGCGTACGGCGAAGCGGTGCCGTACAGCATGGACCTGACCGCGCCGTACGAGGGACCGGGCCACGCCGACCCGATCGACGAGTCGATCCGCGCCGCGGTGTCCGCCGGCGACGTTGGCGGCGTGCCGATCCTCGGCGTGTGGCGGGCCTGGCGCTTCCCCGCCCACAACACCCCGTGGCCGCCACCGCGCCGCATCTACCTGGTGCAGGGCGACGCCGCCGACGAGAGCCTGGTCCGGGTCGCGCCGGTCCTGCAGGACGCGCTGACCGCCGCCGGCGAGACCGACCCGCAGGTCGAGGTGTTCCGCGAGCCCGGCGCCCTGCCCGCCTTCCAGCGGACCGCGCTCGGCTTCGGCGCTCTGCTGTACGCCTCGGTGCCGGCCCCCGAGATCAGAATGGCCCGGGTCTTCGACGAGACCGAGCCGGCCCTGTCCGACGGCGAACGGGCCGAGGTCCTCGGCTACCTCGGCGCGGGCACTCCCCTCATGGTCAGCCCGCAGCGCACCGAGGACGTGGCCGATCCCGCCCGGGGCGCCGTGGTGCCGGTCGCCTATCACACCGACGGCCGCTGGGTCTGGCCCGAGGCGACCGGCTACTACCTCACCGAACACGCCCTGGCCCCCGACTCCGGGCTGCTCGCGCACATCCGCGCGGCCGGATACCGGCCGCCCGCGGTGGACACCGTGTCGGTGCATCGGGCGCTCACCCGGCTCTATGCGACCGGCGGGTGAACTTTGCCGCCCGGCCGTCCGTCGTCCTTGTCGAGATGGACACCGGTCTGGAGCGCACCCCCGCGAACGGCGGCTTCCTCGAGCTGCCCACCGGCCGCCCGCCGCTCAGCCACCGCCCGCGCGCGCCCCGGGCGTCCCGCTCCCGCCCTCTGCCGCCGCCACCCACGCAGGTGCCCGGCCGGCCCACGGGAGCGGGCTGGAGCTTCCTGGACGGCGCGTCGGTCCTCGGGCCCACGGCGGCCGGTTTCGTGGTCGAGGTGGCCGTCGACACCATCGGCTTCCGGGTGGCCGGCCGGCCCGCTCGCCCACCCGACCTGGCCGCGCATCTGGCCGCGATCTGCCCGCCGGCCCGCTCGCTGCTGCTGGCACCCTCGGGAGTTGTCACGTCGGCGCCGGCAATGACGCTGCTGCTCGGGTCCCTGGTGGACGCCCTCGGCCGGCCGGTGGTGGTGGCCACACCGGATTTCCGGGTCACCGCGACGGGCCTCGTGCTGGGCGGTTTCCGGCGCTTCCACCCGCGTTCCGGCCGCGCCGCGCGCCGCATCGACGACCTGGGCCCGGCCCTGCCGATCCCGCCCACCGGCTTGGCGCCGGCCGCGTCGCCGGTCCGGCCCCACCCTCCGGTACGCCGTGAGCCCGCTCCTCCGTCACCCGCGTCCCCTCCCGGCCCATCACCCACCTCTCCGCCCGGGGCCGCCGGACCGTCCGCGGCCTCCGTTCCGCCCGGCGCCGCGTCCGATTCAGCCACCTCGGCCTCCGCAGCCGCACCCGCCGTCCTTCCGCCGTCCGGCACCGCCTCGTCCTCCGCCGCCTCCACGCCCACCTCAGCTCAGCCCACCCCGGCTCCGGCCGGGCCCACTCCGCCTGTCATCACGCCGCGTCCCGCCGGCGTCTTGCCGTCCGCCGCGGATCCGCCGGCGGTGGATCCTTCAGCGCGGCCCGCCGCCACGCCACAGCCCGGGGAAGCAGCCGCCGGGCCGACCAGCGCGCCCTCGCCGATCGACGCCGAGCTTGTCGCCCTGCTCGCCGCGCGGCCGGTCCTGGTCTTCGCGAATCTGGCCGGACCGGCCACGGCCGCCGCGCCCTCGGCCGAGCCGGTAACGCTGACCAAGCCGGTGTCCGCGCCGCCCGCCGTGCCGGCCCCGGCGCACGATGGGGAGGAACCGGCCACCGGCGCGCTGTGGCTGCCCGAGGCCGCCCCGGCGGCGGCCGATCGGGGTGCGGTCCGGCAGGCGCTGAACGGGCGCTACGACGCCCACGCGCGGATCGTCGCCCGGCGGCTGTCCGAGGATCCGGGATTGCGGGCGGTGGCCGGTTCATCCGCCGACATCACCGCGGGGCTGGTGGCAGTCCGGGCCTATCTGCTCGAGGAACGCGACACGGTCAACCGGGTGCTGCGCGGCGACGAGGTCGACGACGCCGGGCGGGAGCAGGCGGGGATCCTCGCTCGGACCGCGACCTACGGGCTGCACCGGCTGCCGTCGGTGTTCGGCCCGGTGTTCCATGCGACGGCGGCCGGGAGCGCGGCGGTGTCCGGCTACCGGCCGGGGGACGAACTCGTCGAACCCGCCTTCCTCGACGTCGACCTGACGCCGCCCGCGCCCGGCCCGGAGACGTCGGTGGAGATCGCGATCTGGTCGGTCAGCGCTCGCCGGGTCGGCGGCCTGGAGGTCGGCGACGCCGCCGCGTTGTTCCCGCCGGGCAGCCGGTTCGCGGTTCTCGCCGTGGACCGCTCCGACGAAGCCCCGCCGCGCGTGCTCCTGCGGGACCTGTCGGCCGTGCGCCGCGGTGGCGGGGACGACCTGGACCGCATCCTGTCCCGGCTCCGGGACGCACCCCGCAACCGGCGGGCTCCGGGCGGGCGGCCGCGTTCCCGGTATGCGCCGGGACTGGACGACTCGGGCCGGCGCTACCGGCGACCGGACCCGACGGCGGCCGGCACGTGACGGGGCGGCGGGCAGGCAGGCGGCACGACGGGCTAGAGGGTGGGGCAGCGTGAGCAACAGCGTGGTGTCGGTGTCGCAGACCGAGCCGGGATGTGAGTCCTCCATCTCGGCGGCCCTCGCGGTGGCCGCGCCGGGCGCCACCGTCGTGGTGCAGCCGGGCGTCTACCGGGAGCAGCTGCACGTCTCCGGCGACGTGACCGTGGTGGCCGAGGACGGCCGCGGCACAGTCACTGTGGACGGTGGTGACGGAGTGGCGTTGTACGCCGCGGGCGGCTCACCGACGCTGCGGGGGCTGGTGCTGGTCGGCGGGGGTACGGCCCTGCCCGCGGTGCAGGTCGGGCGGGGTGTGGCCACGCTTGCCGACTGTGAGGTCAACGCGAGCGGCGTGGTGGCGGTGCACGCGCCGGGCGGCAAACTGGAGATGACCGACTGCGTGATCCGGAACCCGGCCGGCGCGGGGCTGCTGGTGGAGAAGTCCGGTCAGGCCAGCGTCACCGGCACCACGCTGCGCGAGATCGGCGCGTCGGGACTGGTCACCACCGGCGGCGCGGATCCGTTGCTGCGGGCCTGCACGATCACCGACGTACGCGGATCGGCGGTCCTCAGCACCCGAGGCGGCCGCGGCACCCTGCAGCGCTGCGACATCAGCGCCGCGGACGGGCCGGCGGTGGCGGTCGAGGAGGACAGTTCGATCCGGCTGACCGGCACCACGGTGCACGACACGCCGGGGTCGGGCGTCGTGGTGACCGGCGGCACCCCGGTGCTGGAGGACTGCGAGCTGCGGTCGATCGGCGGGCACGGCATCGTGGTGTCGGGCAGCGCGCGGCCGCGGGTGCGGCGGACCCGGGTCCGGTCCGCGGGCGGGCACGGGATCCTGTTCGTCGAGGACGGCGCGGGCGATTTCGCCGAGTGCCGGGTGGAGGGCACGGGCGCCGCGGCGGTGGCGGTCGGCGACCGGGCCCGGCCGACGATCGAGGGCGGGCACTTCGCCGGCGGCGACGAGGCGGGGCTGTTGTTCACGGGTACGGCCGGCGGGCACGTCCGGGGTGCCGTGGTCAGCGGTGGCCGGGTCGCGGTGGCGCTCACCGGATCGGCCGCGCCGACCCTGGAGGACGTGACCGCCCGGGACTGCGCCGAGCACGGCATTCAGGTGGCCGAGCAGGCCCGGCCGACGATCCGCCGCGGGCGTGTCGAGCGGTGCCTGGTGGCCGGCGTGGCGGTCGGCGCCGGCGCGTCGCTGGAGGCGACCGAGCTGACCGTGCGGGACGGCAAGCACGGGGTCACGGCGGCGGCGGACGCCACGATCCGGCTGACCAGCTGCGACATCGCCGACGCCAAGGACGCGGGGGTGCTGGCCGGAAACGGCGCCACAGTCACGGCTGTGCGCTGCCGGATCCACGGCGGCGGGGTGGGCGTCCGCTTCGCGCCGGGTGCCACCGGGCAGCTGGACGAGTGCGAGGTCATCGACAACGCCCACGACGGGGTGGTGGTGGAGACCAAGGAGACGGTGAAGGTCACCGGCGGCGCGCTGACCGGCAACGGCGGTGAGGGGGTACGCCGGACCGGACCCGATCCCACCGCCGGCGAGGACACGGCCGTCCCGTTGCTGAAGGACCTGGACCAGCTGGTCGGGTTGGCGGGGGTGAAGCAGGAGGTCGCCACGCTGGTGGGCCTGCACCGGGTGGCCGCCCGGCGCGCGGCCGCCGGGCTGCCCGCGCCGCCGATGTCGCGGCACATGGTCTTCGCCGGCGCGCCCGGCACCGGCAAGACCACGGTGGCCCGGCTCTACGGCAATATCCTGGCCGCGCTGGGCGCCCTGAAGACCGGTCAGCTGGTCGAGGTGGCCCGGGCCGATCTGGTCGCCGAGCACATCGGCGGCACCGCGGTGAAGACGGCCGAGAAGTTCGCCGAGGCGATCGGCGGCGTGCTGTTCATCGACGAGGCGTACACGCTGTCCCCGGTGGAGGGTGGCTCCGGCCACGACTTCGGCCGGGAGGCGGTGGACACGCTGGTGAAGCTGATGGAGGACCACCGCGACGAGGTTGTGGTGATCGTGGCCGGCTATTCGGCGCAGATGCGCGCGTTTCTGAACGCCAACCCGGGCCTGGCCTCGCGCTTCTCCAAGACGGTGGAGTTCGAGAGCTACTCCACGGCCGAGCTGGTCACCATCGTCGAGCGGATGTGCAGCTCGCACCACTATGCCCTGGAGTACGACACCCGGGTCGCGCTGGCCGCGCTGTTCGACGGCATGGTCCGGGACGCGAACTTCGGCAACGCCCGGGTGGCCCGCAAGGTGTTCGAGGAGATGATCGGGCGGCAGGCGTTCCGGCTGTCGGAGAGCAGCTCCGGCTCAGGGGTCGAGCTGGCCCAGCTGCTGCCGCAGGACCTGGGCGCGCCGCCGGCGTCCGGGGTGCGGGCCGGGGACGCCCACACCGAGGTCGTGGACCGGCTGCTCGGCAAGCTGCACAGCATGATCGGCCTGGCCGGGGTGAAGAAGGAGGTCTCCGAGATGATCGACCTGCTCTCCACCACGCGGGCCCGGGTGGCGGCCGGGCTGCCCGCGCCGTCACTGTCCCGGCACCTGGTCTTCTCCGGGCCGCCCGGCACCGGCAAGACCACGGTCGCCCGGGTCTACGGCGACCTGCTCACCGCACTCGGTGTGCTGGCCGGCGGGCAGTTCGTCGAGGTGGCGCGTGCCGACCTGGTGGGCGAGTACATCGGCCACACCGCGCAGCGTACGAAAGAAGCCTTTGAAAGGGCCCGCGGTGGCGTGCTGTTCATCGACGAGGCGTACACGCTGGCGCCGCCCGGGGTGCGCAACGACTTCGGCCGGGAGGCGATCGACACGCTGGTCAAGCTGATGGAGGACCACCGCGACGAGGTGGTGGTGATCGCCGCCGGGTACGAGCGCGAGATCGAGGTGTTCCTGGCCGCCAACGCCGGTCTGGCGTCCCGGTTCTCCCGGCGGATCCACTTCGCCAACTACAGCCCGGACGAGTTGGTCGCGATCTTCCAGCGGCTGGCCATGACCAGCGGGTACGAGTGCCCCGGCGAGACCCTGGTGGCGTTGCGGGAGCACTTCGAGCAGGTGCCCCGCACCGCCACCTTCGGCAACGGCCGGTACGCCCGGCAGGTGCTGGACGACTCCGTCACCCGGCAGGCGGGCCGGCTGCGTACCCTCGCCTCACCGACCGTGGAGCAACTCCGCACCCTGACCGTCGCGGACGTCTCGCCGAAGGATCACGCCGCCTCGTCCAGCGCGCTGCGCAGCGAGCGCAGCGCGTAGTAGGCCCGGGACTTCACCGTGCCGACCGGAACGCCCAGCCTGGCCGCGGCCTCGTCCGCCGAGGCGCCCCGCAGGTACAGCTCCGCGAGGATCGTGCGGTGGGAGTCGGTCAGCGCAGTGAACGCCTCCTGCATCGAGTGGTTGGCCAGCGCGTTGTTCGTGGTCTGGTCCTCGGTGGCCAGGTCGATGGCCTCGAGCAGGCTGACCTCGGCCGGCCGGACCTGCCGCATCCGGGCCGCGTCGATCGCGATCCGGCGGGCCACCGTGAACAGCCAGCGGCGTGCGTTCTCCTCCTCCACCGGCAGCGCGTCGAGGTGTTGCCAGGCCCGGACCATCGTCTCCTGGACCAGATCCTCCGCGGTGTGCCGCTCGTTGCGGGTCAGGCTCAGCAGGAACCGCAGCAGTGGTGCCGCATGGGTGGCGTGCACCCGCGCCATGCGGGATTCGGGGTTTTCATGGGTCACGGGGCGTGACGTTACGACGACCGGAGTGACGTATTTGTGGCTCGCGGAGGGAGGCGGGTCACTTCACTTCCCGGTTGCTTTCCCGTTGCCCGGCGGCGCATTTCCGTCGCGTACGCACGGGCGAGTTTGTGCCAGGAGTAGCGCCCCGAGTTGCGTTCGGACACCAGCCCGGCCCGATCCAATTCGGCCAGCAGCGCGTGCGCGGTGTCCGGTGGCAGACCGCCGGTGCCGGCCGCAACCGCGACCGTCAGCTCGTCGGCGGGATAGAGCGACAGCAGCCGGAACAGGCGCGCCGCGGGCATGCTGAGGCGGCGGTACGACCCGGCGAACGCGGTCCGCACGCCCGCGGCGATCTCGCTGTGCGCGTATCTTTCCGGCTCGTCGGCCAGCTGCCGCAGCTCGTCCGCCAGGTCGGCCAGGCTCAGCTCGGGATGGGCCGCCGCCCGGCCCCCGGCCAGAGCGAGCGCCAGCGGCAACCGGCCACAATGGTCGATGACCGCGTCCAGGGCAGCCGGCTCGGCCGCGGCCCTCTCGAGTCCGACGTGCGCGCGCAACTGGCCGCGCGCCTCGGCCAGCGACGGCAGCCCGACCGGCACCAGGTGTGCGCCGGCGGTCGCCCGCAGCCGGGTCAGCTTGCGCCGGCTGGTCACCAGCGCCAGGCAGCGGTCGGTGCCGGGCAGCAGGTCGGCGACCTGGTCGGCGTCCCGGGCGTCGTCCAGCACCACGAGCATCCGCCGCCCGGCCAGCAGGCTGCGGTAGAGCCCGGTCATCGCCTGCCTGCGGGGTGGTACCGCGGCCGGCTCGACGCCCAGCCCGGCGAGCAGGTCGCGCAGCGCCTCCTCGGCGGTGAGCGCGGTCCGGGCGTGGTCGAAGCCGCGCAGGTTCAGATACAGCTGGCCGTCCGGGTAGCGGGTGGACAACCGGTGCGCGGCGCGGACGGCCAGGGTGGTCTTGCCGGTGCCCGGCATGCCGTGCAGCGCCACGACCGGGCCGCGCACCTGGGCCAGCAGGTCCGCCCGGCCGGTGAAGAACGGCAGGTCCGGCGGCAGCTGGGCGGGCGCCGCCTGGACCACGGACGCCGACGGGAACTGCTGGCGCAGCACCTGCTCGTACGCCTGCCGGAGCTCGGCGCCCGGGTCGACGCCCAACTCGTCGCGTAACCGGAGGCGCACCCGCTCGTACCGGGCCACCGCGTCGCCCTGCCGGCCGGAGGCCGCCAGGGCGAGCAGCAGCCAGGCCTGGACCGCCTCGTCGTACGGGTGCCGGTCGGCCGCCTCCTCCAGCGCGGGCAGCGCCACCCGGGTCTGCCCGAGCGACAGTGACGTCCGGGCGAACTCCTCCACCACGGTCGAGTACTCACGGTCGATCGCGGTGAAGGCCGGGTGGGCTCGGTGTATCGGGTCGAGATCCGCCGCCACCGGGCCCTTCCACCAGCTGAGCGCCTCGGCGTAGAGCTTGACGGCCCGGTCCGGCTGCTCGTCCGCGGCCCGTTCGGCGAGGCTGCGGAAGGTCAGCAGGTCGAGCGAGCCGGCGTCGACGGTCATGCCGTACCCGCCGCCCCGCGGCACCAGGAACCGGCCGCTGGCCCGGTTGGGCAGCTCCGGCTCGCACTGCCGGCGCAACCGGCCGACGTGCCGGTGCACCAGGTTCACCGCGTGGGCGGGCGGTTCCTGCTCCCAGAGCAGCTCGACCAGCTCGGAGAGGCTGGCCGTCTGCCGCGCCCGGGCGAGGAGGAGGGCGAGCATCGTGCGTCGTTGCCGCGGTCCGAGGTCCATCTCCTCGCCGTCGCGCCACATGCGCACCGGCCCGAGGATCTGAAAGCGCACCGCGGGCGTCGCGACGTCGTGGGGATGGTGCATCGTCGCTTCACCACGCCAATTTGGTGTGATTTGTCTAGGGGGCGACGAGGACGCTACTCCACCCTACGATGTCCGCAAACGGTCTGCCCCCATCGAAACCCGCCTATTCACGTGGCGTTCACCGGGACCGATCAGCGACCTGCGACGCTCGCACTTCCGAAGTGGACGCCGGTAATTCAGCATCGCCAGATCAGCGGCGTCTCGGCGCCGTCACCGGCCGTCTGCCGGCCGACGATGACCCGGCCGTCGGCGCTCACCCCGGTCGCCTCGTCGGAGTCCCGGGCCTCGGTCAGGTGCGCCAGCTCGACCATCGGAGCGGCGCCGCGGATGACCGCGTCCCGGTACGGCGGCTGCGCCTCGGCCCGCGACGACGTCCCGACCGTGTCGCCGTCCCGGGTGATCCCGGAGGGCATGACCCCGGTCAGCACGTCGGCGCGCGGGAGCGGGTATGTCGTCAGGCGCCACCGCACCGCCCGTCCGCTGGTGGCCGGCGCCTCCCGGATGGACGGCGGATTCCCGCCGGCGATGCCGTAGGCCCAGTCCCCGACGATGCCGAGCATGGCGCCGGCGTCGTCGTACACGGTCGGCGGCTGCCGCCCGAACCCCTTGGCGTCCCAGAAGATGGGCCCGCCGCCCAGATGACCGACCACCACACCGGCGTCGGAGATGCCCAGCGCCGCCGACGGCACGTCGCGCCGGTCGAGCGCGCGCACCGTCCCGGGTTGCGCGGCCGGCCACAGCACGGCCGTGGTCAGGTTCTCGTCGCCGAACGCCACCCCGACGATGTCGCCCCGGGCGTTGACGGCGTTGGCCACCATCGCCCGCCCCTGGTACGCGGGCAGCGTCTGAACCCGGCCGTCCCGGTAGACCCAGGCGGCGAGCTTCTCGTCCCGGGTCACCCCGCCCACCACGACACCCGACGCGTTCACCCCGAACGGCGTCGGGGCGAACCCCGGCACGGCCAGGCCGAGCAGCCGGCCGTCGTCCCAGAGCATCGCCCGGCCCTGCGCCTCGGTCTCCTCCGAACCGGCCGCCGCCCCGATCACGTACCGGCCGCTCGGGTCGATCCCGGTCGGCGCGAGGTGCTTCTCCCCCGGCGGCGCCTGCAGGGCGGCGACCCGGCAGGCCGGTGCGGCCGTCGCCGACGGCGGCGGCTGCACCGGCACGGTCCGCCGTTCGTCCTGGGTGGCGGTCAGCACGCCGGCGGCGACGGCGACCGTGGTGAGCGCGGCCGCCCCCGATACCGCGGCCGCACGCTTGATCCGCACCCGGCGGCGACCGGTCACGATGGCCCGGTCGAGGTCCACGTCGAGCGGCGGCGCCGGCTGCTCACGCAGCGCGGCGAAAGTGTCCATCCCGTAGCGGCTGTCAGTGTCCATGCGAACTCCCCAGAGCGGTCCGGGCGGCGACCGGTTCGTCCAGCAGCCGCCGCATCATGGCGAGCCCGCGCGAGCTCTGACTCTTCACCGTGCCCTCGCCGCAGCCCAGCAGCGCGGCCACCTCGACGACCGGCAGGTCGTAGAGGAACCGCAGCACCAGCACGGCCCGCTGCCGCGGCGGCAACCGGCGCATCGCGGCGACCAGCGTCGCCCGTTCGTCGTCGGTGCGGGCGGGCGCGGCGGTCTCCGGCAGGGTCGCGGACAGCCGGATCCGCGCCCACGGACGCCGCCGCTCCATCAGGAACTGCCGGAGGAGCATCTTGTTCACGTACGCGTCGACGTGCTCCACCCCGCGCACCCTGGGCCACCGCTCGTACAGCCGGACCAGCGTGCCCTGGACCAGATCGGACGCGGAGTGCACGTCCCCGCAGAGCGTGTACGCCAGCCGCTTCAGCCGCTCCATGCCGGCTGTCGCATAGTCGACGTACTCGCGCTCCCACTCGACGCGCATGCACACCCCTTCCGTCGCAAAAGGTAATGCGCCGCAACGGCGGAAAGGTTGCCTCCTGAGTGGTCCTTTGTTCGTACCGAGTGGAGTCGGATGATCGTCTCACTTCCGAGCCGGGTAGCTGACAGACGGAATCGCAGGTAGGGGTGGATCCTTCTCGCCAGGTACACGACAGGAGGTCCGACGATGTCCGTCCCGCCCGGAGGCCGGCTGTGGCCCGAGCACTGGGCGGTGCAGGCCGATCTCGAAGCCGACCGGATCCAGCACCGGCTCAACGTCGCGACCGCCCGCGAGCTGCTCCCGTCCGAGGTGGAGGCGCACGCCGCGGTCGAGCACCACGTGACCGAGGCGCGCGGCGCGTGCCGGGCCAGCGGCCGGTTCAAGCGCCGCGGCTTCCTCAACCAGTGGCGCGGCGCCTCGGTGGAGCGCGCCTACCTGCACCTGCACACCGCCAAGATCTTCCTGGTGGAGGTGCTGCCCGAGCACGAGGTCACCGCCCTTCTCCCGGAGGTGTCGACCCGGCTCGGACAGGCGCTGGACCGCAACGACCCACGCCGGGTCGAGGGCGAGCGTGCCCTGCAGACCACCACCGGGGTCGCCCGCCGGGCCGCGGTCAAACAGGCCATGGAGGTCGCGTACGACGCGTCCGACGAGGAGTACGTCCGGCTGCGCGACTTCCGGAACATCATCGTGCTCGCCGCCGCCGCGATCACCCTGCTGACCGGGCTGCTCATCCTGTTCGTGGCCGAGTCGCCGAACGCGATACCGCTCTGCTTCGACCCGGCCGTCACCGCCCCGCCGGACCCGGCCGTGCAGGCCCCGGTGCCGGCGCCGAACGTCTGCCCGCGCGGCGCCCCGCTCGGCCCCGGCCGGGGCGACATCCTGATCGTCGCCGGGCTGGGCGCGCTCGGCGGGGCGCTCGGGGCGCTGATCGCCATCCGCCGGTTGCGGGGCACCTCCACGCCGTACTCGGTGTCCACCGCCCTGGCCGTCCTCAAGGTCCCGTCCGGGGCGCTCAGCGCGATCATCATGATGCTGCTGCTGGCCGGCGGCTTCGTCCCGGGCCTGACCAATCTGGACAGTCAGCGCCAGATCCTGGCGTACGCCCTGCTCTTCGGCATCGCCCAGCATCTGGTCACCCGGGTGGCGGACAACCGGGCGCAGCAGCTGATGGACAACATCCCGAGCAAGGACGCGCAGGCCAAGCAGACCGAGCCGCCGGTGGTCGTGCCCGCCCCGCCCGCGTTGCCTCCGTCCCCGCCGCCGGTCGTGGCACCGGTCACCGAGGCGGACGACGAGTTCCTGCCCGAGCACGAGGTCGGCGCTCTGGTCGACCAGTTGAAGGCGGCCGACGAGGAACTGGAGGTGGAGGCCTTCCCGCTGCGGCCGGAGGAGCCCGACGAGTTCCCGGACGACGACGGCGACCCCGAGATCGACGACGAGGAGCTCGCCCAGACCGGTACGGACAAGGGGGTGGGCTGAGATGGCCCGGACCGCGGCGGACGTCCTCCGGATCGCCCGTTCCCAGATCGGCTACCAGGAGGGCCACAACAACGACAACAAGTACGGCCGGGCGTACGGGATGAATCATGTCTTCTGGTGTCAGCAGTTCGTCTGGTGGGTGTTCAGCCAGGCCGGCGCCGGCGTCGAGATGCCGAAGACGGCCGTGACGCGCGTGGCGTACCCCTGGTACCGCAAGCATCGCGGCCTGGTCCGGGTGCGCGACGCGAAGCCGGGCGACGTGGTGTGGTTCGACTTCAGCGGCAAGCTCAAGCCGGTCTCGCACGTCGGCATCGTGGAGAAGAACCTGGGCGGCGGCCGGCTGCAGACCATCGAGGGCAACACGAACGGCAAGGGCTCCCGGTCCGGCGGCGGGGTGCTGCGCAAGGTGCGGTCCGGCCGGATCGTCGCCATCGGACGCCCGCGCTACACCGTTTCCGTGAGGAAGACGGGCTCCACCGACCTGCGTTACCCCGGCCACTCGATCGGACCCGGCAGCAGGGAACGCGCGACGGTGCGATGGATCCAGGCGCGGCTGAACGTCTGGGCCGGTACGCGGCGCAAGCACCTCACGGTGGACGGCGAATTCGGCCCGCACACCACGAGAATGCTGAAGGACTTCCAGGTCGGCCGGGGCCTCAAGGGCGTCGGCGTGGCCGGCCCGAAGACCTGGCCGCTGCTCAACGCGATCCGCTGACCGCCGGCTGCCGCCCGGTATGACGATTTCCATATGCCCGGATGACATTGATGGTCTTCTCTGTCTTGGTACGGTCGGCCGGTCAGCTTTCCGACCCCCAGGAGGGCAACGAATGTTGCTTCGCAGGTTGGCCGCGGCACTGCTCGCCGCAGTCTTCGTCACCGCCGGCCTACAGGTCACCGGTGCCACCCCCGCCACAGCCGCACCGCGGGTGCTCTACTACGACGCGTCCCAGGCCCAGGAGTTCGTCGCCGCGGTCGACCAGGGCGCCCAGATCTGGAACAGCCGGGCGACCAACGTCCGGCTCGAGCCGGTCCCGTCCGGCCGGACCCCCAACATCCGGGTGTACGCCGACAACGGCTGGCCGCGCACCTACACCACGTCGCTCGGCAACGGCCGCTGGTACATGGGCCGCGAGGCCGTGAACGAGGGCTACTACGTGCCCCGGATCGCCGCCCACGAGTTCGGCCACATCCTCGGCCTGCCGGACCGGCGCACGGGCCTCTGCGCGGACTTGATGTCCGGCAGCAGCGCCCCCGTGAGCTGCACCAACCCGAACCCCAACGCCCAGGAGACCGCCCAGGTCAACGCCAACTTCCGCACCGCGGCGAAGATCCCGGCGCAGACCTACGTCTGGGTCGGCGCCCCGGCGGCCTGACGCATCAGGCCCCCGAGCATCTCAGGCGCAACCCATGCAGGTCCGGGCGAACGGCCGCGCCTCGAGCCGCTCGCCCGGAATGGCCTTGCCGCAGCGCTCGCACACGCCGTAGGCGCCGGCCGCGATCCGGGACAGGGCGTCGTCGAGGTCGGTCACGCGACGGCGGGCCGCGGCGAGGACCGCGGTCAGCTGTGCCCGCTCGTACGCGATCGTGCTGCCCTCCGGATCGTGCTCGTCGTCGGCGTTGGAGTCGCGTGACGCCGCGAACAGGGCGCGCAGGCTCGCCTCGAGGTCCCGCACCTCGCCGGCGGCCTCGTCCCGGAGTCGTCGCAGTTCGTCACCCATGGTTGTTCCCACTATGCTCCGCCGCGATGGCCAGACTCGTGCACCTGACGCTGGAGGCCAACGCCCGCCGGATCATCGCCGGGGGCATCTCGGCCCGCAGCCGCGCCCGCACCGGTGACCGCGGCGTCTACTGCATGCCCGTCCTCGCCTCGTTCACGCTGACCCACCAGTGGATCCGCGAACTCCGCCGGTGGAAGCCGGGCGTTCTGGTGGCCGCGGACGTCCAGATCCCGGACGACGAGCCGGTGACGATGGGCCGCTACAACCACGAGCCCGTCCCCACCACAGCCGCCCATGCGGTCGGCGTCATCAGGGACCTGCCCGACCCCCGGGGCCACGAGATCTTCGTGCCGCGAGCCATCACGGCGCGGGAGGTCAGGCGGATCCGCCGCGTGCCCCAGCGGATCGGCTGGCGCTACCGTCCCGACGCCCACGGCCGCCGGCCCTGCGCCTGCCCGTCGTGCCTTCCGCCGGGCCTGCCCGGCGTGGCCCGCCTGCGCCGCCGGTTCCCCGTCTCCCCGGTGCCCGAGCCGAAGGCGCAGCTCATGGCCGCCCTGGCCGAGGCGACCGAGCCCGAGGCCATCGTCGACCTCCTCGGCCGGCTGGCCCGCGGCCGGCGTGGCGCGGCGGAGGAACTCGCCTACCTGGCCGATCACCCGGACGCCGACGTACGCGAGACGCTGTTCTACGCCCTGGACTCCTACCGGGGCGACGCCGCGGCCGTTCTCCGTGACCGGCTGGCCCCGGAATTCGATATAACCGAGGAATGACCCTCCCTCGCAGCACCCCGGCCGAGCAGGGCGTCGACTCCCGTGGCATCGACGCGTTCGGGGCCGCGCTGGACCCGTTGCCCGGCGTCGAGACCCACAGCCTGATGGTCGTCCGGCACGGCCACGTGGTCGCCGAACGCTGGTGGCGGCCGTACGGCCCGGACCGCGCGCACCTGCTGTACTCGCTGTCCAAGAGCTTCACCTCGACGGCGCTGGGCTTCGCGGTGACGGAGGGGCTGGTCGATCTGGACGCGACGGTGCTGTCGTACTTCCCGGAGTGGGAGCGGCGGGTCACCGACGAGCGCAGCCGCCGCACGAGGGTGCGGGACGTCGCGTCCATGGCGTCGGGTCATACCGACGAGACCATCGACGAGGCCGTCGTGAAGGGCGACGGCGACATGGTGCTGGGCATGCTGCTGATGCCGCCGGAGCACGAGCCGGGCAGCTTCTTCGCCTACAACCAGCCCTGCACCAACGCGCTCTCCGCGATCATCCGCCGGGTCTCCGGTGGCACGCTCACCGACTTCCTGGCGGCCCGGCTGTTCCGGCCGCTGGGCATCGACACGTACGGCTGGTGGACCGACCGCACCGGCCGTGAGCTGGGCTTCTCCGGCCTGCATATGACGACGGAGGCGATCGCGAAGCTCGGGCAGCTGTATCTGAGCGGTGGCGGGGACCTGCTGCCCCCGGAGTGGGTCACCGAGGCCACCCGCGCCCACGTGACGACCGAGATGCCGAACGTGGACTCGTCCCAGGGGTACGGGTTCCAGTTCTGGCGCAGCCGGCACGGCTACCGCGGCGACGGCGCCTACGGCCAGCTCATGGTGGTGCTTCCGGAGGCGGACGCGGTGGTGGCGATGACCGCGCAGAGCCCGGACATGCAGGCGGTCCTGGACCAGATGTGGACCCACCTGCTGCCGGCGCTGACCGCGGAGGACGGCCCGGCCGGTCCGTGGCCGTCCGAGTGGCCGGCGTTGCCGGGTCCGGCCGGGCAGGCACTCGGCAGCCGGCAGGAGTGGCCGGATCTGACGGCGCCCTTCGCCGGCCTTCCGACGGGCGCCTTCCAGCCCGATCCCGCCAGCGCCACGCATCGCGTGCACGCCGTCCGGGTCACCCCCACCGAGATCACCCTGGACGACGGCCGTCCCCTCACGGTGCCGGTCGGCGACGACTCCGGTCCGGTCATCGCCATGGTGGCGACGGCCGGTGAGCGGTACCGGATCGACGTGGTGTTCGTCGAGAGCCCGCACCGCCTCCGGCTGACGCTGGACCCGGCGACGAACACGTTCGTCGAGGACTGGCAGACCGAGCCGCTCGGGCCGACCCGGCTGGGCTACCTGCGGATGCCGATCACCTCGACGTAACGGGACGGGATCTTGAGGGTGCCGTCGGTGGCGACGTTGTGCTCGTCGGCCAGCGCGACGATGTCGTCGTACAGGGCCTTGCCGTTGTCGCCGAGCGCCTCGAACGCCTTCAACGTGGGCCCGTAGTTGTCCCGGAAATAGTCGGCGAGCCCAGCCGCCGACGCGAACCGGAACACCAGGTCGCGGGGCGTGATCGTGAGCTCCGGGAAGGAGGACCCGAGGAGCTCCCGAAGGCGCTCCGAGGAACCCCACAGCGGCGGCGGGCTGATCCCGGGCGGCGGCGGCACGTGCCGGCCGATCGTCTTGAACAGGTGCCCGATGAAGCCGTCCGGCGTCCAGTTGGCCAGGGCGACCGTGCCGCCGGGACGGCACACCCGGGCGAGCTCGGCGGCGGCCACCTCCTGGTGCGGCGCGAACATCACACCGACCACGGAGAGCACCGCGTCGAAGGAGCCGTCGGCGTACGGCAGCGCCTCGGCGTCCGCCTCCTCGGTGGTGAGGCGCAGGCCCTCGGCCTGTGCCCGGGTGCGGGCGCGGTCCAGCAGGGCGGTCACGTAGTCGGTGGCGACGACGTCGCAGCCGCAGCGGGCGGCGGCGATGGACGCGTTGCCGGTGCCGGCGGCGACGTCCAGGACGCGGGCGCCGTACGACAGGTCGGCCGACTGCACGAGCAGCTCGGCCATCGGATGGATGAGGGCGGCCACGGCGCCGTAGTCGCCGCTCGCCCAGGTCTTCTGCTGCTTCGCCTTGATGCCGTCCAGGGCCAGTGTCGTAGTCATGCCGTTGACGCTAGGAGCGGCGAGGACCCCTACTCATGGGTGGATCTCCCCATCTTGGAAGCTGCCGCTGTCCGGGTTGCGACACCGAGCCTGGCCAGGATCGCCGACACGTGATGGTCGACCGTCTTGGCGGACAGGTGCAGGCGGGACGCGATCTGCGCGTTGCTCAGGCCTTCGGCGATCAGGGCCAGGACCTCACGCTGGCGGGCGGTCAGCCCGGTCGGGTCGGCGGAGGTCGAGGGTCTCGGTCCCCGGGGTACGCGCTGACCGCGGTCCCGCAGCTCACGGCGGAGAACGGCGGCCCGTGCCACCGCCCCGAACCGGTCGAAGACGCGGAGCGCCTCCTCGCGCGCCTCGGCGTCACCGTGGGAGAGGGCTTCGGCCCGGGCGTACGG
Organism: Actinoplanes sp. NBRC 103695; assembly: GCF_030269485.1. Lineage (GTDB taxonomy): Bacteria > Actinomycetota > Actinomycetes > Mycobacteriales > Micromonosporaceae > Actinoplanes. The sequence goes on along the minus strand of NZ_BSTL01000001.1, from coordinate 448,326 downwards.
GCAGCCCCGCGCTTCCCACTCCTCCGCCGCGCCCCGCCAGTCCCCGTTGATCAGCAGCCGGTAGGGCGTGGCCACCCCGGTCGGCGCCTCGCTCAGCCGCCCGCACCGCCACAGCCAGAACGCCAGCTCACCGGCCATCCACGGCTGCCCGATCCGCTCGACGACCTCGAGCCCGCGCTTCGCTTCGGCGGCCGCCCGGTCCACGTCGCCGGTCAGCCAAAGATGCTCGGCCAGCGCGGTCGCCCCGGGCGCCACGAACTGCATCTCGCCGGTGCCGTGCCCGCGCTCGGAGGCGAGCCGCACATCGTCGACTGCGCCTTCCTCGCCGCGCCGGCTGCGGATGACACCCCGCACGGCCAGCGAGAGCACCAGGGCGCCGCCGGGCATCTGCGGTCCGGGGATCGCCTGCTCGGCGGCGTCCCGCGCGCCCGTCCAGTCGCCGCGGAGCATCCGCAGATGCGCCTGATAGCCGAGCAGGTGCCGGGTGTATCCGTTGAGGTCCCGGGCGACCGTGAAGGCAAGCACCCGCTCCAGCGTCTCGGTCGCGAGCTCCAGGTCGAGCCAGTCGGTCGCCATGCAGGCCAGGTTGACCAGGGCCCGGGCGGCCGGGTCGTCGGCGCCGGCCTCGGCCGCCTCCCGGTGCGCCTGTTCCAGTTCCTCCCGGCCGGTCGGGTAGTTCCGGTACATCCGGGCCGTTCCGATCGCGATCAGTGAATGAGCCGCCGTCGGCACGTCGCCGGCCTCGCGGGCCAGGGCCAGCGCGCGTTCGCCCTGGGCGATCGCCTCGACGTCCCGGTCGGCGAGCATCATCAGCGAGGCGAGCTGACTGTGCGCGGCGGCCAGATCCCGCCCGGCAGCCCCGTCTTGCCCGGCAGCCCCGCCCCGCACGGCAGCCCCATCCCGCACGGCAGCCCCATCCCGCACGGCAGCCCCATCCCGCACGGCAGCCCCGTCTTGCCCGATGGGCGGCGCGGACAGCACCTCGATGGCACGCTCGCACGCCGCCATCGCCTCGTCGGTCTCCCCGAGCCACCAGGTCAGCCGGGCGATCCAGCGCAGGTTGTCACCGATGCGCGGCCCGTCCCCGGCGGACTCGCGCAAGATCAAGGCTTCCCGGTACGCCGCCAGCGCGTCGACCGTCAGCCCACCGTGATACGCCGCCAGCCCGTACGCCTCGAGCAGCCCGGCCCGATCGTCGACGGCGAGCGGCAGCGCCGTCTCGTAGTGCGCGGCCGCCTGCCGGTACGCCCCCACCGCCGACGCCCGCGCGGCCGCGATCGGGGCCCACCGCAGCACCGCCGCCGCGTCCCCCGCGTGATGGGCGTGATGCACCAGCCGCGCCGGATCCACCCCCGGCACCGGTCGCGCCTGCTCCACACCCAGCACCGGTCGCGCCTGCTCCACACCCAGCACCGGTCGCGCCTGCTCCACACCCAGCACCGGTCGCGCCTGCTCCACACCCAGCACCGGTCGCGCCTGCTCCACACCCGGCACGGGCCGCGCCGCGTCCGCCCCCGAGACCGGCCGCGCCGGCTCCACACCCGGCCTGCCGGTGAGCGCGGCCAGCACCTCCGCGTGCAGAGCCGCCCGGCGCACCGGCGACAACGACTCCTCCACGGCCCGGCGCAGCAGCTCGTGCCGGTACGCGACCCCGTCCCCGGCCGCGGTCAGCACCCCGCCGGCCAGGCATTCCTCGACCGCCGCGGCCCGGCCGCCGAGCAGCGCCGTCTCGGCCCGGGTCGGCAGCACCGCCACCAGCCCGGCCACTTCACGGGCCGCCTCGGACAGCCCCGCGAGCCGGGACAGCACGAGGTCACGCACGGTTGCCGGCACGCCCCGCCCGCCGGACAGGAACTCGGTCACCAGGAGGGGGTTTCCGCCCGTCACGTCGTACACATGGGAGGGAGATCGACCCGCGCGGCGCGCGAGGTCCGCGACGGCGGTGACCGACAACGGCGCCAGGGAGAGCCTGCTCAGGGCCGGTCGCGGCAGGCCGGCCAGGACGGATCGCAGCTGGTGCGCCGGCCCGACCTCGTCGTCACGGTAGGTGAGTACGAGCAGGGCCCGGCAGCGGGCGAGCCGCCGGCCGAGGAACGCGACCATGTCCAGCGTGGCCTCGTCCGCCCAGTGCAGGTCCTCGACGATCAGCACCGGCCGGGCGGCCCGCGGCGGCACCTCGAGCAGGTCGATGAGCGCGTCGAAGACCTGGTCGCGGGGCCGGTCGGCGACGCGTTCGCGGAGGGCGCCACCGGCCTGCCGGGCGATGTCGTGCAGCGGGCCCAGGGCACGCGGGGTGAGCAGCGGGTCGCAGGCGCCCCAGTACACGCGGGCCCGTCGCCCGGCCCGCGCGGCGAACGCGGTGGCCAGCGCCGACTTGCCCGCTCCGGCCTCGCCGGACACGACCGCGACGCGCCCGCCGACGGCGCTGGCGGTCAGCAGATCGTCCAGCGCGGCCAGCGGCGCCGCCCTCTCCAGCAGGTCCATCACGGCCGATGATCGCAGGTCAGGGCCCTGCCCGGCAGTCGCCTTCCGGTCTAATCACGCAGCGTCGCGACGGCCGGCCACGCACCGCGGCCCGCGGCGATCACGCAGCGTCGCCGCCACTCGCCAAGCGGTCGGCCCGCTGCGATCACGCAGCGTCGTGCAGGATCGCCGCCAGCTCCGTCGGCTGGTCGATCATCGGCCAGTGGGAACCCGGCAGCTCGCGGAACTCGCCGCTCATGTGCTGGAACGCCGGCACGGTGCCTGCCATCCCTTTCACGTCCGCCTCGGTGAAGCTGCTCATCACGAACAGCCGCGGCAGCTTCTCCCACGCACCCGTGTAGTGCACCGGCGACGTGGCGGTCGCTACCGGCTGCGGCACGGAAAGCCTGGTCAGCCGCTCGGCGTGGCCCGGGACGACCTGCTCCCACGGCGGCGCCGGCACCACTTCGGCGACCTCGCCCGTAGGTTCGCCATCGGTGGTGAAGTCGGCCTGCGACATGCCTTCCGGCAACGGTCCGGTGTCGACGAACACCAGTTTCGCGATCCGCTCCGGCGCCCGGTCGGCGACGCTCGGCGTCACCACGGCGCCGGCGTAGCTGTGCCCCACCAGCACGACGTCGTGGAGTTCCTCGTACCGGAAAAGGTTGAGGGTGTCGGTCACGTGCGTGTCGAGGTCGGTGCCCGGCCCGGCGAGATGCGCCCGCTCCCCCATGCCGGTCAGGCTGAGCGCGTGCACCTCGTGGCCGCGTCCCCGCAGGTCGGCGGCGACATCGCGCCAGGACCAGGCGCCGAGCCAAAACCCAGGGATGAGCACGAAGGTCGTCATGCGGTCCACGCTAGCGACGATTGCGGCCAGTTCCCGTCCGTAATCACAGCTGCCCGTGATTGGGCGGCACTGTGTCGGCGAGCTCGTAGGCGCCGAGGTGGTGATATTTCCAGTCGACCGGGTCGTGAACACTGTGCGTGCGCGCGTTCCGCCAGTGCCGGTGCAGATCCCAGCGCTCGTCGGTGGCGCTCGTGCCGCACAGGGCGAAAAGCTCACTGGCCGTCTCGACCGCGACTTCACTGGCAAAGGCTTTCGCGGCCGCGACGGCGAGAGACCCACGCGCGGCGGCCTCGGCATCCGCCGGCACAAGACCAACCCCGTCGAGGGTACGCGCCGCGTCCGCGAGCAACGCCTCCGCGGCACGCACCCGGGCAGCCGCCCGCCCGTACCGGTGCAGCACATGCGGATCCTCCGCGGCGCTCGAGGCGCCGTACCGCACCGCCTCGGTCGAGGGCCGCGCCCGTTCCCGCAGGTAGGCCCGCGCATCCCGGAGCGCCCCGCCGGCGATCCCCGCCTCGATGGCGGCATGCACGAGCTGCGCCCGCGCCCCGAGCTGCTGCGGCACCGCGAACGCCCCCGCCCAGTCCACCACCAGCTCAGGTTCGACCGGCACCCCGTCGAACCGGGCGGTGCCACTGATCGTGGCCCGCTGCCCCATCGCATTCCAGTCGGCGTCCACGCCGACCCCGTCCGCATCCCGCCGCACGAACACCAGCGAAAGCCGCCCCGAGGCATCGAGCGCACTGACCGCGATCCAGGCCGCCGTGAGCGCCCCCGTCGTGTAGTACTTCGTGCCGCTCAGCACCCCGTCGGTGTACCGCGTCTTCAGATCCTGAGCATGCTTGCCGCCCCGCTCAGCGAGCGCGTTCCCGATCCGCCGCCCCGCCAGCACTTCCCCGAAGAGCCGCTTCCGAGCCTCCGCACTCCCATGCACGGCCAAGGCATCCACGAGGAGAAAATGCCCTTGAGGCACCTGAGCAAGAGCCGGGTCGACGGCGGCCAGCACCCGGACCACCTCGGCCAGCGTGACCGCCCCCAGCCCCGGCCCACCGTCACTCGCGGGCACGGTGATCCCCAGCAGCCCGGAGGAGTCGAGCGCGGCCAGCGCCTCAACCGGAACCACCGAGGCCCCCGCCCGATCCCGCTCGACAACCCCATCAACCCACCCCGCGGCAACCCCCTCGGCGGCGCCAACAGCTGCGTCGTGCGTCCTCACCATGCGTCCTCCTCCAGCGGCAAAGCAGCCTATCCCCCGCATCCCCCGCTGCGCCCTCCCCAACCAGCCCCGCAACGCTGACCTTCTACGACGTGGTCGACGGAATGGGACCGAGAGTGGAGGAATCTGCGTCGGAATTTCGGAGGTCCCATCTCTTCCGGACCCTTTGCCTGCGCCAGGAAATCCGCTGGCCCTCCCACGCAATCGCACGCCACCACCCCTCACGGAAAGGCAATGACCGCCCCTCGCCGGCGATCCATTCTTCGTTGGTTCGGGCATTGCTTCCGTTCGGATCGTCCGCCCGAGCTGGGCCTCGGCCGCAGGGGACGTCTTTTGTTCTTGGCTGATCGGCGTTTCGGGAGCGCAACGATGTCCAGCCAGGCGGCCAAGACGCTCGGCATGCCGCCTTTTCAGGCCCCATGCGCGGTGACGTTCATGCTCGCGGCGGAATTCTTCCCCCGCCGGAGAATAACTGCGAGAGGCTTTCCGATCGCGCATTGTCGACAATTCAGCCATCGTGAACATCTGAAGCTGCCGCATGGATAAATTATCCCGCAGCCCACCCATTCCACGTCAGTATTCGATCATGCCAAAATTTCATCCCGTTGCCATTCAACTGAGCTAAAGGACGTCTCTCACGATAGGCTTGACAAAGCCGCCAAGCTCGCGTGCGATGGGCCATGGCAAGCGCTTTTGACTTAAAGGTCTCGAGCGATACGCGGCAGCAATGCATCCAAGCGGTCAGACCAGCGGCAGCAATGCATCAGAGCGGTTAGACCAGACGACGCGAAAGGACAGCGCGGAACCAGCAACCCAGACGACGCGAGCAGCAACCCAGACGACGCGAGCAGCAACCCAGACGGCGCGCGCGGGGACTGAGCTGGAAGTGAGCCACACCCCCGCAGCCCTAGAGACGACGCGCCACCACGGCCGTGGCGAACGAGCTCGGATGGACAGTGCCCCCCGCAAATCCGGCCGTGGTCAACTCAGTGCAAAGCTCCTCGGTCGTCAGCGCCGGAATCTCCCACCCCTGGGTCAGCAGCACGCTCAGCGACGTCTGCGGCTCGGCAGCCGAGGTGCCCGGCGGGATCAGGCCCGGGACGATCAGCAGGCCGCCGGGCCGGAGGCGCTCGTACGCGTTGGCCAGGGCCTTGACCCGGGTGGCGGCGGGGAAGAAGAACTGGCTCCAGAAGACCACGTCGAACGGCTCCGGGTCGGTGTACGCGGTGGCGTCCTCGATGACGTACCGGACCCGGTCGTCCACGCCGAGTGCCGCCGCCTCGACCTTTGCCAGGGCCAGCAGGTCGGCCGACAGGTCCACCCCGACCGCGGTGAGCCGGGGGTAGAGCTGGAGCATGGTGAGCAGCGCCCCGCTCAGGCCGCAGCCCAGTTCCAGGTAGCGCACGTCGCCGGCGGCGAGCAGGTCGTTCCACGCCGGGATGCCGCCGACGACGCCCTGCATCGCCGCCCGGGCGAGGGCGGTGGACGGCGCCAGGGTGACGCTTGCCGCCAGCGCCGCCCGGTCGGTGTCGGCCAGGTCCTCGTAGCGGTCCGGTCCGTCGGCGGTGAACATCTGCTCGATCAGGCGGGCGCGGACCGCCGCGCCGCCGAGCTGGTTGGCGAGGTGGGTGCCGGTGCCGTCGTTCAGCATCGGAGCGTAGGTCGTGCTCAGCCGGTAGCGGTCGGGGTTGTCGGTTTCCAGCACCCCGGCCGCGCGCAGGGCGACGCACAGGTCGCGGACCCGGCCCGGGCCGAGTCCTGTCACCCGGGCCAGGTCCTCGACGCTCGTCTCGCCTGCGCAGTGCGCCAGGAAGCCGGAGGTCAGCGCTCCCCGCAGCAGCGCCGACTGCTGGGTTGCCAGCGCGAGCGCACTCACTGCCTCGTTGATGTCTGTCATGCCAGGCTTGACGCCGTGCCTCTTCCCGTGTTCAACGGGACTGTCGAACAGGGGCGTCCGGACCAGGTTCGGAGACATGGGCGTGCACGATGCGCCAGCCCTCGGGCAGACGTGCCCACGTCTGCGACTGCCGGCCCAGGATTTCCCGGCCGGGGTAGCCGAACAGAGTCGTCACGATCGCGACGTCACGCCCGTACCCCCGGACGGTGGTGTCCTTGAGGTGTCGTCCCGGCGGGAGGGTGGGCTGGGCGCGCCGCCAACGCTCCTGCTCGGCGGCGCCGGACTGCTGGTCGGCGATCCCGAAGCGGACCGCATCGCCGGCGAAGAACCCGATGATGCGGTCCACGTCGTTCGCCACCAGCGCCTCCTCGTAGGCCTCGAAAGCGGCCGAAACCTCGGAGACGACATCTGGCAGGTCGAGGATCATGGTCAGGCGACCGCAGCGGGCTCTTTGACCGGCGCGGGCGAAGGCGAGCCCTCGAAGGCGGCCGGCTCGCCGGGCTCCGGAACCCGCGGCGATGGGCGGGACAGGGCGAACAGCACGCAGACCACGGTGAGGAACAGGTATCCGAGGGTGACCTGGCCGTCCGCGTTCCACTGCACCTTCTCGGCGTGGATCAGCCCGACGAACGTCAGCACCGCTCCCGCCCCGGAGAACACCGCCGCGTGCCAGAAGCGTTTGTCGATGATGAACGCGACGATGCCGCCCAGCACCAGCCCGGCGAGGATCGCGCCGGAGCCGAGCGTCTTCAGCCCGTCGTAGACCACGCCCGCCCCGGCCAGCGCCGGCATGCCCACCTCGGAGGCGCTGGTCCCGGCGGCCGAGAGCACGTTGTCCATCTGCCCGGTGGCCCACGAGGCGATGTTCGGGATCAGCGCGGCCACCACGGCCGCCGCATGCGCCCGCGGGGTCGCCTGGAAGGCCTGCGCGCCGATCAGCAGGCCGATGTAGAGCAGGATCGGCACGATCGCGGCGGTCGGGAAGATCGCGCCGAGCACCCCGAACATCCCGAAGAAGCAGAGCAGCGCGATCACCACGCCGGTGGCCATCGAGTAGCCGGTCCGGCCGCCCGCCGCCTTCCAGCCGGGGTGCCCGACGTAGACGGCGGGCGGGAACGGCGAGCCCAGCGCCGAGCCGAGCACCGCGCCCGCGCCGTCGGCCAGCAGCACGCTGCGCAGGTTGTACCGGTCGCCGGCGGTGGAGGCGCTCTCCACGTTCGTCATCGCCTCGGTGAAGTTGTAGACGCCCAGCGGGATCGCGGTGGCGAGCAGCGGCGCCATGTCCCGCAGGCCGTCGATCAGCAGGTCCACCTTGAGGTGTGGGAAGGCGAACGCGATGTCCTTGGCCGCCCCGGTCACGTCGGGCACCGACATGGCGCCGCCGATCCAGCCGATCGCGGTGCCGATCAGCAGCGCGGCCAGCCCGATCGGGATGTTGAACGGCAGCTTCACGTCGGTGAGCAGGCCGATCAGCAGCAGGCCGAAGACCGGCAGCGCGATCCACGCGGCGGTCCACATGTTGCCGGCCGGGGTCATCGAGATGAAGGTGATCGAGATGCCGGCGAGGGTGCCGAGCAGGGCGGCGCGGGGCGCGTACTTGCGGATGTACGGGCCGATGAACGCGCCGATCAGCACGATCACGCCGATGATGAACGCCCAGGCGATGCCCGCCGTCCACGCCCGGAGCGGGTCGCCGGTGGTCAGGTAGATGGGCAGCATGATCACGAAGATGACGATGAACATGTGCGGCACGCTGGGCCCGTACGGCATCGCGGTGACGTCGGTGCGGTTCTCCCTGCGGGCCAGCCGGCGAGCCAGAAAGGTGTAGTAGACGTTGCCGGCGACCAGCGCGATGCCCAGCGCGGGCAGGATCACGCCGAAGACGTCGGACGCCGGCATCTTGATCACGCCGATGCACAGACCGGTCAGGGTCAGCACGTTGACCAGGACGTTGACGCCGAAACCGAAGAACGCGTTCGTGTCGCCGCGTACCCAATGAGGCAGTTTCATTTGATCTCTCCCGGCGTAGCGAGCGCGGCGATCACGGAAGGGGAGTCGGCGACCCACCCGAAGATCCCGCCCTGGGCGGCGATCATCTCCAGGCCGGCCTGGTGAAATGACGGGAAGTAGGAGCCGACGCAGTCGGCCAGGACCAGGCACTCGTAGCCGCGGTCGTTGGCCTCGCGGACGGTCGTGTGGACGCAGACCTCGGTCGTGACACCGGTGACGATCAGGCTTTCAACCCGTAATTTGTCCAAGATGTCTGACAGCTCGGTCGCATAGAACGCACCCTTGCCGGGCTTATCCACCACGGCCTCGTCGGGCGCCGGCGCGAGCTCGTCGATGATGTCGTGCCCATACTCGCCTCGGATCAAGATGCGTCCGAATTGTCCCTGCTGGCCGATGTCCGGACCTCGCCGCAACTTGGCCGGTGGACAGTCTGACAAATCGGGCAGGTGGCCCTCTCGGGTGTGGATGACCGGCAATCCGGCGCCCCGCCAGGCGGTCAACAAGGCGCTCAGGGGAGCGATCGTGCGGCGGAGCTGCGAGACGTCGTTGCCGAGGCTCTCGCCGAAGCCGCCCGGCAGCAGGAAATCCCGCTGCATGTCGATCACGAGCAGGGCGGTCGTCGAAGGATCGAAGGTGAACGGGGTCGGTTTCGCGAGGACTTCCATGTCAGGCCTCCGTGGCCGCGATGACGTCGTCCGAGGTGGACACGCAACCGAAGACGCCGCCCTGCATCGTGACCATGTGCAGCGCGGCGGTGTGGTTGCCCGGATCGGTGGCCCCCGTGCAGTCGGAGAGGATCAGGCACTCGTACCCGCGGTCGTTGGCCTCGCGCATGGTCGTGTGCACGCAGACGTCCGTGGTGATCCCGGTCAGGATCAAGTGCGTGATCTGATGCGTACGCAGGACGAGGTCCAGATTCGTGGCGTAGAACGCGCCCTTGCCCGGCTTGTCGACGATCACCTCGCCGGGCGCCGGGGCGACCTCCGGGACGATCTCCCAGCCCGGCTCCCCCTTGATCAGGATCCGGCCGCACGGTCCCGGCCCGCCGATCTCCGCGCCGATCTGGGCGGAGCGCCAGCGCTTGTTGGCCGGCAGGTCGGACAGGTCCGGGCCGTGGCCCTCCCGGGTGTGCACGACCAGCATGCCCAGCTCGCGGGCGTGCTGGAGGAGGCGGGCGGTGGCCGGCAGCCCGGCCCGGGTGAGCGCGATGTCGTAGCCCATGGCGTCCACGTAGCCGCCCGGGCCGCAGAAGTCGGTCTGCCAGTCGATGCAGATGAGCGCGACGTTGCGGACGTCGACCGAGCCGTCGTACGGCCAGAGGTAGGGGTTTGCCTTGACCGGCCCGATTCGTGCGGTCATGCGCGAAGTCCTTCCTGTAGGAACCGCCGCCAGCCGCCGCTGGCGGTGATGTCGATGGCGTCGTCGGCCGCGTACGCCTCGCAGAGGAAGCCGGTCACCTGGGCGCCGTCCTCGAGCTCGACCCGGCCGAGCGTGAGCGGCTTGGCGATCCGGTCGAGCAGGCTGCCCGCCCCCGCGTACGGCAGCGTCCAGAGCTCGACGTCGATGCGGTGCCCGGGCGCCCGCCGGACCAGGCCGGGCACGCCGGACGGCAGCCGGTAGAGCCGGTACGCCGCGGTGGTGCGCGCGGGCCGCAGGAACGTGCCGCCGCGTTCCAGCAGTTCGCCGTTGCGGGGCTCGCCGCGCAGGTGCAGCCCGACCACGGCCAGTGTCATCAGCGGGTCCAGCGTCATCGATGCCATGCCGCCGCCACCTGCGCCAGGTCGTCGTCGCTGAACGCCGGTCCGAAAAAGGTCAGGCTCGCCGGGCGGCCGTCCGCGGTCATGCCGTTCGGCACGGCCACCGCGGCCAGGTCGAGCAGGTTGGTGAACTGCGTGTACCGGCCCAGGTCGAGGTTGCGCCCGATCGGGTCGGCGGCGACCTCGGCGTGCGTCCAGGTGGTGCCGACCGTCGGCAGGACCAGCACGTCGATGGTCCGGAACAGCCGCTCGGTCCAGGCTCTCAGCTCGCGCAGCCGATGCATCCCGGCGAACGCGTCGGTCGCCGTGAACGTCCGCCCGCTCTCCAGCACCGCCCGCGTGACCGGCAGCACCGACTCGGGATGCTTGTCCAGGAAACCACCGAGATCCGCCAGCCGCTCGGCCACCCACGGCCCGCGATAGAGCAGGTCACCGGCCTCCAGCAGCGGCCCGATGCCGACCTCGACGACATCCCCGAGCCTCTGCCGCGCCCCGGCAAAGGCGCGCGCCTGACCGTCATCACCAAAAAAGTCAAGCTCATCGGGTACGCCGTAGACGAGGCTCCCGCTGATCCGGCGTTCGCCCTGGCGTCCCCACGGATCGTCCGGCACCAGACCGCGAGCGATCATGGCAACGGTCGCCGCCAGCTTCACGTCCCTGGCGAAGACCGACACACAGTCCAGCGAGCGGCAGGCCGGCACCACCCCGACCGTGCTGAGCAGGCCACGGGTCGGCTTCACCCCGACGATGCCGTTGAGCGCGGCGGGCACCCGGCCGGAGCCTGCTGTGTCCGTACCCAAGGAGAAGTCGATCTCTCCGGACGCCACCGCGACCGCCGATCCGGAGCTCGAGCCGCCCGAGATCAGCCCGCCGCCGAAGACACTCTCCGGCGCGCCGTAGGGAGAACGGGCGCCGGTCAGCCCGGTCGCGAACTGGTCCAGGTTGGTCTTGCCGACCAGCACCGCGCCGGCGTCGACCAGCCGCTGCACCACCGGCGCCGTCCGTTCCGGCAGGTAGGCGAAGTCCGGGCAGGCGGCGGTGGTCGGCACGCCGGCCACGTCGATGTTGTCCTTGACCGCGAACCGGAGGCCTTCGAGCGGACCCTTGGGCCCCTCGCGCTCCGGGATCATGCTGATCCAGACGCCGTTCATTCTGTCGATTGTTGACAGAATCATTTCGGGAGCGGTCGCTGAATTGTTACCGGGTGATTACTGCGCCAGGTAGGCGCGACCCCCGTGCCTGCTCAACGCCTCCCCGATCGTGGCCGGATCACCCGACTCGACCGCATCCAGCAGCCGCTCGTGCCGCCGCACCCCGTCCGCGGCATCGGCGACCTCGGCCTCCCGGGCCAGGTTCACGGCCATGTACAGCTGCAGCCGCACCAGGATCGACTCGAACAGGGCGGTCAGCTGACGGTTCCCCGACAACGCCACCACCTCGACGTGGAACCGCCGGTGCGCCTCGGCGATCGCGAACCGGTCCCCCGTCTCGGTGGCCTTACGCATCACCTCGACCGCGCCCCGCAGCCCCGTCAGATCCAGCACCTTCGGCAGGGCGGCCGCCACATGCCGTTCCAGGAGGTCACGGATCTCGTAGAGTTCTTGAACGTCCTCGTCGGACAGGGTGGCGACCCGGGCGCCCCGGCGCGGAATATGCTCGACCAGGCCCTGCTGCGCGAGCAGGCGCAGGGCCTCCCGCAGAGGGCCCCGGCTGATGCCGAGCTGCCGGGTCAGCTGCTCCTCGACCAGGCGCTGGCCGGGCTCCACACGGCCGCTGAGGATCTCCCGGCTGAGCCGGTCGAGAGCCAGCTCGACGAGGCTGTAGCTGGCCAGTTCCCCATCGCTCACGCAAGAGAGTGTGTCACGGGCCCGCCCCGTCTCCACGCACCGCGCCCGCCGGGGGTCTGTTCCGGGTCGTCTTCCCGAGCGGGGTCGGTGGTGCTCTTCCCGGCCCGGGGCCCGACTCCGTCCCGACGCCCGTCCCGACGTCTTGCCTCCCATCCCCCCTTCCGTCCCTCCTCGCGTGCCGACGCTCGTTCCGTCTCCGGTCCTGACGCCCGTTCCGCTCCCGACGCCCGCCTTCCGTTCGCGACGCCCGCCTTCCGTTCGCGACGCCCGCCTTCCGTTCGCGACGCCCGCCTTCCGTTCGCGACGCCCGCCTTCCGTTCGCGACGCCCGCCTTCCGTTCGCGACGCCCGTTCCGCCTTGGCCCCGCGCCTCTCCAGTCGCCCGGGCCGGCGCTTGGCTGCCTCGCTGCCATGCATCGGTTTGAGGCCTTTAGGTCAAAAGCGCTTGCCATGGCCCGTCGCACGCGAGCTTGGCGGCTTTGTCAAGCCTATCGCGAGAGACGTCATTTAGCTTAGTCGAATGGCAACGAAATGAAATTATGGCATGATCGACTACTGACGTGGAGTGGGTGAGTTGCGGGATAATTTATCCATGCGGCAGCTACAGATGTTTACGACAGCTGAATTGGCGACGATGCGCGATCGGACTGCGTCTCGTAGTTATTCTGTGGCAGGCGAAGAATTCCGCCGCGAGCATGAACGCCATCGCGCGTGGGGCTTGAAGAGGCGGCATGCCGAGCGTCTTGGCCGCTTGTCTGGGCATCGTTGTGGCCGCGAGGCGTCGATCACGCGGGGACCAACGGCGACGCCCCCGCTGGAGTCGGTGGAGGCCCAGCCGGCGCGGACCGCCGAAACGAAAGCGGCGCCCACGCCAGTGAGGAACGGGACATCCGCCGCGCCGGAGGAAGCCGCAGCTGTGCTGGAGAGAGCGTCAGCTGCGCCAGACTTGGCCCCGGCGGTGCAGGATGGAATGCCGGCTGCGCCGGAGGAAGCCGCAGTTGTGCTGGAGAGAGCGTCGGCTGCGCCAGACTTCGCCCCGGCCGCGCAGGATGGAACGTCGGCTGCGCCAGACTTCGCCCCGGCCGCGCTTGAGGAAATGTCAGCCTCGCCGGACATGGGCCCGGCTGTTCCAGAGGAAACGCCGGCCGGGCGGGTAGTCTCGGCCGGAACGGAAGGCGTTTCGTCTGAGCGAGAGGGGTCACCGGCGGCGATTCGACGGCGCCCCTCCGCGAGTAGTGGTAACACGAATCTGCATGGAAACGGAAGCCGCTCTCGTGGCGCGGTAAAAGGCATCGCCTGTAAATATGGTTGCAACATGCGGGAGGAGATTTTGGAGGGGCTGCCTGCAATTCCTGATCCTGCCATCCGAGAGATTATGCAAGTCGCCCGGCATTCAGCAGTCGCCCGGCATCCAGCAGTCGAACGCGGACCAGCAGATGTCGTTGCGCAGCCTCTGGTCGTCGAGGACGAGTTTGCGGATCGCTTCCGGAAGCTGCTCCCGTTGCCATCGGCATTCGAGGCGGCCTGCCTCCAGGCTCAGGTCTGCGGCTGCGGCCGCCCACAGCGTGAGGAGATGGTCCGCGTCTGTGCGAGTTCCGCCACGGCGGATCGTCACGAAGCGTGGATCCCGGACCTTCGGGAGGATCACGATCGATGGCCTTCCTCACGCGGGGGCACGGTCCAGGGTCGCATCGGCCGGACGGTGCATCAGCCAGGCACAGTCCAAGCGCCGCATCGGCTGGGAGGCTCGCCTTTGGGAGGAGCATGGCATGGTCCGGGGTCGCACCGCCTGGGCGGCTCGCCTCCGGGAGCAGCATGGCATGGTCCAGGGTCGCACCGGCTGGGCGGCTCGCCTCCAAGACCGGCAGAACACGGTTGGGGGCGCGAGTCGGCCAGAAGGGGTCGGGGCGGATCGGGTGGTGGGTCGGGTTTGGGATCAGCTGGCCGCGGCTACGGCTCGGCCTCTGCCTGTTGCTTTGGCTCGGTAGAGGTTTCGGTCGGCGTCCTCGATCAGGCGGTCGACGTCTCGGGCGGGGCCCACTGCCTGGCCCGCGCTGATGCCGACCGTGAGGCCGGGTGCCAGGTCCTCCCAGCGGTGCAGGGCGATGGCTCGCACGATGCCGTCGGCCAGGACCGGGATGTCGTCGCCGGGTGGGAGGTCGACCAGCAGGAGCATCTCGTCGCCGCCTCGTCTGATCGCCATGTCGCCGGGGCGGGTTGCGGCCTGCAGGACCGTGCCGACCGCGCGCAGGACCTCGTCGCCGACCACGTGGCCGTATGTGTCGTTGACCGCCTTGAAGTGGTCCACGTCGACCACCACCACGCCGATTCGCTCCTCGGGGGCCCGGCGGCGCAGGCGGGCCAGGAACGGGCCCTCGGCGTGGCGGTTGGCCAGGCCGGTCAGGGCGTCCAGGTTGGCCTGGCGGGTCAGCCGGTCGCCCTGGCGCAGGACCCGGGCCGCCGCCAGCCGGGTGCGCATCGCGCCCAGGACTGCCATGCGGGCCTGCCAGCGCTGCTCGGCGACGTGCCGGGCGTACCGCAGGGCGGTCCTGTCCTTGCAGTCCTGGGCGGACAGGCACAGTGCCAGGGAGGTGAGGCTGGGCTTGTAGTCGTCCAGGAGCTCGGCGGCGCGGTTGGCGAGCCTCGCCGCGGACGGGACGTCGCCGCTGTCGTGGGTGCCGACGGCGGCGGCCAGCAGCAGGCAGGCGCGGTAGCCGGGCCAGGTGCTGCCGGCGAGGCGGTCGTAGAGGTCGGCGGGGACCTGGCAGGGGCCGCCGGGCAGGTCGGTGCGGCCGGCGACGACGTCCAGGAAGCGTTCCAGGGCGAGGGCCTCGACGGCCCAGGCGGTGGGCAGGTCGGCGCGTTCGGCCGGGTCGGGGCGCACGGCGTCGGCCGCCACGCGGGCGGCCGGGTCGCGCAGGCCGACCTCGATCATCGCCCCGGCCAGGGCCACCGCCGCCTCGAGGCGGTTCATGACGAGGGCGCGGCGGGTGAACGCCGGCACCGAGCGGGCCACCGGCGGCAGGGGCGGGTCCAGCCACTCGGCGGCCCGGGCGTACATCTGCTCCTCGATCTCCCACAGACCGAGCCGGTGGAACGCCTGGCCGCACTCGACGTAGACGACCGGCACCTCGAGCGCGCGCAGGCCCAGGGCGTCGCCGGCGAACTCGATCGTGTCGTCGACCATGGCGACCGCCTGGGCGAGCAGGCCGCCGACGTCCTCGCCGAGATCGTCCGGATGGGACGGATCCTCGATGAACAGGGCCCGGGAGGCGAGCGCCAGGCCGATCAGGATCTCGTCGCCGCCGGCCTGGGCGGCGTTCAGCATGGCGTCGGAGCTCTGCCGGACGGCGCGGCGGCCGGCGTTCTGCAGCGAGCGGCCGATGAGCTGGCCGTGCAGCAGCAGGACGCGCACCTCGGACCAGCCGGCGCCGCGGGCCTGCTCGGCGAGCCCGCCCAGGATCTCCGGCATCGGGCTGACCTGGGTCTGCTCGATCAGGGCGTGCGCCATCACGCGGGCTGTCAGCCGGTCCCTCGGCAGCGCCGGGACCGCGGCGGAGGTCACTGACCATTCCTAGCAGAAATCAGGCGTTCACCGTGGGGCCATCGACACTCATCCAACCCACCGGCACGATGGCATCCATGGCTCTGCATGTTTCCCGGCGCGCGTTGTTCGCCGCCGGAGCGCTGCTGACCCTGCCCGCGCCCGAGGCCGTCGCCTACGCCGGGTTCCGGGTGGTGCGCCGGAGGCCCGGCCTGCCGTCGGTCCCGGAGATCACCGTCCCGGCCGGCTACACCCTCATGACGGGTACGCAGTACCAGGCGGCCAGCCGCGCCGAATATCTGCGCTTCGTCCAGGGCGAGCGCGACGACGCCGGGATCCGGGTGTCGGTGCGCTGGCCCGACGTACCCGTGAAGGATGTGATCGCGGGCGAACGGCACCTCGCGCTGGAGAGAGATCGGTGGACGGTGAGTTTCACGCTGCCGATCCACCGGACCTCGGCCACCGCGGACTCCCCGACCGTGCAGGTGTGGAGCTATCTGGGCCAGCCGGCGAGCGGGCTGTACTGGCATGTCGAGCACAACGACCCGGACCGGGCGGCGGGCGTCTGGCAGACCGTGCCGTGGCCGTCCGGCGAGGTGATCGCCGTGCAGTCGTGGATGGCCGCGACCCGGGAGGTCCTCGCCGATTCCGGCCTGGTCGCGGAGGCGCAGCGGCGCGGCCACTTCTACGCGCTGATGGGCTTCGAGACGAACAACCCGCTGCACCTGGACAACCCGCCGCACTGGCACATGTCGTACTACCCGGGTCCGACGATGGCCGCGCCGAAGGCCACCGTGCCGCACTTCTGGGTGGACGCGCGCGGGCGGACCTTCTACAACGGACAGGATGTGCAGGGCGGGGGCCGTACGCCGTACCGGGTGGACCAGCCCGCGCCGATCCTGGACGCCGAGGGCAACCTGGTGGTGACCACGACGATCCGCGCGAACGGCGGACTGGACATCGATCCGCCGGACGGGCCGACGTATTCGATCGTCGCGGCGGCCGGCGAGGATTTCACCGGCCGCCTCAAGATCTTCAAGGCGGGGCGGCCGTGGCGTTCGGTCGGCACCTACGACAACGTCCGTCAGGGGCACCTGCAGATCTCCGCGTCCGGCGTACGGACCGACTACCGCTACGACCCGCTGACCGGGATCACCCGCTGACCCGGCAGCACCACGCGGAC
Source organism: Actinoplanes sp. NBRC 103695 (assembly GCF_030269485.1). Lineage (GTDB taxonomy): Bacteria > Actinomycetota > Actinomycetes > Mycobacteriales > Micromonosporaceae > Actinoplanes. The sequence goes on along the minus strand of NZ_BSTL01000001.1, from coordinate 431,563 downwards.
CAGGTCGCCGAAAACGCCTCCAGGTCGCAGTGGTCGTAGTGCTCGTGGGTGATCGGCACGGCGTCCAGCTCGGGCAGGTCGGCCACGCTCAGCGCGACACGCTCACCGGGGGTCGTAGGTGGGCGTCACGGTGAACCACGGGTCGGTCAGCAACCGCCGCCCGCCGATCTCCAGCAGGTGGCAGCTGTGCCCGATCCGGGTCACGGCCAGGTCGCTCATCGCTCAGCTCCCGCGACGAGCGGGGCCGTCACGGCCGCGAGCAGTTCCTCCGGCGTCTCCAGCTGCGGCAGGTGTCCCGCGCCCTCGATCAGCGTGAACGTCGCGCCCGGGATCGCGTCGGCGTAGGCCCGGCCGTACTCGGCGACGGCGATGCCGTCCGCCGCACCCCAGACCACCTTCACCGGCAGGTCCAGGTGGGCGAGCCGCTTGCGCAGGGTGGGATCCGACATGCTCATTCCCGTGTACGCGGCCAGCGCCGTCAGGTCCGGCCCGGGTCGCGTCGGGTCCGGCGGGAACCTCTCCGGCTCCCGGAACGACAGCTTCGCCAGCTCCGCCGGGGCCAGCCCGCGAACGTCGGTGATCGGATGTTCCGGCACGTCCAGCCCGACGGCGTTGACCAGCACCGCGCCGCTGACCCGGGGGCTGCCGAGCAGGGCCAGCTCGGCCGCGACCCAGCCGCCGATCGAGTTGCCGACCACCGTGACGTCCCAGACGTCCAGCCGCTCCAGCAGGTCCGCGTAGAGCGCCGCCAGCGCCGGGATGCCGGCCAGGTCGTCCGGCCTCGCCGTGCCCGCGAAGCCGGGATGCGTCGGCATCAGCACGCGCGCGTGCAGCCGCGCGGCGAGCAGGTCGCCGAACCCGGCCACCGACACGGGCCCCGCACCCCCGTGCAGCAGCAGGAACGGCCGGGTGCGGTTCCGGTCGAGCAGGGTCACGCTCGCGGTGCCGAGCTCGTGGGTGGTGGTCGTGGAAGGCCGGCGGAGGGCCGAAGGGATCGTGGTCACGCCTCGACTATCGACCGCTTTCCGGGCGGGTAGGAGATGATGGTTGATCGTGGGACTCTCACCACCACCCTCAGCGGCTGGGGACGGGGCGGCACGCCGGGCCGAGCTCGCCGACTTCCTGCGTACCCGCCGCGCGGCCCTGTCGCCGTCCGACGTCGGCCTGCCGGACAGCGGCCGCCGGCGCACGCCCGGGCTGCGCCGCGAAGAGGTCGCCCAGCGCTCCGGGGTCGGCCTGTCCTGGTACACCTGGCTGGAGCAGGGCCGCGACGTGAGCCCGTCCGAGCAGGTGCTGCTGGCGCTGTGCCGGGCGCTGGCGCTGTCCCCGTCCGAGCGGGGACACCTCTTCCTGCTGGCCGGTGTGGCGCCGCCCGGCCTGCCCGACGGCCCCGTCGACCCGGACACCGCGGCCCTGGTCGACGGCCTGCTGCCGCACCTCGCGTTCGTCCTGGGCCCGCGCTTCGACGTGCTGGCGCACAACCGGGCCGCCGAGCTGATCATGTCCGATCTGGTCGCCGCGCCGCCCGACCGGCGCAACATGCTGCTCTGGCTGTTCGCCACACCCTGGGACAACGGGGCGTGGGAGCACACGGCAAGAGCCAACCTCCTCGATTTCCGTACGGAGTTCGCCCGCCACCCCGGCGAGAAGTCGTACGTCTCCCTGGTCGACGAACTGACCGCCCGCAGTCCCCGGTTCCGCGAGTGGTGGGCCGACCACGACGTCCAGGTGATGGAGCCGTCCGAGAAGCACATCCCGCACCCCGAGCTGGGCCTGCTGCGCCTGCTGTCCACCCAGTCCCGCCCCGCGCACGCCCCCTGGTTGCGCCTGCGCATCCTGGTCCCGGCGGACGACGCCACCCTAAAGTCGATCGCGGCGGCCCTGGACGCCACGCGATGATCCTGGGGTGAGCAGCAGGTTGCGGGCGATCGCCCGCGAGACGGTGGAGATCGCCGAGCGCGGTTCCTACGGCGACATCTCCCTCCGGGACGAGGTCGCCCGGGCCGTGGCCGGAACCCGCCTCCATCTCCCCGACGACCCGGTGGCCGCCCCGGCGCCGGGCGGCCCGGCCACGATCACGGTGACCGGCGAGACCTCCCTGGCGGCGACGAGGCGCCTCGGCGGCGACGTGGCCTGCCTGAACTTCGCGTCGGCCCGCAGCGCCGGCGGTGGTTTCCTCAACGGCGCCCAGGCCCAGGAGGAGAGCCTGGCCCGCAGCTCGGCGCTGTACCCCTGCCTGCGAGCGGCCGGCGACTTCTACGCCTACCACCGCTCCCACCCCGAGCTCACCTACACCGACCGGGTGATCTACTCCCCCGCTGTCCCGGTCTTCCGCGACGACAAGGGCACCCTGCTGCCCGAGCCGTACCCGGTCTCGTTTTTGACCGCGGCCGCCCCCAACCGGGCAGCGATCGTGACCAACCAGCCCGACCTGCTCCCGGAGGTCCCGGCCGTGCTGCGCCGGCGGGCCGCCCGCGTCCTGGCGGTGGCGGCCGCCCACGGCCACCGCCGCCTCGTGCTGGGCGCCTGGGGCTGCGGCGTCTTCGGCAACGACCCGCCCACCGTGGCGTCCGCCTTCGCCGACGCCCTCCGGGAGAGCCCGTGGTTCGACGAGATCGTCTTCGCCGTCCTCGACCGCGCGCCCGCCGCTCCCATCCGCTCCGCGTTCGCGGAGGCCTTTGCCTGAAGCTCAACTAGAGGCTGAGGGTCAAGGTCTGGTTGAGGGTTAGGGTTTGGGATTGCACGCACGAGCCCGGAAGGGCTCGGGCCATCCCCGATGGGCCCCAGCCCGTAGCCCGCGGGAGCATACGGTCCGTACCCCGACGGACGCGGGCAACGAAAGATCTTGATCCTGATTCATCGATGTCTACCTATACTCTGCGGTATGGGGAGACTCTGGCGAGGTGCGGTGTCCGGTGTGCTCGCTCTGGTGGTCGTGATGGCGGCGCCGGTCGTGCCCGCGCGGGCCGGGACGCCCGACGGCTACCCCGAGTTCCCCTACCCCGCGACCTCCTACGACGAGCCGCTGCGCGGGCAGTTCCACTTCAGCTCGCGCGCCGGGTGGATGAACGACCCGAACGGCTCGTTCTGGTACCGCGGCCAGTACCACCTGCTCTACCAGCACAACCCGCACGGCCTCGCCTGGGACACGATGCACTGGGGGCACGCCACCAGCCCGGACCTGGTGCACTGGACGCAGAAGCCGATCGCGCTCGAGCCGGGCGTGCACCCGGGCGAGCTGTGGTCCGGCAACGGGATCGTGGACACCGGCAACGTGACCGGGCTGAAGAGCGGCGACGACGACCCGATCCTGGTCTTCTCCGGCACCGGCGGCGCGATCATCCACTACAGCCTGGACGGGGCCAGGACCTTCCAGACGTACGCGGCGGGCCGCAAGGTGGCCGTCCCCAACGGCACGAGCCGGGACCCCAAGGTCTTCTGGCACGCGCCGTCGCGACGCTGGGTGATGGTCATGTGGTCGGACGGCGGTGGCAACGGCGCCGACTTCTTCACCTCGACCAACCTGCTCACCTGGACGTGGCGCAGCCGGTACGCGGCCGGCTGGTTCTTCGAGTGCCCGGACATGGTCGAGCTGGCGATCGACGGCGACCCGGCACGCAAGACCTGGGTGCTGACCGACGCGAGCGGCGAGTATGTGAGCGGCGACTTCGACGGCACCACCTTCCGGCCGCGCACCGGCGTGCAACGCATGGACTACGGCGCCAACGACGCGGGCGGCACGTTCTACGCGGGCCAGACGTTCACCGGCGACCCGCAGGGCCGGACCGTGCAGATGGTGTGGCAGCCCGCGTCGCGAGGCAGCGTCTGGAGTGGCAACCTGACGTTCCCGGCCGAGCTCGAGCTCAAGGGCACGACCTTGACGCGTACGCCGGTGAGCGAGATCGCCTCGCTCCGGTCCGGGACCGTCACGGCGCCCGCGCGGACGCTGACCCCGGAGGCGCCGTATGTGACCGGGGGCGCGGACGCCTACGAGGTCAGCGCGACGTTCGACACGGCCGGTGCCACGGCGACCCGGTTCGGGCTGCGACTGAACGGGCGGACGATCGCCTACGACCGGGCGGCGCAGACCCTCTACGGCGCGCCGCTCGCCCCGGACAACGGGCGTGTCACCGTCCGGGCGCTGGTCGACCGCGGGCAGCTGGAGATCTTCGGCAACGACGGGCGGCTGTCGGTCAGCGACGTGGTCACCGACTTCGACCCGGCCGCCGGGGTCCGCGCCTACGCCGAGGGCGGCTCGGTCCGGCTGGCGTCGTTGCGCTACGACCGGCTGGGCTCGGCGTGGGGCCGCGGCGAACCGACCCTGGACAGCAACCTGGGCGGCACCTGGGCGGCGTCCGGCGGCGCCTGGACCGACGACGCCGACGGCAAGCTCGGCACGGCGGCCGGGGACGGCTTCTACCTGAACAGCGGCTCCTTCCAGAACGGGACCTACGAGGCTGATGTACGGCTGCGTGACGCGGCCGCCGCGGGGGTGACGTTCCGCGACCAGTACACGGCGAACGTGGACGTCTCCGGGGTGGTCAAGCTGTGGCGCCCGGGGCGGGTCATCGCGACCGCGCCGGCGGCGATCACCCGCGACCGGACGTACCACCTTCGAGTGGTCGCCGCGGGTTCGCACTTCCAGGTCTTCCTGGACCACGGCACGACCCCGCTGATCGACGCGACGGACACCGGTCAGCCGCTGTCCGGGAAGGCCGGGGTGAACGTCTTCGACGGCACCGCGGTCTTCGACAACGTGCACCTGAACGCCACCGGCTTCCGCACCAACCTGACCGGGCCGTGGACGTCGTCGGCCGGCACGTGGACGTCACCGGGCGACGGCCTGTCCGGGCGCGGCGCCGGCGACTCCTTCACGTACAGCACGCAGCGCGGCGCCGACTTCACCTACGACGCCGACGTCCGGCCGGTCAACGGCATCGCCGCCGGCATCACGTTCCGCGACGGCTACACGGCGAACGTCGACGTCACCGGCGTGGTCAAACTGTGGCGGCCGGGCCGGGACCTCGCCGCGTACGCCACCCCGATCGTGCCCGGCCGCTGGTACCACCTGACCGTCGTCGCCGCGGGCAGCCGCCTCCGCGTCCGGCTCAACGGCGTCCAGGTGATCGACGCGACCGACACGGCGTACCCGGAGGGGCGCTTCGGCCTGAACACGTACGCGGGCAGCGGCGCCTTCCAGAACGTCCGCGTCAGCTGACCAGCTACTCGAAGAACTTCAGGCCCCAGCCGGTGTCGTTGTTCGGTCCGGGGACGTTCGCGCGGCTGTAGGTCACGCTGCCCCACCAGCAGAACGAGCCCGTGTACCAGTACCGGTTCTCCCAGGAGTACGGCGTGCCCTTGGGGACCGCGTGGAACATCAGCGGGAACCGCGGCCCGGCCGGCGGGCTGGTCGCGATGTCGCCGTAGAGCAGCACGAACGTGTGGTGGCCGGGCCCGTCGACGAAGAGGGTCGGATCCCAGCCGCCCATCATCGTTCCCCGGTTGGAGCCGAACAGGCAGCCGTTCGACTTGTACCAGTCCCACACGTAGGTGGGGTCGCCGCCGGCGCGTAGCCGCAGGTCGGCCAGGCAGTACTGGTCGCTCCAGGAGCCGTTGGCGGAGTAGACGACGTGCAGCTGGCCGTTGGGGTCCTTGATCGGTTCGGGGCCCTCGTTGATGAACGGGTTGCCGACGACGCGTTCCCAGCCCTCGCGAGGCTGGGAGATGATGTACCGGCCGCCGGTGGCCGCGCTGGGGCTGCTCATCCGGGCGATGTACAGGTTCTGTTCATTGCTGGTGTCGCCGGACCAGCCGGACCAGACGAACCAGCGCTGCCCGTTGAAGGTGAACATGGTGCCGTCGATGGCCCACTTGTCGTCGGGCAGGGCCACCTTGGTCTCGGCGCCGTACCCGCTGTTCGGGGTCGCGGAACTGATCACGTACATCCGGTGGGCGGCGCCGCGACCGGCGGCGAAGTGGATGTAGAAACGGCCGCCCTCCATCGAGAACTCGGGCGCCCACACCTCACCCAGGTTGCGGGTGTCCGACCAGACCTGGTGGACGACCGGCGCGCCGGCCAGCCCCTCGGGCGAGGACGCGGTCCGGACGCCGAGGCCGCCGTTCCAGGACTGGACCGAATGGTAGGTGCCGTCGACCCGGATGACGCTGGGGTCGGCGGCGCGGATGCTCTGGGCCGCCTCGGCGACATCCGGCGCGGGCAGACCGATGGCGGCGACCAGAGCGAGCACCAGGGCGCCCAGGACGAATCGGGATCTGACCATGATCACGGTCCCCTTCCGGTGAGGCCTCTCCATCGTTGTACATCAATATGTCAGCGGGCCCTCGGTTTCGGATTGCGCGACAAACGACCGGCCTGTATCGGCGGCGGGCGGGAACCCTGGCGTCATACGACGCGATGGGAGGCAACGATGCCAGCCAATCGGGCTGTGGTTTATCAGGGGCCTGGCAAGGTCGAGGTTCAGGACATCGACTACCCGACGTACGAGGTGAAGGACGGCCCCGGCGTCAACAAGGCGAACGTCGGGCGGCGGGTTCCGCACGGAGCGATCCTGCGGACCGTCGCCAGCAACATCTGCGGCAGCGATCAGCACATGGTGCGCGGCCGGACCACCGCGCCGGAGGGGCTCGTGCTCGGCCACGAGATCACCGGCGAGGTGGTGGACGTCGGATCGGACGTCGAGTTCGTGAAGGTGGGCGACATCTGTTCGGTGCCGTTCAACATCGCCTGCGGGCGGTGCCGGAACTGCAAGGAGGGCAAGACCGGCATCTGCCTGAACGTGAACCCGGATCGGCCCGGTTCGGCGTACGGCTACGTCGACATGGGCGGCTGGGTCGGCGGGCAGGCCGAATACGTGCTGGTGCCGTACGCGGACTGGAATCTGCTGCGGTTCCCGGACCGGGATCAGGCGCTGGAGAAGATTCTCGACCTGGCCATGCTCACCGACATCTTCCCCACGGGATATCACGGGTGCGTGAGCGCGGGCGTGACCACCGGCTCCACGGTGTACGTCGCGGGCGCGGGGCCGGTGGGTCTGGCGGCGGCCAGTTCGGCGTGGCTGCTCGGCGCCGCGGTGGTGGTCGTCGGTGATCTGAACGAGGAGCGGCTGGCGCAGGCCCGGAGCTTCGGGTGCGAGACGGTGAACGTGAGCGAGGGCGATCCCGCCGATCAGGTACGCCAGATCCTGGGCCGGGACGCGCCGGCGATCGGTGAGCCGCTGGTCGACTCGGCGGTGGACGCGGTCGGCTTCGAGGCTCGCGGGCACGGGGCGGACGCGGCGACCGAGATGCCGGCGACGGTGCTGAACTCGTTGATGTCGCTCACCCGGGCGGGTGGTGCGGTCGGGATTCCGGGGCTCTACGTGACCGGCGACCCGGGCGGTGTGGACGAGGCGGCGAAGGTCGGCTCGCTGTCCCTGCGGCTGGGGCTGGGCTGGGCGAAGTCACTGTCCTTCGTCACCGGTCAGTGCCCGGTCATGCGCTACAACCGGAACCTGATGATGGCGATCCTGCACGACCGGGTCCAGATCGCACGGAACGTCAACGCGACGCCGATCCCGCTCGATCGGGCGCCGCAGGGCTATCAGGACTTCGACCAGGGCGCGGCGAAGAAGTACGTGCTCGACCCGCACGGCATGGTCAGAAGTTAGGACGTGATCGCGTCGGCTGCCACAGCGGGCTCGCGGTGGCGGCCGGTGACGCCGGTGACGCCGGTGCGGCGGTCGCGGCGGCTGGTCTTCTCGGCGTACATCTCGCCGTCGGCCGCGGCCAGCAGGGCTTCCGCGTCGGGCTCCGGCAGGCTGCTCGCCGCCGCCACACCGATGCTCACACCGATGGTGAAGCACTCGTCGGAGCGCCACACGGGCTCGTCGCAGAGGCCGCGGAGCCGCTCGGCGATCGCCTGGGCGTCGTCCTCGTTATCCACGTTCTGGGCGAGCACCACGAACTCGTCGCCGCCGAGCCGGGCCGCGATGTCGCCGGGCCGCAGGTCGGAACGGAGCCGGCGGGCGAACTCGACGAGCACGTAGTCGCCGGAGGCGTGCCCGTGCCGGTCGTTGATCTGCTTGAAGCCGTTGAGGTCCAGGTAGTAGACGACCGGGCCGAACTCCTTCGCCCGGGACCGGGACCGCAGCAGCGCCAGGTCGAGCCGGGACAGCAGGGCCTGCCGGTTGGCCAGCCCGGTCAGCTGGTCGTGCTGGGCCCGGTGGGCGAGCACCGCGCGGATGTACTCCTGTTCGCGGACCACGAGCACGAAGCGGACCAGGATCAGCGACGTGAGCACGGCGATCGAGGTGAGCAGCGAGATCCGGCTGACCAGGCTGTCGAAGGTCTGCATGCCGGCGAACATGGGCAGGGCCACCAGCGCGATGCCGAGGAACACCACCCGGGCCGGGTGCAGGCGCTGCTCGAGCAGGTCGTCGGGTTCGGCGATCCGGGCGGCGTCGCGGTGCACGAGGGCCGCGGCGAAGAAGCTGTTGGCGACCAGCAGCGCCCCGTCGAGGCGGTCGACCTGCGTGGCCCAGGGCAGGTCGGGGAAGATCTGCGGCAGCATCGAGATGGCGACGTCGCCGATCAGGGTGACGACGAGGGCGGCGGCCAGGTAGAGCGTGGGGCCCCTCTTGGGGCCGGGGGCCAGGATCAGGATGGCCGCGGCGGCGAAGAGGACGACGTCGCCGAGTGGGTAGAGCGCGGCGCCCAGGGTGCCCAGGGTGAACCGTTCGCCCTCGAACGCCGGGAGGATGATGAACTGCCAGCAGAGCCAGGCCATCACGGTGGCCATGGCGAGGGCGTCGAGCAGGCCCTCGCGGAGCTTGCCGGGCGCCCGCAGCCGGACGAGCTTGCCGAGGCCGATGGCGAGCAGCGGGTAGCCGCTGATCCAGAACACGTCGGACGGTGAGACGAGGCCGAGCGGGCCGATCAGACGGTCCAGCACGTCGTACAGGAGGTCGCCGAGCAGCCAGACGGTGAGGGCGCCGACGATGAACGCGTAACCGGTACGGACCAGGCCGTGCAGCGAGCGCAGCCGCGCCCAGCCGAGGACGACGAGCGCGACGAACCCGACCTGGTAGCACACGTGTGCGAACACGGTGCCCGGCCAGATCGCGGTGGGAAGTCCGCACAGCGCGGCGAAGACCGGCAGTAGCGGGGCTGGCACGCGTCTCATACAGTTCTCTTCGGCCCCCGCGGCCGGAAACCTAAGAAGTTTGCGCGCAGCAGGCATTCCTCCCTTCCTCGACCCAGTGCGGGTCGTGCCACCAGTGCGGGTCGTCCGCGCGCCGGACGAAGGGCGCCACCGCGGATTCGGGCGGCGATACGTGCGCGAACGGCTCGATGAGGTCGGAAACGGTGTGCGGGACCCCGTTCGTCACCACGGCACGCACGTCCGAGGCGTTGGCGATGTCGGCGAGCGGGTCGGCGTTGAGGATCGTCAGGTCGGCGTAGTGCCCGGGGGCGACCCGGCCGAGCGGTTCGGCGAGGAACTCCCCCGCCGCCCGGGTGGCGGTGCTCAGCGCCTCGTACGTGGTCATGCCGTAGCGGACCATGGCGCGCAGGTTGAGGTGGGTGCTGATCCCGTTGGCCGCGATCGGCGAGTCCGTCCCGTTGACCACGTGGCCGCCGGAGCGGATCAGCCGGGTCAGGTGCTCGACCTGGCGGGCCAGGTTCTCCCGGGTGGGCGTCTGGTCGGTGGCCCGGCCGGCGGCGATCTGCGCCTGGAGGGCCGCGTACTCCCACGGCGGGTACAGGGCCTGGACCCGCGGGTCGGTGGCCAGGGCGTCGTCGTCGACCAGCAGGGTGGCCGCGGTGAACAGGGTCGGGGTGAGCCGGGCGCCCGCCGCGACGAACAGCTTCCGCACCTCGGGGTAGACCGCGCCCAGCGTGGAGACGGTCCGCGAGTAGCCGAAGCGGCTGGTCGCGCCGACGTGCTCCATCTGGTCGCCACCGAAGTTCAGCGCCGGGTAGTGGTAGTGCGAGGTGGCCGGCACGCCGTGCCGGTGCGCCCAGTCGATCACCCGGCGCTGCCACACGGGCGGCAGCCGCACGTACGCCTTCATCAGGTCGTAGTCCAGCGCCCCCGCACGCGACAGCTCCAGTGCCAGCTGAGCCGGGGAGAACGTCGGCCGCATGAAGTTGTAGTAGATGCGCGGCCCGTCGACCGCCTCGCCGGTGCCGAAGTACCGCGGCCCGATCCGCGCGCCGGACTGGATCGACTCCCGCTCCTCGACCATGTGGTAGGCGGGACTGCCCGGCGACCGCGTGGTGGTGACGCCCAGCGACAGCCACAGCCGGCCCTGCCGGGCGCCGTACGAGTAGCCCTGCATCTCCCGGTGGTGGTGCATGTCGATCAGCCCCGGGATCACCACGGCGTCCCGGGCGTCGACGACGCGCCCGTCCCATTCCTGCGGGGAGGACGAGACGGAGGCGATCCGATGCCCCTCGACGACCACGGTCACGTCGCGCTCGAGGCGACGGGACGTCCCGTCCCAGAGGCGGCCGGCCCGGATCACCGTACGCCCGCGTGGTTGTGAATTTGCCCAGGTCAACGGCATCGGGACGGGGCGCGGGGCGCCGCCCGACGCGGAGACCAGCCGGAACGTGCCGTTGTGCAGGTAGAGCAGCTCGTCGTCGCCGCGCCACACCGGTGCGTCGGTGACCTCGTCGGTGACCTGGCGCGGGCGGCCGGCGAAGGTGCCGTCCGCGTCGACCCGCACGACCCACAGGACGCTCGCCACCACGTACGCCAGTCGTGTCCCGTCCGGCGACCACACCGGCCCGTCGTCGCCGCGGGTCTGGATCGAGCGGTCGGGCAGCGGGTCGGCGTAGCGCCCGGCGCCGGTGGCCACGTCGACCAGCAGGATCTTGCTGAGCCCTTCGCGGTAGCGGGCCGAGTAGGGCACGATCGCCGCCAGCGCGATGGTGCGCCCGTCCGCCGACCAGGTGGGCCGGCCCGGTTCGAAGGTGGCGGTGAAGAGCTGCCGCAGCGCGCCGGTCGCCACCTCGACGGTCCAGAGCGCGCCGGTCTGGTCGAGGAACGCCAGCCACCTGCCGTCGCGCGACCAGCTGCCGGAGACGGCGGCCGCGTTCGGCAGGCGGGTGAGCTGCCGGTCGGCGCCGGTGGTCAGGTCGTGCAGCCAGATGTCGAGCTTGCCGCCGCGGTCGGTGGAGTAGGACAGGTGCCGGCCGTCCGGCGAGAAGGCCGGGTCGCTCTTCCACCACAGGTCACGGGTCAGCGGGCGCGGGGCCTTGCCGATCGGCATCAGGTAGATGTCGTTGAGCGCGCGGAAGGCGATGGTCCGGCCGTCCGGGGAGACGGCGGGGCTGCCGAGGCCGCGAACCGGCCTCGGCAGCGGCGAGTCGAAGTCGCGCTGCCGCTTGCGATAGCTGGGCCGCGTGACACTCAGAGGCGCCACGAAGCCGATCCGGCCACCCGTGGAACGCCGGATCTCCCCGCCGGCGGTGTAGACGAAGGAGGACGGCGACCGCCAGGACACCCGGAACGGGAAGACGTCCTCGCCGGTCACCAGGGGCACGTTGCCGCGCCACAGCTCACTGCGCCCCAGCCCGCTCACGTTGTGGATCAGCTCGGCGCCGTCCGGGGTCCATTCCGGGGCGTGGATGACGCGGCCGGCGGGCACGGTCACCGCGGTCTGGCGTACGCCGGAGGCGACGGTCAGCACGTCGATACGCGTGTTGTCCACGACGAACGCGACCTTGCCGCCGTCCGGGGACCAGGCGGGCTCGTACTCCTGCTGCCCGGCCTGGTCGACCAGCGGTGTGACCTCGCCGGACGCCACGTCGAGGAGCCACAGCCCGTAGCTGCCGCCGCGGTCGCTGGAGACGACGATCCGCCGCCCGTCGGGGGCGAAGCGGGGCTCGCGGTAGTCGTACGGCCCGGTGGTCAGCCGCCGCAGCCCGCCGCCGTCCGGCCGGATCGTCCAGATGCCGAACGAGGAGTCGCGGTACGACTGGAACGCGATGCTGCGGCCGTCCGGCGCCCAGTCCGGCTGCCCGATGTCGTAGAGGTCCCCGGTGAGCCGGCGCGCCGGTCCGCCCGACGAGGGCAGCACCCACAGCACCCCGACCAGGTCCATGGCGATCCACCGCCCGTCCGGCGAGACCCGCGCGGCGATGTCGGTCCCGGTGCCGGCCTCGACCGGCCGCCCCAGGGTGACGGCCGGAGCCGCGACCACCACACCGGCCGCGCCGGCCAGAAGTTCCCGTCTGCTGATCGGCATGGTCTCGACGGTAGTGCCGATGACCATCGATGGGAATGAATGGAACACTTGACGACATGAAGTAACACAGGCAAACATCGTCTAATGTCGATGTTCGGAGGAATCGTGAAGAAGGTCGCCGCCGTCGCGGGGATTGTCGCCGTCACCGCGGCCGCAGCCCCGGCCTCGGCGGCCCCGCCCGACTACACCACCGCCGAGGCCGGGAACCCGTTCGTCGCGGGGTGGTACGCCGACCCCGACGTGGCGATCTACAACAACCGGTACTACGTGTTCCCGACCTCGTCCCGCCCGTACGCGGAACAGACCTATCTCGACGCCTTCTCCTCCACCGACCTGGTCAACTGGACCAAGCACCCGAACGTCCTCACCACCGCGAACGTGACCTGGGCCCGCTACGCCGTCTGGGCGCCCGCCCCGATCGCCCGCAACGGCAAGTACTACCTCTACTTCGCCGCCAACGACATCCAGAGCAACGCCGAGCTCGGCGGCATCGGGGTGGCCGTGGCGGACCGGCCGGAAGGGCCCTACCGCGACGCGATCGGGCGGCCGCTGATCGCGCAGTTCGTCAACGGCGCCCAGCCGATCGACCAGGACGTCTTCATCGACGACGACGGGCAGGCGTACATCTACTACGGCGGCTGGGGGCACGCCAACGTCGCCCGGCTCAACAGCGACATGACCAGCCTGGGCACGTTCCCCGACGGCAGCACGTACAAGGAGATCACGCCGAGCGGGTACGTCGAGGGCCCGCAGATGTTCAAGAAGAACGGCAAGTACTACCTGATGTGGTCGGAGGGCGGCTGGACCGGGCCCAACTACGCCGTGGCGTACGCGATCGCCGACTCCCCCACCGGGCCCTTCACCCGCCTCGACCGGATCCTCGGGCAGGACGCCGCGGTGGCGCGCGGCGCCGGGCACAACTCGGTGCTGAACATCCCGGGCACCGACACCTGGTACATCGTCTACCACCGCCGCCCGCTGAGCGAGACCGACGGCAACGCCCGGCAGCTCGCGTACGACCGGATGACCTTCCGCCCGGACGGCACGATCGAGCCGGTCAAGATGCTGGTGAAGGACAACTTCGCGGACGGCAACGCGCTCGGCTGGAAGACCTACGGCGGCACCTGGTCGGTGTCCGGCGGCCAATACCGCACGACCGCCTCGTACGGCGGCAAGTCCCTGTTGGACGACAACCACACCAACGCCGTGTACGACCTGGACGTCACCGTCACCTCCGGGGCGGGCGACGCCGGCCTGGTCTTCCGGGCCACCGGCGCCGGCGTGGGCACGGACACCTACCGCGGCTACTACGCCGGCATCACACCGGCCGGGCGCGTCGTGCTCGGCCGGGCGAACAACAACTGGACCCAGCTGGGCTCGGCGCCGCTGACGATCACCCCGGGCACCCAGTACCATCTGCGCGTCGAGACCAACGGCTCGACCCTGAAGGTCTACGTCGGCGACCTGAGCACCCCCAAGATCACGGTCACCGACACGACCTACGCCTCCGGCGCTTCGGGCGTACGCGTCTACAACGCGGCGGCCGCCTTCGACAACGTGGTCATCACGAATCGATAAGAGCGAGGATCGTGCCAACCGGATCGTGGCCCATGCCCGTCTGAGGGGGTGGAACGGGCTGCGGGAGGGACTGGGCGATGCGGGATGGTTCGGACGATGAGTACGTCGAGTACGTCGCGGCGCGGGTTCCCGCGCTGCGACGTCTGGCGTACGTCCTGACCGGCGACGGCCACCGCGCCGACGACCTGGTTCAGCAGACCATCACCACGCTGTACGTGAAGTGGCAGCGCGCCCGGAACGCGGACAACCTCGACGCGTACGTGCGGACCATGCTCATCCGCACGTTCGTCGACGAGCGCCGGCTGGCCTGGGCCAAGGTCCGGCTCTTCCGGGACACCCCGGAACCGGCGCCGGTCGTCGAGAGCGGCACCGAGGACCGCGAGGTGATCCGCGCCGCGTTGCGCCGGCTGCCCCGCCGGCAGCGGGCCGTGCTGGTGCTCCGCTTCTTCTACGACCTCTCGGTCGACGAGGTGGCCCGGTCGCTGGACTGTTCGCCGGGCACCGTCAAGAGCCACACCTCCCGGGGCCTGGCCGCGCTGCGTGGGCAGCTCGGCGTCCGGGCGCTCGCCGGGCACACCCCCTGATTCGACTGCGAGGAGCAGATACATGCCTTCCGAAGTGGACCTGCTGCGGTCGCTGGACGACGAGCCGGACACCCCCTCGACCATCGACATCCGCAAGGCGATGAGCTCGGGCCGCCGGCGCCGGGCACGCCGCCAGGCCGGCTACGCGGGCGCCGCCGCGCTCACCGCGATCGCCGTCACCGGCACGTCGGTGGCGATCAACCTGAGCGCGAGCCCAGGTCCCGTGGCGCAGCCCGCCGCCTCGGGTGCGCCACGGGCGTCAGCCGGCGCCACGACACCGGTGACACCGGCCGAGCAGGCGCAGGCTGTGCGGGCTCCGGAGAAGTGCACCATCCGCAAGCTGAAGGCCCCCGGCGGGGCGCCGATGGCCCTGGCCAGCGGGGCCGACCCGACCGGCCGGTACGTCGTCGGGCGCACCTACCCCAAGGCCGGCGGCTACCAGGCGGTGATCTGGGACGACGGCAAGGGCCGGGAGATCATGCTGCCCGGTGACATGGAGGAGTCTCTGCGGGACGTCAACACGTCGGGCGACGCGGTCGGCTGGAGTTACGTCGGCGACGACAAGAACGGCAGCGGGCCGAAGCCGTACGCCTACCAGGACGGCAAGGTCGTCAAGATGAGGGCGAAGGGGTACGCGCAGCCGGTCGCGATCAACGACGCCGGCACGATCGTCGGCGCCGAGCCCGACGGCTCGGGGCTGGTGTGGCGCTCGGCGACCGCCGAACCCGTGCGGCTGCCGGTCCCGGCGGGCACCCGGGAGGCCCAGCCGCGCGACATCGCCGAGGACGGCACCGTCGCCGGCAGCCTGGACTCCGAGCGGGCGGTCGTCTGGGGCCCCGACGGCCAGATGCGCGAGCTGCCCAAACCCACCATCGACGGCAGGCCGGCCGTCAGCACGCAGGCCTTCGACATCCGCGGCGACTGGGTCACGGGCATGGCGAGCCCCGAGAGGGATGCCGCCGCCGGGCCCGTCTACGCGGTGCGGTGGCGGCTGAGCACCGGCACGGCCGAGGTCGTTGCCGAGCTGCGCGACCCCGCCGACAAGGTCAACGCCCAGGGCTGGCTGGTCGGGATCGACCCCAAGGGGTACGCCGTCCTGGTCACCGGCAAGGACACCGTGCGCCTGCCCGACCTGGGTAAGCACCGGCCCGACGGGACCGCCACGACGGTGAGCACGCTCAGTGACGACGGGACCTTGATCGCCGGCCATTCCGACGACAAGGACGGTGTCATCCAGGCCGTTGTCTGGCGATGCGGCTGAGCGCTGTTCGCCAGGTGGCAGCCCGGGACGGCATCCAGGCCCTCGATGCCGTCCCGGGCGGGAGGCCGGCGACGCGTTCGGTCACGATGATCGAGCTGCCGGGCAGCAGCTCCGGGATGGGCAGCGCCTCGGTGCGGGCCGGCTCCCAGCCGAACGGGCCGGTCACCCGGATCGCGCCGGTGCCGCTCAACCTGGTCCTGCCGCGACGCCTGACCGGCCGTGAGGCATGTGGTTCCTCATCTTCCTGAAGATTTCCTGTGAATCAGCTCACTGAACGCTGAAACGGGGCAGCGGGAGCGCGTGTCACGGCCCTAAGGTCACCGCCTCTGACCCCATCTTTCCTTCTTGGAGCCTCCCGTGTCCGACGGCACTTTCTTCGCCTATATCGCCCTGCTCGTCTTCAGCGGCGTCCTGCTCGCCGTGCTCGGCCTCGGTGGCTTCGGCCAGTCGAAGGGCGCCCGCATCATCGACGGCGTATTCGCGGCCGCGTTCGTCGTCTACGCCGGCTACCTGCTCTTCGTCTTCGACGGCGGCACGGTCATCATCAGCTACTACGCCTTCATCGTCCCGATCCTCGCGATCGTGCAGGTCTTCAAGGCGCGCAAGGCCAACCGCCTGGCGGCCGAGGCGCCGGCCGCGCCGGCCGCCGAGCCCGCCGCGCCGGTTCAGCAGCCGGTTCAGCAGCCGGTCCAGCAGCCGCACCAGTAGGACCTACCTCAGCCGGCGCGATCCGGCCGTGGCCGCCACGATCAGCGGCACCGCCACGGCCGGGTCCACCCGGGTACGCAGCACCGGCGTCCACCCGGCGCCCGGCAGCAGGTCCGGGTCGTACGCCTCGTTGTAGGCCGCGACCAGATCCACCGGCCGCGGCAGGCGGCTCCCCACCTGGACCAGCGACCCGATCGCGGTGATCCGGGTGCCCTTCCAGTAGTGGATGACGTCGGCGGCGGGCACGTCCGCGCCGAGCCGGAAGTAGTTCTTCTCCGCGTAGATCGCCGACTCGACACCCGCCCCGAGCGAGTACTGGTAGTCCTCGTCGGTGGCGACGAACAGGTTGTTGTAGACGTCCACCTGACCGAACCGGACGCGCGGCGCCCGCTGCAGCACGTTGCCGAACCGGTTGTGGTGCACGGTCACGCGCAGCTTCCCGACGTCCACGCCCGGTGTGTCGGTCGACCCGATCAGCATCGTCTTGTCGTGGTCGTAGTAGTCGTTGTACGACACCGTCACCAGGTCCGACCCGCGGATGACGTCGGTCGCGCCGTCGTGCACCTGGTACGGCCGTCCGAAGTAGACCGGCTGCTCGCTGTCGTGGTTGTCGCCGTCGCTGAATGTGTTGTGGTCGATCCACACGTTCGTGGCGCCGCTGAGCGACACCAGGTCGTAGAGCGAGTTCCAGTTGCCCGCCGCGCCGTCGGTCGGATCCCAGGCGGGGAAGCAGTCGGCGGCGTCGGTGAACTCGACGCCCCGCACGATCACGTTGCCGACGTTGGTGAGGATCAGGCTGCCGCCGTCGATCCGGGCGCCGCGGACGCCGACGATCGTGGTGTTCGGGCCGACGTTGATCCGGATCTGGTCGCCCTGCCGCCGGGCGGAGCGGACCCGGGCGTCCTCCAGCGGCCCGCTCGGTTTGGCCGTCCGGCCCCACACCGCCGGGTCGTAGGCGGCCAGGAAGGCGTCCAGCGAGTACTCCGGGTCGGCGTGGTCGGCGCACGTCTTGTGCTCGGTGGCGTCGATCCGGCCGCTGACGACGACGATCTTCGGGGTGGCGTTCTGGCCGTTGGTGGCGTTGTCGCCGCCCAGGGCGGCGATCAGCTCGGCCCGGTTGCGCGCGACGGCGACATGCTCGGCGTCGGCTGCGGCGCCGCCGGTGGTCCCCGCTCCCCAGCCGTCCCGCGGGTCCGCCGTTTCGCGGGCCACGTCGTGCGCGGGCGCCACGAGGGCGGCGGCGGCCAGGAGGGAGACGACGATCGATGACATGGGTACGAACTTGCACCCGCCATTTCACCCGCGTCAATGACTTCGAATGTGCAGGAAATTTGCAAAGATCAACTTACCTGGCCATTGACCGTTCTCGATCGTAGATTCGCATTCGTGATGGGCATATCGCATTTGCTGACGGCCGCGCTGCTGGTGGTGGGTGCTCCGGGCACCGTTTCGCGGCCGGTGCTGTCCCCCGGCGAGGCCGCCGCGTTCACCCCTTCGGCGTACCTGAAATGGTCCGGTCCCTATGGCGCGCCGGTGGCCGATCCGTGGCGGCCGGCGCCGATCCGCACCGAGCGGGCCGACTTCGTGGTCGGGCGCGGCGCATTCCC
Organism: Actinoplanes sp. NBRC 103695; assembly: GCF_030269485.1. Classification (GTDB taxonomy): domain Bacteria; phylum Actinomycetota; class Actinomycetes; order Mycobacteriales; family Micromonosporaceae; genus Actinoplanes. The sequence goes on along the minus strand of NZ_BSTL01000001.1, from coordinate 413,574 downwards.
GACCGTGCAGGAGGCGGTGAACGCGGCCTACCGCGGCGGCGGCACCTCCCGGCAGTGGATCGCGATCCGGCCCGGCACGTACACCGGAACGGTCTTCATCCCCGGCGGCGCTCCCCCGCTGACCATCTACGGCGTCGGCGACGCGCGGCTGGAGTTCACGGTCGACGCCACGCTCACGCCCGCCGCGTGGACCGCGCTGGTCAACCCCGACGGACGGTACGCGCCCGGCGACCCCGCCTGGCCGATGTTCCAGTCGTGCGCGACCCGGACCCAGACGAACGCCGGCCTGTGCGCCACGGTCGTCTGGGCGCAGAGCACCGACCTGCAGCTGCGCAACCTGACCATCACCAACACGCTGCTCGACACCGTGGACGGCGGCACACACCAGGCGGTGGCGCTGCGCACCGACGCCGACCGCACCCAGCTGGAGGCGATGCGGCTGATCGGCCGGCAGGACACGTTCCTGGCCAACGCCGACGACCCGGCCCGGATCGCCCGGGTCACGGTGAGCGACAGCTACATCGAGGGCGACACCGACTTCGTCTTCGGCCGGGCGAGCACGGTCTTCACCCGTACCCATTTCCGTCTGGTCACCTCGCGTAAGCCGACCGGCGGCGTGATCTTCGCGCCCAACACCGCGCCGCGCCACCCCTACGGCTTCCTGGTCACGCATTCGCTGCTCAGCACCGACGCGGACGCCGCCGCCGGTTACTTCGGCCGGTCCTGGGACCAGGGCGCGAGCGCCACCGGCTACCTGCCCGGCGTCACGCCCAACGGCCAGTTGGTGATCCGCGACAGCCTGATCGGCGAGGGCTTCCGCGCGGAGACGCCGTGGGCGCCGGCCGCGACGACCGGCCGGCCGTTCACCGCGAGCATCGCCCCCGGCCGCGACCTGAACGACGTCACCAACAACCGCCTGTGGGAATACCGGGTTCAGCGCTTGTCGCCCAGCTGAAGCCACCAGCGCGCGCCGGACCGGGCGAGGGAGAGCTCGTCCGGCTCCAGCGCCGGGCTCACCAGGAACCGCATGGGGTCAACACCCAGCCTTCCCGTCGTCGGGCCAGCCGATCGCGTCCAGGAAATCGTCCATCGCGGCGACGACGCGGGCCAGCACCGCGACCGAGTCGGCGGCCGGACCCGGGACCTGCAGGCCGTGGCCGGCGCCCGGGACCTCCAGCACGTGCGGCGACAGGCGGTGGGCAACCTCGCCCTCCCAGACCGGGTCGGAGGTGCCGCCGACCAGCATCATCGGGGCGGTCGCCCGCTCCAGCGCGGCGACCACCCACGGCGCCGTCAGGATCGGCGTCAGCCAGACCGCCGGGAGGTTCCGGGACGCGGCGAGGCCTGCCGCGTTCGTGCCCAGCGACTTACCGATCAGCAGGGTGCCCTCGCCCAGCAGCGGCTCGATCTCGTCGCACACCCACGGTTCGGCCGAGGGCGAGGTGTGTTTCGGCGGCGGGCCGGACCACCAGTGCCAGTGCACCGTCGCGCCGCGGCGCTCCGCCACCTCCCCGGCGTAGAGGAGCATGCCGGCCGCCGGACCGAGCGCACCGCCCGGGATGACCAGGGCCTCACTCACGGTGGCGGGCCTGCGGGGACACCCAGTCGCGCGGGGTGGGTTCGTCGTCCTCGGGTTCGTCGTCGGTGAGGTTCATCCCGAAGGGGAAGAAGCGCAGCTGGTAGCGGCGGGTGTCGTGCGGCTCGGACACGGCCAGGGCCGCGAGCACCGCGACCAGGCGGTCGCGCTGGGCGTCGGGCAGGTCGTCCAGGTCGACCAGGCCGTCCTCGAGCATCTTCACCGCCAGATGCGAGTCGACCTCGTCCTCGTCGCAGGTGTCCAGCCACCAGACGACGTCGACCAGGAGGCCCACGACCACCGGCAGCGACTTCGGGTCGGGGTCGCCGGAGGCCAGGCGGACCTGTTCCCCGGCGGGAAGCTGGGCGATCACCCAGTCGACGCTCCCCCGGATCCTCGCCGCCGCCTCGGGATCGACCTGGTCGGCGGGGATCTCGTCCAGCCAGTCGAGCAGGCCGGTCACGAGACGGTGCAGGGTGCGGGTGAGGTCGGCATCGCCGTCGGCGCTCATGGCACGGGACTCTAACCAAGGCGGCGCCCCGATGACGGGACGCCGCCTCGCAAAGTGGATCAGTCGGTGACCGTGCCCTCGACCGCGGTCAGCGGATCGAGCTCGCCGGTCTCCTCGTTGTAGACCGACACCTGCCAGCGGACCTTCTCGGCGCCCTCGGCCGCGTCGTCGGACACGGTCGGGACCTCCAGGGTCGCCGTCGTCGTGCCCGGCTCGACGATCGTCCACGGCTGCAGTCCGGTCCCGGACAGCGGGCGCGACGGGGACGGGTCCTCGCCGCTGTTGCCGGTGAACCAGGTCGGGTCCACGTCCGTGGTGGACAGCTCCGGCTCGGCCGCCTCCGGGGTGAAGATCACGTAGATCGGCACGCCGGCCGCGGCGGAGAGGTTGACCGTCCAGGTCAGCGGGGCGCCCTCGGCCGCGGTGGCGGAGGCCGGGCTCACCGTGACGGTGGGGCGCGGGTCGTCCTCGCGGACGTCGACCCCACCCACGTAGTCGCCGACCAGCGTGTTGCGGACCGCCTTGGCCGCCACCCACCACCGCACCGAACCGTCGTAGGTGGTGTTGCCCGTGACCGCGACCGGCACCTCGAGGCGCTGCGAGCCGGGACGGACGTCGGCGACCCAGGACCGCGACTCGAACGTGGCCGGGTCGGTGAGGAACAGCCGGACCTTGCCGGCCGTCTTGCCCTTGACCGCGACCGGCACCTGGTACGTGGTCGTGCCGGAGTCACCCTCGTCGGCGCTGACCTCGCCGACGTCGACCCGGGACATCGCCACCGGCCGCGGGTCGGGAGTCCCGGCCCGCCAGCCCCACGCGTCGATCAGCCACGCCGGGCCGGCCTGACGCGGCGTGAGCTCGAGGGACGACAGCGAGGTGACGCCCTTCGGCAGGGCGACCCGCACCTCGCGACCCCAGTACGACGTGGTGAAGTCGGTGCCCGGCACCCCTTCGACGGTCACCTCGCCGAGGTCGTGCCGCCCACCCTCGGCGGAGACGGCGACGACCCCGAAGCGGCCCGTCGTGTTCGGCGGCACGACCAGGCGCAGGGCCAGCTGCGACGCGCCGGACAGCGAGGACGCGCGGGCCGGGCGGATGGTCGCGGCCGCCCCGTCGAGGCGTACGGCGTACCGGCCGGGCTCGTCGTCGGCGACGAAGAACGGCGTGAAGTGCGGCGACCCGCCGGAGAAGTTCTCGTTCACCAGGCACGCCTCGGCCGCGACGCGGGTGACCTGCTTGCAGAGCGCGCCTCCGGTGACGGTCACCGACTCGTCCGGCACCACCGCGGGCGTACGCGCGGCGCCGATCGCGTGGCTGAGCACCCGGGCGGGATTCGCCGAGGGCGCGCTCACGCCGGTGCCGTCGAGCAGCGGCCGGGCCCGGTCGTCGCCGCCCACGAAGAGCCGCGCCGCCGTCGCGATGTAGGTGGCGCCGGCGGTCTGCTGCTGACGCTCGGTGAGCCGGGTCGGCGTGCCGGGCGTACACAGCGGGTCGGGTTGCTCCGGGTCGCTGAAGAAGTCGTCGAAGGACGGCGCCACCGACTGGCCGGGCGTCCACTCGGTGTTGAAGTAGTTGTGGTTGGCGCCGATGAAGTAGAGCGCGCTGTGCAGGGCCCGGCCGGAGCCGACGCCGCGGGTGGCGTCCAGGAACATCTGGCCCTGCAGGTCGGAGACGTCGCCGTCGCAGCCGGGCAGGATGGTCGCCGACGGGACGTCCGGCACCGGGTCGTGCCCGAAGAGCGTGGGTCCGATCAGCAGCGTGCCGCGGATCGTCCAGGAGACCTTGCCGTGGTAGCCGTCCGCCGCGGCCGGCGGCGGGTTGAGGCTGTCCATGGCGGCGCGGTTCACGCCCTCACCGCCGCGGGAGTGACCCATCAGGAAGACCTTGGAGGTGTCGGCGGCGGGTGCCAGGCGGGCCAGCGCCGGGTTGCGGGCGGCCCACTCCGCGAGATGCAGGCGTACGAGCGACGAGCGCGCCTGGGCACCGCCGTCGTCGGCCGCGAAGTCCTGCCCGTTGATGCCGTTCGCCGAGATCGAGACGGTGATGTAGCCCTGCGAGGCGAGCAGCTGCTGTGCCTGGAGGTAGCCGCGGTAGCTGGGCACCTCCTGGGTGCCGGCCGGGCAGGGCCAGTCGCCGGTGATCCGGTCGGGGTCGTCGCCCTGGAAGCAGGTCCAGTGGCGGCCGTGCAGGAACAGGGCCAGCGGCCGGGCGCCCGGGGCTTTCTTCGGCGCCACCACGACGCCGCGCATCTCCACGTTCGCCGGGAAGTCGGGCAACTTGACACTCGGCAGCTCGTACTCGCCGGTGGTGGTCTCGTAGGGTCCGGGGGTGCCGGGGTCGATGTCGGTGGCCGGAGCGAGCCCGGGCACCCGGGGCGCGGCCTTCCTGGCGGCGGGCCGGGGCGACGCGGCGTCGAGGCGCCTCCCGCCGGCGCGTACCGAAAGATCGTCGGTCTCGGAAGGGAGGTCGAGGCGGAAGGTGCGCTGGTCGGCGGTGCCCTGCGCCCGGCCGAGCAGCCGGTCACCGGACCAGAACTCGACCGCGGCGTCACCCATCGGCACCGGCCGCGGGGCCGTCCACACCAGCTTGTCGTGCTGGACCGCCCAGCCGGAGGGCAGCCGGTCCGGCACCGGGCTTGTCGGCGGGTCGGCGTATGCCGCCGCGCCCGTCCCGATCAGCAGGGCCACCGTTGCGGCGGCGGCCGTGAGAACTCTACGCATCGCCCATGTCTAATCGATGGGTGCAAATCGCTCGAAGAACGTCGAAACATCCCCAGGGAAAAGTTCACGTGCCAATCCGGGCACCATCGTAGGCCGAACGCCCCTGTACGGGGAAAATGTCCGCATGCCCGAGAACACGAGCATCCTGGATGGGCCCCGCCCGCTCCCCTTCGTCGGCAACCTGCCGGAGTTCGCCCGCGACCAGAAGACCCACCGGGTGCTCGAGCGGTGGGCCGACGAGTACGGGCTGACCTACCGGTTCCGGCTGGGCCGGCAGGAGGTGGTCGCCACCGCCGATCCGGCGCATGTGGACGTGCTGCTGCGCCGCCGGCCGGACGACTTCCGGCGGGCCGTCAGGTCGTCCACGATCATCGACGAGATCGTCCCGCGTGGCGTGTTCACCGCCGAGGGCGACCGGTGGCGGCGGTTGCGCAAGGTGGCCACCCAGTCGTTGAACGCGGCGTACCTGCGGCAGTACTTCACCACGATCACCATGGTGACCGAGCGGCTGCTGCGGCAGTGGGAGGCGGCCGCCGGGTCCGGCGCGCGGGTCGACGTGCTGGACCTGATGATGCGCTACACGCTGGACGTGACCGTGGGGCTGGCCATGGGCCACGACCTGAACGCGCTGGAGAGCACCGGCGACGGCCTGCACACCCGGGTGAAGCAGCTGTTCCCGGCGATCTCCCGGCGGATCAACGCGGCGCTGCCCTACTGGCGGTACGCGAAGCTGCCACAGGACCGGCGGCTGGACGCGACGGTGCGCGAGATCGAGGCGCTGGTGGGCGAGCGCTTCGCCGCCGCCCGGGTGCGCGTCGCGGCCGGCGATCCGCCGTCGAACTTCCTCGAGGCGCTGGTCAGGCCGCTGGAGAACGAGCCGGAGATCACCGACGAGGAGGTCTTCGGCAATGTCCTGGCCATGCTGCTGGGCGGCGAGGACACCACCTCGTCGACGGCGGCGTGGGCGCTGCACTACCTCGCCGAGAACCCGGACATCCACGCGAAGGTCCGTGCGGAGGCCGACGAGGTGCTCGGCGAGCAGCGGCTGCCCGGCGACCCGGGCACGGTGGGACGGCTCAAGTACGCCGAGGCGGTGGTCAACGAGGTGCTGCGGTTCCAGCCGGTGGCGCCGTTCCTGCTCCTGGAGCCGACCAGCGACGTGACCCTGACCGGGCGGGACGGCTCCGAGCTGTTCGCGCCGAAGGGGCTGCCGATCTTCGTGCTGATGTCGTACGGCGCGCGCCGTGACACCGAGCGCTTCGGCGACCCGGACGTGTTCCGGCCGGAGCGCTGGCTGGAGGGCAAGCTGCCGCCGGAGGCGCTGCCGTTCGCCCCGTTCGGCGCCGGGCCGCGGTACTGCCCGGGCCGCAACCTGGCGCTGATCGAGGCGGCCATGGTCACCTCGGTGCTGGGACGCGAGTTCGACTTCGAGCCGGACCACTCCGCGGGCGCGGTGGTCGAGCGGATGGAGTTCACGACCTTCCCGACGAACCTCAACCTTCGCGTCCGGACGAGGGCGGCCACCGCTACGCGGTGAGGGCGATGTACTTCTCCTCGAGGAATTCGAGGATGCCCTCGGAACCGCCCTCCCGGCCGAGGCCGCTCTGTTTGACGCCGCCGAACGGAGCGGCCGGGTCGCTGACCACGCCCCGGTTGACGGCGACCATGCCGGACTCCATCCGGCGGGCCACCGCGATCGCCGCTCGTTCCTCGCCGAAGACGTACGCCATCAGCCCGTACTCGGTGTCGTTGGCCATCCGGACGGCCTCGTCGACGTCGTCGAACCGGACCACCGCGGTGACCGGGCCGAAGATCTCGGTGCGGCTGATCGCCGAGCCGTGGCGCACCTCGGTGAGCAGCGTGGCGTCGTAGAACGCGCCCCGGGCCGAGGAGTTGCCGCCGCGGGCCAGTTTGGCGCCGTCCGCGATCGCCTCCTCGACCAGCGCGGCCACCTTGTCCCGCTCGGCGACCGAGACCAGGGCGCCGAGCCCGTTCACACGGTCCAGGCCGGGGCCGACCGCGATGGCCGCCAGGGCCGCGTCGAGCCGCGCGACGAACTCGTCGTGCACCGAGCCGTGCACGTAGAACCGGTTGGCCGCGGTGCACGCCGACCCGCCGTTGCGCATCTTGGCCTGCAGCGCTCCCTCGACCGCGACCTCGAGGTCGGCGCCGGGCAGCACGATCAGCGGGGCGTTGCCGCCGAGCTCCATGGAGGTGCTGACCACGCTGTCCGCACAGGCGTGCAGCAGACTGCGTCCCACCTCCGTCGAGCCGGTGAAGGAGAGCTTGCGGACCTCCGGCCGGTCGATCATCCGCTGCACGAGCGGGCCGGTCGGCACCGGCGTCACCAGGTTGACCACCCCGCGCGGGACACCGGCCCGGAACAGGACCTCCACCACGTACGCGGCGGTCAGCGGCGTCTCGCGGGCCGGTTTGAGGATCGTCGTGCAGCCCGCGGCCAGCGCCGGCGCCAGCTTGCGGGTGGCCATCGCCGCGGGGAAGTTCCACGGCGTGATCAGCAGCGAGACGCCGATCGGCTGACGGTCCACGATGATCCGCTTGTCGCCGGCCGGTGCGAGCCGGTAGTCGCCGGGCACGCGCACGGCCTCCTCGGCGAACCAGCGGAAGAACTCCTTCGCGTAGTTCGCCTCGCCGATGGCGTCGGCCCAGGACTTGCCGTTCTCCCGGACCATCAGCTCGGCGAAGTCCTCGACCTCGGCGGTGAGGATCTCGTACGCGGCCCGGAGCAGCTCGCCGCGCTCACGGGGCGCGGTCGCCGCCCACGACTCCTGGGCGGCGGCCGCGGCGTCGACCGCGTCCATGCAGTCCTGTTCCGACGCTGCCGCGAAGGCCGCGATCGTCGAGCCGTCGGCCGGATCGATGACGTCGAAGCGGCGGCCGTCCGAGCCCGGCCGCCACTGCCCGTCGATGAAGAGGTCAGAATGCATCAGAGAGAATCTCCAGGAGTAGGTCCCGTGTGGGGGTGACCGGGGCGATCGCGAGCAGCCGGGTCGAGCCGAGCGCCAGGTCGGCGATGCGCGGGAGCTGCGAGCGCCGCACACCGATCTCGGAGAGGGACGCGGGCACGCCGATCGCCCGGTTGATCTCGACGATGCGGCCGATGGTGTCGTCGGTGCCGAGGGCCTCGCCGAACGCCGCGACCCGCTCCTTGTCCGGGATCGCCCTGAGGACGTGGGGCAGCAGCAGACCCGTACCCAAGCCGTGGGGTGTCTTGGTGAGCGCGCCGATCGGGTACTGCAGAGCGTGGCAGAGGTGCGTGCCGGTGGATCCGAAGGCCATGCCGGCGAGCAGCGACCCCTTCGCCACCTCCTGCCGGGCCCGCCGGTCGGCCGGGTCGTGCACCGCGACCGGCAGCCACGGCCCGAGGTGCGCGGCGGCGCGCAGCGACAGCGGTTCGGTCAGGGCGTTGCGCCCGGTGAAGACCGGCAGCGGCGCCGACCAGTCGAGGTCGAGGCGGCGCGCGGTGAAGGACTCGGCCGCGTGCACCAGAGCGTCGATTCCCGCGTACGCGGTGACGGTCGCCGGCGCCCCCATCGTGAGCTCGGGGTCGACGATGGCCACGGCCGGCACCAGGTACGGGCTGGAGATGCCCACCTTGAGCTCGCGGTCCGGGTCGGAGATCACCGCGACCGGGGTGACCTCGGAGCCCGTCCCGGCCGTGGTCGGCATCGCGATCACCGGCACGACCGGCCCCGGCACCAGGTTCTCGCCGTAGTACCGGCTCAGCGGCCCGTCGTGGGTGACGAGCAGCGCGATCAGCTTGGCCGCGTCGAGCGCGCTGCCACCGCCGATCGCCACGATGACCTCCGGCGCGTAGGCGCGAGCCGTCTCCCCCGCCGCGTCCAGCGTGCCGACCGGCAGCTCCGGCGTGATGTCCGAGTAGACGCGCGCGTCCCGAAGAGGCTCGAGGAACGGGCTCCCCAGGAGGAACGGGTCCACGACGGCCAGCACCCGCCGGCCACCGATCAGGGTGGGCAGCTGCGCCCGGGCGCCGAAGCCGAAGTGCACGCGCGGCGCGACCCGCATCGTTCCCACATCACGCAACGAAACCACCGTCCACCGGCAGGATCACGCCGCTGAGGTGGCTGGACCGGTCGCTGAGCAGGAACGACACCACCTCGCCGACCTCCGCGCCGGTGCCCGCCTTCCGCAGCGGCGTCGCCGCGATGCGTGCCTCGACGCCGCCGGGGATGTTGATCCGGGTCTGGTCGAGCATCGGGGACTCGGTGGGGCCGGGGGCGATCACGTTGACCCGGATGCCGAGCGGGCCGACGTCGTGCGCCGCGGTGCGGGTGAGCCCGATGACCGCGTGCTTGGTGGCCTGGTAGGCGCCCATCCCGGAGCTGCCGCGCAGCCCGCCGATGCTGCTGACGTTGACGATCGAGCCTCGGCCGGCGGGTTCCATCGCGCGGATCTCCTCGCGCATGCACAGCCAGGTGCCCTTGACGTTGACCGCGAGGATCCGGTCGAAGTCCTCCTCGGACACCTTGTCGACGCGGCCGCCCTGGGTCATGGCGGCGTTGTTGAACGCGCCGTCCAGCCGGCCGAACCTGTCCACCGTCGCGTCGACGAATCTCGCCACGTCCGCCGCGGAGGAGATGTCGCCGGTGCAGTAGGCAGCGTCCAGCTCCTTGGCCAGATCGGCCAGCGGTCCTTCGCTCCGCGCGACCAGCATCAGGGACGCGCCGTTGGCGGCGAACACCCGCGCGGCGTCGGCCCCGATCCCGGTGCTCGCCCCGACGACCAGGACGACCTTGTCAGTCAGCATCTGTTTCCTTCGCGGGGTAGTCGGCGGCGTTGAGGACCCAGCCCTGGGCGCTGAAGTCGGCGCGCGGCGGGCCGAAGATGTCGATGAGCTGCTGGTGGTCGCCGACGCCCTGGGTGGTGTGCACGGTCGGCGGCGGGATCACGCAGATCGACGGCGTGGCGATCTCGGCGTGCTCGTCGGAGCGCCAGCTCGTCGAGTCCGGCCCCCACGGGTAGCGGATGTGGTGCTTGAACCGGCCCTTCACCGCGAGCGAGATCTGCTCGAAGTCGTCGTGGTGGTGCGGGGACAGCTTCAGCGGGTCGCGCGGCTTCGACTCCTCTGCCAGGAAGTTCACCATCAGGTTGGTGGTGCGGAAGATGCGCCCGAAGCGGCCCTCGGCGATGGGAGTGTCGGCCAGGCGGTAGACGCGCACGCGGAAACCCCCGACCGGGTCCGGCCAGGGGATCAGAGGCGCGGCTCGCTCATCTGGTTCCGCGTACGCCGCGGCGTTGAGCGCCGCCTCGGTGAGGTCGGTGGCCACGCTGGAGAAGAGCCGGATGAGCACACCGTCGGCGTCGACCCGGATCTCGCTGTCGCCCGGCGGCACGACCACGAACGCCTCCTCGGCCACCGCCACACCGTTGACGGTCACCGGAGCGCTGTCGGAGTACATGAGTACCGCGTACTCGTCGGGCTGGGCGGTGCGCGGGAACACGTCGCCGGCCTTGGCCTCGGTGTAGGCGAGGACCAGGTTCGCGGCCCGGGCGATCCAGGTGCGGCTGCCGTGCGTACCCGTCTCGGTGGGCTCGTGGGTTTTGAACTCGATCCACTGCGACTCGCGGATCGGGGCGTTGGTGGAAGCCGGCGCCGCGGTGGCCAGCTTCGAGCGGATGTCGTCGGCGGCGTACGTGGTCATGCTCTGCTCCTTGGGGTCAGCGCGAGCATCGCTCGGGCGTCGGCCGGGGTGGCGATCTCCTTGCCGAGGTCCTCGACCACGTCGCGGATCTTGCCGACCTGCTCGGCGTTGCTCTTGGCGAGGCGGCCCTTGGCGAGCCACAGGCTGTCCTCGAGCCCGACCCGGACGTGCCCGCCGAGCCAGGCGCTGTGCGTGGCGAACTGCATCTGGTCGCGCCCGGCCGCGAACGCCGAGAACGCGTAGTCGTCGCCGAAGAGCTTGTCCGCGATCCGGACCATGTGCTCGAGGTTCTCGTGGTCGGCCCCGATGCCGCCGAGGATCCCGAACACGCCCTGGATCAGCAGCGGCGGCTTGGCGAGGCCCTTGTTCACGAAGTACGCCAGCGAGTACAGATGCCCGATGTCGTAGCACTCGTACTCGAACCGGGTGCCGAACTCGCCCAGCGTCCGCAGCGTGTGCTCGATCTTGTCGAACGAGTTGAGGAACGGATGCGCGTACGTGTTGAGCACGTACGGCTTCTCCCAGTCGTGCCGCCACTCGGTCACCCGGTCGGCGATGCCGGAGTAGACGAAGTTCATCGAGCCCATGTTCAGCGAGGCGAGCTCGGGCCTGACCCGCAGCGCGCCGGCCAGCCGTTCCTCCATCGTCATCGCGGACGACCCGCCGGTGGTGATGTTGATGACCGCGTCGGTCGCGGCCGTCACCCGGCCGACGATCTCGGAGAACAGCTCGGGCTCGAACGCCGGCCGGCCGTCCGGATGCCGTGCGTGCAGGTGCACCACGGCCGATCCGGCCTCCACCGCCTCGATCGCGGCGGCCGCCACCTCGTCGACGGTCAACGGCAGATAAGGGCTTTGCGACGGTACGTTGACCGACCCGGTGACCGCCGTCGTGATGATGACCTTCTCCGCGCGGCGCATCAGATGCTCTCTTCCAGGCCGAGCAGGTACGCCGTGTTGCGGCAGATCATCTGCCGGATGTCGGCGGCCGCGATCCCGTGGTCCAGCAGCTGCTGCACGATCAGCAGGTAGCCGTCCACCGGCAGCGGATTGCCCTGCTGGCCGAGGTCGGAGTTGATGACGGTGCGCCGCGGCCCGATCTTGGTGATCCAGTCGACCAGCTGCTCGATCGGCCATCCGACCGCGGTCACCTCGGGGTGGTACATGGCCAGTTCGTGCTCGACGAAGGCGCCGTACCCGAGCATCTCCTCGATGTCGTTCTCGGCGGCGTTCACGATGTAGTCGGGGTGGTGCAGCAGCAGCCGCTTGACGCCGTTGCCGCTGGCCGTCTTGAACAGCGCCTTCATCGCCTCGCCGTGCAGGTGCCCGCCGGTGAGCAGGATGCCGGCATCGGCCACCAGCCGGGTCACGGTGTCGGTGTCCGCCGAGACGTCACCGTGCTCGTTGAAGATCGACTCTTCCTTCTCGTACAGGTTGCCGGTGGCGCTCGGGAAGCCGTCGTCGTGGGTGTGTGCCCGGATGTGCTGGCCGGCCGAGACCGTCGGTCCCCACACGCACCGGCCACCCATGTTGATGGCCATCGCGACCGCCGACGGGTTGATGCCGCCGACCTCCGAGTTGAGCGCGACACCGCCGTACACCGGGGTGGGCGCGTCCTTGAGCTGCGTCTTCATCGCCAGCACGTCCATCACGGTGTTGTGGTGGTGCGACTTGACCAGGATGGCGCGCATGTTGATCCGGGCGCCGTCGTAGGACGCCTCCACGTGGTCGATCCGCCGCGGGAACGGGCTCGGCCCGGAGTGGCAGTGCAGGTCCACCGTGCCGTCCAGAACCTTCAAGAGCTCGGGGCTGACCATCCTGCGCCTCCACATGTTCGCTGCTCGCACTTGCGGTTCACCATATGGACGCGCAGGCGGGCCTGTCCAGGCCTGAAGGGCCGAATATTGCCGGCTTGTGTTCGGCATGTGACCGGGGTTGTTGCATTATGAACTTTCGCCTGCTCTACTTCCGAACCATGGTTCTTCGTAAGCAGTGGCTTCTGCTGCTGCCGGCGCTGGCGCTGCTGGCCGCGGTCCTCCTGGTGCCGCTCGGCCGCAGCGTCCTTCAGAGTTTCGGCTCACCCGACTGGACGCTCGACCACTTCCGCGCACTGTTCACCGACGGGGTGACGCTGACCGTGCTCGCCCGCACGGCGCTGACCGCCCTCGCGGTCACCGCGATCGCGTTCCTGCTCGGCTATCCGTACGCCTACCTGATGACCCGGGTCGGCCCGCGGATGCGCGGGATCCTCCTGGTCGTCGTCCTGGTGCCGTTCTGGACGTCGGTGATGGCCCGCAACTTCGCGTGGATCATCATCCTGCAGCGCGGCGGGCCGGTGAACTCGTTCTTCAAGCTCTTCGGCCTGGACGTGGTGCTCTACGAGTCGGTCGGCGGCGTGACCGTGGCGATGAGCCAGGTGCTGCTGCCGTTCATGGTGCTGCCGCTGTTCAGCGCGCTGGGCGGCATCGACCGCAAGCTGCTGCTGGCCGCCCGCGGGCTCGGCTCGCACCCGGTCGTCGCGTTCTGGAAGATCTACTGGCCGCTGTCCCGTGGCGGCGTGGTCTCCGGGATGATCCTGGTCTTCACGCTCAGCCTCGGCTTCTACGTCACACCCGCGCTGGTCGGCTCGCCGAAGCAGTCGCTGGTCGCCCAGCTGCTCGGCCAGCGCACCACCCAGCTGCTCGACTTCCAGGGCGCCAGCGCCCTCGGCCTGGTCGTGCTGGTCGTCACGCTCGTGCTGGTGGCCTGGGCCAACCGGGTCGGCGGCACCATCTCCGCGATCGGCACGGTCGCCGCGGCCCCCGCCGCCAAGGACAAGCCGTGAAGGCCCGGACGGTCGACCCCATTCCGTGGTGGCTCAAGCTGATCGGCGCCGTCGTCGCGATCTACTTCATCCTGCCGACGCTGTTCGTCATCCCGATGAGCTTCAGCGAGGCGGCCACCTTCCAGTTCCCGCCGCGCGGGTTCTCGCTGCGGCTGTACGAGAACTTCTTCACCAACCCGGTGTGGCTGGACGCGCTGAAGAACTCGGTCGTGGTCGCACTGCTGGCGTCGGTGCTGGCCACGGTCGTCGGCACCGCCGCCGCGCTGGGGCTGCACAGTCTGCGCGGGAGGCTGGCGCGCTTCGCTCGTACCCTGCTGATGGTCTCGATGGTCACGCCGGCGATCGTCATCGCGGTCGCGGTCTACATCTCCTTCCTGCAGTGGCAGCTGGTCGGGACGTTCGGCGGGTTCGTGCTGGCGCACGCCGCGATCGGGGTGCCGTTCGTGCTGGTGTCGGTGACCAGCGCGCTCGGCGGGTTCGACCCCAAGCTGCTGCGGGCGTCCGCCTCGCTCGGCGCCCCGCCGCTGCGCACCTTCCGCACCGTCACCATGCCGCTGATCAGCCGGGGCATCGTGACCGGCGCGGTGTTCGCCTTCGTGACGTCGTTCGACGAGGTGGTCATCGCGCTGTTCCTGCGCTCGCCGACCCTCCAGACGCTGCCGGTGCAGATGTACAACAGCGTCACCGTCGAGATCGACCCCACCATCGCCGCCTCGTCCAGCGTGGTGGTCACCGTGGTCACCGTCCTCTGCCTCGTCCTTCAGTTCGCCCGGAAAGGCCGTTAAAACATGGCAACCAACGGCACCCTTCATGGCGGTCAGACCGGCACCCAGATCAGGCTCACCGGGGTCTCCAAGGACTATGGGCTGGCCACCCCCGCGGTCGACGACGTGTCGCTGACCATCGAGCCGGGCGAGTTCATGACGCTGCTCGGCCCGAGCGGCTCCGGCAAGACCACGACGCTCAACCTGATCGCCGGGTTCGAGACGCTGACCGGCGGCACGATCGCCTTCGACGGCAAGGACGTCGGCACCCTGCCGCCGCACAAGCGCAACCTGGGCATGCTCTTCCAGAACTACGCGCTCTTCCCGCACATGACCGTGGCGCAGAACGTCGCCTACCCGCTGCGGGAACGCCGGCTGGCCAAGGCGGACATCACCCGCAAGGTCGCCGAGGTGCTCGAGCTCGTCCAGCTCACCGGCCGCGACGACCACCACCCCGCGCAGCTCTCCGGCGGCCAGCAGCAACGGGTCGCGCTCGCCCGGGCCATCGTCTTCGGACCCAGCGCGCTGCTGCTCGACGAGCCGCTCGGCGCCCTCGACCGCAACCTGCGCGCCACCCTCCAGGCCGAGATCCACCGGATCCACTCCGAGGTGGGCACCACGTTCGTCTTCGTGACGCACGACCAGGAGGAGGCGATGAACCTCTCCGACCGGATCGCACTGTTCAACAACGGCCGGATCGAGCAGCTCGGCACCCCCGAGGAGCTCTACCAGAACCCGCGGACCCTCTTCACAGCCCGGTTCCTGGGCGATTCCAATGTGTTCTCCCCGCTCGCGATCGGCGACGGCAAGGTCACCTGGGAGAACAACGTCTGGTCGGCGTCCACGTCTTTTGCCGACGCCGCCCTCGTCGTGCGGCCCGAGGATGTGCGGCTGGGCTCACCGCCGCCGGACTCGAACTCGGTGAACGCGACCGTCCGCGCGGTCGAGTACATGGGTGCCTACCGCACCGCACTTCTCTCCTTCGGCAGCTCCGGTGTGCTGGGCCGCGCCCGGCTCGACGCCGCCGACACCTCCCTCGCCCCCGGGCAGCAGGTCACCGCGTGGTGGCCGGTCGCCCAGCAACGCCTCGTCCTCTCTAAGGAACCCTCATGAAAAGTCACCGCGTTGTCGTCCCTGCCATCGTCGCCTTATCCCTGCTCGCCGGCTGTGGCGGCGGCGAGCAGGTCTCTACCGACCCCAACGCCAAGGTCACGCTGACGTTCACCGCGTACGGCGGCGCCGGCCAGCAGGCGATGATCGACTCGTACCAGAAGCCGTACACCGCGGCCCACCCCAACGTCACCTTCGTGAACACGTCGCCGCCGGACGTCTCCCAGGTCAAGGCCCAGGTGATGAGCAAATCGGTGAAGTGGGACCTGGTCTCGGTGGCGCCCGGCGTGGCCACCCAGAACTGCGACAAGCTCTTCGAACCGGTCGACACCACCGGCATCGACCCCGCGAACCTGGTCGAGGGCACGCTCGGCAAGTGCTACGTCGGCAACTTCATCAACGCGAACCCGATCGCCTACCGCACCGAGGCGTTCCCCGACCCGGCCAAGGCCCCCAAGACCGTCCAGGACTTCTTCGACCTGCAGAAGTTCCCCGGCCAGCGGGGCATCCTCAGCAACATCCAGAACGGCATCCTGGAGTTCCCCCTGCTGGCCGACGGCGTCGCGCCCAAGGACATGTACCCGCTGGACGTGGACCGGTCGCTGAAGAAGCTCGACACCATCCGGGACAAGACCACCTTCGCCCCCAACGTCGGCGCGCTGCAGCAGGCGGTCGGCGCCAAGCAGGTGGACATCTTCATCCTGCCCGACTCGCGTCTCGTGCCCCTGATGAACGACGGCACCGACATCACGGTGGTGTGGGACGTGACCGTGGCGGCCATGAACGGCTTCGCGATCCCGAAGGGTTCCCCGCACGCGGCGGCGGCCAAGGAATTCCTGAAGACGCTGTGCGGTCCCGAGCAGGTGGCCGGCATCTCCGAGGCGCTGGGCACCCAGCCGGTGAACAAGGCCGCGAAGCCCACATTGTCGGCGAACGCGCAGAAGGTCCAGGCGTTCGGCCCGGCGAACAAGGGCGAGGTGCTCATGCAGGACATCGACTGGTACGCCCAGAACTTCGACGGCGCGTCGGCCAAGCTCACCAACTGGCTCGTCGGCTGATGGTCGGCCAAGCTCACCAACTGGCTCGTCGGCTGATGGTCGGGCAAGCTCACCAACTGGCTCGCCGGTTGATGGTCGGGCGAGCTCACCAACTGGCTCGCGGGCTGATGTTTCGCGATGTGAACTAGGATTCGGCTATGGCGAACAATGAGCCGGGCGACGCCCTGACCTCCGACATCCGGGCGGTCGCTCGCGTGGGCCAGATCTGCGCACTCTTCGGCCCGCGCGTCCTCGAGCTCACCGCCGCCGACGTCGCCGAGCGCACCGGGCTGAACCGCACCACGGCCTACCGCTACTGCGCGTCGATGGTCGCCGCCGGCATCCTCCGGCGCGGAGTCCGGCGCAGCACGTTCGCGCTGGGCCCGCTGATGCTCGAGCTCGGCACGCTGGCGCTGGGCCGGCAGCGGGTCGTCGAGATCGCCGGGCCCTACCTGCGCAAGCTGAGCGCCGCCGTCCGGATGACGGCGGTGCTCAGCGTGATGGGGTCGCACGGCCCGATCGTCGCGCTCACCGAGGAGGACACCAGCCGGATGGTGGTGGTGACGGTGCACGCCGGCACGAAACTCGACGTGAGCGCGGCACAGACCAGATTCTTCCTGGCGTACGCCGACGACGGCACGATGATCGAGGAGATGACGGCCGGCATGTCCGCCGCCGAGCGGGCGCAACTGGAGTCGGAGATCGGCACCGCCCGCCAGCGCGGTTTCAGTTTCGTCCGGCCGAACGGCGGCCCGTTCGTGGTCGGGGCGCCGGTCTTCGACGAGGGCGGCCTCTGCGCGACCGTCGGCATCCTCGGAGCCGGCGACGTGCCCGACCTGACGCCCGCGGTCGAGCAGTTGCTGGCCACGACCGGCGCGCTGAGCGAGGAACTGGGTGGAACCGTTGTTCGATGACCTGGCGGACGCTTCGCCGCCCTACTCGAGCTGGTCCTTCTTCGGGGCGGACGACCGGCGCGGCACGATCAACCTGCTGACCCCCGCCCGGGTCGCGGCGGCGGCGAAGCTGATCCGCACCGGCGAGCAGCTCGGGCTCGACTATGCGGTGAACGCGTTCGAGCCCTACCCCACCGGCACCCGGCCGCCGACCCAGCACCACGTCTTCGCGAACAACGAGTTCCACCGCGACGACTGGCTCGACTCGTTCTACCTGCAGTCGACCTCCCAGCTCGACTCGCTGCGGCACATCGGCCACCCCGCGCACGGCTTCTACAACGGGCAGTCGCCCGACTCGTCGGAGCTGGGCATCCACCGCTGGGCAGACACGGGCATCGCGGGCCGCGGTGTCCTGCTCGACGTCGCGGGCTACTTCGCGGCGGCCGGTCGCGGACCCTTGTCGGCCGCCGGCGGACGCAGGCCCTTGTCGGCGGCCGGCGGACCCGAGCCCCTGCCGGCCGCCGGCGGACCCGAGCCCCTGCCGGCCGCCGGCGGACGCGAGCTCGACGCTCCCTTCTCGGCTGCTGCCGGAAGCGACTACGACTGCGAGACGACGGTGACGCTGGAGGCCGCCCTCCTCGACGAGATCGCGGCCCACCAGGGCGTCACCTTCGACGGCGGCGACCTGCTGCTCCTGCACACCGGCTGGGCGGCGAACTACGTGGCCAAGACCCCCGAGGAGCGCGTCGAGTTCAACACCCGCAACCGCTCCCCCGGCCTGGCCCAGCGCACCTCGACCCTGCGCTGGCTCTGGGACCACGAGATCGCCCTGGTCGCGAGCGACACCCCCGCGGTCGAGGCCGACCCGGTCGGCGAATCCGACTTCCGCGGCCCGGCCGACCGCCCACCGGACCGCGGAGTCGACCACAGCGGCATGCTGCACCGCCCGCTGATCGCCCTGCTCGGCATGGCCATGGGCGAACTCTGGAAACTCGACGAGCTCGCCGCCCGCTGCGCCGCAACCGGCCGCTACGACTTCTTCCTGACCTGCAAGCCCCTGAACATCCCCGGCGGCGTCGGCTCCCCACCCAACGCGATCGCCTTCATGTAACGCTCCCGCGACCGCCCTCGTTCAGCGCTCCCCGCAACCGGCCTCGCTAAGCGATCTCCGCGACCGGCGTCGCTCAACGTTCCGCGCCGCCCCGCCCCACTCCGCCATCCCGCCGCCTCGCCGCCTCGCCGCCCGCACTGCCCTGCCGCCCCGCCGCCGCGCCGCCCGCACTGCCCTGCCGCCCCGCCGCCGCGCCGCCCCACCGCCCCACCGCCGCGCTGCCGCGCCGCCCGCACTGCCCTGCCGCCCCGCCGCCGCGCCGCCCGCACTGCCCTGCCGCCCCGCCGCCGCGCCGCCCCACCGCCCCACCGCCCCACCGCCGCGCTGCCCGCTGCCCGCTGCCCGCTGCCCGCTGCCCGCTGCCCGCTGCCCGCTGCCCGCTCAAGCGTCTGACCGTTTCAGGCGCCACGCAGCCAGGGCACCGAGGAGCACCAGGTAGCCGGCGAACACCAGGGCGCCCCGGCCCGGTGTGAGTTCGTCGGCGGCCTGCACCACCGAGCCCATCGCGTCGCCGGCCGCGGACGGCAGGTACTTGCCCAGGTTGTCCCGCCAGCTCTCCGACAGCACCAGCTGGATGACGCCGGCCAGCACGAACATCACCCCGAAGTACGTGCTCAGCGTGCCCGGCGTGGACCGCAGCACCGTGCCGAGGAGCAGGCCCAGCAGCCCGGCGCCGGTCACGAACGCGGTGGTGCCGGCCAGCGCCCGAAACACCCCGTCGTCGGAGAGCGCCGCCCCCGCGTCGCCGATGATCGCCTGCCCGGCCACGAACGAGACGAGGGCGGCGGCGAACATCAGCGCGTACGACACCGTCCCGAAGACAACCACCTTCGCCGCGAGGACCGGCAGGCGGCGCGGCACCGCGGACAGCGTGGAGCGGATCGTCCCGGTGCCGTACTCCCCGGTCATGACCAGGATCCCGAGCGCGCCGAGGACGAGCATCGCGATGTTGCTCCCGGCCAGGCTGAGGCCGATCACGTCGGGCCCGCCGGTCTCGTCGCTGTCGGCGTCGAAGCCCAGCGCGGAGGCGAGCAGCCCGACGCCGACGAACCCGGCGACCGCCAGGGACAACGTGATAACTGTCGAACGCAGCGACCAGAACTTGATCCACTCGGAGCGCAGGACGCGCGGGAACGTGACCCCGGTCATCGGACGGCCCTTCCGTACTCGACTTCGTCGTGGGTCAGGCTCATGAACGCCTCCTCGAGGCTGGCCTGCCGCGGGGAGAGCTCGTGCAGGGCGATCCCGGCCGCGGCGGCCCGCTCGCCGACCTGACCGGCGTCCATGCCGGTGACCTCGAAGGCGCCCTGGTCCACGCTGGTGATCGTGACGCCCGGCCCGGCGAGCAGGTCGTGCAGCACGGCCGCCCGCGGCGAACGGACCAGCACCGTGTTGAGCGCGGCCCGGTCGATGAACTCGGCGATCGGCTGATCGGCGACGAGCCGGCCACGGCCGACCACGATCAGGTGCCCGGCGGTCAGCGCCATCTCGCTCATCAGGTGCGAGGAGACGAACACCGTGCGGCCCTCGGCTGCCAGGTCTCGCATCAGCGTGCGGATCCAGCGGACGCCCTCCGGGTCGAGCCCGTTCACCGGCTCGTCCAGGATCAGAACCCTCGGGTCGGCGAGCAGCGCGGCGGCGATGCCCAGCCGCTGGCCCATGCCCAGGGAGAAACCGCCCACCCGCTTACGCGCCACCGTGTGCAGCCCGGCCAGGTCGATCACCTCGTCCACCCGGGACCTCGGCACGCCGGTGGTGGCGGCCAGCGCGAGCAGGTGGTGGTAGGCCGTCCGTCCACGGTGTACGGCGGACGCCGCGAGCAGCGCGCCCACCTCGCGCAGCGGGGCGGAGAGGCGGGCGTACGGCTTGCCGTCGATGGTGGCGGTGCCCGCGGTCGGCCGGTCCAGTCCCAGGATCACGCGCATGGTGGTCGACTTCCCGGCACCGTTCGGCCCCAGGAATCCGGTCACCACGCCCGGTCGCACCTGGAACGTCAAGCCGTCGACCGCAAGCTTGTCGCCGTACCTCTTCGTCAAGTCCTTGACCTCGATCATGCCGCCATCCTGGCCACCGCACGAGATGGTCCGCATCGTCGTTCCGCAGGCGTCCGGAAGTACCGCGGCCGCAGTAGGCGGCCGCGGCCGAAGTACCGCGGCACGACGACGGTGCCGGCCGGCGAGCGCCCGTACAGTCGTCGGCATGCGCTTGCCCCAGCCCCGCACCTGGCCTCCGGTCGTCCTGGACGCCATGGCCGGCGCGCTGCTGCTCGGGTTCGCGCTGGTCGCCGCGGTGACCGACGACGGCGACGACCGGATACCGGGCCGCCTCGAGATGCCGGACGTGGCCGGCGCGGCCGCCTGCGTGGTCGCCGTCCTGCTGATCGCGTTGCGCCGCCGCTGGCCGGTGCCGGTGTTCGTGGCGTCGGCCGGGTTCACCGTGTTGTCCGTGACCACGCCGTGGCTGGTGGCGCCCGCCGCGCTGACCTGTCTGTTCTGTGCGTACACGGTGGCCACCCGGATGCGGCGGGCGGTCTCCTGGCTGTCCGGCCTGGTCGCCGGCGTCGTCGTCTACGTCGCGGGCAGCTTCACCCTGGGCGCCTGGACACAGCCGGAGGCGGTCGCGATCTTCGCCTCGGCCGGTCTGGCCGTGGCGGTCGGCGACCTGGTGCGTACGCGGCGGGCGTACCTGGCCGAGGTGCTGGACCGGGCGCAGCGGGCCGAACGCAGCCGCGACGAGGTGGCCCGGCGGCGGGTCATCGAGGAGCGCGTCCGCATCGCCCGCGAGCTGCATGACGTGGTCGCCCACCACATCGCGATGATCAACGTGCAGGCCGGTGTCGCCGCGCATCTGCTGCGCAGCCGGCCGGATCAGGCCGAGGAGTCGCTGGCGCATGTCCGGCAGGCGGCCCGGACGGTGCTCGACGAGCTGTCCACGGTGCTCGGTGTGCTGCGTGACCCTGAGCATCCGGGCGGCCCGGCGGACGAGCCGGCCCGCGGACTGGCCCATCTGCCCGAGCTGATCGAGCAGGTGACGGGCTCGGGGCTGCGGGTGGAGGACCGGCGCGACGGGCAGCCGCGGCCGCTGTCGGCGGCGATGGACCTGGCCGCGTACCGGATCATCCAGGAGTCCCTGACCAATGCCCGCAAGCACGCGCCGGACGGCCAGGCCCGGCTGTGCCTGCGCTTCTCCGATGACGAGCTGGAGATCACCGTGGAGAACAGCGCGACCGGACGCCCCGCCGGGACCGGCTACGGCCTGGCCGGCATACGGGAACGCGCCACGGCGCTGGGCGGGCGGCTGTCCGCCGGCAGTACGCCCGACGGCCGGTTCGTGATGCGGGCGCGCCTGCCGGTGCCGACCCCGGCGGAGGCCACGCCGAAAGACGCCGGGTCGGCAAAGGCCGAGCCGAAAGGCCGCAGGTCGTCCGAGGCCGAGCCCGAGCCGAGAGGCGGCGGATCGGCGCGGACCGAGCCAGGAGGCGACGGATCGGCGCGGACCGAGCCAGGAGGCGACGGGTCAGCGCGGACCGAGCCAGGAGGCGACGGGTCAGCGCGGACCGAGCCGAGAGGCGGCGGGTCGGCGGAGGCCCGGCCAAGAGGCGGCGGAGCGACGAAGGTCGCGCCGAGGGAGGCCGGGTGACGGTCCGGGTGCTGCTGGCCGACGACCAGAAGCTGATTCTGGCCGGCTTCCGGGTGCTGATCGACTCGGCCCCGGACCTGGAGGTCGTCGGCGAGGCCGTCACCGGCGCCGAGGCGGTCGAGCTGGCCCGGCGGACCCGCGCCGACGTGGTGCTGATGGATATCCGGATGCCGGAGATGGACGGCATCGAGGCGACCAGCCGGATCAGCGCGGACGACGACCTGGCCGGGGTGCGGGTGCTGATCCTGACCACGTTCGAGATCGACGAGAACGTGCTGCGTGCGCTGCGGGCCGGTGCGAGCGGCTTCCTCAGCAAGGGCGTCGAGCCGGCCGATCTGCTGGACGGCATCCGCACCGTGGCACGCGGCGAGTCGCTCCTCTCCCCGCGTGCCACGCAGGCCCTGATCACTCAGTTCCTGGAACAGCCGGCGCCGGGGCCGAGCGCCGCGGCCCCCGTGCTGGACCAGCTCACCAACCGGGAACGGGAGATCCTGACCCTGGTGGCGGAGGGCCTGTCCAACGACGAGATCGCCGTGCGGCTGTTCGTCTCCCCGCTGACCGCGAAGACCCACATCAACCGCGCCATGACCAAGCTGGGCGCCCGCGACCGGGCCCAGCTCGTGATGGTGGCCTACCAGACCGGACTGGTGCGGCCGCAGTCCCAGGCCGGCTCTTGAGACATGGCCTGGCTAGACCGCGCGCAGATCCGCCAGCAACTGGTAAGGGTACGGCTTGGGCTTGTCGCTCACCCGGTCCAGGCGGTCGAGCTGTGCCGGGTCCAGGGTGAAGGCGGCCGCCCCGAGGTTGTCGTCGAGCTGCTCCATCGTGCGGGCGCCGATGATCGGCGCCGTGACGCCGGGCTGGTGCAGCAGCCAGTTCAGCGCCGTCTGCGCCGGTGTCCGGCCGATCTCGTCCGCGACGGCGACCAGTTCGTCGACCACGTTCCAGGTCCGGTCGTCGTTCGCATAGTTGGCCCAGGCCTCGGTCCAGGTGGGTTCCCCGGGCCGGTCGGTCGCCTCCCCCGACTGGTCGGTCGCCGCGACGCGGGAGTCGGTCGCCGCAATGCGCGGGGCGGTCGCCGCAATGCGGGAGTCGGCCGCCGCAATGCGCGGGGCGGTCGCCGCAATGCGGGAGTCGGCCGCCGCAATGCGCGGGGCGGTCGCCGCAATGCGGGAGTCGGCCGCCGCAATGCGCGGGGCGGTCGCCGCAATGCGGGAGTCGGCCGCCGCAATGCGCGGGGCGGTCGCCGCGATGCGGGTGGCGGCCGGCGGCTCCGCGCCCCGGCGGATCTTGCCGGTCAGCCAGCCGCCGCGCAGCGGGCTGTACGGCAGGACGCCCAGTCCTTCCGCCAGGCACACCGGGATCAGCTCCCACTCCGCGTCCCGGTCCAGCAGGTTGTAGAGCGGCTGCAACGACACCAGCGGCTCCCACCCGGCGGCCCGGCACAGGTCCACGCCGCGCTGGAGCTGCGCACCGCTGACGTTGCTGACGCCCAGGTAGCGCACCCGGCCGGAGCGGACGATCGTGTCCAGCGCGCGCAGCGTCTCCTCCAGCGGCGTGCCGTAGTCCCACATGTGCAGCTGGTAGAGGTCGACGTAGTCGGTGCCCAGCCGCCGCAGGCTGGCGTCCACCGCGTCGAGCAGGTGCTTGCGGCTCAGGCCCCGGCGGTTGGGTCCGCTGCCGAACCGCACCTTGGTCCCGACGACCAGGTCCTGCCGGTCGCGGCCCTTCAGCCAGCTGCCGACGATCTCCTCGGAGCGGCCTTCGCTGTAGCCGTCCGCGGTGTCGATGAAGGTGCCGCCGGCCGCCACGAAGCGGTCCAGCAGGCGGTGGCTGTCCGCCTCGCCGATCTCCCGTCCGAACGTCATCGTGCCCAGGCACAGGCGGCTGACCTCAAGCCCGGTCGCGCCGAGTCTCGTGTGATCCATGCCCGCGAACGCTAGGACCCGGAGCGCGCTCCAGGTCAAGCGGAGGAACGGTGGGGTCGCACCGCCACGCCGCGGGAGAACCCAGCACCGCAGGAGGACCCCGCACCGTGGGAGGACCCCGCACCGCACGAGGACCCGGCGCCGTGGGAGTACCCGGCGTAGGCGAGCCAGTGGCGCAGCGCCCACCAGAGGCACACCGCCCGGGGCATCGGCATGCGTTCGCCCGGCTCCACGGCCGTGCCGAGGATCTCGTGCAGGCGGCCCAGCCGGTACCGGACGGTGTTGGGATGGAGGAAGAGCGTGGCCGCCGTCTGGCTCAGCCGCTGGCCCTGGTCCAGATAGGTCAGCGCCGTCACGGCCAGTTCGCGGTGGAACCCGTCGTGCGGATCCAGCCCGGACAACAGGCGCGCGGCGAGCAGGTCGCCGAGCAGGGCCTGACCGGCGAAGGCGATGCCGGGCGCCAGGTCGAGCAGGTCGTGCACGCCGGGGCCGGGCGCCACGGCGAGGGCCGCCGCACAGGCCGGATAGCGTGTCACGGCGTCGGCCAGCGAGCCGGCCGGAGCCACGACCAGGACGCGGGATCCGGCGCCGGTGGGCGGGGTCAGGGTCAGGCCGGCCCGATGGCCGTCGATCGTCGTCTCGACGGCACAGTCGAGCGGCGGCCCGTCCGAGGCGACGACGCAGTGGTAGGTGACGTCCGGGCGTACCCTCAGCTCTTCCGGCGTGGCGGCGCCGCCGCGCAGCAGACGACGCAGCGCGCGCTGCGGGGCGGTGCCGAGGTCCCGGGCAAGGCGTTGCTCGGCGGCGGCGAGCAGGAACGCCACGTGCCGCCGCGCTTCGGCGGGGGGCAGCCGGGCGACCACCGGCGAGTGGGCGCGCGCCGCGTCGAGCAGATCGTCGAGCACCGCGTCGTCGGCCTGCAGTCCGTCGGCCGCCGGGTCGCTCCACTGTGCACGGCTCACAAGAATCCGCCCCCTCGTTGAACGTGAGGAACTATCGGATTATTACAGAGAACTGCTTCGATGTGTTACCACCGAGTAACACGAGGAGCGGTCGTGACATCGAAGCTGATCGCGGCGATCGCCGCCGTCACCCTGGTCACCAGCGGTTCAGCCGCACCGGCGGCAGCCGACGAGGCGTTGCGCGAGGTGATGTTCGTCGGCAACAACTGGGAGGGCACGGTCGACGTCATCGAGTCGTCCGGCTCGTACGCCAGGATCGGCCGGTTGAACGTCATCCCCGACCAAGCGCAGCGGCTCACCGAGATCTACCTGAACCCGATCAGGCTGGCGTTCTTCCTCGGTATCCGGAACGGGCCGGGCGAGGGCCACGACCAGCTCGTCGACGACATGTACACCACCCCGGACGGATCCGCGCTGGTCGCCTCGCGGCCCAGCTTCGCCGACGTGGTGTCGCTGAACCTCAGCACCGGCGCGATCAACTGGCGTTTCCCGGTCTCCGGCTACCGCGCCGACCACATGGCCGTGTCACCCGACGGCGCGCGGGTCGCGGTCTCCGCCTCCACCTCGAACACCGTGCATGTGCTCGACATCGCCACCGGTCAGCAGGTCGGCTCGTTCGGGGCCGGGGACAAGCCGCACGAGAACATCTTCAGCCGCGACGGCCGGCGCCTGTGGAACATGTCGATCGGCGAGGTGAACACCGACCTGGACGACCCGTTCTGGGACTGGACCAAGGGCGACCGGCACATCACGGTCGTGGACGCACAGACCTTCCGGACCGTACGCACCATCGACATGCGCTCCCGCCTCAACGCGGCCGGGCGCTCGGACCTGTCGAACGCCGTACGACCGGCGGTCTTCACCCCCGACGAGAAGACCCTCTACTTCCAGGTGTCGTTCTTCAACGGCGTGATCGAGTACGACGTGGCCACCGACCGGATCACCCGGGTGAAGGAGCTGCCGAAGAACCCGGACACGTCCGACGACCGGACCACGTTCGTCAACGACTCGCGGCACCACGGCCTGTCGATCAGCCCGGACGGCAGCAAGCTCTGCGTGGCCGGGACGATGGACGACTACGCGACCGTGGTGAACCGGGCCACCCTGCAGCAGGGCGAACTGGTCGAGGCGATCAAGCCGTACTGGGCGACGGTCAGCGGGGACGGGCAGGACTGCGTGATCTCCGAGGCGGGCGCCGACCGGGTCAGCGCGATCAGCTTCGCGACGGGGCGCCGGGTGGCCTCCGTCGCGGTCGGTGACCACCCGCAGCGCGTCCGCATCGGCCATGTGGCGCAGGGCTGGACGGCGCCTACTTCTCGGCGTTGATGAACTGCGGGTGACCGATCAGGAATTCGTCGATCTTCTCGGTGCGGATCGACTCGAAGAGCTGGTCGGTCTCCGGCACCAGTTTCTCGCCCGCGTACTTGCCGTTCTCGTAGTAGCCGCCGCCGATCAGCTTGATCGTGGTGATGTTGTCGGGACGCAGACCCTTGAGGGCGAGGGCGTAGTCGAGCACCGACCGGCCTCGGCCGTTGAAGGTCAGCGACTTGCCGGCCGCGGTCAGCACCTTGTCCAGCTTGACCGGGTTGGCGACCACGTCGCCGCTGCCCGCCTTCTTGGCGATGGCCTTCAGCACCTGCTGCTGGTGCCGCTGCCGGCCGTAGTCGGTGCCCTTCAGGCCGTACCGCTGGCGGGCGAAGTCGAGCGCCTCCCAGCCCTTGAAGTGCTTGTTGCCGACCTCGTAGACCTTTTTCGGACCCCGGTACGGGTGCTCGTCATTCTTGCCCCGCGGCTGGTAGGGGCGGCCCTTGCCGTTCGGGGCGAGGTGCTCGGACTCGGTGCGCTCGTCGACGTACAGGTCGATGCCGCCCATCGCGTCGACGACCTTCTTGAAGCCGTCGAAGTTGATGATCGCGCCGGCGTCGAACTTCTTGATGCCGGTCAGCTGCGAGACCGTCTTGCTGAGCAGTTCGAAGCCTTGGACGGCGCTGGGCAGGCCGGGGCCGGGCACGTCGCTGCCGATCGACATCGCGCCGTTGATCTTGCCGCGCTGCTCGCCGACGCCGGCCTTGGCGAAGGCCGGGATGGTCACGTAGGTGTCGCGCGGCACCGAGAAGATGTAGGCCGAGTCCAGGCTCGCCGGGATGTGCACGACCATGATGGAGTCGGCCAGCGGCGGCGTCTCCGGCTTCCGCGGGTCGATGCCGACCAGCAGGAAGTTCAGCGGTCCCTTGATGTCGCTCTTGGCCTCTTCCGCGGTGGTCGCGCCACCGTCACCGAACAGGTCCTCGGTCTGGACCGCCCCGGCGTACCGGGCGGCCAGTGTCTGACCCGCGATGGCGCCACCGGCGCCGCCCACGGTCAGCAACGAACCGAGCACAAGCGTGACAACCGCCCATACCGGCGACTTGCGTGCCTTCTTGCCCATCGAGGCGGCCCCTGAGGATCGGCGACATGGTCAACAGCTCGACCGGGGAGAGTACAGGGTCAGGTCGATGCGTGCCCAACCGCCACGGTAGGCGCAGAATCGGACCATGTTTGTGATCAGGGAGAAGTTCTTCTCGATAGGCGACGACTTCGACGTGCTCGACGAGAACGGCGTCAAGGTTTTCCGGGTCGACGGCAAGGTGCTGAGCGTACGCGACAAGGTGGTGATCGAGGATCCGGCCGGTAACGAGCTGGCCACCGTGCATCGCCACCTGGTCGCGATGCGGCCGACCTACGAGATCCGGATCGGCGGCGAGAAGGCGGCCGAGGTCCGCAAGAAGCTTTTCACCCCGTTCCGGGACAAGTTCACCATCGACGTCCCCGGCCCCGACGACCTGGAGATGAAGGGTGACCTGCTCGACCACGAGTACGTGATCGAGCGCGGCGGCGCCGAGGTGGCCGCCGTGTCCAAGCGCTGGCTGACCATCCGGGACACCTACGCGGTCCAGGTCAGCCCCGGCGAGGATCCCCTGCTGATCGTCGGCAGCGTCCTCGCCCTGGATCTGGCCCTGGAGCGCCAGGAGAAGAAGAAGGACGACAAGGACGATTAGCTCTGCCACTCCTTGGCGAGCAGCTCGAAGGAGCGCACCCGGTCGGCGTGCTCGTGGGTGATGGTGGTGACCAGCAGCTCGTCGGCTCCCGTGACCCGTTGCAGGGTGCGGAGGCGCTCGGCCACGGTCGGCGGCGAGCCGACGAACTGCGTCGCGATCCGGTCGGCCACCAGGTCCCGGTCCGCGTCGCTCCACTCGAAGGCCACGGCCTCCTCGGGCGACGGGAACGGGATCGCGCCCTGGCCGGTGCGGATGCTGCGCACCCACGGGCCGTACGGCGTGGCCAGGTGGCGGGCGGTCTCGTCGTCGTCGGCGACCACCACGTCGGCGGAGACCATCACCCTCGGCTCGGACAGCCCGGCCGAGGGCCGGAACGCGGCCCGGTAGGCCTCGACCGCCTCGAGGATCGCGGCCGGCGCGACGTGGTAGTTCGCCGCGAAGGGCAGGCCACGCTCCCCCGCGACCCGGGCGCTCAGGCCACCGCTCGATCCCAGGATCCAGATCTCGAGGTCGGCGCCCTCACCGGGCACCGCGTGCGCCTCGTTGCCCTCGTCGTCGGTGATCCCGGTGGTCAGCAGCGCCTGGATGTCGTCCAGCACCTCGGGGAGGTCGGGGCCCTCGGCGCCCGGCTGCTGGAGCAGGCGGGCGGAGAGCGCGAACCGCGACGAGGCGAGCAGCGGCGCGAACGAGAACGGCGCCGGAATCAGGAGACCGTCGACGATCCGGGCTACGGGTTCTTCTGAAACGGCATCAGACCCAGCGGATCGGCGCTGGCCGGAGCGGCCGATGCCGAGGTCGAAGCGGCCCGGGTGGAGGGCGTCGATCAGGCCGAACTGCTCCACGATCGTCAGCGGGGTCTGGTGGCCGGTCTGCACCGCCCCGGAACCCAGCCGGATCCGCGACGTGTGCGCGGCGATCTGCCCGAGCAGCAGCGCCGGCTGTGAGCTCGCCACGCCGGCGGTGAAGTGATGCTCGGCCACCCAGTAGCGGGCGTACCCGAACTCCTCGGCCCGCCGGGCCAGGTCGATGGTCCGGCGCAGCGCGTCACTCGCGGTGCCGCCGGAGACCAGCGGGGCGAGATCGAGGATCGACAGGGGTACGGGCATGACTACCTCCCTTGCAGCGGGCGTACGGCGGGCGCGATCTCACTCTGGAACAGTTCGAGCGTGGCCCGATGCTGTTTGTCGGTCAGACCGTCCCCGTCGGCGTGCAGATGCATCACCTGGTGGCCGAACCGCTCGTGGTAACGGCCGATCTTGTCGACCACCTGCTCCGGGCTGCCGACCAGGATGGAGCTGCGCTCGATCGCGTCCTCCAGGGTCGGGAAGACCGGTGCGAGGCCGAGCTTGGCGAACATCGCGAGGCGGGCGTTGAAGATCGGGCGGTACGTCTCGATCGCCTCCTGCGAGGTGCGGGCCGCGTAGTAGCCGGCCGATCCGGCGCCGATCCGGATCGCGGCCGGGTCGTGGCCGTGGTGCGCCCAGCGCTCCCGGTAGTAGTCGATGAGCTCGGCGTACGGCTCGATCGGGTTGGTGACGTTGGCCGAGAAGAGCGGGTCGCCGTACTGCGCGGCGAGGTCGACCGACTCGCGGCTGGTGGCGCTCCCGTGCCACACCGTCAGCGAGGGCTGCAACGGGCGTGGCCATGTCTCCGCGTCGGTCAGCGACGGGCGGAACCGCCCCTCCCAGGTGACCGAGGGCGAAGCCCACAGGCGGCGGAACAGCTCGTAGCTCTCCCGGTTGCGGTCCCACTGGTCGTCGGTGGTGACGTGGAAGAGCTTGGCCTGCGCCGCGCCGTTGCCCTTGCCGATGATCAGCGTCAGGCGCCCGCCGGAGAGGTTGTCCAGCGTCGAGTAGTCCTCGAAGGCGCGCACCGGGTCGAGCAGGCTGAGCGTGGTGACGCCGGTCCACAGTTCGATGCGCGACGTCTTCGCGGCGATGTGGCTGAGCACGACCGGGGGCGCGGACGAGATGAACGGGCGCTCGTGACGCTCGCCCACGGCGTACCCGTCGAATCCGAGCTCTTCGCCGAGCACCGCGTTGTCGACGACCTCACGGAGGCGGTGCGCGGCCGACTGCGTCGGGTCGGTGTGCGTGATCAGGGTCAGTAACAGGAATTTCATGCGAGCCCCAGGTGTCCGCGCAGGGTCGTGGTCTCGTAGTCGGTGCGGAGGACGCCGCGTTCCTGGAGCAGCGGCACCACGGTGTCGACGAACTCGTCCAGGCCGCCGGGCGTCAGGTGTGGCACCAGGATGAAGCCGTCGCAGGCGTCGGTCTGCACGTACTCGTTCAAGGACGAGGCGACCCGCTCCGGTGTGCCGATGAAGTTCTGCCGGCCGGTCACCTCGATGATCAGCTCGCGGATGCTGAGGTTCTTCTGCTCGGCGCGGGCACGCCACTCGGCGGCCGTGTCGAGGCGGTCGGCGAACTGGCCGGCGCGGCCCTGGATGATCGTGGTCTCGCCGTCCAGCGGGTCGACGTCCGGCAGCGGCCCCTCCGCGTCGTAGGCCGACAGGTCCCGGTTCCACACCTGCTCCAGCAGCAGGATCGCGGTCTGCGGGCTGACCTGCTGGCGGCGGATGTGGTGCGCTTTCTCGGCGGCGTCGGCGTCGGTGTCACCCAGGACGAAGGACACGCCCGGGATGATCTTCAAGCTTTCCGGGGTACGCCCGTAACGAGGGAGCCGTCCCTTGATGTCGCGGTAGAACTCCTGGGCGTCCTCCAGCTGATGGTGCCGGGAGAAGACCGCATCCGCGTTGGCGGCGGCCAGCTCGCGGCCGCCGTCCGAGTCGCCGGCCTGGAGGATCACCGGGTACCCCTGCGGGCTGCGCGGGATCCCGAACCGGCCCTCGATGTCGAACTGGTCGCCGCGGTGCGCGAACTCGCCGCCGCCGGTGTCCCACAATTCCTTGGCGGTCCGGATGAACTCCCCCGCCCGCTCGTAGCGCTTCTCGTACGGCAGGAAGCCGCCGCGGCGGAAGTTGGCGCCGAAGAACGGGCCGGAGGACGTGACCACGTTCCACGCCGCCCGGCCGCCGGACAGGTGGTCCAGGGTGGCGAGCTGACGGGCCAGCTCGTACGGCTCGTGGAAGGTGGCGTTGAGGGTGCCGGCCAGGCCCAGGTGCGTGGTGACGGCGGCCAGCGCGGACAGCACGGTGAGCGTGTCCGGCCGCCCGACCACGTCCAGGTCGTGGATCCGCCCGCGCTGTTCCCGCAGCGCGAGACCCTCGGCGAGGAAGAAGAAGTCGAACTTGCCGCGCTCGGCGGTGCGGGCCAGGTGCTCGAAGGAGGCGAAGTCGATCTGGCTCCCGGCGGCCGGATCGCTCCAGACGGTCGTGTTGTTCACGCCCGGGAAGTGGGCGGCGAGGATCACTTGCTTAGGCAACGCGGGCCTCCTGCACGTATCGGTTGGTCGCGGTCGGCAGGCCGAGCCGTTCCCGCAGGGTGCCGCCGCGCGGCTCGAACAGGCCACGCTCCCGCAGCAGCGGCACCAGCTCGCCGGTGACGGCCTCGAGGTGATCGCCGGCCCGCACCCGCGCGCCCGTCGCCCCCAGGGTGTGCCAGCCGGCCAGCAGGTCGGCCAGTTCGCCGACCGACCCGGTGTGCACGTGCGCGTCGGACTCGATCGCGGCGCCCGGCGAGAACACCACGTCGGCGACGCCGGGCAGTTCGAGGGCGCCGGGCGCCGGCGTGACGATGACGACGTCGGCGACCCGGGTGGCGAACTCGTGCACCTCGGCCGTGTGCGCCAGCGCGAAGACCGGCAGCTGTCCCTGCGGCGGCCGGGGCACGATCGACGGCCCGCGGACCGAGAAGTACTTCCCCTCGAAGTCGATGTAGTGCAACCGGTCCCGGTCGATGAAGCGCCCGGTGGCGACGTCGGCGATGATCGCGTCGTCCTGCCAGCTGTCCCAGAGCCGCCGCACCACCTCGACCACGTCGGCCGCCTCGGCGAAGAGCTCCTCTGCCGGCAACGAAGAGCGGCGCCCGAGCAGTTTCGCCTCCTCCGGCCGCCCGGACACCCGGACCTGCCAGCCACCGCGGCCGCGGCTCACCCAGTCGACCGTGGCCAGCGCGGTGGACAGGTGGAACGGCTCGGTGTGCGTGGTGGTCAGCACCGGCACCAGCCCGACGTGCCGGGTCACCGGGGCCAGCCGCGCCGCCACCAGGGACGCCTCCGGCCGTGCCGGATCCGATCCGAAGGTGTCCTCGATGGTGACGTAGTCCAGCCGCGCCTCGTCGGCCAGCGTGGCCAGGCGGACCCACTCGTCCGCGTCGAAGGATCGGGCGTCCAGCAGGACGCCGAGGGAGAAGGTCATGGTGCCGCCACCTCCAGGGTCGGCGCCGCCGCCAGCAGCGCTCGGGTGTACTCGTGCTCCGGGGCCGCGAACACGCGCTCCACCGGTCCTTCCTCGACGACCGCGCCGTCCTTCATCACCAGCACCCGATCGGCGAGGTGCCGGATCACGGCCAGGTCGTGCGAGATGAACAGCAGCGCGGTGCCGTCCTCGGCGCGGATCCCGGCCAGGAGGCCGAGCACCTGCGCCTGCACCGAGACGTCCAGCGCGGAGACCGGCTCGTCGCAGACGATCAGGCTGGGGCGCGGCGCGATGGCCCGGGCGATCGCGACCCGCTGCCGCTGCCCGCCGGAGAGCTGCCGGGGATAGCGGTCCAGCACGTCCGCCGTCAGCCCGACACGCTCCAGGAACGGCAGCGGGGTGCCGGTGGCCTCGCCGACGATCCTGCGCACCGTCCAGCGTGGATCGAAGGACGACAGCGGGTCCTGCGAGATCAGCTGGAGCTTCCGTCTCCGCGGCCGCCGGCGGCGCTCGGGTACGCCGGACCACGGCCCGTCCTCGAACGTGATCTCCCCGGCGGTCGGCTCCACCAGGCCGAAGAGCGCGTGCGCCACGGTCGTCTTGCCCGACCCGGACTCGCCGACCAGCCCGACGATCTCGCCGCGGTGCACGGTCAGGTCGACGTCCCGGGCGACCGTGTGCCTGCCGTAGTCCTTCCGGAATCCCCGGACCTCCGCCACCACTCCGGTGGAGGGCCGCTTCGTCGCGGCACGGGGGTGCAGTTCGGCCGCCGCGACCAACTGCTTGGTGTACGGATGCCGAGCGCCCGCGCGCAGCATGCCGGCCGTGCCGCTCTCCACGATCTGGCCGTCCTTCATGACGAGCACGCGATCGGCGAGTTTCGCCACCACGGCCAGGTCGTGGCTGATCAGCAGCAGCGTCCGTCCGGCCTCCTTGAGTTCGCCGAGCAGCCCGAGGATGCGCGCCTGCACGGTGACGTCGAGCGCGGTGGTCGGCTCGTCGGCGATCAGCAGCGGCGGCGACGCGGCGATGGCCGAGGCGATCAGTGCTCGTTGCCGCAGCCCACCGGAGAGCTGATGTGGATACTGCTTCGCCCTGCGCTCGGGCTCGGGCACGTGCACATCGGCGAGGAGCCGGACCACCTCCCCGTCGACCTGGTGCTCGCGCAGCACCTCCCCGATCTCCGCGCCGATGCTGCGCAGCGGGTCGAGCGAGACCAGGGCGTCCTGCAACACCAGCCCGGCGAAGCCGCCTCGCACCCGGCGCCAGTCGCGCTCGGCGAAACCGCGGGCGTCGCGGCCGTCCAGGGTGAGTGCGGCGGCGCGGACCTCGGCGCCGGGTCCGGCAAGACCCACGAGGGTACGAGCGGTGACGCTCTTCCCCGACCCGGACTCCCCCACGATCGCCACGCACTCGCCCGGCTCGACGGCGAAACTGATCCCCCGCACCGCCTGAACGTCGCCGAACGTGACATGAAGATCCTCGACCTCGACCAGCGCGCTCATCAGGCACGCCCCTCGAACCGGCGCTGCAGATATCGACCGGCCACCGTCAGCGAGATGACCGTGAGGGTCACGGCCATGCCCGGCAGCACCGAGGCCCACCAGGCGATGCGCAGATAGCCGCGGCCCTCGGAGATCATCGCGCCCCATTCCGGCGAGGGCGGCTGCGGTCCCATGCCGAGGAAGCTCAGCCCCGCGGCCGCCAGGATCGCCTCGCCCAGGCCGATCATCGCCAGGATCGGCAGCGGCCCGAGCACGTTCGGCAGGACGTGGCGCAGCACCAGGCGAGCACGCGAGGCGCCGAACGCCACGGCCTCGGTGACGTATCCGGCCCGGCGTACCACAAAGGTCTGGGTCCGGATCACCCGCGCGTAGGTGGGCAGGGTGGCGAGGCCGATGGCCACCACCAGGCTGACACTGCCCGGACCGGTGATCGCGATGAACAGCAGCGCCAGCAGCAGCAACGGGAACGCCGACAGCGCGTCGAAGGACCGGCTCAGCGCCTCGTCGGCGAACCGGTGGGACAGCCCGGCCAGCAGTCCGAGCAGCACGCCCGCGAACACCGCGATGCCGACCGCCGCCAGGCCGATCGCCAGCGAGTGCCGGGCGCCGTGCACCACCCGGTCGAACACGTCCCGGCCGAGCTG
This sequence comes from Actinoplanes sp. NBRC 103695, assembly GCF_030269485.1. Classification (GTDB taxonomy): domain Bacteria; phylum Actinomycetota; class Actinomycetes; order Mycobacteriales; family Micromonosporaceae; genus Actinoplanes. Next base: position 379,311 of record NZ_BSTL01000001.1, on the reverse strand, counting down.
GTCGGTGCCGAACCAGTGCGCCGCGCTCGGCGCCTCCAGCACGTGGAACGGGTCGGCGGCGAGCGGGTCGGCGGCCAGCAGCCCCGGCCACAGCGCGGCGAGCAGCGCCACCGCCAGGAAGACCGAGGCCGCCGCCACGCCCGGCCGCCGAGGGCGCAGGACGACGGGCCGTTCCAGCGCGAGGGTCATGGATCAGCTCCTCCGCAGTCGCGGGTCGATGGCGAGGTAGACCACGTCGGCGAGCGTGTTGATCAGCACGTACACGAAGGCGCTGAGCACGACGACGGCCAGGACCACCGGCATGTCCTTGCTGTTGACCGCGGCCAGCGTCACCTGGCCCAGCCCGGGCCGGCCGAACACCTGCTCGACGATCACCGCGCCGCCCAGCAGCACCCCGAACAGCCAGCCGGTCAGCGTCACCGCCGGAAGCAGGGCGTGCCGCAGCGCGTGCCGGATCAGCACCGCGTTCTCGGCGAGGCCGCGCGACCGGGCGGTCACCGCGAACGGCTCGCTCAGCGCCCGGTCCAGTCCGTCGCGCAGCACCTGGGTGAGCACGCCGGCGATCGGCAGCGCCAGGGTGACCGCGGGCAGGATCAGCGCCGCCACGCCGCGGTCGCCGGAGACCGGGAACCAGCCGAACCGGAACGAGAAGACGCTGAGCAGCACGATCCCGATCAGGAAGGGCGGGGTGGAGACCAGGACCAGCTCGGTGGTCGAGCTGGTGCGGCGCGCCCAGGCCCGGCGGGTGGTCACCGCCAGGACCAGGGCGATGAGTACGCCCAGAGCGGCCGCCGCCACGGCCAGTTCGAGCGTCGGGGTGAGCTGCTCCCCGATCACGTCCCGCACCGGCCGCTGCAGCAGGTAGGACCGCCCGAGGTCACCGTGCGCGGCCCGCCAGAGGTAGTCGAGATACTGAACGACCGCCGGCCGGTCCAGCCCCCACTCCTGGATGATCTGCGACCGGATCAGTGGGGTGTCGGCGCCGTCGCCGATGATGCTGTCCACCGTGTCGCCGGGCGCGGCGAGCAGCGCCAGGTAGGCCGCGGTGGCCGCCGCCCAGAGGACGATCAGCCCCGAGCCCGCCCGGCGCAGCACGGCTCTCATTTCCCGAGCCAGATCCCGTACGCGCTGACCGGCACGCCCGCGGTGGGCTCGAAGCCGACCCCGCCGACCGTCCTGGCCGCCCCGATCTGGTCGGCCGGGGCGTACAGCGGGAGCACCAGCGCCTGCTCGCCCACCACCCGCTGCTGGAGCTGGCGGTAAAGCTCGGTCCGCTTGGTGGCGTCGCCGGTGGCCTGCGCGTCGTCCAGCAGCTTGTCCTGCGCCGGGTCCTTGACGCGGGTGCGGTTGATCGCGCCGCCGGAGTGCAGCAGCAGGTTCAGCGCCACGCCGGTGTCGGTGTCCAGCCGCGAGTTGTCGAAGACCTCGTACTCGTTGTCCTCCAGCGCCTTGGTGGCGGTGCCCTGGTCGACCAGCGAGACCTCGAGGTCGATGCCGGCGCTCTGCTTCACCGCGGCCTGGACGGCCTGGGCGAGCACGTCGCGACGGTCGCGGACGAACGGCGCGGACTGCACCAGGCGTACGGTCAGCCGTTTGCCGTCCTTGGTCCGGAAGCCGTCGGCGTTCCGCTGGGTCCAGCCCGCCCGGTCGAGCAGGCTGTTGGCCTTGGCCGGGTCGCCCGAGTACGTCTTCTCCAGGGACTTGTCGTAGAACGGGCTGGTCGGGCCGACCACGCTCCACGCCCGGGTGGCGGTGCCGCGGTAGACCGCGTTGAGCACGGCGTCCACGTCCAGCGCCTCGCGGAACGCCTGCCGGACGCGCACGTCGTCGAACGGTGCGCGGGAGGCGTTCAGGTAGTACGTGTACGCGGTGCCGGCGTTGAGGCCGCGGGTCAGCGAGAGCCGCGGGTCAGCCTCGATCAGTTGCTGGTCGGTCGCCGGGACACCCTCGATCACCTGCACCTGGCCGGAGGTGAGCGCGCCCACGCGTACCGAAGGCTCCTTGAGGAATCGGTAGGTGATCTCGTTCAGGTGGGCCGGGCGCTCGCCCCAGTAGCCCGGATTCCGGGTGAAGTGGACCTCCTGGCCGGCCGTGTACCGGTCGAGCAGGAACGGGCCGGTGCCGGCCAGGTCCGGACCGCCGGCCTTGAGGTTCTTGGCCGTCTCGAGCGAGGCGGGCGATACCAGGGCGCCCTGCGGCGCGGCGATGAAGTCCAGGATCAGCACGTCCGGCCGGGTCAGCACGTACCTGACCGTCAGCGGGTCGACGACCTCGACGTCCTTCAAGTTCTTCAGCTGTACGGCCAGCAGCGCCGGGTTGTACCCCGGCCGGCGGATCTGGTCGATGTTCGCCTTGACCGCGGCCGCGTCGAGCGGGGTGCCGTCCGAGAACTTGACGCCCTCGCGCAGCTTGAAGGTGTAGCTCAAGCCGTCCTTCGCCGCCTCGTAGCCGGTGGCCAGCCACGGGACGACGCCGCCGCGCTGGTCGTGGGTGAGCAGGCCCTCGAACGTGTTCCAGACCAGCAGGCGGGCCTTGGCCTGGGCGTACAGGTGGGGGTTGAAGGTGATCGGCTCGGTCTCGACACCCCAGGTCAGGGAGCCGCCGTCCTGCGGTGACCCGGCCCCCTCCGGGTCGTCGCCGCCGTTCCCGCAGGCCGCGAGGGCCAGCGCCAGGATCACCAGGGCTGCCGTCCGGCGGATCATTCAGGCCGCCTTCGGGCCGAGCTTGGCGTACCGGCCGGCGTGGTAGACCAGCGGCGTCGCCGCCTCGTCCACGACGTGGTGGCCGGACTCGGGCGTGGCCAGGACGATCGAGTGGTCGCCGGCCTCGACGTGCTGGACGACGCGGCAGACCATCCGGGCCAGCACGTTGTCGAGCAGCGGGACGCCGTCCGGGCCCTCGTGCCAGGCGCCGTGCGCGGCGAACCGGTCGATGCCGCTGGTCGAGAAGGTGCGCGCCACCTGCTCCTGGTCCTGCCCGAGCACGTGGACGGCGACGGTGCCGGCCTTCTCGACGGCCGGCCAGGCCGAGGCGGTGTGCGCCAGGCAGAACGAGACCAGCGGCGGGTCCAGGCTCACCGAGGTGAACGAGGTGGCGGTGAACCCGGCCGGCGGTGCCCCCGGGGCGGTCACGACGACGACGGCGGCGGCGTGGCGGCGCAGCAGTGCGCGAAAGAGATCGGCGTCCACAGCGGGGTCCTGACGAATCGGAGCGATGGTCACGATGGCCCTCCTCAGTGCTTCTACCTCGATATCCTATGGGAGAGATGGGGATTTGATCGATGCTAATCGGTGATCGGTCTGATCATTCGGTGGTTCGGCTAGGATGCGGCCCTGAGCGGCGTCGCCAGGGCCCCGCGTAAGGCGTTGGCGACGGCGGACCCCAGTGCCGGGTCGGCGCCCCGGCGAGCGCGCAGATGCAACGAGATCGGCGCCATCGGCGGCAGGTCGGCGCGTTCCTCCAAGCCGTCCGGGCCGGGCCCGGTCTCGGCCAGCAGCGCCAGACCCAGACCGGCGCGGGCCGCGTCGATCACCCCGGCGACGTATCCGGAGTCACAGGCCACGTAGGGCTCCAGACCTCGGGCGTCGAGCGCGCCCAGCGCCCGCTCGCGGATCATGCACGGCTCCTCCACCGCGACCAGCGGCCAGCCGCCGCCCTCCGGCGGACGCCAGCCCGGCGCCGCGAACCACCGCATCGGCAGCGAACCGACCGGCAACCCACCGGAATCGGTCAGCACCACGGCCAGGTCGAGCGACCCGCGATCGAGCGCGTCCATCAGCCGCGCCGTCCGGTCCACCCGGAAGCGGACCCGCACGTCATGGTGGACGGCCTGCAACGCCTCGGTGACCACGGCCAGGATCAGGTCGGCCGCGTGCTCCGGGACGCCGACCGCGACGGCCGGCACCTCGATGCCGATCAGCCGCCGCAGCGCCCCGTCGTGCGCGGCCAGGATCCGGCGCGCCTCGCCGAGCAGCAACTGCCCGTCCGTGGTGAAGACGGCCTGCCGCCCGCGCCGCTCGACCAGTGGCCGGCCGACGACCTTCTCCAGCCGCCGGACATGCTGACTGATCGCGGATTGGCTCACCCGCAACACGTCCGCGGCGCGATGGAAGCCGCCGTAGTCGGCCACGCCGACCAGACTGCGCAGCGCAACGATGTCGAGGGCCCGCTCCATGTCTCGGACGCTAACAAGCAACTGATACGAGAATGTGTTCGATCGGTCAGGGCTTTCTCGCACTATCCGTATCTCCGATCGAACATATAGAGTTTGGCGGATGGAGCCGCACTTCTCCCGTCGTGATCTCTTCAAGCTCGGCGCCGCCGTCGGCGCCTTCGGGGGCATCGCCACCATCCCTGGCATGGCCTCCGCCGCCGGTCCGATCGTCAAGCCGCTGCCGCCGGAGCTCTTCACGGTGTTCGGCACCAACGCGGAGATGCGCTGGCCGGCGATGCGTGACCAGGGCCACCTGGTGCCGATCGACCGGTTCTTCGTCCGCAACCACACCAGCACGCCGATCATCGACGCCCAGACCTGGACGCTGGAGGTCACCGGCGCCGGGTTGCGCGGCGGGCCGGTCACCTTCACCTACGACCAGCTCCGCGCCCTGCCCGCACACACCGTGGTGGAAAAGGTGGAGTGCGCGGGCAACGGGCGCAGCTACTTCACCAGCCAGCAGGGACAGCCGGTGTCCGGCACGGCCTGGCACCTGGGCGCGGTCGGCGTGGCCCGATGGCGCGGGGTCCGCCTGAGCGCGGTGCTCCGCCGGGCGGGCATCAGCCCCGACGCGGTCGACGTCATGCCGGTCGGGCTGGACCCCGACTACGTGACCGGCGGCGTGAACCTCGGCCCGGTCCGCCGCCCGATCCCCGTGCGCAAAGCTCTGGACGACGTGCTGCTGGCCTACGAGATGAACGGCGAGCCACTGCCGCCCGACCACGGCCATCCCGTCCGGGTGATCGTGCCCGGCTGGATCGGCATCGCGTCGATCAAGTGGGTCGGCCGGATCGAGGTGTCCGACCAGCCGCTGACCTCACCCTGGAACACCCAGTTCTACCGGCTCTTCGGCGAGAGCTACCCCGCCGAGGGCCTGCCCTTCGACGAGCAGGTGGTGAAGAGCGCCTTCGAGCTCGACGAGAACGCCGCACTGCCGGTCGGCCGCCGCACCAGCCTGACTGGCCGTTCCTGGTCGGCGCACGGCCCGATCCGCAAGGTCGAGGTCAGCACCGACGCCGGCGCCTCCTGGCACCGGGCCCGCCCGCTCGGCGGCGACCGCGCGTGGCAGCGCTGGCAGTACGACTGGCGTCCCGCCGCCACCGGCCCCGCCGAGCTGCGCGCCCGCGCCACCGACGTGCACGGCAACACCCAGCCCGAGACGACGGTCCACAACACCCTCGGCTACCTCTTCGACGCCGTCGTCCGCCACCCCGTGCAGGTCACCTGACCGGCCGCCACGCACCCGCCACGCACCCGCCACACGCCCGCCACGCACCCGCCACGCGCCGACGCCCGCGGCTCGGCCCGCACCGACGGCTTGGCCCCCTCATGGCCCGGGATCTTGTGGTGCTGACCCTGCTGCCGACGCTTTCCCCGAGCGTCTGGTCAAGCCCGGCTGCCAGGCGCCCGGGTGCCCGCTCACCGTCGCTGCCGCCGCTCGCGGCCGTTGCCGTGTCGCGCAGTGGTAGGACCAGGCGCTATCCGGCCTACCACGACCGCTCCTGGCTACCACGCGCGCGGACCGTGGTAGCTCAGCGCGGAGTTTCGGCCCGGATGCCGCTCTGGCCCACCGCTGAGTGCCTGGTCCTACCACTCGCGACCGGTCCTACCACCGACCGCGCCCAGCCACGGCCGCGAGCGGCGGCAGCAACGGCGAGTGGGCACCCGGGCGCCTGGCAGACCCGGCTCAACCCCGCGCTCGGCGAGAGTGGCCGCACCCGCAGGGCCAACGAGCAAAGCCAACGAACAGAGCCAACAAGCAGATGGGCTACATCCCGCGGAGGGTCATCGGATCAAGAGCCAGACGGCCCCGCCGAGGCACGCCACCATGAGCAATGCCAGCGCGATGAACACCTGGCCGCAGCCTCGGTAATCGGACTCGCCCCACTCGGTCATCCCGCGACGGTGAGACCGGCAGCGGCGGCGTTCTCCCAGAGGTCGTCGACGTGGACCACCCGTAATCCCGCGCGCAGCAGCAGGCTGGCGGCAGCCGCCGCACGGTAGCCGGCCGCGCAGTGCACCCAGATCTCGGTGTCGATCGGCAGCCCGCCCAGCCGCTCCGACAACACCGGCAGCTCCCCGGAACGTCCCGGCAAAGACCCCACGTCGCCGCGCCGCTCCGACAACACCGGCAGCTCCCCGGAGCGGCCCGGCAAAGACCCCACAGCGCCGCGCCGCTCAGACGTCGCCGGCAGCTCCCCGGAACGGCCCGGCAAAGACCCCACAGCGCCGCGCCGCTCGGACGTCGCCGGCAGCTTTTCGGAGCGCCCGGACGAAGGCGGCAGGTCGGCGAGACGCTCGGAGAGGGTCGGCAGCGGGATGTGGTGGGCGCCGTCGATGTGGCCGGCGTCCCACTCGTCCTGGCGGCGGACGTCGAGCACCGCGATGCCGGGCAGGGCCGCCCGGAGCTCGGCGAACGTCGCGGTCCGCATCGATGAGGCCGGCCCCCACTCCGCCGGGGTGCCGGTGGCCGCCGCCGCGGGGCGGTCGATGCCGATGCGGGCCAGTTCGCGCTGCGCCTCGGCGATCTGGCCGGGCGACTCGCCGAGCAGGGTCACCGGCGTGCCGGGCGGCAGCAGCCAGCCGAGCCAGGTGGCCAGCGGGCCGTCCACCCCGAAGCTGAGCGAACCGGCCAGGTGCTGGTAGGCGAACGCCTTCCGGGCCCGCAGGTCGACCACCCACTCGCCGGCCGCCAGCCGGTCATGCAGCTCGCCGGCGGAGGCGCGGCGCACCGGTGACAGGTCGATCGGGCCGGCCCCGGCGGCGTTCCGGGCGCCCATGTGCGCGTAGTAGGCCGGGTACGGGCGCAGCGATGCGATCAGGTCGGCCGCGAACGCGTCGGCGGACAGGCGGAACACCGAGTTCGCGGTCAGTTCCCGGCCGATCGTGGACGACGCGACGTCGGCGGGGGCGACGGAGCAGAAGCTGCCGAACCCGTGCGTCGGCCAGACCGGCGTGGCCGCCGGCAGGAGCGCGGCCAGGTGGTGGGCCGAGGCGTGCTGGCGGTGCGCGAGCTCCGCGGCGAAGGACGAGCCCAAGAGATCGGTACGGCCGGTGGTCCCGTAGAGCAGCGAGCCTCCGGTGCAGACCGCGAGCGGACGGTCGCCGTCCTGCACCGCGTACGCAAGGTGGTTGAAGGTGTGGCCCGGAGTCGCGATCACCCGCAGCCGAAGCCCCTCGCCGATGTCGATCAGGTCGCCGCCGGCGACCGGCACCCGGTCGAACGAGACCTCCTCGGCGGCGGCGACCAGGTAGGACGCGCCGGTGACCCGGGACAGGGCGAGGCCGCCGGAGACGTAGTCGTTGTGCAGGTGGGTCTCGGCGACGTGGGTGATGCGTGCGCCGAGCCGGCCGGCCGCCGCGAGCACCCGGTCGATGTCACGCTGCGGGTCGACCACGACCGCGGTGTCACCGTGATGCAGCAGGTACGTCCTGTCCCCGAGGGACGAGGTCTCCACCACGGTGACGTTCACGAGGCCGCCGTGGGCTGCGGGACACCGGCGAACGGGATGGCCGACAGCGTCTCGGCCTTCGACGGGTTCTGCCACAGGCTGCGCCGGGCGAGCTCGGGGAGGACGCCTTCGCCGAACCAGTACGCCTCCTCCAGATGCGGGTAGCCGGAGAGGATGAACTCGCTGATGCCGAGCGACGCGTACTCCTCGATCCGGTCGGCGACCTCGCTGTGGCTGCCGACGAGCGCGGTGCCGGCGCCGCCGCGGACCAGGCCGACACCGGCCCACAGGTTCGGCGAGACGAGCAGGCCGTCGCGGGAGCCGCCGTGCAGGTCGAGCATGCGCTGCTGGCCGACCGACTCGCTGCGCCGCAGCCCGGCCTGGACGGCCGCGATCGACTCCGGCGAGATGCCCTGGAGCAGCCGGTCGGCCTCGGCCCAGGCCTGTTCGGCGGTGTCCCGGGTGATCACGTGCAGGCGGATGCCGAAGCGCAGGTGGCCGCCGCCGATGCCGCGGATCCAGGCGAGTTTCTCGGCGACCTGGGCCGGCGGCTCGCCCCACGTCAGGTAGACCTGGGTGTGGTTGACGGCGACCGGGCCGGCGGCCTGCGACGAGCCGCCGAAGTAGATCTCCGGGATCGGATCGGGCAGGCGGCTGAGTTTGGCGTTCTCGACGTGCAGGTGTTTGCCCTCGTGGGTGACCGTCTCGCCGCGCCACAGGGCCCGGATGATGCCGAGGAACTCGTCGGAGCGGGCGTACCGCTCGTCCTTGGAGAGGAAGTCGCCGTAGGAGCGTTGCTCGTGCGCCTCGCCACCGGTGACGACGTTGAGCAGCAGCCGGCCGCCGGACAGCCGCTGGAAGGTGGAGGCCATCTGCGCGGCCAGGGTCGGCGAGATCAGGCCGGGGCGGAAGGCGACCAGGAACTTCAGCCGCTCGGTGACCTCGGTCAGCATGGCCGTGGTGAGCCACGCGTCCTCGCACCAGGCACCGGTGGGTGTGAGCGCGCCGGTGAAGCCGAGCTGCTCGGCGCTGCGGGCGATCTGCCCGAGGTAGCCGACGGTCAGAGGTCGTACGCCGCCGGCCGACCCGACCGGCGTGCCGTGCCCGCCGCCGACGATGTCGCGGCTGTCGCCGTTGGTGGGAAGGAACCAGTGGAAGTCCATGCCCCACCCTACCCACAATCCCTACTAATTAGGTAGGGTTGGTCGCATGCTGACCGTGCGCAATCCCGGCGAGGTGAAGCTGCCCGGCGGGCGCAGCGTCGAGTTCGCCAACCTGGACCTGGCCGCCACCGCGCCCTGCCTGGACGTCGTCGCCGACACCGTCGCCGAGCTCCTGCCCTGGTACGGCAGCGTGCACCGCGGCGCCGGGGCGCTCTCCGAGCGCAGCACCCGGGAGTACGAACTGGCCCGCGAGAGCGCGGCCGACTTCCTCGGGTGTGGCGTGGACGACAGCGTGGTGTTCACCCGCAACACCACCGACGCGCTCAACCTGCTGGCGCACGTCCTGCCGCCGGACACCACCGTCGTCACCTTCGACGCGGAGCACCACGCCAACCTGCTCCCCTGGCGGTCCCCGGTGCGCATCCCCGCCCCGCGCGACCCGGCCGCGGCGGTCGCGGCGCTGGACAGGGAGCTCGCCGGCCGGAGGAACGTGCTGGTGGCGGTCACCGCGGCCAGCAACGTCACCGGTGAGGTGTGGCCGATCGCCGAGCTCGCCGAGGTCGCGCACCGGCACGGCGCCCGCATCTCGGTGGACGCCGCCCAGCTCGCACCGCACGCGCCGGTCGACATGACGGAGCTGGGCGCCGACTATGTGGTGATGTCGGGGCACAAGCTGTACGCGCCGTTCGGCGCCGGGGTGCTGGCCGGGCGGGCGGACTGGCTGGACGCCGCGCCGCCCTACCTGTCCGGTGGCGGCGCGACCCGCTCGGTGTCGGAGAGCTTCGACGTCGCCTGGCACACCGGCCCGGCCCGGCACGAGGCCGGCACGCCCAACCTGCTCGGGGCGGTCGCGCTGGCCGCCGCCTGCCGGGCGCTCACCGGCGCCGACCGGGGCGGCGAGCACGCCCTGGTCGCCCGGTTCCGGGCGGCCGTCGCCGAGCTGCCGCACGTCGAGGAGCTGCGGCTGTTCGGGCCGGACGCCGAGCGGGTCGGCATCGTGTCGTTCGCGGTGCTGGGCGCCGACCCGGACGCGCTGGGCACCGTGCTGGGGCGGGAGCATGCCATCGGCGTACGCGTCGGCCTGTTCTGCGCGCATCCCCTGACCCGCCGCCTGCTGGCCGAGGCCACCGCCCGCCTCGACCCGGATGCGCCGCCCCCGCCGGCGGCTCTGCGCGCCAGCTTCGGCATCGGCACCCGGGTCGAGCACGTCGACCGGCTGATCAGCTACCTGCGGGACCCTTCGGGATATCCCCGCGCAACGTGATGCGGTGCATCACCCGGCGCTCGGTGCCGTAGTCGCGGTTGGCGTAGTGCGAGGTGCTCCGGTTGTCCCAGAGCGCCACGTCGCCGAGCCGCCAGCGGTGCCGCACGATGTGCTCCGGCTTGGTCAGGTGCGCGTAGAGCAGGTCCAGGATGCCGCGGCTCTCCGCCTCGGACACCCCGGCGATGTGCGAGGTGAAGCCCGGGTTGACGAAGATGCCCTTGCGGCCGGTCTCCGGGTGCACGCGGACCACCGGGTGCTCCACCGGGTCGAGCTTGGTGACGATCTCGCCGTCCCACTCGTTGCCCTGGCCGCCCCGGCGCTGGGCCAGGTAGTAGCCGAACTCGCGGGTGCCGTCGTGCACGGCGGTGAGCTGGTCGGCGAGCCGGCGCACCGGCTCGGCCAGGGACTCGTACGCCAGCTGGGAGTCGGCCCAGTTGGTGTCGCCCCCGCTGGGCGGGAGGATGACCGAGCGCAGGATCGAGCCGAGCGGCGGGCGCTTCATGAACGTGACGTCGGTGTGCCACACGTCGGCGAAGCCGTTGTCGGTGCTGTCCAGGGCGTACACCTCGGGGTGGGCCGCGTCGACGCCGCCGACCACCGGGTGCGACGCGGTGAGCTCGCCGATCCGCCGGCCGAGGTCGACCTGGGCGTCGTCGTCGAGTTTCTGGTCGCGCAGGAAGAGCACCTTGCGGTCGACCAGCGCGGCGCGCAGGTCCCGGATGTCGTCGTCGCCCGCCGTGAGCAGGTCGAGTCCGTGGACGATCGCTCCGAAGTGCGGGCCGAGGGGTTCCAGGTCTGTCATACCGAGCTACCTTCCAGGTTGGCCGCCGCCCGGACGGCGTGGCCGATCTCGGACCGCAGGGCGGCGTAGGCGGGCAGGCCGCGGAGCTCGTCAGGCGCGATCTCGCTGCGCGGCAGGTCGATGGGCAGGTCGAGGACGACGCGGCCGGGCCGGGCGCTGAGCACCACCACCCGGCTGCCGAGGAACACCGCCTCGTCCACGCTGTGCGTGACGAAGACCGACGTCCGGCCGGTGGCCGCGCTGACCTGGCGGAGGTCCTCCTGGAGGCGTTCCCGGGTCAGGGCGTCCAGCGCGGCGAACGGCTCGTCGAGCAGGAGCAGCGGGTTCTCCACCGCGATGGCCCGGGCGATCGCCACCCGCTGCTGCTGCCCGCCGGAGATCTGCCAGATCCGCCGGTGGGCGACGTCGTGCAGCCCGACGCGCTCCAGCAGGCTTTCTACGCGGTCGGTGCTCTGTCCCGCATATTTCAAGGCCAGCGCCACGTTGCCCCCGACGGTCTTCCAGGGAAACAACCGCGGCTGCTGGAACACGATGCCCGCACCCCGTCCCGGCACGGGAGGCTTGTCATCGGCGAGCACGGTCCCCCGGGTCGGCTGCTCAAATCCGGCGATCAGGCGGAGCAGGGTGCTCTTTCCGCAGCCGGACGCCCCGACGAGCACGAGGAACTCGCCTTCCGGCACCGTCAGGTCGACCGGCCCCACCGCGGTGACGTCGCCATAGGAGTGTTCTACGCCGTCGAGCTCGATCGCGTCAGCCGAGGACATCGGGCAGCCCCTTGACGTAGATCGCCTTCTGCACCGTCGCCAGGTCGGGGACCGCGTCGATCTTCTGCTGGTCCTTGAGGAACTGGGCGGCGCTGACCAGGTTGTCGGCCAGCTTGCCGACCTTCGCCTCGGTACCCAGCCACTCGTCACCGGCCAGGTCGGCGGGCTTCAGGAAGACGCCCTGGCTGAGCTGCTTCTGCGCCTCGTCCGGGCTCAGGTTGAGCTCGGCGCCGACCGACTTGGCCGCGGCCGCCGGGTCGCTCGCGAGCAGGTTCAGCGCCTGCGCCTCGGCCTTGCGCCACGCGTCCACGGCCTCGGGGTGCGCCCCGATGAAGGAGGTGGAGACCACGCCCAGGTCCAGCGTCGGCTTGCCGGCGGTGGCCAGCTCGCGGCTGCTGACCAGGACCTTGCCGGTCTTCTTCAGCTCGTCGAGGGAGGGCAGCCAGGAGTACGCGGCGTCGAGGTCGCCGCGGGTCCAGGCGGCGAGGATGTCCTGCGGCTCGAGGTCGACGATCGTGACCTCCTTCTCCTTGACCCCGGCCCGGTTCAGCGCGGCGAGCAGGCTGTAGTGCGCGGTGGAGGCGAACGGCACGCCCACCTTCTTGCCGCGCAGCGCGGCGATGTCGGCGACGCCGCTGCCGTTGCGGGCGACCAGCGCCTCGTTGTCGCCGGCCACGTCGAGCACGAAGGCCACCTGGTAGGGGATGTTCAGTGGCGCCGACAGGCCGCGGGCCACCGGGCTGGACCCGATCGCCGCGATGTCCACGCTGCCGGCCACGAACGCGGTGTTGATGCTGGCCCCGGAGTCGAACTTGGTCCAGGTGATCTTGTAGTCGGGCAGCGCCTTCTCCAGCAGGCCCTGGTTCTTCACGACCAGGTCGCCACTCGGGAATGCCTGGTAGGCGATCCTGATGGTCTTGGCGCCGGCCTGGTCACCGCCGCCTCCGCCGGCGGCACCGTTGCCGCAGGCGGCCAGGAAGAGGATCGACAGGAGCGCGAGAGCTTTACGCACGAGGGGATTCCGTTTCTAGGCGCGGCCGCGCCACGGGATCAGCCGATTCTCGGCCGTCCGCAGCAGGGCGTCGATGAGCAGGCCGGAAAGGCCGATGGCGAAGAGGCCGAGGACGACCACGTCGGTCTGCGAGTAGCGCTGGGCGTCGCGGACCATGCCGCCGATGCCCGGGACGCCGTTGATGGTCTCGGCGGCGACCACCGAGGAGTACGCGATGCCGACCGCGAGCCGGATGCCGGTGAAGATCTCCGGCAGCGCGCTGGGCAGCACCACGTCCCGGGTGACCTCCCAGCGGCCGGCGCCGAGGGCACGGGCCGCCTCGACCAGCCCGGTCGGCGCGGAGAAGACCGCCGAGGCGGTGGCGACGGCGACCGGGGGCATCGCGGCGATCGACAGCAGCCACAGCTTGGGCGTCTCGTCGATGCCGAACCAGATGATGAAGAGGCTGAAGTAGGCCAGCGGCGGCAGCGCCCGGACGAAGGTGACGACCGGCTCGGCGACCACCCGGATCCAGCTGACCGTGCCCATCACCACGCCGGCGACCAGGCCGACGCCGACGCCGATGGCCGAGCCGATCAGGATCCGGCGCAGGCTGACGCCCAGGTGCTCGATCAGCAGGTGGCCGCTGTAGCCGCGGACTCCGTCATGGACGGTCGAGGTCACGATCAGCTGGTGCCAGACCGCCGCGGGCGACGGGATGAACGTGGGGTTCTCGGTGACCCGCGCGGTGATCTCCCACAGCACGTACAGAACGGCCAGCGAGAGCAGGCGCAACAGGACGCGGCGGCGACGGTCGCCGCGCGGCGCGAGGGCGCCGGGGCGCTGCCCGGCCTCGGCGGGCGCGGGCGCCGTCGTCAGGGTGGTGGTCACCCCCATTTCCTATAGTGTCGATGGACTTAATAGCAATGGGCGTGACGACCCTGTAACACATGTTGTCTATCGGGAGCTGACCTCGACCACGCCGCCCTCCACCCGGGGACGGCGGGAGCGTTGCCGGCCGCGGCGGCGGGCTGGACAGCCTGGTCGCAGATGAGCCCGGAGCGCCGCCGCGTGGGACTGGTGCACGCCTCGGCGACCGGGTCGCCGCACTCACCGCGGCCTGCAACCTGTCCCCGGGCGCGTCCAGGAACCGGACCTCTTCCACCAGTCGGAGAATCCGCATGTGTGTCGGATTCCCCGGCGCGGCCATTCAAACCCTTAGGGTCTCCTGGTGATCAGATTCCTGCTGGGAGTCGTCGCCACGGTGGGCCTGCTGGCGGGCTGCGCCTCCGTGGACGGCCGCGCCCAGGCAGCGGACGCGGTCGCTGAGCGTCTGTTCGCCGCGATCGACGCGGGCGACGGCGATGCGGCCTGTGCCCTGCTCGCGCCGGAGACCGAGCGGTCGGTCGCCGAGGAACAGCCGTGCGCCGAGGCGATCCTGGACGAGGACCTGCCGGAACCGGGGCAGGTCACCGGCACTTGGGTGTACGGGCAGCAGGCCCAGGTCAAGCTGACCGGCGACACCGTTTTCCTGGCCGTGTTCCCGGGCGGCTGGCGGGTCGTCGCGGCCGGCTGCACCCCGCGCGGCGGCGGCCGGCCCTACGACTGCGAAGTGGAGGCCTGACGCGATGCGGTTGATGTTCGTGCTGACGCTGGTGATCGTCGGGGTCGGCCTGGCATACATCGTCACGCTGGGGGTGCTGCACCGGTGAGAAGATTCCTGAAGGAGAACTCGCTCGGCGTGGTCTTCGGCGTTCTGTTCCTGGTGGTGCTGGGCGCTCAGGCGTACGCCGGGCACGCCACCTTCAACCAGCAGCAGCTCACCGAGGGTCTGCCGCCGATCAGCCTGGGCCGCTACCTGACCTCGGCCAGCTTCGGCGCCGATGTGGCGGAGAACTGGCAGTCCGAGTACCTCCAGTTCTTCCTCTACCTGATCCTCACGGTGTTCCTGCTGCAGAAGGGGTCGCCGGAGTCCAAGAAGCCCGGCGAGTCCGGCCTGGAGTCCGACAAGGAGCAGAAGGTCGGAGCTTTCGCGGACGAGAACTCGCCGGCCTGGGCCCGGACGGGCGGGTGGCGGACCCGCGTCTTCAGCAACTCGCTCGGTCTGGTGATGGGCCTGATCTTCCTGGCGTCCTGGTCCGCCCAGTCCATCGCCGGGGTGGCCGCGTTCAACGAGGAGCAGCTCGCCGACCTGCAGGACCCGGTCACCTGGTCGCAGTACCTGACCGAGCCGGACTTCTGGAACCGGACCCTGCAGAACTGGCAGTCCGAGCTGCTGGCTGTCGCCTCCTTCGCGATCTTGGCCATCTATCTGCGCCAACGCGGTTCACCGCAGTCGAAGCCGGTCGGCACCGCGCACACCGCGACCGGAATTGAGGGATAAAGACAGGTCCGAGCTGGAAAAGGCTCTCCGGAGCTGATCAGAGCGCGCGGCCACGACCCGCGAGCTCTCGTGTGTCTGATGTTGTCATGGCTGCCGCATCCCCCGGGATCCGCGTGATTAACACGCGTCCTGGCGGGCATGCAGCGAGGATGCGAGCACTCACCTGGCAAGGCACCGGCAAGGTCGCCGTCGAGACCGTTCCCGACCCGAAGATCCAGGAGCCGACGGACGCGATCGTCCGGATCACGTCCACCGCGATCTGCGGCTCCGACCTGCACCTGTACGACGTGCTGGGGATGTATCTGGACGCCGGCGACGTCCTCGGCCACGAGCCGATGGGCATCGTCGAGGAGGTGGGCGCCGAGGTCACGCACATCAAACCCGGCGACCGGGTGGTCATCCCGTTCAACATCTCCTGCGGGCACTGCTGGATGTGCTCGCGTGGCCTCTACGCCCAGTGCGAGACCACCCAGGTCAAGGAGCAGGGCAAGGGCGCGTCCCTGTTCGGCTACACCAAGCTGTACGGCCAGGTCCCGGGCGGCCAGGCCGAGTACCTGCGCGTCCCGCAGGCGCAGTTCGGCCCGATCAAGGTGCCGGACGGGCACCCGGACGAGCGTTACCTGTTCCTCTCCGACGTGCTCACCACGTCGTGGCAGGCGGTCCAGTTCGCCGACCTGGAGCCGGGCGGCACGGTGCTGGTCACCGGCCTGGGCCCGATCGGGCAGATGACCGCCCGGATCGCCCGCCACCTCGGCGCCGGGCGGGTGCTCGCGGTGGACAACGTCCGCGAGCGGATCACGATGGCCGAGCGGCACGGCATCGAGGTGCTGAACTTCGACTCGATCGACGACATCCCGGCCGCCGTCCTGGATATGACGGGCGGGCGCGGCGCGGACAGCGTCATCGAGGCGGTCGGCATGGAGGCGCACGGCACCCCGTTCCAGTCGGCGGCGATGAAGGCGGCCGGCATGCTGCCCGACCCGCTCGCCCGCAAGGCCACCGAGACGTTCGGGGTGGACCGGATGGGCGCGCTCCGGACGGCGTTCGCGAGCGTTCGCCGCGGCGGGACCGTGTCGATCGTCGGTGTCTACGGCGGCGAGGCCGATCCGTTCCCGATGATGGACCTCTTCGACAAGGGCGTGACGCTGCGCATGGGGCAGGCCCACGTGAAGCGTTGGGTCGACGACATCATGCCGCTGCTGACCGGCGACGACGACCCGCTGGGCGTGGACGACCTGGTCACCCACCGGCCGTCGCTCGAGGAGGCGCCGCACGCGTACGAGATCTTCAAGAAGAAGGAGGACGGCTGCGTCAAGGTCGTGCTCAAGCCCTGACGGCCGACGACGCCCAGACCACCTTGCCGCCCTCGGCCGGCATCCAGCCCCCTGCTGTGGGCGGTGGCCTGCGCGGCCGGCCCCGCCGAGCTGCCGTCGCGACCACGCTCGTCCGCGACAAGATCCAGCAGCTCGGCGAGGGCTGACCCCGCGTCAGCGGTTATCCGCCGTAGACCACCGTGTACTGCGTGCCCGCCGCGGTGCCCTCGATGACCGTGCCCTCACGGTCGGCGCCCGCGTCCACCCGGACGTTGGCCTCGAACTCCGTGCCCGGGAATTCGGCGAGGAACGGGAACGTCAGCGTCCGCGACGCGCCCGCGGGCAGCGGCTCGGCCACGCAGACGATCCGGTCCGGCCGGCCCAGGACGACCGGGCAGTCGCTCCAGAGCGTGTGCTCGGCGTCGCCGGCACTGCTCGGGAAGGTCACCAACGGGTAGGGAACAGCCTTCCGGGTCAGGTTGGTGATCGTGACGTCGGTGCTGCCGCGGCGCACACCGTCCACCTCCGGCCCGTAGACCAGGTCGGTCGCGGTGATGTCGAACGTGCCGGTCAGCCTCTCGAAGGAGACGCGCCAGGTGGCGCGGCTCGCGGTGCCCGGCGCGACGGTGCCGGTGCGGTCGAGACCCTTCTCGATGCGTACGCGCGCGGTCCCGCCCGGCGGCCGCTCGCGGGTCATCCACGGCAGCGTGAGGGAGTCGGTCGCCCCCGGCTGGATCGGCCGCCCGACGCAGACGATGTTCTCCCCGTCGAAGCTCATGAAGGGGCAACCGGACCAGTCGGCGTGCACGGCGTCGTCCCGCCCGTTCACCGGGAAGGTGAGTGTCGGGAACGTGATGACCTCGGCCGAGATATTGGTGTAGGTCACCGTGTTCTCGGCGAACCGGGTGCCGTTCAGGCTCGGCTGGCCGTACGTCATGTCGGTGGCGGTGATGGTGAACGGCGCGTCGGCCGGCGCGGCGACGGCGGCGGCCGCCCCGCTCAGCGCGACCGTCGCTCCGACGAGTGCCGCGACCATGCCGCGACGAATCCCCCGTGTCATCTGATGCCTCTCATGTCTCCGGTGGCCCCGTTGGTCCACTCCGGACACGATGTAAACAGATCTCGTCAACGCCCGTTTGCCCGGTCGAGCAGGCGGACCTGCGCCGATGCGAAATGGTTGCCGGTGCTCGATGTCGGCTACGCGACTTCAGCAGGCTTTGACCCAGGAGCACTCGATCTCGACCGGCCGGCTCCTCTCCAGGCCGGCCGGTGCGCTCCCGCCGGCCAGGGTCACCGCCACCGCGTCGACCAGTGGCGTGGCGCTGACCAGGGCGGTGTTGACGAGCACCGAGAACACCAGCCGGCGTCCGGTGGGGTCGGTGACGTAGCCGGACAGCGCGTTCACCCCGGTCAGCGTCCCGGTCTTGGCGTGCACGTTGCCGGCGGCGGGCGTGCCGGTCATCCGGCTGCGCAGCGTGCCGCCGACCAGCCTGTCCGGCATGCCGGCGATCGGCAGGGCCGCGTACCAGGTGTCGAACCACGGGCGGGTGCGCGCGGCGAGCAGCGCGGTCGTGATCTGCCGGGTGCTGAGCCAGTCGCGGCGGCTGAGCCCGGAACCCTCCACCGACCGGATCACGTCGGTGCGGACCCCGAGAGCCGCCAGGGCGCCGTCGACGGCACGCATCCCCGCCGGCCACGTACCCGAGCCCTCGGTCTTGTGCCCCATGGCCTTGACCAGCGCCTCGGCGTGCATGTTGTTGGACAGCTTGAGGAACGGGACGAGCATCTCGCGCAGCGGCATCGACTCGCGGGCGGCGACGACCCGCGCCCCGGCCGGCGTGGTGCCGGTGGTGATCCGGCCGCGGACCCGGACGCCGTGCCGGGCCAGCGCGTCGCGGAAGACCGTGGCGGCGTAGCGCGTGGGGTCCTCGACCGACAGGAACTGCCGATCGACCGCCGCGGCGACGCCGGTCACCACGACGGTGTTGGTGCCGTGCTCGCGGACGGCCTCGACGGTGCCGGAGGCGCCCGTGGTGGCGCGGTTGACGACGCGGACGTAGCTGTTCGGCGGGACCATGGTCACCACGGCCCGTGCTCCCGCCGTGCGGCCGGGACGGGTCTCCACGATCACGGCGCCCGCGTCGTAGTCGGTGTCCGGCGCGAGGCTCAGCGCGGAGACCGGGGCGGCGTACGAGTAGGGCTCGTCGTCCCACGACCAGTCGCTGCCGAGCCGCACGTCGTCGAACCAGCCGTCGTCGGCCACCAGGTCGCCCCGGACCGTCCTGACACCCGCCCTCGCCACACGGGCGGCCAGCGCGTCGAGGTCGCCCGCCAGCACGGTCGGGTCGCCGGTGCCCCGCAGGAAGAGGTCGCCGCCGCGGGTCAGCACCTCGGTGCGGAAGCGGTGCTCCGGGCCGAGCACCTCGAGCGCGGCGATCGACGTCAGGATCTTCTGGTTCGAGCCCGGGATCAGCCGCTGGTTGACGTTGCGCTCGTAGAGCGAGGCGCCGGTCGCCGCGTCCCGGACCTCCAGCCCGGTCGTCGCCCCGGCGAGCCGCGCGTCGGCGAGGATCCGGTCCAGTGCCCCGGTCAGCGCCGGGTCGCCGGCCACGCCGTATCCGCCGGAGGCCGGGCCGAGCACCGCGACCAGGGCCAGAGCCACGCTGGTGGCGACGACCCGCCGGATGCGCCGAATGTCCATATCGCTGATCCTAGGTTCGCCGGCCCCGGGAGGTGTCCGATCCGCGATCAGATGCGCACGGCCACGGCGTGGAAGCGGTGCGGCGGGTCGTCGTAGGTGAGCAGCTCCCAGCCGGTACGGGAGAGGGCGGCGCGCAGGACCGGCTCGTCGAGGAGGTCGCCGGGGTCCAGGGTGCGGCCGTGGCGGGCGGCCAGGGTGGCGCGGCCGGTCGGGTGGAACAGGATGAGGCGGCCGCCGGAGCGGGTCACGCGGGCGAGCTCGGTCAGGGCCTCGTCGTGGTCGGGCAGATGCGTCACCAGGCCCGCGGCGAGGACGGCGTCGGCCGTACCGTCGGGAAAGGGCAGACGGCGGGCATCGGCCCGGACCAGCGCCGCGGCGCACGCGGCCGCCCGGCGCGCGGCGGCGGACAGCATCGGCGCGGTGTGGTCGAGGCCGATGACCGTGCCTGCCGGGCCGACGGCCTCGCGCAGCGGGGGCAGCGCCCGGCCGGTGCCGCAGCCCACGTCGAGGGCGAGGCCGCCGGCGCGGAGCCCGGCCGAGGAGACCGCCAAGTCGTACGCGGGCAGGTCGTCGCCGAACTTCGAGTCCCAGCCGGCCGCCCGGACGGCGAAGAACGCCTGCGACTCGGACGCGTACCACCTGTCGCCCGGCACCAGCGCCGGGTCGAGGTGGCGCAGGATCGGCCACGTGGCATCGCCGAGGTCGACGACGGCGCCCGCGTGATCGTCGCGGCCGTCCCCGCGCGAGGTACGCACCCGGACGGTCAGGTCCGCGTCGCCGACCGGCCCGGTGACGACCGTGGCGCCGCACCGGGCGCGGAGCCGCTCGGCGAGCAGCTCCGCCTCGGCGGGCGGGCCGTCGATCGCCACCACGCCGTCCCGCGGCGCCGCGGCGATCAGGTAGCCCAGCACGGTGTCCCAGCGGTCGGTCATCCGTACAGGATGTCACTGCCGGCGTCGACGTTCATGGCGTCACCACCGCACCGGGAGCTCATGGACTCCGTAGACGGCGGCGTCGTGCTTGAACGGGATGCTGTCCCGGTCGGCCGCCAGCGCCAGGGTGGGAACACGCCGGTAGAGGGTGCCGTAGACGACCTGGAGCTCGACCCGGGCGAGCGGCTGGCCCAGGCACTGGTGCACGCCGAAGCCGAAGGCCACGTGCCGGCGGGCGTCGCGGGTCACGTCGAGGCGGTCGGGGTCGGCGAACATGGCGGGGTCGCGGTTGCCGATGTCGTTGGCCACGATCAGGCCCTCGCCCGCGCGGATCACCTGGCCGCCGATCTCGATGTCCTCGAGCGCGACCCGGCGCCGGCCGTTGTGCGTGATGTTGAGGTAGCGCAGCAGTTCCTCGACGGCGCCGGCCACCACGGCGGGGTCGTCGGTGTCGCGCAGCAGGGCGAGTTGGTCGGGATTCTCCAGCAGCGCCAGCGTGCCGAGGGCGATCATGTTGGCGGTCGTCTCGTGCCCGGCGATGAGCAGCAGCACGCCGATCCCGGCCGCGTCGGAGCGGGTCAGCTCGCCGGCCTTCACCCGCTCGGTCAGGGTGGAGAGCAGGTCGTCGCCGGGCCGTGCCGTCTTCTCGGCCAGCAGGTCGTCCAGGTAGTCGTGCAGCCCTTGGAACGACGCCATCCGCTCGGCGGGCGGCACCGTCCTGCTGACCAGGCTCCTGCTGCTCCGCTGGAAGAAACCGTGATCCGCGTACGGGACGCCGAGCAGCTCGCAGATCACCAGCGACGGTACGGGCAGCGCGAACACCTCGACCAGGTCCACCGGGTTCGGCCCGGCGAGCATGGTGTCGAGCAGGTCGTCCACGATCCGCTGGATGGCCGGGCGCATGGCCTCGACCCGTTTGATCATGAAAGGCGCGGTGACCATCCGGCGCAGCCGCGCGTGCTCGGGATCGTCCATCAGGATGAAGCCGATCGGGTTGCCGCTGCCCTGGCGGATCTGGCCGCCGGACGGGTAGCCGGGCTTGCCGGCGTCGGCGCTGACTCGCTTGTCGGCGAGCACGGCACGCTGCTCTTCGTACCGGGTCACCAGCCACGCCGTGCTGCCGTCGATCAGCCGCACCCGGGCCAGCGGCGCCTCTTGCTGGAGGTCGCGGAGCCCCGGCGGCGGGTCGAACGGGCACCCCTCGGCGCGTGACATCGGAAACTCGGGCATCGGGACTTGGTGGACAGATGCGCTGGTCATGGTTCGTCCTTCCACAGTGGGGACGTTTCACCGCGAATGAGCCAATCGCACCGTCGTTCATAAATCAAGTGACTGACTTGTTCCAGTCAGGCTTATCCTTGCGGGCACCATGAATCACGCGCCGACGAATCCGCAGCGCATCGGGCGGGTCAGCCGCACCGAGCAGGTGGAGCACACCCGCGGGCTGATCCTGGTCGCCGCCGAGCGGCTGTTCGCCGAGCACGGCGTCATCTCGGTCTCCAACCGGCAGATCAGCGAGGCGGCCGGTCAGGGCAACAACACCGCGGTCGGCTACCACTTCGGGGCCAAACCCGACCTGGTCCGGGCGATCATCCAGCGGCACTCCGCGTCGATGGAGCTGCGCCGGGAGCAACTGCTGCGGGCGTACGCGGGAAGCACGGCCCTGCGTGACTGGGTCACCTGCGTGGTCCAGCCCTTCACCGAGCACCTGGCCTCGCTCGGACCACCCACCTGGTACGCCCGCTTCGCCGCCCAGCTGCTCACCGAGCCCCGCCTGCGCGAGCTGGCGATCGCCGAGATGCACGAGGCCCCGATGCTGCGCGCCGTGGTCGCCGGGCTGAACGGCTGCCTGCCCGCCCTCTCCCCCGAGGTCCGCGCCGACCGCGGCGAGATGGCGCACACGCTGCTGGTCCACCTGTGCGCCCAACGCGAGCGAGGGCTGCCGGCCGACGCCGGCAAGGCGGCCGAGGTCTGGTCGGCGACGGCGGCCGGCCTGATCGACGCCATCGAGGGCCTCTTCCGGGCCCCGGTCACCCGCTGAGGCACCGGACGGCCCGGCGGAGGGCCGGCGCCGGCGCTCTGTGCCCGGTTGCCCTCACCTACACCGGCGGCATGGTCGACGGGTCCGGCAACCGGCGCTGGTTGCTGCTGGTGCTGACGGCGCTCGTCGCCGGGTTGGTGCCGGCCCAATCGTTGCTGGACCGGTGGGTGCGGCGGGTCGATCGGCGGGCCGGGGCGAGATTGCCGCGACGGGCGGCCCACCCGGTCCGGCTCGGCTGGCACACCGTGCTCGGCCGGCCGCGTGCCGCGTTCGCGGCCACCACCTTCGCGGGCGCGGCGGCGCTGGCGATCGGCGCCCTGACGTTGCACAACTCCACCGCGAGGTACGCGGCGGTCATCCTGCTCATCGGACTGTGCGGGCTCGCGGTCGGCGTCGTCGTCCAGTTGCGCCACATCCTGACGCACCCGGTCGTGGCGGACGACGAGATCTCGCTGACCACCGACGTCATCATGCGGGTCGAGGACGCCCGGATCGGCGCCGTGCCGACCGCGGTGTGGTCGGTGTGGTCGTGAGCCGAATGATCGTCATCGACCCGGCGTCGCCCGTCCCGCCGTTCGAGCAGGTCCGTGCCCAGCTCGCCCGTCAGATCCAGGACCGCACGCTCGCCGTGGGCACCCGGCTGCCGACCATCCGCCGACTGGCCGCGGACCTCGGCCTGGCCGTCAACACCGTCGGCCGGGCCTACCGGGAGCTGGAGGAGGCGGGGTTGATCGAGACCCGCGGACCAGCCGGCTCCTTCGTGTCCGCGGCCGGCGAGAAGGCGCGCGAACGGGCAGGCCGTGCCGCCGCCGACTACGCCGCCGTCATCGCCAGCGTCGGCATCGACACCAGCGAGGCAATCCGCATCGTGCGAGCGGCGCTGACCAGGGGCATCGCGGCATCCCCCGCCGCACCCGGCCCGAACGAGGCATGACATCGCGGCCGAGCCCACCTCGGACGCCGCACGATCCTCGGGCCGCGCCGGGTCGAACCGGGCCGGGCCGGGCCGGGCCGCGCCGCGTCGCGTCGAACCGGGCCGGGCCGCGCGCGGTTCAGCCGGGACCGCGGAGGGCGTCGACCGGCTGCATCGCGGCCGCGCGCAGCGCCGGGTAGAGGCCGGCGACCAGCCCCACCACCGCCCCGGCCAGGGGCGCGCCCGCGGCGAGCCGCCCGTCCAGCACGGGCGTCCACTCCCGGGCGACGCTGATCATCACCACCGTGAGGATGCCCGCGCTGGCACCGACGATGCCGCCCAGCAGGCCGACCACGGTGGCCTCGACGAGGAACTGCGCCGCGATGTGCCTGCGCCGCGCCCCCAGCGCGCGACGCAGGCCGATCTCCGCGGTTCGTTCCATCACGGTGACCAGGGTGACGTTCGCGATGCCCAGCGCGCCCACGGTCAGCGACACCAGGCCGAGGACGAGCAGCAGGCCGCTCACGTCGTCGGCCACCCCGGTACGCAGCGCCGCCGGGTCGGGCGGCGCCACCACCTGCACCGCCGCCGGGTCGTTCGGGCTCAGGGCGAGCGGCGCCTGCCGGGCGATCAGCGGGGCCGCGCCGAGCGCCGTGGTGACCAGCACCGTGCCGACCGGGCCGAGGTGCAGCGTGTCGTCGCCGGTGGTCCACGGGACGATCACCGCGTTGGCCAGTTCCTGCTGGTTGGCGCGGCCGACCCCGCCGAGGATGCCGATCACGGTGAACGGCTTGCCGGCCACGAAGACGGCCGGCTGGTTGTCGACCCGGGTGACGCCCAGCTGTTCGGCGGCCTGCGGTCCGAGCACGGCCACCCGGTCACGCCGGTCGACGTGGCCGGCGTCGAAGAACCGGCCGTGGGCGACGCCGGTCCGGGCCGCGCCGAGCAGGCTCGCGGTGGCGCCGACCACCGGCAGCGCCCGATCGAGGACCCGTTCCGGGTCGCGGACCGTGTTCGCTCGTACGGAAGGCTCCTGACCGGGCTGGGTCCGGGCGTAGCCCGCGACGGCCGTGACACCGTTCAGCCGGGCCAGGTCGGTGAGCGCGCCCCACTCCACCCGCGGCGGCAGGTCGGGGCCGGCCGGCGGCGGGATGTCCGCCGTGACCTCGGTGGCGGTGACCGCGTCGAAGCGCCCGGCGATCTGGTTGCCCGCCGTGGCGGAGAACCCCAGCGTGGTGACCAGGGTGCCAATGCCGAGCACCGTGCCCAGCACGGTCAGCGCCGTGCGCGCCGGTCGGGTGCCGATCCCGGCGACCGCCTCGGCGAAGAGGTCCCGGATGTCCAGTCGCGACCTCAAAGCGGCTCCTGGGTGAGGTAGCCGTCGGTGATCCGGACCCGGCGGCCGGCCCGCCCGCTGACCGTCTCGTCGTGGGTGATCACGATCAGCGTGGTGCCGTCCGCCCGGAGCTCGTCGAAGAGATCCAGCACGGCCGCGGTGTTCGCGCTGTCCAGGTTGCCGGTCGGCTCGTCGCAGAGCAGCAGCGCCGGGTTGCCGGCCAGGGCGCGGGCGATGGCCACCCGCTGACGTTCGCCGCCGGAGAGGTGGGTCGGCCGGAAGTCGCGGCGGTGACTCAGGCCGACCCGCTCCAGCGCGGCGTGTGCCCGCTCGCGGCGCCCTTTTCGAGCGGCCGACGTGTAGAGGCCGCCGAGCATGACGTTCTCCGTGACGTCGCGGTGGGCGAGCAGGTGGAAGGACTGGAAGACGAAGCCGATCCGGGCGCCACGCAGGGCTGTCCGGGCCGCGTCGCCCAGGACGGTGGTTTCCTCGCCCTCCAGCTCGTACCGGCCGGTGTCCGGGACGTCCAGCAGGCCGAGGACGTTCAGCAGCGTCGACTTCCCGGAGCCGGACGGTCCGACGATGCTCAGGTAGTCGCCCCGCCGGACGCTCAGGTCCACACTCTCCAGGGCGATCACCGGCGGGTCGGCGGCGAAGGTACGCCCGATGCCGGTCAGCGTGATGACGTCGGTCATTGGTTGCCGACCACGACCAGGCTGCCCGCCCGTACGGCGTCCTTGTCGGCGGGCGTGATCTGCACGAACCCGCCGGTGGACAGGCCCGCCTCGACCGGCACGTCACGGACCCGGCCGCCCTGGTCCTGGACGGTCACCCGGGCCTGGCCGTCGGACGCGGTGTAGACGGCGGCCACCGGCACGCTCAGCACCTTGTGGCCGGTCCCGCCGACCGTGATCGTCACCTTGACGGCCTCACCCACGAGCGGCGCGATCTTGGCCTGATCCTTGGGCTTCAATCTGATGGGTACGCCGGGGTCGGCCTCCGTCTCGCCCACGCCCGCCTTGACCGGGCCGCCCAGGCTGCTGATCGTGGCCGCGAACGTGTCGCCACCGGCATGTTCCAACGCCGCGCTCATCCCGGTCTTGATCAGATCGGCGTCGTCCGGGCTGACCGTCCCGTTGATCACCAGGTTCGGGTCGGCGACCGTGCCCACCTCCCCCGCCGCCGGCGCGCCCGGGCGGACCTTCACCTCGGTGAGCCGCACCGGGAGCCGGGGCACGAAGAGGATCTCGCCGCTGGGCACGCTGTCGCCGTAGGTCTTCCGGAACTCGGCGAGCTCCGCGGCGGCGGCCGGATCCGCCTCCAGCTGCCGCAGCTGGGCGCGCTGCTCGGCGGTCGGCCCGGTGATCTCGTAGCCGCGCTTGTCGTACCACCTCGCGAGGGCGTTCAGGAGGGCGGTGTCCACGGCGCCCGACCTGGCCACGCCACGACCGGGCAGCAGCCGCCGCAGGGCCGCGCGGACCTGCCGGACGTCGTCGCCGGCGCTGCCACGGGACACTGTCCGGTACATCGGCACCGTTCCGGCCAGTACGAACACCGGCCGGCCGCTGACCTCCAGCAGCACGTCACCCTCGCGCAGGGTGCGACCGGCGACCGGCGCCTTGGTGACGATCGGCGCGGCCGCGTCGCCGGCGGTCGCCACCGAGCCGGTCAGGGTGAGTGGCTTCGGAGCGCCGTACGCGACGGTCCCCTGGGCGTTCACCGTCGCGGTCAGGGTGCGCTCCCGCACCGCGACGGTGATCAGCGAGGCCGCCGGTGGCCGGTGCGCGGCCGCGGCGTCGGCGGGCGACCGCACCCGGCTGCCGGCGAACCACCCGGTGGCTCCGGCCGCGACGGCGACGGCGGCGGTCACGGCCACCACCCGCGACGGCCCCGATCGGGGCATCCGGATCCGCACGGTCAGCCGACACCGCCGCCGGCCCGGACGGCCTTGGCGTACTTGGTGCGCGCGATGGTCGCGTACTCGGTGCCGCAGTCGAGGTCGTCCAGCGCGGCCTTGATCTCCTTGGCCAGCCCGGCCTTGGCAGCGGCCGGGCTCACCGGACTGCCTTTCCCGCCGGCGTCGGCCGTGGCCTGGGCAGCGCCCGCCGGACCGCCGTTCATGGCCTTGTCGCTCCAGGTGGTGAACATCTCCTGCTCGACCCAGCCGGGCTGGGCGCGCTTCACCTCGTAACCCTTGCCTTTCAGGCAGTCGCCGTACTTCTGCGCGGCCTTGACGACGGCCGGGTCGTTGGCGAACTTCGCGTACTCGCGGCGATTCGCGGCCTGCTCGTCCTCCGACGGGCCACTGCCGTAGAACTTGAGCGAGGCTTCTCCGCCACAGCCCGCCTCCGGGTTCTTCGGCGGCTTGCCGCCCTCCTTCACGGCGTCCATGTTCCCGTTCAGGGCCTTGTCGTACGCCTTCTGCTGCGCCGGGTCGAGGGCGTCCCGGATGCCGTTGTTCGGGTTCTTGCTCGGATCGGGCGCCGCCACGGTGACCGCGGGATCGTTCGGGTAGACCAGCCTGCTGTAGCCGCCGAAGCCGTACTTGGCGCGGAAGGCACGGACCTGGTCGGCCGGCTCCAGGACGTACAGCATCCCGGCGTACCGGGAGATCTGCTCGCCGGACTCGAAGCTCAGCGGGTGCGGGACGTACCGGAAGCCCTTCTTCTTCATGCAGTCCGCGATCATGTTCTCCGCCTTGACCTCCGCCGAGTCCGGATCGCCGGCGGGCGTCGCCGGGGTCGCGGCGGCCGGCGCCCCGGCGGGCGGGGTGTCGAAGGCCGTGGCCGGAGGGGCCTCCGTCTTGCCGCACCCGGCGGCCAGCAGGGCCAGGCCCAGCGCCAGTGCCGCCGGGCACGTGGTGGAGCGTCGCATCGGTTCTCCTCGTCGGACGGTCAACGGACGCCCCATTGACGGATCCCGGCGGGTGAAGGTTGCACGGCGCCCGGCAGATCACCGGCCGCGAGGGCCCCTGTGCGACATTGTGGGCGGCCTGGTCGGAGCAGCGGATTGAACAATGACCCGAACGCATCCGTTTGACTGCCTGACGGGTAGGCCGGTCTGGGTCAGCGAGGGGTGACGTGATGAGTTCGTCCGCCGAGGTGTTCGACACGATCGTTCGGGGCGTGCCCCTCCGGGAGCCGTCGATCAAGTTCGGCACCGCGTGCGTGATCGGCGGCAGCGTGGCGGGCCTGCTCGCCGCCCGCGTGCTGAGCGACCACGCACGCCGGGTCGTCATCGTCGAGCGGGACGACCTCGGCCCGGGCCGGGATTCCGGGCCCGGTGCGCCGCACCGCAACCAGGCTCACGGGCTCCTGCGGGGCGGGCAGGTGCAGATCGAGTCGTTGCTGCCGGGCTTCACCGACGAGGCCCGGCGCCGCGGCGCCGTCTGGGCCGAGGTGCACCAGCAGCGCGTGGTCCTCGGCGACCACCGGCAGCGCGACGAGGGCCGGGAACCTGTTCTCAGCGCGACCCGCCCGTTTCTGGAGGAACTGATCCGCGAGCGCGTGCTCCGGCTGCCGGGCGTGACGGTGATCAGAGGCGTGGTGTCCGGGCTGGAGTACCACGACGACGCGGTCGCCGGCGTCCGCTATCGGGCGGACGGGACCGAGTCGAGACTGGACTCGGAGTTCACCGTCGACGCGTCGGGGCGGTCCGGCAAGCTCGCGGAGTGGCTGGAGGCGGGCGGCTACCACCGGCCTCACCTCGAACGGGTCGACCTGCCCGTCACCTATGCGACCGCGCTGTTCCGGCGCGACCGTCCCGCCGACGGTTCGTCGATGCTGGTGGGCGTCAAGCAGCTCAAACCCGGTGATCCCCGGGCCGACGGCGTCTCCGGCGCCCTGGTGCAGGCGGTCGAGGACGATCGGTGGCTGGTCGTCGCGATGTCGTACGGCGAGAGCCGGCCCGCGCGTTCCCTCGAGGCGTTCCGTGCCGCGCTCGGCGGGCTGCACGACCCGTTCCCGGAGGCGCTGGACAGTCCCGTGGCGCAGGAGATCCAGACGTACCGCCTGGCCGGCAACCGGCGCCGTGACTTCGCCGGCACGCGTCTGCCCGCCCGGCTGGCCGCCGTGGGTGACGCGGTCGCCTCGTTCAACCCGATCTACGGGCAGGGCATGACGTCGGCCGCGCTGCACGCCGCCTGCCTGCGCCTGTTCCTCGGCGGAGAGTCCGACCTGTCCCGCCCGGCGGCCGACTTCTTCGCGATGGAGGAGGTCGTGGTGGATGCCGCGTGGCTGATGTCGGCCGGGAACGACGAGGCGCTCCGGGACGCCGCCGCGGGGCGCCCGGTACCGGCCGACGTCCAGGCCCAGCGCGAGGCGATGGCTCTGATCCGGCGCGCGACGCTGGTCGACCCGGTGGTCTCCGCGACGTTCCAGAAGGTCCGGTACCTGCTGGCCCATCCGGCCGCGCTCAGTGATCCGGCGCTGCTGGAACGGGCCGGGGCGCCCCTGCGGTCCTCCTGAGGTCGCCCTTCAGGTGGGAGGCCCTCCACATGGGAGGTGCGACACGATCATCGCCGTCGGCGCGACTCCGGCGGCCACGGTCGACGAGAGGCGCGCCCGGTTCCCGGACATCGACTACCTCACGACCGACGGTTCCTCGGCCGACGCGATCCGCGAGGAGATCACCGACCGGCTCTCCTGACGGCCGGGCCGCGTGGACAGCCAGCATCCGACGGCGACCAGGGCAAAACCCGCGACCATGTGTACGCCGAACGACTCGTTCAGCAGCACCACGCCGAGGAGCACGGCCACCACCGGGTTCGCGTACGTGACCAGCCCGGCCCGGCTCGACCCGGCCAGCGCGATGAGCTCGTAGAAGGCCAGCATCGCCAGCGCCGTGCACAGCAGGCCGAGCGCGATCAGGGCCGCCCAGGACAACGCCCGCACCGGCTCGGCGGGCAACGTCAGCAGGCCGACCGGCGCCAGCAGCACCGCGCTGACCGTGGTGGTGCCGGCCGCGAGCGCCTCCGGGGGCAGACCCGCGGCGCGGCGCTGCACCAGGATCGTGGCGACGGCGTAACTCATCGCCGCGAGCAGCACCATCCCGGCGCCGAGCAGGCCCAGCCGGTCGCCGGAGACGTCCAGCCCGACCAGCAGCGCCACCCCGGCGAAGCCGATGACCAGACCGGCGGCGCGGCCCCGGGTCAGCGGTTCGGTGCGCAGCATGAGCAGGGCGATGGCCGCGGGCTCGATCGCGATGAGCAGGCCGGTGAGCGACGAGGAGATGTGGGTTTCGCCGTACGTGATGAGCAGGAACGGGATCACCACGTGGATGACCGCGATCGCCGCCACGGTGCCGTACCGCCCGCGCAGCGCCGTCAGCGAGCCACGCCGCGCCGCGATCGGCACCAGCACGAGGGCGGCGATGAGGACCCGGCCGGCGACCACGAGACCCGGCGACAGGTCGACGATGGCGACCTTGATGAGCAGGTACGGGATGCCCCACAGCACGGAGACCAGGACGAAGAGGGACCACGCTCGACGATTCACACGGTCAAGGGTTCCGGCGTACGGTGTTAAGCGGTAGTGGGGACTTGCTTGTGTGGTGTTAAGGAGAGCTGATGATCGACGTGCGCCGGCTCCAGGTCCTGGCGGCGGTCGCCCGGCACGGCAGCTTCAACCGGGCCGCCGCCGAGCTCCGGCTCACCCCGTCGGCGGTCTCTCAACAGATCAGTGCGCTCGAGCGTACGGTCGGCGCGACGGTCGTCGAACGCAGCACCCGCGGCGTGGAACTGACCGAGGCGGGGCGGCTGCTCGTCGAGACCGCCGAGGCGGTGACCGCGGAGCTCACCCGTACCGAAAAAGACCTGGACCGGCTCGCCCATGCCCGCACCGACCGGTTGACCGTCGCGACCTTCACCAGCGGCGGTCAGCGGCTGCTGCCCGCCGCGCTGCGCCGCCTCGCCGCGGAACGCCCCGGCGTCGAGTTCACCGTGCTGGAGCAGGAACCCGAGGACAGCCTGCCGCAGGTCCGCAACGGCACCGCCGACCTGGCGCTGGTCTACCACTTCGACGGTCCGCCGCCGGTCCGCCCCGGCGACCGGTCCGGGCTGATCTGGACGCCGCTGATGGACGACCCGATGTTCATCGTGCTGCCGGCCACCCACCCGTACGCGGGCCGCGACACCCTGCGCATCGCCGACCTGGCCGGGGAACGCTGGGTGCACGGCTGCCTGGGGATGGGCGACACGCTCGACCCCTACGCGGCGATGGCCGGCTTCCAGCCCCGCGTCGCGTGCCGTGGCACCGACTACGTCTTCGCCCAGTCCCTGGTCCGCGCCGAGGTCGGCATCAGCATGATCCCGCAGGTGGCGCTGGCCGCCGACCAGGGCGGGCTGGTCGCGGTCCCGCTGACGCCGCCCGGCCCGACCCGCTACGTCGGCGCGGTCACCGCCCGGCGCCGCCGCCCCGACCCGCTCACCGAGGCCCTGCTGCGCTCCCTGCGCGACACGGTCGCCGCACTCCCGGCACCCGTCTAGGCGCGCTCTGGGCCACGCCGCAGCCCTGGCTGATCCACGAGACACGACCTAACGCGCGTCCTGCCCTCCGCAGGCCCCGGTTGAGCGGCGGAGAAGACCTAGGCGCGCATCACCGTCGCGATCGGGATGCCGGCCGCGCGCAACGCCGGAACCGCTCCGCCGAGGATGCCCGCGATCAGGCCGGCGATGATGCCCGCGA
The DNA here is from genome assembly GCF_030269485.1 of Actinoplanes sp. NBRC 103695. Lineage (GTDB taxonomy): Bacteria > Actinomycetota > Actinomycetes > Mycobacteriales > Micromonosporaceae > Actinoplanes. Next base: position 348,360 of record NZ_BSTL01000001.1, on the reverse strand, counting down.
CGCCCGCGTCCCAGGGGAACTGGACGTCCGCCAGGAACGGCTCGCGGTCGCCGAGGAACATGCTGACCAGGCGCAGTGCGCCGGCGCTCGCTCCGATCGCGGCGGCCGCTGTGAACAGGCCGGTGAGCAGGGTCTCGGTGAGCACGATGCCGGCCAGCAGCAGGCGTGGTGTGCCGACCGCCCGGCGCAGGGCGAACTCCTCCACCCGTTCGCCGACGCTGGCCAGTCCGACGTTGAGGATGCCGGCCACGCCGATGAGCAGCACGAGGCCGGCCATGGCCAGGAACACCAGGCGGATCAGCCGGAGCTCCTTGGCCATCTCCGCGCGGGAGCGGACCGTCTCCACGTACGCCTCGGTGCCGGCCGCCTTCAGCCGCTTCTGCAGCACCTGGGTGGCGGGCGTGGACGCGGTCAGCAGCACCTGCAGGTCGCCGCTCGGGCCGTTCTGGGGGCCGGCCGCGGGTGCCAGCCACCGGTTGACCTCGTCGAGGCGGGCGTACGCGGTGGGGGTGCTGCTCGCGTCGTCGACCACGCCGACGAACTGGGGTGTGACGGTCTGCTGGCCGCCGTTGAGGCGCATCTGGGCGGGCACGTGATATTGCTGGAACGCCTTGGCCGCGGCCTCGTTGAGCACGAGCTTCGGTGCGAGCGAGGGTGTCGTGGACCAGTCGAGCCACCGGCCGTCGCGGGGACGGAACGGGCGGAAGGCGCGTACGTCTCCGGTCAGCGCGCTGAGCCGGACCTCGACCGCCTGGCCGGACGGGTCGCCGCCCGCCTCGGGGCCGGGGCCGCCGCCCCAGTTCTCGCCGATCGGCGCGCCGCCCTCGTTGACCGGGCGGACGCCGGCCTCGCCGATGATCGCCTGCATGCCGATCATCGCGACCGCGTCGTCCCGGCCCTGGATGACGTCGTTGACGATGGCGGTGGTCTTGGGCTCGGCGCCCATGTAGATGATCTTGCTGCCTTCGACGCCCTGCTGCAGTTCGATGTCGGCGAACATGGCCTTCTCGGCGATGCTGGCGCCGGCCTGCACGACGACGACCGCGAGCACGCCGAGGAACAGGCTGACCATGGAGAGCAGGGTGCGCAGCTTGCGGGCGCGGATGCCCTGCACGCCGATGATCAGAGCGGAGCGGCCACGGCCGGAGAGCCGCCTCATGCGGGCACCCGCTCGGTCAGGACCCCGTCGTGCAGGTCGAGGGTACGGCCCATCCGGGCGGCGTGGTCGCGGTCGTGGGTGACCAGCACCAGCCCGCAGCCACGCTCGGTGGCGGACAGCAGCGCCTCGATCACCAGCGTGCCGGTCTCCAGGTCGAGGGCGCCGGTCGGCTCGTCGGCGAGCAGCACCTTGGGTTCGCGGACCAGCGCGCGGGCGATCGCCACGCGCTGCTGCTCGCCGCCGGAGAGCTTGGTCGGCTTGCTCTTGGCCAGCTGCGCGATGCCGACCTGGTCGAGCGCCGCCATGACCCGCCGCTTACGTTCCCGCCGGGGCAGCCAGCCCTGGCCGTTGACCAGGGCCATCGCCACGTTCTGTGCGGCGGTCAGGTGCTTGAGCAGGAAGAACCGCTGGAACACGAAGCCGAATTCGGCGCTGCGCAGCTTCGCGGCCTTGCGCTCGGGGATCCGGCTGATGTCCTGGCCGTGCAGCAGGTAGGTGCCCGCGTCCGGCCGGTCGAAGATGCCGAGGACGCTGAGCAGGGTGCTCTTGCCGGAGCCGGAGCGGCCCACGATCGCCACGCTCTCGCCGGGGTCGACGCGCATCTCGACGCCGTCCAGGATGGTCCGCGGCTGCTTCTGGCCCTTGAGCGTCTTGACGATCCCGGTCAGCTCGATCAGCGCGGTCATCCGGCGGGTCCGGACGGTACGGCGTTCGGGTCGCCACCGGCGGCGGGCGGCGCGTCGGCGATGTCGGGGCCCGGGACGGCGACGGTCTCGGTGCCGTCGAGGCCGGACTTGATCTCGATGTACCGGCCGTCGGTGAGGCCGAGGACGACGTCCACGGTCTTGCGCGTACGGCCGTCGTCGACCAGGTCGACCTTGCCCTTGCCCGAGGTGCCGGCGACCGCCTCGATCGGCAGGACCCACGCCTTGCTGGCCTTGCCGGTGACGACCTCGAGGGTGACCTCGGCGCCGTTGATCAGCTTGACGCTCTTCGGCGCGGTGCAGACCAGGCGCAGGCCGGTCGACTCGGAGCCGCCGGCGGGCTCGGTCTGCTCGCCGGGCGTGGTCTCCTGCTTCTGGGTCTCGCCGGGGCCGGGGGTGGGCTCGGTGGGCGGCGGCGGTTCCGGGATGGTGCCTTCGGGCAGGGCGGCCACGGTGCCCAGGGGCTTGCAGGTGAAGGGTCCGGGTCCGTTCTTGATCTGACCGCGTACGGTCTGCGCGGAGCCGTTGAGCCGGTACGCCTGGGCGCTGTCGATCTCCGCGACGACGCCGTACCCGCCGTGCTTGGCGGAGATGATCGGCATGCCCTCGGTGACCGTGGAGCGGTCCGGCATGAGGCGCCCGGCCAGCTTCGACCCCTTGGGGATCTCGACCTCGGTCCGCTGACCGTCCCGCCACACCGAGGCCACCCAGGTGTCCTCCTTGACCGGCGTGGTGCCCGGCCGCTTGTCGAGGTAGCGCACCTCGCCGCCGTGCGGGGCGACGATCCCGAAGACGGGGTCGATGGCCACCTTCCCGGTCAGGCTGATCTTGTTGACCACGTCCTGCCGGACCGGCTTGACCGTGGTGAGCACGGTGCCGGGGGCTTCCAGCCCGGGCGTATTCACACCCTCGGCGGATGACGTGCACCCGCCGAGAGCGATGAAAGCCGTGAGGGCGATAGCCGCGGGGGCCGCCCGTCCTGTACCCAACTGAGTCTCCTTCACGTCCGGGCGCAGAGGGTACAGAAGGGGGGCAAGCCCGTATTTGCCCGGCTACGCCGGGTTGTTCGCGTGGGTCAGTGTTTCCCACGCGATGAAGAGGTTGTTCGACCCCTGCGGGCGCTTGCGCTCGGTGTACGTCTGGGTGTTGGCCATGCCGATGCCCATCCGGTTGTGCAGCGCGTTGAAGCCGACCTCGGTGACCGGGCCGAGGCCGAGGGTCACCGAGCCGCCGCAGACACCTCCGGGCACGGCGGTGCCGTTCTCGAACCTGGTGTGGAATCCGAGCGCGTGGCGCAGCCTGTCCTGCAGTTCAGGGTAGAGGTCGCCGCCCTGGATACGGGTGGTTTCGGCGATGTGCGAGATGGCCGAGATCCCGTACCCGGTGTGCACGAAGTCGCGACAGGTCTCCTGGGCGTGCCCGTCGGTCCAGGTGGACTGGTTGTGCCAGAAGCCGACGAGTTCGGCGGGGGTGTCGACGCTGCTGGCCGGCGGATATTCGGGCCGGACGCCGTCCGCGGTGACGTAGAGGAAGGCGGGCGCGGCGAGCCGGAACCGGGCGACGGCACGGTCGTAACTGGTCCTGTCCTCGAGGAACACGGCGATGCCGATCGAGGCCTCGGCCAGGGTCAGGTCCCAGTTCCCGGTCCGGGAATCGCCGGCGATGACCACCGGCAGGTAGACGGTGCGCAGCATGGTGGCGAAGCGGGACTGGTTGGGCCAGCTGCTGTAGGTGTACTTGATGATCTCGGCGGCGCGGGGCCACACCGAGCCGGCCCAGCCGGTCTGCAGGTGGGCGTTGCTGTTGGTGTGCTCGCGGATGGTGGCCGACCAGGCGTCCATCAGGGCGATGGACTTACTCGCGTACGCCGCGTTGCCGGTGATGTACCACGCCAGCGCGTCGGTGTAGGCGGCGATGGCGTCCTCGCGCTCGTCCGTACACCCGAGATTGGGGTTGGAGGTGGGACCGCACTCGACCGTCGCGCGCGGGGCGGGCACCCGGGACAGCGAGGCGTAACGGCTGGCCATCATCTGGTTGTAGGCGCCCAGCCACGGCTGCTCGCCGGCCTGGACCTTCGCCTTGACGAAGTCGAGCTGGGGACGGCTCACCAGGACACCGGGGTGGGTGAAGGTTGCTGGCGCGGCTTCGGCTGCCACGTGCACGCCGAAGCTGGCCAGAGCGGCGGCGACCGCGGTCGCCGCCGCCAGGAGTACGCGGCGTCTGCGCATCTGGGGATCTCCTGGGTCAGGGGGAATAACCGGCAACTGACTTTACAGTTCCTGGTATTGGACCCCTGAATTCGATCCCCGTCAATGGCTCAGATCAGTGGCTGAGAACTTCGCGCACCTCCACCGGCTGCTGGATCGCGCGGCCGCCCTGCGCTGGCGCGGCGCTGCACCGCGCGGCGATCTCCAGCGCCCGGTCCACCGAGACCACGTCGACCAGCCGGTACCCGGCCACCCGGCCGTCGGCCGGCGCCGCCGTCGCCTCGGTGCCCACGCCGTCCGAGACGACCACGGTCACGGTCTGGCCGAGGCCCTGCGCGTCGACCAGCTCCCCGGCCGCGCTCAGCTCGGCGTTCAGCGCCACCTGGAAGTCGATGTGCGCGCGGATGTCCGCCGAGTCCCACTCGCCCATCGGCGTGTCACAGCCGCGGCCACCCTCGTAGTTCTGGATCAACAGATACTTCGGCATCGTCTGCTCCCTCATCGGTGTGTCTCTGCCCGGTGGTCGGAGCCGCCGCCTGCTCCTCGACATACCCGAGGAGAATCCGCCCCGGACTTCTTCGGGATCCGTCGAACCGGCACGATGGGTGACGGTCGTCGATGAGCGGGAGGGGAGGACGACGTGTTCGGCCATGCACTGCGGACCGCCCGCCGCAGGTGCGGACTCACCCAGGAGGAGCTCGCCGCCGACAGCGGCGTCAGCGTGCGGAACATCCGCGACCTGGAGACCGGCCGCATCGCACGGCCGCGCCCCGCCACCGTCCGGCGACTCGCCGAGGGCCTCGGCCTGACCGGGGACGACCGCGCCGCCTTCGTCATGACGGCCGGCGACGCCCCGATCCGGCCGCGTCCCCGCCCGGCCCAGTTGCCCGCCGACACCGCCGTCTTCGTCGGCCGCGGCGGCGAGCTCGCCCAGCTGGACATCTCCGGCACCGGCTCGCCGCTGCCGGTCGTGTGGGCCGTGAGCGGACCGGCCGGCGTGGGCAAGACCTGCTTCGCGGTCCACTGGGCCCACCGCGCCGCCGACCGCTTCCCGGACGGCCAGCTCTACGTCAACATGCGCGGGTACGGGCCCGGCGAGGTGGTGCCGCCGGCCGAGGCGGTACGCCTGTTCCTGGACGCGCTCGGCGTCGCGCCCAACGCGGTACCCGCCGAGCCCGAGGCGCAGCTCAATCTGTTCCGCAGTGTGCTGGCCGGCCGCCGGATCCTGATCCTGCTGGACAACGCCCGCGACGCCGCCCAGGTCCGCCCGCTGCTGCCCGGCACGGCCGGCTGCGTGGTCGTGGTGACCAGCCGCAACCCGCTGCACGGGCTGGTCGCCACCGACGGCGCCCGGCCGATCCGGCTGGAGATGCTCAGCGCCGGCGACGCGGCCGGGCTGCTCACCCGCCGGGTCGGCGCGGACCGCCTGGACGGGCAGGCCGACGCCGTCCGGGCCATCGTCGACCGCTGCCAGCGGCTGCCGCTCGCCCTGGCCGTGGTGGCCGGGCGGCTGGTGTCCGAGCCGATGCTCACCGCCAGCCGGGTGGCCGGCGACCTGGCCGCCGGGATGTCCGCCTTCGCCAGCGACGACGAGCACACCGACCTGCGCAGCGTGTTCTCCTGGTCGTACCGGATCCTCTCCCCCGACGCCGCCCGGCTCTTCCGGCTGCTCAGCCTCAACCCCGGGCCGGACTCGCCGGTCATGGTGGCCGAGGCGCTGGCCGGTGGACCGGCGGCCGACCTGGTGGCCGAGCTGATCCGGACCCAGCTGCTCACCGAACGGGCGCCCGGGCGGTACACGATGCACGACCTGCTCCGGTCGTACGCGAGCGAACAATGCCTGAGCACCGACGACCCGGCGGCGATCCGCGCCGCCCGGGCCCGCCTCCTCGACGCGCACCTGCGGTGGGCCTCCGCGGCCGCGCGGGTCCTCGAACCGTTCCGCGAGCCGGTCGACGAGCCGCCACCGGACCTGTTCGCCGACGACGAGACGGCCACCGCCTGGCTGGCCGCCGAGCGCGCCAACCTGCTCGCCCTGGTCACCATGGCCGCCGAGGAGGGCTTCCCGGACCGGGCCTGGCGGCTCGCCTGGCAGCTGACCACGTTCATGCAGCGCCGCGGCCACTGGTACGACCTGCTGCACGCCCACGAGACCGCCCTGGACGCGGCGCGGCGGGCCGGTGACACGCGCGGCGAGCATCACGCCCACCGGGGGCTGTCCCGGGCGCTGTTCCGGCTGGAACGTTTCGAGGATGCCCGCGGCCACCTGGTCGTCGCGCTCGACCAGGCGACCGGCCTCGGCGACGTGCTCGGGATGGCGCGTTCCCGGCACGGCCTCGGGTACGCGGCCCAGCAGCAGGGCCGGCAGGCCGAGGCGTTCGCGCAGCTGTCCGAGGCGCGCACGCTCTTCGAGGGCGTCGGCAACGTGGAGGGCGTGGCGAACGCGCTGACCAGCATGGCCTGGTGCCACACGCTGCTCGGGCAGGCGGCGGAGGCCCGGGAGAGCGCGCGGCGGGCGGTCGAGCTGTTCATCACGGTCAGCAACCGGCACGGGCAGGCGGTCGCGCTGGACACGCTCGGCCGTGCCTACGCCGGGCTGGGCGACCATCGGCGGGCGGTGGAGCATCACGACGAGGCGCGGCAGGTCTTCCGCGACCTCGGCGACCGCTACTCGGAGGCCGAGGCGCTGCGGCATCTGGCGGAGGCGCACGAGGCGGCCGGCGACCCGTCCGCGGCACGCTCGGCGCGACGACGGTCGGAGTCGATCCTGGCCCGCGTCGACAAGCCGGTCCTGTAGACAGATAGATCGCCGACGGTCTCATCATCGGGGATGATCGCCGGCGGTATCGCATTGGTGTGATCGCGGGCGGTCTCGCCTTCGGGGGTGATCGCCGACGGTATCGCCTTCGGGGTGATCGCCGGCGATGGAGCCGGAGCAGGTCTTGCGCCCGCCACCCGGCCGCCCGTCCACCGCCGGCGAGATCGTGAGCGGCGGCCCTGGAGGCCAAGGCCGCCGCTGTCGACGCCGGGATCGGCCCCGTACCCGCTCGCTGGCGGTCCATCCCGGCGTGAGGTCCACTCTGGTGCACGACCCGTGCGCGGAACAGGCGACCGACCGGCGATTGACCGGCGATTGCACGCCCTAGAGTGGCGGGCATGTCGCCGGTGGAGGACGCCCGCGCGCTCGTCTCGGAGCGCTTTCCCGACGCCGCGTGGGCGATCCTGGCCGGCAGCGTGCTGACGTGGTTGTCGCGGACGGTCAGGCCGACGACCACCGGGTGACGGCCCGGGTCCGGACGACGCTCCGGCCGGAGGCCTCGACGCGGTACCGCTCGACGAAGGTGCGCCTGGTCTGCCAGCCGCGTACCTGCACCGGCTTGCCGGCCTTCCGCACGGTGAACGTGCGCAGGTGCCACCACCGGCCGACGTCGCCGGCCGACCGGAGGTACTTTCTGGTCGCCCGGAACGGGTTGTCCGCCATCGGCCACGCCGGCTCGCCGCGGCGGAGCACCGGCTGGAGCGCGCGGTACCAGTTCCAGGCCATCTTCGAGTAGCCGAACTCGTTGGGGTGCAGCATGTCGAGCAGATCGGTGCCGTCCACGCCGGTCTGGTCGACCAGGCGAACGCGCGCGCCGCGACTCGCGACGACCGCCGGGACCGAGGCGTTGTAGGCGTCGATCCGTTGCTGGTAGACGCCTCCGACCCGGGTGTCCTTCGCCCCGACGATCTTGGCCACCAGGATCCGCACGTCGGGCGACGCGATCAGCAGCTGATCGATCAGCGCGCCCAGCCGGACGGGCGCGCCGGCCGCCTTCTCGTCGCTGCGCATGTCGTTGGTGCCGATGTGCAGCAGCACCACGTCCGGCTGGTAGGCAGCGATCCAGCCGGGGGCCCGCTCCGCGATCTGGTCGATCCGCCAGCCGGAGTGGCCCTCGTTGTCCTGGTCGGCGCCGCGCGGCCCGGAGGCGTGGGAACCGACGAGGTCGACGGCGATACCCGCGGACGCGAGCCGGCGCGCGAGCTCGACCCGGTACGACCCGAGCCGCTCCGAGCCCAGCCCATAGGTGATCGAGTCACCCAGCGGCAGGATCCGCACCGGCGTCCGCACGTCAGCGACGGCCGGAACCGTGGCGGCCGAAACCGTGGCGGCAGGGATCGTGGCGGCCGAAACCGTGGCGGCAGGGATCGTGGCGGCCGCGGCGGGCTGCTCCCCCGGCAGGACCGAGGTGCATCCGCCGGCGGCGGCGGTCACCGAGGCAGCGGTCAGGGCTGCCAGGACGACGCGAAGAGTCCGTGAAGTCACGAAAATCGAAATCGTCCGTGCCGGAAGCCGGGCGAGTACAACGCCGGTGCAGGGCGGTATCGCGCCGGTGCGGGCTGGGCCGAGCGTCAAACCCAGCCAGGGCCGCGGCGTGGCCGGGTTTGACCCTGCCTCGGCGAAACGGCCGCGCGACCGCATCGGGATCGCGACAATCACCGGTATGACCCGGTTCATCCCGGCTTTCGCCGTGCGGCTCGACCACCTCGTGCCCGCCTGCGCCGTGATCATCGTGCTGGTCGTGGCGGCCGGGACGGGCGAGGCCGATCCGGGGCAGGTGGACGGGACCACAGCCCGGTGGGCCGCGCTGGGTTTGCTCGCGGCGCCGGCGGTGATGATCTACATCCATCGGGGCGCGGCGGCGATCGCCGCGGCGGTCTGCGCGGCCGGATGGGTGATGCTGGCGCCCGGATACGGCTGGAGCGAGCTCCTGACCTTCGCGTACGCCCTGGTCACCGCCATCGTGGCCCGCCGGGCCGCCGCCGGTGTCGTCCCGGTGCCGCTGCCCCCGCTGACCCTGCCGAGCCGCTCCTCCACGGCGGCCTTCGCCGACGCGCCCCGCGAGGCCCTCGCCGACGTACCGCTGCCCGGCATCACCCTGACCACCACCGGCCCGCCCGCCGGAAGCGCATCCCCGGCGAGCGGCCGGCTCGCCGGGAACGCATCCCCGGCGAGCGACCGGCCTGCCGGCGACGAGCCGCAGGACAGCGCCGGGCGGCGGCCCGGCGCCGGCCGCCTGGCCCAGCCGCCGGCCCCCGACACCTGGCCGGTCATCGCGCGGGCGGCCGGCGCGACCGGCGTCGTGGCCCTGGCCGCCGCGGTCGCGCTGATCGTCCGGTGGGGTGTCTCCGACGACCCCGCCTGGGCCGCCGCGGCGCTGGTCGCGGCCGGCGCGGGCGCCGCGGCGATCGCCCGCGCGCGGGGCCGCCGGCGGGCGCTGCGGCGGCTGTTCGGGTCGATCCAGCCGGTCCGCCACGCCCGGGTGGTCGACCAGCTCGGCTACCTGCACGTCCTGGTACCCGCCGCGGACGGGCGCAGCGCCGTCGAGTTCGGCGTCGACACCGCGGACGACTGGTCCACCGACGACGAGGCGGGCGACCCGCAGACCCGGCCGGCGCTGCTCTACGGCAGCCCGGCCACCGGCGAGTGGTGCGCGATCGTGGTCGACGGCCGCCTGCACGTCCCGACCGAGCCGGTCGGCACGGTCACGGTCGTGCCGTACGACGCCGACCACGGCCTGCCCCGGGAGATCTCCGACGACGAGGAACAACTGGTCGACCCGGACGAGCTGCGCCCGGACGACCACCTGGCGCCGCCCGAAGCGGTCCACGAGCACCGCGTCTCCCCCGCGCGCGGCTGGTGCACGGTCGCCACGATCGGGCTGGGCTCCGCGTTCGGGGCGGCGGAGGCCATGCACGTGGCCGGTTACGCGGGTGACTGGCCGTCGGTGGCCGTGGTGGCGGCGGCGTCGGCCGCGGCGGTCGAGTTCGCCTGGCGGTCGCAGATCCGTCAGCGGCTGCTCTGGAACCTCGGCGGCGTCACGTCGATCGGCTTCCGGGGCGCCGTCACCGAGCCGTGGACGGTGGACACCGCCGCGGTCCACGACGACGAAGGTGCGGTCACCCTCGCGGTCGGCGAATCGGTGGTGACGGTGCCGGTTCCGCCGCCGTGGCCGCGCAGCTCGTCGCAGCGCACCCGGGACCAGCTCGTGGCCGCCCTGCGCGACGCCCGCTGGCAGGCCTTCGCGACCCCGGACCTCCCCGCGCCCCCACCGGCCGTCATCCCGCGCCGCCCGCTCCTGCTCGCCGCCGCGTGGACCGTCGCGGTCGCCGCGGCCGTGGCCCTGTTCGCCGGCTGAGTCCTGTCTGGTGGATCACCCAAGTGCGAGGCGGAGCTCAGGTCGCGGGCGGAGCTCAGGTCGCGGGCGGTGCTCGCGGGCGGAGCTCAGGTCGCGGGCGGTGCTCGCGAGTCGCGGGCGGAATGACTGCCGACGTCCGGCCACTGCCCCACTAACGCTGTGCTGCCGTGTTGTCCCGATCATCGGATCCGGCGAGGGGGAATGTCACGCCGGTGAGGTCTTCGGAGACGGCCCACAGCCGCCGCTGGACGGCCACCTCGTACGACTCCGGGCTGGAGGTGACCAGCCGGGGGTGACCCTTGACCTCGTTGCGTCCGCCGGGACCGTAGTACTGGCCGCCGAGCGCGGCGGGGTCGGTGGCGGCGCGCAGGGTGGGCAGCGCGCCCATCGCCGGCGTCTGGGTGATCAGCGGCGCGAACAGGGTGATCGGAAGCCGGAGGGCCGCGGGGGTGTTGCGGGCGAGCTCGGTGCTGGACAAGCCGGGGTGCGCGGCCACCGCGACGGTGGTCCCGTGCGGGGCGAGCCGGCGCTGCAGCTCGTAGGTGAACATCAGGTTGGCCAGCTTGGACTGGCCGTAGGCGCCGATCCGGCTGTACGACCGCTGCCACTGCAGGTCGTCGAAGTGGATCGCGGCGCGGATGCGGTGGCCGGTGCTGCTGACCGTCACCACGCGCGAGCCGGGCACCGGCAGCATCAGGTCCAGCAGCAGCCCGGTGAGCCCGAAGTGGCCCAGGTGGTTGGTGCCGAAGTGCATCTCGAAGCCGTCGCGGGTGGTCTGCCTCGGGGTGTACATCACGCCGGCGTTGTTGATCAGCAGGTCGATCCGCCTCAGCCGGGACCGCAGCGCCGCCGCCGCGGCCCGGACGGAGTCGAGCGAGGTCAGGTCCAGCGCCTGCACGGTCACGTCGCCGGTCATACGGGCCGCGGCCTGCTCACCCTTCTCGACGTTGCGTACGGCGAGCACCACGGACGCGCCGCGCTCGGCGAGCGCCTTGGCGGTCTCGTACCCCAGTCCGGTGTTGGCTCCGGTCACCACGGCCACCCGCCCGCGCTGATCCGGAATGTTCGTCGTCGTCCACTTCTCGCTCATCGTCAGGCTCCCAGCCAGATAACGTACCGAAGGTATCTTGTTCCGACGACGCTAAGGTACTCCCGGTACGTTGTCAACGTACCGGAGGTACCTAAGTTAGGCTGGTGATCGTGACTTTCCAGCGGGCGCGAACCGAAGAGCAGCGGGAGACCCGCCGGCGGGCGATCCTCGACGTAGCGTCGGCGATGCTGGACGAGATGCCGGTGGCCGCGGTCACCCTCAACGAGCTCAGCCGCCGGGTCGGCCTGGCGAAGCCGAACGTGCTGCGCTACTTCGAGTCCCGCGAGGCGGTACTGCTGGAACTGCTGGACCGCTTCCTTCAGGAGTGGCTCACGGACCTGGCCGGCGAACTGACCGCCGTCGACGAGAAGCCGCCCATGGCCGAGCGGGCGGCAGAGGTCGCCGAGATCCTCAGCCGTTCCCTCTCCACCCGGGTGGTGCTGTGCGACCTCTTCGGCGCACAGGGCAGCGTCCTGGAACACAACGTCTCCGTCGAGGTCGTCGCCCGCTACAAGCGCGCCTCCCTGGAACGCCTGACAACCATGACCGAGCTGATCCGGAAATACCTGCCGGAACTGGGCGAGGACGCCACGTTGTTCAGCCTGCAGACCCTGGTCATGGCCGGCGCGCTGTCGGCGTACAGCACACCCCCGCCCAGCCTGCGGGCGGCCTACCAGGCCGAACCCGAGCTGGCCCGTTTCCACCTGGAGCTCGGCGACTCCCTGAAACTGGCATTGACCGCAACCCTGCTGGGCGTGCTACCCCGCCGCTGACACGGGCTGGACGATCTCGTTGTCACGGTCATGGGAGGGGGTCCAGGACGCGGGACCGTGCTCCGGGCGTACCCGGAAGATCCTCGTTCCTGGGGCCTGCCGACCGCACGGCACCGATGCTCGCGGCGACCACCAGGACGATCGCCCCCGCCTCGGACCAGGACAGCGCCTGGCCGAGGATCGCCCAGCCCGCACACGCGGCGATCGCCGGACCCAGGCTCATCAGCACCGCGAACGTCGCCGTCGGCAGCCGGCGCAGAGCGACGAGCTCCAGCGAGTACGGCAGCACCGACGACAGCACCGCCACCGCGCTGCCGAGCAGGAGCACCCGCGGCTCCAGCAGGCCAGGACCGGCGCCCGCGATGCCCAGCGGCAGCGACAGCAGCGCCGCCACGCCCATCGCCAGGGCGAGGCCGTCCGCCTTCGGGAAGCGGGCGCCGGCCCGGGACGACAGCACGATGTACGACGCCCAGAACACGCCCGCCGCCAGCGCCAGCACCACGCCGACCGGATCCAGCCGGTCGAAGCCGCCATGGCCCAGCAGCAGCACCCCGGCGAGCGCCAGCCCCGCCCACAGCCAGGCCGACCGGCGGCGTGCCGCCACCACCGACAGGGTCAGCGGGCCGAGCACCTCGACGGTCACCGCGGGGCCGAGCGGGATGCGTTCGATCGCCTCGTAGAAGACCGTGTTCATCCCGGCGAGGGCCAGCCCGAACGCGCCGATCACCGCCCAGTCCCGGCCGCTGCGTCCCCGCAGTGCGGGACGGCACCACGCCAGCAGCAGAACCGCGCCGACGGTCAGGCGGATCGCGACCACGGACCAGATCCCCGCGTACGGGAAGAGGGTCGCCGCCACCGCGGCGCCGGAATGAACCGACAGGACGCTCGCCAGGACCAGCCCCACACCCACCGTCCGAGGCTTCACGAATCCGTACGCTACGGCGGCGCGCCGGACCGCCCCAACCCGAGACGGTATTTGGTTGCGCAGGTCACGACGTTGCAGTCCCGGCTCCCACGACGGCTCAGGAGGCTCGGGCCACCGCCGCCGGGACGCTGGGATCGAAGAGCAGGGTCAGGTGGTTGGCGTCGGCGCGTTCGATGGTGAGGCGCTGGAGCTGGGCCTGGCCCGCCTCGAGGGCGGCGTCCGACAGGAACGGGGCCGCCTCGTCGTGGGCGCCCCGCGACGCCGCGATCAGGTGGACCGGCTGGGTCGTACGGGCCAGCGCGCCCAGCGTCGCCGGGCCGGCCAGGGTGTCGGCGGCATCGTCGATCAGGCGCTCGCGGTCGAGGCGCGGGCGCTGCGCGCCGGGCGGGCCGGCCAGCATGTAGGCGCCCCACGCCAGCATCACCTGGTGCAGGTCGGGGCGGTTGTCGGTGGCCTTGCCCTCGGCCGTCGCCACGTACTTCTCCACGGTGGGCCACTTGCGGTCGAGGCGGCGGGTGGCCACGCCGAAGAGCAGGCGGACGATCGGGCGGCGGAGCATCAGGGTGCGGGCGGGGGCGACGCCGCCGTCCAGCATGATCACGCTGCGGGCGCGGTCGCCGAGCTTCGCGGCCACCAGCGGGGCCAGGAACGCGCCCATCGAGTGGCCGACCACGATGATGTCGTGAAGCTGGAGCTCGTCGGCCAGCCGGAGCACCGCCTGGGCGTGACCGGCCAGCCCGGGCCCGATCGGAACCGACGCGGAACCGGCGCGTCCGGGCAGGTCGGGAGCGACGACCCGCATGTGCGGCAGCGCGCCGGCCATGGCGCTCCACACCTCGGACGTGCTGGTCAGACCGTGCAGAGCGAGCACCACGGGCGACCCGGTCGCCGGGCCCCAGTCCGCCATCGCGAGGCCGGCGACCATCCGCCGCTCGTTCATCCCAACCCCCATTGCCCCTCACCCTCCGGCACTGAACACCGCCGAGGAGTCAGCATAGGCGTCGCCACCAGCGCGGACATCGACCACGCCGGGAAGGAAGGATCATGAGTTGGGCCAGAGGCCCCGGCTCACGAAGACGGCCTTCAAGGCATCCAGGTCGTCGGTCATGATGCCGTCGACGCCGAGGTCGAGCAGGCGGGCGATCTCGGCCGGGTCGTCGACCGTCCAGACGTGCACCTGCAGGCCCATCCGGTGGGCGTACGTCACGAAGGACGTGTCGACCACCCGGACCGGCCCGGCCTTCACCGGGACCTGGGCGGCCACCACGGACGGATGCCACCACGGCTGGGGGCCACCGGTCCGGCGGAAGCGGGGCATCGCGGCCAGCCGCAGCCGGGCCACCGCCCGCTGGCCCATCGACGTGGCGATCGCCGGTCCGGCCAGGGCTCGGGCGGCCGCGAGGCGGGCGTCGCTGAACGACGCCAGGAGAACCCGGGACTCGGCGCCGCACGTGCGGATCGTCTCGACAGCGGGCGCGACCACGCCGGAGGCTTTCAGGTCGACGTTGAAGCGGATGTCCGGCCACGCGCCCAGCACGTCGTCGAGGCGCGGCACGGCACCGGCGCCGCCGACCCGGACCGTGGCCAGGTCGGCCCAGCGCATCGACGCCACGGTGGCGCGGGTGCCGGCCACCCGGTCGAGCGTGTGGTCGTGGAACACCACCGGCACACCGTCGGCGGTGGCGTGCACGTCGGTCTCCACGTACCGGTAGCCGAGCGAGACCGCCCGGGCGAACGCCTCCGCCGTGTTCTCGTCGCCCGCCGCCGCCCCGCCCCGGTGCGCGAAGGCGAGCGGCGCGGGCGCGTCGAGGTAGCCGCTCACCAGGTGACGGCGATGTACTTGGACTCGAGGTATTCGAGCATCCCCTCGTGCCCGCCCTCGCGCCCGATGCCGCTCTGCTTGACACCGCCGAACGGCGCCGCCGGGTCGCTGACCAGGCCGCGGTTGAGACCGACCATCCCGGCCTCGATGGCTTCGCTCACCCGCAGGCCGCGGGTCAGGTCGCCGGTGTAGACGTACGCCACCAGCCCGTACTCGGTGTCGTTGGCGAGCCGGACCGCCTCCTCCTCGGTGTCGAAGGTGACGATCGGCGCGACCGGCCCGAAGATCTCCTCGCGCAGGATCGGCGCGTCCGGGGCGACCCCGGTCAGCACGGTCGGCGGGTAGTAGAACCCCGGCCCGGACGGCCGGGAACCGCCGGTGAGCGCCGACGCGCCCGCCTCGATCGACGAGGAAACCAGCTTGTCCACCTTGTCGACGGTGTCCTCGTTGACCAGAGGCCCCACCTGGGTGTCCGGATCCGTGCCCGGCCCGACGCGCAGCGCCGCCATGCGCTCGGCGAGGGCGGAGGCGAACTGCTCGGCGACCGAGGACTCGACGAAGAAGCGGTTCGCCGCGGTGCACGCCTCGCCGCCGTTGCGCATCTTGGCGATCATCGCGCCGTCCAGGGCAGCGTCGAGATCGGCGTCGGCGAAGACCACGAACGGCGCGTTGCCGCCGAGCTCCATCGACGTGTTGACCACGTGCTCCGCGGCCTGGGCGAGCAGGACCCGGCCGACCTCGGTGCTTCCGGTGAAGGAGATCTTGCGTACGCGCGGGTCCATGAGCATCGCCGACACGACCTTGCCGGAGCTCCGGGACGGCAGCACGTTGACCACCCCCTCGGGCACCCCGGCCTCGGCCAGAACGGCGGCCATCGCGAGCGCGGTCAGCGGGGTGTCGCTGGCCGGCTTGAGGATGACCGTGCACCCGGCGGCCAGCGCCGGCCCGATCTTGCGGGTGGCCATCGCGGCCGGGAAGTTCCACGGGGTGACGAGAACGCAGACGCCGACCGGCTGGCGGACGACCAGGATGCGGTTGGCCCCGGACGGCGCGGTGGTCACCTGGCCCTCCGCCCGGACCGCCTCCTCGGCGTACCAGCGGAAGAACTCGGCCGCGTAGGTCACCTCGCCCTTGGCGTCGACCAGCGCCTTGCCGTTCTCCAGGCTGATCAGCTTGGCGAGCTCGTCGGCCCGGGAGGTCATCAGCTCGAAGGCGCGACGCAGAATCTCGGAGCGTTCCCGCGGCGCGGTCTTCGACCAGGACACCAGGGCCCCGGAAGCGGCGTCGACGGCGGCGGCCGCGTCCTCGACCGTGCCGTCGGCCACCGAGGCGAGCACATCGCCGCTGGCGGGGTCGAGGACGTCGAAGCGGGAGGATGAGGACACCCACTTACCGCCGATGAAGAGATCGGTTTCCACAGCAACTCCCTCTCGTCTCAGGCACCCCCAACCCTAGGCCGTATCCGAGCCGCGGGCCGAACGACGCCGTCTTCTAGACGCTCACGTCGAGGGTCTCCGCCAGGTCGGTGATCGGCGCCGGCAGGGTTCCCCGGGCCCGCCGGAGGATGTCGCTGAGGACCTCGTGGGCCACCGGTCGCGCCCGGACCTCCGCCGGCGCCTCCAGATCCGCCAGCAGGAGCATCTCCCCCGCCCGCCCGGCGTCCCCGATCCGCAGGTAGGCGCGGGCGACCTCGAGATGATGGTGGGCGCGCCGTTCCGGCGGCATCGCGGCGAAGGCCTGCCGGTCGAGACGCTCGTGGATCGCGACGGCCATGCGCCCGTCACCGAGTTCCACCGCGGCCGAGACCCGGTGCAGCTCGACGTTGACCGGCCCGAACCACGTCCCGTAGAGATCGGCGTCGTGGCCGAGTTCGGCCGCTGTCCGGGCGGCGCCACCGAGCAGGTCACGAGCGGTGACCCCGTCTCCCAGACGTGCCGCCGCCAGCGCCCCGTTGAGCAGCAGCATCCCCTGCACCGCGACCTGTGCCGGGCCCTCCGGCTCCGGCCCCGCCACGAGGCGGTTCGCCACCATGATGCTGACCTCCAGCGCCGGACGGACCCGCCCCAGCGCCAGCATCGCCGCCCCGACCCGGTAGGCGCCGGCGCCGGCCAGCAGCCGGTCCCCGCTGCGGTACGCCGCGGCGATCGACCGGTCGGCGGCGACCCAGCAGAGCTCATGCTCGCCCACCTTGCGCAGGAGGGCCGACATGAGCTGGTAGACCTGGCTCAGCAGGTGCGCGGCCGCGGTGTCCGGCCGGGCGGCGTCCAAGGTCTGTACGTCACGCAGCAACCGCGGCAGCTTGCGGGACAACTCGCCGTAGCGCGCACAGTGGAAGGCGCGCCACGCCTCGCCGACAGCGACCCGGAGCTGGTCGACCGGGGCCGGCTCGGGCCCGCCGGCCAGGAACGCGCCGATCGACTCGTACCGTTCGAGAGCCGACCGGATCTCCTCGACCTCGACCTGATCCACCAGGGCGGAGTCCGTCCGATGCGGCGCCCTGCCCAGCAGCAGCTGGACGTCCACCTGGAGGACGTCGGCGATCTCGTTGACGACCGTGAACCTGTCGAGCCGGCGAACACCACGCTCGACCTTCTCGACCCAGCTCTTCGACCTGCCGAGACGATCCGCGAACACCTGCTGGGACATCCGCCGGCGCTCCCGCCAGTACGCCACCCGGCGGCCGATCGGCAGCTCGGCCGGCTGGTCGTCGAGCTGCTCGTCCGGCTGTTGCCCCTGGCTCTGAACCCGCTCCGGCGAATCCTCTCCCGCGCGAGCCGCATCTCCGCTGCCGGGAATCAACCACGCCACCCGGTCGTGGCCAGTTCGAGCACGCCGTTACGGCCGTCGTGAGTGTCCAGCCAGCGGGAGACGGCGCAGGCGGCCTTCGCGTACATCTGCTTGTCGGCGGTCGCGGCGGCCAGCCAGTCGTCGAGGGTGACCGGCAGCTCGCCGGTGGGCTCGACCTTGCAGCGGTCACCGGCGCCGGGCGGGCGGATGTTGCGCTCGTCGGCGGACACGATGACGGCCAGTCCCTCGTCGAACCACTGCGGGACGCCGGCCTCCCGATCGCCCAGCCGCTCATGGAACTCGACGTGCGACATCTCGTGCGAGGCGATCACCGGGTCCAGTCCCCTCGGCGAGAGCATCACCGCCCGGTTGAGCACCGCGACGCCCCGCTCGCCGCCGCCACCGATCCGCCGGTAGCAGTCGTCGGTGAAGCAGGCGAGCAGCAGCGGGTCACTCACCCGCCCGCCGTAGAACTTGGCGACCCGTTCCCCCGCCCGCTCCTGCACGGCGATCATCTGATCCCGCTGGGCCGCGCTGAGCCCACCCTCCACGAAGAGCCCCGGCCGCAGCTCCTCCATCGCGAAGCACCGCGGACAGGCTGTGGCCGCGACCGACGGATATCCGAACGCCAGCACCACGACGGCCACCACCAGCAGGACGATCGGTCCCCCGGCCAGCCACACCCACCGCCGCCTCAGCAGTCGCACGCCGGAAGGATAACCGCCCGGCCGGTGGTTGCCGGCGAGGTCACGCGGCCACGATTCCGGGTGCCTAGATCACGGCAAATCGGGGTACGGCCTCCGCATGACCGTGACGGATGCTGATACGCGGGATCGGACGTTCTTCGGGCAACCACGCGCGCTCGCCCATCTCTTCGGCGTCGAGTTGTGGGAGCGGTTCTCGTTCTACGGCATGCAGGGCATCCTGCTGATCTACCTGTACTACACGGCCGCCCAGGGCGGGCTCGGCATCGACCAGGACACCGCGACCAGCATCGTGGGCGCGTACGGCGGCAGCGTCTTCCTCGCCACGGTGGTCGGCGCGTGGCTGGCCGACCGGCTGTTCGGGCCGGAACGGGTGCTCTTCGGCTCGGCGATCCTGGTCATGATCGGGCACATCGCCCTGGCCGTGCTGCCGGGCGTCACGGGCGTCGCGACCGGCCTCATCTTCGTCGCGCTCGGGTCCGGCGGGGTCAAGGCGACCGCCACCACGCTGGTCGGCGCGCTCTACGCGCCCGGGGACGAGCGCCGGGACGCCGGGTTCTCGCTGTTCTACCTCGGCATCAACCTGGGCGCGCTGGTCGGGCCGCTGCTCACCGGGCTGCTGCAGCAGGAGGCGGGATTCCACTGGGGATTCGGGCTGGCCGCCGTGGGCATGGCGCTCGGGCTCGCGCAGTACGCGTACGGCAGAAAGGTGTTGACCAACGACGTGGCGAACCCGCTGCCGCCGGCGCGCCGCCCCCTGGTGATCGCGATCGCCGCGGCCGGGATCGTCGCGGTGGCGGTGCTGGCGTTCGCCGGGCTGATCCCGGCCGCGCGGCTGTCCACCATCGTCGTGGTGCTGAGCATCGTGGCCGCCGTCGCGTATTTCGCGGTCATCCTCAGCAGCCACCGGATCGACGCGACCGAGCGGCGGCGGGTGCTGGCGTTCATCCCGATGTTCATCGTGAGCGCCGTCTTCTGGAGTCTCTACCAGCAGCAGTTCACGGTCGTCACGGTCTACTCCGACCAGCGGCTGGACCGGAACCTGTTCGGCTGGGAGATGCCGGTGTCCTGGGTGCAGTCGATCAACCCGGTGTTCATCATCATCCTGTCCGGCGTATTCACCGTGCTGTGGACGCGGCTGGGCCGCCGGCAGCCGTCGACGCCGATCAAGTTCGGCCTGGGCACCGCCCTGATGGGGGTGGCGTTCCTGCTGTTCCTGCCGCTGGCCGGCGGTGGCCCGAACTCGGCGCCGCTGCTCGGACTGGCCGGCATCCTGTTCGTCTTCACGGTGGCCGAGCTGCTGCTGTCGCCGGTGGGCCTGTCCGTGACCACGAAGCTCGCGCCGGAAGCCTTCCGCACCCAGATGGTCGCGCTGTTCTTCCTGTCGGTCGCGCTGGGCACGGCCATGTCCGGCACGCTCGCCAACTACTACAGCGAGGACCACGAGGTGCCGTACTTCGGCGTCCTCGGCGCGGTCGCCATCGCAGCCGGCCTGATCATGGTCGCCCTGACGAGGCCGCTGCGCCGGTTGATGGGTGGGGTCAATTAGAGACCGTTCGCGGTGATCGGCCGTCCATCTCTGGTGCGTGGCGTAGCTGCCGGCGTTTCCGGTACGTTGCGTTTCTGCCGGCGTTTCCGCTGGGTGTGGAGTCGGGTCGGGTTTGCCGGGCGCCCGGGTGCCGGCTCACCCGTCACTGCCGCCGCTCACGGTGGCAGCCGGGCACGGTGGCAGCCGGGCACGGTGGCAGCCGGGCACGGTGGCAGCCGGGCACGGTGGCAGCCGGGCACGGTGGCAGCCGGGCACGGTGGCAGCCGGGCACGGTGGCAGCTCAAGGCGGCATCTGCGACGTTGACGGCCGGCCCGGCCCTTGCGCGCCATCCACGCCCGCGGCCGGTGGTAGGACCGGGCGCTATCCACTGAGCTTCCCCCGCTCTGAGCTACCACCCGCGCGAACCGTGGTGGCTCAGAGCGGTATTTCGACCCCGATACAGCCCTGACCCACCACTCCCATCCCGGTCCTACCACCACCGCCCGCTCCTACCACCGACCGCGACCGGCCACGGCCGCGACCAGCCACGACCGCGACCGGCGGCGGCAACGGCGAGCCGGCGCCCGGACGCATGGCACACCCGCATGGACCAGCCGCCGCGCGATGGTGGCGGCAGCGACCGTGACCAGGCGCCCGGGCCGCCCGGCAACCCGGCCCGAACCCTTACCCAGCGAAACCGCCGGGACCTTCACCTCGAAAAGTGTTCAGCGGGTGCTGACGAACAGGTGCGGGCGCCCGTCACCGGGGTCGGCGCCCAGGTCGGTCGCCTCCGAGCTGAACAGCACGCGGCTGCCGTTGCCCGACGGAACGCCCCGCCCGCTGGAGCCGTTGCCGCCGGCCACCAGGATGGTGCGCTCGCTGCTCAGGTTGCGGACGAAGACGTCGCTGACGTTGCCGTTCGGGTCGTTCCGCACCAGATCGGACGCGGACGAGCCGAACGCGGCGAAGCGGCCGTCGGCCGACAGCGCACCCGCGAAGGTGTCGGCGTTCCCCGCGCCGGTTCCCGCGCGATTCGCGGAGACCAAGGTGGTGGCACCGGTGGCGGCGTCGTAGAGGTGCAGGTTGGTCATCGCCGCGTTCACGGCATACAGGACCTTGGCGCCGGTCCGGTCGATGGTCGGCCCGGACGCGTCCACCGGCGCCGTGCCGCTGCTCTGCGGGCTGACCCTGGTCGTCGCGCCCGAGGTCAGGTCGGTCAGATAGACCGCGCTCGCACTGCCGCCGTCGCCGGCGTAGTCGCCGGTGCCGCTGAAGGTCGCCCACCTGCCGTCCCCGGAGATCGCGGCCTCGAACGCGGCCGGAGCGCCGTCGCCGTTCGGGACCGAGACCTGCCGGGTGACACCGGTCGTCAGGTCACGCAGGTAGACCTCCTGACCGTTGCCGTGCTGGAAATCCGACTTGACGAAGGTCACGTACCGGCCGTTGTCGGAGAGGGAGGGGCCGATCTGGATGCCGTCGAACTGCACGTTGCCGGTGCCGACGCTGGCCCGGCTGGTCACGCCGGTGCGCCGGTCGTGGACGAAGACGTCACGCCTGCCGTTGGTGTCGCCGGCGACCAGGTTCGACGCGGACGAGGTGAACGCGACATAGCGGCCGTTGCCGGAGATGACGGTGTCCTGCGCGGGCCCGTCGGCCGGCCGGCCGTTCGGACCGCCGCTGACCAGCGTGGTCGTGCCGGCGTCGAGATCGCGGACGAAGACGTCGTAGGCGCCGTTGGTGTCGCCCGCGACGAGGTTGGCGGAGGCCGACACGAAGGTCACGTACCGGCCGTTGTCGGAGATGTCCCAGTCGAGGTTGTCGCCGTCGCCGGGCGTGCCGTCGGCGGCCACGTCGACCAGAGTGATGGCGCCGGCAGCGGCCGGAGCCGCCGCCGGCGCGAGATGCAGAGTTGCCACCAGGGCTAGAGCCCCCCATGAAATGCTCATGCCGGGACGCTATGGGCGCGGGGACCCCGCCGCTGTCGGATCACCGGCAGCGGGGTCCCGTCCCTGGTTTCAGTTCAGGAAAGGACGACCTCGGCGAGGCGCTCGATGTCGTCCGGGTCGTCGGTGGTCGGGTTGAGGATGAGCTCCTCGGCGCCGATCGCGGCGAACGACTTGACCACCTCGCGGATCTCCTCCGCCGTCTTCGCCAGGTTGGCGGTGACGAGCTGCGCGAACTCCGGCACGTTGCTGTAGTAGTCGTACACGTTGTCGTGGCCCTTGGCCGGGTCGCCGAGCACGAAGTAGGCGATCGCGATCAGGCGCGGCTCACCCTCCCGGCCGGCCGCCTTCCACGCGGCGCGGGCGCCGTCGAAGGCACCGGCGACCATTCCGGCGGGGGCGCTGGGGCCGACGTAGCCCTCGCCCCACTTGGCCAGGCGGTTGAACGACGCCGGGGCCATGCCGCCGAAGATCAGCGGCACCTGCCGGGTGCCCGTCGGCACGGCCGCGTTGTCGCCGCCGCCGACCGGCTCGCCGTTCCACACGCTGCGGTAGATCTCGAGGTCGTGGTCGATGCGCTTGCCCAGGCCCTTCATCGGGTAGCCGTCGGCGACGAAGTCGTCCGCCCGCCCGCCGATGCCCAGGCCCAGGGTGAGCCGGTGGCCGGACACCGCGTCGATGCCGGCGACCTCCTTGGCCAGCAGCACGGGCGGCCACACCGGCCCGAGCAGCACGTTGGTGAAGAGCCCGATGCTGCTGGTCGCGCCGGCCGCGGCGGCGAGCGCCACGGTGTCGTTCAGACCCGGGTACGCCAGCCGGCCGACCGTCCCGAGCGTGCTGAAGCCGGCGTCCTCGGCCCGCTTGGCCCATCCCGGGATGACAGCCGGGTTCATCTCCCGCACCTGGTTCGGAAGTCCAATGCCGATCTTCACGGTCGCAACGCCCTTCGTCGGTTCACGTCAGTAAGCCCGACAACGCTAGCGATGTTTGTCACGTCAACCTTCCGCACGACACACGTGTGCAGACTCACAGAGATCGATTGAACTCCGGGTCACGCACTACGTGGGATCGCGACCGGGTCGAAGCCGAAGGGCAGCTCGAGGCGGTGCGCGGCGAGCAGGTCGGTGTCGGCGAGGACGTCCCGGGTGGGGCCGTCGGCCTCGATGCGGCCGCTGTCCAGGATCAGGGCTCGGGAGCAGAGCTCGAGCGCGTACGGCAGGTCGTGCGTGACCATCAGCACCGTGACCGGCAGAGAGCGGACGATGTCGGCCAGCTCGCGCCGGCTGGCCGGGTCCAGGTTGGACGACGGCTCGTCGAGGACCAGGATCTCGGGGCGCATGGCCAGGACCGTGGCGACGGCGACGCGGCGGCGCTGGCCGAAGGACAGATGCTGGGGCACCTGGTCGCGGTGGGCGCCCATGCCGACCGCCGCCAGGGCCTCGTCGACGCGGGCGTCCAGCTCGGCGCCGCGCAGGCCCAGGTTGGCCGGGCCGAACGCGACGTCCTCGGCCACCGACGGCATGAACAGCTGGTCGTCGGGGTCCTGGAAGACGATGCCGACGCGGCGGCGGATCTCGGCGATGCCGGTACGGTCGCGCGGGTCCACGGCGGCGCCGGCCACCGAGACGGTGCCCGTGCCGCCGTGCAGGATGCCGTTCAGGTGCAGGACCAGGGTGGTCTTGCCGGCGCCGTTCGGGCCGAGCAGCGCCACCCGCTCGCCCTGTGCGATGGTCAGGTCCACGCCACGCAGCGCCGGTGTGCCGTCGGGGTAGGCGTAGTGCAGGCCGGCCACCCGCAGCGAGACCGTCACACCAGCACCGCCACTCCGGCGGCGACGAGCGGGAACATCGCGGACATCGCCCACTGCGACGCCGTCGCCGAGGGAGAAGCGCCCGTGCGCGGCAGCCGGCCGGTGTAGCCGCGCGACCGCATCGCCAGGTAGACCCGCTCGCCGCGCTCGAACGCCCGCAGGAACAGCGCGCCGACGCCGACCGCGAACGCCTTCACCTGCCAGAGGAACCGCTGGTCGTAGCCGCGGGACAGCCGCGCGATCCGCATCCGCCGCGCGTCGTCGGCGAGGATGTCCAGGTAGCGCAGCATGAACGTGGCGATCTGGGTGAAGACCGACGGAACCCGCAGGCGGTCCAGGCCGATGATCAGGTCGCGCATCGAGGTGGTCGCGGCGAGCAGGAGCGACGCGAGTACGCCCAGAGTGCCCTTCGCGGCGATGTTCCAGGCGCCGTACAGCCCGTCCACCGACAGCGACAGGCCCAGCCAGGTGATCCGTTCCCCCTGCCCGGCGAACGGCAGCCAGAGCGCGAGCAGCACGAACGGCAGCTCGATGGTGGCGCGCCTGGCCAGCCAGCCGGGGCGGACCCGGGCGATCGCCGCCACGGCCGCCACCAGGACGGCGTAGGCCAGGAACGCCCGGAAGTGCTCGCGGGGCGTGATCACCACGATGATCGTGAAGAGCAGGGTGGCCGCGATCTTCACCTCGGGCGGCAGCCGGTGCAGCGGGCTGTCGTGGTCGAGGTGCAGCGGGTGGGCGTGACCGGCGCCCACGTCAGGTGCTCGAGGACGAGGCGGGCTTGCGGCGGCGAACCAGCCAGAAGACGCCGCCGCCGACGGCGAACGTGATCAGCACGCCGAGCACGCCGGCCAGGCCGGTGCCGAGCGGGCCGTCCAGTCCCCTGATGCCGTAGTCGGCGAACGGGCTGCCGGCCAGCTGATGGTTCTGCTCCCGCTGGGCCATGCACGTGCCACCGGTGATCTCGCCGTCGGCGTTGAACGTGCAGCCCTGGCGTGCCGCGGCGTCCAGGCCGTCGGGGCTGCCGGAGGCGAAGTTGCTGACCACCCCGGCCAGCAGGATCGCCACGAGCAGGCCGCCGGCCAGGAACCAGCCCAGTTTCCTGTTCACGCCGGGACCTCCTGAGGCTGTGCGGCACGGGTGGTCCGGCGCAGGGCGTACACCAGGTCGGGTCTGACCTTGGCGACCGTCGCGACCGTGGTGGCGGCGATCAGGCCCTCGCCGATGCCGATCAGGATGTGCACGCCGGCCATCGCGCCGGCCACCGTGCCCAGGTCGAGGTCGGTGGTGCCGCCCAGCGCGTACTCGAGGACGAAGCCCTGCGAGGCGACCACGACACTGACCACCGAGGCCACGAAGACAGCGACCGAGACCTTGGGCAGCAGCCGGAGGATCGCCACGGCCACCAGGTAGCCCACCGCGGTGCCGAGCAGCGCCATGTTGAAGATGTTCAGGCCGAGAGCCGTCAGGCCGCCGTCGGCGAACAGCAGGCACTGCACGATCAGCACGGTGGCCACGCACAGCGCGCCGACCCACGGGCCGACCAGCACGGCCGCGAGCGCGCCGCCGAGCAGGTGGCCGGAGACGCCCGGCAGCACCTGGAAGTTGAGCATCTGCACGGCGAAGATGAAGGCGGCGACCAGGCCGGCCATGGGCGCCAGGCGGTCGTCGAGGTCGAGCCTGCCGCGCATCACGCAGAAGCCGAGCGCGACCAGTGAGACGACGGCGAACGCGGCCGAGACGCGCGCGTCCACGATGCCGTTAGCGATGTGCATCGCCACTGGATTCATGGACGCAGCATATTTGGCAAGAGTGGCTGTTGCACAGACCTGGCAACAAGGCCGTCTAGGGCTCGCCGACCACTTTGCCGGGATTGAACAGATTCAGCGGGTCCAGCGTCCGCTTCACCGCGGACTGCATCGCCAGCACCGCCGGGGACAGCTCCTGACGCATCCCGGCCCGCTTCAGCAGACCCACGCCGTGCTCGCCGGTAACGGTCCCGCCTGCGGCGATGGCCTTCTCAAGGATCTCGGAGAAGGCCGCCTGCGCGGCCACCCGAGCGGCGTCGTCACCTGCCGGCGTGATGATCAGCGGGTGCAGGTTGCCGTCCCCCGCGTGCGCGATGGTGGCGATGATCACCTGATGCCGGGCGCCGATCTCCTCGATCGCGGCGAGCATCCCCGGCACCGCCGACCGGGGCACACAGACGTCCTCGGTGAGCACCGGCCCCAGCCGTTCCATCGCCGGATAGGCCAGCCGGCGCGCCGCGAACAGCTGCTCCGCCTCGACCTCGTCCGTCGACTGCTCCGCCCACAACGCACCCGCCCGGGTGAACGCGCCGGCCACCGCCGCCGCCTCCTCGGCGCCGGCCGCGCCCGGCGTGTCGATCTGCGCCAGCAGCAGCGCCTCGGCGTCCGCGGACAAGCCCAGGTGCTTCCACTCCTCGACAGCCTGCAGGGTGGCCCGGTCGAGCAGTTCCAAAGCGGCCGGGAGCAGGCCCTGGCGGGTCGTCTCGGCCACCGCCTCACCGGCCGACACCACACTGCCGAAGGCGCCCACCACGGTGCGGGGCGGCTCCTTGCGGGCCGGGCGCAGCTTCAGGGTCACGTCGGTCACCACGCCGAGGGTGCCCTCCGCGCCCACGAACAGGCTCGTCAGGTCGTACCCGCTGACGCCCTTGGTGGTCCGGCGGCCGAGCCGGGCGACGGTGCCGTAATCCCCCGCCGGCCCGCCCACGACGGCCGTCAGGCCGAGCACATAGTCCCTGGTCACGCCGTACTTGAGGCAGCACAGCCCACCGGCGTTGGTGGCCACGTTCCCGCCGATCGTGGACCACGGCGAGCTGGCCGGGTCGGGCGGGTACCAGAGGCCGTGCTTGGCGACCGCGGCCTTGAGGTCGTTGTTGACCACGCCCGCCTGCACGACGCAGATCATGTTGTCGGCGTCGACCTCCAGGATCGCGGTCATCTTCGACAGGTCGACGATGACGCAGCCGTCCACCGCGTTGGCGCCGCCGGACAGGCCCGTCCCCGCGCCGCGCGGCACCACCGACAGGCCGCGCTCGGCACACCCGGCGACGATCCGCGCGACCTCCTCGGTCGACCGCGGCCGGACGGCGGCGACCGCACGGCCGACCGGCGCCCACTCGGCCTCGTCGTGCGACAGGCTTGCCAGGACGTCCGGGTCGGTGACCTCGTCGATGCCGGCGAACAGGCTCATCGCAGGAACTCCACCATCGCCGCGCTCACCGCGCCGGGCTGATCGACACACATCGCATGCCCGCAGTCTTCCAAGGTGACGGCCGAGGCGGAAGCGTTGACGGACGTGGCCCACGCCGCATGCTCACAGGGCCACAGCTGGGAATCCCGGGCGGCCAGGAACAGCGACGGCACGGACACGCGCGCCACCACGTCCCGCCAGTCCTGCGCGGCGTGGTCCCGCAGCAGGGCCCGCAGCGGCGGGTCGGTCGGATCCCCGAACGGCGGGTCGTACCCGAGCAGGGCCTCCAGCTTGAGGAAACCGGTCAGCCTGTCTTCCTTGCACGCCCGGTCTGCGGGATGCCGTTGTCGAAGAAGGTCCCGACGTTGTCGTTGGTCAGCCCGTAGAACCCGTGATCCCAGCCGTCGCCGTTGACCATGCGCGGCGTCTGGTCGATGGTCACCACGGCTCGGAGACGGTCGGCGCCGAACAGGTCGTAGTAGGCCCAGATGACGCTCGCGCCCATGCTCTGACCCGCCAGGGCGACCCCGGTGAGCGCCAGATGATCAAGCAACTCGCGGACATCCATGCCGTGCCGCGCCAGCCGCTGGCCGTGCGCGACGTCGTCGGAGGCGCCGTGCGACCGCCGGTCCAGCCCGATCACCCGCCGACCTGCCCCCCGCAGCGCCCGCCGCTGGAACTCCCAGCTCTCCACCGGCGCGCAGAAACCCGCGAGCAGCACGATCGGCGGCCCGTCCCCGTCGTCGGTGTAGTGCAGCCCGACCCCGTCGCTGGTGGTGAACGTCGCCATCCGCCGACCCTAGCCGCTACAAGAAGCGCGACACGTCCCCCGCGCCCTCGCGCAGGATCTCGACCTCACCGTCCGAGAAGTCGATCACGGTCGTCGGCACGGTGCCGCACTCCCCCGAATCGACCACGGCGTCCAGCTGGTGATCCAGGGCCTCCTTGATCTCCCAGCCCTGGGTCATCGGCTCGTCGTGACCCGGCAGCAGCAGGGTGCTCGTCACCAGCGGCTCGCCCAGCTCGGCGAGGATGGCCTGCGCCACGACGTGCTCCGGGATGCGTACACCCACGGTCTTCTTCTTGGGGTGGAGCAGCCGCCGCGGAACCTCGCGCGTGGCGGGCAGGATGAACGTGTACGGCCCCGGCGTGGCCGACTTGATCGACCGGAACAGCGCGTTGTTGATCGTCACGAACTGCCCGAGCTGCGCGAAGTCCCGGCACATCAGGGTGAAGTGGTGCCGCTCGTCCAGCTGCCGGATCTCCCGGATCCGAGCCAGCCCGTCCTTGTCACCCAACTTGACCCCGAGCGCGAAGCACGAGTCGGTCGGGTAGGCCACCACGCCGCCGGCCCGGATCAGCCCCACCACCTGGCCGATCACCCTGGCCTGCGGATTGTCCGGATGCACGTCGAAATACCTGGCCACGCCGAGAGCCTAGACCCAGGATCAGGTTCAAGTGCGGAGGTCGTAGCTCGGCGGGTGGTTCAGACCGTCGCTCACGCCGAGGGTCGCTGCGCTTCACCTGCGTAAATGGTCACTCTCTTGAAACCTGTCACCCGGCGTCGTCGCTCCACGAGCCCGCCCCCGCGGCCAGCATCCGGCCGCGGGCGCGCCACGCCAGCATCGATCCGATCGACACGGCCGACAGGATCGAGCCGACGCTCACGAACGAGCCGATCGACCCGATCGACGCGAACGACCCCGCCGACCCGATCGACAGGATCGACCCGGAGGAACCGATCGACAGGATCGAACCCTTGGACCAGAGGCTCAGGATCGACCCGTCGGACTTGTAGGACAGCAGCGACCGCTTGGCATGCACCCGCCCATCATGGCGGATCACCTAGGGTGGCGCGATGGTCTGGTTCCGGGGCGACTGGCCGGGCCGGCCCGGGTCGAGGTCCGCCATCCGGACGGCAGCATGGCCGCGATGACGAGCCCGATCTTCCTAGGCTGATCGCACTGATCGCCCTGCTCGCGCCGCGAGTGCGATGTTGTCGATCGCGGCGTCGGCGATGCGGTTCAGTGTCTTCGTGTCGACCCCCGCCTTGGCCAGTGCCTCGATCCCGCGATGCGTGGTGACGATCAGCCCGCCGAGCACCTCGGCGTCGGCGGCCGGGTCCACGTGCCCGGCGCGCTGCGCCTGCTCGACGAGTTGGCGGCAGCTGTCGAACAGCGTTTCGAACGTCGCGAGCGACCGGGTCGCGACGGCCTCGTTCTCCCACGCCAGCTCGGCCGTGGCCTTGGCCAGCAGGCAGCCGAGCCGGTCGATGTCACCCTCCGGCATCCGGAGCCAGGCGCGGAGGCGGTCGAGCGCCTCGTCGTCCGGGCCGTCGAGCCGGGCCGCGGCATCAGCGTCGGCGCCCGCGCAGTAGTCCTCCAGCACCCGCTGAAACAGGGCGTCCTTGTCGCCGAACGCGCCGTAGAGGCTGCCCTTGCTGAGACCCGTCGCGCGGGAGAGATCATCGACCGAGGTGCCGTGGAAGCCGGTCTCGTTGAACACCCGGCGCGCAGCCACCAGCACCTCGTGCTCGTCGAATTTCCGTGGTCGCCCCATTCCCGCAAGGTTACGCCGTTCCGAACCCGGCCCGAGAGTTCTGGACGTACGTTCCAGAACATGTATATTGGACCGCATGTTCAGAACCCTTGCTTCACCAGATGCCACCGAGCTCGCCGGCAAGCGGGCGGTCGTCACGGGAGGTTCTCGCGGGATCGGCGCGGCCATCGCGCAGCGGCTGCTCGACGGCGGCGCGACCGTCGTCACAACGGCGCGCAAAGCCACCGAGGAGACGCCGAAGGCCGCCACCTTCCTCGAAGGCGACATCAGCACGCTGGCGGGCGTGCGGGAATTCGCCGCGGCAGCCCTCGACGAACTCGGCGGCGTCGACATCGTGGTCAACAACGCTGGTGCGGCCCGCGCCCACGTCGGGGGCATCTCCTCCATCCCCGACGAGGAATGGCTCGACGCCCTCGACCTCAACTACCTCTCCGCCGTCCGGGTCAACAACGCGCTGCTGCCGACGCTGCGCCAGGCCGGGGCGGGCGGCGCGATCGTCAACATCTCCACGGTGGCGGCGCTCATGCCATCGGCGCCGCTGGCCCACTACGGCGCCGCCAAGGCCGCGCTCAACGCCTACGGCAAAGCGCTCGCTTCCGAGCTCGCGCCCGCCGGGATCCGCGTCACCACGATCATCCCCGGCAACGTGCTCACCCCGGGCGGCGACGCCATCCGCCAGAACCTCGCCGACGCGGTGGGCGTCTCGCTCGCCGACATCGCGAACGGCGTCCCTCTGGGTCGCCCCGGAGACCCCCGCGACATCGCCGAGGCCGTCGCCTACCTCGTCTCGGACCGGGCCCAGTGGGTCACCGGAGCGACCCTGGTCGTCGACGGCGGCGAACTTCCCGTCATCTAGCGACCGTTCGCGGTCCGGTCTGATTGGCCGTCCTTCCTGGTGCGTGGCGTTGCTGCCGGGCGTTTGCGGTGCGTGACGAAGCTGCCTGGCGTTTGCGGTGCGTGACGAAGCTGCCTGGCGTTTGCAGTGCGTGACGAAGCTGCCGGCGTTTCCGGTGCGTGACGAAGCTGCCTGGCGTTTGCGGTGCGTGGCGAAGCTGCCTGGCGTTTGTGGTGCGCGGCGTTGCTGCCGGCGTTTCCGCTGGGTGAGGGGTTGGGCCGGGTCGCCAGGCCCCCCGGGTGCCCGCTCACCGCCACTGCCGCCGCTCGCGGTGGTAGCCGGGCACGCCAGTGGTAGCGCAAGGCGGCGTCTGCGTCGTTGACGGCCGGCCCGGCCTTGCGCGCCGCCCACGGCCGGCGGCCGGTGGTAGGACCGGGCGCTGTCCGGGCCCGGCTGACCGCTCTGGGCTACCACGCGCGCGGACCGTGGTGGCTCAGGGCGGTATTTCGCCCCGGATGCCGCCCTGACCCACCACTGCCCGCCTGGTCTACCACTCCCGCCTGCTCCTACCACCGACCCGCACCCGGCCACGGCCGCGAGCGGCGGCTGCAACGGCGAGCAGGCACCCGAACACCTGGCACGCCCAAGCGAAACCCCACGCCGGGCGCAACCGGCGGCAGCAACGGCGAGCAGGCACCCGAGCGCCTGGCATACCCGCATGGACCCGCCACCACGCGATGGCGGCGGCAGCGACCGAGACCGGGCGCCTGGCAGCCCGGCCCGGAGCCACCCAGCGAAAACGCCGGTAGGGCCGCCGCGCAGATCGGCGGGACGGCTCTCGACCGCGGGGCGCTTGGCCGGAGGGACCGCGCTACTCGGCGGGGCGCCGCCGGAAGAACGTGCGCAGGATGCACTCGACGTCGTCCGGGTCCAGGTCGAGGATGATCGCGCCGCGTTCCGGGTCGTAGCGGACGAACGTGATGTCCACGTATCGGCCGATGAGGTTGACGCGTACGTCGGCGTCGAAGGGCTGGGCGGCGATCGCCGAGATGACGTCGTCCCGGTTCAACGGCTCCCCTTTGCCTCGGTTGTGCCTGTGTCGCTCATCATTCGGATCCGTCTATGCTGACGCAATATTCCATGGGACAAAATCCGTGGTGGATCATGACTTTGGGCGACTTGGCTCGGCCGGCATTCCCTGAGGGAAGGAATGCCATTCCGCGGGGCACGGTCAGGAAGGGAAGCTGCGGGGTGGAGGGCGACGCCGGCTCGACGGTGCCGCGGCGGCAGCTGGGGCGTTATCTGCGTCAGCTCAGGGAGCAACGCGGCATCACGGTCAAATCAGCCGCAGAGCATCTCGAGTGTTCCATTCAGAAGGTGTGGCGGATCGAGAAGGGCGCTGTTCCGGTTCGCGGGCCGGATGTGAAAGTTCTCTGCCAGTTCTACGAGGCGTCCGGCGAGATGGCCGAGGCACTTGCCGGGCTGGCCCGGGAGACGAAGGCGCGCGGCTGGTGGCAGTCGTACGGCGATGTGGTCCCGGAGTGGTTCGAGCTCTATGTCGGGCTGGAGGCGTCGGCCGCCCGGATCCGCAAGTTCGAGCCGGCCCTGATCCCGGGGCTGTTGCAGGCCCGGGCGTACATGGAGGCGGTGATCGCGGCCGAGCAGCCCACGATGACGCCGAGCGATCGCGAGGACCGTATCGCCTTGAAGCTGGAGCGGCAGGGGCTGCTGGCGCGGCATTTTCCGCCGCCGCCCCGGCTGGAGGTGATCGTGTTCGAGGGCGTGCTCTGGGCCGCTCCGGACATTCCCGGTGCAATGGCGCAACAACTGTGGCATCTGCTCAAGGCGAACGAATTGCCGCACGCCTCGGTCCGGGTGCTCCCGTTCGCCGCGGGGCCGCACCGCGCATCGGCGGCCGGCGCATTTACGATCTTGGAATTCCCGCCCGGTGATTCGGCGAAGGGCGAACCACCAACGGTTTACAGCGAATCGCTCACCGGCGCGCTCTATCTCGACAAACCGAAGGAGCTCGAGCGGTACGAGGAAGCGTGGTCGGATCTCGCCGAACGTGCACTCGATCAGCAACAATCAGGCGAGCTGATCCGACGGGTCGTCAAGGAGCTGAATGAACGTGAATGAAATCGATCTGACGGGTGCGGTGTGGCGTAAGAGCAACCGCAGCAGCGCCAGCGGCGACTGTGTCGAGGTGGCCCGCAACCTTCCGGGCCACGTCGCCGTCCGGGACTCCAAGGACCCGGACGGCGCCGCTCTGGTCTTCACGCACAGCGAGTGGACCGCCTTCGTGGGCGGGGTGAAGGACGGCGAGTTCGACTGAGCTCAGTGGGACTCGCGGGAGACCGCGGACCCACTGCCTCCCAGCAGGAACGTGCAGTCGGCCCCGGTGTCCGCCCCGGTGACCGTGTCGATGTAGAGACGCTCCCAGCCTCGTGCGGGCCTGGCCAGCGCCGAGACCATCGCCGGGGCGGGCTCCCTGGAAAGAAGCTCGTCGTCGGGCAGGTCCACGTCGATCCGCCGGGCCGGCACGTCCAGCACGATCCAGTCGCCGGTGCGCACCTTGGCCAGGGGGCCGCCGGCCGCGCCCTCCGGCGCCACGTGCAGGACGACCGTGCCGTACGCCGTGCCGCTCATCCGCCCGTCACAGATCCGGACCATGTCCCGGACGCCTTTCTGCAGCACCTTCTGCGGCAGCGGCATGTTGGAGACCTCGGGCATGCCGGGGTATCCCTTCGGCCCGCAGCCCCGCAGGATCAGCACCGAGTCCTCGTCGACGTCCAGCGCGGGGTCGTCGACGCGGGCGTGGAAGTCCTCGATCGAGTCGAAGACGACCGCCCGCCCGCGGTGCTGGAGCAGGTGCGGCGAGGCGGCGGCCGGTTTGATGATCGCGCCGTCGGGGGCCAGGTTGCCACGGAGCGTCGCGATCCCGCCGTTGGGCAGCAGCGGCGCGTCCCGCGTACGGATGACCTCTTTGTCCCAGATCTGCGCTCCGGCCAGCGAGTCGACGAACGGCTCGCCGGTCACCGAGATCGCCGACGGGTCCAGCAGGTCCTCGACCTCACGCAGCACCGCCGCCAGCCCGCCCGCCCGGAACAGGTCCTCCATCAGGAAGCGGCCGGAGGGCTGCAGGTCGACCAGGAACGGCACCTCGGCGGCG
Organism: Actinoplanes sp. NBRC 103695; assembly: GCF_030269485.1. Lineage (GTDB taxonomy): Bacteria > Actinomycetota > Actinomycetes > Mycobacteriales > Micromonosporaceae > Actinoplanes. Next base: position 314,949 of record NZ_BSTL01000001.1, on the reverse strand, counting down.
ATCCGGTCAAAATCATCGAGCGTCAGGGGTACGCCGAGCCGGCCGGCGATCGCGAGCAGGTGCACGACCGCGTTGCTGGAGCCGCCGATCGCCGCCAGCGCGACGATGGCGTTGTGGAACGACGCCCGGGTGATCACCTGGCTGGGACGCCTGTCCGCGGTCACCATGTCGACGATGAGCCGCCCCGTGTCGTGCGAGCGGGCCAGCAGCCGGCTGTCCGGCGCCGGGGTGCCGGCGGTGCCCGGCAGGGTCGTTCCCAGCGCCTCGGCGAGCAGGCCCATCGTCGACGCCGTACCCATCGTGTTGCAGTGCCCCTTGCTCCGGATCATCGACGACTCCGACTCCAGGAAGGCGCCCTCGGACAGCGTCCCGGCGCGCACCTCCTCGGACAGCCGCCACACGTCCGTCCCGCAGCCGAGCGGCACACCCTGGAAGGTGCCGGTGAGCATCGGCCCGCCCGGCACCACGACCGCCGGCAGGTCGACCGACGCGGCCGCCATCAGCAGCGACGGGATCGTCTTGTCGCAGCCGCCGAGCAGCACCACGCCGTCGATCGGGTTGGCCCGCAGCATCTCCTCGATCGCCATCGCGGCCATGTTGCGCCACAGCATCGCGGTCGGCCGCACGTTGGTCTCGCCGAGAGAGACGACAGGCAGATTCAGGGGTACGCCGCCGGCGGCCCACACGCCCTGCTTGACGCTGTCGGCCACCTCGTTCAGGTGCGCGTTGCACGGTGTCAGGTCGGACGCCGTGTTCGCGATCGCGATCTGCGGCTTGCCGTGGAACGACGACCCCGGCGTGCCGCGCCGCATCCAGGCCCGATGGATGTAGGAGTTCCGATCGTCCCCGCCGTACCACTGGTTGCTGCGAAGTTCCGCCACGCCCGACCGCCTTCCGATCAACTCTTCTTGGACCCTACCGCCGGATTGTTGGCAAGCTAGGCCTCATGGTGGATCGATGGACCGCACAGAGGGCTTCGGAGCGGACGTTCCGGCTGGCCGAGGGACCGATCTGGGACGCGCCCCGCGGGCTGGTGCACTGGGTGGAGATCGAGGCCGGGGCGGTGCACACCGGACGGCTCACCGATCGGGGCGTCGAGCTCACCCGGACACGTCAGCTCGACAAGATGGTCGCGGCGATCACTCTCGGGCGTACCGGAGAAATGCTCGTGGCCGGCCAGGAGACCCTGCTGGTGGTCGACGCGGAGGGTGAGGTCACGCCCGGCCCGCGAATCCTGCCCGAGGGCAGCGGGCGCCGCCTCAACGACGGCAAGTGCGACCCGGACGGCGCGTTCCTGGTCGGCACCATGCAGCTGAGCGAGGAGCCCGGCGAGGACGAGATGCTGATCCGGGTCGGCGCGGACCGGTCGCTGACGACCGTCGACGCCGGGGTGGGGCTGAGCAACGGCCTGGCGTGGAGCCCCGACGCGAGCCTCTGGTACTACGTCGACACGGTGCCCGGCGAGATCTACGTGCGGGCCGGCAGCCAGGAACGGCACGTGTTCCTGCGGGACGACTGGGATCCGGACGGCATCTGCACGGACGCGGACGGCAACCTGTGGGTGGCGGTCTACGGGACCGGCGAGGTGCGGCGGTTCAGCCCCGAGGGTGTGCTGACCGGTGTGGTCGAGGTGGCCAGCCCCGAGGTGACCTGCCCCGTGTTCGTCGGCCCGGGCCTCGACCGGATGCTGATCACCGCCCGTGACGGCCTCTACCTGGTCGACGTCGGCGCGACCGGGCGGCCCGCCTTCGACTGGGCCGGGTTCCGCTAGATGCGCGCGTTCGTCGTCACCGGCCCCGGAAAGGCCGAGGTACAGGAGGTCGACCCGCCGGTCCCGCGTCCCGGCGAGGTGGTCGTCGACGTCGAACGGGCCGGCGTGTGCGGCACCGACATCGAGTTCTTCACCGGCGAGATGGCCTACCTGCACACCGGCGAGGCGTCGTACCCGGTGCGCATCGGCCACGAGTGGAGCGGCGTCGTCACCGCGGCGGGTTCCGCGGCCGACGAGTCGTGGGTGGGCCGCCGAGTCACCGGCGACACGATGCTCGGCTGCGGCCGCTGCGCCCGCTGCACGTCGGGCCGCCAGCACCTGTGCGCGGACCGCCACGAGATCGGCATCCGGCACGGCTGGCCCGGCGCGCTCGCCGCCCAACTGCCGGTTCCCGTACGGGCGCTGCACGAGCTCCCCGGCGAGGTCGACGCCACACTGGGCGCCCTGGTCGAGCCCGGCGGCAACGCGTTCCGGGCTGTCCAGGCCGCGAACCTCGCCCCCGGCGCCCGCGTCCTGGTCATGGGCCCCGGCACGATCGGCCTGCTCACGGCCTCCTTCGCCGCGGCGACCGGCGCCGAGGTCCACCTGCTCGGCCTGTCCCTGGCGTTCGCCCGCTCGCTGGGTTTCACCAACGCCTGGACAGCCGCCGACCTGCCCTCGCTGCCGTTCGACGCGGTGATCGACTGCTCGACGGCGGCGTCCCTGCCGGCCCGCGCGGTCGACCTGGTCGAGCCCGGCGGCCGCGTGGTGTTCATCGGCATCGCCGGCGAGCCATCCCTGGTGGACACCCGCCGGCTGGCCCTCAAGGACCTGACCGCGGTGGGCATTCTGAGTGCGTCGGGCGCGCTCGCCCAAACCATTTCCGCGTACGCCGCACAGGCCGTCGACCCGCGCCCGCTGGTCGCGGCAACCGTCGGCCTCGACGAGGCGGTCGCGGTCCTGTCCGGCCGACGCGACCCCGCCTGGGGCGACGCCCCGAAGGTCCACATCGACCCGCGCATCTGAACGGGGTGGGCGCTCGCCCGCGGCAGCGCTATGCCTACTCACCGTGACTGCCGCCGCTTGCGCCCGCCGGGTCGGGTAGCCAGGCTCCCGGGTGCCCACCCATCGTCACTGCCGCCTGTTGCGGCCCGGTGACGCCAAGCCCGGTTGCCAGGCGGCGGGGTGCCCACCCACCGTCACTGCCGCCACTTGCGCCCCACGACGCCAAGCCCGGTTGCCAGGCGCCCGGGTGCCCACCCACCGTCACTGCCGCCACTTGCGCTGGCTTCCGAGCTCGGCAGTGGTAGGAGCTGGCGGTATCCGGGCCTCGGACGCCGCACTGAGCTACCACTATCCGCGAGCGTGGTAGGCAGGAGCGCTATCCGGGCCGAAATACCGCCTCTTCCGACCACTCGTGACTGGTCCTACCACTCCTGGCCGGTCCTACCACCGCGCCCACGCCTCGGCCGCGAGCGGCGGCAGGAACAGTGAGCGGGCACCCCGCCGCCTGGCAGCCCGGCCCGACCATATGACCGGCGAAAGTTGCCGCAGCTAGGGAAGCACCCGCGAGGCCGGCAGCCGGCGGCCGACAGCCCGGCACGCGACACGCCGCACGGCGCGAGACAGCGCGGCGCGAGAGCCCGGCACGCGACAGCCCGGCGGGTCAGACCTGGCGGTCGCGGCCCGCCTGCACGCCGGCTATGACCTGCGGGATCATCAGGGCGACCATCAGCGTCAGGGGGACGCGCCAGCCGTCGGAGGCGTCGTGCAGGACGCCGATCAGAATCGGGCCGGGGATGGCGATCAGGTAGCCGACGCCCTGGCCGAAGGCGGACAGGCGGACCACCGTCGCCGGGGTGCGGCCGCGCAGCGTGATCATGGTCAGGACCAGCGGGAACGCGCAGTTGCCGATGCCCAGCAGGATGGCCCAGATCCACGGCGCGGCGGCCGGGTCCAGCCACAGGCCGCCGTAGCCGGCTGTTCCGGCCACGCCCAGCCCGAGGGCGATCAGGCTCTGGCTGCGGACGCGTCCGGCGTACGTGGTGACCACGAAGCCCAGCGGCACGCCCAGGAAGGACGTGACCGCGAAGAGCACGCCGGCGGTCTCGGCCGTCAGGCCGGCGTCGCGGTAGATCTGCGGCAGCCAGCCGATGATGACGTACGCCGACGTCGACTGCATGCCGAAGTACACGGCCAGGGCCCACGCCACCGGCTCGCGGATCACCCGCAGCGGGGGCGGGGCCGGCTGGTCGGCCGGCGCCACGGGGGCGCGGTCGCGGCTCAGCGCCAGCCACGGCGGCAGCGCCAGCACAGCGAGCACCGCCCAGGTGGCCAGGCCCAGCCGCCAGTCGTCGTGGAAGGCGCTGGTCAGCGGAACCGTGGCGCCGGCGGCGACCGCGGCGCCCAGGTTCAGCGAGAGCGAGTAGAGGCCGGTCACCATCCCGGTGCGGGACGCGAAGCGCTCCTTGACGATCATCGGGAGCAGCACGTTCACCACCGCGATGCCGCCCAGGGCCACGCCGCTGAACAGGACGAACGTGAGCGTGCTGGGGGCGTACGGGCGAATGGCGAGACCCAGCGCGAGGACCACCAGGCCGGACGCGACCACCGCGGCCGCGCCGAACCGCCGGGCGAGACGCGGAGCGGCGAAGCCGACCGACGCGAAACACACCACCGGCAGCGACGTGAGCAGACCGGCCACGGTGCCGCTCATGCCCAGGCCGGAGCGGATCTCGGCGAGCACCGGGCCGACGCTGGTGACGGCGAGGCGCAGGTTCACCGCGGCCAGCAGGATGGCGACCACCGCGACGACGCTGCCGGAGCGGATGTCCCGCTTCTGCTCGGTGACCACGAACTCATCATGTGCCCGGTGGTCGTTCGACGCGCGGTGTTGTGGCAGTGGTCACCGGCGGGTCCGGTCCTTACCGTCGTGCTAGAAATCCGGTATGACCCCCACACCCGAAGACCTGAACGTGCTCGAGGCTCTGCACACCACGCCCGCGCGCAGGTACCTGTCCACCGAGCCGATCCCGGACGAGATCATCTGGGAGCTGCTCGACGCCGCCGTGCGCGGGCCGTCCGGCGGGAACGCGCAGCCCTGGGCCTGGGTGGTGGTGCGCGACCCGGAGAAGAAGAAGCGGATCGCGGAGTTCTACCGGGAGGGCTGGCAGGCGATGTACGGCTCTCGCCGGGAGGAGCGTCTGGCCGGCGACGAGGTCGGCCGGCGCACGTTCCTGTCCGCCGAGCACCTCGCCGAGCATCTGGAGGAGGCGCCGGTCTGGATCATCCCGGCGCTGCTCGTGAAGCCGAAGTCGCAGAGCCCGCGGCTGGGCTCGTCGATCTACGGCGCGGTGCAGCAGCTCATCCTGGCGGCCCGGGCGTACGGGATCGGCGCGACCCTGACCACCCTGCACTCCGGCCGGGACGCGGAGACGCGCGAGCTGCTCGGCCTGCCGGAGGACTCGATCACGATGGCGCTGGTCCCGCTCGGGTACCCGGTGCGCGGCAACTGGTCGCAGCCGAAGCGCCGGCCGCTCGAGGAGGTCGTGCACTGGGACGGTTACGGCACCACCCGGTCACGCTAGGCGTTTCGACAGCTCGGCGAGGTTGCGGCGGTCCTCGGCGGCGGGCAGCCGGTCGCGGGGATGGTCCGGGTTGGTGTCCAGGACGACGTACTCGGCGCCCATCTCGATGAGCTGCCGGAAATCGCCGGCCACCTGGTCGAGGCTCCCGGTCCCGGGCGGGCGCGTGGGTGACGGGTCGTGGCCGGTCACCCGCGCGCGCATCCGCGGGCAGAACGCGACGCCCTCGGTGGCCGGGAGCCCGACCTCGCGGATCCAGTCCAGCGGTGCGTTGTTCGGATGCCAGGCGTCGCCGTGGGCTTTGGCGCGCCGCAGCACGCTGGGCGCGGTGCCACCCACCCAGATCGGCGTACGCCGGACCGGCCCGGTCGCCACGTCGCCGACCGTCTCCTGGCGCAGCGCGGCCCGGATGGTCGCCACGTACTCCTCGGAGATCCGGCCACGCGACGCGAAGTCCACGCCGAGGGCGGCGAACTCCTGCTCGGCCCAGCCGGCGGCCACGCCGAGGATGAACCGGCCCTCGGTGAAGTCGTGCAGGGCGGCGGTCATCGAGGCGGTGAGCAGCGGATGCCGGTACGGCAGGATCGTCACGGTCGTGCCGAGTTCCAGCCCGTCGGCGTACCCGGCCATCCACCCGAGTGTGGTGAACGGGTCGTAGAACGGCTGCGGGTACAGCTCGGCCACGTCCGGCGTGACGGCCACGTGGTCGGAGACCATGGCCAGCGCGAAGCCGTGCTCCTGCGTGAACCGCACCCAGTCGCGCATCTCCCCCGGCGACGCGGTCGGCCCGAAGTTGGGGATGTTCAGCCCGAGTTTCGTCACAGCTGCGCCAGATAGCGGTCGAAGGGCTCGTTCGGGTCTTCGACCTTTTCCTGTACGGCGGTGAAGCCGGCCGGAGCGGGCACCGGGTACCGGAGATCCGGGATGTCGGCGCCGGCCGCCGCGTACCAGATGACCGCGATCCCCGCCGAGATCGCCGCCGTCCGGCACATCTCGCACGGCTCGCAGCTCGAGTAGATCTCCGCCCCGCGCAGGTCGAGCGTCCCCAGTGTCCGGCAGGCGGCCCGCACCGCCTCGACCTCGGCGTGCGCCGACGGGTCGAAGTCCCGCAGCGCCGTGTTGACGCCGGTGGCCAGCACTTCACCGGCGCGCACCACGAGCGCCCCGAACGGCAGCTGCCCCGCGGCCGCGTTCTCCCCTGCCAGGTCGACGGCCCGCCGCAGCAGGCTCAGATCCGGTGTCATGCCCCAACCCTACGGTTCGGGTAGCCGCCGGTAGGGCCGGACAGGGGGCGTTTGATATGCCGCCGCCGCTGGAGCCCCGGAACGTCGATGGCGATCGGCCTGGCACTGCTGGGCGCGGGTTCATCGTGCCCGCGGTGGCGTCCCCGCCGGTGACCTCGGCGCCCGGACCACTCGCACCGGCGGCGCGCTCGCCGCGGCGGGGCCAGGGCCGGGCTGATCGGGATCTGGAAATCGCGGGCGTTGATCAAGCGCCGCCATGCTACGAACTCCGCATGGACGTTCCTCAGGAGCTGGCCGAGTGGCACGAACGGTTCTTCGGCGCGGCCGGCCGGGCCTGGATCGCCGCCCTGCCCGACCTGGCCGCGGCCGGCCTGCGTCGATGGAACCTCAGCACCGACGGTCCGGCGCGGTTCGGTGCGGTCGCGCTCGTGCTGCCGGTGCGGCTCACCGACGGCACGCCCGCGGTGCTGAAACTGCAACCGGTCAACGACGAAACGGCCGGCGAACCGGCCGCGCTGGCGGCCTGGCACGGCCACGGCGCCGTCCCCCTGCTCGCGTACGACCCGGCCACCGGTTCGATGCTGCTCGTCCGCCTCGACGCCGACCGCGACCTGTCGGCGATCCCTGACGACCTCGAAGCTCTGCGAATCCTCAGCGAACTGATGGCCGGCCTGCACTCGGTGCCGCCCCCGCCGGGGATCCGCCACCTCGGCGACATCGCCGCGGCGATGCTCGACCGTGTCCCGCGGACGCTCGCACTCGTCCAAGGCGAAGACCAGCGGCGCCTCATCGGCACCTGCGCCGCCGTCCTCGGCGACCTCGTCGATGAGCCCGGCGACCGCCTGCTGCATTGGGACCTGCATTTCTATAACGTTCTGGCCACCCTCGACGACCCCGGCCGCTGGCTGGCGATCGACCCCAAGCCCTTGGTCGGCGACCCCGGGTTCGACCTCCTTGCCGCCCTGCACAACCGCTGGGACGACGTGGTCGCCACGGGCGACGTACCGCGGGCCGTGCGTCGCCGTTTCGACCTGATGACCGAGATCCTGGGCCTCGACCGGCGACGCGCCGCCGGGTGGACGCTGGCCCGAGTCCTGCAGAACGCGCTCTGGGAGGCGGACAACGGCGCATCTTGGAGCACCGGCATCGACCGCGCGATCGCCGAAGCGGTCGGCCCTGTCATCCGGGGCCTGAACGCATCGTCTTGATCAGGTGACCCGGGTCAGCTCGGTGCTCCCGGATGCGATTCCGGTGCCCTCGAGGTCGATCGACGGGACGACCCGGCCGAGCCGCCGCGGCATCCACCACGCCGCCCTGCCGAAGAGCGACATCACCGCCGGAACCAGCACCAGCCGGACCAGGAACGCGTCCACAAGCACCCCCGCCGCGAGAGCGAACGCCATCGGGGCGGTCACCGTGTCGCCGCTGAAGACACCGGAGCCGAACACCCCGACCATGATCAGAGCCGCGGCTGTCACCACCTTGGCGCCGTGGGCGTAGCCGGCCACCACCGCCTGCTCGGCCGGCCCGCCTCTGCGGTGTTCCTCGTGCATGCCGGAGACCAGGAACACCTCGTAGTCCATCGACAGGCCGAACAGGACTCCGATCACGATCGTCGGCAGGAAGCTCAGCAGCGGACCGGCGGTGCCGACCCCGAACACGTCGCCCAGCCGGCCGAACTGGTAGACCGCCACTGTGCAGCCCAGCGCCGCGCCCAGGCTGAGCAGGAAGCTGATCGTGGCCTTCAGCGGTATCAGCACCGACCGGCAGACGACCAGCAGCAACAGGAACGCGAACGCGGCCACCAGACCCAGGTAGAGCGGCAGGGCGTGCAGCAGGTGGGCGGAGATGTCGATCGCCACCGCGGTCTGCCCGGTGACCAGCAGGGTGACACCGGGGACCAGCGCCGGCCGCCGCAGATCCTGAACCAGTGTCGTGGTCGCCGCCGCCGACGGCCCGCTGCCGGGCACCACAGTCAGAAGCACATCATTGCCCCGTACGCCGCTGGGCAGCACCGCCGCGACGCCGGCGATCGCCCCGAGCCGCGTCACCAGGGCTGCCTCGCCGGCCGGGGTGGGCGCGGCGGGGTACTGGGCGAGGACCAGCAGCGGCCCGTTGGCGCCGGGTCCGAAGCCCTCGGCGATCAGGTCGTACGCCTTGTGGTCGGTGGCGGTGGCCGGGCTGTTGCCGTCGTCGGGCAGGTCGAGGCGCATGCTCAGGACCGGCACCGCCAGTGCGCCGAGGACGAGCAGCGAGAGGATCACCGCGACGGTCCGGTGCCGCACGATGAACCCGGCCCACCTGCGGGCGTGGGGACGCGGCGGCGCAAGGGTGCCGGCGGCCAGCCGGCGGCGGGTCCGGCGGCCGAGCACGCGCATGCCGGCCAGGCCGAGCAGGGCCGGCGTGAGTGTCAGCGCCACCAGCATCGCGATCAGCACGGCGACCGCGGCGGACAGGCCCATCTGGGTGAGGAAACCGACCCGTACCACGGCCAGCCCGGCCAGCGCGATGATCACGGTCAGCGCGGCGAAGAAGACCGCCGAGCCGGCTGTACGGGTGGCCAGCACGATCGACGCCCGGACGTCGGGGGCGCCGGCCAGCAGTTGCTGACGGTGCCGGTTGAGCAGGAACAGCGAGTAGTCGATGCCGACGGCCAGGCCGAGCAGGATCGCCAGGGTCGGGGCGATCGAGGTCAGCGACACCAGAGCGGTGGCCGCGTGGATCACCTCGATCGAGATGCCCAGCCCGAGGATCGCGGTCACCAGCGACAGCCCGGCCGCGACCAGCGAGCCGAAGGTGACCAGCAGGATCGCCAGGGCGATCAGGATGCCGATCTCGGACGAGCTCGAGGACGGGACCGGTCTCGCCAGGTCCGACGAGGCCTCGACGTCGAGGCCGGCCGTGCGGGCCCGCGTCATCGCGGCGGCGATCCCGTCGGTCGTCGCGGCGGACGCCGGCGTGCCGGTCAGGCCCACCGTGAGGTAGCCGATCCGGCCGTCCGGCGACAGGGCCGGCGCCGCCGTGCTCCGCACTCCGGGCACCGCGGCCAGCGATCGGGCCAGCGTGTTCACGGCGGCCCGGTCGGCTGCGGTGAGCTTCGTCCCGGCCGGCGCGGCGAAGACGACCTTCCCGCCGTCGCCGCCGGCCCCGAACTCGCGCTCGACCTGATCCAGCGTCCGGGTGGACTGCAGGCCCGAGACGGTCAGCTCGGAGCTCAGCGGTTTGGCGAACGCGGCCGCCCCGCCGGCGGCGAGGACCAGGACCACCAGCCAGAGTCCCAGCACCAGCCATCGGCGCCGTACACAGAAGTCACCGATGCTTGCGATGATCGCAGCCACAGCGAGTCAGCCTCTCTCGATCGGCCGCGGCTGGTCCGCGGCCTTCGCCGCTGATCGTCGGCCGGATCGGGGCGGGGCAGCACCGTCCACGGGTGGGGACCCGGGTGGGGACCCGGGTGGGGATCCGGGTGGGGATCCTCAGGCCGTCCCGGGGTCGCGGCCCAGCGCGATGGCCACAGCGTGGCCCCGGTCGCGGGCACCGAGCTTGGCGAAGATCGCGTTGATGTAGCTCTTCACGGTCGGCACGCTGAGAAACAGCTCGCCGGCGATCTGGGCGTTGTTACGCCCGAGTGTGATCGCCTCCAGGACGTCCGCCTCGCGCGCGGTGAGTGCGGGGAACCAGTCCCGCACTCCGGTCGCCGCCGGCGGTGGTTCGGCGGTGAAGCCGCGGACCAGCCGGTCGGCGACCTCCTTCGCGAAGGTCGCCTGCCCGGACGCGACCGATCGGACCGCCGCGGCCAGTTCGGCCCGCCCGGCGTCCTTGGTCAGGTAGCCCCGCGCCCCGGCCCGCAGCGCTCCGGCCAGCGAGGCGTCGTCGGCGTACGTGGTCAGCACCAGTACCGCGGTCTCCGGTGTGGCGGCGACGATCCGCGCGGTCGCGCCGGTGCCGTCCAGACCGGGCATCCGCAGGTCCATCAGCACGACGTCGGGGCGGGTCTGCTCGGCGAGCAGCACCGCTTCCACGCCGTCCGCGGCCGCACCGACCACCTCGATACCGTCGGCCAGGCCGAGCAGGGTGACCAGGCCGTCTCGTACGGTGGCCTGGTCGTCGGCGACCAGGACCCGGATCACCGGGGCCCCCTGGGCAGCCGCAGGACGACCTCGAACGGCGGCCCGGCGCGGACCGTCATCGTGCCACCGGCTTCGGTGACCCGTTCCCGCATCCCGGTCAGCCCGTTCCCGCCGCCGGCCTGGCTGCGCGGACCGGCGGCCGCCGGCGTCGACGCCGCGACGGTCAACGTCTCCTCGCCCCAATCCAGGATCAAGTCCGCCGGTACGCCCGGCGCGTGCCGCCGCGCGTTGGTCAGCAACTCCTGCACCGCCCGCCGCAATGCCGTACGCCCGGCCGCGCTCAACCCGCCGTGGTCGACGGGGCCCCGCACCGCGACCACGCCGCCCAGCGCCCGATGCGCCGCGACGAGATCCGCCAGCACCGAGCCGACGTCCTCGTCGGGCGGCTCCCGCAGCGCGGACACCGCCTGCTTCGCCTCGTCGAGCCCGGAGAGGGCAAGCCCGCGGGCGGCGATGACCCGCTTGTGTGCCTCAGCCCCCTGCCCGGCCTCGAGCAGCGCGTCGACCGCCTCCAGCTGGACGACCAGTCCGCCGAGCGAATGGGCCAGCACGTCGTGCAGGTCGCGGGCGATCCGAGACCGTTCGCTCATCGCCGCCACCAGCGCCCGCTCCTGCTCGACGGCGACCCGTTCCTCCAGCAGCGCTCGAGTCCGGTCCTCCGCGGCCCGCCCCTGCCGGCGACTCAACCCGCCCAGGGCGCCGATCAGCAGGATCGAGACCGAGCTGACCAGCGTGGACCGCGGCACCGGGTCAACCAGCGGCGCCACGCCGGCCAGCACCAGCGCTACGGCCAGCCCCGCCGCGGCAACCCGCACCGGAAAGGCCGGGTTCCCGAACAGCACGAGCAGCGCGACGATCGCCGGCGCCATACCGACGACATCGGTGGCGCCGGCGACGAACGCACCCCCGGCAAGCATCAGCAGGTAGAGCCCGGCCCGGAAACGTGCGTGCCGCTCCGGCGTCCCGGTCGCCGCCGCCCAGGCAGCCCAGGTCACCCAGGCAGTGACCGCCAACAGGACCGGTGCGCCGTCCAGCGACCGTCTCGCGAGGTCGAGCCCCACCAGCACCAGGCCGACGGCGTTGAGCGCCAGCGGAAACCACACCTTGACCGGAAACCAGCTCACTCCGAGATCGTCGGCCATCGAGTTTCCGGCCGCCACCACCCAGGGGTGGAGTCACCCCTGGCCGGTGAATCGCGAGCGAACTTCGCGGTACAGGTCCGGGTTTGCGCGGATCCGGGTGCTCGGGTCACTTGTCCAGGACTTCCCAGAGCGGATCGAACGGGAGGCCGGCCAAGACCTCGATGGCGCGGGGCGGGAAGTCGGGCCAGCTGTCCCGCCGGGTGTCGTGGCGGCGGTTGAGGTGGCGGTCGAGGAACTTCTGCGTACGGCGCAGGCCGTCGATGCCGGTAGCCGCGTCGAGGTCGCCGGACGCCATCGCGTCGGCGTACTCGTCGAGGTCGAGCACCCGGTACGGATGATCGGGCGGTCCGACGATCACGTCGATCCAGTGGTCGTCGACGCGCACGGTGTCACCGTCGTCGGCGACCGTGACGAGGTCGCAGTACCACCAGCCACGCTGGTGCTCGGGGAAGATCACCGGCTGGTTGATCTGGAATCCGGTGTCGAGCAGCACGAAGCTGCGTTGCTCGCGGTCGACGCCCTGCCAGGTGAATCCCCAGTCGTAGACGATGGCGTCGCCGTCGCGCTAGCCGCGGGCCCGGACGCCGCCGTCGCGGATGACGGTCACAGTGGACGGCATCCGCCGATGATGCCAGGTCAGGGGCGGGCGGCTCGGCGGAGGTCGCGGGGGGCCTCGCCGAACCAGCGGCGGGCCGCTCGGCTCAGGGCGGACTGCTCGGCCAGGCTGACCATGGCGGTGACCTGGGACAGCGGCAGGTCGGTCTGGGTGATGAGGCGGTGCGCCGCTGTCCGGCGTACGTCGTCGAGAAGGTCTTCGAAGGTGGTCCGCTCGTCGGCCAGGCGGCGTTGCAGGGTGCGTGGGTGGGTGCGGAGCTGGCGGGCGATCGCCGCGAGGTCGACCGGTGCGGAGCCGAGCGCCCGGGTCAGCAGGTGCCGCACCCGGTCGGCGACCTCCCGGCCGGGCGCGGGGAAATGGCTGCTCATGTAGTCGAGGGCGACTTCGCGCAGCAGTTCGTTGCCGCCGCCGGTGACGGGTGTGGCGGCCAGCGTGTGCGGGACGCGCAGCACCGCGGCGGGCTGGTCGAAGCGGACGTCGGCGCCGAAGTAGTCGGTGTAGCGGGACACGGCGGCCAGCGGCGGATGCGGCAGGTGGACCGAGCGCAGGCCGTAGCCGCCGGCCAGCAGCGTCGTCACCCGGTGCAGCAGGCCCAGCCCCAGGTCGGCGACCTGCGGGGACAGGGGGACGCTGCCGGCGTAGCGGATGCCGACGACGCCGGGGCGGGATTCGGGGTCGGCGATCTCGGCGACGGAGAGGCCGGGGCTGTGGACGAAGAGGAAGCGGCGTACGCAGTCGAGCGCCTCGCCCAGGGTCGGGGAGCTTTCGATGGCGATGGCGAGCGGGCCGAGAACCGAGGCGTTCTGCTGGCCGGCCAGCCGCAGGCCCAGGTCGCCGCAGTGGCAGGCGGCCGCGGCGGCCTCCAGGGCGCGGGCGGCCGCGGCGGACGGGATGACGGCGTCGTCGCTCTCCAGGGCCGACGGCGGGATGCCGAACCCGGTGAGCAGCGCGTCCCCGTCGCCGCCGAGGGCGGCCACGAGGGCGGGGAGACCGCGGAGGCCGGCGGCCCGGACCACGTCCGTCATGTCGTACGAGGGTAAATACTTGTCGTGAAAAGACAAGTACTCAGGGTACCGAATACACGAAGCTGGACATCATGGCCGAACATCTGGACGTCCTGATCGTCGGCGCCGGGCTCTCGGGGGTGGGCGCGGCCTGGCGGCTGTCCCGCGAGCATCCGGAGCGCAGTTACGCGGTGCTGGAGGGGCGCGCCGCGCTCGGCGGCACCTGGGATCTGTTCCGTTATCCGGGGGTTCGCTCGGACTCGGACATGTTCACGATGAGCTATCCGTTCCGGCCGTGGCGCAGCGACCGGTCGCTGGCCGACGGCGAGTCGATCCGGACGTACATCCGGGAGATCGTCGAGGACGGCGGGATCGGGCCGCGCATCCGGTTCGACACGAAGGTGACGAGGGCCGCCTGGTCGTCGGAGGCGGCACGGTGGACGGTCGAGACCTCGAACGGCACGTACACCTGCAAGTTCCTCTACTGCTGCAGCGGCTACTACGACTACGACAGCGGCTACGAGCCCGACTTCAAAAACAAGGCAGACTTCACGGGTACGTTCGTACACCCGCAGTTCTGGCCCGCGGATCTGGACACGCGCGGCAAGCGGATCGTGGTGATCGGCAGCGGCGCGACCGCGGTGACCCTGGTGCCGACGCTCGCCCCGACGGCGGAGCACGTGACGATGCTGCAGCGCTCCCCCACCTACCTGACGGTTCTGCCGGGGCGGGACAAGATGGCGGCGGCGCTGATGCGGCGGCTTCCGGCGGGCGCGGCGCACCGGCTGGTCCGGGCGCGGAACGTCGCCATGCAGCAGGGTTTCTACCAGCTGGCGCGGCGGCGGCCGGAGCGGGTGAAGGCGCTGTTGCGCAGGTTCGCGGTGGGGCGGCTCGGCGACGAGGCGTACGTGGACAAGCATTTCAAGCCCACCTACCAGCCGTGGGACCAGCGGCTGTGCGTGATCCCGGACGGCGACCTGTACAACGCCATCAGGGAAGGTAAGGCATCGGTCGCCACGGACACGATCCAGGAGTTCGTGCCGGAGGGGATCCGCCTCGGATCCGGAGAGGTGCTGGAAGCGGACATCGTGGTGTCGGCGACCGGCCTGAGCCTGCTGCCCCTCGGCGGCATCGCCCTGGAGAAGGACGGCGCCCCGCTCAATCCCCGCGACATGGTCGCCTACCGCACGATGATGCTCAGCGGCGTACCCAATCTGGCTTTCTGCATCGGTTACACCAACGCGTCCTGGACCCTGCGCGCCGACCTCAGCCACCGCTATGTGATGCGCCTGCTGACCTTCATGGACCGCAACGGGTACGCGACGGCCACGCCGGACGCGGAGCCGCCGGGGCCGAGGCGCCCGCTGCTGGACTTCACCTCCGGGTACGTGCAGCGAGCCCTGCACCTGTTCATGCAGCAGGGCGAGCGTGATCCGTGGACGGTCAAGCAGAACTACATCTACGACCTCGTCCGTTCGCCGCGCGCCGACCTGCGCCGCGGCATGACGTTCACGCGCAAGCGTGCCCGGGTAGGAGCCGCCGCATGAACCCGTTCGTTTTCACCGGCAAGACCGCCGTCGTCACCGGCGCCGCGTCCGGCATCGGCGAACAGCTCGCCTATGACCTGGCAGAACGAGGTAGCAAGCTGGTGCTGGTCGACAAGGACGCGATCGGGCTGAAGGCGGTGGCCGAGCGCATCGGCGGCAGCGTGGAGACGCACGTCGCCGACCTCTCCGACCCGGACGCCGTCACCGAACTCGCCGCCCGGATCCGTGCGGACCACCCCCGGATCGCGCTGCTGATCAACAACGCCGGCATGGCGCTGGGCGGGACGTTCGAGCAGGTCACGGTCGAGGAGTTCGAGCGGGTGCTGAACGTCAACCTGCGCGCGCCGGTGCGGCTCACCCACGAGCTGCTGCCGTCCCTGCTCGCGGTCGAGGGCAGCCACCTGGTGAACGTGTCCAGCCTGTACGGCCTGATCGCGCCGGCCGGGCAGGCCGCGTACAGCACCAGCAAGTTCGGGCTGCGCGGCTTCAGCGAGGTGCTGCGTTCGGAGCTGGAGGGCCGGGTCGGTGTGACGACCGTGCACCCGGGCGGTGTGCGGACGAAGATCGCGGAGAACGCCCCGCTCGGCAGCAAGGTGCCGGCCGGGATCGTGGGCGAGGAGCGTGACCGGTTCCGGGCGCTGCTGTCGTACCCGCCGGAGAAGGCCGCGGCGGAGATCCTGGATGGAGTGGCGCGCCGGAAGGCGCGGGTCCTGATCGCATCGAGCGCGAAGGTGCCCGCGGCGCTCTCCCGCCTGATGCCGGTGTCGCACATGAAGGTGATCGCCCGGCTCATCAGGCTGGCGGCCCGATGACCGTACGCGAGGTCGAGGTGCACGGCGCCCGGATCCGCGCCTGCGAGACGGGCGACCCGGACGCGCCGCCGGTGGTGCTGCTGCACGGCATCGCCCGCAGCCTGGAGGACTGGGCGCCGCAGCACGAGCGGCTGGCCGACGAGTACCGGGTGATCAGTGTGGACCTGCCGGGCTTCGGGCTGAGCGACCCGCTGCCCGGCGCGCCGAGCCTGGACAGCCTGGCCGCCGGCGTCGAGGACACTCTGGCCGTGCTCGGCGTCGGCCGGCCGGTGCACCTGATGGGCAATTCGCTCGGCGGCGCGGTGGCCATGCGCATGATCTGCCGCGAGCCCGGCCTGGCCCGGTCGCTGACCCTGGTGGCGAGCGCCGGTTTCGGCCGCGAGGTGACGTTGGCGCTGCGCATCCTGGCGATCCCCGGGCTGGGCAGGCGGCTGATGCGGCGCTTCGACCGGCGTGCCTCGGTGCAGGTGGAGCGCAGCCTGTTCGTGGACCGGGCGCTGGTCACCGAGGAGCGGGTCGAGTTCGGGCTCAAGGTGGCGGCCCGCCCGGAGTACGCCGCGCACTTCCTCACGACGGCGAAGTCGCTCGGCGGCTGGCGGGGCGTGCACCCGCGCTGGCGGACGGAGTTGCTCGCGGCGACGAAGGAGATCGGCCCGCCGACCCTGGTGGTCTGGGGCGAGAAGGACCTGATCCTGCCCGCCGCGCATCTCGACGCGGCCCGCGCCGCCCTGCCGGACGCGGATTTCCACCTGTTCCCGCGGACGGGCCACATGCCGCAGATCGAGCGGGCCGACGAGTTCGCCGGCCTCGCGAAGGAGTTCCTAAAGAAGGCCTGAACGCTTCCAGAGCGACGACGCACCGGGTCCGTCGATGAGCCCGAGGCCGCCCAGGAACTCGACGACCCGCTCCCCCGCCCAGCGCATCGTGGCGAGATGGTGCGGGTTCTCGCGGGCCGCGCGCCGGCCGACCATCGGGTCGATGCCGACCGACCGGTAGACGTCCTGGTGGATCAGGCGGTTGCCGGTCAGCCAGGCCGTGCGGGCGATGATCAGCCGGTCGAAGGCCAGCCGCTTCCGGCTGGACAGCGGCACCTGCCGGGCGAGTTCCTCGCGGGCGTAGCGGACGTGGCGCGACTCCTCGATCACGTGGATCCGGGACACCATGCGCACCAGCGGCTGCACCCGCTCGTCGGCCATCGCCTCGCGCTGGAAGGTGTCCAGCACCTCCTCGGCGATCAGCGTGGCGGCGTACATCCGCGGGCCGATCGCGGTGCTCGCGACGTATTTGCCGAGCCAGCCGTCGCGTCCGGCCGGGCGGTAGTACGGGCAGCCGAAGCGGTCGATCATCCGGCCGAACATGACCGAGTGCCGGCACTCGTCGCCGACCTCGGTCAGCGCGTACTGGGCGTGCCGGTCCCGGGCGTCCTGCCGGTAGTACTCACGCAGCAGCATCTGCATCAGGATCGTCTCGAACCACACGCCCAGCCCGGCCACGCTGGCGACCTCGTGCTTGGACAGCTCGATCCGCTGCTCCTCGGTGAGCCGTTCCCACAGCTCGGTGCCGTAGAGGCTGCAGCGCTCCGGCGGGCAGAAGTATTTGTCCTTCAGCAGCGGCGCGTCCCAGTCGATCTCGACCTCGGGGTCGTAGGTGTTCGCGACCGACGAACGCAGCAGCCGAGTCGCCGTCTTGTCCCTGTCCATGGCGCGCCCCCTTGACGTTACCCGTGGTAACAGTTACTTCTAGTACTATGAACTCTCCCGACGGCCGCAGTCAACGCTGGGCCGGGCACCGTGAGCAACGCCGCGCCCAGCTGACCGCGGCCGCCATCGAGGCGATCCGGGCCCACGGGCCCGACCTCGGCATGGAGGCGATCGCCGCGCACGCCGGGGTGAGCAAGCCCGTGCTCTACCGCTACTTCGCGGACAAATCCGAGCTCTGGCAGGCGGTGGGCCAGGAGACAGCGGCCGGGTTGCTCGCGGCGATCGGTCCGGCTGTTTCCGCGGTACGCGCGGAGCGCGACGTGGTGGCCGCCGCCGTCGACGCGTATCTCGCCTACATCGAGGGCGACCCGCACGTCTACCGGTTCGTGGTGCACCCGTCCGGCATCGAGCGCGGCAACGACGTGGTGGTCGACGTGGTCGACACCGTGTCCAGCGGCCTGGCGCGCATCCTGGGCGACCGGTTGCGCGCCGTCGGCCTCGACTCCGGCGCGGCGCTGCCCTGGGCGTACGGCATCGTCGGTTATGTCCAGACCGTCGGTGACTGGTGGCTGCGCACCCAGCAGCCGATCAGCCGGCCGGCGCTGAGCGACTACCTGGCCACGTTCCTCTGGGGCGGCATCGCCAACCTGCGCGTCGTCCCGGACGGCGTTCCGGACGAATGGATGCACCATGAGTGAAGACTTTCGCGGCCCTGCCACCGTCCAGGTCGGCGACGCCTCGGCCGACCTGGCCGTCCGGCTGTCCGCGCACTTCGAGCCGCTGGAGGGACGTTTGCGCTGGGCGGGACGCACCGAGCCGGATCCCGCGCTGGTCGAGGCCTACCGCGCCGGCGCCCGCGAGGCCACGATCGCGATCGGCGGCGGCGAGCCCGTCCCGGCGAAGCTCGGCGAGCCCGATCCCTGGGGCGGCCTGCGCCTCACGGGCACCGGCTTCCCGCCCTGGCCGGACTTCGGCTGAGCTGCGACGTCACACCTCAGGGCGCACGATGAGGTCATGACGGCATTCGAAGCGGAACGAGACGCGATCTACACCGACGGCATCACGGCCCTCAAGGGTGCCTTCAGCGCCGAGTGGGCCGACCGGATGCGCGAGGACATCGAGGCGGCGTTCGCGAAGGCGATCGACCGGCCCGGCGGCGCGGTCGGGCGCGGGCCGCACCGCTACTACGTGGAGATCCACCCCGAGCAGCTGCGCGGCTTCGCCGAGCTGGTCACGCACCCGTGGGTGATGGGGGTCAGCGAGGCGGTGCTCGGCCCGAGCTACCAGATCGTCGAACTCGGGTTCGACATCCCGTTCGCCGGCGCGGCCGACCAGCCGTGGCACCGGGATTTCCCGATGCCCGCCCTCACCAAGGAGCGACGCGAGCTCGACTCGCTCGCCTTCAACCTGACGGCCGTCGACACGGCCGAGGACATGGGGCCTTTCGAGATCGCTCCGGGTACGCAGTTCGACGACGAGCCCGACTTCGACCACGGCATGTTCCCGCCCAAGGACCGCTACCCGCGCTACCAGGAGCGGGCGGTGCGCAAGTTCCCGCAGCGCGGCGACATCTCGGCCCGCTCGGCCCTGACCGTCCACCGCGGCACCAGGAACCTCTCGCGGCACGCCCGTCCCGTGCTGGTCCTCGGCGTCGACGCCCCGGGCGCCGGCAACGGCGACAAGCACGACATGGCCGTCACCCGCGCCTACCGGGAGTCGCTGCCCGCCGCCGCACGCGACCACCTGGTCTGCCCGGTGGTCGACAAGCTGGAGCCGATCACCCAGAAGCACACCATCGAGGGCCTGGTCATGGGCGAGGCCTGAGGTCCGGCTCCGGTCGGCGCCGGACTCGATCGACGGCGGGCTCAAGTCGACGGCGGGGCGGCCGATGAGACGGCGGTGACGGGTCGGCGGAGGCAGATGACGGCGCTGGTCGCGCTGTGCCTCGCGGCCGGCGTGCCCGTCGTCCTGCTCTCGCACACCGCGGCCGCGACCTACACGCAGCTCGCCAGCAGCGCGCTCGCCTGCGCGGCCGGGGTGCTCGGCTTCCTCGCCGCGCGGCGCCTCACTGGCAACGCCCGCCACGGCTGGGCGCTGCTCGGCGGCGGCTGCCTCAGCTGGGGCCTGGGCAACTTCTACTGGTCCTGGAACGAGCTGGTCGTGCACGCCGAGGTGCTGTTCCCCTCGCTCGCCGACGCCGGCTACCTGGGCCTCCCGGTGCTCGGCGCGGCCGGCCTGTGGCTGATCTCCGGCTTCAGCTCGGTCCGCGCCCGCACGACGGTGCTGCTCGACGGCCTGATCGTCGGGTGCGCGCTGTTCGTCGTCGGCTGGGTGATCACCGTGCGGTCGGTGTGGGAGGCCGGCGCCGACTCCAAGCTGGCGTTCGTGGTGTCCCTGGCGTACCCGGTCGGCGACATCGTGCTGGCCACCATGGCCGTCCTCGTGGCCGCCCGCGCCCGGGGCGGTGGCCGCGGCATCGCCATCCTGATCATCCTGGGCCTGGCCGGCATGACCGCCTCGGACTCCATGTTCCTGCTGGACACCTCGGCCGGGACCTACTTCACCGGCCAGTCGTCGGATGCCGGCTTCTTCATCTGCTTCACGGCCCTCGGCGCGGCTTCCTGGGCGGCGGCACGATGGCCGGCCGAGCAGAACGACGCCGGCGTGCTGACCCGCTGGCGGATCCTGCTGCCGTACGTGCCGTTCGGGCTGGCCGCGTCCGTCGTGGCCGGGCAGACGATCGGCGGCGGGCGGGTCGGCGCGCCCGAGGTGGTGCCGCTGCTCGCCGGGCTGGTCCTGATCCTGCTGCGGCAGCTGTCCACGCTGCTGCACAACTCGACGCTCACCCGGCGGATGCGGTACCAGGCGTACCACGACCCGCTGACCGGGCTGGGCAACCGCGCGCAGTTCACCGAGCGGCTCGAGGTGACGCTCGCCGCCGGGACTCCGGTCGCGGTCGTGTATCTGGACCTCGACGACTTCAAGCTGGTCAACGACTCCCTCGGCCACGACGCCGGCGACGTCGTCCTGCGTACCGTCGGCGACCGGCTGCGCGCCTGCTTCGAACCGGACGACACCATCGCCCGCCTCGGCGGTGACGAGTTCGCCGTGCTCACCGGCCGGGTCGACGGGCTCCCCGCGCAGGCGCGGCGGCTGCTGGCGGAGTTGCACGCGCCGTTCCAGGTCGGCTCCCGCACGGTCCAGGTCGGCGCCAGCGTCGGCGTCGCGGTCGCCACCGGCCCGATGTACGCCGAGGACCTGCGCAAGAACGTCGACCTCGCGATGTACGCGGCCAAGGCGCAGGGCAAGAACACGTACGCGATGTTCGAGCCGTCGATGCGGCAGGGCTTCGACCGGGAGATGATGTTCCGCGCCGAGCTGCGCCAGGCGCTGGCGCACGACCTGCTGGACGTCGTCTACCAGCCGATCGTGACGCTGGCCGACCGGCAGGTGATCGGCGTCGAGGCGCTCGCGCGCTGGGAGCACCCGTACCTCGGCTCGGTGCCGCCCGAGGTGTTCATCCCGGTCGCCGAGCGGGCCGGCGTGATCGCCGAGGTGGGCGTGTCCGTGCTGCGGCGGGCCCTGGCCGAGTTCGCGGCGTGGCCGGGCGCGGGCGACGCCTACCTGTCGATCAACGTCTCGCCGTCGCAGATGCTCGACCCGTCGTTCCCGGCAACCGTGGCGACCATGCTCGCCCAGGCCGGGCTGCGACCGGAGCAGCTGGTGCTCGAGGTGGCCGAGAGCGCCCTGGCCGATGAGTCCGACGTGATCGGCACGCTGGCGCTGCTGCGGTCCACCGGCGTACGGATCGCGATCGACGACTTCGGCACCGGCTACGCCTCGCTGCGGCACCTGCACCGGTTGCCCGCGGACATCGTCAAGATCGACGGGACGTACGTGCGGGACATCGCCCGCGACCCGGCGGCGGCACGGATCGTCGGCACCCTGTGGCAGCTGTTCGGCGCGATCGGGCTGACCGCGGTGGCCGAGGGCCTCGAGGATCCGGCCCAGGCGCAGATGCTGCTGGAACTCGGCTGCCCCGCGGGCCAGGGCTTCCTGTACGGCTACCCCGCGCCGCTGGCCTCGATCGCCCTGAGGAACCCGCTGACCGCCGCGTAGTACGGCTCGACCGTGGTGACGTCGAGGTACTCGGCCGGCCCGTGCTGACCGTCCCCGCCCGGCCCGAAGATCACCGCGTTGACGCCGCGCGCCGAGTAGAACCGGCCGTCCGCGGCCCCGTGCTTGCGCAGCAGGTCCCCGCGCCGCGAGCCGCCGCCGTGCGCCTCGGCGTCCGGCGGGTCGCTTCGCTGCAGCAGCTTGACCTCGGCGCATTGCGGGTCGGCGTGGTGCGGGGGCGCGACCGAGTCGACGATCACCTCGACGCCGTCGCCGGCCAGCCCGTCCAGGTGCGCGGCGATCTCGGCACCGCTCCGCCCGTCCTCCGGCGGGAACCGCACGTCCAGCCACGCCGTCGCGTCCGCCGGCACCTGGTTGACCGCCGCGTTGCCGGTCACGATCCGGGCCACGTTGACGGTGGTCACCCACTCCTCGGCCGCCGGCACCGGGTAGTGCCGCAGGATCTCCTCGACGGCCCGGGTCACCTTGATCAGCGCGTTGTCGCCGAGCCACGGATAGGCCGCGTGCGCCGCCCGCCCGGTCGCGACGAGCCGGACCTGGAGCAGCCCTTTCGACTCGGCCACCACGCGCAGGCCGCTCTGCTCGCCGATCACCACGAAGCCGGCCGTGACACCCCGCTCGATCTGGTGTGCCGTCCCGTCGAACCCGCCCACCTCCTCGTCACAGACCAACTGCAGACCCAGGGGGTACGGGAGGACGGGCGCGAGTTCGCGGAACACCTCGGCGAGAACGAGCGCGGCGACCTTCATGTCCTGGGCGCCGCGGCCGTACAGGCGGTCGCCCTCGCGTCGCGCCACGAACTGGTCGGGGGAACCGGGCACCACGTCGAGGTGTCCGTTGAGGATCACCCGGAAATCGTTCCGGCCGGGCGTTGTGGACACCAGCGCGCTCGGCTTGCCCCGCGAGGTGAAGCGGCGGACGGCGAACCCCGGACCCACCGAGTCCAGGACCAGGTCGAGGGCCCGTGCCAGGTCGTCGGGGCGGTCCGCGGTGGACGGGATCGCGATCAGGCCGGCGGCACGGTCCAGCAGCGCATCGAGCTCCACCGGCCGAGCCTACCGAGCCGTCACAAAGAGAAAGAACGCTCGTTCCCAGGGGAACGAACGTTCTTTCTCGGGCCGTCAATTGTTACTGCTCGGCCTCAGTACTACTTCTTGGCCTTCGCGGCGCCCTCGTCGGCAGCGCCGGCCTCGTCGCCGGCACCGGCCTCGTCACCAGCACCCGCCTCGTCGCCGGCACCAGCCTCGTCACCGGCCTCATCACCAGCACCAGCCTCATCACCGGCACCCTCTTCGCCGGCACCGGCGCCCGCACCGGCCGCGGCCTTCGCCACGGCCAAGTCCAGGCAGGACTGCAGCAGCGTGGCCCGAGCGGCGTCGACGTCGGCGGCAGCGGCGTCGCCGCCCTCCTCGCCGGCTCCGGCCTCGTCACCAGCACCGGCCTCGTCGCCGGCGCCCTCGTCGCCCGCGCCGGCCTCTTCGCCCTTGCCCTTGCCCTTGCCGGCCTTCTCGGCTTCCTTGGCGGCCTCGCGGGCCGCCTTACGCGCTTCCTTGGCCCGCTTGACGGCGCCACGCAGCGAATTCTTCAGCTCGCCCATCTTCGGCTTCGCCTTCGCGGCCGGCGGCTCCTCCGGCGCGGCGGACGCGTCGCCCGCGCCCTCGGCACCCTCTTCGGCACCTTCCTCGCCCTGGCCGGCGGCCTCCGCGTCGGCGGCGGCCTGGTCGATCGCGAACGTGTCGCAGGCGGTCTCGAGCGCGGCGGCCGAAGCCGCGGCCGCCTCGGCGGCGCCCTGGTTCTCGACCGGCGCCAGTTCCTCGCCGTCACAGAGCACCACGCCACCGTTGATCGCCAGCTCGGCGCACTGCGAGACGTCGAACTGCTGACCGTCCACGACCACGACATCCGCGGCCTTCGTCTCCCCGGCGGACGCGAGCTGCACACCCGTCAAGCCGCCGGCCACCAGCACGCCGGCGATCACAACCGCGCCGATCGCCTTGCGATTGACCCGGGTGCCCCTTCGGTAACGCAGACTCATCATCACTCCTCGTCGCTGGACGTCGATGTCTTCGCTGGGGACTTACGGGGCTGCCCGCACAGTGGTTCACCGATTCCAGAAACGGAAAATCGGCGCCGATCCCGCCCGGCGCCCGCCGGGCGTCACCCGACCGGTTGCATCGTTCCTGCTCAGGAAGGGCGTACGCGGACGCGGCAACACGGGTCGATGGGCGTCGAAATTTCATGGAGAAGAAAGGTTCGCCGGCCACTCGTGGAGCGCCGCCGCCCATTCGGGGAACACTCCCCGGCCGGCCGTAACCGGTTTCCCGCTTTCCGGCCGGCGCGCAATGCGATTCTCCGGACGCAATTCCGTGCAGTTTCCGCTGGTCACGGCGCGATGGCATGTGCACCGATACGGGCCGGTGCTCCCTTTCGTACCCATCTGCGGGTGATCTTGAAGGCTCTCGTCAGGTGGCGACGGTGCGGCGGGACGTGGACCGGCCCCACCGGACGGTGCGGTCGAGCAGGGCGCGGGCGGCGATCGTGATGCAGACGGCGCCGTTGACGAACGAGGCCGTCACGTCACTCGGGTGGTGCATGCCGCGATAGAGGCGGGAGAAGGCCACCGCGACCGGGATCAGGACCAGCAGCCACACCGCCGCCTTGAGCCAGGTCCGGTTGAGCAGCAGAGCCAGAACCAGGGCGAGGCCGGCGTAGAGCGCCACCGCGGCCGAGGTGTGCCCGGACGGGAAACTGCTGGTGGGCGGCGACACGTCCATCTTGGCCACGGCCGGGCGGGCGCGGTCGATGACCAGCGTGGTGAAGAAGAAGACCACCGCCTGGCAGGCCACCGCGAGGCACAGGAAGATCGATTCGTTCCAGCGGCGCAGGCGCCACCGCAGCACGAGGGCCGCGACCACGGTCACCCCGATGATCACCGGGGTGCTGCCGACCAGGCTGAAGAACCCGGTTATCCCGTTCCAGTCGCCGGTGCGGTCCGCGGCGAAGTCACGGTTGACGCCGTCCTCGATCGTGAACGGCCAGTCCCGGTTCAGCACCTTCGTCACCAGCAGACCGATCCCGATCATCACCAGCAACCAGACCGCGATCGGCACGATCACCCGTTTGAGAGCTTGCAGCGCGACTGTCACGCGGCGTTCTTACCCATGAGGATCTTTCGTTACGCGTACGCGTGTGGAAGGCGGCCGTCGTCGCGGTCACCATCGCCAGCCCGAGGAGCCATCCGGCCACCACGTCGCTGGTGAAATGCACGCCCAGCCCGATCCGGGTCAGGCCGGTGACCACGGTGATCACCACGGCCCCGGTCCACAACGCCGGGCGCCACCGGCCGAGCGGCAGCAGCACCAACAGGAAGACGCCGCAGGCCAGCGCGGCGTTGGCGGCATGGCCGGACGGGAAGGAGTACCCGGCCGCGCGCGCCACCGGGTCGAGGAACTCCGGGCGGTCGCGTTCCACGAGCAGTTTGAGCAGGGCGGCGAACACGCCGCCGGCGGTCATCGTGGCGATCACCCACCAGGCGAGCCGGACCGCGCGCCGGCGGAACAGCCAGACGATCAGGACGAGCGCGGCCGCCCGCAGCGCCATCGGCGAGAAGACCAGGCTCCACACCTCCATGGCGTCCACCACGGCGGGGTGACCGACGGCCCACACGTGCACCGCGTTCGAGACCGAGGCGTCGAAGGCGTGCAGCGGGGTCCAGCTCCCGGCCACGAAGATCGCGAGCAGGGCGAACGGGCCGACCAGGAGCACGGTCAGCACGGAGGCGACGCCGAGGCGCAGAGGAAGTCGCACACCCGCCATCTACCCCTTATTCGCCTCTCGTTCACCTTCGGCGACCAGATTGCCGAGAATCCGGGCCAGGTCGGCGCGGTCACCGGGGCTCAGCCGGGCGAAGAACCGGTCGGCCTCGATGATCCTGGCCGCGCGGATGTCGTCGGCGGCCGCCCGGCCACGGTCGGTCAGCACGATCAGCGTGGCGCGGCGGTCGGCCAGGTCGGGCCGGCGCTCCACCAGGCCCCGCCGCTCCAGGTGGTCGACGACCTCGGTGGCCGAGCGCGGCGCGATGCGCAGCCGCTCGGCCAGGTCGCCCAGCCGGTGCGGCTCGTCGTGCAGCAGCACGCCCAGCGCGCGGGACTGAGCGGGCGTGACCGCCCACGGCTCCAAGGCGTCCCGCGTGCGGAAACGCAGCTCCCGGGCCACCGCCCAGAAGAGCTCGCCCATCCCCTCGTCCGACACGGGAATACCGTAGCAGGAGGAATCGCTGTACCCTCATGTTGAGGTAACCTCAGCTTTTTGGAAGGATCCTATGACCAAGACCAAGGACATGACCAGGGTCAAAGAAATCGAAAAGGAGCAGGCCAAGCACGTCTCGCTCCGACGCATCCGGCGGCTGTTCCGGCCGCACCGGGCCCCGCTCGCCGTCGTCACCGCGATCATCGCGGCGTCGTCCGTGATCGCCATGGCCCAGCCCTTCCTCCTGCGCGAGGTCATCGACGTCGCGCTCCCCCACTCCGACGTCCGGCTGCTGAGCTGGCTGGTGGCGGGCATGGTCGCCGTCGCCGCCGTGACCGCCGCGCTGGGTGTCGTGCAGACCTGGATCGCCACCACCGTCGGCCAGCGGGTGATGCACCGGCTGCGCATCGACGTGTTCGCGCACCTGCAACGGCAGTCCGTGGCGTTCTTCACCCGCACCCGCACCGGCGAGGTGCAGTCCCGCATCACCAACGACATCGGCGGCATGCAGTCCGTGGTGACCTCGACGGCCACCTCGCTCGCCTCCAACCTGACCACGGTCGTGGCCACCGTGGTCGCGATGATCGCGCTGTCCTGGCAGCTCACCCTGATCTCGCTGGTGGTGCTCCCGCCGTCGGTGATGCTCTCCCGCCGGGTCGCCCGGATGCGCCGGGCCATCACCGCCCAGCGGCAACGCGAGCTGGCCGACCTCAACGTGACCGTCGAGGAGGGCCTGTCGATCAGCGGCATCCAGCTCAGCAAGACCATGCACACCGGCCCCGAGCTGGTCCGCCGGTTCACCGGCTCGTCCACCCGCCTGATCGACCTCGAGCTGCGCTCGGAGCTGGCCGGCCGCTGGCGGATGGCCACCATGAGCATCATCTTCGCGGCCATCCCCGCCGTCATCTACCTGAGCGCCGGACTGCCGATCGCCGCCGGTGCGATGAGCATCGGCACCCTGGTCGCCTTCACCGCCCTGCAGACGGCGCTGTTCCGGCCGCTCACCCAGCTGCTCAACGTGGGCGTCTCGGTGACCGCGTCGCTGGCGCTGTTCGCCCGCATCTTCGAATACCTGGACCTCCCGGTCGAGGTCGACGACCCCGCCGATCCCGCGGACGTCTCGCACGTCACCGGCCACCTGCGCCTCGAGGACGTGACGCTGACCTACCCCGGCAGCTCCGCGCCCGCCGTGTCGGGCGTCAGCCTGGACGTGCCGGCCGGCACCTCCCTGGCCCTGGTCGGCCAGACCGGTTCCGGCAAGAGCACCATCGCCGGCCTGATCGCCCGCCTGCAGGACCCGACCTCCGGCCGCGTCACCATCGACGGCGTCGACCTACGCGACATCCGTCAGGCCGACCTGGCCGCCATCGTCGGCGTGGTCAGCCAGGAGACCTACCTGTTGCACACCACGGTGCGCGAGAACCTGCGGTACGCCCGGCCCGACGCGGCCGACGCCCAGATCGAGCAGGCGGCCCGAGCCGCGCAGATCCACGACCTGATCACAGACCTGCCGGACGGCTACGACACGGTCGTCGGCTCCCGGGGTCACCGCTTCTCCGGCGGCGAAAAACAACGCATCGCGATCGCGCGCACCCTGCTGCGCGACCCCAAGATTCTGGTGCTCGACGAGGCCACCAGCGCCCTCGACACCACCACCGAGCGAGCCGTGCAGCGCGCGTTCGACGAGCTGGCGAAGGGCCGCACCACGATCACCATCGCCCACCGCCTGTCCACCGTCCGCGACGCCGACCGCATCGCGGTCCTGCACCACGGCCGCATCCTCGAGTCCGGCACCCACGACACCCTGGTCCGAGCCGACGGCCGCTACGCCGCCCTGGCCGCGTAGCGGACACCGCGCGAGCGACACGGCCGCATAGCGGGGTCACCGCGCGAGCGACACGGCCGCATAGCGGTCACCGCGCGAGCGACGCCCGGGCCCGGCTCGTCAGCAGCCCGTTGTATCCGCTGAGAACGGGAAGACGGTCCGGGCTGAACCACCCCAGCTCCGATCCCTCCTGCCCATCAGCCACGGCGGTGCCGGTCACGCCACCCGCCAGAAACGTCACCCCGACGACGAAGACCTGGTCCCCGTTGGGATACGTGAGCCGAAACTCCGGACCCGAGTACACGTCGATCTGACGCAGCGACTCGACGGTCAGGCCACTCTCCTCGAAGAGCTCGCGCCGGGCACCGTCCTCGAAGGACTCCCCGAGCTCCAGAGCTCCACCGAGGAGTCCCCACCGGCCGTCGTCGGCCCGCCGCTGGAGCAGCCAGCGGCCCCCGTCGTCGGCGACGACGACACCGGCCGCGGCGAGCAGCAACGGCCGGTGCCCCACCAGATCGCGCAGTTCACTGACGTACGTCACGGACGCACCCTAGGTTCTGAGTGGCGGGGCTGCGAGACCATCGGGCCATGGAGGTATCTCGATGAAACGGATACTCGCTCTGTCCACCGTGGCCGCCGTTCTCGTGACCCTGGTGCCGGGCACCGCGGGAGCGGCCGATGCTGGACGATCTGAACCCGGTCTGAGCTGGGCGCCCTGCGCCGCCGCTCCCGACTCCGGTCTCGAATGCGCCGACCTGCGCGTGCCGCTCGACTACCGGGCCCCGCGCGGCAGGTCGATCACCGTCGCCGTCTCCCGGCTCCGGGCGGCCGATCCCGCGAAGCGCCGCGGGGTCCTGCTTCTCAACCCGGGCGGTCCGGGCGGCAGCGGCTTGGACATGCCGCTCTTCCTGGCCGAGACCCTGCCCGCCGACGTCCTCGACCGCTACGACCTGATCGGGTTCGACCCTCGGGGCGTCGGCGCCAGCACGCCGATCAGCTGCGGCATCCCGGAGACCACACCGCTCGAGCTGATCCTGCCGTACCCGGCGCCGGACGGCTCGATCGACCGCAACGTCGCCTTCGCCCGGACCACCGCGCGCGACTGCGCCGCCGTCGCCGGCGACCTGCTGCCGCACATCACCACCGCCAACACCGCCCGCGACATGGACAGCATCCGCGCCGCGCTCGGGGAGCCGAAGATCTCGTATCTCGGGTACTCCTACGGCACGTACCTGGGTGCGGTCTACGTCTCGCTGTTCCCTCGGCGCACCGACCGGATCGTGCTGGACAGCGCGGTCGACCCGGCCCGGGTGTGGTCCGGCGTCTGGAGCAGCTGGGGCGAGGCGGTGGCGCTGCGGCTGCCCGACTTCACCAAGTGGGCCGCGGCCCGCGACGACACCTACCACCTCGGCGCCACGCCGCGCGCGGTCGAACGCACCTTCTACCGGATCGCCCGGCGGCTGGACCACTCGCCGGTCGAACTGCCCGACATCACCGTCACCGGCAACCTCTTCCGCGAGGAGACGCGCCGGTCGCTGTACGACGACCGGGCGTTCAGCGGTCTCGCGGAGATCTGGCAGGCGTTCTCCGATCCGGCGGACCCGCCCGCGGCCGAGACCGCCAGAAGAGCCGGACTCGCGGAGCCGACCTGGGACAACTCCCTCGCCGTGCTGTACGGGATCGTCTGCGGTGACGTGAGCTGGCCGCGGGACACCGGCGTGTACGCCCGCAACACGGCCGCCAGCCGCCGCGCCTACCCGGCGACGGCCGGCATGCCCGGCAACATCTGGCCCTGCGCGTTCTGGGCACACCGCCCGGTCGAGCCGCCCGTCAAGGTGACCGACCGGGGCCCGCGCAACATCCTGATCCTGCAGAACCTGCGCGACCCGGCAACATCCTGGCGCAACGGGTACGGCCTGCGCCGGGCCCTCGGTGACCGGGCCGCGTTCGTCACCGTGAACGCCGGCGGGCACGGCATCTACGGCATCCGCTCCGGCCCGTGCACCGACGCCATCGCCACCGGATTCCTGGCGGACGGCCGGCTTCCCGCCCGGGACCAGTTCTGTCAGGGCCCGTCGCCGGAGGACCAGCCGGCCGGCGGCGCCCGATCCGCCACCGGCGACTGGCGGCCCGGCCCCTGGCTGTGACACCCGGGAATGTCGGCCCGGGCGGCGACGTTCCGAGTGCGGTGCCGGCTTTGCGCCGGCCAGGATCGAGGTCAGTGATGAAGGTACGAAACTCACTCAGGTCGCTCAAGAACAAGCCCGGTTCGGTCCTCACCCGCCGGCGTGGCCGCCTCGTGGTGATCAACCGCAAGAATCCCCGCTGGAACGGCCGCCAGGGCTGATCCACGGAAGCACACGAGGGCGCAGCGCGGAGACTCTCCGCGCTGCGCCGCTGCCGGCCCCCTCAGTCCTGCCGGTCGGGGTGCCCGTCCCGGAGATCAGGGGGGCGGCGGAGGGTGGCCAGGACGACCGCCGCGCAGGCGAGTGACAGCGCGGCGAGGACCGCGAGCAGCACCGGATAGCTGACGCCCGTGCCGGCGATCGCCGCCAGCACCACCGGGAACGCGAAGCCCACGTAGGTGATCGACCAGTAGACGCCGGTCAGCGCCGCCAGGTTCCGCGGTGACGCCAGCGCCTGCACCTCGACCAGGCCGGAGACGATGGTGACGCCGTAGGCGATGCCGAACAGCAGCGCCGCGCCGACCACCGCGAGCGGGCCCGTCTCGACCGCCAGCAACGCCGTGGCCAGCGCGAACACGCCGAGGCCGGCGACGCCCTGACGGCCCTTCAGCAGTCGTGCCAGGCGGGGGACCAGTGGCTGCACGCCCGCGCCGGTGAGCAGGGTGAGGACCGCCAGCAACGTGGCGAAGGCGATGCGCAGATCACCTGTTCGGTCGGCCACCAGGGACGGGCCGATCACGAAGGCCAGCGCCGGCGCCCCGAACACCCACGGCGCCATCGGCAGCACCACACCCGCGAATCGCCGCCACCCGCCAGGCGGCAGCCGCAGATCCAGCCGGCTCTGCTTACCCGGAGGAAGCAGGCCACCGGGAGGCGAGGCGATCGGAGACGACCCAACCGGATGCGGGCCGGTGGGGAGCGCCCGGGCGAGAGGCACGGCGGCCACGGCGGACAGGGCGATCTGCACCGCGTACGGCAGAATCGTCGGCGCCGGGCCCCACTGAGCGAGCGCGCCCGAAACGCCCGCGCCGAGCCCGAAGCCCGCGGTGAGCGTCAGCGAAGCGCGCCGAGCCCTCGTGGGCGGGTCGGCGTCGTGCTCGGACAACTCCTTGATCCAGGTCGTGCCCGCGACCATCGCGGCGGCGACACTCACCCCGCACACGAGCCGGCCGGCGCACATCCACAGCACGCTCGCGTGACCAGCCATCAGGATCACGCTGCCCAGCACACCCAGGCCGAGCGCCACGGCGACGGTCCGGCGACGGCCGTACCGGTCGGCGAGCGGGCCGGCCACCAGGAAGCCGGGGATCAGGCCGAGGATGTAGAACGCGAAGAACAGGTTCACCTCGACCGTGCTGTAACCGTCCACCCGCCGGTAGAGCAGCAGCAGCGGCGAGAAGTGGTTGCCGCCCCACGCCGCCATCAGCACCGCGGGGGCGGCGAACCGCCAGATCGCCTTGGTCACCGGGACAGTGTCGCCCAGTCCCTGTCTCGTGGATCGTCCCAGTGCGAGGCGGAGTGATCCACGAGACAGGGCCTACAGGCCGAGGCGGGCGAGCTGTTCGTCGTACCTGATCTCGACGTCACCGAGGTCGGCGTCGGTCTCCCAGATGGCGTCCAGCATGGTTTTGGTCTCCGCGTCCAGCGACTCGTAGCGGTCCCGCCACTTCTCGGCGCCGTCGGTCCAGTAGCCCACCGTCTTGTAGGCGGACGACGGCAGCCCCAGCTCGCGCCGCAGGTATTTGCGGACGCCGCGCAGTTCCTTGGTCTCGCCGGCCACCCAGATGTAGCCGACGCCGCCCGCCGGCCGCGGCAGCGACCGCACCACCTGCTCCAGCCGCGACGGCCCGTGTCCGTTCCCGCCGTGGATCCAGGTCACTTCGACCCCCGGCGCCGCGGCCAGGTCCAGGTGGTGTGCGGGGCCGGGCACTTCCAAGATCGCCCGGGTACGCACGCCCGCCTGCGCGTTCTCGATCAGGCGGGCGGCTGCCGGGATCGCGGCACAGTCGGCGACGAGGAACTGCCAGGTCAGACCGGCCGGCGGGTCGTACATGCCGTCAGGGGTGTTGAGCCCGATGCGGTCACCGGGCCGGGCGGCCCGGGCCCACTCGGCGGCCACTCCGCCGTCGTGGATGACGAAGTCGATGGTCACCTCGCCGGTGGCCGGCTCGAACGCCCGGACCGTGTAGGTGCGCATGGTGGCCAGGTCGATCGAGTTGTAGTCGAGGCAGCCGTTCGTCACGGTCGGCAGGATCGGGTCGCTCGCGCGGTCGACCGGGAAGATCAGCCGGAGGTATTCGTCCCCGACCCCGGTGCTGGCGTAGCCCGCGAGCCCCTCCCCGCCGAACACGACCCGGCGCATGGTCGGCGTGAGGTCCTGGGCGCGCACCACCGTGCCGGTCCAGACCCGCATCGGCAACGTGGTTCCGCTCATCGAAGTACTCCTCCGTCGGGGGCCGTCCCTACGAAGAGTAGGTTAGGCAACCCTAAAGCGCCCCGGCGGACGGGGGCGGCGGGTGATCGTGCATCATCGGCCGGGTGAGCGTGGCCGGCCTGAACCGTTTCGGAGGAAGTGCCGTACTAGGTACGTGCGGCACATGCCCGGCCGTACGAGTGCTCGTACCGAAGGATCTGGTTCTGTGTCTGTCCTGCACGCCGAGCGGTCCGAGGATCGGATGACGCCGGCAGCCGACAAGAAGAAACCCGTCTGGCGCCGCGTCGTCGCGGGCCTGCTCACCGCCCTCGCCGGCGTGCTCGTCTTCCTCGCCCTGGCCACCCCGAACAACGTCAGCCGGCTGCCCGAGGGGTCGAACACGGCTCAGGCGTTCATCCGGATCCCGATCGAGGCGCTGATCGGTGTGGCGGTGCTGCTCGTGCTGCCGGCCCGGATCCGCAGGGCCGCGGCGATCGTCGGTGGTGCGCTGCTCGGCCTGCTGACCATGGTCAAGATCATCGACATGGGCATGTACGCGGCGCTGGCCCGGCCGTTCAACCCGGTCCTCGACTGGGTGCTGGTCGACGACGGGCTGAGCTTCCTCGGCGACTCGATCGGTGACACGCCGGCCAAGGTCGCCGCCGTCGGCGCGGCGCTCGTGCTGCTGGGCGTACCCGTGCTGATGGCCTGGGCCGTGCTCAGAATGACCCGCTTCGCCGAGCGGCACCGACCGGCCACCCAGCGGACCGTGCTCGCGCTCAGCGCGGCCTGGATCGTCCTCGCCCTGCTCGGCACCCACTTCGTCTCGACCGTCTTCATCTCCTCCGACGCCGCGGTCACGCTGGCCCGGGAGACCGCGGAGAAGATCCCCGACGGGATCCGCGACAAGCAGACGTTCGCGGCCGAGGCGTCGGTCGACAAATTCCGCGCCACCCCGCCCGACCAGCTGCTCACCGGCCTGGAGGGCAAGGACGTGATGTTCGCGTTCATCGAGAGCTACGGCCGCAGCGCGGTCGAGGACCCGGACTACGCGGCCGGGATGGACGCCACGCTCAAGGCGGGCACGGACAAGCTGGCCGCGGCCGGGTACAGCGCGCGCAGTGGCTGGCTGACCTCCCCCACGGCGGGCGGCGGCAGCTGGCTGGCCCACTCCACCTTCCAGTCGGGGCTGTGGATCAACAACGAGTCCCGCTACCGTACGCTCACAGCGAGCGACCGCATGACGTTGACCAGCGCATTCGGCCGCGGCGACTGGCGGACCGTCGGCGTCGAGCCCGGCCTGACCTACGCGTGGCCGGAGGGCAGGTTCTACGGGTACGACCAGATCTACGGCGAGCAGTCCCTGAACTACCACGGCCCGAAGTTCAGCTGGGCCACCATGCCCGACCAGTTCACCCTGCAGCAGTTCGAGAAGCTGGAACACAGCAGGACCGACCGGGCGCCGCTGATGGCCGAGATCACGTTCGTCAGCAGCCACACGCCGTGGGCGCCGATCCCGGACCTGGTCGACTGGGACCAGCTGGGCGACGGCTCGATCTTCGGCCCGATGACCGCCGACGACCCGGGTCCGGGCGAGGTGTGGAAGGACGAGAAGCGGGTCAAGGCGGAGTACCTGCGCTCGGTCCAGTACTCGGTGGACAGCCTGGTGTCGTACGTCGAGAAGTACGGCGACGACGACCTGGTGCTGGTCTTCCTCGGCGACCACCAGCCGTCGCCGATCATCACCGGCCAGAACGCCAGCCGGGACGTGCCGATCAGCATCGTCACCAAGGACGAGGCGGTGCTGGCGAAGACCGGCCCGTGGCAGTGGGCGCCCGGGCTCAAGCCGCTGCCCAGCACCCCGGCCTCCCGGATGGACCAGTTCCGCGACCTGTTCCTCGGCACCTACAGCAGCAAGTGACCTCGCCGCAGCCGATCAGGGACCTCATCCTGGCCGTGCCGTCTCCGCTCGAGGAGCTGGCCGACGATCGGCTGCGTGCCGCCGGCCTGCGGATGCTGCTGAAACGCGACGACCTGGTCCACCCCGACCTGCCCGGCAACAAGTGGCGCAAGCTCAAGCACAACCTGGCGGCCGCGGCGGCCGGGAACTTCCACACGCTGCTGACGTTCGGCGGCGCGTTCTCGAAGCAGATCCTGGCCACCGCGGCGGCCGGGCACCACTTCGGCTTCAACACGGTCGGGGTGGTGCGCGGCGAGGAGCACGTGCCGCTCAACCCGCTGCTGGCCCGGGCGGCCGAGCTGGGCATGTCGCTCACCTACGTCGACCGGGACCGCTACCGGCGGCGCACCGAGCCGGCCTTCCTGCGGCGGTTGCGCCGCGAGTTCGGGCCGCACTACGTGATCCCGGCGGGCGGCGCCAACCGCGAGGGGGTGCGGGGGTGCGCCGAGCTGCCGGGTGAGATCACTTCCGCGTACGACGTGATCTGCGTGTCGTCGGGCACCGGCTGCACGCTCGCCGGCGTCGGGATCGGGCTGCCCGCCGGCCGGACCGCGATCGGCTTCGCGTCGCTGCGGGGCGACTTCCTGACCGGTGACGTGACGGCGCTGCAACGCGAGTACGGCCGCACCACCCAGAACTGGACGGTGAACACCGAGTTCCCCTTCGGCGGCTTCGCCCGGCGCCCGCCGGAGCTGCTCGACTTCCTCACCGACTTCCGCGACCGGCACGGCATCACGCTGGACGCGGTGTACGAGGCGAAGATGATGGCCGGCATCGTCGAGCTGGCCGGCCGCGGCCACTGGCAGCCCGGCACCACGCTGGTGGCGGTGCTGGGCTGAGTCGCGGTGCCGGCTGAGCCGCGGGCGCTCGGCGGCGACCCCCTTCATGCGCCCAATCAGGTCAGGCCGGCGTGCTCTCCCGCTCGCCGGACTCGCCGCCGTGAGCGGCCGCCTCCGCCTCGGCGATGATCGACTTCTCCTCCTCGGCGTTCTTGCGGTACTGCAGGAAGGAGTAGACGACCGCGGCCGCCCAGACGACGTAGATGACCGCGTACACCGTGTAACGGGTGGCGTCCGGGGCGTCGATCCAGTCGCTGCGCAGCAGGGTCCGGGTGTTGGTCAGGATGATCACGCCACCGACCAGCGAGCCGAGCACCCGCGGCGGGATGTGCCGGACCAGCCAGGCGGCGATCGGCGCCGCGATGATGCCACCGAGCAGCAGCGCCAGGACCCAGGCGAAGTTCACGCCCTCGGAGCCGATGCCGACGATGAAGCCGATGCTGGCCGCGATCGCGACCAGGAACTCGCTGGTGTCGATCGAGCCGATCGTCTTGCGGGGCTCGAGCCGGCCGCTGGCCAGGATCGCCGGGGTGCCGACCGGGCCCCAGCCGCCGCCACCGGTGGCGTCGACGAAGCCGGCCACGATGCCGAGCGGGGCGAGGAACCGCTTGCGCAGCGGCTGGCCCAGCCGGCCCTTGGGCAGGCCCTGGGTGGTGAACCGGATGAAGACGTAGAGGCCGAGTGCCAGCAGGATGATCGACATCAGCGGCGCCGCGGTGTCGGTCGACAGGCCGGACAGGAACGTGGCGCCGGCGAAGGCGCCGAGCGCGCCCGGCACGCCGATCTTCAGCACGACCTTCCAGTCGACGTTGCCGAAGCGCCAGTGCGACACGCCGGACACCAGCGTGGTGCCGATCTCGGCGAGATGCACGGTCGCCGAGGCGGCGGCCGGGTTCGTGCCGATGGCGAGCAGGAGGGTGGTGGACGTGACGCCGTATGCCATGCCGAGGCTGCCGTCGACCAGCTGTGCGCCCAGGCCGACCAGGGCCAGAAGGATGAGCTTTCTCATGAATCGGTCCCATCGGTACCGTAGGTTTTCTATTTCCTACCCTGCTGGTCGGCATTGTGCAATAGGGCATCCCGGCTGCTGGACATCCGGTGAAGACTTGTTGACAAGCACATGACATCGGGGACGGATCCCGAATCGGCTCATACACTCGCCGCATCATGCATATCGGTCGCGTCGTCATGCTGGTCGACAACGGTGTGCGGGGCGACTCCCGGGTACAGAAGGCGGCGCGGTCCGCCGCCGCTGCCGGGTGGGACGTCACGCTTCTGGGCTGCTCACCCACCTCGGCCGAGGAGCGCTGGCACCTCGGCGAGGCGCGGGTGCGCCTGCTGCCCTTCGGCGGCGGTGGCGCCGGCAGGGCCGGGGTGCGCGGGCGCCTGCTCGCCCGCGGCGGGACGCCCCTGCGCGTCGCCCGCCTCGCCCGCCGCCCGGTCGAGCACGCGCAGGTCCGGTTCTGGGGCGCGGCCCTCGGCGACCGGTCCTGGCGCCGGCTCGAACCCGGGCTGTGGGCGTACGAGAGGGCCTTCGCCCCGGTCATCGACGAGCTCGAGCCCGACCTGATCCACGCGCACGACACCCGGATGCTCGGCGTCGGCGCCCGCGCCAAGGCACGCGCCCGCGCGGCCGGCCGGGATGTGCGGCTGGTGTGGGACGCGCACGAGTTCCTGCCCGGCGCCAAGCCCCGCCGGGACAACGCGCGCTGGCTGCCCGCCCACCGCGCCTACGAGCGGGAGTACGCGCACGCCGCCGACGCCGTGGTCACCGTCTCGGACACCCTGGCCGAGATGCTCCAGCGCGAGCACCACCTGCCGGCCCGGCCCGAGGTGCTGCTGAACGCGCCCGAGTTCGGCGAACCCGGCGACGACCTGCCCGGCCTGCGCGAGCTGTGCGGGGTGGGCCCGGACACTCCCCTGCTCGTCTACAGCGGGTCGGCGTCGCCGCAGCGGGGCATCGCCACCGCCGTCGAGGCGATCGACGAGCTCCCCGGCGTACACCTCGCCCTGGTTGTCGAAGATCCTGCGAAGGCGCCCGTGCACGATCGCGTGCACGCCGTCCCCTACGTGCCCTACGACCAGGTGACCCGCTTCCTGTCCGGCGCCGACGCCGGGCTGATCCCGATCCACCGCTGGCCCAACCACGAGATCGCCCTGATCACCAAGTTCTTCGAGTACGCGCACGCCCGCCTCCCGATCGTCGTCAGCGACGTCCGCACGATGGCCGCGACCGTGCGGGAGACCGGCATCGGCGAGGTGTTCCGGGCCCGCGACGCCGCCGACCTGGCCCGCGCCGTCCGCGACGTGCTGGCCGACCCCGGCGGATACCGCGCCGTGTACGACGGTCCGGACAGTCCGCTGCCCGCCTGGACCTGGGCGGCGCAGGCGGAGAAGCTGGACGCCCTCTACCAGCGGCTGCTCGGGCCGCCGGACGTCAGCGTCGTGCTCGCCGTCCACGACGTGATGCCCTACCTGACCGAGTGCCTGGACTCGCTGGCCGCGCAGACCATCGGGGCCGGCCGGATGGAGATCGTCGCGGTCGACGACGGCTCCACCGACGGCAGCGGCGCCGAGCTCGACCGGTTCGCCCGCCGGTTCCCCGGCCGGATGACGGTGGTGCACCAGCCCAATTCGGGCGGACCCGCGCAGCCGTTCAACCGTGGCCTGGACGCGGCCACCGGCCGGTACGTGTTCTTCGTCGGCGCCGACGACCGGCTCGGCACCGAGGCGCTGGAGCGCATGGTCCGCGCCGCCGACGAGTGGGACTCGGACGTGCTGCTCGGCAAGGTGGTCGGGGTCAACAGCCGGCACATCTTCCAGGACGTCTTCGCCCGCGACGAGCCCGACCTGGACCTCTTCGACTCGCCCCTGCCGCGCTCGCTGGCCAACACCAAGCTGTTCCGCCGGTCGCTGCTGGTCTCCAAGGGCATCCGGTACCGCGAGGACATGCGGATCGGCTCGGATTTCCCGTTCACCCTCGAGGC
The DNA here is from genome assembly GCF_030269485.1 of Actinoplanes sp. NBRC 103695. Lineage (GTDB taxonomy): Bacteria > Actinomycetota > Actinomycetes > Mycobacteriales > Micromonosporaceae > Actinoplanes. The sequence goes on along the minus strand of NZ_BSTL01000001.1, from coordinate 276,825 downwards.
GTGCTTCCACGCCCGGCGGATCTCGGTGCTGACCGGCTACGACTTCTACTACGCGGTGCGGCGCTTCACCGGCGGCAACATCACCTACCAGAGCCGGCACACGCTGCGGGTGCAGACCGCGGCCAAGATCGTCGGGTACGTGGCGGAGCTGGTGCCCGCCGGCAAGAAGCGGGACGCCCTGATGGTCCGCCGCTTCGACCACGAGCTGGCCCGCCTGCTCGAGGACGACCTGCTCGGCCTGGACCGGGCCACCCAGCAGCAGGTGCACGACACCATCGGCACGATCGCCGCCGACCACCTGACCGACGAGATCGCCGCCCGGCTGGCGCCGGAGACCCGGATCCGCCTGGCCGTGGCCCGCGACGGCGACCTGGACGACCTGCTGGCCGTGATCCGCCAGGACGCCAGGCACGGTCTGCCCCCGACGACCGAGCGCGGCGGGCGGCGCTACGCCGGCTACCCCGGCCTCGGCCGCCTGCCGGACGAGGACTTCGACGTCACCAGCACCCCCGACTGGGACGCGAAGCTGGACGTCACCGCCGCGGCCTGGCACCGCGACGAGCTGATCCTCACCGCCATGGGCAACGGCGCCGCCGATCTGTCGGCCGGCGCCGAGGAGATCGAGGCCCGGGTGTCCCGGGCCGGCCGGCGCGTGGAGATCCGCTTCGACCTGCAGGCCCTGATCGCCGGCGGCGACCCGACCGGCCGGCGCCGCATCCTGTCCGCTCAGCGCGGCGCCTACGACCCGGCGCTGGCGCCTGGCCGGCTCAACGCGACAGGTGCGGCCGGCGGCGCCGCCCTGCGCGCGTCCAAGCTGGAGAAACCCCGCCCGCGCGTGCTGCTGCACGGCGGCCGCCCGACGGTGGTCGCGCTGGTCACGGACGCGTCCGGCCGGCTGATGCTCTCGGTCGTCCCGCTGAACGCCCGGAGGGTCGCGGCGCGGCTACGTTTTTGACTGATTCGAAACTCTCGCCCTAACTGTTGACAAAGTTAAATGTATTGACGTTTCTTGATGGATACAAGGCCCCCCGCCTCCGTGAAGGAGCGTCATGACCCTCAAGAGAAGACTGGCCGCGCTCGCGGCCGCTGTGCTCGCCGCGCCCCTGATCGCGGTCATCGTGCCGGCTTCCCCGGCCAGTGCGCACGGCTGGATCACCTCCCCGCCCAGCCGCCAGGAACAGTGCAAGACCGGAGCCGTCGCCAACTGCGGCGACATCGTGTACGAGCCGCAGAGCGTCGAGGCGCCCAAGGGCTCCATGCAGTGCAACGGCGGCGGCACCCGCTTCGGTGTGCTGAACGACGACAACAAGGGCTGGCGCGTCACGTCGATCAACAGCTCGACGACGTTCTCCTGGTTGAACACCGCCAGGCACAACACGGCCGACTGGCAGTACTACGTGGACGGCCGCCTGCACCAGAGCTTCAACGGCAACGGCGCGCAGCCCGACGAACGGGTGAATCACACGGTCACCGGCCTGCCCGGTGGACGGCACAAGATCCTGGCCGTCTGGAACGTCAGCAACACGGTCAACGCCTTCTACGCCTGCGTCGACGTGAACGTGGGTGGCGGGACCACCCCGCCGCCGGACAACCCCCCGCCGAGCGGCGGCTGCCCCGCGGCCTGGGGCGCTTCCACCGTCTACGTCGCCGGCAACACCGTCTCCTACAACGGACACAAGTGGACGGCGCGCTACTGGACCCAGAGCGAGACGCCCGGAACCGGTGGCGAGTGGGGCCCCTGGCAGGACAACGGTGCCTGCTGACCCACTGTTCGATCGCGGCCGCCGGCCCGGGAGGATTCTCGGGCCGGCGGCCGCCGCCGTCCTCGCGCTCGCCGGATGCTCGGGCCCGCCCGCGGCGGAACCGGCTCCGATCCCGGCGCCCTCGGAGTCCGGGCATCACCATCACCACGCCGGTGGGCCCGCACCTTCCGGGGCGCCCGGCGGGATCGTCGTCGTGCACGCCGCCGACCCGCTGCGCCCGACACTGACCCGGCTCATCCCGATGTTCGAGGAAGGCTTCCCCGGCATCACCGTGGCCGTCTCGTACGGCGCCGGCACCGAACACGTCCAGCACATCAGGGAGGGCGCCCCGATCGACGTGTTCGTGTCCTCCGAGACGGCCGTCACCGAACTGGTCGGCGACGGGCTCACCCGGGACGATCCCGAGGTGATCGCCCGCAATCCGGTGGTCATCGCCGTACCGGAAACCGGCCGCATCGAAGGGGTCGCCGACCTGGCCCGGGCCCGCGTCGCCATGTGCGCCGAGGCGACCGAATGCGGCCGGAGCACCCGCGCCGCCCTGGCCGCGGCGACCGCCGACGTGCGGCCCGCGACCGTCGAGCCGGACCCGGCCGCCGCGCTGAGCCGCGTACGCGCCGGAGCCGCCGACGCCACGCTGGTCCAACGCACCGACCTGGTATCCGACGGCCCGGTGTCCGGCGGCAAGGAACTGCGCGCGGTGGAGTTCCGGGAAGCCAACCGCGTCGCCGACCAGTACGCCGCGATCCGGCCCACGACCGGCGGCAACGCGGTGGGGGCGGACGCGTTCGTGGCCTTCCTCAAGTCTTCCCTGGTGCGTCACGTGCTCGCCGACGCCGGGCTGTCTCCTGGTTCCCGCTGAGTAAAAGACGCCGGGCTGTCCCCCTGATCCCCGCTCAGCAAAGACGCCGGGCTGTCCCCCGCCTGAGACATACTGTCCGCGTGGACGACACCGAGATCGACCCGGTCGCCGTGATCGCCGATCTGAATCGGATCACCAACCCGGGCGGCATCGACGAGACCCGCGTCGTCGAGCTCGGCGGTGTCCCGCAGGTGGTGTCCATCCGCGGCCGGCGACGCGACAACCCCGTGCTCCTCATGGTCCACGGTGGACCGGGCACACCGCTCGCGCCCACGGCCTGGATGTGGCAGCGCCCGGTCGAGGAGTTCTTCACCGTCGTCAACTACGACCAGCGCGCCGCGGGCCGGACCCACGCGCTCACCGACGCCGAGGTCGTCCGGCCGACGTTGCGGGTCGATCGGTACACCGCCGACGCCGTGGAACTCGCCGCCTGGCTGACCGCCGAGCTCGGCGTCGCACAGGTGGCCGTCTGCGGGCACAGCTGGGGTACGGCCGTGGCGACGCTGGCGGTGATCGCCCGGCCGGACCTGTTCAGCGTGTACATCGGCGTCGGCCAGGTGATCTCGGTGGCCGCGGGCGAGCCGGCCAGCTGGCGGTGGACGCGCGACGAAGCCGTACGCCGGGGTCTCTCCGACGCGGTGGCCGAACTGGACGCGCTGCAGCCGTATCCGGGCGACCCGGCCGCCCTGCTGGAGAAGATCATCGTCGAGCGCGGCTGGGTGCAGCGCCTCGGCGGGTTCGGGGCCGGCCGCGACGGGTGCGCCTTCTACATGGACGGCGACGTGCTCTCGCCCGACTACACCACCGCGGAGCGTGCCGCCCTGGCCGCCGGCAACGCGCTGACCTCCGAGGTGATGATCCCGCAGCTCGGCGACCTCGACCTCGGCCGGATCACCTCGTTCCCGGTGCCGATGGTGCAGATCCTGGGCCGCCACGACGCGATGACGCCGCCCGGCCCCGTGCGGGAGTGGGTGTCCCGCCTCGACGCGCCCAGCGTGGTCGTGGAGTGGTTCGAGGACTCGGCACACATGGCCATGTATGAGGAGCCCGGCCACTTCCTTGTCACGCTGCTCGAACACGCGCGTTAGGTCCCAGTCCTGTTCGCGCTGGTCGGCATCCCGCGGACCTGTCTCGTGGATCGCCCACGAGACAGGACCTATGCGAGGCCCGCCACCTTGGCCAGGATCGCGGCCTGCACCCGGGAGGCGCACGAGACAGGACCTATGCAAGGCCCGCCACCTTGGCCAGGATCGCGGCCTGCACCCGGGAGGCGCACGAGACAGGACCTATGCGAGGCCCGCCTCCTTGGCCAGGATCGCGGCCTGCACCCGGGAGGCGCAGCCGAGCTTGGCCAGCACCCGGGAGACGTGTGTCTTCGCGGTCGCCTCGCTGATCGACAGGGCCGCGGCCAGGTCGGCGTTGGACAGGCCCCGGCCGAGCGCGGCGAGGATCTCCCGTTCGCGGGCGGTGAGATCGCCGAGCGCCGGGTGTTCCGGCCTGGCCGAGGGGACGGCCGCGGCGAAGGCGGTCAGCAGGCGGCGGGTCACCTCGGGGGCGAGCACGCCGTCGCCGCCCGCGACGTGCCGCACGGCGTCGACCAGGTCGCCCGGTTCGACGGACTTCAGCAGGAAGCCCGCCGCGCCCGCCTGGAGCGCGCCGTAAACGTACTCGTCGATGTCGAACGTCGTCAGGATCAGCACGTCCGCCAGGCCCGCCGAGGTGATCGCCCGGGTGGCGGTGATGCCGTCGGTGCCGGGCATCCGAATGTCCATGAGCACCACGTCGGGGCGCAACGCGGTCGCCTGCCGGGTGGCGACGGCGCCGTCCGCCGCCTCCCCCACCACCGCGATGTCGGGCGCCTGCTCCAGCATGAGCCGCAGCCCGGCCCGGATCGCGGCGTGGTCGTCGGCCAGCAGCACCCGGATCGTCATCGGCCCTCACGCTTCGTCATCGGGCCTCGCACTTTCGCCATCGGGCCTCTCGGTCCGTCATCGGGCCTCACGGTTTGCCATCGGACCTCACGGTTTGCCATCGAGCCTCACGGTTTGCCATCGGACCTTGCGCTTCGTCATCGGGCATCGTGCAGCGGCAGCGTCGCGTGGACCTGCCACCCGTCGGCGTCGCGGCCCGCCGTCGCCTCGCCGCCGAGCAGCGCCGCGCGCTCGCGCATCGACGGCAGGCCGCTCCCCGCGGTGAGCGCGTCGTGGTCCAGGTGGTCGGATGGATAGGTCAAGGTGTTCGCGACGGTCACCCTCAGACGGTCTCCGACACGCGACACCTCGACGCGTACGCGGGAACCGGGCGCGTGTTTGCGGGCGTTGGTCAGGGCTTCCCGCACGATCCGGTAGACGCCGTGACCCACCACCACCGGGACGTCCTCCCCCGCCGTCAGGCGCGCGTCCACGGTGAGTCCGCCACTCGTGGCCGCCTCCACCAGCTCGGGCAGGCGATCCAGCCCGCCGGGCACGACCGGGTCCTCCGCCGCCCGCAGCAGCATGATCATGGAACGCATCTCCTCCAGGGCGGCCAAGCTGCTGGCGCGGACGGCACCCAGCGCGCTCCGGTCGCGGTCGGTGTCCGGGGGCATCGCCAGAGCGGCGCCCGAGCGCAGGGCAGTCGTGGAAAGGTGCGCGGCGATGACGTCGTGCAGGTCCCGGGCCATCGCCGCGCGCTCGGCGAGGACCGCCTCGCGGGCCGTCCGCTCGGCGGCGAGGGCGCCCAGCTCGCGTTGCTGCCGGATGTTGGCCGACCACCAGAGCGGCACGAACAGCAGCGTGGTCATCTGCAGGCCGACGAAGACGGCGATGCGGAACTCGCCGGTGGCCAGACCGCCCACCACGCTCGCGGTGCCGATGACCACGAACACCGCGGTCGTCACCACGGTCCGGGCCCGGTCCGAGGCGAACTGGCCGGCCGAGAAGATCAGGTCGAACAGGACCAGGACCATGCCCATGCTGCCGCCGAGCAGCAGGTCGGCGGTGGCCACGGCGGCGCCCGCCACGAGCATCGGCACCGGATGAGCCCGCTTGTGCAGCATCGCCACGCAACCCGCCACCAGCAGCACGGAGTGCCACCACCGCGGCGCGGCCGTCATCGGCTCGAGCCAGAGCCCGGTCAGCCCGACGAGGTTGAACGCCAGCCCCGCCGCGAACGTGGCCGCGGCGGTGGACCGATCCTGGAACGACAGGCTGCTCCGCCAGCGCTCCCGCAATGCCGCCCTCCACATGCGCCCATCCCATCACGGGCCCACCTCCACCGGCGTCCGACGAAAGATGTACTCCGCCGGTCATCCTTTGGCGGACGCGGCTTTTCCCAACCCGCGCGAGGCTCGTTCGCATGGACATCGCACTGCTGGGTTCGCTGGCCGTCCTCGCGCTGATCGACTCCACCAGCTTCGGCACCCTGCTGATCCCGATCTGGCTGCTCATGCACCCCGGCGGCGTCCGGGCCGGCCGCATCCTGGTCTTCCTCGGCACGGTCGCCGGCTTCTACCTGGCCGTCGGGGTGGCCGTGGCCCTCGGCGCCGACGCGTTCCTGCCCCAGATCAGCCGCCTGCTCGACACCCGCCCGGTGGCGTGGGCCCAGCTCGTCCTCGGGGTGGCCCTGTTCTTCCTGAGCTTCCGGCTGGAAAAGAAGAAGGGCGGAGGCCTGCGCATGGACCGCTGGCGCGACCGCGCCCTCACCGGAGGCGGCACCGCCGGCCTGGCACTGGCAGCCGCGGCGGCCGAGGTGACGACGATGCTGCCCTACCTCGCCGCGATCGGCCTGCTGACCACGGCGAAGCTGCCGGCGGGCGCGATCGTGCTGACCATGACCGGCTACTGCCTGCTGATGATCGTGCCGGCCCTGCTCCTGCTGACCATCCGCCTGACGGCGGGCGACCGCGTCACCCCGCTACTGACCCGGGCCGGCGACTGGCTGGCCCGCAGCAACGCCCTGGCGTGGATCGTCGGCATCGTCGGCTTCCTGCTGGCCCGCGACGCCGCCGCCCGCCTCTTCACCGACGTGATCCGTTAGCGCACTGGCCACGAGAGTCAACCGGACCGCGACACACCGGGCCGCAACACACCGGACCGCGACACACCGGACCGCAACACACCGGGCCGCAACACACCGGACCGCAACACACCGGACCGCGACACACCGGACCGCGACACACCGGGCCGCGGTCGCGGGTTGTCCGCAGCAGAGACCGAGTATGCCGGAATTATTGATACGCGACATATTGCCCTCGGGGAGGATCTGGAGCGAATTCATCATTGACTATGGTCAGATGGTGCGACGCGACGGGGATGACAAACCGGCAGTGGATGAAGGAACCGATGGCGGCGAGGCGTCGAGCGATCCAAAACGGAGTCTGTCAAGCTCCACCCACAGCCCTGCGCCGCGGCTGCGGTGGCCGTGGTTGCTATCCGACCGCGGGATCATGACTGTGGTCGCAATCGTAGTTGGTGTCGGGACGTTATGCCTGACTGCAATGTTGTTAATTGCCACAGGCATCAGCACAGAACCCGAGCGCGCCAAACTGCAGATCGACGCCATCAAGTACGGGCTTGGCCTTTTCGCTGCGGGCGGCGCCGTAGCGGCGCTCATGCTTGGTGTTCGCCGACAGCAATTGTCCGAACATGCTCATCGCCTCGAAGTTCGGAAGCAGGATCACATCGAGGCGGACGCAGCGGATCGGCGTGTTACCGAAATTTATACCAAAGCTGCAGAGCAGCTCGGTTCGTCCGACGCCGCCGTTCGGCTGGCGGGCCTGTATTCCCTCGAGCGACTGGCGCAAAACCATGCCGACCAGCAGCAGACAATTGTCAACGTTATCTGCGCCTATCTCCGCATGCCGTACCGCATGCCGAAGGCCGGCAGCCGAGACGAGCCGGCTACAGGATCGGGGGTCATCACCGAGCTGCCTGCACGGATCGAGTCGTCGGCGACGTTCACCGGCCGCGACCCGCAACAGGAGTTGCAGGTCCGCCGTGCGGCGCAGCGAATCCTGATCGCTCATCTGTGCACCCCTTTCCCTGATGAGATGCACGTCAACGCCGCAACCCGGGTAACCCCGAAAGACCTGTGGAAGAACATCGACATCGATCTTTCGGGAGCGACTTTGGTTGATTGGTACCTTCGCGGCGCTCAGGTCAGGCACGCGAACTTCGACGAGGCGCAATTCTACGGAAGAGCATCATTCTTATACACAAGATTCTCCGGTCAGGCAACATTCGAGAATGCTCTCTTCATGAACAGCTCCTCTTTTGCAAGCGTTCAGTTTGAATGCAAGAAGACCTACGGCATCAGTTTCTATGGAACAAGGTTTCTGCATGACGCGTCTTTCCATGAGGCAACGTTCTCAGGAGCGGCATACTTCAATAATTCGAAAGCGATGGACGGAATTAGCTTTTCCCGGGTGAAATTTCTCGAACCGGCTTTCTTCAGTTATGTGGACTTCACGGGCAGCGGAGACTTTTCTAGATCAAGCTTTCTCGACGGCGCCAGATTTGACGAGTCGATTTTCCGCGGGCGGGTATCGTTCAACGAGGCGGCATTGAGGGGTGAGGTGTCGTTCAGGAAGTCGCATTTCAGCGAAACCATAAGCTTCCACGAGGCCACACTCGACAGCGATCCAGCATTCGACCAATGTGAAATAGATGTCAAAGATGATCAAAATAGGCGAGGGTGGCCGCAAAGCTTGATCAATCACTTGGCTAAGGAATGAGTATTGATCAATGCACTGAGATGGTTAACTCACCCGACTGCCATGAACGTGCTTACGCAACGAAAGCCGCCTGACTATCTACACCGGGCAAACGTTCATGGACAACGTCCTCACCCGCGACCGGCCAGTTCGTCGTAGAGGTCCTCGAGGCGGGCGGACTGCTTGGTCAGGTCGAAGTTCTCGGCCACGTGGGTGCGGCCGGCCGCGCCGAACTTGGTGCGCAAGGCCTCGTCGGTCAGGAGGCGGGTGATGTTGGTGGCCAGGGCCGGCACGTCGCCCTCGGTGGAGAGCAGGCCGGTCTCGCCGTCGAGGACGGCCTCGGGGATGCCGCTGTGGCGGGTCGCGACGACCGGGATGCCGTGGGCGGCGCCCTCCAGGATGGTGGTGGGCAGGCCCTCCTCGTCGCCGTCGGCGGCGGTGCGGGACGGGGCCGCCAGGATGCGGGCGGCGGCCAGGTGGGCGGCGACCTCGTCCGGTGGCAGCGCGCCGGTGAAGGTCACGTCCAGGTCGGACGCCTGGGCGCGGAGGCTTTCCAGGAGCGGGCCGTCGCCGATCACGACCGCCGAAGCGGGGGTGCGGCGGAGCGCGGAGAGCAGGTCGGCCACGCCCTTCTTCTCGACCAGGCGGCCGACGAAGGCGACGTCCCAGCGCGGGGAGGCCGGCGGCTGGGCGGGCGGGACGGGGATGCCGGTGTGGTGGACGCGGACCTTCGCCGGGTCGGCGCCCAGGGCGACCGCCCGGTCGCGGATGCGGGACGAGACGGCCAGGATCACGGCGGCGCGGCGGAAGACGTCGCGCAGGTTGCGGCGGTAGCGGATGCCGTGCGGGCCGGGGGTGTTCGGCTGGCGGGTCACGTCGTGGCCGTGCACGGTCACCACCAGCGGCGCGCCGACCGCGGCGGCGGCCCGGGCCACCAGCCAGCCGTCGCCGCCGAAGTGGGCGTGCACCACGGCGGGGTTGAGAGTCCGCAGGGCCGCGGTGAGCCGCGGCGACGAGCCGGTCAGCCGCAGCCGCAGGAAGCCCTTGCCGTCGGGGAACGCGATCACGTCGGTGGGCAGGGACAACGCCGAGGTGATCCGGGTGGCGCCCAGGTACGCGGGCGACCACCGGGTCAGGTGGGCGCCGTGGTTGCGTACGAAAGTCTCCGAACCCGGCAGCAGCGCACTGCGCCAGACCACCACCGGCCGGCCGGCCCGGTCAGCCGACATCGACCCGCTGTCGGGAGGCGGGTGCGGAGGCGGGCGCGGCTGTCCGGCCGAGCACCTTGTCGCGCAGCTGGTGCCGGATGCCCGGCGGCAGCGCCCAGATCTGTAGGTAGGTCACGTAGTCGATGATTCCAGGTCTTCCGTGTCCGCGCGCCTCGGCCAGGATCTCCCGGAAGACGCTGAAGCTGCGGGTGGTCGCGGCCATCGAGGACAGCACGCTCATCGCGAAGGCGGCGTACGCGCGGCGGGTGAACAGCGGGCGGCTGGCGCGCAGCCACTCCAGTTGCTCGCGCCAGGGCGAGTGCAGGCTGATCCGGTCACGGTCCTCGTCCTGGTGCCAGAGGACCAGCGGCTCGGAGGCGAAGACCAGCGCGGCGCCTTCTTGTTGCAGCGCCCGTAGCGTCCAGTCGAGCTCCTGCTGGCGGCGCAGCCCGACGGTGAACGGCACCCGCTGGAACAGCGACGCCGGCGCCATGATCGTCGAGGTCTGGATGAATCCGTCGCCGTAGAACAGGCCGCGCCGCACGGTCAGGTACTCGCTGATCGGCTCGCCGGGGCCGGGCAACCGGCGCGGCATGACCGAGTCGGCGCGCGGTGTCCGGTTGATCAGGCGGCTGGCCACGACCGGGACCGTCGCGCCCGAGGCCGCCGCGGCGGCGAGCTGTACCTCCAGTTTGGACGGCAGCCACTCGTCGTCGTCGTCGAGGTACGCCACCCAGGCGCCGCGGGCGGCCTGCGCGCCCCGGTTCCGGGCGTTCGGCGCGCCACCCTTCTCGGGCAGCGTGAGGACCCGGACCCGGTCGTCGGAGAGGGCGGCCAGCGCGTCCTCGGTGGCCTCGTCCGGCCCGTCGACGACCACGATCACCTCGAGGTCGCGATGTGTCTGGGCGAGCGCGCTGCGTACCGCCCGGACGACGAGGCCGGGACGGAACCGCGTGGGGATGACGACGCTTACGTCCGGGTTCGGAGACATCCGCGAAACACTAGGAAACCCGGACGGCGCGGCGGTGACGCCAAGTTGGACGCTGGGCGGGATTTGGCGACGGGAATGTGAACTTCGCGGAAACTGACAACGGATCAAGGGCCGGCGAGCGTCCAGAAGGTGTGAAGAGACCGCGCTGGGGACTGGTACTGGTTTGGGTGGGCGTGTTGCTCGTGCTCGGGAGCGGCGGGGCGGTCGCCGCGATGAGGGTGACGGTCAACCAGGCGACCAAGACGGTGACCCAGCAGAACCTGCTCGGGTCGGTGCGCCGGGCGCCGGAACGCGAGCGGGTGCAGGTCAAGGGCGCCAAGAACATCCTGCTGGTCGGCGTGGACACCCGGAAGAACCAGGATCCGTCGGCGCTGACCAGGTCCGACTCGATCATCATCCTGCACATCCCGGCCGGGCACGAGACGGGCTACCTGGTCTCGTTGCCCCGCGACAGCTACGTGCAGATCCCGAAGTTCGACAACGGCGCGGTCAGGTACCCCGGCGGCAAAGCGAAGATCAACGCCGCGTTCGCGTTCGGCAGCCGTGGCCTGACCGGGGCGAAGGCGCTGTCGGGTGGCTTCGAGCTGCTGGCGCTGACGGTCAGGAAGCTGACCGGCATCACCCCGGACGCCGGGGCGATCATCGACTTCCAGGGCTTCGCCGGCGTGGTGAACGTGCTCGGCCGGGTCTGCATGTACGTCGACGAGACCACGAAATCGGTGCACAAGGGGCGGGACAACAAGACCGGCAAGCCGGCGGTGCCGTACAAGCTGAACTCCGACGGCACGATCCGCCACAAGATCGCGGGCACGACGCCGAACACGTACGCCAAGGGTGATCGCTGTTTCAATCCGACCGAGGCGCTGGACTTCGTGCGGCAGCGGGACCTCCTGGCGAACGGCGACTACGACTACGGCCGGCAGCGGCACCAGCAGCAGTTCCTGCGCGCGGTGCTGAAGCAGGCGGTGGACTCCGGGCTGAGCTCGCCGCAGAAGCTGCCGGGTCTGCTCCGGGCGATCGGCCGCACGATGACCGTGGACGACGGCGGGATCCCGCTGGAGGACTGGGTCTTCGCGATGCGTGGGATCGAACCGGACGAACTCGTGACGCTGAAGACGAACAATGGCGAGTTCCACAGCCGGAACGTGCCAGGCGTGGGTAGCGTGGAGATCTTGACCGAAACGAGTCTTCAGATGCTCAGGGCCGTACGGAACGATGACCTTGCGGCATTCATCCGGTCGCACCCCGAGGTTGTGGCGCAGACCTGACCGACTTGTCAGCTGGAGTTTGCCCGGACGCCAACCAACCTCGGTCAAGATCAACGCCTGATGGCGGCCCAGCCCCTCAGGCCGCCCCGAGGAGGATACAAAGTGCGGACCCTTGCACGTTCGGCTGTCGCCCTGGTGGCGGCCACGGCCTTCGCCGCCACCGCGGCCTGCGCCCCGCCCGAGGACAAGGACGAGGGCGGCACGTCCGGCACCGCCACCGCCGCCACCGCGGCGTCCGCCGCCGACCTGGGCGGCCTGGACGCCCTGATCGCCGAGGCCAAGAAGGAGGGCCAGCTCAACGTCATCGCGCTGCCGCCGGACTGGGCCAACTACGGCGAGATCATCAAGACCTTCGGCACCAAGTACGGCATCAAGGTCAACTCGGCTCAGCCGGACGCGTCCAGCCAGGACGAGATCAACGCCGCCGACCAGCTCAAGGGCCAGGACAAGGCGCCCGACGTGTTCGACCTCGGCGGCGCCGTGGCCAGCGCCAACACGGCCAAGTTCGCGCCGTACAAGCCGGCCACCTGGTCGGAGATCCCGGACGCTCTGAAGGACGCGAACGGCACCTGGACCAACGACTACGGCGGCTACATGGCGATCGGCTACGACAGCGCCAAGGTGCCCGCCCCGGCGACCCTGGCCGATCTGCTGAAGCCGGAGTACAAGGGCAAGGTGGCGCTGAACGGCGACCCGACCCAGGCCGGCGCCGCATTCTCCGGCGTGGTGATGGCCTCGCTCGGCAACGGCGGCTCGGCCGACGACATCGCGCCCGGCGTCGAGTTCTTCAAGAAGCTGAAGGCGGCCGGCAACTTCCTGCCGGTGGACCCGACCCCGGCGACCATCGAGTCCGGTCAGACCCCGGTGGTCATCGACTGGGACTACCTGAACGTCGCGCAGGCCAAGAAGACCCCGGCGTGGAAGACCGTGGTCCCGGCCGGCGCCGTGGTGGGCTCGTACTACGTGCAGGCGATCAGCAAGGACGCCCCGCACCCGGCCGCCGCGCGGCTGTGGCAGGAGTTCCTCTACTCGGACGAGGGTCAGAATCTCTGGCTCAAGGGTGGTGCCCGCCCGGTCCGCGCCGAGGCGATGGACAAGGCCGGCACGATCGACAAGACCGCGTACGGCGCGCTGCCCAAGACCGAGGGCACCCCGGTGTTCCAGACCGAGGACCAGACCAAGAAGGCCAAGGAATACCTGACCGCCAACTGGGCCAAGGCCATCGGCTGACGTGGCAGGCGTACTGAGAAGGGCGCTCGGCACCGTCCCGTTCTTCGCCTACGTCGCGATCTTCCTGGTCACCCCGACTCTCGTCGTGGTGATCGGGGCGTTCGCGGGTGACCGGGGCGGGGTCACCCTGGCCAACGTCCGGGCGCTCGGCGAGAGCTACGTCCTGGACGCGTTCGGGCGCAGCATCCTGTTGTCCGCGAGCACCGCGCTGATCGGTGCGGTGCTCGGGGCGCTACTGGCGTACGCGCTGGTCACCGCCCGGCCGAACGGGCTGCTCCGGCGCGCGGTGACCGCCGCGTCCGGGGTGCTCGCCCAGTTCGGCGGGGTCACGCTGGCGTTCGCGTTCATCGCCACGATCGGGCTGTCCGGCTTCGCCACCGTCTTCCTGCGCGAGCAGGTGGGCGTGGACATCTACGCCGGCGGCGTGTGGCTCTTCGAGCTGCCGGGGCTGATCCTGGTCTACACGTACTTCCAGATCCCGCTGATGGTGATCGTCTTCCTGCCCGCTCTGGACGGCATCCGGCCGCAGTGGCGCGAGGCGGCCGAGAGCCTCGGCGGCAGCACCTGGGTCTACTGGACGAAGGTGGCCGGCCCGCTGCTGGCGCCGTCGTTCCTGGGCAGCGCGCTGCTGCTGTTCGCCAACGCCTTCTCCGCGTACGCGACCGCGGCCGCCCTGGTCAGCCAGGGCAACCCGATCATCCCGCTGCAGATCCGGGGCGCCCTGACCAGCGAGGTCGTGCTCGGTCAGGCCAACCTGGGCAAGGCGATGGCCCTGGGCATGATCGTGGTCGTCGCCGTCGTCATGGCGCTCTACGCGCTGCTCCAGCGAAGGACGGCCAAGTGGCTCGGCTGAGTTTCAGAAGGAAGCAGTCCATCTTCCGGTGGGTGGTACTGACCCTCCTCGGCATCTTCTTCCTGCTGCCGATCGTGGCGATGGTCGAGTTCACCACCCGCGGCGAGCAGAGCACCTGGTCCACGCTGATCAACTGGCCGGAGCTCAGCGCGACCTACCCGGACCTGGCCGAGGGCATCCTGATGTCGCTCGGGCAGGCGGCGCTGACCGCGGTGCTGATGCTGGCGCTGCTGGTGCCGACCGCGATCTGGGTCCGGCTGCGGCTGCCCGGACTGCGGCGGCTGGTCGAGTTCATCTGCCTGCTGCCGCTGACCATCCCGGCGATCGTGCTCGTGGTCGGGCTGGCGCCGGTGTACGCGTGGGTGAACTACCTGATCGGCGGCTCGTCGCTGACGCTGACCTTCGCGTACACGATCCTGGTCCTGCCGTACGCCTACCGCGCGATCGACGCCGGCCTGTCCGCGATCGACGTCAAGACACTCGCCGAGGCGGCCCGCAGCCTGGGTTCGAGCTGGTTCACCGTGATGGCCCGGGTGGTCCTGCCGAACATCCGGTCGGCGGTGCTCTCCGCGGCGTTCCTCACGGTCGCCCTGGTGCTCGGCGAGTTCACCATCGCCTCCCTGCTGAACCGCACCAACCTGCAGGTGGCGATCAACCTCCTGGGCAAGAGCAGCGCCACCATGTCGGTGGCCGTCTCGCTGGCGGCGCTGCTGCTGGCGTTCGTGCTGCTCCTGCTGTTGTCCCTGGTCGGCGATCGACGAAAGAGAAGCGCGTCATGACCGAGCGAAGCGAGTGTCTTGATCGCTGTTCTGTCACTTCTAGGTTCGGAGGAACGGCGTGAACGGCGGCGTCGCCGTACATCTGCAAGGCCTGCGGCGCACGTTCGGCACCGTACACGCGCTCGATGGTCTTGATCTCGAATTGCACCCCGGCGAGCTGATCGCCCTGCTCGGCCCGTCCGGCTGCGGCAAGACCACCGCGCTGCGGGTGCTGGCCGGCCTGGAGGACGCGGACAGCGGCACCGTGGTGGTGGACGGCAAGGACATCACCGGGCTGCCCGCCAACCGCCGCGACATGGGCATGGTGTTCCAGGCGTACAGCCTGTTCCCGCACCTCACGGCCCGGCAGAACGTGGAGTTCGGCCTCCGGCTCCGCAAGCGCGGCGCGGACAAGAACCGGGCCGCGGAGATGCTCGAGCTGGTCGGCATCGCCTCGCACGCGGACCGTTACCCGCATCAGCTCTCCGGCGGTCAGCAGCAGCGGGTCGCGCTGGCCCGGGCGCTCGCGATCCGGCCCACGGTGCTGCTGCTGGACGAGCCGCTCTCCGCGCTGGACGCGAAGGTGCGGGTGCAGTTGCGCGAGGAGATCAAGCGGATCCAGACCGAGGTCGGGACCACCACGCTCTTCGTCACGCACGACCAGGAGGAGGCGCTCGCGGTCGCGGACCGGGTCGGCGTCATGCGGTCGGGCCGGTTGGAGCAGCTCGGCGCCCCCGCGGACGTCTACCTCTCCCCCGCCACGGCGTTCGTCGCCGACTTCGTCGGTCTGAGCAACCGCCTGCCCGGCGTCCTCAAGGGCGACGGCGTCGAGGTCATGGGCACCGCCCTGCCCCTGGTTACGCCGGCATCGGGAGACAAGACCCAGGTCACTGCTCTGGTACGCCCGGAGTCCGTCGATGTGGTGCCGGACACGGACGGTCCCGGCAAGGTGCTCACGGCGAGCTTCCTGGGACCTTTCAGCCGGGTGATCGTGCAGGTCGGCGATGCTCTGGTAACCGCGCAGGTGGCGTCCGGACGGGTCACCGAGCTGGCGCCCGGCACCCGGGTCCGTCTGGAGATCCGGCCCGTGGCGGTAGCGCTGGAGGGCACTTCCTGAGCAATATCAGGTATGCACTCCGAGGACATCACCCAGCAGCGGCTCGACCGCGCCCTCCGTGACCGCATCAACCCGGCAGTGGCCGTGCCCGTGGCCGAGGTCGAGGTGGCGGCGTGGGAGGTGCGCGGCGAGCCGGTCCCGTTCAAGGTCGCCAGGGAGGCCGACTACCAGCCGTTCCCGATCGGCGGCCGGTGGGGCCGGCCGTGGGACACCATCTGGTTCCGGATCACCGGCACGGTCCCGGCGGAGGCCCGCGGCACACGCGTGGAGCTGGAGGTCGACCTCGGCTGGGCGGGCGAGCAGATGCCCGGCTTCCAGTCCGAGGGGCTGGTCTACGACGCCGACGGCACGGTGATCAAGGCCGTCGAGCCGCGCAACACCTGGATCCCGCTGCCGGACGCGGGCTCCTTCGAGCTCTATCTCGAGGCGGCGGCGAACCCGAAGTTCTTCGGCAACGGCGTCTCCCAGTTCGCGCCCTCCCAGCTCGGCGACCGCCGGACCGCGGGCGAGGAGGAGCTGTACACGCTCGACGCGGCCGCCGTCGTCGTCCGGGACCTGGCCCTCGCCGGCCTCGTGCACGACATCGAGCTCGTTGCCGGGCTGCTCAACGAGCCGGGCGTCGACGTGACGCTGCGGGCGCTGGCGGTGCGCGCCCTCGACCGGACGCTCGATCTCGTCGACGCGTACGGGACGAAGGATGTTGAGCTGCTCCGCGAACCGCTCGTGAAGGTGCTGGAGGCGCCGGCGTCGGCCAGCGCGCACACGGTCAGCGCGGTCGGGCACGCGCACATCGACTCGGCCTGGCTGTGGCCGCTGCGCGAGACGCGGCGCAAGGTCGCCCGGACGGTCGCGAACGTGCTGCAGCTGATGGACGAGAACGACGACCTGGTCTACGTGATGTCCGCCGCGCAGCACTGGGCGTGGCTGCGCGAGGACCACCCGGCGCTGTTCGAGCGGGCCAAGCAGCGGGTCGCCGAGGGCCGGTTCGTGCCGGTCGGCGGCCAGTGGGTGGAGTCCGACACGGTGCTGCCCGGCGGCGAGGCGATGGTCCGGCAGTTCACCGAGGGCGCCCGGTTCTTCCGCGAGCACCTCGGCCACGAGACGCGGGTGGCCTGGCTGCCCGACTCGTTCGGCTACTCGGGCGCGCTGCCGCAGATCGTCCGGCAGGCCGGCATCGACTACTTCCTCACCCAGAAGATCTCCTGGAACCGGGTCAACCGCTTCCCGCACCACACGCTCGAGTGGGTGGGCATCGACGGGACCTCGGTGTTCACGCACTTCCCGCCGGCCGACACGTACAACGGCGAGATCACGGTGAAGGAGCTGAACTTCAGCGCGCGCAACTTCAAGGAGAAGGGCGCCGCGACGCGGTCGCTGCTGCCGTTCGGGTTCGGCGACGGCGGTGGCGGCCCGACCCGGGAGATGCTCGCGCGGGCGCGGCGGGCCGCCGGCATGGAGGGGGTGCCCAAGGTACGCCTGGAGGGGCCGGAGGCGTTCTTCGACGCGGCCCGGGCCGAGCTGCCGGAACCACCACAGTGGTACGGCGAGCTGTACCTGGAGCTGCACCGCGGCACGCTCACGTCGCAGGCGGCGATGAAGCGCGGCAACCGGCGCAGCGAGCACCTGATGCGCGAGGCGGAGCTGTGGGCGGCGACCGCGGCGGTGCTCGGCGTGGCCGACTATCCGTACGACGAGCTGCGCGACCACTGGCAGACCGTCCTGCTGCACCAGTTCCACGACATCCTGCCCGGGTCGTCGATCTCCTGGGTGCACCGCGAGGCCCGCGAGACCTACGCGGAGCTTGCGGTGGTTCTGGCCGCACTCATCGAAAAGTCGCAGGAAGCGCTGGCCGGCCCGGGTGACAACGCTGTCGTGTTCGACTCCCGCCCCACCGCCGGCGAGGCCGTCATCCAGTCTCCGGCGTCGGAAGCACGGGCGGAGGTCGACGGCCGGACCCTGCGGTCGGATCGCACCGAGGTCACCCTGGGCGAGGACGGGACGATCGTGTCGCTGGTCGACGTCGCCACCGGCACCGAGGCCATCGCCCCCGGCGGCCGCGGCGGCGTGCTGCAGCTGCACCCGGACTACCCCGCGCACTGGGACGCCTGGGACGTGGACCGGCACTACCGGGCCACCGTCGAGGACGTGACCGGCGTGGAGTCGTCCACTTTCTCCGTCACCGAGGACGGCGCCGCCCAGGCTGTCGTCGAGCGCGCGTTCGGCTCGTCCACCGCGCGGCAGACGTTCACCGTGCGGCCCGGCCAGGCAGGCGTCGAGATCCGCGTCGAGGTGGACTGGCACGAGCAGCACCGGCTGCTCAAGCTGGGCTTCGACGCGGACGTGCACGCCGACCGCGCGCGTTTCGAGACGCAGTTCGGGCACGTCACCCGGGCCACGCACGAGAACACGTCGTGGGACGCCGCCCGCTTCGAGGTGGCCGCGCACCGCTGGGTGCACGTGGGCGAGCCGGTCGGGGTGGCGCTGGCCAACGACGGCACCTACGGGCACGAGGTGCGGCGGGTGGCCCGCGAGGGCGGCGGCATGGCCACCCAGGTCCGGGCGACGCTGGTGCGCGGGCCGAGGTTCCCCGACCCGGACACCGACCAGGGGTCGCACGACCTGCGCTTCCGGTTCGTCCCGGCGGCGACGCCTGCCGACGCGGTGGCCGCGGGCTACGCGCTCAACCTGCCGCCGGTCACCCGTACCGGTGGGCGCGGGGTGCCGGCGCTGGTGCGCCTGGAGGGCTCCCCGGGCGTCCTGATCGAGGCGGTCAAGCTGGCCGACGACCGGTCCGGCGACGTCGTGGTCCGGCTCTACGAGTCCTTGGGTACGCCCGGAAGCACCGTTGTTGACACTTCGTTCGAGGCGACTGGCTTCCAGCGCACCGACCTGCACGAACGTCCGCTGCCGGACCTCCCGGAGAACGAACGTTCCTTGTCGCTGCGGCCTTTCGAGATCGTCACGCTCCGCATCACCCGAGCCGCCTGACGAGAGTGGTAGCTCAGCGCGGCCGGAAAGTCGCGCTGAGCTACCACTGCGCGTGTCCACATGAGATGCTGAGCGCTGTGACCGTTCCCGAGGCCGTGTTCAGCGCACCGGCTCGGTAGGCGCGGCATGCCGGACGACCAGCGGCGGCGCAGGCTGCGCAAGGTCACCTCGGTCGTCTCCGGCGTCTGCATGCTCGTGCTGTTGCCGCTCGCCAGCAACATCGCGACGGGCCTGCCGCTACCCGGCTTCCTGCAACGGCCATGGGTCATCTGGACCGCGGTCGCCCTCCTCGGGGCGATAGCGGTCCTGGCCTATGACCCGCAGGCTCCGGCCGTGCCGGAGGTTGTCCCGCCGAAGGATTACGGCGTCCTGGACGAGCCCTCAGCGGAAGGGCAGACAGCCGGGGCCGAGCCCGACGAGGACGACGAGGACGGCTTCGCACCGCTGTACAGCGCGCCGGTCCGCGTCGAGGGACTGCCGGAACGGGTGCGCGGCCGGAAGAGTCTCCTCGCCACTCTGGCGGAATACCGGCGTCAGGGTGGTCTCGTGGTGCTCGCGGGCGCCGGCGGCACGGGCAAGTCCACGCTGGCGCGGGAACTCGTCCGCAGCGCCGCTGTCCACGGGCAGCAGGACGACCCCGCGTGGGAGGTCTCGGCCGTGACCGCCGGCGGCCTCGTCGACGGGCTGCGCGCCGTCGCAGCCGGGCTCACCTCCGACCAGGCCACGGTGGCCGAGATCGGCGCCGCCACCCCGGAGAGTCCCGATCAGCTGTGGCGGCTGCTGGACGACGCCCCCGCCGGATGGCTGCTGATCGTCGACAACGCCGATGAGCTGGAGATGCTGGGCCGGCCCGGGCGGGACGGGGGCCGAGAGGCCGAGCCGGTGCGCGACGGAACCGGCTGGCTCCGTGTCGCGCGTACCGGGCTGGTCCTGGTGACGAGCCGGCACCGGAGCAGAGACCGATGGCCGGCGAAGGCGTCCGTGATCGACGTCGGGCAACTCGAGGACGACGCCGCCGCCGCGATCCTGCTCGATCTCGCACCGCGGGCCGGCCCGAAATCCGAGGCGCGGGACCTGGCCCGCCGGCTCGGGAAACTCCCGCTGGCCCTGCGGCTGGCCGGTCTCTATCTCAACAGCCCGTACGCCCCCCACAACACCTTCCGGGGCTATCACGCGGCGCTGGACGCCGACCCACGCTTCGTCCGGGCCGCCGAGACGGCCGCGGACAATCCCGCCGCGGTCGAACGCATGATGCTGATGCGGACCTGGGAGCTGTCGCTCGACGCCCTGGCCGCTCGCGGGATGCCGCAGGCGCGCCCGGCTCTGCGGTTGCTCAGCTGCTTCGCCGCGGGTGAGTCGATACCGCTGGCGCTGCTCGGCAACCGGCTCGACTCGTTCCTCGCCGCCTGCGTCAGGGGCGCCGCTCCACCGAGCCTGCGTCAGCTGCTGGAAGGACTTGACAACCTCGGCCTGATCACCTTGGCCGAGCCGGGATCCCGCAGGCGTGGCATCACCGGGCCGGGGATTCGGGTGCATGCCGTGGTCGCCGACACCAACCGGCAGCACCTGCTGGAAACGCGCGCGAAGGCGCACGAGCGCCTCATCCGCATCACCGCGGTCACGCTGATCGCCACCGAACTCGACGGGCTGAGTCCGGACCGGCTCTCCGCCTGGGCGAAGTACCGGCTGCTCACCCCGCACCTGCAAGCCCTTCTGACGCACTCCGCCCCGCGACTGGACGACGCCGCCCTGATCACGCTGGCCACGACGAGCGAACACGCGGCTCAGGCCTATGGATACATGGACCGTGCCCAGGCCGGTATCACGCTCCTACGGTCTCTGCTCGATGCCCGCTCGGCATGGAACGAACCGGTGGCGGAGACCCGCCTGGAAGCCTGGCAGCAACTCGCTCGTCTGCTTGGGTCATCAACCCATCCCGCGGAGGCCGAGCGCATCTGGCTGGAAGTGCTGAAGGTCCGATCGGGCAGCTGGCCCGCTGACAGCGCGGTGGTGCTGGCGGCCCGGCACAACGTTCTGGACGCACGCCGTCGGCAGCTGTCCTGGGAACAGGTCCGCCCGGATTACGAGGAACTACTGGCACAACAACGGCGGGTCCTGGGCGCGGACTTCCGGCTCACCCTGATGACGCGCCAGCTCACGGCCATCGAGGTCGGCTGGCAGGGCGATTGGCCCGCGGCCGAGAGACTGCTCAGAACCGTGGCCGCGGATGCGACAAGGACGTATGGGGAGAACGGGTTCATCACCCTGATCGCGCGGAGCAACCACATCGAGTCGCTGCGGCGATCGCGTCCGGGCGCCGAGGCGGACAACGAGGCGCGCCGGCTGCGCGGCCATCTGGAAGAGACGCTCGGCAAGGATCACGTCTTCACCAAGGGGCGAGTCGCCGCGGGGGGCTTCCTCAGCCAATATCTCCCCAGCTCGCCCTGGTTGCACGAGGATTTCGCCGGATTTCTGTTCGAGAAGGGGATGGCCATGGCGGCTGAGAATGAGATCGAACCGGCGCTCCAGGCGTTCGACGAGCTGATCGCCCGCTTCGGGACCGCCACGTCGCCGCGCATCGCGGAGATCGTCGCGTTGGGCATGTTCAACAAGGGGAACCTGCTGTTCACGTCCGGGCGCAGCAGAAAAGCCGCAGCCGTCTACGACGACCTGATCGCCCGCTACGACGGCCAGGACTCCACCATCGTGCGGAGCATCCTGGCGGACGCTCTCCACAACAGGGCCGTTGCCGCCCGGTGGGATCCCGATCAGCGGATCGACGCCGCGCAGCAGGCACTGAGCCGGTTACAGCAGTTGGCCGAGGAGGCTCCGGAGCAGTTCGCCGAGGCGGCGGCCAAGGCCGCGGTATTTCTGCGGGAGTTGAACGCTTCCGCGCCGGGGGACGCGCTCGCTTACGCGTCCGAGACGGGCCGGAAGAAGGGCGGCCGACGGGAGGCGCTCGGCATCTTCGACCATCTGATCGCCCGCTACCAGAAGGACTCCGCACCGGCGATGCAGGAACTGGTCGCCGACGCGCTGCTGCAGAGGGCGATCCTGCTCAGCCGACCCGACGACGAGACGCCGGGCGAGTCCCGGACCGGTCCGGCGCCGGGCCGCTGATCGAGCCGCGGGCGCGCAGGCTCATGGCGAGCCGGTGCGTCCGCGGGTCGGGCTCGTCGCCGAGCAGGAGTTCGACCGCTCGGCGGCCCATGTCGAAGTACGGCAGGGCCATGCTGGACAGGCCGGGGTCCAGCCAGCGGGCCACGTCGGAGTTGTCGAACGAGATCACCGACAGGTCGTCCGGCACGCGCAGCCCGGCCGCCGCGACCGCCTGGTAGACGCCCATCGCCGCCCGGTCGTTCATCGCGATCACCGCGGTCGGCCGCTCCCGTTCCCGCCAGCCGTCCGCGATCAGCGTCGCGAGCGCGGCCCGGGACTCCCCCGGCCACCAGCCGCACCGCACGTGCCCGGCGAGCTTCAGCCCGTGCGCGCGCAGCCCGGCCCGGATCCCGGCGAGGCGCCTGCCCGCCGCGTACGCCCCGGTCTCGACCTCGCCGACCAGCCAGATGCCGCCGCCGTGCCCGGCCGCGACCAGCGCCTGGGCCGCCTCCCGCCCGGCCCGGTGGTCGTCGGGCAGCACGGCCGGCACCACGGCGGCCGGGTCGACGTTGTTCATCCGCACCACGCGCAGCCCGGCCAGTGCCTCGGGCAGGCGGTACTCGATGGTCCCCAGCGTCGCGTAGATGAACCGGTCGACGCCGCGGGACAGCAGTGCCCGGACGGCGGAGTCCTCGATCTCGTCGACGCCCTCGCTGTCGGTCATCAGCACGACGTGGCCGCGTTCGGTGGCGGCCGAGATGCAGCCGCGGATCATCTCGCCGCCGAAGGCCTCGGTGGCGACCACGTCGGAGATCAGCCCGACGGCCGGCGCGCCGGTGGGCACGGCCGAGCCGGGCACCAGCCGTTTGCGGTAGTCGAGCATGCGCGCGGCCTGGAGCACCCGCTCCTCGGTGGCCGCGGAGATGCGCATGTCGTGCCGCCCGGAGAGCACGAACGACGCCGTCGTGACCGAGACGCCCGCGCGTTCCGCCACGTCCCGCAGCGTCACCCGACCCTGCCTCCGACCAGCCACGTTCACAACCTTGACACATTGACGAAACCAGGCACAGACTCGGCTAAACATTTAGCCGTAGGAGGCCGCCGATGCCCGTCGTCGCGTTGTCCGCTGCCGGGGTGACAGTGCTGATCGACGTCCGCGACGGGCGGCTGCCCGCGATCGTCCACTGGGGCGCCGCGTTACCGGATCTGGACCCGGCCGAGGCCGAGACGCTGACCGACGCCGCCGCACCGGTACTGGGCAGCAACAGCCTCGAGCCGGTGCCACGGCCGGGCGTGCTGCCCGAGCACCACCTCGGCTGGACCGGGCGGCCGGGCATCCGCGGCTCGTACGCGGGCCGCGGCTGGTCTCCGTTCTTCCGGACGACCTCGGTGCTGCTGAACGGGGAGCCGGTGGACGGCTTCCTGGCAAGCGGGCCGGGCGTGCTCGAGGTGACCGCCGCGGACGGCGACCGGCTGGGCCTGACCGTGCTGCTGGAGCTGCTGCCCACCGGGCTGCTCCGGGCCCGCGCCGCCCTCACCAACCACGCCGCCGACACCTACCAGCTGGACGACCTGGTGCTGGCGTTCCCGGTCCCGGCGGAAGCGGCCGAGCTGCTGGACTTCGGCGGCCGGCACAACTTCGAGCGGCGCCCGCAGCGGCGGCCCCTGACCACCGGCACCCACCTGCGGGAGAACCGCAAGGGACGGACCGGGGCGGACAGCGCGTACCTGCTGCACGCCGGAACCCCGGGCTTCGGCTTCGCGGACGGCGCGATCTGGGCGGTGCACACCGCGTGGAGCGGCAACCACACGCACTACGCCGAGCGGGTCTTCACCGGCGAGCAGCTGATCGGCGGCGGCGAGCTGCTGCTGCCCGGCGAGGTCCGGCTGGCCGCCGGCGAGAGCTACCGCGGCCCGTGGCTGTACGGCTCGCACGGCGCCGGGCTGGACGAGGTGGCCCGGCGCTTCCACCGGCACCTGCGCGCCCGCGAGCCCCGGGTGTCCGCCGACCGGCCGGTCACCCTGAACGTCTGGGAGGCCGTCTACTTCGACCACGACCTGGACAAGCTGACCGACCTGGCCGAGCGGGCGGCGGCCGCCGGCGTCGAGCGGTACGTGCTGGACGACGGCTGGTTCGGCTCGCGCCGCAGCGACCGTTCCGGGCTGGGCGACTGGGTGGTGTCGGCGGACGTGTGGCCGCGGGGTCTGCACCCGCTGATCGACCGGGTCCGCAAGCTGGGCATGCAGTTCGGCCTCTGGTTCGAGCCGGAGATGGTGAACCCGGACTCCGACCTGGCCCGCGCCCACCCCGAGTGGATCATGGCGGCCCGCGACGTCTGGCCGGTCGAGTCGCGCACCCAGCAGGTGCTCAACATCGGCATCCCGGAGGCGTACGAGCACGTCAAGTCCCAGATCCTCGCGGTGCTGGCCGAGTACGACATCAGCTACATCAAGTGGGACCACAACCGGGACCTGATCGAGGCCGGCACCCAGAGCGACGGCGGCCGCCCGGGCGTGCACGCGCAGACGCTCGCCTTCTACCGCCTGCTGGACGAGATCCGCGCCGCCCACCCGGGGCTGGAGATCGAGTCGTGCTCGTCCGGCGGCGCGCGGGTCGATCTGGGCGTTCTCGAGCGTACGGATCGCATCTGGGTCTCGGACAACATCGACCCGCACGACCGGCAGTCGATGCTGCGCTGGACCACCCAGCTGATCCCGCCTGAGTTCATGGGCTCGCACATCGCCGACGGCACCTCGCACACCACCGGCCGCCGGCACGACCTGGGTTTCCGCGCCGCTACGGCGATCTTCGGCCACCTCGGCATCGAGTGGGACCTGTCCGAGGCGACGGCGGAGGAGAGCGCCGAGCTGGCGGGGTGGATCGCGTTCTTCAAGGAGCACCGCGGCCTGCTGCTCGGGGGTGACCTGGTGCGGATGGACACCGCCGACCCGAACATTCTCGTGCACGGCGTCGTCTCCCCGGACCGCGAGCACGCGCTGTTCGCCTTGGTGGCGCTGGACAGCGTCGCGCCCGACCCGCCGGGCCGGCTGCGACTGCGCGGCCTGGACCCGGCACGGCGTTACGTCGTCAGCCCCGTTCCCGGCGGAGCCGTGGCCGCCCCTTCCTGGTGGAACGAGAGCGTGACGATCAGCGGCGCCGCCCTGGAACACGTAGGGCTCGCCTTCCCGCGCATCCGGCCCGATCAAGCGGCGCTGTGCCGCGTGGACGCGACGCAGGGACCCGCCTAAGGAGTGAGATGGCCACAACGACGACAAGGAGTCCGGCTGCCACCGGAACGACCACCGCCCCACGAACGCCACGCCGTCGCGACGACTCGCGGCTCGCCCTTCTCTTCATCCTGCCCGCGCTGATCGGCTTCCTGGTCTTCATGGTCTGGCCGACGTTGCGCGGCATCTACCTGAGCTTCACCAGGTTCAACCTGCTCACGCCGCCCGAGTTCAACGGGATGGACAACTACGTCCGGATGGTCCAGGACCCGGTGTTCTGGAACTCGCTCAAGGTCACCATCTGGTACGTCTTCCTCAACATCCTTTTCCAGACCATTCTGGCGCTGATCATCGCGGTGATGATGCAGCGGCTGACCAAGCGGACCTGGCTGCGCGGGATCGTCCTCACGCCGTACCTGGTGTCCAATGTGGTCGCCGCGATGATCTTCCTGTGGGTGCTCGACTTCCAGCTCGGCATCGGCAACAAACTGCTCGAGGTGATCGGGGTCGAGCGGATCGCGTTCTTCTCCTCCGAGGCCTGGGTCATCCCGACCATCGCGGGCGTCAACGTGTGGCGGCACGTCGGATACACCGCGCTGCTGATCTTCGCGGGCCTGCAGACCATCCCGGAGACGGTCTACGAGGCCGGGCGGATCGACGGCGCCGGCGAGCCGCGGATGTTCCGCAGCATCACCGTCCCGCTGCTGCGGCCGATCCTCGGGCTGGTCCTGATCATCACCGTGGTCGGGTCGTTCCAGGTGTTCGACACGGTCGCCATCGCCACCCGCGGCGGGCCGGTCGACTCGTCCCGGGTCCTCCAGTACTACATCTACGACGTCGCGTTCGGCCGGTTCCAGTTCGGCTACGCCTCGGCCATGTCGGTCGCGCTGCTCATCGTATTGATGATCATCACGTTCCTGCAATATCGGCTGACCCGGGCGTCCACATCGGATCTGAACTGAGAGGGGTCGGCGATGCGCTTCACCATCGGCCGCGCCGCGGCCTGGACATTCATGATCATCGTGGTCCTGCTCAGCCTGTTCCCCTTCTACTGGATCCTGCGCACGGCGCTCTCCAGCAACAACGCCCTCTACGCGGGCGGCGACAGCGTGCTGCCGGTGCAGCCCAGCCTGGGCGGTTTCGAGCGGGTCTTCGGCACCCAGACCGGCCAGGAGGCGATCGATCAGGGTGGCGCCGGCCAGGAGATCTTCTTCTGGCGCTACCTGCTGAACTCGATCGTCGTCGCCACCCTGATCACCGTCGGCCAGGTGTTCTTCTCGGCGATGGCGGCGTACGCCTTCGCCCGGCTCAAGTGGCGGCACCGGGAACGGGTGTTCGGCTTCTTCCTGGCCGGCCTGATGATCCCGACGATCTTCACCCTGCTGCCGAACTTCGTCCTGATCAAGCAACTCGGCCTGGTTGACACGCTGCTCGGCATCGCGCTGCCGACCATGCTGATGACCCCGTTCGCGGTGTTCTTCCTCCGCCAGTTCTTCCTCGGCATCTCGTCCGAGGTGGAGGAGGCGGCGCTGATCGACGGCGCCTCGAAGACCCGGGTCTTCTTCCGGCTGATCATGCCGATGTCGTCCGCCCCGATCGTCACCCTGGCGATCCTGACCTACATCGCCGCGTGGAACGAGTACTTCTGGGCGCTGATGGTCAGCTACACCGACAAGTCGCGGGTGCTCACCGTGGCGCTCGGCGTATTCAAGTCGCAAACACCGCAGACCGGGCCGGACTGGGCGGGGCTGATGGCTGCCACGCTGGTCGCGGCGCTCCCGATGCTGCTGCTGTTCATGTTCTTCGCCAGACGCATCGTCAATTCCATCGGCTTCAGCGGGATCAAGTGAGGTGACCATGATGCGACGACTGAAGGTGGGCGCGGCCGCGCTCACGATGGCCCTGCTGACCGCGTGCGGCGGCAGCGGCGCCGGCGGCACGGACGGCGTCATCGAGTACTGGCTGTGGGACTCCGGTCAGCAGCCCGGCTACCAGAAGTGCGCGGACTCCTTCGCGCGGCAGAACCCCGGCCTGAGCGTACGGATCTCGCAGTACGGCTGGGACACGTACTGGCAGAAGCTGACCGCCGGCTTCATCGCCGACGCGGCGCCGGACGTGTTCACCGATCACCTGGCCCGGTTCGCCCAGTTCGCCGACCTGAAGGTGCTCCGGCCGCTGGACGAGCTCGGCCCGACCAAGGACATCCAGGACGGCGACTACCAGGAGGGGCTCGCCGAACTGTGGAAGGGCCAGGACGGCCACCGCTACGGCTCGCCGAAGGACTGGGACACGGTCGCCCTGTTCTACTCGGTGCCCGCGCTGAAGGAGGCCGGCGTCGATCCCGCGGAACTGCGGAACCTGAGCTGGAACCCACAGGACGGCGGCACCTTCGAGAAACTGGTCGCGCACCTGACCGTGGACGCCAACGGCAAGCGCGGCGACGAGCCCGGTTTCGACTCCAACCACGTCAAGGTGCACGGCATGTCGGCCGAGGGCTCTGGCGGCTCCGGCTGGGGGCAGACCCAGTGGTCGGCGTTCACCGGCAGCGCCGGGTGGCAGGCCACCGACAAGAACCCGTGGGGCACCCACTTCAACCTCGACCAGCCGGTCTTCCAGGACACCCTGAAGTGGTACTTCGGGCTGGCCCAGAAGGGCTACATGCCGACGTACGCCGAGATCGGCGGCGCCAACTCGATCGGCACCGACAAACAGATCCAGTCCGGCATCTCGGCGATGGGCATCAGCGGCTCGTGGATGATCTCCACGTTCACGAAGCTCACCGACGAGAACGGCAAGCCGCTGGAGATCGGCATCGCGCCCACCCCGATCGGGCCGACCGGCAAGCGGGCGTCGATGTTCAACGGACTGGCCGACTCGATCACCACGCTGTCGAAGCAGCCGGAGAACGCGGCCAAGTGGGTCAAGTTCCTCTCCGGCGCCGAGTGCCAGAAGATCATCGGTGAGTCGGGGGTGGTGTTCCCGGCCCGGCCGGAGGCCACCGAGCTGGCCATCCAGTACAACAAGAAGGAACGGAACCTGGACGTCACACCCTTCACCGACCAGGTCAAGGAGAAGACGACGTTCCTCTTCCCGGTGACCAGCAACGCGGCCGACATCGTCGCGCTGGTCAACCCGAGGATGGACTCGGTGTACATCGGCAGCGACCCGCCCAGTTCGCTGACCAGGGTGAACGACCAGCTCAACGACCTGTTTAAAGTGGTGGGATGAGAGCCGGCGATGGTCTACCGTGATCGCCATGCGTTACGCGAGTCTCTCCACGACGACGCCGGATCACCCCGGCGCCGCGTAACGACGTAGTTCATCCCAGGCCCGGGGCACTCGCCCCGGGCCTGGCGTCTTTCCCGGGGCGGTCCCCTCCACCAAGGAGATCGTCATGATCGACCACCGCAAGCTCGGCCGTGAGCTCGAGCTCTTCGATTCCGACCCGCTCGCCGGCGCGGGCCTGCCGTTCTGGCTGCCGGCCGGCGCGGCGGCCCGGCACGCCGTCGAGGAGTACCTGCGCGAGCTGGAACGCCGCAACGACTACCAGCACGTCATCTCGCCGCCGATGGGCCGGCGTTCGCTGTTCGAGCTGTCGCGGCACCTCGAGCACTTCGCCGACGACATGTTCCCGCCGCTCGCGATGTCCTCCGACTCCTCCGATTCCCCCGACGACCAGTTGTTCCTGCGGCCGAGCCTGTGTCCGCACCACGCGCTGGTCTACCGCGCCCGCGGCCGGTCCCACCGCGAGCTGCCGTTGCGGATCGCCGAGATCGGGCAGATGTTCCGGGCCGAACGCTCCGGGGTGCTCGGCGGGCTGAGCCGGGTCCGGGTGATCGCGCTCAACGACGGGCACACCTTCTGCGTGCCGGACCAGGTCGTCGGCGAGGTGGGCCGGGAGCTGCTGCTGATCCGGCAGGCGCACGAGGCGCTCGGCGTACAGGTGTCGGGGGTCCGCCTCTCACTCCGCGACGGCAGCGGGAAATTCATCGACGACGACGCGATGTGGGCGCGGGCCGAGGAGGTGCTGCGGGCCGCGCTCAAGACCGCGGGAGTCGAGTACGAGGACGCGCCCGGCGAGGCGGCCTTCTACGGACCCAAGATCGACATTCAGGTACGCGACGACGCCGGCCGCGAGCAGACCCTGTCGACCGTGCAGATCGACTACGACAAACCGGAGCGTTTCGGGCTCACCTACGCGGCTGCGGACGGCTCCCACCCGGTGCCCGTGATGATCCACCGCAGCCTCGCCGGCAGCATGGAACGGCTCTTCGCGCACCTGATCGAGGTGCACGCGGGCGCCTTCCCGGCCTGGTACGCCCCGGTCCAGCTGATGCTCCTGCCGGTGTCGGCCGCGCAGGACGCCGCCGTGCGGGACATCCGGTCCGCGGCCACCGACCTGCGGGTGGAGGTGTCGGCCGAGGGGTCGCTCGGCGCCCGCATCCGGCAGGCGGCGCTGCGGAAGATCCCGTACGTCGGGATCGTCGGCGACCGCGAGGCGGCCGCCGGCCAGATCGCCCTGCGGCTGCGTGACGGGCGAGAACTCCCTGGTCAGCCGGTTTCCGAGGCGCTCGGACTGATTCGACGGATGGTGAATTTCCGGTCACATGATCTTCTCGGGTGAACCGATGCGGGCGGATCGTCCGTAGCAAGGGGGCGTGACCCTCCGCCTCCGCTCGATCATCACCGTATCCCTGACGGTGCTGGCCGCCCTGATCGTGTTCGTCGCCCTGGTCGTGCCCGAGGGCATCGGCCGGTTGAAGCCCGGGTACTGGGTGCCCGGGGCCTTCCTGCGGCTGCCGATCGAGGCCATCGTCGGCGCGGCGGTGCTGCTGATCGTGCCGCAGCGGCTGCGCAAGCCCGCCGCGCTGCTGATCGGCGGCGGGATCGGGGTGCTCGCCATCCTGAAGATCATCAACATCGGGTTCCTCACCGTGCTGGCCCGGCGCTTCGACCCCGTGCTGGACTGGCCACTGCTCGGCGACGGCTACAACTTCGTCACCGAGACCTCGGGCACGCCGGCGGCGGTGGCGGCCGTCGCCGGCGCGATCATCGGGTCGATCGGGCTGGTCGTGCTGCTCGCCTGGGCAGTGCTCCGGCTCTCCGGGCTCGCCGCTCGGCACCGCCGGATCGCCACCCGGGCGGTACCCGCGGTTACCGCGGCGTGGGTGGCGCTGGCGCTGGTCGGGGTGACGCTGTTCCCGTACGCGCCGGTCGCCTCCGACACCACCGCCGTGCTGGCCCGGACCACCCTGGCCAACATCCCCCGCTCCCTGCAGGACCAGCGGTCGTTCGCCGCGGAGGCGGCCGACGACCCGTACGCGACCGTGCCGCCCGCCCAGCTGCTGCGCGCCCTGCGCGGCAAGGACGTGGTGATCGGCGTGGTGGAGAGCTACGGCCGGTCGGCGCTGGAGAACCCGAAGATGGCCGCCATCCTCGACCCGGCCCTGGACGCGGCGAACAGCCGGCTCACGGCCGACGGATTCAAGTCCCGCAGCGGCTACCTCACCTCCTCCACCTACGGCGGCGGAAGCTGGCTCGCGCACGCCTCCTTCCAGTCCGGCATGTGGGTCAACCAGCAGCAGCGTTACCGCCAGCTGACCTCCGGCGCGGGCAACCGGCTCACCCTGACGAAGGCCTTCCACAAGGCCGGGTGGGACACCGTCGCCGTCGAGCCCGGCAACAAGCACGCCTGGCCGGAGAAGGACTTCTACGGGTACGAGGAGGTCTATGACTCCCGGAACCTCGGCTACAAGGGCCCCCAGTTCGGCTGGTCCTCGATGCCGGACCAGTTCACCCTGGCGTCCTTCCAGCGCACCGTCTACTCCCGCCCGCACCGCGGCCCGCTGATGGCCGAGGTCACCCTGACCTCCAGCCACACGCCGTGGGCGCCGCAGCCCAAGATGGTCGACTGGGACCAGGTCGGCGACGGCTCGATCTTCGGCCCGATGGTGAACAACATGACGGAGGACGAGGTCTGGAAGTCGACCGGCAAGGTGCGCTCCGCGTACGCGACCGCCGTCGGCTACTCGATCACCGCGCTCACCGAGTGGGCGACCCGCTACGGCAGCGACGACCTGGTGATGATCATCTTCGGCGACCACCAGGCGGCCCCCCGGGTGAGCGGCGTCGACGCCAGCCACGACGTGCCGATCTCGATCGTCGCCAAGGACCCGGCCGTCCTCGACCGCATCGCCGGTTGGGGCTGGCAGGACGGCATGCGCCCGGACGAGGAGGCCCCGGTCACGAAGATGGACGCCTTCCGAGACAAGTTCCTTACCGCCTACGCCGCCCCGCTCGGCACCAAGTCCCCGCACTGACCCCGTCCCGCATCCCGCGCAAACCCGCTCGGCAATGAGCCTCCGTATCGGGAATCGCCTGCCGATGATGAGGATGGACCCTGTGTCAGCCAGCGCGGGAGGGGACTGTGAAACGGCTGAGCCGATTGCCGTCGCTGTGGGCGAACCCAGGCTCCATGCTGGGGCAGGTCCGCCTGTTGTTCCTGCTGTTCTCCCTGATCTGGTCGGTGATCGGCTTCCTGGGCATCGGCGACGAGATGGGCCCACCGTGGCTCGTCGCGACGGCCGTCGTGATCGTTCAGACCAGTCTGTGCGTGGCCTACCGTCGCGGCCGAATCGCCTGGTGGACGTGGCTGCTCGAGGCGCCCTGCGTGTGGCTCGTCGCCGCTTCCTCCGGCTACGGCATCACCTTCGGCCTGCTCTTCGTCTGGATCAACTTCCGGGCTCTGTACGGCACGCTCAGGACCCAGCTGTTCGGTGCGGGCGCGGTCGTCGCCATCGTGGTTTCGGGTGCCGCCTTCGCCGACGTGCCGGCCTCGGATGCCGCCTCGCTCGGCGTCACGGCACTGATCGGACTGGCGATCAACCACACTCTGGCGCAAGGCATGCGGGCGCGCGACCGCACCTCGGCCCGGGAGCAGGTGATCGCGACCGCCGGTGCGACGTTCGCCGCGGTGACCGACCGCCGGCAGGCCGCGAGGGCCGCTGCGGAGGCGGCGCTCAGCCTCGACGCGAGGGTCACCGGAGCGCTGGTGACGACGATGGTTGCCGGGGCCGTCCGGGTGATCGGGCACGCCGGCGCGTCCGGACCGGAGACCGCCGGCCGTCGGATGGACCTCGATGAGCTGGGTCCGGAGGTGCGCACAGCCCTGCGACCGAACGGCTCGGCGCTGATCACCGGCAGCGCCGCCGCCCGTTTCACCACGCTCGCGGGCATGCCGTCTCGGGATCGTCTGCTGGCCGTTCCGCTGGCCGTACGCGGTGAGGTGTTCGGCCTGCTGGTCGCGGTGTTCGACCGGCGTCCGGCGGACGACCTGACGGCCGCGCTGTCGACCCTGGCCGACGAGGCGGCACTGACGCTGGATCAACTGCTGACCCGGTCGCGGCTCAGCATCGTGGTGGAGAACTCGCCGGACGCCCTCATCCTGGCCGGCGAACGCGGCGTGATCCGCTTCGCCAACCGGGCCGCGGAAAAGCTCCTGGCCTGCCCGGTCGCGGATCTCGTCGGCGGTGATCTGCGCCGGCTCATCCACCCCGAACAGGTCGGCCGGTTGCTCGGGCCGGAAGCGAGCGGCCCCCAGGTGTGCCTCATGCGGGGTCGTGAGGCAGACCCGTGGACGGAATTCGAGGTGCTGGTGGAGTACGTCACCGAGAACGACGGCACCCGCAGTCTCATCCTGAACGCACGGGACGTCTCGGAACGCCGACGGCTGGAACTCGAGCTGCGGCACGCACAGAAGCTGGAGTCGGTCGGCCGCCTCGCAGCGGGAATCGCCCACGAGATCAACACTCCGATCCAGTTCGTCTCGGACAACGTCCGCTTCGTCGAGGAGTCGGTCGCCGATCTGCTCACCCTGGTCACCGCCGTGCAGGAGCAGTTCGGCGACATGGGCGGACAGATCACCGACCTGCTGCGCGACATCGACGCGGACTTCATGCTCACCGAGGTGCCGAAGGCGCTGAGCGAGTCACTCGAGGGATTGGACCGGGTGGCCACGATCGTCCGGGCGATGAAGGCGTTCGGCCACCCCGGCGTCGAAGCCATGACCGCGGCCGATCTCAACGAGATGGTCCGGAACACGCTTCTCGTCGCGGACAACGAGCTCAGGTACGTGGCAGACGTCGAGATGGACCTGGCGGACCTGCCACCGGTGCGGTGCCACATCGGTGACATCAACCAGACGGTGCTCAATCTCGTGGTGAACGCCGCGCACGCCATCGAGGCGGCAGACCGGGGACGCGGAACGATCCGGGTGAGCACCGAGCTCGACGGCGACGCGGTCGTCCTGCGCGTGGCGGACACCGGGAACGGGGTGCCGCCGGAGATCGCCGACAAGGTCTTCGATCCGTTCTTCACCACCAAGGAGGTCGGTCGCGGCACCGGCCAGGGCCTGGCATTGGCCCGGAACCTCGTGGTGGACCGTCATCGGGGATCGATCGACTTCCACAGCGAACCGGGCGCGGGAACCGTCTTCACCGTCCGCCTGCCGATCGAGGAGCAGGGTTCGGCGCCTGAACCGGCAACCGAGCTGGAGGCAGTGGTATGACCGGGAAACCGCATGTCGTCTTCGTCGACGACGAGCCACGCATCCTCGACGGTCTCCGCCGCATGCTGCGCCGCGAGGGCGCACGCTGGGACATGTCCTTCGCCGCGGGCGGAGCCGAAGCGCTGGCCTTGATGGAGTCGCGCGGTTGCAACGTCGTGGTGTCCGACTTCCGCATGCCGAACATGGATGGCGGCCAACTTCTGAGCAAGGTGCAGACGCTGTACCCGGCCACCGCTCGGGTGATCCTGTCCGGGCAGACCGGCGAGAAGGACGTGCTGCGCGTCATCTCGCTGGCGCATCAGTTCCTGACCAAGCCGGCGGCCCGGGATCAGTTGGTGCAGACCGTGGACCGGCTCATCGCCGCGCAGGCCGCCTCCGGCGACGAGTCGGCGCGCCGGGACGTCTCGATGGTCGACTCGTTGCCGAGCCCGCCGGGACTGGTGGTGCAGCTGATCTCGGCGCTGAACGAGGAGGATCCCTCCCCCGAGTCGGTCGGCGCGATCATCGAGCAGGATCCGGCGGCTGCCGCCAAGGTGCTTCATCTGGTGAACTCGTCGGCCTCCATGGTGAGCAACGTGGTCAGCGATGTGGTGCAGGCGGTGGTCATGCTCGGCACGCACACGGTGCGTGGGCTCGTACTCATGCATGCTGTGGTTCGCGGCCTGGATCCGGGCGGTGTGCTGTCCACCACATGGATTCAGGAGGTGACCGACCACTCGGTGCACACGTCCCGTCTGGCGCGCCAGCTCGCCGGTGCCGCGCCATGGGCGGATGCGGCCTTCACGGCAGGCCTCCTGCACGAGGTGGGGCAGTTGGTGCTGGCGTCGTCACGGCCGGAGTCCTATCCGGATGTCCTGCGCTCCTGGCGGGACAAGAGCGCGCCCGGCACCGAGGACGGCCCGAACCCGGCCCTCGACGATGTCGAGCGCGCCGGCTGCGGGACGTGCCACAGCGAGGCCGGAGCGAACCTGCTCACCCTCTGGGGCCTCACTCCCGCCGTGGTCGACGCGGTTGCTCGCCACGCGGGCCTGGAGGCATCACCCACGGTCGTCGACCCGAGTTCCGCGGTGGCTCTGGCGCATCACGTGGTGGAGGCCGAGCTGGGACCGATCTGCGGCGGCTCCGTGGAGAGTTCCGCGGAGGTGGAGATCGGCCCGCGCGAGCGAGAGGTCATCGAGCGCTGGCGAGCGACCGCGCGGCGCTGAACTCGGTGCCGGGCGGATAGACGATGAGCGGCTCGGCGATGCCCCCCTCCAGCGCCGCGAAGTTGCGCAGGCGGCTCATCAGGCTCACGGTCATCTCCTGTCCGGCATTGACCAGGAGAGTGCCGTTTCCGCTGCACACGTCGGCCGCGAGCACCATGCCGATCGCCACGTCGCCGAGGGTGACGGCGCTGGCCTCGATGTCTCCGTCGTCCTGCGCCGCGGCGGCGAGCGCATCCAGCATGGCCGGGTCGTAGTGACCCGGCCGGGATCGCAACGTCAGCTGCACGACCTGGGTAGGCTTTCCCTCACCGACCAGCCCGTCATAGTCCTGGACGACACGCAGCAGGCGGGCGCCGAAGGGAATGTCCTCGCCGTCGGCCGTGTCGTCGAAGTTCTTCCGCGCGTGCCGGATGGCGGCGGCGACCGACTCCAGCCGGGGAATCGAGCTGATCAGCCGCTCGGCCACCTCCGGCGTCTCGTCCACCATGCGCTGCTCGGCATCGCTGAGCTGTTCGCCGGCGTCGAGCTTCGCCGCCACCGCCGGGGGCAGGGAGACGGCGCCGAGTTGCGACATCAGCACCGCCAGCTCGACGGCCCACCGATCCGGGACCGGGACCGCGTCCAGGATGACGGCAGCCGTGCGCCGCATCCGGGTGGCCCGGGCGAAGGCCGCCGGGTTCGCCAGCGACAGCACGTCCATCAGGGCGTCGACGCTGCCTCGCAACGTCCTCTCCAGCAGCTCCCGCTCGCCGATGACGAGGCGGTGCTGCGCCACGCAGTCGTTCAGCGCCTCGGTGATCGTCTCCTGGTCGACCGGCTTGAGGAGCATCCGGAAGATGCCACCCTGGTTGACCGTGATCGCGGCGTCGGCCAGATTGGTGTGTCCGGTGAGCAGCATCCGAGTGGCGTCCGGCGCCGCCTTGCGTACCTGGGTCAGGAACTCCGCCCCGTTGATGCCCGGCATGAGGAAGTCCGAGACGATGACCTCGAACGGATCCTCCCGCCCGAGCGAGAACAACCCGTTGGCCGCGCCGACGGCGGTGACCACGTCGAAGTCGCGGCGAAGCTGGCGGCGCAGGCCGTTGAGCAGGTTGGGCTCGTCGTCGACGAACAGAACCCGGGGCAGCCGTCCGGCCGGTTGTGTGGTCACGCGTTCTCCCCTTCCGTTTCCACCCGTACGGGCAGGGTGATCGTGAACGTCGTCCCGGCGCCGAGGCTGGAGTCCACCCGGATCGCGCCGCCGTGCTTCTGCACGATGCTCGAGTACGCCATGCTCAGTCCCTGGCCGGTGCCCTTGCCGACCTCCTTGGTGGTGAAGAACGGATCGAAGATCCGGTGCTGTGTCGTCTCGTCCATGCCGGTGCCGTCATCGCTCACCGCCACCTCGATGACGTCGCCCACCCGGGCGGTGCGGATCCCGATGTGCCCCAGCGTTCCGTCCGGACGCGGGCCGGCGGCCTCGATGGCATGTGCGGCGTTGACGATGAGATTGAGCACGACCTGCTTGAACTCGCCCTCGTAGCACGGCACGAGACCGACGTCGCCGGCCAGGTCCAGGCTGAGCTCGGCGTGATACTTCCATTCGTTGCGGGCGACCTGGGCGGTGCTCTCGACGGCCCGGTTGAGGTCGACGTCGCTGCGGCCCTGCCCGGGATGGGAGAAGTCCTTCATCGCACGGACGATCTGAGCCACCCGTTCCAGACCCTCGAGAGACTCACCCAGCGCCTTCGGCACCTCGCCGAGCATGAAGTCCGCGTCGATGTCGCGCAGCAGGTCGGTGATCTGTTCGTCCTTGTCGCCGAACCGTTCCTGCACGGCGGTGACCAGCCTGAGCAGATCGGTGAAGGACTGCTCGATGAACCTGGTGTTGTCCGAGACGAACTGGATCGGCGTGTTGATCTCGTGCGCGATCCCGGCGGCCAGCTGACCGATGGCCTCCAGCCGGTTGTGCTGGTTGAGCTGACGTTCCAGGTCGCCGATGTGGGTGACGTCGGCCCCGATGCCGATCACCCCGCCCGCGCCGGGCTGGGGAAGGACGCTGAGCAGGAAGCTGCGGGGCGAGTCCCCCGAACCGATGACGGTGACGTGATGGTCGATGACCGGTGCGCCGTTGCCCTGGACCCGGTCCTCGAGATCGGTGAGCACCGGCGTGAGGTCGTCCACGACGCCGATCTCGCCCTCCGCCTTCCAGTTCAGGTCCACCTCGGCATCGAGGCCCCGCATGGCCAGGAAGGCGCCGTTGTGGCCCAGGTAACGGCCCTGGGCGTCCTTCCAGTAGATGAGCTGCGGGATGGTCGAGATGACCCCGGTCAGGACGGCCTTCTCGACCGACAGTTCATTCGCCAGCGCCTCGGCACGCGCCTTGGCCGCCAGGCGCGCCCGCTCCGCCTTGATGCGCGCGGTGACGTCCCGCTCCACCCCTACCCGCCGCACGACGCCATCGTCGTCGACGACCCGGTAGAGCTCGACACTCAGCCAGCATCGTCGCCCGTCCTTCGTGCGGGCCTCGAAATCCGGAAGGACCATGGCGCCCTTCGTGCCCGCGACGTTCTCCTCGGTGCCGGGAAGCAGATCGACGCCCAGCAGGTCGGTACGCCGGCGGCCGAGCACCTCCTCGAGGGTGTAGCCGTTCAGCTCGGTGAAGGCGTTGTTGATCCACTCGATGCGGCCCGATTCGTCGGTGATCACGACCGCGTCGTTCATATGCTGGGCCACCAGCGCGAGAAGCGACGCGTCGCGGGTCGCCTGGCGCAGTTCGTCCTGCGTACGCTCGGCGGCGGTCTCGTCGGTGATGGTGAGGACCGCGCGCGCCACGCCGTGCCCGTGAACGGGATCCACCCGCAGCCGCCACCACCGCGGTCCCTCGTCGGTCTCCACCTGGTGCGTGCCGGCTGATTCCACCGATCGGCCCGTCAGGACCTCCCGGACCGCTGTGGAAGCGTCGCGGAGCAGGTCACCGAGTCCCTCGGCGGGGCCGTCGGCGAGGGTGGAGAAGCATCCGTCGCCGATGGCCATGCCGTTGACCCGTGCCAGCATGGTGTCCCACATCTGGTTGGTGTCGACGATGTAGCCGGCGCCGTCGAGGATGCAAAGACCCGCGTCCATGGAATCGATCACCGCGCGGAGGATCTGCTCAGCCACCCTGGCCCGGTCGGACCGTTCGGCGAGCCGCCGTTGCAGTGCCTGATTCCGCTGCCACGTGGCGAGCGCCGCGCTGTCCGGTTCGGCCGTCGTGCGCCGTTCGGCGGCGATCACCAGCGCGGCGATCGTGCGGCGCTGCTCCTCGACCGTCCGCCGCAGCGCCACGATCTCGTCGTCGCTGGTCACCGCCAGCACCGGCACGTCCATCTCAGGGCTCCTCCGAGCAGGTCAGGCGAAGGCCACGGCCACCAGGGTCTGATTCATGTGCATGCCGTTGAACTGCTCGCCGTACGTGCTGAAACCCACCGCGCCGCAGCGGGCGAGCACCTCGCCGACGCGCCCCGACAAACCCAGGTTCTCCGACTCCAGCCTGCGCAGGACGCAGTCGAAGGCCAGCATGCCGCTGAGCGAGCCCAGTTCGGTCTCCACGGAGCCGAGCCGCTGTTGCAGCTTTTCCATGATCCCCGCCGAGTAGCCCACGCGGAGCACATCACCGAGTTCGACCCGGGCGAACATGATCAGCGTATTATCGGGCCCCACCTGGGCGACGCTACGGATCCAGCTCGAGCCCGCCGCGCTCAGCAGCAGGGGGTGTTCCGAGAACGTCGCCGCGGTGATCGTCTCGAGGTCGGCCCCCACTGCCTCCGCGTACGCCGAGGCCGCCGGCCTGCCGTTGAACGTCCGGATGATCCGCCGCTCGGGCTCGACGTCGGTGGCCACCAGAACCGTGTCGCCGGCCTCGTGATGCTGGAGCCGCAGGAGTTGGAACGGCGCGTCCAGCCGGACGACCGTCACCGTCGCGTAGTTCGGGTGGAAGGCGCCGTCGTGATAGACGGCGGCGCTCCGGAACTCCAGGCCGTCGCCGGCCGACCCGCCGATGACCGGCACGTCGCCGAGAGTGGCCATCAGGCTGGCCGCGAGCAGATCCTCATTACGGGCGAGACCGTCGGTCAGCAGGATGGCGAATCCGTCATGGCCGTCGAGTCCTGCCCGGAGCGCAGCCAGTCGCCCACTCGCCTCGTCGACCGCGGCGGGCGCGTCATCGAGGGGTCCGACGACGGTCGTCCGGGCCTCCAGCCCGCCACCGGTCAGGGCGAGGGCCGTGATGCCGCGGCCGTCGTAGCCGTACGCGCAGATGTTACCCGAACTGGTACATCCGATCACCCGATCGCCGAAATGCTCCCTGAGCGCGGACCCCAGTGTGGTGAGCTCGTATCCCGGGGCCACGAACACGGCATACAGATCGGCGTGCGGGCCCAGCGCCGTGGCCAGGTCCGCGACGGCGGCCGCCGGCTCGGCGCGGTGCGACACCGCTGAGGCCACGGCAACACGGCGACCGCTCCGGACCTCTGACAACATCGACATGCCACCCGCCCCCACATCTCGGGTTCCCATCTCCCCGTTCGACCTGTCCCGAGTCGAATTGAGGGCGCGGCGGCGCCTATTTCAGCCGGTCCGGGGCCCGCGCAGTCCCTGGACGCCCCAGCGGACCAGGAAGCCGGCGCCCGCCGTTGCGCCCAGGCAGATCAGCAGCAGGACGATCAGGATCGCCGTCTCCTCGCCGCTCGCCACGGCGACCACCACGATCAGGTCGAGGATCAGCAGGCCGAGCGCCGCCGGGATGCCCAGCACCAAGGCGATGATCCGGCCGGGCGACGACGTGGCCGGCGTGGCTGCCCGCTTCTCCGGGACCGGGATGGACTGCGGGTCGCGGGGCCGCTGGTACACCCGGGCGGCCGGGTGGACACGGGCGTCGATGGCCGGGATCGCGGCGGCCGACCCGGCGTAGAGGGTGGGCTCCACCCGCACCGAGATGCCGTCCGCGCCGATCAGCAGGCGGCCTCCGTCCGGCCAGGCGAGCATCGCGGCGATGGTGTCGAAGCGGACCGTGGCGACGTCGGTGTCCTCCACGACGCTGACGCCCTCCTCGCCGACGATCAGCCGGGCGGCCGGCGTTTCCAGGCTGCGGTGGGTATGGCCCTGGACGGCGGCGTGCGAGCCGGTCGGAGCCGGTGCCAGGCCGGTCCAGTCCGCGGAGCGGCCGGCGGGGGTCATCAGCAGGCCGGTCGACCACGCCTCGGCGGCCACCTCGGTCAGGGCGTCGGGGGTGACCGCCCGGATGCCGGCGACGATCTCGTCCAGGGTCTCGATCGGGCGACCGGACACCAGGTTGAGCGCCTGACCGGGCAGCCGGCCGCCACGCTCCTCGGCCTGGGTGAGCTCGTCGCAGCGGTGGCCGATGACGGTGGCGACGTCCTTCTCGTCCACCCGGCCGTATCGTAGTGCCGCCAATCCGTCGACGAATCCGCCGAGCACGGCGCCGCGTTTCTCCGGCAACGCGTCGGCCGCCGCGGTGATCAGGGCGCTGCCGTCCGTACGCGGGTCGTAGTCGGTGTTGACCGAGTAGGAGAGGCCCTGCTCCTGGCGCAGCGACCGCATCAGCGCGCGTTCCAGCACGCCGGTGAACACGCCGCTGGCCGCCGCGCGGGGCACGACCGCGTCCCAGACCACGGAGCCGGCCGAGCCGCGGAACCACGCCGGGGTCCGGGGCAGCGCCGACGACGGCCGGGGCACCGGGCGGCGCGGGCCGTCCGGCAGGTCCAGTCGCAGGCCGGGCGGGATCTCGTCGGCGGCGATCCAGAGGGCGGCGTTGCCTCGGGTGAAGTAGGTGGCGACCCAGGCACGCAGTTCCTCCGGGCCGATCGCGGGCAGGCCGAACTCCGGGTAGGCGGTCAGGCCGAAGTCGCGGGCGCCGTACCGCCACAGCGCCATCGAGTCGGCCAGGCCGCTCTGCCGGCCGCCGTACTCCGTACGCAACAGCTCTTTCTCCACCTCGAGCCGGTGCATCGGCAGGTCGCGGAGCGACGCGCACACCCCGGTCAGGAAGACGGCGATCTCCTCGGCGGTGCCCTGCGTGTGGAAGTAGGTGAATTCTGGTGTGGTGGTGCCGTTGTAGTGGTGGTCGGCCACCCCGAAGGAGTGCAGTGCCAGGTGCTCGACGAGGTGCGTGACGCCGCGCCGGGCCAGCGTCTCGTCGGCCTGCCCGACCCGGAAGACCAGCCCGGCGTGCATCGGCCCGGCGCCGGCACCGATCATCGCGGGCACGCCGTCGACCTCGACCTGCCGCATCACTTCTCCCCCGCCCAGATCCGTGCCGCGTGCAGCGCCGTCGAGCCGCCGTCGAAATACATGTCCCACGGGTCCAGGGCGGCGCGCCTGCCCATCACGCCGAAGACCCGAGCCGTGAACTCCCGGTCGCCGAACCGGCGGAAGATCGCCGCGAAGTCGCCCAGCGCCAGGTCGGCCGTGTAGTCGCCGGCGACGAAGGCCGGGTGCAGCACCGACCGCTCGGCGGCCGCCCGCAGGTCGGGCAGCGCGTGCTCGAGGTACTGCCGCTGCTCGCCGCCGCTCAGCTCCATCGCATGCTCGATGTGCGCCTCGGCCACCAGCACTCCCTGCGGGGCGCCGGGCGGCGCGGCGAGCATCCGCTCCCGGGCGAACGCGTGCGCCGCCTCGAAGGTGCCGCTCCACTTCGGAAGTAGCTGCTGGAGGTGCTGGACCTGGGCCGGCAGGTGGTGCTCGTCGATCTGGGCCAGGCGGGCGTACCGGCGGGTCTCCTCGTCGAGCCCGAGCGAGATGCCGCGGGCGGAGAGCAGCCGAGCGGTCCAGACGGCCGGGTCGGACGGGTGCCGCGCGGCGCCCTCGATGAGCACCTGCTCGGCGAGGTTGAGCCAGTGGTAGAAGGCGCGCCACTGCTCCTTGCTCACGTGCTGGGCGCGGGCGGCCGTGCGGATGTTCCAGCCGGTGGTGATCAGGAACCGGCCGAGCAGGGCGAACGCCGCCGGGTCGCCGGGGTTCTGGCGGACGAGGCCCCGCAGGAAGTCCTCCGGCACGCGCTCCTCGGCCCCGTAGGAGATCAGCCTGGTCCGATCGGGCGCCGCGGCGACGTCGAGCACGGCGTGGCAGGCCGACCAGTCCAGCCGGCGCAGGGCGTCGCGGAAGGCGGCCCACTGCGGCCAGAGCGCGGCCTTGTCGGTCTCGAACGTGAGTGGCACCGCAGCATCGTAGTGACCGGGCGATCATCCTGTATGGATGGGGTTTACCCGAGGACCGCCCAGTCGGAGAACAGGCACTCGTCCTGGCCCAAGAGGTCGGCGTGGCCGGCGAGCACCTCGCTCGCGCCGGGCGCGGGCACGGTCACCGGGGTGCCGGCGGTGGAAAGCGCCACGAGCAGGCGGTGGTCGCCGTCGGTCTGCTCGTAGACGAGCGTCTCGTTGGCCACGTGGTGCACCGTGGTGCGGGCGCGGTGCAGCCAGGAGTGCCGGCGGCGCAGGGCCAGGAGTTCCTGGTGCAGGTGGAAGGTGGGCAGGCCCAAGGGCGACAGATCCTCGGGTAGGGGCGGGAACGGCGGCCGTACCTCGTCGTCGCCGCCGGCCCGGTCCTCCTTGACGCCGCGGAAGGCGTGCTCGTCGCCGTAGTACACCGCCGGGGTGCCGCCGACCGTCGCCAGCACCGCCACGGCCAGGGCCAGGTGCCTCTCGTCGGTCAGCTTGCTGGCGATCCGGGTGACGTCGTGGTTGCCGAGGAAGGTCCACGGCGCGAAGTGCTCGACGAAGCCGTCGTGCCGGCCCAGGGCGTGGGCCAGCTCGAAGAGGTTGCCGTCGTTGAGGGACGACCAGATCGCCTTCCACAGCTCGTACTGGGTGACCGAGTCCAGGTGGGCGTCGGCGACGAACGCGGTGTAGTCGCCGTGGATGACCTCGCCCATCAGGTACGCGCCGGGATGCGCGGCACGGACCCGGTCGGCGACCCGTGCCCAGAACGCGGCCGGGACGGCGTACGCGGCATCGAGCCGGAAGCCCGCGGCCCCGCGGCCGAGCCAGTGTTCGATCACCTCGGCGACGTGGTCGGCGACCGCCGGGTTGTCGTGGTCGAGCGCGACCAGGTCGTGGTGGCCCTCGAAGTCGTCGTACTCCGGTTCCGGGCCGCCGGTCCAGCGCAGCCGGAACCAGCCGGCGTACGGCGACGACGCGCCGTTGCGCAGCACGTCCTGGAAGGCCCAGTGATCCCGGCCCACGTGGTTGAAGACGCCGTCGAGCAGGATCCGCACCCCGCGCTCCCCGGCCGCGCTGACCAGCGCCGCGAAGTCCTCGTCGTCGCCGAGACGCGGGTCGACCCGGAAGTGGTCGATGGTGTCGTACCCGTGCGTGCTCGACGCGAAGATCGGGCCGAGCGCCAGTCCGTTCGCGCCCAGGGCGAGCAGGTGGTCCAGCCACGGGTGCAACCGCCCCAGCCGATGAGGCGCTCCCTCTTCCTTCAGCGCCCCGGTGAAGCCGAGCGGGTAGACGTGCCACCAGATCGCGTGCTCTCGCCAGTCCACCGGGCGACTCTATCCCTGTCGCGATCTGTGTACCCGGCGGTAGCCAACCGGCCATCCGAACCGCTTAAATTCACATCGGTCTATCGATGGAGGAACAGATGCGAGGTCGCAGCAGAATCGCCCTGGTCGTCGCCGGGGTGCTGGTGGGCGCGTTCGCCGCGGCGCCGGCCCAGGCGGCGGTCAGCCGGGAGCAGCTGGCGCTGCGCTGGGCGCCGATCCACTACCAGGACGTGGACGCCACCGGCGACCACGCCGTGGGTGGCAAGTCCGACTACATCACCGCGTACGACTTCGACGGCGACCTGGACGGCCGGAACAACTGGGACCGGACCGGCACCGGGTCGATGGCCGCCACCGCCTACTACTCGGTGGTGGAGACGAGCAGCCACTGGTACCTCACCTACTTCTTCTTCCACCCGCGGGACTGGGTGGACCACCCGTTCTT
Source organism: Actinoplanes sp. NBRC 103695 (assembly GCF_030269485.1). Classification (GTDB taxonomy): domain Bacteria; phylum Actinomycetota; class Actinomycetes; order Mycobacteriales; family Micromonosporaceae; genus Actinoplanes. The sequence continues at coordinate 233,034 of NZ_BSTL01000001.1, read as the reverse complement.
CGAGACCGAGCACGAGAACGACGGCGAGGGCCTGCTGCTCGCGGTCGAGCGGGACGGCTCGGACTACGGGGTGCTGCGCTCGGCCGTGACGGTGGCGCACACCGACTTCTACTCGTACACGCCGGCCGGCAGCACCTGGACGAGCGGGCGCGAGTCGGTGGACGGGACGCTGCAGCTGCAGAGCTCGCCGCACGACTCCTTCCAGCACCCGGTGACCGCGCAGGAGGCCAAGGGGCACGGGCTGAAGGCGTTCCCGCAGTACAACATCGTGGGCGACGGCATCGTCTACTACCCGTCGTCGGTCGCCGAGACGCCCGCGAACGGCGACGACCGGGATGTGCGGTACAAGCTGGTGGACATCTTCGCGGCCGGTGGCCTGTGGGCGGAGCGCGGCAACGCGAACCTCTTCGCCGCGCTGGGCACCTTCGCCGGCGACACCAGCGGCGGCTGCGGGCAGGGCACCTACTCCTGCGGCACCAACTCGGCGAACGCGCCGTGGGGCTGGGACGACGGCAACGACGTCCCGGCGCGCGGTGAGCTGGCGTCGGACCCGGCGAGGCTGGTCACCGAGTACTTCGCGATCCCGGTGGCGGTGTCCCGGACCTACACCTACAACCCGTACCGCAGTGAGCTGGCCGAGCTGGCCCGCCTGCACAAGGTCGCGCCGCGCCCGGTCGACTGACCCACGACTAGCCCTCGACGATGCGTTTGATGGCGACGAGGTCCTCGAGCACGGCTTTCCAGTCGCGTTCGAAGTCCTCGTCGCTCATCTCCGGCCGGCGGCGGACCGTGAAGACGAGCTCACACCCGTCGCCGTCCGGGATCACCCGCATCGGGTTGTGGAAGGTCTCCCCCGACGCCGTGGTGACGTCGTGGTCGAGGACGCCGTACTCGTTGCGCGGCGTGAAGACGAGCTCGATCCGCCCCATCGGCGACTCCGCGACCCAGTGGTCGCCGTCCCGCTCGATCGAGCTCAGCAGGCCCGGCGCCCACGCCGGCAGGTTCGCCGGGTCCGACGCGTACTCGTAGACCGCCTCCAGCGGACGGTCGATGTGGGTGCTGACGTGCTTGGATTCCATGCCCGCGACGCTATCCGACCGACCAGACCGGCCCTCACTCGTCGGTCAGGTCGGCCAGCACCTGGCGAAGGATCTCCGGGGTGCGCTGCGGGGGCTCCGCCTCGATGGACAGCCGGCCCATCGCCTCGGCGTACTGGTCGACGTCCTCCCGCTTGTCCAGGTAGAGGCCGCTGGTCAGGTGCTCGATGTACACCACGTCCGGCACGTCGGAGTGACCGAAACGCAGGATGGAGAATGCACCGCCCGCGGCCGCGTGGCCCCCCGAGGCAAAGGGCATGACCTGCAGGCGTACGTTGCGGAGCTTGCTGACCTCGAGAAGGTATTCGACCTGCTCGCGCAGCACCGCAACCCCGCCGATCGGGCGGCGCAGCACGGCCTCGTCGAGCACCGCCCACACCCGCGGCGGATCCGGCCGGGTGAGCAGCTGCTTGCGGGCCATCCGGAACTCGGCGCGGCGGGCGATCTCGGCCTGCGCCTTGCTGCCGTGGCCGAGCATGATGACGGCCCGGGCGTACGCGTCGGTCTGCAGCAGGCCCGGCACGAACTGGATCTCGTAGGTGCGGATCAGCTCGGCGGCCTGCTCCAGGTCGAGGTAGTTCTGGAACCAGGTGGTGAGCACGTCGCCGTACGCGTGCCACCAGCCCGGGGTGTTCGCCTCCCGGGCGAGCGCCAGCAGCCGGGCGTGCTCGCTCTCGTCCTCGATGCCGTAGAGCCGCAGCAGGTCGGTGACGTCCCGTTCCTTGAACGCGACCCGGCCGAGCTCCATCCGGCTGATCTTCGACTCCGAGCCGCGGATGGCCCAGCCGGCCTGGTCCCGGGTGATCCCCTTGGCCTGGCGCAGGCTACGCAGGCGGGCGCCCAGCTGCATCCGCCGGACGGTGGGCCCGCCGTTCTGTTGTGTACCTGTCACGTCAGCCCTAACGTCCGCCCAGGCGGAGGTGGTCCACCATGGATGGCAGGTCCACCTCTGGACCATGCAAGGAGGCGTCGGCCACGGCAGCATCCCTCGATCGGGTGAAGAGAAGATCGCGGCAAGCATAGACCGGTCAACCGTGCAAGTTGCACCGGCCGGAGGGGGAGACATGACCGACCAGGTGTACCAGGTATCCAGCGCACAGCTCGCGCGGTGGGGCGGGCAGCGTTCGGGCTCCACGTTGCGGCTGGCGGGCCCCTGCCCGGCCTGCGGACGCGACACCACGGCCGTCGTCTCGGGCAGCATCGACGGCCTGGAGACCCTGGACTCCTCCGCGCCGGAGAGCCTGACCGTGTCGATCGCCTGCTCAGCGGGGTGCGGGCGGCGCTGGACGGCGATGGCCGAGATCGACGCCGACGGCCGCGCCCGGCTCGTCCCGTCGGCCGACACGCGGCTGGAGGCGGCGGCCGAGGCGTGGCGGGTCGCCGACACCGAGCAGGAGAGCCGGTTGCGGACCGCGGCGGAGAAGTGGATCGCGGGGATCGCCGCTCTGCTCGGCATACTCACGGTGGCCGGTCTCGGGCTGGCCGCGGAACCGATGCGCAAGCTCGCGCTCGGCGGACGGATCGCGGTGGCGGTCGTGGTCGCGGTGGCGGTGATCGCGGCCGGGCGGGCGATCGTGCTGGCCTACCGCGCCGCGTACGGCTGGCCGGTCTCCCGGTCCGGAGAAGATGATGCCGCCCTGCTGGAGTGGGACGCGGCCCGGCGAAAACTGCCCGGCCGGATCGCCGGCCGGCTGCGGAGAGCGGCGACGTCGGCCGGGGTCGCGCTCGGGGCCCTGGTGGTGGCGGCCGCCATGACCTGGTTCCTGCCCGCCGCGAAGCCACCGGCGCCCTTGGTCAGGGCCACGATGCGGGACGACACGACGGTGTGCGGGACACTGCTCGCCACGAGCACGGACGGCTCGTTGCGGCTGCGCCGGGCCGACGACGGCGAGGTCGCGGTGCTGTCCGGCGCCCTCCTGCGGCGGCTCAGCCCCGTGGAACGCTGCTGATCGGGATCGCCCGGTTGTGCTCCGGCCGCCGCCACGACTCGTGCACCGGCTCGCCACCTTGATGGATGCCCACGAGCGTCCAGTCCAGCGTGAAGCAGGGCGACCCCGAGGAGCCTGCCTCGGTGTCCGCGGTGTGCCGCAGCAGCCCGTCGACCAGTCCCGCCACCTGCCCGAAGCGCATCTGCACCGGCCCACCGGCGAGATGCTGAAGCACCACGAGGTGGTCCCCTTGCACGGCCGCGGCCGGCTTGACCTCGATCCAGCCCCTGGTCGCGGCGGACGGCTCTCCCACCTCGCCGATCGGCTCCTCCCCGACCGGCCGGTCCAACCGGAACAGGGCGACGTCGTCCGCCACCTGCTCGAAGGCGACCACGCGCACCGTGACCCCGGCGAAGACCGCCAGGCCGGTGGCGTCCGCCCGGTAGTCCAGCCGCAGCCGGGCGTCCTCGGGCGCGACCCGCCGGATCACATGGTGGCAGGTCAGGCCGAGGTCCGGCCCGATCAGGAAGCCGGTGCCGAGCGGCCGGCCGCCGGTCTCCAGCCGGCCGACCTGTCCCTCGAGCTCGCCGAGGCGGGCACGCCACCGGACCGGGTGAATGTCGGGCATCCGATCGCTGAGGATGCTCTCCAGACCGCCGGGCTCGGCCCCCACGAGCTCGCGACCGGACGCGACCGCCCGCAGACCGTCGTGAGCGGGCCGGGACTGGCGGGCGGCGACGATCAGGCGGTCCAGCCAGCCCTCACTGTCGGCCGCCCTGATCAGGTCGAACACGATCGACTCGTAGTTGCCGGCCATGGTGATCCGGGCCCGGTCCTTGGACAGCCGGTAGAACAGCAATTCGTCCAGCCGCTGTGGACCGAAGGCGTCCAGCAGAGCATCACTCAGCCGTTTCGCCGTACGCCCGTCGAGCACGCGGCCCATCCTCCCATCGCGACCCTCTGTTCTATAGTCGGGACCCTGAGTGGAGGAGGAGTCCGATCACGCTGACCGGCCCACAGCTGCGCGGCCTGGCCGACGCCCTGCTGGACGCCTACTCCCAGCGTGAGGACCTGGAGCACCTGTTCTTCTACGAACTCGATCTGCGGCTCAACGACTACGTCGGCGACGAGGGCATGCGCGTCGTGGTGATGCGCGTCCTCCAGGCCGCCCATGACGAGGCCTGGCTGGACCGCTTCGTCGACGCGGCGCTGGCGGACCGGCAGGACAACCCCGGGTTGCGCCGCTGGGCACGGGCGAGCGGATGGACCGCCGGCCCCGAGCCTGAGCCACCGGCCGATCAGCGGATGCTCGACAGCAAGTTCTTCGACCTGCGTGAACTGCGACAGAGCATCCGCGAGGCGCACGGGCGAGCCACCGGCGGCGTGCTCGCCCTCGGCCTGCCGGACGCCGAGGCGATCGTGATCCGCAAGATCTGCGACTGGCTGCCGTACTGCCTCGGCGAGGTCGTGGTGAAGGACGCGCTCGCCCTGCGACCCGACCTGGGCTCGGTGGACGCCCGGATCAAGCAGGCGTTGTGGTACCTGCCGGAGCTCGACGACGTCAACGTCGTCTGTCCGATCCAGACCCAGGGCGTCGCCGCGTCCGTGGTCGGGGCGTTCTGGGACGGGCTCCGGCAACAGCTCGGCGCCCACCGCCGGCTCTTCGTGGCGATTTTCTCCGGCGGCCCCGAGCTGCCGACCGGCGTCACCCCGCTCCCGTCGCCGGTGCCCCGCCACCACGACGTGGCCGAGTGGACCGAGCAGATGGTCGACCGGCTGAGCTGGGATCCACCGCTCGCCGCACGGTGGAGCAACCGGATCCTGGTCGACTGCGGCGGCGAGCCGATCGACACCCGCCGCATGTTCGAGGTGATGGACCGATCCATCCGCGACGTGCTGCACGAACGAGAGGCGTTCCGGCGCCGGCTGGAGGAATCGATCTAGCGTGCAGACCCGACATCACGTCGACACGTCCACCTGGTACGACGCGTTCGCCGAACAGCCCCCCAGCCGGCGGATCGAGGACCCGAGGGCCGACATCACCCCGTCGCCTCCGCTGCGGACGCTCGGGCCCGAGCCCTATCGAGCCACCGAGGGCCTTCAGTCGGCGGTCAACCTGGCCATCGGCCTCGGACGGCCGCTGCTGCTGCAGGGCGACCCCGGCGTCGGCAAGACGCGGCTGGCGCACGCCGTGGCGTACGCGCTGGGTCTGCCGTTGGAGATCGCCCCGATCAAGTCGACGAGCCGCGGACGGGACCTGCTCTACACCTACGACGCGGTGCGCCGGCTGCACGACGCGCAACTCCGCCGCCGTGCCCACGACGAGGACGTGCGGCGCTATATCCGGCTGGGCCCGCTCGGCCGGGTGATCGCGCGCGCCGAGCAGGGCCGGCGCTCGGTGCTGCTGATCGACGAGATCGACAAGGCCGATCTGGATTTCCCGAACGACCTGCTGCACGAGCTGGATTCGCTGGCCTTCACCATCGACGAGCTCCCCGACGGTGAGCACCGGGTGCCGGCCGACCGCCCGGATCTGCGGCCGATCATCGTGGTCACCAACAACGAGGAGAAGGCGTTGCCCGGCGCCTTCCTGCGGCGCTGCATCTTCCACTACATCGAGTTCCCGGGCTCGCGCGCCGACCTGGACGAGATTCTCACCATGCACGGCGTCGCCCGGCCCGAGCTGCGCGCCGCGGTGATCGACATGATCGGCCGGCTACGTGAGCTCGACCTGGCCAAGAAGCCCGGCGTGAGCGAACTGCTCGACTGGGCCGGCTTCCTGCAGGCCGTCGACACTCCGCCGGACCAGGTCGCGACGCTGCCCTATCCCGAGGCGTTGCTCAAGCAGCGCGGCGACCAGCAGCGCGCCGTGGATCGGCTCGCCCGCCCGTGACCGGCACCCCGGCCTTCGTGTACGACCTGGTGGAGCGCCTGCGCCGCCGGGGACTGCCGATCGGGGTGGACGACTGCGCGACCTTACGCTCGGCGCTCGGCGCGGGGTTCGGGCTGGGCTCGTCGAACGACTTGCGTGACCTGTGCGTCGCGCTCTGGGCGACCTCGGTGGCCGAGCAGGAGATGATCGCCGCGGCTTTCGCCTCGGAGGCCCCCGACTGGCACGCGGCGCCGGCCGCGCCGGCCGCCGAGACGCCTCCGACGCCGGAGGAGGAGGCACGTACCCCGGCGGATCCGATCCCCGCCGCAGTCCCACCTCTGCCGTCGTCCCCGCCGCCCCCGCCGCCCTCGGTCCGCGCGTACACCGCCGTCACCGGCCAGCCGCCCGCCACCGGTGAGTGGGACCCGGCCCTGGTGCTGGCGCCGCAGCATCCGCTGACGGCGCGAGAAATCGCCCAGGCCTGGCGACGCCTCCGCCGCCCGGTCCGCCACGGCCCACCGTCCGAGCTGGACGTCGGCGCCACCATCGACCGGTACGCCCGCAGCGGCGTCGCGTCCGGGCCGGTACTGCTCCCACCACGGCGCAACACCGCACGGCTACTCCTCCTGGTCGACCGGCAGGGGTCGATGACGCCCTACCACGCGTTCACCGACCATCTGCTCCGCGAGATCCGCAACGCCGCGCGGCTGGAGGCGATCCGGGTCGCGTACTTCCGCAATCTCCCCGGCCGAGCCGAGGACGCGCTGGCCGACCGCCCCGACCCGTTCTCGCCGGAGATCGACGCCGTACTCAGCCGGATCCGCCCGCTGACAGGCGGCCGGTTCTACGCCGATCCCGCCCTGACCGAGCCGCTCACCGCGGTCCTGGACCGCACCTCGCCCGGCACGGCCGCCGCGATCATCAGCGATGCCGGAGCCACCCGCGGCACCTTCCAGGCAGGCCGCCTGACGAGCACGATCGCCCTGGTCAAGGCGCTGCTCACCGCCGGCTGCACGGTGGCGTGGCTCAACCCGGCCCCACCGGAACGCTGGCCCGGCACCACGGCGGCCCAGATCGCCCGCCACGTGCCGATGTTCCCGCTGACCGCCGAGGGCATGTACCGCGCGGTCGACGTCCTCCGCGGCCGTCCCCGCGACACGGAGCGCCCGGCATGACAACGCCCGGTGTGACCCCCCTCGGCGTCCTGCACGAGGCCCGGTTGTACCTGCCCGCCGGCTCGGTCGAGCTGGCCTGCCACGCCGCCGTGCCGGTGGCGCTCGACACCGGTTTCCTGCACCTGCTGCGGATCAACTTCTTCCAGGACCCGCCCGAGGTCCTTCCGTACGAGGCCGAGGCCGCCCTTCTGACGTCGCCTCTCTTCCAGGAACTGGGCGACGGTCTCTTCGAGGTCGATCCGGTACTGCGCGACCGTCTGCTCGCCGGTTTGACGGCGGCCTACGGTCACGACCGGCTGACCGGGGTCGCGGTGCTCCTGGAGCAGTACACCAACCGCGCCGACCCGTGGCCGCTGCGGGAGCTCGACCACGCCCAGCGCCTGACCGCCCTGAGCGTCGTCCACCCCGACCGTGCGGCCACCTGGCTCGCCGAGGCCGCCTCCACGTCGGCCGCGGCCACGGATCCACTGGCCAAGGAATGGTTCGTCGCAATGCAGGCCCGCCTCGAGCGCCGGCCGCCCGATCTGGAAGCCGAGATCCGGCCGCTGCTCGACGCCAACGATCCCCGGCAGCTCGGCGAGCTGGCCATGGTCCCAGGTGCGGACGTGCTTGCCATCGCCCGGCACCTCGAGGCCCGCAGCTTCCGCAGCGAGGCCGCCGAGGTGCTGCGCCAGGTCCTCGCCGCGGTCCCGCCGCCGCGCAGCGTCCGGCACGACCCGGTCCCGCAGCACCTGCCGCTGCTGCGCATGCTGAACGCCCACGACCTCGGCGACGCCGACCTGGCTCAGCTCCGCGAACGGACCGGACGCGACGAACTGCGCGTCCCGATCGGCATCGACCGCGGATCGCTCGTGGAACTCGACATCAAAGAGCCCGCGCAGGGCGGCATGGGTCCGCACGGCATGCTCATCGGCGCCACCGGCTCGGGAAAGACCGAGCTGCTGCGGACCCTGGTACTGGCCCTGGCCATCACGCATCCCCCGGCGACTCTGACGTTCGCATTCGTTGACATCATGGGTGGCAGCGGTTTCCGAACCTTCGACCGGCTCCCGCACACGGTGGCCCTGATGACCGGGTTGAACGTTCCGGACCCCGGCTACCTGGTCCGGTCGGTCCTCACGGCCGAGATCACCCGCCGACAGGGGGTGCTGGCCCGGTCCCGCCAGGCCACCCAGCGCGAGCACCAGCGTGTCGCCAGGGCGGACCCCACGCTGGAGCCGCTGCCGACTCTGCTGATCGTCATCGACGAGTACGCCGAACTGCTCACGGCCATGCCCGACTTCGTCAACATGCTCGTCTCGATCGGCCGCGTCGGGCGTTCTCTCGGTGTGCATCTGCTGCTCAGCGGCCAGCGCCTCGACGCGGGCCGGTTGCGTGGACTGGACACCTACCTCTCCTACCGCATCGCGTTGCGGATGTTCAGCGCGGAGGAGTCCCGGACCTTCCTCGGCGACGGCCGCGCCGCCGAGCTGCCCGCCGAGCCGGGGCACGGCATCCTTCGCGTGTCGTGGAACAACCAGATCCCGTTCCGGGCGGCTTATATCTCCGCTCCACGCGGCCCGGGTCCGACCTGGGACGAGTTGCTGGAGCACACGCCCAGGGAGACGGAAGCGGAGTGGGTGGTGGACCGGCTGACCGCTCACGACCGGCCCGCACCCCGCATCCACCCTCTGCCGACCTCGATGCCGAATTCCCTCGGCGACGTCCTGGGCCCCGCCGGCCGGGTGGACGAGCGCGGCTTCCAGCTCCTCGACCATCACCTGTGGCGGATCAACGAGCTTCCCGTCGCGGTCTCAAAGCATGACCGGTCACCGGCTGAGGCGGTACGCCGGGTACGAACCGACAGTAGCGCCGCGATCGTCGGGCCACCGTCGAGCGGCCGGCGGACCGCGTTGCAGACCCTGGTGTGCGGGCTGGCCCTGACCCGCACTCCGGACGAGGCCGAGATCCACCTCATCGACCTGAACGACACCGGGTTGACCACCCTGGGAGGTCTACCGCACGTCCGCACCGCCGCCCGGAAGATGGACGTGGTCGCCATCTATCGCGCTTTCGCCGAGATCGACGCGCTCATGGGGCGGCGAAGCCAGCTGGAGAGCCGGACGCGAAGCCGCACCTATCTGGTGATCAGCGGCGTGCACGAACTGCACAGCCGCTTCCCGGATCTCAGTCTCGTCCTCAACGAGATTCAGTCTTCTCGGTCGGGCGGCGTCCACACCATCACCACCTACGAGGACAGGCTTCCCGTCGGCAGGGGCTTCCCCGCCGGGGCGAACTCGATCAGGCTCACCGGCGAGCAACTCGTCGGCCTGGACGAGGTCGTACCCCTCCTGCCGCAGGTCACGACGTCGGCCGGCCCGACCAGCATCGGTACCGTACGTATATCCGAACTGGCGCGGCAGCACTGGCGGGGTTCGGTGGCCCCGGCGCCGCGCATGCCCCCCGAGATCGTCGACTACGAGAGCGTCACCGCGGAACCCGGTGAGGGCCTGAACATCCCGGTCGGCCTGGACCTCCTCGACCCCGACCTCGCCGTCGCGTCGGTGGCGCTCGACAAGGGGCCGGGTTTGGTGATCTCGGGTGACCGCGGCAGTGGACGGACCTCGTTGCTCCGATCGCTGATGAAGACGATCGACCAGCGCTTCACCGCCGCGACGGCCGTCACCTACACGCTCGGCAAGCACGGCGTCTTCAAGGATGTCCGGGACACCATCCGTCGATTCGACCGGTCCCCCGGTCGGCAGATCTTCATTGTCGCGGACGACTATGCCGACGACGAGGCGGGCGGCCTGATGCAATTCCTCGAGCTCCTCCCCCGAGCGGCCGAGCTCCACTTTCGCCTCGTCATTACACGCGGCGCAGGGGAACCAGTGGGCCCGGTGATCGGCGCGATGAAGGAGTTGCGCTGCGCCCAGATGGTGATGTCGGGCAGCCGGTCCGGCGGCCTCACACCAGTGACCCTGCCGTCTGGTGTCGGCCGGTTGTTGCAGGCCGACCCGCGCGGCGTCGGCCCGAGGCCGGTGCGAACCCTTCAGCTCGGTTATCTGCCTGCGGCGGAGGCGTAGCGGGCGAGCCACGCCCGGCCGACCTCGCCGAACGGCTCGGCGCCGGCCGTCACCTCGGCCATCAGGCGGTCCGCCTCCGTCTGCGCCGCCGCGATGACGTGCGCGGGGTAGGCGTAGAGGACCTGGTGCTCGGCGAACTCGTCCTCGTCGTCGAGGATGATCCGGCCGTCGCGGGCTCGGATCACGTCGAGGTCGAGGTCGACGGCCTCGATCAGGGCGCCGCTGATGGTCGGCGGGGTGCTGATGTCGATGTAGAGCTCCGCGCCGTGGTCGCTCTCGCCGTTGAAGGAGGCCACGTACCAGCCGTCGGCCGGGACCAGGGTGACGAAGTCGTGGGGCTGTACCACCGGCGGCTCGTCGCCGCGCTGCATGGCGACGCCGGCGCGGGTGCCGAACCAGGTGCCCCACTCGTCGACGCCGAGCGGTTCCAGCGGGTAGTGCCAGTGGAGGCGGCCGCCCCACTTGGTGAAACGGAACTCGGCCATCAGGTCAAGCTAACGGGAGGGGCGGCGTCCGGCGCGACGCCACCCCTCCGGGGTGGAAGGAAAATCAGGCGGCGGGCGTGCCGGTCACCTGGAAGGAGTTCGTCCGGCCGACGTTGTCGAACGAGCCGAAGCCGACCCGTCCGGAACCGAACGTGGTGTCGCGGGCCGTCATCAGCGGGTCCTTGGAACCGTCCAGGTAGACGGCGATCTCGCCGGTGGCGGGCAGATGCTTGACCCGGACCTGGTGGTAGTCGCTGTCGGTGATGGCGGGGTTGGCGCCCCGGCTGCGGCCGTTCCACTGGTAGTCGAGGCGTTCCCGGTCGGCGTTGTTGACCTTGAAGATGCCGTTGTGCGGGAGGATCGTGTTGTCGGTCGAGACGTGCGCGTAGTAGAACTCCGTGTCCGAGCGGTAGCCGAACACGATGATCACGTCACGGTTGGTGATCTCGACCGGGGTGTCCAGGCGTACGTTCGCCTTGATCTCCACCGACGACAGCACCGGGCCGGCGGTCAGGATGGCGTACTCGAACGGGCGCCGCGGGCCGGGACGCTCGACGCCGGCCTCGGCCAGGATGACCTCGCGGCCGGTGAACTGCCACTTCGACGGCGTGACCGGGCGCCAGTTGGTGGGCCGCAGGGTGTCCTTGCCCCTGGTCGTGCCGACCGGGCCGGCGGCGAACGTCCGGGTGCCGGTGACCTTCCAGATCCTGCCGTTCGCCTTGGCGAGGATGTAGAGCTCGCCTGAGCGGTCGGTGCCGAACCGCAGGTCGACCCGGTTGGGGTCGCCGACCGAGCCGGGGCCGGAGATGTCCTGCATCCGGATCGGCGTGCCGGGCGCGGTGAACAGGTTGAGGCGGTGGATGGTGGCTGGCGCCTGGCCGCGCTTCATCTCGGACGCCTCGGTGTAGAAGACCCAGCCGCTGACCAGGTCGCCGAAGATGTACTTGCCCTTCAGGGCGGGAATGGCGCTGCCGCGGTAGACGAAGCCACCGGCGACGGCCACGCCGACGTCCGACGTGCAGTTCCAGCCGGGCGCCGGGTTGTGGTCGTACTCGGCGACCGGGTACTGGTAGCCGGCGTCGTCGGCGGGCAGCGGGAAGAGCCGGTCGCACGGGGTGGCCGGCGTTCGGTCGAAGACGTACCGGCCTTCGCGGTCGCTCCAGCCGAAGTTGTCGCCGGGGCGCACCTCGTAGATCGACTCGACCGCGTGCTCGCCGATGTGGCCCAGGTAGAGCGCGCCGGTCGCCTTGTCCCAGCTGAACCGGTGCGGGTCGCGGAAGCCGTACGCGTAGATCTCGCCCCGCTTGCCGGCCTGCCCGACGAACGGGTTGCCGACCGGGATGCCGTACTTGCCGTTCGGGGCGTTGGTGCCGCGCGGGTCGATGCGCAGGAGTTTGCCGTGCGGGATGGCGAGGTTCTGCGGGTCGGTGTTGCCCACGCCGACGCCACCGTCGCCGACGGCGAGGTAGAGCAGGCCGTAGTCGGCGTCGCCGCGCTTGGCGTACGGGTTGAAGTTGATTTCCTGGATGCCGTGGATCCGGCCGCCGAAGCCGATGCGGAGGATCTCCCGGTGGGTGCCGCTGAACGTGCCGGCGGCCGGGTCGGTGGCCGTCCATTCGTTGATGACGCCGTGGTACTGCACGTTGGGCTGGGCGTAGTCGGGGACGGCGCCGGTCAGCAGCGGGTCCTCGGTGTGGATCGTGTAGAAGACGCCGTTGCGCTTGAAGTCCGGGTGGAAGGTGACGTACCCGAAGCCCTGGCCGAGTCCCTTGCCGGAGAAGAACGGAGCGCCGAAGGTCGCGCGCACGTCGAGGTAGACGTGCGGGACGCCGTTCTCGACGAGGTAGAGGTTGCCGTTCAGATCAGGAACGGCCCGGCGCCCGGAGCCGTCGGGCAGTTCCATGATCGTGTTGATCCGGGCGATCCGGTTGAGCCGCTGGTCCTCCAGCGGCGGCTGGGTGAACGACTGCGGGAACCGCGCGTACTCCGACAGCACGAGGCCGAGCTTGGACGCGACCGGCTCGGTGGGAACCGGGTCGTAGACGGCGCCGTCCGCGGCCTGCGCGGCGGGCACACCAACCAGTGTGGACAAAAGGAGCGTGGCTGCGAGAGCGACTAGGCGGCGCACGGTTTACCCCCGGATCATGTAGCGGTATTGGTTCGCGACCTCACGCGAGGACAGCGATCGGTCGAGGAACATGAGCGCGTCCATCCGGCAGTCGCACGGATTGCGGTCCGCGGAGCCCTGCCACGGGAAGCTGCCGCCGATCTTGATCCCGCGCGGATCGGTGGCCGTGGTGACGTGCGGGCCCGGGCCGTCGACCAGCCACGGGTCGTCGTTGCGGGTGTAGGCGCCCGGCACCGGCTGCCCGTTGCGGTAGAGCGCCATGGTGCCGTTGGAGAAGTCGAACGTGGCGCTCAGGTGCACCCACTCACCCTTGGGCAGCAGGGTGCGCCAGTCCTCGGTCGCGGCGAAGGTCTGCGAGTTGCCGCCGTCGAGTCGCCGGCCGAGCGCGACCAGCCGCAGCGTGCCGTTGACGTCGATCAGCTCGAGCAGCGCGCGGACGGCGTGCCCGTCGGAGTCGCCGGTGAGCACGCCGGTCAGCCCGATCGCGTTGAACCCGGCGGCCGGGCCGTCCGTCTCGCGCTTGAACCAGCCCATCGTGGTGGCGCCCGCGGCCGCGTTGTAGGCGCGGAGGGTGCGCACGCCGCTGGCCGACCAGATGCCGGCCTTCCAGTCGTCGGTCCCGCCAGGGACGCCCGGGTTGATCTGGCCGGTCTGCAGGACCTTTCGACCACCGGGGTACGCGCGGTCGGCGACGCGCTGCGCCACGCCCCCGTTGATCAGTTCGATCTCGGTGCCGGAGCGTCCCTGGTCGCGTTCCAGGGCCGGGTCGCCGGGCACGGGATGGTCGAAGTCGTAGAAGGCGACAAGGTCACCCCGTAAGGACGGATGGACGTCGCTGGGCCCCGTGGGATCAGCGTTGACGGGTGCCGCAGCGCCGGTGACCGCGAGGACCGCGGCGACGGCGACTACGACACGTCCGGCTCTGTTCATCAGTGAGACTCCTTAGTGGTGGGACGGCCACCCAGGTAGAGCTCCCCCAACTGCGGGTCGGCGAGAAGATCAGCGGCAGGACCCGAGATGTGTACGCGGCCCAGGTCCAGCACACAGCCCAGGTCGGCGGTCTCCAGCGCGCGCCGGGCGTTCTGCTCGACCAGCAGCACCGCGGTGCCGGCGTCGCGCATCCGCACGACCTGCTCGAAGACGGTGCTGGTGGCCTTGGGGTCGAGGCCCATGGACGGCTCGTCGAGCAGCACCACGGACGGGTCGACCATCAGCGAGCGGGCGAACTCGACCTGTTTCTGCTGGCCGCCGGAGAGCAGCCCGGCCAGCGCGCCCCAGCGGTCGGCGACCACCGGGAAGATCTCCTTGACGAAGGCGACCCGCTCGGCGATCTTCGCCTTGTCGGTGATGGTGTACGCGCCCAGGCGCACGTTCTCCTCCACGGTCATCTCGCGGAAGACGCTGTGCCCCTGCAGCACCAGCGACACGCCGGAGGAGAGCATCCGCTGCGGGCCCAGGCCGGTGACGTCCTCGCCGTTGATCAGCACCCGGCCCTCACGCGGCTCGAGCAGCCCGCTGGCGATCTTGAGCACGGTGGACTTGCCGGCGCCGTTCGGCCCGACCAGGCAGACGATGGATCCGGCGGGCACCGACACGCTGAACCCGCGGAGCACCGGCGCCGCCCGGCCGTAACCGGCGACGACACCGTCCAGGGTGAAGAGGTCAGACGCCAAGGTAGGCCCCCAGCACGCGCTCGTCGGACCGGATGGCGGCCGGCGTCCCCTCGGCGATCGGGCGGCCGCGGTCGAACACCACGATGTGGTCGCTGATGCTCATCACGAGGTCCATGTTGTGTTCGACGATGACGAAGGTCCGTCCTTCGGCGTTGAGCTCACGAACCAGGGAGCCGATCCGGTCGAGCAGCGCCGGGTTGACGCCGCCGGCCGGCTCGTCGAGCAGGATCGTCTCCGGCCCGGCGTTGAGCACCCCGGCGAGTTCGAGCAGTTTCTGCTGGCCCCAGGACATGTTCCGGGCCTCGACGCCGGCCAGGTGCTCGATGCCGAGCCGGGTCAGCCAGCTCCGCGCCCGGTCCACCTCGGAGGGGTGCCGGGCGCCGAGCAGCGCCCGGGTGATGCCGCCCGGCCGGACCGCGGCGAGCACGTTGTCCAGCGCGGTCATCCGCGGGAACACCCGGCACAGCTGGAACGTGCGCCCGATGCCGGCCCGGACGATCGCGTGCGGCGTCTTCCGGGTGATGTCCTGACCCTGGTAGGTCGTCGTTCCGCTGTCCGGCCGGATCATCCCCGTCACGCAGTTGAAGAACGTGGTCTTGCCGGAGCCGTTCGGCCCGATCAGCGCGTTGACGCGGCCGTGCCGGAATTTCACGGTCGCGCCGTCCAGGGCGGTCACGCCCCCGAACGTCTTCCGCAGCTCGTGGGTCTCCAGGCTCTTCGTCATCGCTTGTCCCCCGCATTGGCGAGCCGCCGATCGCGCAGCTCCTCAGCCGTCTCCTCGCGGATGGTCGCGCTGTCGTCCGGCCGCAGCCGCTTGACCAGCGCGGCGAGCGCGGGCAGCACACCGTCCGGCATGAACATCACGACCAGCCCGAGCAGCACGCCGGTCGCGACCAGGTGCAGCTGGGTGTCGCCGAAGGACACCTTGAAGTACTCCAGCGCCACCCCGACCACGACCGCGCCGACGACCGGCCCGAACAGGTTGCGCACCCCGCCGAGCAGCGCCATCAGCACCAGGTAGGAGCCGCTCAGGATGGAGAACTGGAACACCGGGTCCAGGTCGCCGAACCACAGCGCGTAAAGGCCACCGCCCAGCGCCGTGAAGAAGGCCGAGACCACGAAGACGATCATCTTGTACGCGAAGGTGGGCGTACCCAATGCCTCTGCCTTGTCCTCGTCCTCCCGGACGGCCTTCAGGCCCAGCCCGAAGCGGGACCGGTCGACCAGCCACCAGGCGAGCAGGGCGAGCGCCAGCAGACCGGAGTAGAGGTACCAGAACGCGCGGTGGTGCTCGGGGCGGGACAGGTCGGGGAACGGCCGCGGGACCACCAGGCCACGCGAGCCGCCGGTGAACGAGGCCCAGCTCTGGAACACCAGCAGCAGGATCAGCACGATCGCGATGGAGACGATCACGAAGGACGCCCCGCGTACCCGCAACGCGGCGAAGCCGACCGGCACCGCGACCAACCCGACCAGCACGGCCGCGGCGAAGAGCGCGAGGAACGAGCTCAGACCGGCCTTGACCACCAGCAGGCCGGTGGCGTAGCCGCCGAGGCCGGCCAGCGCGCCGTGGCCGAGCGAGATGTAGCCGGTGAAGCCGCCGACGAAGTTCCACGACGTGGAGAGCACCGCGTAGTTGAGGACGACGATGCCTGCCGACAGGACATACGGGTTCGGCGCCACCGACGGGAACAGCAGAAGCGCCGCAACGAGCAGAACAGCGCCGCCTGAGGTCGCCCACCTAGAAACGTTGCGCAAGGCGGCCTCCGAAGAATCCCTGCGGCCGGAAGGCCAGCGTGGCGAAGAGCGCCAGGTAGAACACGGTCTGCGCCCAGGTGGTGCCCATCGGGATCTGGAGCACGCTCTGCGCCAGGCCGAGGATCAGCGCCGCCGCCGCAGCGCCCGGCACGCTGCCCAGCCCGCCGACCACGATGATCGCCATCAGCGGGCCGATCCAGTGCCAGTGCAGCGACGGGTAGATGGTGGTGTCCAGCGACAGCGCGGTGCCGCCGACCGCCGCGGTGGCCAGGCCCAGCCCGAACCCGTACCCGGCGATCCTGGCGGTGTCGATGCCGACCAGCCGCGCCGCGTCCTGGTGCTGGATCGTGGCCCGCAGCGCCCAGCCGAACCGGGTCCGCTTCATCAGCAGGTAGAGCCCGCCGAGCGCGACCGCGGCCAGGCCGAACGCGATCAGTTTGACCACCGCGATCCGGGCGCCGAAGAGCCCGAAGCTGGCTGAGCCGTAGCCGAGCTGGATGCGCCGCTGGGTGCCGGTGAACGCGTACCCGAGCAGGCCCTCGATGGTCACCGCGATGGCGAAGGTGAGCAGCACCGACATCATCGTCAGCGTCATCGGGCGCAGCCGGGACAGCAGGCCGCGCTGCAGCAGCACCCCGGCCCCGAAGAACAGCGGGACCGTGACGATCATCGACAGCAGCGGGTCGATGCCCAGCTCGGTGTGCGTCCACCAGGCCAGGTACGCGGCCAGGATGAGGAACGCCGAGTGGGCGATCATGACGACCCGCATGATGCCGAAGTAGAGCGTCAGGCCGGCCGCCAGGAGCGCGTAGAGCCCGCCCAGCAGCAGGCCGAGCACGACGCTCTGGAACAGCAGCGCGCCATCCATCAGGTCACCAGGCCGGCTTCGGGTAGCTGAAGTCGGCTTCCTTCGTCTCGGCCGGCAGCACGATCTTGATCTCGCCGCCGACCCACTGCTGGATCATGTGGGCGCCCTGCGGCTTGCCGGTCGCGTCCCAGGTGAGCGGGCCGACCACCGTCTCGATCTTGTTCTTGCGGACGAAGTCGACCAGTTTCTTCTGGCACTCGCCCTGCTCGGCGCAGTTCGCCGCCTTGACCGCCGCCTCGACGACCTGGCCGGTGGTGTACGCGTTGGCCTGGTCCTCCTCCGGGTCCTTGCCGAACTGTGCCTTGAACTTCTCGACGAACTCCTTGTTACTGGCGTACGGCGCGTCCTGGCTGTACCCGGTCGGCGAGAGCACGCCCTCGGTCTTGTTGCCGATGGCCTTGGCGAACTCGGGCTCGGTCGGCGCGGTGGAGAAGGCGGCCAGTTTCGGCTGGTACCGCAGCTGCTGCAGGGCGATGATCAGGTTCACGCCGTCCTGGTACTGCGAGCCGCCGATCAGGACGTCCGCCTTGGTCGCCGCGATCTTCGCCGCGATCTGGCTGAAGTCGGTGGTGTTCGGCGGGTAGACCTCGTCGGCCACGATGCTCAGGCCACCGGCCTTCAGCTTGTCGCGCAGGCCGTACGCGGTGCCCTGGGCGAACGGGTCGTCCATCGAGGCCACCGCGACCGTCTTGGGCCGCTTGTCGGCGGGCATCGCGAGGATCGCGTCGGCCAGGTGGT
The DNA here is from genome assembly GCF_030269485.1 of Actinoplanes sp. NBRC 103695. Lineage (GTDB taxonomy): Bacteria > Actinomycetota > Actinomycetes > Mycobacteriales > Micromonosporaceae > Actinoplanes. The sequence goes on along the minus strand of NZ_BSTL01000001.1, from coordinate 215,247 downwards.
TGTAGTGGTCGTCGGCGACCGCGGGAGCGGCGTAGAACAGGTTCTTGAAGCCCTGCTCGAAGACCGCCTTGGCGGCGCCGGCAGGCTCGACGAAGAGCATGTCGTACTCCTCGGCGACCCGCGCGGCGGGCACCACCAGGCGGGTGGAGAACGGGCCGACCACCAGGTCGACCTGGTCCTTGCCGATGAGCTGCTCGTAGTCGGCGACGACCCGGTCGGCGTTGGACTGGTCGTCCAGGATCTTCAGCTCGACCTGGCGGCCGAGCAGCCCGCCCTTGTCGTTCACGATCTTGGCCCAGGCCTGGTAGCCCTGCTGGACGCCCTTGCCCGGCTCGGAGAAGTCGCCGGTCAGCGGCAGCGAGATGCCGACGACGATCTTTTTTGACGAGGCGTCGCCTCCGCCGTCGTCGCCCCCGCTTGAACAGCCACTGATCAGAACTATGGAGGCGGCACCAACCGCTGCTGCCTGCCTAAAAGTCTTGTACATCCTCGAACGCTCCTCGTGTCCCGGGAACGAAAGCGCTTACGAAAGCGCTTTCGCAATCTATGCTGTGCGGTGCGTGACTGGCAATAGGCGTACAGCGATGTTTCCGGGGAGTGAACGATGCCCAAGCCCGGCCCGAGGTTGCGGCTCGTTGACGTGGCCGAACGCGCCGGCGTCTCGCTGGCCACCGCGTCCCGCGCGCTGGCCGGCCGGGACGGCGTGAGCGAGGAGGTGGCCGACCGCGTCCGCCAGGTGTCCCGCGAGTTGGGATACGTGGCGAACCCGTTCGCCCGGACCCTGGCCGGCGGCGCCAGCACCACCGTGGGACTGGTCGTGCACCAGGTGGACGACCCGTACTTCTCGGAGATCGCCGGCGGTGTCATCCAGCTCGCCGACCAGCAGAACCTGCTCGTGCAGATCTGCCACTCCGGCCGCGACCCCGACCACGAGCTGCGGCAGATCCGGCACCTCATCGCCCAGCGGGTCGGGATCATCATCATCGCCGGGTCCGGATACAGCGACCCCCGGCTGGAGGCCGAGGCGAAGGCGGAGCTCGGCGCCTACCAGCAGGCGGGCGGGCGGGTCGCGGTCATCGGGCGGCACTCGCTCGGCGCCGACGCGGTGCTGCCCGACAACGAGGCCGGCGGCCTGGCGCTGGGCTCGCACCTGCTGCAGCTGGGACACACCCGGATCGCGGTCGTCGCCGGCACCGAGGCGCTCACCACGGTCGCCGACCGGCTGGCCGGGGTGGCCGCCGCGCTGCACGGGCACGGGCTCTCCCTGGCCGGCCTGCCGGTGGTGCACACCGACTTCATCCGGGAGGGCGGGCGGGAGGCGGCCGAGCGGATCCTGCGCGACCACCCGGACACCACGGCGATCATCGCGCTGAACGACGCCATGGCGATGGGCGTACTGTCGGTGCTGCGCGAACGGCGGATCCCGGTGCCGGGCCGGATGTCGGTGGTCGGCTTCGACGACGTGTCCGTGGCCGCCGACCTGGCGCCGGCCCTGACCACGGTCCGGCTGCCGATGACCGACATGGGGCGGATGGCCCTGGAACTGGCCCTCAAGCCCCGGGCGGCCCGGTCCCGCCGGCGCTCCACCGGGCATCGGCTGATCGTGCGCGACTCGACCGCCGCTCCTGGTCACCTTCCGCCATATTCGCCCCACTCCTAGCAACATCCTCATCAGTTCCAGGAAAGTTCTTCAGAGGAGTGCACAGAATCGGGTTGCGAGGTGTCATAGGGGACGTGACCTTCGAGAATTTCGCGGTGGCCCGGCTTCCCAGCCTGCTGCGGTACGCGATCGTCCTCACGGGCAATCGTGATCTTGCACAGGATGTCGTGCAGGAGGTGCTGGCCCGTGCGCAGGTCAAGTGGCGGCGGATCAGTGAGGCCGACTCGCCCGAGGCCTACGTACGCCGCATGGTGCTGAACGAGTACCTCTCCTGGCGGCGCAGCTGGGCGGCCCGCAACGTGCACGCGGTCGGCGAGCGGCTGATCGAGCTGGACGACGCGCGGGGCGGCGTGAGCGACCACGCCAACCACGTCGTCGAGGCCGACGAGCTGTGGAACAGGCTCGCCGTGCTCGGTCGCAAACAACGGGCGGTGCTCGTGCTGCGTTACTACGAGCAGCTGGACGACGACGCCATCGCCGACCTGCTCGGCTGCTCGCCCGCGACGGTCCGCAGCAACGCGTCGAGGGCCCTGAAGACGCTGAGGCTGTCGTCGGAAAAAAATGAGAGAGTTCCCGTCGAGGAGAAGTCGTGATGAACCACCCAGACCAGCTGCGTCAGGCCATGCAGGCCCATGAGCACCTGGCGCCGGAGCCCGCGGTGGTCTACGCCCGCGTGCAGGAGCTGGCCAAGTCGTACCGTCGCCGCCGCCTGATCGCTCAGACGGCCGGTGGCGCGGTGCTCGGGGTCGCGGTCATCACCGGCGCGTTCCAGGTCCCCCACCTGTTCCCCGGCGAGACCGCGCCCAGCGGTGGCACTGCCGTCGTCCAGCCGGCCGCCTCCCCCACCGCCAAGGCGCCGGCGCCGTCGGAGGAGCCCGAGGCGCCCGAGGCCGAGGACCCGATGTTCACGCCCGCCGAGCAGAAGGCCCGCGACAAGTACTTCGCCGAGGGTTACAGCCTCGACGAGGCCGAGAAGCTGTCCAAGCTCTGGAAGATGAAGGACATCGACGACGTCAAGACCAAGGCCGGACAGCTGCTGCTGAACGGCAAGAAGCTGCCGGTCAGGCCGCCCGCGTCCTCGGTGAGCTCCACCGCCGCGGAGGCACAGGCCGAGGCGTTCTTCGCCGAGGGCTACGACTACGACGACGCGGCCGAACTCGCCAAGCTGTGGAAGCTGCCCACGCCGTACGACGCGAAGGTCGCCGCGGGGAAGAAGATCCTGGCCGGCGAGACCCTTCCGATCCAGCCGTGACACCTGAACTGCACCGGCGCACCGGGTTCGAGATCGAGCTGCTGGCACCCTCCGGCCGCAGCCGGCTCGCCCTCGCGCAGGACCTGGCCGCGCGTCACGGCGGCCAGGTCCGGCCGGTGTGGCACCAGGACACCGAGCCGTCCCTGGTCCCCGAGCTGGGCCGGTTCCGCCACCTCACCCAGGGTTTCGAGGTGAGCCGGTCGGACGGCACGCAACTGTGCACCCTGGTCGACGACGTCACCCTGCTCGCCGACGTCGACCCGCGCGTCCCACCGGCGCCCGGCTGGTTCCGGATCCTCACCGACGACCCGCGGCTGCTGCGCCTGATCGCCCTGCACACCGACCCCGGGGTCACCGCCGCCACGGCACTCGACGCCACCGCCGCGCTCTGGCGGACCGAGGTCACCCAGCACGGCGACGTCTTCCGGCTGGACGACGAGCGGGGCGCCACGATCGCGATGGCCGCACCGCAGGGCGGCGAACGGGAACGCCCCTGCGAGATCGTCACGCCACCGCTGGCCACCGATCACCATGCCGCGCTCGAGGAACTGCTCGGCCCCGCGCGGGAGATGGGGTTCACGGTGCCCCGCGAGGCGGCGGTGCACCTGCACGTCGACGGTGGCCCGTTCCGGGCGCCACGCGCGCTGGCCAACCTGGTCCGGCTGTTCGCACACTGGCGCGAACCCCTGCGGACGCTCCTGCAGACCAACCCGAACTGCCGGCGCCTCGCGCCCCTGCCCGACCAGCTGGTCAAGGTCGCGGACGGCGACAGCCCGGCCGAGGCCGCGCTGCGGCAGGCGGCCGACGAGGGCGAGCTCACGAAGTACTTCGACGTGAACCTCACCCAGCTGCTGACCGACACCCCGGTCCGCGACACGGTGGAGATCCGCATCCTGCCCGGCGCGATCACGGCCGACGAGATCCTGGCCCGGGCCGGCCTGGTCGAGCTGCTGCTGGACCGCTGCGCCACGGACGCGCCCTTCCCCTACCCGCCGGGCGACCCTGCGGAGGCCGCCGAGTCCCTGATGCACCTGGCGGCGAGCACCCTCGGCGACCGCTAACCTCTTCGCCCGTGGGCATGAGCGGAAACTGGGTGCGCTTCACACCGGACGAGCTGTCAAGAGCGGTCGAAAACCTTGATGAGGCGTACGACCGGGCCAAGGAGCTCGAGGCGGCGAACGACGGGCGCTGGGCGAGCACCGACAAGAACTGGGCCGCGTTCGACTGGTTGCTGCGCCGGCGGGGCGTCGAGGTCAACGTGGTCCTGGGCGAGGAGACCTTCCCCGGCACCGAGCCGGGCAACGAGTTCAGCGAGGGCTCGTGGGGTTACGGCCCACCCGAATACCTCACGCCCACCCGGGTGGCGACGGCCGCCGCGGCGCTGGCGTCGTTGTCCGAGGCCGACCTGATCCGCGACCTGACCCCGGCCGAGGCCCTGGCGGCGGACGTCTACTCGTTCTATCCGGAGACCGAGACGGACTTCGCCGAGTACACAGCCGAGCTTCCCGCCGCCCAGCACTTCTTCGAGGCCGCCGCCGCATCCGGCGACGCGGTCCTCTGCTGGCTGAACTGAAATCCGAGGTGTGACTGCGGTCACATGAGGTCGGCGGTCGGACGGCGGTGCCGATCGTCACCGTCATGGTGTTTCTGGCTGGTGATCGGGACAAAATCGTCGTCTCGGACGAGCGTCTCGTCGTGCCCGGGGGCGCCGTGACCTGGCACGGGCCGATCGAGGAAGCACGCGCCCGGGGACGGGACCAGGTCGACGTGCCCGGCTCTTCGTTCCGCGCGTACCTGGTCGCCGTGGCCGTCACCGGGCTGACCTGCGCGGTCGCCCTGAGCCTCGACGCCCTGACGGCGGCACGCGTCTGCGGCCTGCTGCTCCTGGCCGCGACCGTCCGGGCGGCCCTGATCCATCGGCACACCAGCCAGATCGCGGCTCGGCTGCGCGACGGCAGCGCCTACGCGATCAGCGACCCGGAGGACCGGGCCACGTTCACTTCCGCGCTCACGGTCCTGCCGGCCGCGCAGGTCGAGGAGATCGGGGCGCTGCTCCGCAGGCGGCAGCGGCTCCGGGAGATCCGCGCCGAGCTCGACGCCCGCGGCACGGCCGGCCTGCCACCCGGCTGCCTCGAGGCGGACCGCGAGCACCGGGCACGGACCGACGAGCTGTGGGCCGAGACCGAACACGCCCTCGGTGAACGGCTGACTGCCGTCTCACGGTAGATCCCACCAAGGCCATCGTGGTGCCTGAAGTCCTGGTTCCGCCGCGAGATCGCTGAGCGGCTGCCGTCCTGCCGCATCCTCTACCGGACGTGAGCCCTCTACCGGACGTGAGCCCGGAACGCGGCCAGGGTGTCGGCGAGAATGTCGGGGCCCGGGCGTGCCCACAGCTCCTCGTCGAAGACCTCGACCTCGATCGGGCCGGTGAAGCCGGTCGCGTCGACGGCCTCGCGGAAGCGGCGCGTCTCGACCACGCCGGTGCCGGGCAGGCCTCGGCCCAGCAGGACGCCCGCCGGCAGGGGCGTGACCCAGTCGGCGACCTGGAAGCAGGCGATCCGGTCCTCCCGGCCGGCCCTCTCGATCTGCGCCCAGATGGTGTCGTCCCACCACAGGTGGTAGGTGTCCAGGGCCACACCGACCGCGGCCGGCGGATAGGGCGCGGCCAGGTCGAGGGCCTGCGCCAGGGTCGACACCACGCAGCGGTCGGAGGCGAACATCGGGTGCAGCGGCTCGATCGCCAGCCGGACGCCCGCGGCCAGGGCGTGCGGGACCAGGTCGCCGATGCGTTCGCCGACGCGGGCGCGGGCGCCGTCGATGTCGCGGCTGCCGGCGGGGAGGCCACCGGAGACGAGCAGCAGCACCGGAGCGCCGACGGTCACGGCCTCGTCGACGGCCCGCTTGTTCTCGTCCAGCCAGCCGTCGGTGTGGAAGAAGCCGCCGCGGCACAGCGACGTCACGGTCAGGCCGTGGTCGTCCATCAGGCGGCGGGACTTCTCCACCCCGTACGCCTGAATGTCCTCCCGCCAGAGCCCGACGCGCGTCACCCCGGCCTCGACGCACCCGGCCGCGAGGGACGGCAGCGGCCAGTACTTCGTGGTGGCCTGGTTGAGCGAGAACCGGCCGGTCACTGGGACACCCCCGCGGTGGTGAAGAAGGCGCGTGCCCGATGGGCGGCGAGCTCGGCGCCGGGCAGCAGGCCGGAGGCGTCGGCGAGGCGCAACAGCTCGGCCAGGTGGGCGGGCGAGCGACCGCTCTGTGCACCGGCCACCATCGTGAAGTGCTCCTGCCGTCCCGCCAGCCAGGACAGGAAGACGATGCCGGTCTTGTAGAACCAGGTGGGACGCCCGAAGAGGTGGCGGGCGAAGGTCACGGTGGGTTCAAAAATCCTCTGGTACGCGGTGAGATCACGCTCATCGAGCGCACGGAGGGCAGCGGCGGCCGGAGCGGCGACGGCGGCGAAGACCCCGAGCAGCGCGTCCGAATACCCCTGGTCGTCGCCCTGGATCAGCGCCGGGTAGTTGAAGTCGTCGCCGGTGTAGAGGCGCACCCCGGCGGGCAGGCGGCGGCGCAGGGCCACCTCGAAGTCGTGGTCGAGCAGCGAGAGCTTGATGCCGTCCACCTTGGACGGATGCGCGGCGATCAGCTCGACGACCGTGTCGGCGGCGTGCACGGGATCGCCGGAACCCCAGTATCCGGCCAGCGCCGGGTCGAACGCGGGGCCCAGCCAGTGCAGGATCACCGGCCGGCCGGCATCGGCGAGCAGCCCGCCGTACAGCTGGAGGTAGTCCTTCGCCTCCGAGGTCGAGGCGGCCAGGTTGCGGCTGCACATCAGCACCGGCAGCGCCCCGGCCTCCTGGACGTCGGCGAGCTGCTCCGCGTAGGCCTTGCGGATGTCGTCGAGCGGGTGCGGGCCGGGCGCGAGCTGGTCGGTGGCCACCCCGGCGCAGATCCGGCCGCCGGCGCTCCGTGCCTCGGCGCAGGAGCGGCGGATCAGCTCGCGGGCCTGCGGGTAGTCCAGGCCCATGCCGCGCTGGGCGGTGTCCATCGCCTCGGCCACCCCGAAGCCGTACGACCACAGGTGCCGGCGGGCGGCCAGGGTGGCGTCCCAGTCGAGGACGGGCGGGGCGCCGGGCACGTTCTCCGCCGCCGGATCGGCGACCACGTGCGCCGCGGCGTACGCGATCCTGCTCTGAAAGGGTGAAGCGGGAGTGGCCCACTCGGCGCCCGAACCGCTCAGGGTGAAGGACCCGCCCGGGAGGTTGACGGTGGCGCTCACAGCGAGGGCACCTCGATGCGGCGGCCCTCGCGGGCCGACTGCAGACCCAGCTCGGCCAGTTGCACCCCGCGCGCTCCGGCCCACAGATCCCACGTGTACGGAGCGTCCTCGGCGACGTGGCGCAGGAACATCTCCCACTGCGCCTTGAAACCGTTGTCGAACTCCTCGTTGTCCGGCACCTCGGTCCACTGCTCGCGGAAACGCTCGGTGGCCGGGAGGTCGGGATTCCACACCGGCTTGGGCGTGGCCGACCGGTGCTGCGCCCGGCACCGGCGCAACCCGGCGACGGCGCTGCCCTCGGTGCCGTCCACCTGGAACTCGACGAGTTCGTCGCGGAAGACGCGAACCGCCCACGACGAGTTGATCTGGGCGACGATGCCGCTCTCCAGCTCGAAGATCCCGTACGCGGCGTCGTCGGCGGTCGCCTCGTACCGCTCCCCCGCCTCGTCCCACCGCTCGCCGATGTGGGTGGTCACGTGCGCGGTGACGGCGCGGACGTGACCGAAGATCTGCTCGAGCACGTAGTGCCAGTGCGGGAACATGTCGACCGTGATGCCGCCACCGTCCTGCGACCGGTAGTTCCAGCTCGGGCGCTGCGCGTCCTGCCAGTCGCCCTCGAACACCCAGTAGCCGAACTCGCCGCGCACCGACAGCACCCGCCCGAAGAAGCCGCCGTCGACCAGCCGTTTCAGCTTGAGCAGCCCGGGCAGGAACAGCTTGTCCTGCACGACGCCGTGCTTCACGCCGGCCGCGTCGGCCTTGCGGGCGAGCTCGACCGCGCCGGACAGCGTGGTGGCCGTCGGCTTCTCGGTGTAGATGTGCTTGCCGGCGGCGATCGCGGCGGTGATCGCCTTCTCCCGCTCGCTGGTCACCTGCGAGTCGAAGTAGATCGACACGTCGTCGCGGGCGAGTGCCGCGTCCAGGTCGGTGGCCACCTCGCTGAGCCCGTGCCGGTCGGCGATGTCGCGCAGCTTCGCCTCGTTGCGCCCGGCCAGGATGATCTCCGGCCACAGGACGGTGCCGTCGCGCAGCGGGACGCCGCCCTGCTCGCGGATGGCGAGCAGGGACCGGACCAGATGTTGGCGATAGCCCATCCGGCCGGTCACACCGTTCAGCAGGATTCCGATCGGTACGCGCGTCGCCATCGGCCGAACCTCCAGAGGTAAGCGCTTTCCTGGCACGTTACCGGTTTTTTCGGGAAGTTCGCTAGGGTGCAACCGTGGCAACTCTCGCGGACGTGGCGCGGCGGGCCGGCGTGTCCACCGCGACCGTCTCGCGCATCATCAACAACAGTCCCAAGCCGGTCGGCGAGGCACTGCGCGAGCGGGTCCTGGCGGCCGTCGCCGAGCTCCAGTTCGTGCCCAACGCCAACGCGCAGCAGCTCGCCCGGGCCGACCGGACCGCGGTCGGGGTGGTCGTCCACGACGTGTCCGACCCCTACTTCGCCGAGATCACCCGCGGGCTGCAACGGGTCGCCACCGAGCACGGCCGCCTGGTCATCATCTGCAACAGCTACCGCGATCCGGAGCGCGAACTCGCGTACGTCGACCTGCTGCACGCCCACCAGACGGCGGCGATCGTGCTGGCCGGGTCCGGTTACCACGACGCACCGATCACCGCCCGGCTGGACCGCAAGCTGCGCCTCTACGAGGACACCGGCGGCCGGGTCGCGGTCATCGGCCGCCACCAGCACGCGGGCGACGCGATCGTGCCGGAGAACGAGCACGGCGGCTGGCTGGCGGCCGACGCCCTCTACCGCCTCGGGCACACCACGATCGGGGTGATCGCCGGCCCGCGCCACCTGACCACGACCACCGACCGGCTGTCCGGCCTGCGCCGGGCGGCGCGCGACCACGGTCACCGCCTGACGACCAGGCACATCGAGTACGCCGACTTCGGCCGCGACGGGGGCATGGCGGCCACGTCGACGCTGCTCGACCGGATCCCGGGACTGACCGCGATCGCGGCGCTGAACGACTCGATGGCCGTCGGGGCGCTGGCCTGCCTGCGGGCCCGCGGGATCGACGTGCCCGGCCGGGTGAGCCTGATCGGCTTCGACGACATGCCGATCTCCGTCGACGTCACGCCGGCGCTCAGCACCGTACGGCTGCCTCTGGAAGAGATCGGCGTCCGCGCGATGTCGCTGGTGCTGCGCTCCCCCGCGACCGACGGGCCGCAGGTCGAGCACGCGGAGGCCACCCTCGTCCTCCGCGACAGCACCGCCGGACCATACTCCGCTTGACGTTATATAACGCCGCACGTAGTGTGTCGCCGTGCAAGAAGCCACCTTCCTCATCCTGACCGCGCTCGCGGCCGAGCCGCTGCACGGCTACGGGATCATCCAGTCCGTACAGACCCTCTCCGACGGGGAGGTGAACCTGCGACCCGGGACGCTCTACGGCGCTCTCGACCGGCTCGCCGACCAAGGCCTGATCACGGCCGACCGGGAAGAAACCGTCGACGGGCGGCTGCGTCGGTACTACCGGCTCAGCGACAGCGGGGCCGGCGCCCTCACCGCCCAGGCGGCACGACTCCGCAAGCGGGTCGCCGCCGCCGAGACCCAGCTCGGCCGATGGGGGCTCGCATGAGCCGCCTTCTGCTGGCCGCCTACCCGGCCCGGATGCGCCGCCGCCACGGGCCCGAGCTCGTCAGCACCCTCGCCGACGTGACCGGCGGGCATCCCTCCTCCGCCGACCATCTGCGCCTGGCGATCGACGGCCTGCGCGAGCGGTTCCGGCTCCCGGCGGTGCGGCCGATCGGCGTGGTCACCGCGGTCCTGGCCATGGTGGTCGGCGGCGCGCTGGGCCTGCTCGGCGGATCATGGGCGGGCGAACAGGCCCATTCCCCGGTGCCGGCCGTCGGCCCGCTGATGCCGCAGATCCTCGGTCCGGACGCGCGGCCCACGCAGACCACGCACGAGCGCTTCGCCCTGTCGATCACGTCGCCCATCGGCGCGGCCGGCCTCGAGCCGTCGGTGCGGGAGATCCACACCCGGCTCACCGCGGCCGGCTGGGACGTCACCGCCATCAAGCAGGACCGCGGCCAGCCCGGCTTCTCGGCTCGGACCGGTGACCTGCGCGTCTCGGTGCAGGGCTACACCGACCTGACCGTGTCGGTGATGGGTTATCCGGTACGCCCCGCCGCCTACCTGCCGCTGCTCCTCGGCGGCCTGGCGATCGGGTTGCTCGCCGGCTGGCTGATCGGCGCGGCCCTCGCCCACCGGCTGGCGGCCTCCCCGCACCGATTCCCGGCACTCGTCACGGGCGCCCTCGGCGCGGCGCTCCTGCTCGTGCCGGCCGGGCGGCTCTACCAGGGCCTCTACCTCTACCTCAGTGACGACGACGGCAACGGGGTCGGCAAGCTCGCGCACGACGCGCTCGCCTGGATGCCCTGGCCCCTCCGCGACACGTCCGCGTTCCCCGACACCCTCGGGCCCGGGCTGCGCACGCTCGCGATCGGGCTCGCCGTGATCGGGCTCGCGGCGGTCTTCGCCCGGCCACCACACCAGGTCCGCGGCGAGGCCGTCACACCATGAGGTGAACCGGCAGTCCACCTTCCGCCCGGATGGCGACCCGCCCAGAAACGCGGGTCGCCATCCGGCGCCAGCCCCGGCCGGGCAGCTCGCCGACCAGGGGGCGCGCGAAGATCCGCGACACGCGGGCCGCCACCTCCCCCGCCCCTGCTCGCGACACGCGGGCCGCCGCCACCGCGCCCCCGCTCGCGACACGCGGGCCGCCGCCACCGCGCCCCCGCTCGCGACACGCGGGCCGCCGCCACCCCGCCCTCGCTCGCGACACGCGGGCCGCCGCCACCGCGCCCCCGCTCGCGACACGCGGGCCGCCGCCACCGCGCCCCCGCTCGCGACACGCGGGCCGCCGCCACCGCGCCCCCGCTCGCGACACGCGGGCCGCCGCCACCCCCACCCCTGTTGGGTGGGCAGGAATGTAGCGGGTGGGTACGACACTTTCGCACGGTTGTCCACAGGCATGATGGGTGCGTGTCTCCGCGCCGGCGTCTTCTGGTCGTGGCTGCCGGCGTACTCGTCGCGGCGGTCTTGATCTTTGTGGGTGTGCGCCTGGTCCTGGGCCGGAGCGGCGACTCCGGCGAGCGGCCCGACCAGGGCACGCCGGGCACGGTCATCCTGGTTCCCGGGTACGGCGGCAGCCAGGTCTCGCTGACCCGCCTGGCCCAGGTGCTGACCGCCGCCGGCCGGACCGCGACCGTCGTCACGCTGCCCGAGGGCGGCACCGGTGACCTGCTCAAACAGTCCGACACCCTGGACACGGTGGTCCGCGCGGCCCTGGACGGTGGCGCGCCCTCGGTCGACGTGATCGGCTACTCGGCCGGCGGCGTCGTCACCCGCCTCTGGGTGGACCGGCACGCCGGCGCGACCGTGGCCCGCCGCATCATCACGCTCGGCTCTCCCCTGCACGGCGCGAACCTCGCCGGCGCCGGAGCCGCGCTCGCCCCGGGCGCCTGTCCGCGGGCCTGCCGCCAGCTCGCCCCGGGCAGCGACGTGCTCGACCGCATCGACGACGAGGACCTGCCCGACGGCCTGCCCTGGCTGAGCATCTGGACGTCGGACGACGAGACGGTCCAGCCGCCCGAGTCCGCCGTCCTCGACGGGGCCGTCAACCTGCGGATCCAGAGCATCTGCCCGTCGGCGACGGTCTCGCACGGCGCCCTGCCCACCGACCCGGCGGTGACCGCCGTGGTCCTCGCCGCCTTGGGCACCGCGCCCCTGGCAGCGCCGGTAAGCTGCCCGGTCTGATGACCGTGCTGCTGCTGGAACCGATGAGCCGGGCCGAGTCCGACGCGTGGCGGGGCGACGTCGTCCGGGCCTACGCCGCCGAGCAGATGGCGGCCGGCGCGTGGCCGGCGGACGAGGCGGTCGAGCAGGCGGCGCGGTCGAACGACGCCCTGCTGCCCGGCGGCTTCGACACCGAGGGCATGAGACCTCCGGCTTCGAGGTCGTGACGCGGCAGATGCGCAAGCCGGTCAGCTGACATCCGTTCCGGAGCGAACTTTGTGACCCACCACATAGGGCTTCGTGATCCGTCGCCGGCCTCCGCAGCGATCAACCGTTTGTGAGAGCGAACGTGCCGGACGAGGAGCGCCTGCTGCGCCTCGTCGCCAAGGGTGACCTGGCGGCGTTCGACGAGCTGTACCGCAGGACGTCCCCGGCGGTCGCGGTCCGGCTGCGGCGGCGCTGTTCCGACGACGGGCTCGTCGCCGAGGTCCTGCAGGACACCTATCTCACCGTCTGGCGGGCCGCCGGGTCGTTCGCCGATCTGCGGCCGCGTGGCGGTGGGGCGGCCGGCTGGCTCTGGACGATCGCCGCCCGCCGGCTGGTCGACGCCCTGCGCCGGCAGTCCCGGCGGCTGGAGACGCCCGCCGAGGAGCTGCCCGCGGTCAGCACGCCGGCCGCCGAGGACGAGGCGCTGGCCCGCACGGTCGGCGGCGAGCTCGGCGCCGCTCTGGCCCAGCTCGCGCCCGAGTTGCGGGCGGTGCTGCGGGCCATGGTGCTGGACGGGCTCACCGTCCGCGAGACATCGGTCCTGCTGGGGCTGCCCGAGGGCACGGTCAAGAGCCGGGCGCGGCGGGCCCGCAACGCGATGAAGGAGGCACTCTCATGACCGCACATGTGCCGGTCGCGGTGCTGACGGCGTACGCCACCGGGGAGCTCGGCGCCGACGATGCGATGGCCTGGCCGGTGGAGGCGCATCTGGAGACGTGCGCCCAGTGCCAGGACAGGCTGGCCGGGCTGATCCCCGCGCCGGTGGGCGAGATGCTCGCCGAGACCCGGACCGCCATCCTGGCGCGGGCCCGCAACGGCCCGAAACCCGCCCGGCGCCGGCGCCTGCGCCGGCTGACGCACCGATGGGCCGCGTGGTCGGTGTTCCCGTGGGCGCTGGTGACGCTGATGGCGGTCATCGCCGCGTTCCTGCTCGACGCGGCGTTCCCGGTGCGGTCGGCGGTGGTGCTGTTGCTGGCCCCGGTCGCACCCCTGGGCGGGCTCGCGGTGGCGTGGTCGCGGCGCTGGGATCCGGCGTGGGAGACCGTCGCCGGTACGGCCCGGGCCGGCCTCGAGCTGCTGCTGCGGCGCACGGTGGTGGTCCTGGCGACCGTGCTGCCACTGCTCGCCGCGGTGGGCTGGCGCCTCGGCACGAATCCGGCTCTGTGGCTGCTGCCCTGCCTGACGTTCACCGCCGCGGCGCTGCTGCTCGGCGGCCTGATCGGGGTGAGCCGGGCGGCCGTGCTGCTCGGCGGCGCCTGGGTGCTGGCGATCGTCCTCCCCGCGCTCGTCACGGTCCGCATGCCGGTGTTCGTCCAGACGGAGAGCCTGCCCGGGTGGGCGGTGACCGCGGTGGCTCTCATCGGCTTGACCATTCTCCGCGCCGGCGACCACCGGCACCTGAGCAAGTAACAGCGATCACCGGCACCTGTGCCCGTGACAGAAGGAGCATTCATGGTTCGCGCAGTCAGCGCCGGCGAAGTGGCGCCGTCGACCCAGGCCTGGCAGGTCGAGGCCACCGGCCTGCGGGTCAAGGCGGGCTCCCGGCTCGCCGTCGACGGGCTCGACCTCATGCTGGCCCCCGGCGTGCACGGGCTGCTCGGCCCCAACGGCGCCGGCAAGACCACCCTCATGCGGGCGCTGGCGACCGTGATCAAGCCGAAGGACGGCCGGCTGCGGCTGCTCGGCCACGACGTCAGGGACCGCCGTTCGCTGCGGGCGTTGCGGTCCCGGCTCGGCTATCTGCCCCAGCAGTTCGGCTTCTACCCGAAGTTCACCGTCCGCGACTACGTCGAGTACATGGCCTGGCTGCGCGAGGTGCCCGCCGCGGACGTCCCGGCCGCCACCCAGCGCGCCATCGACCGGGTCGGGCTGACCGACCGCGCCGGCTCGCGGCTCAAGTCGTTGTCCGGCGGGATGCTGCGCCGGGCCGGCATCGCCCAGGCGATCGTCAACGAGCCCGACCTGCTGCTGCTCGACGAGCCGACGGTCGGCCTCGACCCCGAGCAACGGGTCGAGTTCCGGGAGCTGTTGCGCGACCTCGGCGACGCGTCGTGCGTGCTGGTCTCCACCCATCTGGTCGAGGACGTGGTGGCCGCCTGCAGCGACGTCCTGCTCCTCGACCAGGGGCGGCTGGCCTTCCGCGGGCTGCCCGCCGACCTGGCCCGGGCCGGCGCGAGCGACGGTGTCGGCGACAGTGCCGCCGAGCGGGGCTACTCGGTGCTCCTGCGTGACCACCGGAGCGCCGCATGATCCGCGTCATCCGCACCGAGCTGCGCCGGTCCAACGCCATCCCGCTCGTCATCCTGCTGATTCTGGCGAGTGCGCTGGTGCTCGCCGCGACGATGCACCAGTGGAACCGGCAGTTGCTGCTCTTCTCCTACCAGCAGGCGGCCTCGCTGTTGCTGCTCGTACCGCTGGCACTGGCCGGCGGCGCCACGCTCGGCCGGCGGGAGAGGCGCACCCGGGCCACCGAACTGATGGACAGCACCGGGCGGCCGCGCTGGCAGAAGGTCACCCCGCCCGCGGCCGCGCTGGCCGTGGCCGTGGCCGGGGTGCACCTGCTGACCCTCGCCGTCGGCGCCACCATGATCGGCACGACCGGCGGTCTCCTCAACGCCACCGCCGCACTGCCGGCCCTGGTGGACATCACCGTCCTCGTCGGCGCCGTGTGGCTGGGCTTCGCCGCCGCACGGGCCTGGCCGACGCCGGCGCTGCCCGCGGCGCTGGCCGCACTCATCCTCGTCGCGCAGGTCGCCGTGGAGTCCACCGCCGAGGACAGCAGGCTGCGCAGCCTCACGCTCAACCTGCCGCCGCCGGGAAACACCTGGGAGTCGTTCACCACCGAGGCGCTGCTGGGACGTCTGGCGCTCGGTGCCGGCCTGCTCCTGGGCGGTCTGCTGCTCGGCGCCGGCGCGTCCCGGCTGCTACGCGCCGCGGGCCTCGCCGTGGCCGCCGCGGGGGTGGTGCTCACCGTCGTCATCACACCCCTCGGACCGGGCAGCCGGTACCAGGTGGACGCCGCCGCGCAACGCCTGGTCTGCGCCGACGGCACACCGCAGGTGTGTGTGACCGCGGTGTACGCCTACGAACTGCCCACCGTCACCCCGGCGGTGCGCCGGGCACTCACCCTGCTCGCCAAACTGCCCGGCGCACCCTCCCGCGCGGTCCAGTGGCGTGCCGACGCCGCCTCCACCTTCGACCCCGCACAGTTCCGGGGCACCACACCGAAGGTCGAACCCGGCACGGTCCTGTTCCGCATCGCCCCCGGCAACCGCCTCTTGGGCACCGGCGACCTGTTCCGCACGAAGGCGCTGGACCCTGTGGCCCTCACCGCGAACATCGTCAACGGCGCCGGCACCACGATGAACGGCTGCCGGCTCGGCGACGAGGTGGCGCTGGGTGCCGCGGGCGCCTGGCTGATGGACGTCGACGTGCTGCCCCTGACCGACAACCAGTTCACCTACGACGACGGCGCCCGCGCCGAGATTGCGGCGACCGTCAGAGCCCTGCGGGAACTCCCGCCCCAGGAGCAGGTGCGTCGGGTGACCGCCCTGCGGGACGCGGCCAACGCCTGCCGGAACGACGACCTGCGCAGCATCCTGGCCGGGGAGCCGACCGCGTGATCACCCGCTGGCTGCCGCTCTACCTGCGCTCGCGGCGTGTCCCGCTGACCGCGACGATCTCGCTCGCCGCGGTGGCCCTCGTCGCGGTGCTCTGGTCGGCCGGGGCGGACCGGCCCGAGGTGGACCCGAGCCTCGCCGCCCTCACGGTCGTGCTCGGTCTCGCCCCGCTGATCACCACACTGGCCGGCGACGACGACGCGCTGGAGAAGACGGCGGCGCTGCCCTGGCCGCCGAGGCGCGTGCTGCATCTGATCGGCGCCGGCGCGTTCGTCGCCGTCATGCTGCTCAGCGCCCGGGCGGCCGGCGCCGACTTCGGGCCCGCCTGGCAGATCATCCGCAACAGCGCCGGCCTGGCCGGGCTGATCGGGCTCGGCGTCGCGCTGGTCGGCACCCGGCTCGCCTGGACCGTCCCGATCGTCTGGACGGCACTGCAGGCGATGCTCGCCGCCCCGGGCGGGCCGGGCTGGCGGCAGTGCCTGTTCTGGCTGATCCAGCCGGTGAGCAGCGTCCCGGCAGCGGTCACGGCGGCGGCGTTGCTGGTGGCGGGGCTTCTGACGTACGCGGTGCGGGTCAGCCCGCCCACCCCGCCGACCGAAGCCGAGTCCGGCGGATAACGCGTCAGTCCAGCAGTTCGCCGCAGGTGACGTTGGTGATCGCGCCGGCGATGGCACTCGCGTGGTCGGATCGCGCACGCCCTCGACGCGGTCGTCACGCGCAGGTTCGGCTTCCGGACCGGCGACGGCACCTGGCTCGTCTCCGGCGAGCCGTTCAGCCCGGACACCGTCGCGGCCCGGGTGAAACTCGGGACCACCGAACTGTGGCAGCTCAACGCCGACTTCCACCATCCGGTCCACATCCACCTGAGCCCGTTCCAGGTCCTCGCCCGAGGCAGCGGCGGGCCTGGACCCTACGACGCCGGGTGGAAGGACACGATCGACCTGCGGCCCGGCGAACAGGCCAAGATCCTCATCCACTTCGACGGCTACCCGGGCAAGTACGTGTTCCACTGCCACAACCTCGAGCACGAGGACATGGCCATGATGGCCAACTTCACCGCCACCTGAGTGTCAGGACTTGCGGGCCACCCCGCAGTACTGGTCGATCCCCCGGCCATCGGTGTCCGGCCGCCAGCTGGTCACCGAGACCAGGCCGGGTGCGACGTACTCCAGGCCGTCGAAGAACCGGGCCAGGCGAGCCGGCCCGCGCAGGTGGTACGGCAGGGCCGCGGACTGGTTCCAGATCCGGGCCGCCTCGACCACCGCCGGGGTCAGGTCGGTGCCGTCGTACAGGGCGAGGTAACTGCCCGCCGGCACCGCGGCCATCGCCTGGCGCACGAGCCCCTGCGCGACGGCGTCGTCCTCGACGTGCCCGAGCACACCCATGAACAGCACGGCGACCGGCCGGGAGAAGTCGAGGGTCTTGGCGGCCTCGGCCACCACGGCGTCGATGTCGTAGAGGTTCGCGTCGAGGTAGGCCGTCGCACCCTCCGGGCTGCTGGTGAGCAGCTTGCGGGCGTGCGTGAGCACCAGCGGGTCGTTGTCCACGTAGACGACCCGGCTCTCCGGCGCGACGGCCTGGGCGACCTCGTGGGTGTTGTTAACCGCGGGCAGGCCGCTGCCGATGTCCAGGAACTGCCGCACACCGGCCTCGCCGGCCAGATAGCGCACCGCCCGGACGAGGAAGGCGCGGCTCAGCCGGGCGTGCTCGGCGAGCTCCGGCTGCCCCGCCAGGATCTGATCACCGACGGCCCGGTCGGCCTCGAAGTTCTCCGTCCCGCCCAGCAGGTAGTTCCAGATCCGCGCGGTCTGCGGAACGGTCGTGTCCACTTCGTCATTCGCCACCCGGCCATGATCCTATGTAGACCCGCGAAGGTCCAGGCCCGGGGCGATTGTGCAGGTCGCGGGCCTGGACCCCCGCACGTCCGAGGCATCGCGCGGTGATCTCACGCGGAGAGGAAGCGGGCAGCGCGCAGAGAAAGCCGGCGGCGTGGAGAGGTACCTGCCCGCCGCCGTTGGAAGTTCCGAACCGGCCCGGCCCCCGACGCCGGCCGACCGGCGTCGCGGGAGAGACCGTGCTCGTTACCGCATCGCTCCGCCGTGCACGAGATAGTGCAGGTCACACAGCAGTTCCGAGAGGATCACGGGATCCAGGGCCGCGAAGTTCGGCGCCCCGGAGAGGCGCGCGTCACGGAAGGTCTGCACCGGATCCTCGTTCGGGAACTGGACGCTGATCCCCGGGTCGAGGGGAAAGGTCAGTCCGCCCCGGCCCGGCAGGTAACACTCCACGGTGTCCTGGATGCCCGCGTCCATCGGCGTGCTTCGCTCCCACCATCCGCGCCGCTCCAGCTTCAGCAGCCGGTCGACCGCGACGTCTGCCCCGACGAACTCGGTCAGTCGCTGCTGGGCTGCCTGTTCCGCGGTCAGCCGCCGCATCGGCCGACGGAGCTGCGGGAACGGCTGGAGGATCTCGTAGTCGAAGAACAACCGCGTCCAGGTGGTCAGGTCGGACTCGATGTGCAGCGGGTGCGCGACACCGATCGAGGCGTCGTCGGCCAGGGTGAACTCCTTGTCGTCGACGTCTGCCGGGCTGCCGTCCTCGGCCACCCGGAACGCGGTGCCCACCGTCCCCTTCGCGGTGAACGTCGCCCACACCAGGCGCGACACCACGTGCCGCATCAGCGGGTGCTCGACGAGCAGCCGACGGAACTCGTCGGCGGTCCACCGCCGCTGGACCACCATCGCCGTCTCCAGCCGGTGGATCAGGTCCGCAGCCACCGTGCGGACGTCCTTCTTCAGCCCGGCGAACGTCCTGTAGGCCGCCGTGGCGAGCGCCTCGTCGTCTCGGGCCCCCGGCTTGGGCAGGTCCTTGCGCCGCACGCCGTCGTCGTCCACCACGTAGGGTCTGAGCTGCTCGTCGAAGCCCACCACGAAGCGGCGCGGCCCGTAGTCGAGGGTGAGCCGGCCCCGGGCGTCCAACCCGAAATCGGGAACCAGCCGGTCAGCCAGTTGCTCGGCGGTGAAGCCCAATTCGCCGGCGACGACGTCGATCCGCTCCTGCGCCTCGTACTTCAGCCCGGCGAACTTCACCTTCTGCGCGATGCTGTGCAGGTGCATGAGCGCCACCTCGGATCCGATCTCCCGGAGCACGTCGAGCCCGGTCACGGCCCGAGCGTGACCGCCTTCGCCGGGCCAGGCGCGGATGATCGGCGCGAGCCGGCGGACCGTGTCGTCGTCACCGGTCAGCGCCAGCGCCTCCAAGGCCCAGCTCTGCTTCGACGGGCGTCCGGCCGACTCCCAGCTCTGGAACAGCGACCAGCCGAACTCAGCCAGCGAGGCCCGGTCAAGGGTCTCCCGTACGATCGCGACGCCCGGGTACGGCGTGCCGATGCGGGACAACGCCAGCATGGTGCACAGGTGCCGCACGGCCGCCGCAGGCAACGCATGGGAGCGACCACGCAACAAGATCGGGGCCGGCGCCGAGGCGTCACCGGCCCACGCCGGCAGGTCCGGCATCCGCTTCGGCAGGATCTCGACCGGGTCGATCGACAGTAGTGCCTCCACGGCGGTGGCGGCGGCGGGACCGTAGGAGACCGCGGCAGCGCGGACGATGTCCTCGTGACCCGCCGCCGCCACCGCCCGCAACGCCTGCTCCGCCGCGCGGCGTGCCGTACCGGCCGGACCGACCGCGGCGGGCACCAGCTCGCGGGCCGCCGACTCCGGGTGCCGGCGCAGCCAGGACACTGCGATCCGCCGCACCGATTTCCC
The DNA here is from genome assembly GCF_030269485.1 of Actinoplanes sp. NBRC 103695. Lineage (GTDB taxonomy): Bacteria > Actinomycetota > Actinomycetes > Mycobacteriales > Micromonosporaceae > Actinoplanes. The sequence goes on along the minus strand of NZ_BSTL01000001.1, from coordinate 195,652 downwards.
GCCGCCCAGCCATTCCGCCATCAGGGTCGCGACGTCGAGGCCTTCGACGGGAAGCAGCAGGGAGCCGTAGAGGTCCGACAGGTCTGTGGGGCGGGCGCAATGCACCAGCACCGGTACGGCGTCCACATCGAAGCGGGCGAGCAGGCGGGGCATGGTCCACCTCGGGGACCAGAAATCCGTGGGCCGCCAGCCCGCCAGAAACTCGTCCGTCATCGACCGCGGCGCATCGGTGAAGAACCTCTCCTCGTCGGCCGGATGCTGCGTGCGTCCTTCGCGCAGGTTCGCCGCCGCACGCTCCCAGTGCTCCGGGCCGCTCAGCGGCGCTTCCTTCTCGAACTGGGTCAGCTCCGCCGCACGCTCGCCGGGAAGCCAGCACACCCGGGTCACGTCCGGCGGGGTGAGGCCGTCGACCACGATCGGCTTGACCACCTTGCGCACCCTGGTCCACGGCGGCGTCGCCAGCAGCGGATGCAGCATCTCGGCCGGTGCGGACGGCAGCGTGGACAGCGACGCGAGGATCGGCTCGATCTGTCGGCGGGAAGCTTCCGGCAGCACGGGCAGCGCCGCGCGTGCGATCTCCGGGTTCGCGGTGACGCGCCGGTGCAGCAGCTCGGTGATGCGCCGGTGGCTGCCCGGGGCGTCGGCCGCGAGCCCGAGCAGACGCAGGGCACGCACCGGGAACCGCTCCGCGGCCTCCATCAGCGCGGGTTCCGTCAGGTCGTCGTCGACATGGCGCGCCAGCACCTCGAACGCCTCGTCGGTGGGAATCAGCGTCAGGCCGTTGAACACCGCACGCCGCTCCTCGGAATAGCCGTCTTTACCTACCAGTTCGAGCAGACGCGCCCCCACCGCCGGCCCGATCACATCGAGGACCGTGGCCAGCAGGCCGAGCGACGGCGCCAGGTCGAATGCGCGGACGCGGTGGCTGATTCGCTCCCACTCCTGTGGGGTGGACACCACGAACGCGGCCAGCGAGTCGTCGCGCAGCTCTGCCGGACAGTCTTCGCCGAGCCACCCGGGTTCGGTGGGGAGCAAGAACGCCGCAAGCATGTGCTGTTTCGTGGACCTGTAGGCCTCGATCGCCTGCCGAGCTTGCGCGTATGCCGCATCGTCGGCGACGGCGAGGCGGGCCCGTACGCGCTCCGCCGCCAGCCGCCACGGGGCGCCCAGCCAGTATGAGATGCGCTCATTGCGGCCGAGGTGGCCGCCACTTCCGTTCTGCAGACCGCTCAACTCCAGGACCGCCTGCGCCGCGAAGGCCAGCCCGTGCGCTGCGATCCATCCGTCGGCGACCGCCGCCTTGATGTGCTGATAGGCGAAGACGTCCCAGGAGGCCCACGCGGTCGCCGCCGCGCCGAGTGGGGTGATCCGGCTCCCGTCGAGGAACGCACGGGCGGCGGCCACCAGTTCCGGTTCGCTGTGCCTCTCCGCCAGCACCTGTTCACGGTGACCGCGTGTCTCCGTCAGGATGTCGTCGGCCTTGGCCACCGCGCCGGCAAGCGAGGGCGGCCGGGCACCCGGCCGTCCGCCGCGCCGCGGCCGGATCCTGCGCACCCACGCGTCGGGAAGGACGAACGTATCCTCGTCCGGAAGCTCGACCGGCCCGTCCTGCACCGGCCCGTCCTGCACCAGCTCGTCGTGGATCGGCGCGTCGTGGATCGGCGCGTCGTGCACCGCCCCGGCCGCGCGTGCAGGATCGGCCGCAGTGGACGGTGTGGCCGGCTCGGCGGCGGAGGTCACCTCCAGGTAGCCCTTCTTGACCTTTTCCGTGATCAGACCGGCCACGTGCAGGCTCGCCGCCTCGTCGGTGGCGAGTTCTTTCACCCGTGTCTGTCCGGCCGTGCCGATGCGCCCGAATCGGACTGTGACGGCGTCACCCTCCTGCGACACCTGCCAGAACTTCGCGGATTCCGCGCTCCGGTGCTCGAAACTGCGCACCCTGTCCCCCTATCTCGATGGACGATGGGCGGCACAGTATCGATGGGTTACGACAGAACAGACTCGACCCTCGTCACCGGCAAGGATCGGGGCGGGGCAGGAAACCACCGGTCGCCCGCTTCGAATGAACACTGGAGATCCGTGTGTCAGGGACCGTATCGCCGGGGTACGACGTCTCGGCTGTCCTCTGATCAGTTGGTGATGTCGCGGGTCATGAAGTTGGCCCAGGCGGCGCCCAGCAGGACCACCAGGAAGACCAGCTGGATGCCGGCGCCCCGCTCGACGTCGCGCAGCAGCATCGGGTCGCGGAAGAAATCTATCCAGGCCAGCCAGTAGCGGGTCGGCAGGTAGGGGCGGATCGCCGCGGCCGCGTCCAGGGTGACCAGGACCTGGCTGGTCACCAGGACGGCCAGCGCGCCCATCGCGGCGCCCAGGCCGGAGTCGGTGAGCGTGGACAGGAAAAGGGCGATCGCCGCCACCGAGAGCATCGAGATCACGATGTACACAACCGTGGCGAGCAGGCGCAGGACCAGGCCGAACGGCGTGATCGTGACGCCGGACAGGGACGTCACGTCGGCGGGGATGGCCACGCCTGCCGCGGGCTCGCCGCCGAACATCGTGATGCCGGTCAAGAAGCTGGTGAGCAGGACCGCGCCGATCGCGAACAGGACGAAGACGATCAGCGCGACCAGCTTCGCGACCAGCAGGCGGGTCCGGCCGACGGGGCGGATCAGCAGGTAGCGCAGCGTGCCCTGGGACGCCTCGCCGGCCACCGAGTCGCCGGCCAGCACCGCCACCGACACCGGCAGGAAGACCGGCATGACCAGGGCCATCGCCGCCGCGGGATAGAGGGCGCCGTTGCTCAGCACCGCCGACAGGAACGCGCCGCCCTGGCCGGGTGGGGGCGGGATCCGCGTGGTCGCGAGGAACACCGCCACCACGAAGGGCAGAGCACAGAGCAGACCCGCGATGACGTACGTGCGGGGCCGCCGGAACAACTTGGCCATCTCGACCCTGATCATTGCTTGCCCGGCCACAACACGAAAAGACCGCGATCATGATGCTCGCTTCGCTCGGTCATGACGACCCCTCCACACGATCTGAGCTGGTGGTGGTGGCTTCGAGCACCACCTGTTCGAGGGTTCGCCGTTCGGCGCCGAGGGCGGTCACCCGGATGCCGGCCTTGATCAGCTCGGCGTTGAGGTCGCCGGGGTCGGGGTGCCGCACCGTAAGGCGCTCGCCGTCGCGCTGCTCGACCCGGCCGTCCAGCAGGGCGATCACGCGCTCCGGCTCCGGCGTACCCACCAGAACTCTGCCTGTCTCCGCGCGCAGCGCGGCAAGCTCGTCCTGCAGCACCAGGCGGCCGCGGTCCATCACCCCGACCCGCGTGCACAGCGCGTCGATCTCGCCGAGCAGGTGGCTGGAGAGGAAGACCGTCGTGCCCTCGGCGTTGAGCCCGGCCAGCAGCTCGCGGATCTCGCGGATGCCGCGCGGGTCGAGGCCGTTGGTCGGCTCGTCCAGGATCAGGAGCTGGGGTCGCCGCAGGAGCGCGGCGGCCAGGCCGAGGCGCTGACGCATGCCGAGCGAGTACGCCTTGACGGGCCGCTTGTCGATGCCGGCCAGCCCGACCCGCTCGAGGGCCTCGCCGATCCGCCGTTTCCGGTCGGCGCGCCCACCACCCGGACCGGCGGCGTCCATCAGCGTCAGGTTGGCCCGGCCGTTGAGGTGCGGGTACATGCCCGGCCCCTCGACCATCGCGCCGATCCGCGGCAGCGCGTCGTGCACCCGTTTCGGCACCGGAACGCCCAGCACCTCGATCGTGCCGCGGGTGGCGAAGACCAGGCCGAGCAGCATCCGGACCAGCGTGGTCTTGCCGGAGCCGTTCGGGCCGAGCAGCCCGTACCGGTCGCCCTCGCGCACGGCCAGGTCGACGCCGTCCACGGCGGTGACCTGCCCGTACGTCTTGACCAGGCCATTGGTCGTGATCATCGCTCGAGCCTTCCGAGGTCGGCGGCGACGCGGCGCAGCACGGCGGGCTGGACGAAACCGGCGACCAGGTAGATGCGCTCGGCGCGGACGGCGAGGATGGTCAGCAGGCCGGTGGCGAGGACGGCGCCGTGGCCACCGTCGAGGTGCACGTCGGCGCCGTACGTGGCGATCCGGTCGTACGCCTCGTTCCCGAACCGTCCGGGCAGCCGGAGCACGACGAACTGGGCGAGCCCGTCACCGTACGTGCCGGCCGAGGTGAGTCCGGCGACCTCGGTGTTCCGCTGCTCGCCACCCAGCGTGGCCGGCAGCTGACCGCCGCGCCGCCGCGCCGAGATCTGACTGAGCAGGTCGGGCGCGTCGGTGACCTGGACGTCGTCGAGCGACGGCGGGGTGATCGTCTTGGCGTCCGGCCTGGTCATCTCCACGGACAGGAAGCGCGACGTGAAGACGGGACGTTCGCCGCCCTTCGCCGTCACCTCGGCCTGTACGGGCAGGCCGGAGGACGGGTCGGCCCAGACGTCGACGTGGTCGATGGTGGTGTCCGGCGAGACCGGCCGCAGGCGTAGCCCGGCGGCGTCGATGCCGGCCACCCGTTTGCCGGTGATCGGCTCGGCCCGGTCGCCGGCGGCCAGCGAGAGCAGCCGCCGCACCAGGTCGGGCGGCACCAGGTCGGCCGGGCGGGGCAGGCGCACCGGCTGCTCGCCGATCACCTGGGTGAGCCGGGTGTCGCCGAAGTCCCAGATGAACTGGCTGCCCCGGTACTGGTAGGTGTCCCGCTCGGTGGCGCCGTCGATGACGTCGACCCGCCAGCTGTCCCGGTCGGCGTACCAGACCCGCATCTCGGTGCGGCTGGACAGCGGGCGGGTGATCTCGGTCAGGTTGGGCAGGGACGGCAACGGCAGCAGGCCGCTGCTCTGCGCGTACCCCTGGAAGGCGAGACCGGCGGACGCTGCCATCCGTGCGCGCAGCGTGGCGGGGTCGGCGGTGGTCGCGGCAGGTGCGGGCCGCAGACCGAGCACGATGGGTACGCTGCAGAGCACGCCGACGATGACGATCACCACGACCCATCGCCGCCACGCCTGCCCGCTGACCACCGTGCTTGGTTGCATAGTCAAGCAAAGGTACCTCGCTGATCAGGCAGGATCGCCTGTTCAGCCGCGCGGATCGGTGACCGCGCCGAGGAAGAGGATCGTCCCGGTCGTGCGGTCGGAGACGGTGAAGGCGAACGGCCGGTCGACCTGGAAGATCTCACTCTCGGCCGGGCCCGACGCGGTCATCACGCCGCCGGAGACGGCGGCCGCCTCGGTGCCCTTCTCGTCCACCCGGATGTACGTCTTGTGGATGACCCGGTCCAGGCCGGGCCCCGCCGGCGACATCGGCCGGAAGTCGTCACCGCCCTGGAAGGCGGACTTGATGCCGAGCCGCTGGAGCGGTTCGTTCATGTTCCCGTCCCAGCGCAGCTCGAAGCGCGGCAGCGTCAGGGTCTTGAAGTCGTGCTCGGCCAGACCGGCGGTGGCGGCGTGCCACTCCGCGACGTCCAGCTTGCCGACCAATGCGGGCAGCGAGCTGTCCCGGTCCGGCAGCATGATCTCCATGCCGTACCGGCCGTCCTCGCCGTAGGGCAGGCGCAGCATCCGGTAACCGTCGCGCTGCACGTGCTCGAAGCGCTCGCCGAGCATCATCATCGTGGGCACCTGTCCGATTCCCGCGAACTCGGAGGGCCGGGTGCCGGCCGGGTCGAACGGCGTCGTCCACTCGCCGAGGAAGTAGACCGCGTTGAGCAGCACCAGGACCGCGTTGCCGGACGGCAGCCCGAGGTCCTTGGCGACATCCTCGATCAGGCCGTTGGTGTTCTCGTCGACCCAGTCGTCGATCTTCGCCGCGGTCTCCGGCGCGCCGAGGTCGCCCTCCTCCGCGGTGGCGCCGAAGGTGCGGTGCAGGAAGTCCCGATAGTCCTTCTCGACCGGAAAGCCCTCGTCCGCCCAGACCGAGTCGGCCACCGACAGCTTCACGTCCTCGGTGTCGGCCACCTGCCGCAGCAGCGCGCCGACCCGCACGTCCCGCGAGTCGTTCAGATGCAGCGCCTTGCCGAGCTCCGCAGCGGTGTCACCCTCGGCGCCGGCCAGCAGCATCGCGAGCAGCACGGCCATCGAGAGCGGCGAGGTGACCGTGTTCTGCTTACCGTCGCCCACCTGCTTGAACAACTCGAACCCGAACGCGTCGACCGCCTGCCCGACCGCGGCCGCGTCACCGGGCTTCAGGTCGGCGACCAGCTTGGCGTCGATCCGGCCCGCATCCCCCGGCGGGCCACCGCATCCGGCGAGCACCAGCACAACGGCCACCAACCCCGCGACAACCTTCGACGTACGCATGGTGCCTTCGACGTCACCCGGAGCTTCCCGGTTCCGAGGCGAAATGGCGGCAAGGTCAGGATCGGCGGCGGGTGCCAGTCGGGACCATTCCCTGCGGCGCGGTGGTGGGGCATACACAACGGACATCGGAGGCTCGGGCGCGGGCCATCGAAACGGCACGATGTCGCAGTGGATCGGACGGGGGCTCGGGAAGGCCGGCAGCGGGTCGCGGCGCTCCTCCGGCGTACCCATCAAGGGCTTGAGGTGGAGGTCACCGAGTCGATCGTGGCGTGGCACGGCGGGCCCGGCACCTCCCGCGCGGCCGACCTGATCGCCGACCGGCTCGGCCTCACCGTGAGTCACCCGGTAGCGCATCGCCGCAGTTTCACGGTCCACGACGGCGAACACTTCGTGTGCACGGCCGTCCGGCGCCTCACCCAGCGTGAGCAGATCATCGGCCTGATTCGCGGCGGCGACGACACCGAGCAGGCCGTCACCGGTCTGTGGGCGACCACGGGCGCCGCCACCATGCGCCCCGACCCGACCGAGGCGGCCGCCGTCACCCTGGTCCTCGAACAGATGGCCGCCGGCGCCGCGGGCGACCTGACCGGCGACCGGGCGCTGCACCGCTTCATCCGGGAGACGTTCGGCGGCACCGCGGCGCTCCTCGACGCGGCCGACCGGGTGCGCTCGGGCCCGTCGTGGCCGCACACGGCGGAGCCGGCGCCCTTCCCCGCGTCGCCGATCCGGCCGGGACTGGAGCTGCGCAGCCTCCGCCAGCTCGACGCGGCGTTCGAGGACCTCGGTGTGATCATCGACGAACACCCCGGCCGGTGGATCTCCTGGACCGACGGCCCGACTCCCGGCCGGGTCGCGGCAGCCCTGGCCGCCGACGGGTTCCCGGTGAGCGACACGATCGGCGAGACCCGCCATCCCACGCTGTTCTTCCGGCTCGCACCCGACGGCGACCCGCACGACGACGGCTTCTTCCCCGCCGTCCGCCCGCCCACCGGCCCGGTCCGCCCGGCCCGCCTCACCCGGGCGTTCCGCCGGATCCGCCCGCGCACCGCCGCGCTGGCCCTGCTCCGCGGCCTCGGCGCCGAGGACCACCTGGAGACCACCGAGCTGCCCGCCGACGGCCTGCGCCCGGGCACGCTCACCGAGGCCATCGCGGCCCGCCTCCTGATCGACCAGGTGACCCCCGACCTGACGACCTTCAGATTCGGGTACGCGACCACCGCGGCCGCCGCGGCGCTGCTGGGCGGCATCGACACCATCCACCGGGTCGCCGAGCGCATCGCCGCCGAAGTCAGCTCCCGGGGATCCATCTAGGACACTCGGTGTGAGATTTATCCCCGTCTCTCTTTTGTGCACCGTGACGTGCGCGTTCTCTCCGATCGTGTTTCGCGTCGCACCGAGTGACCACATCGGAGCCAATACAGTCCACTCGCCCATTACCCGTCGGTAACCGCCGGGCTCATCCGCGAGCTGAGGACGTCTGTGCCAGCACTCCGTCGATCAACCACCGCTGCCGTAGCCATAGCACTGTGTGCCGGCATCTCGGCCTTCGCCGTGCACGGCACCGCGTGGGCCGCCGATCCTCCGTACAAGGATCCGTCCCAGCCCGTCGAGGTCCGGGTCACCGACCTGCTGGGCCGCATGTCCCTGGACGAGAAGATCGGCCAGATGACCCAGGCCGAGCGGAAGTTCATCAGCGGCGCCGGCCTGCGTGATCTGCGCATCGGTTCGGTGATGGCCGGCGGCGGCGAGGGCCCGTCGCCGCAGTCGCCACAGGTCTGGGCCGACCTGTACGACGGTTTCCAGGGCGCGGCGCTGTCCACGCCGCTGGGCATCCCGATGATGTTCGGTATCGACGCGGTGCACGGCGCCAACCACATCCGCAACGCCACGATCTTCCCGCACAACGTCGGGCTCGGCGCCACCCGCGACCCGGCCCTGGTCGAGCGGATCGGCCGGGTGACCGCCACCGAGGTGGTCTCGACCGGGGTCGACTGGACCTACTCGCCGTGCGTGTGCGTCGCCCGCGACGACCACTGGGGGCGGGTCTACGAGTCGTTCGGCGAGACTCCGGAAAACCCGAACGCGATGACCAGCCTCATCACCGGGCTGCAGGGTGCCTCCCTGAACTCGCCGACGTCGATCATGGCGACGGCCAAGCACTTCGTCGGCGACGGCGGCACGGTCGGCGGCGACGACCAGGGGAACACCGCCGTCGCCGAGGCGGAGCTGCGCGCGATCCACCTTCCGCCGTTCCGTGAGGCGGTGCAGCGCAACGTCGCCAGCGTGATGGTGTCGTACTCCAGCTGGAACGGCGCGAAGCTGCACGGCAACCGCTACCTGCTCACCGACGTGCTGAAAGGCGAGCTGGGCTTCGGCGGCATCGTGACGACCGACTGGGACGGCATCGAGCGGGTCGACGGCGAGTACGGGTTCACGCCCGAGGACGTGCGGACCGCGGTCAACGCGGGCATCGACTCCTTCATGATCACCGAGCAGTACGCCACCTTCATCGGGCTGCTGCGCGCGGAGGTCCAGGCCGGTCGGGTGCCGATGTCGCGCATCGACGACGCCAACCGCCGGATCCTGCGGAAGAAGTTCGAGCTGGGCCTGTTCGAGCGGCCCTACGCCGACCGGAGCACGGCATCCACTGTGGGCAGCCGGGAACACCGCGCGGTGGCTCGGGAAGCGGTGCAGAAATCTCAGGTCGTACTCAAGAACTCCGGCATTTTGCCTCTCCCGCAGTCGCCCGGGAAGCTCTTCGTGGCGGGCAAATCGGCCGACAACATCGGGTTCCAGAGCGGTGGCTGGACAATGAAGTGGCAGGGCGCGGACGGGCCGATCACGTCGGGGACCACCGTGCTGCAGGGCATCCGGAACACGGTCGCGTCCGGCACGACCGTCGCCTACGACAAGGACGGCAACGGCATCGACGGCTCCTACCGGGCGGCGATCGCCGTGATCGGGGAGAAGCCGTACGCCGAGTACGAGGGTGACCGCGAGGACGACCTGCGGCTCGACGCCGAGGACCGGGCCGTTCTCGCCAGGCTCAAGGCGTCCGGCGTGCCGGTCGTCACCGTGGTGCTGTCCGGCCGCCCGCTGGACGTCACCGCCGAACTGCCGGACCTCTCGGCGCTGGTGGCCGGGTGGCTGCCGGGCACCGAGGGCCAGGGCGTCGCGGACGTGCTGTTCGGCGCGGCCCGGCCGACCGGGAAGCTGCCGGTGAGCTGGGCGCGGGACGTCTCGCAGCAGCCGATCAACGCCGGCGACGGCAAGACGGCGCTGTTCCCGTACGGACATGGTCTGACCTACGACCAGGTCATCCCGCTGCCGGAGCCGCCGCTGCCGGGCAACGGCTGGAACGCGCGCGACACCATCCGGGCGGAGAGCTACACCGGTGAGTCCGGCACGCAGCTCGAGGACTGCGGCGACGCGGGCTGCGGCCGGGCGGTCGCCTACATCTCGCCCGGTGACCACGTCTACTTCGACAACGTCGACTTCGGCGGCACGTCGCCGGGCTCGGTGACGGCGCGGATCGCGTCGGGCGCCTCGTCCGGAAGCATCGAGTACCGGCTGGACAGCGTCACCGGCCCGGTCGTCGCGACCGCCCCGGTCACGCCGACCGGCGGCTGGGAGACGTGGACGGACCGGACCGTGCCGGTCACCGGCGCGACCGGCAAGCACCGCCTCTACCTGGTGTTCACCGGTCCGGGCGGAGATTTCCTCAACGTCAACTGGGTGAGGTTCCAATGATCCGCAGACTGATCACGGCCGCCGTTCTGCCGGTCATCGTGGCAGGGCTGGCCTTGTCCGGGCCGGGTTCGCCGGCGGCCGCGGCGGCGCCGTGTTCCGTGCAGATCGTCGCCCACGAGGACGACGACCTGCTGTTCATGAACCCCGACATCCAGCGGGACATCCGAGCCGACCGGTGCGTGCGGACCGTCTACCTGACCGCGGGCGACGCCGGCCGCGACGCCGGGTACTGGTCCGCGCGGGAGACCGGCGAGAAGACGGCCTACGCGACCATGGCGGGCCGTCCGAACGACTGGTCCGACACGGTGACCAGCGTCCAGGGCCGGGAGGTGCGGCTGTCGCGGCTGGCCGGCACGCGTGTCGAGCTGGCCTTCCTGCGCCTGCCCGACGGCTTCGACGGCCGCGGCTCCGACCGGTACGGCGCCCAGAGCCTGCAGAAGCTGTGGGAGGGCCACCTCGGGCGGCTCACCACCGTGGACGGCGCGGCGTCCTATTCGCGTGCGGAACTCATCGGCGTTCTGCACGGCCTGCTGGCCGAGGCCGGCGCCGACATCGTCCGGCTGCAGGACCACCGGGGCGACAGCGGCCCGATCGGGGTCAACGGCGGCGACGGCGACCACCACGATCACCACGTGGCCGCCTACTTCGCCTACGCCGCGGCGCGTCTCCTCGCCACGCCGCACCAGACGAACACCTACCGCGGCTACTCGATCAGCGACCTGCCGGCCAACGTGACCGGCGCCGACCTGGACCTGAAGAAAGCAACCTTCTACGCGTACGCCGCGCACGACGAACTGCTCGGGTGCAAGGACGACCGCACATGTGACGCCGACCCGACGGACGGCGGCCGGCCCTCGGTCTACCGGCCGTGGCTGGAACGGCAGTACCCGCTGCCCGGACCGGCCGCGGACGGCTCGGTGGAACTCCGCGCCCTGAGCATCCGCTGCCTGGACGTGCGGGACTTCGACAGCAGCAACGGCGCCCTGGTGCAGCTGTGGGACTGCGCGGGGTCGCCGAACCAGCAGTGGACCTTCACCGCGGACGGCACGCTGCGCGGGTTCGCCGGCAAATGCCTCGACGCCGACCCGGCCGGCCCGGCCGTGCGGATCTGGGACTGCGCCGGCGACGCGCGCCAGCGGTGGACGCTCACCGGCGAGGGCGAACTGCGCGACCCGGCCGGCCGCTGCCTCGACCTGCGCGACGCCGACCTGCCCAACGGCACGCCGGCCGAGATGCGGCCGTGCACGGGCGAACCCCGCCAGAAATGGCGCGTGGTCTAGCCGATAGCCGACGCCATGGTCCTGGGCGCACGGGCGCGAAGGCGCCATGAGGGCGACGCCGGGTCCGGTTCGCTGGTGTCCGCGGCGCAGTGCCGCGGACACCAGGTCGATCCGGCGTGCGCCCCGGCAGTTGCCGGAGCGCACGCCGGAGGTGTGGTGGTCACCTGGCCAGGCGCCTGCGGGGACGGCCGGCCAGCATCAGGCCGGCGCCGGCGACGACCGCGCCGGCACCCATCAGCAGCAGCGTCGCGACGCCGGGACCGGTGACCGGCAGACCGTCCACGCTGACGGTGATGTCCAGCGCCATCGCGCGGGGCGAGCCGTCGGGGGCCACCCCCTGGGCGACGGCGGTGTGCGCGCCGGCGGCCAGGTCCGATGGCACGGTGACGAGCTTGCGGAAGTCACCGTTCGCGTCGGTGATCGCGGTGCCGAGAATCGTCGGCTTGGAGTAGATCGTGATGACCACGGTGGAGAACGGCGCGAAGCCGGTGCCGACGAACGTGATCTCCTGACCCGGCTCGGCCTCGGTGATCCGGCCGTCGGTGGTGGTCAGGTCGAGGTCGGTCTCCGGCGGCGCCTGCGGGACGATCGGCGCGCTCGCGGTCACCGTCCCCGTGCTCGTGGTGACGGTGGAGACGCCGTTCGGGCCGCGGGACACCACCATCATCGTGTACGGCCGGCCGGCTACCGCCCCCAGCACACAGGTCAGCGTGGCGCTGGTGCAGGACGACACGATGTCGCCGCTGCGCGCGGAAGCGACATAGTCCACGATGGCGTCGGTCTCCGCCGGTGCCGTCCAGCTCACCGTGATCGACGACTGGCCGGGCACGCCGTCGACCGTCGGCGGCGCCGGCGGCCGGGGCAGGATCTCGATGGTGCGCTGCTCCGAGTGCGCCGAGGTGTACACGCCATTGCCGTTCTGCACGGCGGTGACCTTGCAGACGCCTTCCGTCTTGACCCGGAGCGTGTTGCCCACGACGGTGCAGACGTCGGACGTGCTGGACGTGAACCCCGCCGGCAGCCCGGACGACGCCGTGGCGGTCAGCGTGCTGTCGCCGACCTTGCGGGGCACGGGCTGCGCGAACGTGACCGTCTGGGTGAGTTTCTCGACGTCCACGGTCGGGACGCAAGTCGCATCGGCGCCGGGCGCGTCGTCGGGCGCGTCGTCGGGCACTGAGCCGATGCAGGCGCCGAACGCGGTCTCGATCTTCTTCAGACCGGTCACCGTCCCCGACTGCAGCTCGAACCTGCCGCCCGCGGTGGCGCGCACCTCGACCGTCGCCTCACAGGAGCCGTCTCCTGCCCCGAGCAGCCCGCCGGTGACCGTGAAGATCCGGCTGCCGACCGTGCCGGTCGCCGTGCCGCCGCAGGTGTTGTTGCCCGTCGCGGCGACCACCAGCCCGGCCGGCAGGGTCAGCCGCCACGCGATGCCGGAGGTCACTGTGCCCGGGTTCTCGTCGGATCGGTACAGGCGGAACGTGAGGTCGGTCGTCTCACCGACCTTGATGTCGTCGTCGTCGAAGTAGGCGGTGAGCCGCGGCGGCGCCGGGGTCACGATCAGGTCGTCCGAGGTGATCTCGGCGCCGATGTCGCCGTTCGTGTCGGTCACGGCGGCGTCGTTGATCGTGTACGTGCCGGAGCGCCCCGACGTGACGGCAACGCCGAGGGTGCACTGAGCCTGCGAGGAGGCCATCTCGATGCCGGACACGACCAGCTGCTCGTCGCCGAAGTCCGGGGTGAACGTGGCCTGGGTGCAGGTGTTGTCGACGTCGTTGGAGTCGACGATCACGTACTGCGGCAGGTCGATGGTGAACCCGATGCCGGTGAGATCGCCGGGGGTCAGGTTCGGGTCGCGCTTCACGGTCAGGATCAGGCCGGAGGTGCCGTGGTCGCGGATCGTGGTCTCGACGAACTCGGCGTCCAGATGCGTCGCGTATCCGTTGCGCGCGAGCCGCCGGGTCTCACCACTCGTCTTCACCTTGGCCGGCTTGGCCTTTGCCGGCTTGGCCTTCGCCGGCTTGGCGCTCGCCGTCTCCCTGGCCGTCGGCGCGTCCGGCGTACCGGCCCGCGCCCGCCCGGACGCGGAATCGCCGGCGGCCACAGCCGGCGTGCCACCGACACTCAGGCTCGCCAGCAGGGCGAGGGCGGTCACCGCCCCCAGCACCGCCGCCCTCTTCCGCCTGCTCTGGTCCATCTGCACGCCTTCCCTCGACCACGGGTACCAGGCGCACGATATGCACAATCCAAAATGCATTTGTCCGATTCGAGAATTTCTGACCCGACGGGGCATCGCGGCCGCCTTGACGAGGCGTGATCAAAGTCCTCAGGCGACGAGGACGAGTCCGGTGACCGTGGAGGCGTGCACCCGCTCGGGACCTATCCGACCTCGGCCAGCACGAGGTCCAAGGCCCGGGTGATGGCGGCGCGGGAGTCATCGTCGTCGTCCAGGTAGTCGAAGCCGTGCCGGCCCAGCGGGACGTCGATGATCTGCAGCCGTGCCTTCGCCGCCGCGGTCACGAACTGCTCGACGCCGGCCGCCACGTCCGGCTTCTCCAGGCCGGCCCGGGTGAGCACGATCGGCAGGTCGCCCGCGCCAGCCACCGCCTCGACCGGGCGGAACGACGCGTCCACCGGCCAGCCCTCCCGCGGCGCCAGCAGCGGGTAGGTCAGCGCGACGCAGCGCAGCCAGGACGGGGGTTCGCGCAGCCACGGCGCGGACAGCAGGCCGCCGCCCGAGAAGAACCACAACGCCACCCGGTCGGCGTCCACCCTCGGGTCGGTGCGGAGCGTCTCGACCGCCGCGGCGATGTCGGCGGCGGCCGCCGGGCAGTCGGCCGGGGAGTACAGCCCGTGGTCGACCGTGGCTCCCATCGCGCCCCGGGCGGCGAGCAACGACCCGTAGCTGCGGAACACCGGCCAGTCGCGCGGGCGCGGCCGGACCTCCGCCGGCAGGGGCCCGCCGTGCACGACGAGGATCGCGGGCACCGGATCGGTGACGTCGTCGGGGACGTAGAAGTCCATCGGGTCGCGGCGCTCGGCGTCACGAAGGTCGACCGGGAGTACCAACGGTGGCATGGCGTCCATGCCGGGAGGCTATCGGCGACAGCGGCCGGAGGCAGCCGCTTTTCCACCCAGGACGAATCCGTCCCCGGCCGGGCCCAGCCCGACGAGGCGGATCACCAGGAGCACGCGGCTCATGACGCGACGGCGGCGCGGATGGCCTCGGCGACCGTCTCGGTGGTGACCGCGCGGAGCAGTTCCAGGTCGGCGGGCTCGGTGGCCTCGCCCGTCGCCAGGGCGACCAGGGCGTCGCCGTCGTAGCGGGAGTGGGCCGGGTGGATCGCCCGGGCGTACCCGCTGTGGCCGCTCTGCGCGAGCAGGAAGCAGTCGGTCTTGGTGAGACGGGCGGTGGTCAGAACGACGCCGATCGTCGTGTTCTGCATGTCGAAACCCCTGGCCGGTACGGCCGGGAAGACCGGGACACCGCCGGGTGGCAGCACGTCGCCCCACGCGTTGACGGCGATCAGCGCCGCCACCTGGACTCCACCTGCGTCGCGGACGGCCAGGCCGATGCCGCCGGGGTCGAGGCGGTTGCGCCACTTGCCGGTCGTCGCGCCCGTGCCGGCGCCGGCGCGGCCGGTCGTCAGGGGCTCCCCCGCCAGGGCCGACTCCGCGGCGAGGCGACCGTCACCGGCGGACGGCGGGGTGCCGCCCGCGGATGGGTCGAAGAGGGACATACCGACCACGATCGGCACCGGGCCGACCGGGGTCGCGAGCCCCTGCCCGCGCTCGCGCAGCAGATCCACCACGCCGTCCGCGGCGGCCAGGCCGAACGCCGAACCGCCGGAGAGCACCACCGCGTCGATCCGGTCGACCAGGCGCGTCGGGTCCAGCAGCGGGAACTCGCGGGTGGCCGGCGCGCCGCCGCGGACCTCGCCGGAACCCACCGTGCCGGGCGGCGGCAGAATCACCGTCACACCGGTCCCGTCGCTGGTCCGATGGCCCGCGTACGCCGACAGCAACTGCGTCATAGGGCAGAACCTAACGCGTCGATGTGTCGCACACCGGACGTATCAAGCCGCGAGACGGGCGCTCGGTGAAGTATCGGGGCGCTGCGGGATGATTCGCGGCGTACGACGCGGGGAGCCGGCTCTCCCCGCCGAGCGAACGTGAGGGATGGATGGAGGCACCCGACCACATGGGCGGCGCGGATCTGATCGCGCGGGCCGCGGCGGGCGACGGGACCGCGTGGGACGAGCTGACCGAGCAGTACACCTCTCTGCTCTGGTCGGTGGCACGGGCGATGCGGCTCAACGAGGCCGACTCCGCCGACGCGGTGCAGGCGACGTGGCTGCGGCTGGTGGAGAAGCTCGGCACCATCCGGGATCCGGACCGGATCGCCGGCTGGCTGTCGACCACGATCCGGCGGGAGTGCCTCGCGATCCTGCGGCAACGCACCAAGTCGGTGCCGCACGACGACTTCGACGACCTCCCGGACGAGGTCGGGCCCGGCGTGGACGACGGTGTCCTGCGGGCCGAGCGCGACCGGGCGCTGTGGCGGGCGTTCAGCCAGATCTCGTCGCAGTGCCGATCCCTGCTGCGCGTGCTGATGACCGACCCCACGCCCAGTTACGCGACGGTGTCGGTCGCCCTGGACATCCCGATCGGCGGTATCGGACCGACCCGGCAACGCTGTCTCAACACCCTGCGACGGATAATGGCGGTGGCCTCGTGAGTTCTGTGGATGACGACCTGCTCGCCGACCTGCGCCGACTGGCCACTCTGGTCGACCCGGTGCCCGATCACGTACGCGCGGCGGCCCGCGCCGCCTTCCTGACCCGCGACATGGACGCCCGGCTGGCCGAGCTGATCGCCGACTCGACGGCAGACGCCGACTTCGAGCCGGTCCGGCAGGCCACCGACGAGCGGCTGCTGTCGTTCGCGGCGGACGGCACCCAGGTCGAGATGACCGTGCGCGCCGAGGGCGCCGGCTGGACCATGATGGGCCAGGTCTTCGGGGCGGGCGCGGGCGCCGCCGCAGTGGAGAACGGCGCCCTGACGAAGACCCCACTGGACCTGGACGACCTGGGCCGGTTCCTGATCACCGACCTGGCCAGCGGCCCGGTCCGGCTGCGCTGCCGGCTCCCCGGGGGCGACAACCTGGTGACGTCCTGGGTGATTCTGTGACGCGGTCCCCCGGCAGTGACAGGTCCGAGCGGCGTCTCGGGCACGGATACCGCCCAGGGCTACCACCAGGACTTTCCGGCGGCGGGCGGTCAGCGGCCCAGCGAGACGAACGACCAGGCGGTGGCCAGGGCGATCACGTCGCCCGACCCGGCGGCCGCCCGGCGGACATCGCGCAGGGCGGCGCCGAACCCCCGGCCGGCCTGCAGCCGCTCATGGAACTCGGCCATCAGCGAGCTGGTGACCGCGTCGTTCACCGGCACCACGCTGGCCAGCAGGCTGCGGGTGCCGAGCGGGATCAGCGCGCTGACCATACCGAGCAGTTCGTCGGTGCTGACCGGCGCGGCCACGCCGCTCTCGCAGCTGGAGAGCACCAGCCGGGCCGGTGCGCGGCGCAGGCGCCCCAGGTCGTAGACGGTGAGCGGCCCGTCGTCCAGCGCCAGGCTGGAGAAGAGCGGGTTGTCACCACGGAAGACGCCGTGCGCGGCGATGTGCGCGGTCCAGGCGCCGTCCAGCGCGGACAGCACGGCCTCGGCGGTCGCGCTGCCGTCCTCCAGGACGGTGGCCTGCGGGTACGTCCGGGCGATGTGCTTGATCTCCAGCCCGGTCCCGTCCAGCTCGGGGCCGCGGACCAGCACCACCCGGCGCCGGCCGGTGTGCTCGGTGCTGCCCGCCCGCAGCCAGGTGGCCAGCGACGGCGCGACCACGAACGGCGTGTCGCGCAGCGCGGGCAGCATGCCCCAGGGCACCGAGTGCAGGATGGCCGGCGGCACCACGACGGCCGGGCCGCCGCCGAGCAGTTTCGCGGCCGGGCCGAGCAGCGCGCCTTCCAGGGCGGCGCCGGCGGCCTCCAGAGCCGGCCCGGCACCCATGGGCGGACGGCCCCGGGCCAGCCGGCGCAGGGCGAAACGGGCCAGCTCGACCTCGCGCACGGCGGTGGCGAGCGGACCCACCACATGGGTGCGGGCGCGTCCGCCGACGACCGTGGTGGCGTAGAGCGTGCCGTCCAGGAACGTCAGCGTCACCAGGGTGTGCTCGCCCAGCGTCGAGAGCGGGTCGACGGCGGTGTCCGTACGCGTGCGATCGGTCTGGGGGTGAGTGCCGGAGACCCGGCGGGTGCGCGCCCGGATCGCCCCCTCCAGAGCCCGGCGTTCCGAGTCTGCCTGCTTGGCCGGCGCACCGGTGGCGCGTGCCTCGGCCAGCCGGCGCGCTACCGCCCGCAGCGCCGCCATCTCCGCGGCCAGCTCGGGATCGTCCGGTGGGTGGACCGCGGCGATGGCCAGACCGCCGGCCCGCCAGCGTTCGCTCCAGCGCAGCAGCATCCGCGCGTCGCCGCGGGCCACCGCCTCGTGCTGGGCCAGCTCGACCAACTCGATGCCGTGCACGGTGGCGTGCGCTTGGAGCTCCGGCGCGACCAGGGTGCGCCGATGGTTCTCGGCCGCGCGCAGCCCGAACCGGCAGGCGGCCAGCATCGCGCGGTTGTCGCCGCGCCCCTTGGCCCGCAGCGCGTGGGCCAGCCAGCCGACCGCATGGCCGAAGCTCGGGCCACGGTTGCGGAAGTGCGCGGCCCGGGCCAGGTGCCGGTCGGCATCTCCGGCGCTGCCCCGCTCGGCGGCGAGCCGGCCGGCCAGCAGATGAGCGGCCGGCGCCTCCAGGGCGTCCATCTGGTCGAGCCGGTCGGCGAGCTCACCGGCCCGGCTCACCAGCCTGCCCTCACGGTGGCCCTGAGCCCAGCGGGACTGCAGCACCACGAACGACGCGCGGGCGTGCCAGCGGTCGCGGCCCTGTCTGCGGAAGAGGTCACGGGCGGCGGCGGCCCGCTCGGCGGCCAGGGCCGGGCGACCTGCGGCATAGGCGGCCTGACCGGCGGCAAAGAGCAGATCGGCCGCCTTGGTGGCGTCGCCGCCGCGCGCGGCGTGGTCCCGGATGGTCTCCTCGGCGACGGTCACCGCCTCCGTGAACAGGCCCGCGGCGAGCAGCACCGAGCAGCGGTCGACGGCCAGCTCGAAGGAGTAGTAATGGACGCCGTAGCGGGCGAAGCGGTCGGCCGCCGCGTCCAGGAAACCGAGCGCCCCGGCCAGATCACCGGCGAGGTAGGCGAGTTCGGCCCGGTTGTGCAGCACATTGGCCGACTCCATCTCCTGGCCGAGCTCGTTGAAGATCCGTTCCGCCTCGATCAGGTCCCGGTCCGCTCGGGCGGTCTGGCCGATCTGGCAGAGGACCAGGAAACGGTGCATCCGGGAGCGCGCCTCCCAGAGCCGGTCGCCGCCGCGGCGCAGCAGCGCTATCGCTCGGCGCAGGTCCTCCAGGGCCTCGTCGTACCGGCCGAGGACGCGCAACAGGCTGGCGCGGCGCATCAGGATGCGCCCGCCGGGCACCCCGCGGCCGCCGGCCACCGCCTCGTCGAGCATCGCCAGGCCGGGCCGCGTACGCCCGGCGAAGCCCAGCGTCAGACCCAGGGTCGCCTGCACGTCGGCGATCCGGCCCGCACCGCCGGACGCCTGCGCGTCCCGCAACGCACGTCGCAGCTCGGTGATCGCCGCCGCACTGCGGCCGCCGTCGCGCAGTACGATCGCCCGCGCGTGCCGGGCGATCGACGCAGCGAGCGGCTCCGGACGACCGGCCAGGATCTGGTCGGCCTCCCGTAACGCCTCCGCCGGGCGGGACAGTGCCAGGGACAGCAGCCGCTCGGACGTCACGTCAGCTGACGACACGCGCCAATACTAGGAGAATCGATGAGCGACGAACGAACCGATAACCGCCCGGAGACCCGCCAGCAGGCTCAGCTACGCCTGCTCAGGGCCCGTTTCCGCCAGCGTGGGATCGACATCGCGCCGGGCCCGGCGGGCTGGGAGGAGAACGGGGTCGAGTACCACTACGAGCCGCGGAGCCTGCTGGTCGGCGATCAGCAGGTCAACGTCGTGCAGGACCACCTGCGCAGCCGCGAGATCGAGTGCGAGGTCCAGGAGCGCAACCCGACGGCGCCCGGTTACCGGGTGATGCTGGTGCCCGGCGGGACGATGCACGCGCTGCGCGAGGTCGACCGGGCGATGGGCCCCGGCGTCGCCTCGTGCAACCACCTGGTCCACCTGTCGCCCGGCTCGGCCGGCAACTGCCCGGCGTCCGAGCCGACCCCGGTGCCGCCAGACAGCACGCCGGTGCCACCGGTCAACAAGGACCGCACCGCCGGGCATGGCGTCCGCGTCGTGGTCGCGGACACCGGCCTGGACCCGGAGGCGGAGAAGCGGTCGCCGTGGCTGCGCGGCGTGACCGGCGACCTGGACCGGGGCATCCTGGAGAACCCGATGACCGAGTACGCGGGCCACGGCACGTTCATCGCCGGCGTCATCCGCTGCCTGGCGCCGGCCGCCGAGGTGCACGTGCGGGCCAGCTTCGAGCCGGGCGGCGCCCAGTTCGAGACCGAGCTGGTCGAGGCGCTGATGGACATCCTGGACAACGACTTCCCGGACATCATCAACTTCTCCGCGGGCACCTGGACGCATGCCTCCCGCGACCTGCTCACGCTGCAGCTCTTCGGCCGCCGGCGGCTGCGTCTGCACAAGGGCGTGCTGCTGGTGGCGGCGGCCGGCAACGACGGGCAACGGCAGCCGTTCTGGCCGGCCGCGGCGCCGTACGCGGTGTCGGTGGGCGCTCTCGACCCGACGCTGTCCGAGCGGGCCGACTTCAGCAACTTCGGCGGCTGGGTGGACGTGTTCGCGCCGGGTGAGGACCTGATCAACGCGTTCCCGGTGGGCACCTACATCGGCGAGGAGCCGCCGAACAAGGGCGTCAAGATGAAGTACAAGGGCATGGCGAAGTGGAGCGGCACGTCGTTCGCCACGCCGGTGATCGCCGGCATGGCCGCCGCCCGGATGTCCAAGACCGGCGAGAACGGGGTGGCCGCCGCCGAGTCCCTGATCAAGCAGGCACAGGACGGCGCCATCCCCGGTCTCGGTGCGATCGCGGTGCCGCTGGTCAACTACAACGATTAGCCGCGGGCGAGTGGGAGGCTGATCTTCGAGACCCCGAGGCGTACGCCCACCTCGGTGCCGGCCGGGTAGCGCAGCGTGTGGTCCCGCTCGGTGGAGATGATCACCAGGCCGATGGTGTGGCCGGGCGCGAACACGTGGTCGGTGGTCTGCAGGTCCCACTTCACCGTGTACGTCTCACCGGGCGTGATCGCCTCGGTGCGGTTGCGGCCGTGCCGGTTGCGCACGTCCACCCAGCCGCGGGTGACGATCTCGTACGGCGTCTCCGCGGTGACGTACTCGCTGCGGTTGAAGCAGCCCGGGTCCTCCGGGATGCCGGGCGCGATGCAGTCCTGCCCGGCGACGGCCCGCCGCCCGGCGAACCGCTGCGCCGGGCCGTAGTCGACCAGCAGCGCGGTCAAGTACGGCGACTTGCCGTCCAGGTCGGCGCGGACGGTGATCTCCGGGGTGCCGGAGAGCCGGGTCTCCGCGGTCAGCGGCGCGGTCTGGAAGGCGAGCCGGTTGCCGTCGGCCGCCGCGGGGCCGGCGGCGAGGTTCTCGGCGGTGCGCGCCGGGTCGTCCACGAAGGAGGCCCGCTGCGACCGCCCGGCGACCGGGGACAGTTCACCGTCTGCCGACGGGTACCAGGTCGACGTGCGGGCGGCCGGGATCGGCCAGCTCCGGGCGGTCTTCCAGACGTTCGGCGCGACCTCCACGTCGGCCATCGGCTTGCTCATGACGTCGTTGTCGATGCCGTACAGCCAGTGGTCGAACCAGTTGTGCAGGGTGGCCAGCCACTCGGTGCGGCGGATCGAGAACGGGTCGCTGTGCGCGCCCTGGTGCAGCCAGATCTTACGGGGCACGTCGTTCTTGGCGAGCAGGTCCCACCACTGGCCGGCCTGGCCGGTGCGGACGTTCATGTCGTGCAGCCCGTGCACGAGCAGGACGCTGGCCTTCACCTTGTCCGCGGACCGGGTGTAGTCGCGCTCGGCCCAGTACTTGCTGTAGTCGCCGGTGACGCGGTCCTGGTCGCGTTCGATCGCGTCCATCACCGGCGCGCAGACCTCCGGGTTCTGTCGCGTCAGCACGGCCCGGGCCAGGACGTCGAGGTCCTCGCCCTGGAAGCCGCCGGGGGCGACCACGCCGCCGTTGGCGCGGTAGTAGTCGTACCAGGACGAGATGGCGGCGATCGGCACGATGGTCTCGAGACCCTCGACGCCGGTGGAGGCGACCGCGTTGGGCAGCGTCCCGTTGTAGGAGACGCCGATCATGCCGGTCTTGCCGGTGCTCCAGTCGGCGGCCACCGGGTCGCCGGCCGCGTCCCATCCCTTGGCCCGGCCGTTCAGCCAGTCGACGACGGCCTTCATGCCCAGCGTCTCGTTGCGCCCGCCCGAGGTCGGGCAGCCGTCCGAGCCACCGGAGCCGAGGCTGTCGGCGAAGACCACCGCGTAGCCGCGCGGCACGAAGTAGTTGTCCAGATAGCCGGAGAACGTGATCGTCTCGGCACGGTTCGAGCCCTGTGGCGCCGTCTTGTTGCCGACGCCGTCACGGTCGATGTCGTCGTGGTTCGGGACGTCCTGCAGTCCGGCGTAGTAGGGGCTGGGCTGGAAGATCACCGGGATCTGGTGGCCGGTGTCGCGCGGCCGGATGATCCGGACCGCCACCCTGTCCCGCTTGCCGTCGAAGTCGCTGTCGACGGGCGTCTGCACCCAGACCTGCTCCCGCACGGCGGTCGCGTAGTCGTACACCGGCTCGGTCTTGGTCACCGGTGCGGCGGACGCGGGTGAGGCGAACGGCAGGAGAAGAACAGACCCCAGAAGGGCAAGAAAAGCACGGCGAGTACGCACCGCGTCACCCTATCGGGTTTTGTCGATGCTGCCGCCAGTTACAACGCATCCGTAACTACCGGATACATTGACACCCAGCAAGCTACGGGGGTGGTTGGCGGTGACTCAGGGCGATGGCGCGCGCGCTCGGTTCCGCATCCTCGGGCCGCTCGTGGTCGACGGCGCCGAGGTCACGGCCGGTCGCGAGCGCACCCTGCTCGCCATGCTCCTTCTCCGCCCCGGCGATCTGGTGGCGGTCGGTGACCTCGTCGACGCGCTCTGGGACGACGACCCGCCGGCCACGGCACGCGCCCAGGTGCAGACCGCGGTGTCCCGGCTGCGCCGCCGGTTGCCGGGCGACCTGATCCGCACCGACCCCGCCGGGTACGCGATCCGGGTGGCCCGCCACGACCTCGACCTGTTCCTCTTCGCCGACCACCTGACCCAAGCGCGGCAGCTGGGCGGCGCCGACCGGGAACGCGCGGCGATGCTCACCCGGGCGGCACTCGACCTCTGGCGGGGCGCCGCCCTGGCCGGCGTGGACAGCCGGCTGGTCCGGCAGCGCGCCGCCGCCCTCGACGAGCAGCACGGCGTGGCCGTCGAGGAGTGGGCCGACCTGGAGATCGCCCAGGGCCACGACCGCGCGGTGCTCAGCGAGCTGACCGGCATGGTCGAGCAGTTCCCGCTGCGCGAACGGCTCCGCGGCCAGCTGATGACGGCGCTGAACAACACCGGCCGGCAGGCCGACGCGCTGGCCGAGTTCCGCAGGGTCCGCGCCCTGCTCATCGACGAGCTGGGCATCGAGCCGGGCGAGGAACTGCGCCGGCTGCACGAGCGGATCCTGACCGGCGGGTCCACCGCGGCGGTGCCGGTGGCCGGCAAGCCCGCCCGGGTGCCGCGCGAGCTGCCGCCGGAGCCGCGCTCGTTCACCGCCCGGGTGCACGAGGTGTCGCTGCTGGACGGGCTGCTCGACGAGGAGGTGCCCACCACGGTGGTGATCTCCGCGGTGTCCGGGACCGCGGGCATCGGCAAGACCACGCTGGCGCTGCACTGGGGTCACCGGGCGGCCGGCAGCTTCCCGGACGGCCAGCTCTACCTCAACCTGCGCGGGTACGACGCGGACGCCGCCGTCGTCCGCCCCGAGGAGGCACTGTACGAGCTGCTGCAGACCCTGGACATCCCGGCGCGCAAGATCCCGCCCCGGGTGGACGCCCAGGCCGCGCTGCTGCGGAGCACCCTGGCCGGTCGCCGGATGCTGCTGGTGCTGGACAACGCGCGCGACGCCGACCAGGTTCGCCCGCTGCTGCCCGCCTCCCCCGGCTGCATGGCCGTGGTGACCAGCCGCGCTCAGCTCACCGGCCTGGTGGCGACGGCCGGCGCGCACCTGATCACGCTGGGTCTGCTGTCGCTGGGCGAGGCCCGGCAGATGCTCGCCGGGCGGCTGGGCGAGCAGCGGCTGATCGCGGAGCCGGAGGCGGTGGACCGGATCATCGGGGCGTGCGGGCACCTGCCGCTGGCCCTGGCGATCGCCGCGGCGCGCGCGATCGAGCGGCCGGACCGGCCGCTGGAGAAGCTGGCGGCGGAGCTGGACGAGGCCCGGCTGGACGCGCTGGCCACCGGCGACCCGTCGGCCGACGCGCGGGTGGTGTTCTCCTGGTCGTACCGGGCGCTCCGGCCCCGGGCCCGCGAGCTGTTCAGCGTGCTCGGCTTGCATCCGGGCCCGAACTTCGGGATCCACGCGGCCGCGGCGCTGCTCGGCGCGACCGTCGAGGAGGCCCGCGCGGTGCTCGGCGAGCTGGTCGCCGCGCACATGGTCGAGCCGATGCGCGACAACCGCTGGACCTTCCACGACCTGCTCGCCGACTACGCGCGGGAGCGGGCGTCCGGCCTCGGCGACCGGACGGCGCCGCTGACCCGGCTCCTCGACACCCTGGTCGGTACCGGGCATCAGGCGGTGAAGCTGCGGTTCCCGCACCGGTTCACCTTCCCCGAGCACCCGCTGCCCGCGGACCTGCCAGTCGAGCGGCTGCCCGACCGTGACGCGGCGGCCCGGTGGTGCGCCGCCGAACGGCCGACGCTGATCGGCGCCGTGCACGCGGCTGTCGCCGCCGGGGCGGACGACCAGGCCTGGAAGCTGACCGACATCAGCGCGAGCATCCTCAACCGGAACGCCTACAAGCCCGAGTACGTGGCCGTGTCGCGGGCCGGGCTGACCGCCGCCGAGCGGCAGGGCGACCGGCGGGCGATGGGCATGATGAACGGCAACCTGGGGATGGCGCTGGCCGGGGTGGGCGACATCGACACCGGACGGTCGCTGATGGAGCGGGCCGCGGAGTTGTTCACCGAGGTCGGTGAGCAGGGCGGTCGCGGCTACGCGGAGCTCGAGCTCGGCACGTACGCCCGCCGGGCTGACGACCTGGCCGGGGCGGTCGCACACGCGCAGACCGCGCTGGACGCCTTCTCCTCGGTCGGCGACGAGGTCGGTCAGGGCCTCGCATTGAACAATCTGGGCTGGTACCGCTACCTGTCCGGCGACACGGCCGGCGCGATCGAGCTCGCCGAGCGGGCCATCCTGATCCACCGCCGGTCCGGGTCGCAGCGGGGCGAGTCGGACGCCCTGGACACCCTCGGCGTGGCACAGAAGGCGACCGGTGACCTGCCGGCGGCGATCGAGAGCCTGGCCCGGGCCGCCGACGTCGCGATCGGGGTCGGCCTGATCTGGAGCGGCGCCGACACCCTGATCACGC
Source organism: Actinoplanes sp. NBRC 103695 (assembly GCF_030269485.1). Lineage (GTDB taxonomy): Bacteria > Actinomycetota > Actinomycetes > Mycobacteriales > Micromonosporaceae > Actinoplanes. Next base: position 170,598 of record NZ_BSTL01000001.1, on the reverse strand, counting down.
TGGGCGAGACCCAGGAGGAGGCGGGCGACCTCGATGGCGCCCGCGCCTCCTACCAGCGTGCCCTCGCTCTCTATGTCGAGCTGGACGAGCCGGATGCGGCTATCGCCCGGGAGAAGCTGGGGCAGCTACCACCCCCCGTTTGAGTGGTAGTCACCCTCTTCTCCCAGCAGTCTTCCCGGCCGCGCTATCAATCCACTCTCACCGCGGTCGCCTGCGCCCTTTTGAGCATGACCGTTGACGAAACAGTCACATATCTGAAACCTTGAATGCCCCGTCCCGAAAGAACTTGGCAACGGCCACGCAAAAGATGAACTGAGGGCCCCATGACAAGGAAGCTGCATCGCCGGTTGTCCGCCGGCGTCCTCACCCTCGTACTGACCGCCGCCGCCGGAATCGTCGCCTCCCCCGCACAGGCGGCCGGTCCCAACCTCTCCCCCGGCAAGACCGCCACCGCCAGCGCCTCGATCGGCGGCTTCGGCCCGCAGCTGGTCAACGACCAGAACCCGAGCACCTACTGGGAGACGCCCAACGGCGCCTTCCCGCAGTGGGTCCAGATCGACCTGGGATCCACCACCCAGGTCGATCAGGTCACGCTCAAACTGCCCCCGTCCACCGCGTGGGGCGCTCGTACCCAGACCGTCGCCGTCCAGGGCAGCACCAACGGCAGCAGCTTCAGCACGCTGTCCCCGTCGGCCGGGCGCTTCTTCGACCCGGCCACCGGCAACGCCGTGACCATCACCTTCGCCGCGGCCTCGGCCCGGTACGTGCGACTGACCGTCACCGCGAACACCGGCTGGCCGGCCGCGCAGATCGGCGAGTTCGAGATCTACGGCCCCGGCGGCACCGATCCCGATGAGCCGCCGCCCCCGGTCGACGGCGACAACCTGGCCGCGAACAAGCCGATCGAGGCGTCGTCGTTCACCCAGTCGTTCGTGGCGGGCAACGCCGTCGACGGCAACACCGCCACCTACTGGGAGGCCGCCGGGCAGCCGGCCACGCTGACCGTCCGGCTGGGCGCGAACGCCGACGTCACCGCGGTCGTCGTCAAGCTCAACCCGGATCCGATCTGGGGCCCGCGTACGCAAGCCATCGAAGTCTCCGGGCGCGCGCAGAGCGCGACCGCCTTCACCTCGCTGAAGTCCCGCGCCGACTACGCGTTCAACGCGTCGTCGAACCAGAACACCGTCACCATCCCGGTCAGCGGCCGGGCCTCGGACGTGCGGCTGCAGTTCTTCACCAACTCCGGGGCGCCGGGCGGGCAGGCCGCCGAGTTCCAGGTGATCGGGGCGTGGGCGCCCAACCCCGACCTCACCGTCACGGGTACGACCTGGACGCCGGCGTCTCCCGACGAGACCTCGTCGATCAGCGTCTCGGCGACCGTGCGCAACGCCGGCACCGCCGCCTCCGCCGCGACCACCGTGGACGTCAAGCTGAACGGCACCGTCGTGGGCACCGCCCAGGTGGGCGCGCTCGCCGCCGGCGCCTCGGCGACGGTGAGCGTGGCGGCCGGCCGGCGTGGCCAGGGCAGCTACACCGTGTCGGCGACCGTCGACCCGGCCGACACCGTGCCCGAGCAGAACAACGACAACAACACGTACACATCTGCGACCGCCCTGGTCGTGGGGCAGGCGCCGGGACCGGACCTGGAGGTCGTGTCGATCACGCCGAATCCGGCCAACCCGGCCGTCGGCGCGCCGGTCAGCTTCACCGTGGCCGTCCGCAACCGTGGCACCAGCCAGGCCGGCGCCTCCACCACCCGGGTCGCCGCGGGCTCGACCACGCTCAACGGGAGCACCCCGGCGATCGCGGCGGGCGCCACGGCAACCGTCACGATTCCGGGCACCTGGACCGCGACCACCGGCGGCGTCACGGTCACGGCGACCGCCGACGCGGCCGGCGCGGTGGCCGAGACCAACGAGAACAACAACACCCTGACCAGGTCCATCGTCGTCGGGCGGGGCGCCGCGGTGCCGTACACGTCCTACGAGGCGGAGGCCGGGAGCTACCAGGGCACACTGGTCACCGCGGACGCGCTGCGGACCTTCGGGCACACCAACTTCGGTACGGAGTCCTCCGGCCGGGCGTCGGTGCGGCTGAACTCCGCCGGGCAGTACGTCGAGGTCACCTCGGCCGGCGCGGCCAACTCGATCGTCGTCCGCAACTCCGTCCCGGACTCCGCGAGCGGCGGCGGGCAGGACGCCACGATCAGCCTCTACGTCAACGGGGTGTTCAACCGCAAGCTCACCCTGTCGTCCCGGAACAGCTGGCTCTACGGCACCTCGGACGACACCGAGAGCCTGTCCAACAGCCCGAGCGCGAACGCACGCCGGCTCTTCGACGAGTCGCACGCGTTGCTCGGCACCTCGTACCCGGCCGGCACCAAGTTCCGGCTGCAGCGCGACAACGGGGACAACGCGTCCTTCTACTACCTGGACCTGATCGAGCTGGAGCAGGTGGCGCCCGAGCTGTCCCAGCCGTCCGGCTGCACGTCGATCACCCAGTACGGCGCCGTGCCGAACGACGGCATCGACGACACCTCGGCGATCCAGCGCGCGGTCACCGACGACGAGAACGGCGTGATCTCCTGCGTCTGGATCCCGTCCGGCCAGTGGCGGCAGGAGCAGAAGATCCTGTCACCGGACCCGACCCGCAACGGCAACAACCAGAAGGGCATCCGCAACGTCGTCGTCAAGGGCGCCGGGATGTGGTACTCGCAGCTCTACACGAACACCGAGCCGCAGAACGTGGTGGGCAACATCAACCACCCGCACGAGGGCAACGTCGGCTTCGACATCGACGACAACACGCAGATCAGCGACATCGCGATCTTCGGGATGACCACGAACCGGGCCAACCGCGGGCACGGGCTCAACGGGCGGTTCGGCAGGAACACGAAGATCAGCAACGTCTGGATCGAGCACGTCAACGTCGGCGCCTGGGTCGGCCGGGACTACTCGGACACGCCGGCCTACTGGAATCCCGGTGACGGCCTGGAGTTCAGTGGCATGCGGATCCGTGACACGTACGCGGACGGCATCAACTTCTCCAACGGCACGCGCAACTCGCGGGTCTTCAACTCGTCGTTCCGTACCACCGGCGACGACTCGCTGGCGGTCTGGGCCAACCCGTACGTCAAGGACCAGAACGTCGACATCGCGCACGACAACCGCTTCACCAACAACACGATCCAGCTGCCGTGGCGGGCGAACGGCGCGGCGATCTACGGCGGGTACGGCAACGTGATCGAGAACAACCTGATCGCGGACACCGCCAACTACCCGGGCATCATGCTGGCCACCGACCACAGCCCGCTGCCGTTCTCGGGCACCACGACGGTGTCGGGCAACGGGCTGTTCCGCACCGGCGGGGCGTTCTGGAACGAGGATCAGGAGTTCGGCGCGATCACGCTCTTCCCGTCCACCAAGGACATCGTCGGCGTGACCATCCGGGACACCGAGATCTCCGACTCCACGTACGACGGCATCCAGTTCAAGACCGGCGGCGGCAACATGCCGAACGTTCTCTTGAGCAATCTGCGGATCGACAAGTCCAACAACGGCGCCGGAATCCTGGCGATGAGCGGTGCGAGAGGGAATGCCACGTTGTCCGACGTGACCATCACCAACTCGCGTGACGGCGACATCGAACGGGAACCCGGCACCCAGTTCACCATCAGCGGAAGCTGACCGTCACCGGGCGGGCCGGCGGCGGGATCATTCCCCGCCCCGGCCCGTCCGGGCATGTTCCACGGCCCGGCGCAGCGCCCGGACGACCTGGTTGAAGACCCGCTCGTCGCGGCTGGCGAAGATCAGCACCTCGGCGCCGTTCTGGAGCGTGACCAGCTCCCACCGCCGGGGCTTGAACAAGCCACGACGGGTGCTTCGAATGCTGATGTCGTGAAGCGCGCGGATCCCGAACACCCGCGGCGGCGCGGTCAGCCAGACGAACCGTTCCTCGCTGACCATCACGTCAACGCTTCGGTAATAGACCCTCATCGCCTTTTCGCCCCCCACCCTTGAGTAGAGGGTATCGATGGCCGCTACGGGAAGTAGTGGCCCTCATCCAGATCCGCGACGAGTCCGGCTCGGGCCGGGGTCCATCCGTACCGCTGCCTGGTGATCGCGTTCGACGCCTGGAGGTCGGCGCCGAAGAACCGGCCCAGCCAGGTGAAGTGCTCGGCCGGGCGAGGTTCGACAGGTACGCCCAGTCCGCGCCCGATGGCCTCGGCGATCTCCCGGGTGGACACGCCCTCCTCCGCGACCGCGTGCAGCACCGAGCCCGGTTCCGCCTGCTCGACGCCCAGCCGGACCAGGGTCGCGGCGTCGTCCCGGTGCACGGCTGCCCAGCGGTGGGAGCCGTCGCCGACGTACCCGGAAACGCCTGTCTCCTTGGCGATCGCGACCAGCGCGGCGATGAAGCCGTGGTCGCCCTGCCCGTGCACCGTAGGCGCGAACCGGACCGCCGCGGACCGCACGCCCCGGTCGGCGAGGCGCAGCGCCACCTCGGCGTTCCTGGCCCGCGGGTGGACAGCCGGGTCGCCGACGTCGGTCTCGGTGGCCGGCCGCCCCGGCGTGAGGCCCGCGATGCCGGACGCGATCAGGAGCGGCGCGCCCTCATCGAGCACCGCGCCCATGGTCTCGATCGCGGACCGGTCGAGCGCCGCGGCCTCGGCCATCTGCGAGAAGTCGTGGTGGTAGCCGAGGTGGACCACGCCGTCGGCGGCGGACGCGCCGGCCCGCAGGCTGTCCGGGTCGTTGAGGTCGCCGCGGTGCACGTCGGCGCCCAGGGCGGCCACCCGCTCGGCCGACGCGTCCGAGCGGGCCATGCCGAGCACGCTGTGACCTGCCTCGAGGAGCTCGGGGACCACGCCGGAACCGATCCAGCCGGACGCTCCGGTGACGAAGATGCGCATGTCGCGCCTCCCTGTTGGTGATGTCACTCAATGACGTCACTACCGTAGCATGGGTGATGTCACTCGATGACATGACTAGGATCACCGTTATGGCGAGGTGGGAAGGCGGCGCGGCGGCCCGGTTGCGCGAGGCGGCGATGGAGCTTTACGCCGAGCGAGGGTTCGAGCAGACGACGGTCGCCGAGATCGCGGACCGGACGGGCTTGACCGCGCGCACGTTCTTCCGCCACTTCGCAGACAAGCGCGAGGTGCTCTTCGCCGGCTCCGAGGCACTGCAGGAGGGCATGGTCACGGCCCTGCGAGACGCCCCTCCGTCGGCCACGCCGATGGGCGCGGTCGGCGCCGCCCTGGACGCGTCGACCGTCTTCCTGGGGCGGGACCACACCCACTCACGGCGGCGGCACGCGATCATCAGCGCCAACCCGGAGCTCCTGGAGCGCGAGCTGATCAAGATGGCGACGCTGGCCGCGGCCCTGAGCGCCGGCCTGCGGGAACGCGGCGTCCCGGAGCCGGACGCGTCACTGGCCGCCCAGGCCGGGATCGTCGTGCTGCAGGTCACCTTCGAGCGCTGGGTCACCTCCCCCGCGGCGACCGACCTGCGCACGGAGATGAGCTCGAACCTCGAGCGCCTGCAGACGGTGACGACCGCTCAGTAGCCGTCGCCGCGGCGCGCCCGGAGGACCGCGTTCACCAGAGGGGCCGGCGATGCACACCCGCGGTGCCATGCGGTCAGTCTGGCAGCTTTTTACGTTGCAGTCGTATTGGATAAGCAGATACAGTGCAGTCGTATTGCCAAACGGGGAGGTGCGCATGCTGATCGTGTCGCTGGTGGAAGCCCGGGAGACCGGGGCGGTGGGCGGCAAGGCGGCTGGGCTGGGCGAACTCGTCCGGCTGGGCGAGCGGGTGCCGGACGGCTTCGTGATCACGACCGAGGCGATGCGTGTGGGTAAGCAGAGCAGAGCGGCGATCCTCGACGCCTACGCGCGGCTCGGCGGCGGGACCGTGGCGGTCAGGTCGAGTGCCACGGCCGAGGACCAGGCGGACGCGAGCTTCGCCGGGCAGTACGACAGCGTGCTCGGCGTCGACGGCGACGACGCGCTGCTCGCGGCCGTGGGCAAGTGCTGGGCCTCGCTGCACGGGGAGCGCGCCACCGCGTACCGGTCGGCGCGCGGCCTGACGCACGACGGTCTGCACATGGCCGTCGTGGTGCAGCGGATGGTCGACGTCGAAGAGGCGGGCGTGCTGTTCACGGCCGACCCGGTGACCGGGCGCCGGAACGCGATGCTCATCGAGTCGGCCCGCGGCACCGGGGTCGTCGACGGCGACGCCGACGTCCGGAGAGGACCGGCGCCGGGCGACCTCGCGGCCGTCGGGGAGCGCGTGCAACGGCACCGCGGGGTGCCGCAGGACATCGAATGGGCGCGGGACCGCGACGGGACACTCTGGATCCTTCAGGCGCGGGACATCACGACGCTGTTCCCGCTGCCGCCGCCGACCCCGGATCTGCGGGTATACCTCGAATTCGGGCACGTGCAGGGCATGCTGCGGCCGGCCACACCGATGGGGATGTCGACGCTCCAGCGGACCGTGGCGGCCATGGTGGCGGCGATCGGGATGCGCGCCGAGATCGTCGACATCGGCGGGCGGCTGTACGGGGACCTGACCGACCTCGCCCGGCACCCGGCCGCCCGCAAGCGGCTGGTCCGGCTGATGGCGGTGGACTTCGGGCCGCGCGCCCAGGCCGCGATGGAGCAGGTGCTCGCGGATCCGCGGTTCGCGCCGGACGGGCGGCGGGCGCCCCGGGCGGCCGGCACGATCGGGACCGCCGCGAAGGTCGCCGCCGGGGTTCTGTCGGCGCTGGCCCGGCCGGCGAGGGCCGGGGAACGGCTGTTCGCGGCGGTCGAGCGGATGCGGCAGGAGTCGGCGGGGCCGGCCGACCCGCGGATGCTCGGCCCGGACGGCGGCGACGAGGCCGAGGCGATCACCTGGCCGATCGTGGCGGGGGTGGTCGCGTCCGCTCTGCCCGTACCCCTGCTCAAAGGTCTTGCGACCGAGGCCGAGATCCGTGCCGTGCTGGTGGGCCTGCCGCACAACGTGACCATCGAGATGGACCTGGCGTTGTGGCAGGTCGCCCGGGAGGCCGCGCCGGAACATCGGGCGTTGCTGCTGGAGACGCCGCCGGCCGAACTGGCGCGGCGGTATCTGGCGGGGGAACTGCCGTCGCCCGGGGTGGAGGCGTTCCTGGCCGCCTACGGACATCGCGGGGTCGCCGAAGCGGACCTCGGGGTGCCGCGATGGGCGGAGGACCCGGCGCCGGTGTTCGCCGCGCTGGCCAATCTGATGCGGGTCCAGGATCCGGCCCAGGCGCCGGACGAGCGTTTCCGGCGGGCGGTGGAGCAGGGGACGGCGGCCCTGGAGGTGCTGGCCGGGCGGGTGCGGTGGTGGTCGGCGCGCGGGCGGCTGGCGGTGTGGCTGCTGCGGCGGGCGCGGGAGCTGGCCGGGCTGCGGGAGGTGGGGAAGTTCGCGGGGCTGTACCGGTTGCGGGCGGTGCGGGAACGGCTGCTGCTGATCGGCGGCGAGCTGGTCGCGGACGGGCGGTTGGACGAGCCGGGCGACGTGATGTTCCTGACTCTTGACGAACTCGGCGCGATCCCTGTGGATGACGTGGAAATTTCGTCGGACCCGGCTGCTACGTTGGCGCCCACCCAGTACCGGGGTGGGGGCGGTGGCGGCCGCGCGAAAGCCGCAAAATTTCGCGAGATCGTCGCCGGACGCAAGGCGGTTCACCGGTCGGAGAGCCGACGCCGGCGGGTGCCGGTCGCGCTGCTCTCGGACGGCACCGACGTGGAGGCCACCCTGCCGGGTGACGGCGGGACTCTGCGCGGCGTCGGCGCCTCGGCCGGGCGGGCCACCGGACCGGCCCGGGTCGTGCACGATCCGGCCACGGCGCGGATCGAGCCCGGCGAGGTGCTCGTCGCGGCCACCACCGATCCCGGGTGGACCCCGCTCTTCCTGACCGCCGCGGCGATCATCACCGAGACCGGGGCGATCATGGCGCACGGGCCGACCGTCGCCCGGGAGTACGGGCTCCCGGCGGTGATCAGCGTGCCGCGGGCCACCGAGCGCATCGCCACCGGGCAGCTGGTCGAGGTGGACGGCGCGACCGGCGCCGTCACCCTGCTGTGACAGCATTTCCGGCATGCCCAGGAAGGTCGATCACACCGAGCGGCGGACGCTGATCGCGGACGCGCTCACCCGGCTGGCCGCGACGCAGGGGCTCGAGGCGGTGAGCCTGCGGCACGTGGCCGCCGAGGCGGGCGTGTCGGCCGGCATGGTGCAGCACTACTTCCGCACCAAGGACGAGATGATGGCGTTCGCGCTGGAGGTCGTCCGGGACCGGAACCAGGCCCGGGTGGCCGCGGCGGTGGCCACGCTCGGCGACGATCCGCCGCCACGCCTGCTGCTGCGCGCGATGATCACGGCGGTGCTGCCGCTGGACGACGCGAGCCGGGACGTGGGGCGGGTGGCGCTGGCCTTCCTCGCGTACACGGCGGTGCGGCCCGGCCTGCGGGCGGAGACCGCACAGCTGCTGGAGTACTTCGCCGAGGTGCTGCCCGGGGGCGCGACGGCGGCGACCGGGCTGCTCGCGCTGATGGAGGGGCTGGGCATCTACCTGCTCGGCGGACAGTTCACCGCCGAGCAGGCGATCGAGGCGCTGGACGCGCAGCTCGACGTGCTGTTCAGCGTCCGGTGAGGAAGCTGACCGCCTCGGTCAGGGCCAGGTCGGTGAGGACCGGGTCGTGCCGCGGGCCGATGTCGCGCATGAAGGCGTGCTCGCCGCCCTGGTAGACGTGCAGTTCCAGGTCGTCGAGACCCGCCGAGTACAGCGCGGACAGCACCTGGAGGCGGGCGTCGGCGGGCACGTGCGGGTCCTGTGACCCGAAGACGATCAGCAGCCGCCCGCGGATGTCGGCGGCCCGCTGCAGCGACCCGGCGTCGGCGTCCTTGCCCAGCGCGCCGTTCTGCAGCCCGGTCGGATAGAAACAGACCGTCGCCTGTACGCGCGGGTCGAAGGCGGCGCGGAACGCCAGGTGCCCGCCGATGCAGAAGCCGGTCGCGTAGAGCGCCGTGGTGTCGTCCCGGCCCTCGAGGTAGTCGAGCACCGCCACCCGATCGGCGTCGAACTCGTCCACCGTGGTCGCCGCCGCGCCCGCCATCCCGCGCGCCTTGCCCTCGTCGTCGAACTCCAGCGCGACCCCGTTCAGGTCGGTGCGCGGGTAGATCTCCGGGGCACAGACCACGAAGCCGTACGCCGCCAGCCGGCGCGCGGTGCGCAGCGTGGACTCGGTCAGCTGGAAGATGTCGGTGTAGAGGACCACCCCGGGCCACGGGCCGTCCCCGGCCGGACTGATCACGACGGACCTGATGAGGTCGGCGATCCGGACCTCGGTTTCGCGCAGCTTCACGCGACGTGACACTACTATTCGCGGCCGAGCCAGGTGGCGACGCACGCCTCGTTGCCCTCGGGGTCGGCCAGGATCCACCACTTCGGGGCGTGCTCGTCGGACACCAGGCGCCCGCCCGCGGCGAGCGCGGCGGCGACCCGGGCCTCGGCCTGGTCGTGCGGGACGGCGATGTCGAGGTGGATGCGGTTGCGCTGCTCGCGCGGCTCGGACATCTGCTGCAGCGCGAGGCCGGGGCCGCGTCGCCTCGGGTCGTACACGTACTCGTCGCCGATCTGGCCGTAGTTCAGCACCGCCCGCCAGAACGGCAGCACCTCGGGGCCGGCCAGCGCGTCGAGGGTGACGATGACGACCTGCACGGCGCTCGGATCGGCGACGAGGCCCAGCGTCGCGGCGGCGGCCGAGATGCGCCGGGCCAGCGCGAAGTCGCGGCGCGTCAGGCTGACCGTGACCCCGGCGGTGCGCAGGTCGATCATGAGGTCGGCGGCGTCGGCGAGCCGGGCGATCGCGTCGGCGAACGCGACGCCCTCGGCCAGCGATCCGGTCGGGAAGTGAGCCGATACGAGGTGGTAGAGCGAACGCCAGTCCTCGACGCCCTCGGCCGCGTGAAACTCCCCCGGTGTGGTCATGGCACGAGCCTAGGAGGTGGAGGCTCGGCGGACCAGGCGCCACGAGTCGCGGTGGTCGGGGGCCGGGTCGCCGAGGGCCGCGGTGGCGCAGGCCGCGCCCTGTTCGCGCAGGGACTGGGCCACGGTCGTGAGGTCATGGTCGCGGGCGATCTCCGAGTCGTCCCAGCCCACTACGCGCAGCCGGCCGGGCGCCTCGCGCAGCGCCGCCAGTGCCAGGCGGTCGCCCATCGCGGCGACGGCGTCGATGCCGGGTGCGACGTCGAGGAGCTCGCGCATCACCGCCCGCGCCTCGCCGTCGTCGTTGGTGCGGCACACGCCGATCGGCACCTCGGACCAGTCGATGCCGAGATCAACAGCGGCGTCGCGGTAGCCGGCCAGGCGGTCGCGGGTCACCGGGTACGCCACGGACGCCGGGTCGATGCCGGACCGGACGAAGGTCTCCCGCCGCCGGTCGACCGGGAAGCTGAGCACGGCCGGGTGGCGGGCGCCCGCGAACACCTCGGCGCCCGCCGCGCGCGCCGCCGCCCGGTTGTCGATGCCGATCACCGTGGTGCCGGGGCGGGCCGGTCCACTGTGCACGACGACGCGGCGGCGGGTGTCTCGCGCCGCCGCGAGCACCGGGTCGTCGTCGGTGGTGGTCCAGACGACGTACGCGTCGACCGCGGCGGCCACCACCCAGTCGCGGTCCTCCTCGCCGGTGCCGGTCGGCACGATCAGCAGGCCGTAGCCCCGGTCGGCGCACACCTCGGCGACGCCGGCCAGGAAGAGGACGGCCTGCGGGTCGTCGAAGGCGTACGTGAGGTGCTCGCCGAGCACGACGCCGAGGGTACGGGTGGCGCCGTACCGCAGGGAGCGGGCGCTCGGGTCCGGCCCGGCATATCCGAGATCCCGCGCGGCGTCGAGCACCTTGGCCCGGCTCTCGGCGGAGACCCGCTGCGGCTGGTTGTAGGTGTACGAAACGGTCATCGGCGACACGCCCGCCGCCCGGGCCACGTCCGTCATCGTCACGCGTCGTTGCACCCGGCGATGATATCTGTGTAGCGTTACACAATGCGCATGACCTCGGCCGCCTACGTCGCCGCCGCGGCGTTCGGCGCCTTCTGGGGCACCTGGGGGTCGGCCGTGCCCGCCATCCGCGACCAGGCCGGCCTCGACGACGCCCGGCTCGGCACGGCCCTGCTGTTCATCAGTGCCGGCGCCCTGCCCGCGATGCTGCTCGCCGGGCGGGCGCTGGACCGGTGGGGCCTGCGTCGCACGGCGGTGTTCATGGCGGCCCTCGGCGTCACCGGGCTGATCACCGCCCGCACGGCTCACAGCCTCGCCGGCCTGTGCGCCGGGCTGACCGTCGTGGGCTTCGCCAGCGGCGCCGCCGACGTCGGCATGAACTCGATCGGCGGCCGCGCCGAGCAGACCTCCGGACGGCCGATCATCACCCGGGCCGGCGCGGTGTTCTCCTGCGCGGTGGTCGCCTCCAGCCTGAGCACCGGTGGCGCGTACGCGCTCGGGGCGCCGACCTGGGCGCCGTTCGCCGGCGTACTCGCGGTCTCGGTCCTGGCCGGCGTCGCCATCCACCGGCTCTTGCCCGAGGCCTCTCCCCCGCCGCCACCCGCCACGACCGGCACCGCGCGGATGCCGATCACCCCGCTGATCCTGGTCGGCGTGCTGGGCGCCATCGCGTTCGCCAGCGAGAACGCCCATCAAAGCTGGGGCGCGGTCTTCCTCACCGACGTCCTGTCGACCGGGCCAGGGCTCAGCGCGATCGCACCCGCGGCGTTCGCGGCCGTCGTGGCGATCACCCGCTTCGCGGCCGGCACTGTGGATCCGGCACACGCGCGGACGGTGCTTGTTGCCGGATCGCTGGTGGCGGCCGCGGGGGCTGTGGTCCTGGCGCGTGCTCCGTCCGTACCCATCGCCTTGGCCGGTCTGGTCCTCGCCGCCGCCGGAACCGCGGCGCTCTTCCCCACGCTGCTCAGCATCGCCTCACGCAACGTGGTCGAGTCCGCCCGCGGACGCGCCACGTCGATCGTGACCGTGGTGGCCTACACCGGATTCCTGCTGGGCCCGGTCTACGTCGGGATGTGGTCGTCGGTCACCGGGCTGCGCGGCGCGATGCTGGCCGTGGGTGCCCTGGGCGTGGTCCTCGCCGCCCTGACGCTGCCCCTGCTGAGGATGAGCCGCTACGCGGTGGCTACAGACTCACCCCGGCACGGGACACCAGCTCGGCAGAGGCGGCCATGAACGCTGCCACATGGGACTCGGTCATGCCGGTGGAACGCTGGACGGCGGCGGCCTTGCGGTTGAACATGGTGCCGCTGCTGCCCTCCAGTTCCGGCGCGACCAGCAACGGGGTGACGCGACGGGCGTACGCCCGGGGACTGGTGGTGATGGGGGTCAGGGCGGCCTCGAAGAGGCGGGCGCGCAGCGTGCCCTCGCCGAAGAGGTTGGCGCGGATGTCGGACTTGACGAAGCCGGGGTTGAGGCCGAAGACGTCCAGATGGGGGTAGCGCCGCGCGGCGTCGAGGACCAGGGCCTCGTTACCGGCCACGGTGTTCATGTGGACCGCCATGCTCTTGTACGCACGCTCGGCGTTGAGGTCGTCGGCCGCTCCGGTCCGGTCGTTGCCGGGGAAGCCCATCACGAACACCCGCGGTCGCCGGCTGCCGGCGGGGCGGCCGGCGCCGAGCCGGTCGGCCATGGCGCGCAGGGTCACCAGGCGGCTCAGGTAGCTGACGGCCATGTCGCGTTCGAGGCCCTCGGCCGTCTCCTGGCGTTTCGGCGCGGCGATGATGCCGGTGGTGAAGACGACCAGGTCCAGGGTCTCGACGGGCAGTTCCGCGGCGACCCGCTCGGCCTCGCGCATCAGGCTGAGGTCGGCGTGCAGGAAGTCGAGACCGGGCACGCCGGCGTCCCGGAAGGTCCGGCCGACCACATGAACCCGTGCGCCCTGGGCGGCGAGCAGGTGGCTGACGGCCCGCCCGATGCCGCCGGTACCACCGATCACCGCGGCGTTGGTGCCGGTCAGGTCGAGGTCGCCGGCCGGCACCGGTCGCCAGGTCACTGTCGTGTCGCGCTTCATCGCTGACTCCTCAGGATCGTTGAGTCGGTTAATGGTTGACCGACTCACGCTTTTCTGAGCATAACCCATTACGTGACTGGGTCAACTATTGAGTGACTGTAGTAACGTGGTCACATGTCGCGTCAGGAGGAGCGGTTCGCCGAAGCGGGCCGGCTGTCACAGCTGCTCATCGCCATCGCCGAAGAGGCCAAGGGCGACTTCATGGACACCGTCGGCGCGTTCGGGCTGCCGGTACCCCTCGCCCGGGTGCTCGTGCTGCTCAGCACGCCCGCCCCAATGCGCGACCTGGCCGACCAGATGCACTGCGACCGCTCGTACATCACCAGCCTCGCGGATCAGCTGGAGGAACGCGGCCTGATCACCCGGATCCCGGGCACCGACCGGCGCGTCAAGCTGCTCACGCTCACCGAGGACGGCGTCGGGCTGCGCGACAAGATCTCCGCGGCGGTCGCCGAACGCAACATGATCCTGCGCCGCCTGACCGACGACGAGCGCCGCACCCTGGCGCCGCTGCTCGAACGCCTCCGCGGCGACGAGCCGGACGCCGCCTGCACGGAGTGACGCATTGCCAGGTCTTTTCGACGGGCGCCCTTTGCTGCCGGCGCCCTCGCTGGGCGTAGGGGCTCGCCGGGCTGCCCGGCGGCCGGGGTGCCCGGCGGCCGGGGTGCCCGGGGCGCCCGCTCACCGGAGTTGCCGCCGCTCACGGTGGTAGGCCGGCCCGCGCGGCGGTGGCCGGGCGGGCCAGTGGTAGCCGAAGGCGGCATCCCAGGCATCCCAGGCATCCCAGGAGAGGGACAGCCCCCGACCGCCCCGGCCGGCTACCCGCGCGGCCAGTGGTAGGTCCGGGCGCTATCCGGCCCACGACGACTGCTCCTGGCTACCACGAGCCCGGACCGTGGTAACTCAGCGCGGTATTTCGGCTCGGATGCCGCTCTGTCCTACCACTGGGTGCCTGGTCCTACCACCCGCGCTCGCTCCTACCACCGACCGCGCCCTGCCACGGCCGCGCCCTGCCACGGCCGCCCTGCCACGGCCGCGAGCGGCGGCAGCGACGGTGGGCGGGCAACCGGGGGCCTGGCATACCCAAGCGAAACCCCGCGCCGGGCGCGAACCGTGGCAGCGAACAGTGAACAGGCACTCCGGCCGTCCGCAAATCGTCAACGGCACCCCAGACCTCCACCCCGAAACGAGCATGTCCCCCGAGCCGCCGCACCGCGGCGACCCGGAGGACATGACCCGGGTGAGTCTACTTTCCGAAGCCCGCCGTCAGTCCACTGAGGAGCTGACGCCGGCCAACCGCGTACAGGATCAGGATCGGCAGGGTGGTCAGGACGACCGAGGCCAGGACGGCCGGCACGTTGACGCTGTACTGGCCCTGGAAGGTCCACAGCGCCAGCGGCAGGGTGCGCCGCTCCGGTGCGGTGGTGAGCACCAGCGGGAGCAGGAAGCCGTTCCAGGACTGCAGGCCCTGGTAGATCGCCACCGTGACGAGCGCGGGACGGGTCAGCGGGAACGCCAGGTTCCACAGCGTTCCCCACTCGGTGGCGCCGTCCATCCGCATCGACTCGAAGAGCTCCTTCGGGACGTCGCGGATGAAGTTGGCCAGGACCAGCACCGACAACGGGATGGCGAACGCCACCGACGGGAGGATGATCGCGCCGAGGGTGTCGTACATCTGGAGCCGGATGATGATCAGATAGACCGGGATGATCACCGCCTGCAGCGGGATCGCCAGGCCCATCAGGAACAGCGAGTTGGACAGGCGCAGGAAGCGGCTGTTCGGTCCGCCGCGGATGATCGCGTACCCGGCCATGAACGAGAACAGCACCGCCGGGATCACCGTGCCGGCCGCCACCATCACGCTGTTGGCGAAGTAGCGGATGAAGTCCGCCTCGATGACCAGCCGGTAGTTCTCCAGCGTCGGATCCGTCGGCGGCACGAACGGGTTGGTGTCGAAGAAGTTGCCCGACGTCTTGAAGCTGGTGATCACGATCCAGTAGATCGGGATCATCACCACGAGCAGCCACACCCACGCGAACCCGCCGCCCAGCCAGTTGACGTGACGCAGGCCGCGGCGCTTGGCCGGGGCACGGTGCGAGTCGCCCGACACGGTCACCCTGTCGTCGGGGGGAGTCGAAACCGCCGTCGCCATGTCAGGCTCCTTCCAGCTGGCTGGCGCTCTGGTCGCGGCCGCCGAGCCGGCGCAGCAGCAGCGCCAGGGCGAGGCCGACGAGGACCAGGATGACCGCGATCGCGCTGGCCGGTCCCATCAGGTTGGCCTGGAATCCGCGTGCGTACATCTCCACCGCGAGCACCCGGGTGGCGTCGCCCGGGCCACCGGCGGTCAGCACGAAGATCAGGTCGAAGAAGGTCAGCGAGCCGACCACCATCAGCGTCGACGACGTGATGATCGTGTACTTGAGCTGCGGCAGCGTGATGCTGAAGAACTGCCGCCACCGGCCCGCACCGTCGATCTGCGCCGCCTCGTAGAGCGTGACCGGGATCTGCCGGACACCACCCTGGTAGATCAGCGAGTGGAACGGGATGAACTGCCAGGACACCACGAACACGATCACGCCGAGCGCGAGGTTGCCCTGGCCGAGCCAGTCCTGTGACAGGAATTCGGCGCCCAGCCCGGCACCGAGCCCGAAGTTCGGGTCCAGCAGCGCCTTGAACGTGATGGCGAGGGCGGCCGAGCTCAGCAGCAGCGGGATGAAGTACAGCACCGCCAGGAAGCCGCGGTAGCGCTCCCGGCCGGCCAGGAACACGCCCAGCAGGATGCTCAGCGGGGTCTGGAACAACCACGACAACCCCATGATCAGGAAGGTCACCCCGAGCGCGTGCGGGAGCGCCGGGTCGGCGATCACGGCACGCCAGCTCGTCAGACCGGACGGGTTGATCGCACCCAGCCCGTCCCAGGTGGTGAAGCTCAGCGCCACCACGCCGAGCAGCGGCACCACCCCGAAGGCCAGGAAGGCCAGCAGTGCGGGCAGCACCATCCAGGAGACCGCGCCGGTGCGCCCGCCACCAGCGGTGGCGGGCGTCCGGATCGGTGGAGCAACGGTCACTTCCCGAGCACCGCATTCATGTTCGTGGCGAACTGCTGCGGGGTGACGGACAGCTGGAACAACTTGGCGATGTTGGTCAGCAGCACCTCGGACGCGCCGGGGCTGAGGGCCTGGTCCCAGGACTGACCGAAGAACTTGGCCTTGCTGGACAGGTCGTAGACGAACTTGAGGAACTCGGCGTCCGGCGACGCGGCCAGCTGGCTCTCGGTGCCCTTGACGATCGGCACCGCGCCCGAGTCGATCCAGCCCTTGATCTCGTTGTCGGAGAACTTGCCGGTCGCGAGGAACTTCTTGGCCGACTCCTTCTGCTCGGCGGTGGCCTTCGAGGAGATCGAGATGTACTGGCCGGGGTTGCCGACCGTGTCACTCGGGTCGCCCTTGCCGCCGTCGACCGGCGGGAAGTTCATCCAGCCCAGCTCGCCCTTCTTCACGAAGTCGCCGCCGTCGTTCTTCATGCCGCCGTAGGTCCAGCCGCCGTGCAGCATCATCGCGGCCCGGCCCTTGTAGAGCAGCGCCTGGTCGGCGTTGGAGTCCGCGGTGATCGACGAGAAGCCCTTGATGAAGCCCTTGGCCTTGACCAGGTCCTGGACCTTGGTCAGCGCGTCGATCGAGGCCGGGTGGTTCCAGGCGTCCTTCTCGCCGGCGAAGATCGCGTTGAAGACCTCGGGGCCGCCGATGCGGTCGAAGAGGAACTCCAGCCACATCATGTTCGTCCAGCGGGACTGGCCGCCGAGCGAGAACGGCGCGATGCCCTTGCCGTTGAAGACGCCGACCAGGTTCATGATGTCGGCCCAGGACTCCGGCGGCTTGGCGCCGGCCTGGTCGAAGATCTTCTTGTTCCAGTACAGAACGATCGGCTGCACCGTCTCGCAGGGCAGGGCGTAGATCTTGTCGTTGATCGTGGCGGCCGGGAAGGACGACGGGAAGAGCTTGTCCTTGATCGCCGCGTTCTCGCCGAACCAGCTGGTCAGGTCCTCGACCGCGCCGGCCTCGACGTAGCTCTTCAGACCACCGCCGCCCCAGCCCCAGATCAGCGTCGGGGCCTGGCCGGCGCCGATGGCCGCCTTGATCTTGGTCTTGAACGCGTCGTTCTGGAAGCGCTGCTCGGTGATCTTGTTGTCGGGGTTGGCCGCGTTGAAATCGGCCACCGCCTTTGCCCGGATGCCCTCTCCGGGCTGCCCGGTGAGGAACCAGAACGACGCGGCGGCGCCCTTCGCGCCACCGCCCGACGAGGTGCCGGGGCCTGAGCTGCCACAGGCCGCCAGGGCCGCGCCGGCAGCTGTGCCGACACCCAGATTGAGGAAGGTCCGACGAGAGAGGTCCACAGTGATCTCCGTATTCCCAGGTGCCGCGCGAGGGACGCGGTCGGGGCGGTCAAATGGCATGTTCACCGATACACAGTCTCTGCAACTTTCGATCGGTGAGCGTAAGTTAACGAGAGATTTCGTTAACGTAGGATTTCAAATTCACGCTGTCAAGGGTCTTGATGTAGTGGTTATTTACGCGCGACAGTGACAACCACGGCGTCGCTTGCCGGAAGACTTCCGAAACTTTCGGAGGTTTCCGGCGCGCCCCCACCGCCGCGTTCACGAAGGAGATACACCGTGCCCGACCCCACCAGACCATGGCAGGACGCGTCACTTCCCCCCACAGCGCGCGCCGATGCCCTGCTGGCCGCGATGACGCTCAAGGAGAAGGTGGCACAACTCGGCTCCCGTTGGGTCGGAAACGACATGAGCGGCCAGTCCGAAAATCCGGAAACCGAGATCAACGTCGCGCCGATGCAGGACGTGTTCGAGGCCTCCGGGCGCGTCCCGCTCGGCGATGCGGCGCGGCACGGGCTCGGACAACTGACCCGGGTGTACGGGAGCAAGCCGCTGACCGCCGTCGAGGGCGCCGCCGAGGTGGTCCGCCAGCACAAGGTCGTCCTGGAACACTCCCGGCTGGGGGTGCCCGCCCTGGTCCATGAGGAGTGCCTGACCGGCTTCACCACGTACGGCGCGACGGTCTACCCGGCCGCCATCGCGTGGGGCGCGACGTTCGACCCCGAGCTCGTCGAGCGGATGGCCGCGGCGATCGGGCGCGACATGGCCGCTGTGGGCGTACACCAGGGATTGTCTCCGGTCCTCGACGTGGTCCGCGATTATCGCTGGGGGCGGGTCGAGGAGACCATCGGCGAGGACCCCTACCTGGTGGCCACGGTCGGGTCGGCCTACGTGCGCGGCCTGCAGAGCGCCGGGGTGATCGCCACGCTCAAGCACTTCGCCGGGTACTCCGCCTCGCGCGGCGCCCGCAACCACGGGCCGGTGCCGATGGGCCGGCGCGAGCTGATGGACGTCATCATGCCCACTTTCGAGACCGCGATCGCCAAGGGCGGCGCACGCTCGGTGATGTCCGCGTACAATGACATCGACGGCGTACCCACCAGCGGCGACTCCTGGCTGCTCACCGACCTGCTGCGCGGCGAGTGGGGATTCACCGGCACGGTCGTCTCGGACTACTGGTCAGTGCCGTTCCTGGCGATGGCCCACAAGGTCACCGAGGACTTCGGCGCGGCCGGCGCGCTGGCACTCACGGCAGGCGTCGACGTCGAGCTGCCGGACACTCTCGGTTACGGCGACAACCTGACTGAGCGCGTACGCCGCGGCGAGGTCGACGAGGCACTGGTCGACCGGGCTGCGCACCGGGTGCTGACCCAGAAGGCCGAGCTCGGGCTGCTCGACGCCGACTGGACACCGGAACGTTCCGTGATCAACGCCGCCGACGTCGACCTGGACGCCCCGGCCAACCGGGAGATCGCCCGCGAGCTCGCCGAACGCTCCATCGTGCTGCTGGAACAGGGCTCGCACCTGCCCCTGCGGGACACCGGGCGGATCGCGGTGGTCGGCCCGTGCGCAGCCGACCCGCGGACGTTCATGGGCTGCTACGCGTTCCCCAACCACGTGCTGCCGCGCTACCCCGAACACGGGATGGGCATCGACGTGCCGACCGTGCTCGACTCGGTCCGCAAGGAACTCCCGCAGGCCGACATCAGCTACGCGGCCGGCAGCCAGATCACCGGCGACGACCGGTCCGGGTTCGCCGAGGCCGTGACCAACGCCCGCGAGGCGGACGTGTGCGTGGCGTTCGTCGGCGACCTGGCCGGGCTGTTCGGGCACGGCACGTCGGGCGAGGGCTGCGACGCCACCGACCTGCGGCTGCCCGGCGTGCAGGAGGACCTGCTCGACGCGCTGCTGGAGACCGGCACGCCGGTGATCGTGGTCGTCGTGTCCGGGCGGCCGTACGCGCTGGGCCACGTGCACGGGCGCGCGGCGGGACTCGTGCAGGCCTTCATGCCCGGCGAGGAAGGCGGATCCGCGCTGGCCGGGGTGCTCGGTGGACGGGTGCAGCCGAGCGGCAAGCTGCCCGTGCAGATCCCGCACGACGCGGGCGGCCAGCCCGGCACCTACCTCCAGCCGCCCCTGGGCGCGGAGGACCACGGGATCACCAGCCTCTCCGCGGCGCCGCTGTTCCCGTTCGGGCACGGGCTCTCGTACACCAGCTTCGCCGTCGAGGACCTGCGCCTCAGCGACAAGGAGGTGCCGACCGACGGCGAGTTCGCGGTGACCGTACGCGTGACCAACACCGGCGACCGCGACGGCCACGAGGTCGTGCAGCTCTACCTGCGTGACCCCGTCGCCCAGGTGACCCGGCCGGTACGCCAGCTGATCGGCTTCGCCCGCGTGGCCCTGGCCGCCGGCCGGAGCCGGGACGTGACGTTCCGGGTGCACGCCGACCGGACCGCGTTCACCGGACGCGACCTCACCCGGATCGTCGAACCGGGCGACATCGACGTGCTGGCCGGCACCTCGGCCGGGGATCTGCCGTGCCGCGGCACCGTGCGGCTCACCGGCCCGCTCCGCACCGTCGGGCACGACCGGCAGCTGGTGACGCCGGTCGAGATCGGCGAGTAGCGATGTCGATCTCCACGCAACGCAGGAGCGCCACGCTGGCCATGGTCGCCGCGTCGGCGGGCGTGTCGGTGGCGACCGTGTCCCGGGTGCTGAACGGGCGGGCGGACGTGGGTGCGGCCACCCGCGAACGGGTGGAGACGCTGCTACGGCAGCACGAGTACCGGGGGCGGAAACGAGCCCCGGTACGCCGCAGCCCGGCCACCGCGCGGCTGGAGCTGCTGCTGCCCGAGCCGCTCAGCGCGTACTCGATAGAGATCTTGAACGGGGTGCGGGACATCGGGGTGCCGGCGGTCGTCGGTGGCTTCCCGGACCCGGACGTGCCGGCCGGACTGTGGGCGCGCGACCTCGTGGCGGCCGGGCGGGAAGCGGTCATCGCGGTGGTCGGCGACCTCACCGAGGAGGGCTACCAGGCGCTCGTCCGGGCCGGTCTGCCGCTCGTGCTGGCCGATCCGGGCCGGGTGCCACGACCGGAGGCGGCCAGCGTCGGGGCGACCAACTTCGCCGGGGGCATGGCGGCGGCGCATCACCTCGTCGGCCTGGGGCATCGGCGGATCGCGTACGTGGGTGGTCCGTCCGGCGCGGCACACAACCAGGCGCGGCTGCACGGGTTGCGGGCCGCCCTGGAGGCCGCCGGCTGTCCCCCGCCGGACGAGTACGTGCGACCCGGCACGTTCACCCACGAGCACGGCCTGGTCGCCGGATCCGCGCTGCTCACCCTGCCGGAACCACCCACGGCGATCTTCGCCGCCAGCGACGAGACCGCGTCCGGGGTGATCGAGGCGGCGCGCGGGCTGGGCCGCCGGGTGCCGGAGGACGTCAGCGTCGTCGGCTTCGACGACACCCAGGTGGCGCGGTTCTCGTCGCCGCCGATGACCACCATCCGCCAGCCGCTGCGCGAGATGGGCCGGGTCGCGGCCCGCACCGCGCTGCGTCTGGCCGTGGACGAGTCGCCGGACTCGTACCACATCGAGCTGGCGACCGAGCTGGTCGTCCGCCGCTCGACCGCTCCGCTGCGCTAGGTCACTTCAGCGCCAGGCCTTTCAGCCGCTGGCCCGCCCGTAACGGCGGGCCAGCGTCGCGCAGGCCTCCCGGAGCTCGGGTGGGCCGGCCACCTCCACCTCGGCGTCGAAGCGGCCGAGGCTCGCGGCGAGGCCGATCCACGACCACGACGAGAGGACGGCCCGGCAGCGGTCCGGGCCGGCGTCCTCGACCACCGCGTTCCCGGCGAACGGCGCCACCTCCGCCGCCGCTCGGCCGATGAAGACCTCACCCACGCAGAGCTCACCGCGGAACCGCTCCGTGACGAACGTGGCCACGTCGCCACCGGGGACCTCCCGCGGCGTGAAGCGGGGACCGTTCGGCGTGACCGGACGGATGCGGTCGGCGCGGAACGTCCGCCAGTCCCCGCGGTCGAGGTCCCAGGCGACCAGGTACCAGCGGCCGGACCGGGCCACCAGGTGGTGCGGCTCGGCCTTTCTGCGCTGGTCGCCGTAGTCGAACCTCAGGACCTCACGCGCGCGTACGGCCGCGCCGATCGCCACCAGCACCGCACTGTCCGCCTCGTCGCCCCGGCCGACCGCGGTGACCTCGAGGGCGTCGATCCGGTGCCGCAGCCGCGACGGCATCACCTGCCGGACGGTGGTCAGCGCGCGCATCGCCGCCTCGCCGATGCCCGCACCGGATGCCACCGCGGTCCGCAGCGCCACGGCGATCGCGACCGCCTGCTCGTCGTCGAACAGCAGCGGCGGCAGATCGGCGCCCGCGTCCAGGCGGTAGCCGCCGTCCGGTCCCTTCAGCGCGCGTACCGGATAGCCCAGCTCGCGCAGGCGATCCACGTCGCGGCGTACGGTCCGGGCGCTGACCGCGAGCCGGTCGGCGAGCGCCGGGCCGGGCCAGTCGCGGCGGGCCTGCAGCAGGGACAGCAGGTTCAGGAGCCGGCCGGAAGTCTGGCGCATGCCTCCAAGAATGGCCGAAGAAGCGGACCGTAGCTGTCCTCTTCTGCCGAGAAGCTGATCACATGAACATCCTCACCGCATTCGGATCGGTCAACTGGATCGCCGTCCTGGTCGCCTTCGTCGCCTACACCGTGCTCGGCGGGGTGTGGTTCACCGCGCTGTTCGGCAAGGCGTACGCCGCATCGCTCGGCCGGGCAGACGCCCCGCGAGAGAAGCCGTCCGCGCTCTTCATCGCCGGGCCGGCGGTGTGCACGCTGGTCGTCACGGTCACGACGGCGCTGCTGATGGCGGCTCTGGAGATCACGACGGCGGGGTACGCGGTGGTGCTGGCGCTGGTGGTCGGCGTCGGCTATCTCGTCGCGAACACCGTGAACATCGCGATCAACCCGAACATGCCGCGGCCGTTCTTCTACAGCCTCATCTCCGGCAGCTACCACCTGGTGGGCATCGTCCTGACCGCCCTCATCCTCACGGCGTTCTGACGGCCTCTTCCCGGCGCTTTGCTCTGCTTACACCGACGCAGCACCGCGGGCCGCCGACTTCCGGCCGAGCTTCGCCTTGCTCTGCCTACATATCCGCATCACCGTGCCTGACCTGCTATGGAAGGCGCGTCGGCGGGACGGTCGGAGGATCGCTCGCCGGCGCGCCAGGCCGAGCGGACGCCGGTCAGCACCAGGGACGACGTCACGAGGAGACCGGCGACCAGCGCTACCCGCGACGACCCGCCCGACTGCAGGGCCAGGCCACCCACCCAGGCGCCTGAGGCGATGCCGACGTTCCACATCGCGTTGACTACCGCGGGCGCGGCGTCGGGGACCGCGCTGACACGCAACGCGGCCGTGTTGATCAAGATGGGCAGGGCACTGAAGGAGACACCCCAGACGAGTACGACGGCGACGGTGCCCGCGACGGAATGTGTCAGCGCCGCGATCGCCAGCAGCGCGGCGGCCGTGACGGCGATGGCGACGCGCAGGGACGGACCCAGATGGCGGTCCACGAACGCGCCGGCCAGGAACAGCCCCAGCGAACTGGCCACGCCGTAGCCGAGCAGGATCAGGCTCACCCCGCTCTGCTCTACCCCGGCGCGCAGCAGGAGCGGGGTCACGTAGGTGTAGGCGCTGTAGTGGCCGATGGTCAGCACGACCGTGGTGAGGCCGATCAGCTGAAGACCGCGCCCACGAAGCGAGGCGAGCACACCACTGGAACCGGAAGGCCGGTCGGCAGGCATGTGGCGAGTGTCGGTCTGACGGCCGGCGGCCGACTCGGCTGCGGACGACGGGGCTGCGGACGACGGGGTAGCAGCGGACGCGGCCGTCGAGGCCGCGGCGGGCGAGTCTGTGATCGGGGGTGGGGCCGGGATGAAGCGCGCTACCGCGACGGCCAGGAGGACGATCACGGCGATGGCGGCCGCGAAGGGCCAGCGCCAGCCCCAGGCCGTTCCGGCGGCGGTCGCGGCGGGCAGGCCGAGCGCCCACGCGGGCGCCACCCCGGCGTTGACGATCGCGACCGCGCGGCCCGCCCTGCCGGGTGGGGCCAGGGATGCCGCGCTGGCGAACGCTACTGAGAAGATGCCCGCGTGTGCCACTCCGCCGAGGATCCGACCGGCCAGCCCGACCCAGTAGGCCGGCGCGACCAGGATCAGGGCGTTACCGGCCGCGTAGACGGCCAGCAGGACGAGCAGTGCCTGGCGTCGGGGCCACCGCGCCAGCAGAGCGGTCAGCGGGATGGCGGCGCCGGCCACCACCAGGGCGTACGCCGACACCCACCATCCGACCTGTCGCTCCCCCACGTCGAAGGCGTCCGCCAGCTGCGGCAGCAGGCCGACCGGCAGCAGCTCGGTGATGACGGCGGCGAACAGCGCGGCACCGAGCACCGCCAGCTGGGTGAGTGGAAGCCGCGATGGCATACCACGAATATACTGGCCGAGCCAGCAAAAAGGGAAGGGTTATGGGATCACCGACCGCACGCGCGCTGGAGCTGCTGAAACTCGCCCACGCGAGCCCCGGGCTGACCCGGTCCCGGGCGGCCGTGCAGCTCGGGGTCACCAGCGGGACGATCACCGAACTGGTCAGCTCGCTCGTCGGCGCGCGCCTGCTCGACGAGCGGCCGGTGCCCACCGGCGGCCGGGGGCGGCCGACCCGCGAGCTGCTCGCGCACGCGGAAGGGCCACTGGTGCTCAGCGCGGTCGTCACCCACGAGGCCTGGCGGATCCGGGCGGAGGAACTGGGCGGCGCCGTGGTCGCCGGCCACGAGGGCGCCCACGACGGCAGCGAACATCTGATCGCGGACCTGGCCGCGGCGACCGCGGATCTCGCCGGCCGGTACGGGCCCCGGGTGCGGGGCGTGGGCGTGGCGCTGCCCGGCGTCGTGCGGAACGACCGTCTGGTGCACGCTCCCCTGCTGGGCTGGCGGGACATCGACATGCGCCGCGTGTGGCCGGGCGGCCTCGTGCTGCCGGGCAACGACGCGACGCTGGCCGCGCTGGGCGAGGCGCGCCGCGGGGCGGCCGTCGGCGCCGGTCTGCACGTGCATCTGCTGCTGGACGCGGGCATCGGCGGCGCGGTGACCCTCGACGGCGTCATTCTGCCCGGGGCGCAGGGTGTGGGCGGCGAGTTCGGGCACATGCCGTTCGGGGATCGCGCCGTCCGCTGCCACTGTGGAGCATCCGGCTGCTGGACGACCTCGGTGGGCGCGGAGGGTCTGGCGCGGACACTGGGCGAGACCCTTCCGCAGGACGCGGTGACCTACGCCCGCCAGGTCCTCGATCGCGCCCGGCACGGCGAGACCGCCGCGCGGCGTGCGGTCGCCTCCGCGGCCGCCTGTCTGGGTGGCGGCATCGCCGGTCTCGTCAACGGGCTCGACGTCGGCCTGGTCACCGTCGGCGGTCTGGCTCCGCTCGTGGTGGAGGTCGCGGCCGAGGAGTTCACCGGCGCGTACACGGACGGGCTGATGGCCTTCCGGCGGGCCGATCCGCCGGTCGTCCGGGACGCCGCGCTGGGCGACGAAGCGCCGCTGACGGGCGCCGCCGAGCAGGTCTGGTCCCGGGTGTGGGCGACGCTCTGAGGACAGCGGGCGACCAGGCGGGCCTGGCCACCGGGCGGGCCGGACGAGCAGGCGGAGCCGGGCGATCGGGGCGGCCGGGCGGCCGGGCGGCCGGGCGGCCGGGCGAGCGTCAACGCAGGAGCGCCCCGCAATCGGCCTCGTCGGGGAGCATCGGGCGGAGGAACAACTCGACGTCACGGTCGGCCCGCCGTCCCAGACGGTGCTGTCCGGGGCGGCACGGACCTCCTCAACAAGCCGCGCGGCGCCCATGCCGTCCAGCACGACGCAGGAGGCCGCCGCGCCCGGCATCTCGGCCGGCGGGACCGGCAGGGTTCGTCGCCGCCGCCGGCACGCGCACTTGGCTGATCCACGAGACACGACCTAACGCACCGCGGCGAGGGTGCGGCGACCCGTCAGCCAGGCCACGGCCGCCAAAGCGCAACCCGCGACCACGGTGACGACGGCCAGGACCCACGGGCGCGGCCAGCCGGGCAGCGGGAGGGGCGGCGGCGAGATGCCGGACAGCGGCAGCGCCCAGCCGGTCACCCACCAGGTGAGCAACGCGATCGCCAGGCCGGCCACCACCGCCGCGGCGACCAGGGCCGGGTAGGTCCACAGGGTCGCCTGCCGCAAGGCGCGCCGGGACAGGCCCTGCGCCCGCAACGCGGTCAGATCCTCCACCCGGCGCGGGCGGTCGACTGCGGCGGCCAGCACCAGCGCGCCCGCGGCCAGCCCGGCGGCCAGCACCGCGATGATCACGGCGAAGATCAGGGCCAGGGCGGGGCCCTGCTCGTCCAGCGACCGCTGCACGTCGGATGCGCGCACGTCGCCGGTGACCACCAGGCCGGCGGCGGAGAGCCGGTCCAGGACGTCGCCGGGCGCCTTCGCGTTGAGCCACACCTGGTTGAAGGCGCTGGGGCCGCCGTCGAGGGCGAGCCGGGCGGCGTAGTCCAGGTCGATCATCGTGGCGGGAGTGCCGACGCCGGGCAGGGCGCCCAGGTGGGCGATCGGGGTGATCGGGACCGGGCGGCCGTCGACGCCGGGGATCGGGTCGTCGTTGCCGTCGCCGGCGACCACCGCGGGCAGCGCCGCGGGGGTGGACACCGGCTGCAGGAACAGCGAGTCCTGGATGCCGTTGACCGCGGTCAGGTCGATCGTGCCGTCGGGGCGGACAGCGGCCGGCGAGTTGGCCCGCCAGGCGGCCGCCCGGGGCGAGTTCAGCGTCACCGTGCCGACGATGTCGCGGTTGCCGTCGCCCTCGGTGATCCGGATCGCCTGGACCCGGCAGCCCTTCTCGCAGACGTCGACGTCCAGGGCGTACGTGTGCCGGCCGGGCTTCAGGTCGCCGAGCGGGAGGATCGCGTCGCCGGCCGGCGAACCGACCACGATGCCGACGGTCACCAGCTTGTCGGGGTTGAGGCCGGTCGCGGTCAGGTCCACCGACACCTTGGCGTCGGGGAAGGTGAGCGGCGCGGGCGCCTCCGGCTTCAGCGCCTTCCCGGCCGCTTCGACGTCGCCGGCCGGCCAGTTCGCGACCGCGGCGAGGCGGGTGGAGTCGACCGCCAGCCCGGCGGGTTTGCCCGGGTCGGTGATCATGCGGACCGCGGCCATCGCGTACGCGCCGTCAGGGTCCGCCTTGTCGACCGCGGCGAGCAGCGCCTGCCGTCCGACCGGTTGCACCGACACCACCCGGGCGGCGCCGGTGCCGAGGTCGGCCTGCACGGTGCGGCTGCGCGCGGCGGCGTCCACCGCGCAGGCGGCGAACCCGGCGACGGCGACCGCGGCCACCAGCAGCGTGAAGATGCGCGTGGCGCCGGGGCGGCGGGACAGCTGGAAGCCGGCGAGCGCCAGGCCGGGGCGGCCGCGGCCGAGCTGGCGGGCGGCGTACCGGGTGACGACGGGCAGCACGGCCCGGGCGGCGAGCTGGGACAGTGCCACCGCGACCAGGGCGCTGGCGAACGTACCCACGCCTGTCAGCGTGCCGCCGGTGACGAAGAGCTGGACCGCCGCGAGGACCGCGAGCACCGCGACAGCGGCCTGGAGCGCGATCGCGCCGATCGCGCGCCGCACCACCGGGGCGCGGCGCAGCAGCTCGGTGACCGGGCTGAACAGCTGGCGCCATTCGGCCAGGACCGCGGTGATCAGGGCGGCCAGGGCGGCCACCGGCGCCCAGCGGAGCGAGTCCAGGCCGGCGTCGGCGCCCACGCCGGGGAACCGGACCGCGGCGATCGCGTTGACCAGCAGCTGCGCGGCGATGCACCCGGCGATCGCGCCGGCCAGCACGGCCACCAGGTTCTCGCCGGTGGCCAGCCACCAGCGCTGACCCCAGCGGGCGCCGCGCAGCGCGACGACGGCCAGCTCGGGGCGGCGGCCCTCGGTGCCGTAGCCGACCGCGAGGAAGATGGTGAGGCAGCTGAGCAGGATCAGCGCGACCGCGGGCACCGGCACGATCAGATGCGCCGCCTCGCGGCCCTGGTCGATCCGGGCGAGCAGGTCGGGGATGCCGGTCTTCAGCTTGATGTCGGCGGTGCTCAGGGCGGCGACCTGGGCCTGGAGCGCGGCGAGGGCGCTCTGCACGGCGGGCAGCCGGTCCACCCCCAGGGCGTCCGGCTCGGCGATGCCGTCCACGGTGAGCTGGGTGGTGCCGTGGTCCATCGCGGTGATCGTCGAGTCCAGCACGAACCCGGGCTCGTCGGGCGCGCCGACGTAGCTGGCGAAGTAGGCGTTGCCGCCCCAGTACGGCGCGTCCGGCTCGGGCACCCGGTAGATGCCGGCGACCAGCAACGGCTTCTTCACGCCGTCGGCCGCGTAGAACGTGTCGCCGTCCGCGCGGACGAGCACCGCGAACGCCATCACGATGGACTGCCCGGGTTTGATGCCGAGGCGTTTCGCGGTGCGCTCGCCGATCACGATGTCGCCCTCGCCGGACAGGCAGCGGCCGTCGATGATCTGCAGGTGCGCGCAGGCGTTCTGGCGGTACACGAACTGGGTGCGCCGGGTGATGTCCGGCTCGATGCCGACGGCCGGGAACTCGGCCGCCGACACGTACGAGAACCCGGGCAGCCCGAGCAGCGCGCTGCGGGTGTCCTCGAGGCTCTGCTGCCGGGGGGCGCCGACCAGGGCGCGCTGGTCGGGCTGGTCCTGGGTGAGGGTGAACGTCCTGAGGATGCCGGGCGCCACCTCGACCTGCCCGGCGGCGACGGCCCGGTCGGTGGCACGCAGCCACGCCGGACCCGCCACCGCGGCGGCCACCCCGAGCATGGTGAGCAGGGCGACCGTGAGGGCCTGGCCGCGGCGGCTCCACAGCATGGCGAGAACGAGCCCGATCATCGCAGGCCTCCCCGCACCTTGCGGGCCAGCGGGCGGGCGGACAGCACGCCGGTGATCGCGAGCGTGGCGGTGGCGGCGAACGCGGCGACGCCGAGGGCGGTCCAGCCGAGCGGTCCGGGTGGTGGCACCACCCGCCACCCGTCGCCGAACGGTGGCGCGGCCAGGTCCACGATGGGCACCGTCAGTTTCGCGGCCAGCAGCCCGGCGATCAGGCCCACCACGACCAGCGCGGCGATGCCCAGATATCCGGCGGCCACCGCGCTGGGCTCCGACAGGCCCTGCACGCGCAGCGAGCGGAGCTGGGCGGCGTACGCGTCGCGGTCGGACGCCGCGGTGACGGCGACCGCGCCGGCGGCCAGCAGCAGAGCGATGATCACGGTCAGCAGCCCGAACCGGGCGGCCGCCGCGCCGCCCTGCGCGGCCAGCTGCTCCTCGCGGCCGGCCGTGGTCCGGTCCGCCACGACGGTCAGCCCGGCGTCGCGGAGCCGGTCCAGGACGGTGTCCGGCGCGCCGGGAGCCAGCCACACCTGGTAGGCGCCGACCAGGTTGGCGTCGGCCGCGGTACGCCGGGCCGTGTCCAGGTCGACCATCATCCCGGCGTTGCCCAGCACCGGCAGCACGGGCACGTCGGCGACCACGGTCACCGGGTTCTCCCCGGCTCCGAAGCGCGGGCTGGACGAGTCGTCGAAGCGCCACTCCTGGGGCTGCGGCCCGGCCAGCACCACCGGCAGCGGGCGGGCCACCTCGGCCGCGTACACCCGGTCGCCGGCGGTCTGACCGCGCGTGTCCCCGGCGGTCATCGTCAGCCTGCCCCCGGTCGTGCTCAGTTCGAGCGCCACGCCGGTGATGTCGGTGAACCAGCGCTTCACGTCGCCGAGCTGCTCGGGTCCGAGGATCTGCCGGTCCGGCCCGAGCTGGCGCAGGCCCTCGATGACGACCGGGCCGGGCGTGGGCTTGCCGGTCTCGGTGATCGGGGTGGACAGCTGGAAGCGGACGAACCGGCAGCCCGGCGCGACGGCGCACGCCGGCACCCGGGCGGTCACGCTCCGCTCCCCCGGCTGGACGTTGTCGAATTTCGCCTCCACGGTGGCGCCGTCCTTCTCCTGCTGCATCGTCACGGTGAGCAGGGCGGGCAGCGGGCGGCCGTTGCGCAGCCGCAGCTCGAGCCGGTCGCCGGTGATCAACGGCAGGGGCGCCGGCGGGCGGGCGCCGGCGATCGCGGCGGGCAGCGCGGTCTCCGGCCCGAACTCGGCGCGCCAGCCCGCCACGGCCGCGAGCCGGGAGCTGTCCACGGCCAGGATGGGCGGGTTGCTGTTGAGGTCGACCAGGGCGGCCATCGCCGTACGCCCGTCCGGATCCGCCGCTCGCACGGCGGCGAGGAACTCCGTGGTGCTGCCCGCGCCGACGGTCAGCACCCGTTGGGCGCCCAGCTCGACGCCGGCCCGGTCGACCCGGTCCCGGTCGGCCGCGGCCAGGCTGCCCGCGCCCAGGGCGAGCATCGCGACCGCGGTCGCGACCAGCACGAACACCCGGTCGGCGGCGGGCTGCCGGGACACCTGCACGGCGGCCAGGCCGGAGCGCAGGCGGCCCTGGCGGACGGCCAGGCCACCGGCCCACCCGGTGACCGAGCGCAGCAGCCGGGCCAGCACGAGGGCGATCGCGAGCGCGGTCAGGCCGGGGGCGACCACGCCGAGGCCGGTCGGCCGGTCGCCGCTGCGCGCCTGGTAGATCGCCGCGGCGGCGAGCGCGAGCAGGATCAGGTCGAGGATGTCGGCGGCCCGGCCGCGGCGTTTCGCGGCGGCCCGGCGCAGCAGGGTGGCGATCGGCAGGCGCAGCATGACCGCGTCCACCGCGACCATCACCAGCATGGCGACGAGCAGCACGACGACGACGGCGGCCAGGGTGCCGAGCAGGGCCAGCCACAGCTCGGAGCGGACCGGGAGGCCGCCGGCGAGCCGCCAGCCGGCCAGGAAGCCGATCGGCACCCCGGCGAGCACGCCGGCGGCCAGGGGCGGCAGGTGCTGGCCGGAGATCATCCGGAGCATCCCGCCGCGGGTGTTGCCGCGCAGCTTGAGCAGGCCGGCGTCGTCCCGGCGGGCGGGCAGCGAGGCCCGCCCGGCCAGGCCGAGCGCCGCCCAGCCGAGCACCAGCACCTGGCCGAGCGCGACGAGCACACCCAGCAGCACCGAGGTGCGGTCGTCGCCGACCTGCCGGAGCAGATCGCGGGTCGGGTCGGTGACCTCGACGCCGTCGGCGATCAGCTCGGGCCGCGCCGCGTTCACCACCCGGCGCAGGCTGTAGCCGTTGTCGCCGCGCAGCAGCGGCTCGGGCACCTCGATGTCGGTGACGAAGACCGGGGTGGCGAGCTGCTGGGCGTTGAAGCTCTCCAGCACCGTGAAGATCGGGTCGAGGCTGGCCTGGGCGCGGTAGGCGGGGTTGGCCCAGTAGGCGCTGGCCGGGTCGTCGAGCTCGTAGACGGCGGTGACCCGGAGCGGCACCGGGTCGGCGCCGGGCGACTGCCGGACCGGGATCGGGTCGCCGGGCGCGAGCTTGAGGCGCTTGGCGGTCTGGCCGCTGATCGCGGCGTCCGCGGCGGCGGCCGGGCAGGCGCCGGTGAGCCGCACGTGCCCGCAGAAGTCGTCGCGGTAGGCGACCGGGATCGCTGAGGAGGCGGCGTTGAGAGCGTTGGACCGGTAGACCATCGGCCGGGTGGCGCCGAGCAGCGGAGTGGCGCCGGTGATCGTGAGCCGGTCGCTGACGGAGCGGCCGAACCCGGTCAGGCCGGCCCGGGCGTCCCCGCCCTCGACGGTGCCCTGCCGCTGCATCGACAGCACCCGCTGCGCGGCCGGGGCGGCGGCCACGTCGGCGGCGGCCACCCGCGAGGCGACGGTCAGGCCGTACCAGGGGCCGGCCACCGCGGCGGTGGTCAGGAGTCCGGCGAGGACGAGCAGCATGAGCGACTGGGCGGCCCGAGCCCGCACCGCTCCCAGGATCACCGTGTCCAACCCGACCCCCGTCGATCAACATCAGTCTCCGCCGTGACCGTACTCGCTCCGGCGTGATCGGCATGGTACGACGTGACCATGCGGCACTACGTTACGGATCTGACAACACCGGCCGGGGTGACCGGGACGGTCGCCGTCTACGGTCACTACGGGCGGCCGGTGCTGGCGTTTCCCAGCGAGGGCGGCTATCCCGCCGAGTTCGCCGAGCGCGGCATGGTCGGCGCGGTCGAGTCCCTGATCGAGGCCGGGCGGGTGAAGCTGTACTGCGTCGGGTCGTTCGACGCGGGCACCTGGTCGGCCGGTCATCTGTCGCTGGAGGACCGGGCGCGGGCGCACGGGCACTACGAGTCGTGGATCCTGGACGCGGTGGTGCCGCACATCGGGGCGGACTCGGGCGGCGCGGCGGAGCTGATCGGTCTGGGCTGCTCGCTCGGCGCCTTCCACGCGCTGAACTTCGCCTTCAAGCGGGCCGACCTGTTTCCGCTGGCGCTCTGCTTCTCCGGCAACTACGACCCGCGAACCTGGCGCGGCTGGGGCGAGCAGGGCGACGCGCTGTACTTCAACAATCCGGCCGACTACGTCGCCAACCTGCACGGCGACCATCTGGACTGGCTGCGCGACCGGCTGTCCCTGCTGCTGGTCTGCGGGCAGGGGCAGTGGGAGGACACCACCGGCTCGCTGGCGGCGACCCGGCACATGGCGGGGCTGCTGGCGGCGAAGGGAATCCGGCACGAGCTGGACCTGTGGGGTCATGACGTGCCGCACGACTGGCCGTCCTGGCGGGCTCAGCTGGCCCACCATCTGCCCCGCTTCGTGTAGCGGATGCTCTCGGTCCTGAGTTGACTTCACCGCGTGAATCACGGCCTCTCCGGCCGCCACCCGCACCCCGGCCACCTCGGGCGCCTCCTCGGTGTGGTCGAGCAGCCAGAGCCGATCCCCGCGGCGGCCGGTCTGTCAGCCCTTGACCGCGCCGACGAGCACGCCGCGCGTGAAGTGACGCTGGATGAACGGGTAGACGAGCGCGATGGGCACCACGGTGACCACCACGACCGCCATCTTGACCGCCAGTGTGGGCGGCAGCGCGGTGCCGGCCGCGACGCCCGAGGTCTGCGGCGCCTGACCGGCCAGGATGAAGCTCTGCAGCACCCGCTGGATCGGGAACTTGTCGTTGTCGTCGATGTAGAGCAGAGCCGAGAACCACACGTTCCAGTAGCCGACCGCGTAGAACAGGCCGACCACCGCGACCACCGCCTTGGACAGCGGCAGCACGATCCGCCACAGGATCCGGAACTCCCCCGCGCCGTCGATCCGCGCGCTGTCCAGCAGCTCCCCCGGCAGGCTCTGGAAGAACGCCCGGACCACCACCAGGTTGAAGACGCTGACCGCGCTGGGCAGCACCAGCGACCAGAGGCTGTCCTTCAGGCCCAGACCGGTGACCACCAGGTAGCTGGGCACCATGCCGGGATAGACGAGGAAGGTCATCAGGAAGTAGAAGAGCAGGAAACGGTGGCCCAGCGAGCCGGGCCGGGACAGGCCGTACGCCGCCAGCACGGTGACCACCAGGCTCACCGCGGTGCCCAGCAGGGTGACGGTCGCGCTCACCGCGAGGGCGCGGGTGATCTGGCCTCCGGCAAAGATGATCTCGTACGCCGAGAGATCGACGCCGCGCGGCACCACCACGAGCCCGCCCGCCGCGGTGATCGTCTCCCGGGACGACAGGCTGGTCACCAGCACCACCCACAGCGGCACGAGCACGGCCAGCACCACACCGGTCAGCACCGTGCCCTTGCCGGCCCGGCCGGCGACCGTCGGCTTCTCCTGCCACGCCGGTCTGGACACTCTGGTCATGATCTGCGGTACACCCCCGATTCGCCGAGCGCGTGGGCGAGCCGGTTGGCCAGCAGGATCAGGATCAGGCCGACGGCCGCCTTGAACAGCCCGGCCGCCGCGCCCAGCCCGTAATCGGCGGTCACGATCGACTGGTGGTAGACGTACGTGTCGAGCACCTCGGCCGCCTGTCTGCCGACCGCGTCGCGTTGCAGCAGGAACTGTTCGAAGCCCACGGTCAGCGCGTCGCCCAGCCGCAGGATGAGCAGCAGCACGATGACCGGCCGCAGCCCCGGCAGCGTGATGTGCCACGTCCGCCGCCACCGGCCGGCGCCGTCCACCGCGGACGCCTCGTACAGGTCGGTGTCGATCGTGCTCAGCGCCGCGAGGAAGACGATCGTGCCCCAGCCCACGTCCTTCCAGACCGCCTCGGCGGTGACCAGCACGATGAACGTGTCCGGGTTGGACATGATCTCCGGCGGCGTGATGCCCGCGTCCCGCAGCTCCTGCGACAGCAGCCCGGCGCCGCCGAGCATCTGCACGAAGAACGTCACCACCAGCACCCAGCTGAAGAAGTGCGGCAGGTAGACGACGGTCTGCACGAAGCTCTTCACCCGCTTGGACATCACGCTGTGCAGCAGGAGAGCCAGCGCGATCGGCAACGGGAAGAAGAACACCAGCTGGAACGCGGTGATCGACAAGGTGTTGACCACCGCGTCCCAGAACGCCGGGTCGGCGAACAGGATCCGGAAGTTCTCCAGGCCGATGAACGGGCTGCCGATCAGCGCCGACAGGGCGCTGTCGCCGTAGTAGGGGTTGTAGTCCTGGAAGGCCACCACGTTGCCGAGCACCGGCAGGTAGTGGAAGACCAGCAGGAGAAGGAACCCCGGCGCGACCATGACCAGGAACGGCCAGTCGCGTCTCAGCGACCCGCGTCGGCGAGCGCCCGGCCCATCAGCTCGCGAGCCTCGTCGCCACCGGCGGCGCGCCACTCCTTGACGATCGCGTCCAGATCGCTGAACGGGCGCCTGCCCCGCACCAGATCCGTGAACTTGTCCTGGAACGGCGTCATCCCCGACTTGTAGCGCGCCGGCATCTCCAGCTTCAGTCCGTCCCACGGGTCCTTCTCCAGGTATTTGACGGTCTGGTTGGAGTAGCCGAGCATCTCCGGCACGTACTTCGGGGTCTGCGGGGTCGGCTGGATCACCGGCCGCCGCCCGCTGATGAAGAAGTACTGGTTGGCGATCTCCTTGAAGCCCAGGTCCGTCTTGACCGGGCCGGTCGCGGTCCTGGTGTGGTGCTTGCCCTCCACGCCGAACTCGCGCAGCTGGAACTCGGTGGTCCCGAACGGCGCCGAACACCAGTTGATCACCCGGAGGATCTCCTCGACCCGCTCCTTGGGCAGGCCCTTCTTGAGGAACGTGTACGAGATCGGCTCGTCGTCGCCCCAGGCGAGGGGGTCGCCGCCGGTCGCCGGGAACAGCGGCAGCGGCTGCACGTCGAAGCCCGGGGTGACGTTCTGCTGCTCGGCCTGCATCGGCTGCCACGCGCCCATGCCGTCCTGGGTGATCAGCAGCTTGCCGCTCTGGAACAGCTGCTTCATGTCGGCGCCGCGGCTGGCCACGATGTCCGGGTGGACCAGGCCCTCGCGGTAGAGCTTGGCCATGAACTCGGCGGCCGCCTTGAACTCCGGCGTCTCGTACTTGAACTCCGGCGTGCCGTCCGGCCGCCGTCGCCAGCCGTCCTTGGCGCCGGGCGACTTGAAGTACATCTGGATCATCGCGAACACGTCGCTGAACGCCCACACGCCCTGCCTCGGCTTGGTGATCTCCTTGCCGGCGCGGTACAGCTCGTCGATCGTCGCCGGCGGCTTCACGCCCAGCTTGGTGAACAGGTCCCGCCGGTAGAACATCACCCACGGGAACGGTCCGTCGGTCGGGTTCGGCACCGCCATCAGCTTCTCGTTCCAGCAGGAGTTGCGCCAGGCGCCCGCCGGGAACGTCGCCAGCATCGGGTACGGCGCGACCTCGGCACCCCGCAGGTGCGGCGTGAGGTCCTCGAAGAGCGCGTTCACCGCGTCGCCGAACCGGGCCAGCTTGGACACCTCCCACTGCGGGACGCAGAGCAGATCAGGCACGTCCCGGGCGCCGAGCAGCGCGCCGATCTTGTCGGCGTACGAGGTGCCGTCCTGGACGCTGAACTCGACCGGCACGCCCAGCTCGTCGTTGACCGCGACCAGGTACGAGTTGTTGCGGCCGGCCGGTGGCGCCGGGCCCCAGACCGGGGTGATCCCGCGGATCGCCGCGCCGCCACGGCCCGGTTTCTCGCTGATCGCGTCGGTCAGCGAGGCCGGGAACCTCGTGTAGCCGTCGGCCACCGGCCGGGTGCCGATCACGTCCGGCGGCGGGATGCCCAGGTTGACGTCGCGCGCCTCCGGTATCAGCGCGGAGAGCTTGTCGAGCTGCTGCGTGGCGCCGCCGCGGGTGCTCTTCTCCCCGCAGCCGGTGAGCAGCCCGCCGCCGGCGATCGCGGCGATGGTCAATAACGTCCGGCGCGATGTCACGGCGGCCCCTCGGGTTTAGTTTGGCTTGTAGCCAAACAAAGTAGCCGCCGGTAATAGAGTGGACAAGGGTCGGCGATCCCCGATGCGGCATGATGAGCGTGGTCTTTGTGAAAACGGACGGGAGCGATGTGATCTCGAGCCTCACCGATGTGCGGGCGACCAACCTCGCGGCGGTGCTCCGGCACGTGCGCACGCACGCGCCCTGCTCCCGGACCGACATCGCCGCCGCCACCGGGTTGAACAAGGCGACCATCACCAGCCTCGTCGGCGAGCTCCTCGACCGTCGCCTGCTGCGCGAGACCGGGCCGGCCGGCAACCGGATCGGGCGGCCCGCCTCGCTGCTCAGCCTCGAGGCCCGCCCGTACGCGGCCGTCGGCATCTCGGTGGCGGCCGACCATCTGACGGCGGTCGCGCTGGACCTCGACGGCGAACGGCTCCTCTCGTGGAGGCGCGCCTTCCCCGGCCTCGGCCCCTCCTCCCCCGGCCCCTCCTCCCCCGGCGGCTCTTACTCCGCCGGGCGGGCCGAAGCCGCCGTCGCCTCCCTTGCCGGGCGGGTCGCCGCCAAACTCACCGGGCAGGGGCGGCGGATCCTCGGGCTTGCCGTGGCCGTCCCCGGGGCGGTCGCCGACGACGACACGGTCCGGTTCGCGCCGCACCTGGGCTGGGCGGACCTCGACCTGCGCCCGGCTCTGGAGAAGGTGTTGCGCGGCCCCGGCTACGAGGTGGTCGTCGAGAACGACGCCAACCTCGCCGTGCTGGCCGAGCACCGGTTCGGCGCTCGGGCCGGCACCCCCGACCTCGTCGCGCTGCTCGGCGGGACCGAGGTGAGCGCCGGGATGATCGCCGGGGGCAGCCTGGTGCGCGGCGACCACGGTCTGGCGGGCCGGGTCGGTCACCTGCCGCTCGACCCGGACGGCCCGGCCTGCCGATGCGGGCGGCGGGGGTGCCTCGAGGCGTACGCCGGACTGCCCGCCCTGATCCGCGCGGGGCTGCCGGACGCCGAGGCGGACGGGCCGATCGAGGACTACGCGCCCGAGCTGGCCCGGCTGGCCGCCCTCGCCGGATCCGGGGACGTCACGGCGCTGGCCGCCCTGACCGAGGCCGGGCGGCGGCTCGGCCAGGCGGTGTCGATCCTGTCCGACCTGCTGGACCCGCGCGCGGTGGTTCTCGGCGGCACCTTCACGACGCTGGCGCGGTGGCTGGTGCCCGCGGTCGAGGCGGAGGCCAAGCTGACCGTCTCCACGATGGACCCGGCCGCCGTGGCCACCGGCGCCGCGGCCCTGGCCCTCGACCGCCTGGAGTCGGGCTCCCTGCCCACCTGACCCTCACTGCCTGCCTGGCCTTCACCGCCTGGCCTTCACCGCCCGCTCAGGTTTGAGGCCCGGGCGGGACTTAACCGTTTAAGAAAATATCGATCAACTCCTCTGTAAGCCTTGACCGGTGTCGATGGGTGATGCCAGCCTCGGAGGACTCCGTAACACGGATGTAACTGTGGGCGGAGTTTTCTTAACAGTCTTATCGAAGCGCTTCGACGAGGGGCGGCGCCGCATGGATGACCCGGTGGTGGGGACGTTCCGGGATCCTGGGCTGCCCGTCGGCGACCGGGTGGCTGATCTGCTGTCGCGGCTCACGGTGGACGAGAAGATCGGGCTGCTGCATCAGCACCAGGCGGGCGTACCCCGGCTTGGTCTTGAAGCCTTCAGGACCGGCACCGAAGCGCTGCACGGGGTGGCGTGGCTCGGGGTCGCGACCGTGTTTCCGCAGGCCGTGGGGCTGGGCGCGACCTGGGATCCGGAGCTGGTGCGACGGGTCGGCGAAGCCGTCGGGACCGAGGTACGGGCGCTGCACCACAAGGAGCCGGAACGGGTCGGGCTCAACGTGTGGGCGCCGGTCGTCAATCCGTTGCGGGATCCGCGGTGGGGGCGCAACGAGGAGGGCTACTCGGAAGACCCGTGGCTGACCGGGGTGATGGGGACGGCCTATGCGCGGGGGCTCCGTGGCGACGACCCGCGAGTGCTGCGGACGGCACCTACCCTCAAGCACTTCCTCGGCTACAACAACGAGACCGACCGGTCGCGGACCTCCAGCGACCTGCCGCCTCGGGTGCTGCACGAGTACGAGCTGCCGGCCTTCCGGGCACCGCTCGAAGCCGGGGCCGCCGTCGCGATGATGGCGTCCTACAACCTGGTCAACGGGCGACCGGCCCACCTCAGCCCGCTCATCCGTTCGGCGCTGCCCGAGGTCATGGTGGTCGGCGATGCGGGCGCCGGCACCAACATCCACGCCGACCAGGGCTACCTGCCGGATCACGCGGCCGGCTTCGGCGCGGCGCTGCGAGCCGGGATCGACTGCTTCACCGAGGACGACGCCGATCCCTCGCCGACCGTCGCCCGGCTGACCGAGGCGCTCGACCGGGGGCTGATCTCCCCGTCGGACGTGGACGACGCCGCCCGTCGGATCCTCACCGTCCGGGTCCGGCTGGGTGAGTTCGACCCGCCCGGCGCTGATCCGTACGCCGCCACGACGGCCGGCGTCATCAACTGCTCGGCGCATCGAGCCCTGGCTCGCGAGGCCGCCCGTCGCAGCGTCGTGCTGCTGCGCAACGAGGGCGCGCTGCTGCCGCTGCCGTCCTCGGCCCGGGTCGCGGTGATCGGGCCGCTCGCCGGCACCGTGCTGACCGACTGGTACAGCGGCACCCTCCCCTATGCCGTCACCGTACGGGAGCGGCTGCCGGGCGCCACCCACGTGGAGGGCTGGGACCGGGTCGAGCTCCGCACGGCGGCGGGAGTGGCCGGTCGGTTCGACGTGCTCGACTGGGGTGGCGGGACGCTGACGTTCCGCGCGCCGGACGGCCACCTCCGGGCCCGGCCGGACGGAGAGCTCGTCGCCGACAGCGCCGGGCCGGGCGAGTGGGTCGTGCGGGAGACCTTCGAGGCCCGCTGCGACGGCGATCAGGTGCGGCTGCGCAACGTGGCCCTCGATCGGTGGGTCTCCGCCGGCTCCGACGGGGTTCTCCGCGCCGACGCGGCCACTCCCGACGAGGCCGCGGCCTTCACCGCCTCGCTGGTGGTGGACGGGCCGGCCGAGGCCGCCGCGGCCGCCCGCGACGCCGACGTGGCAGTCGTCGTGCTCGGCAACCATCCGATGGTCAACGGGCGGGAGACCGAGGACCGCGCGGATCTCGCGCTGCCGCCGGCCCAGGAGGCGCTGCTACGGGCGGTCCACGACGCCAACCCGAACACGGTGCTCGTGATCACCAGCAGCTACCCGTATGCCTTCGACGTCGACGTGCCGGCGGCGCTCTGGGCGGCGCACGGCGGGCAGGAGGGCGGTTCCGCGCTGGCCGAGATCCTGCTGGGCGACGCGGAGCCGACCGGGCGGCTCCCACAGACCTGGTACCGCGGGGTGGCGGATCTGCCCGATCTTCTGGACTACGACATCATCGGCGCGGAGGCCACCTACCTGTACTTCCGGGGCGAGCCGCTGTTTCCGTTCGGGCACGGGCTCGGCTACACGCGCTTCGAGCACCGCGACCTCCGGCTGAGGCCCGCGGAGAACGCGGACGGGCTCGTCGAGATATCGGTCGACGTCGTCAATGCCGGGGACCGGACCGGCGAGGACGTCGTCCAGCTCTACACCCGCCGTCGACGGTCCCGGGTGCGGCAACCGCTGAGGCAGCTGCGCGACTTCCGGCGGCTCCGCCTGGCGTCCGGCGAGCACGCGACCGTCACCTTCACCCTCGACGTCGAGGATCTCGCCTGCTACGACGTGGCCCGCGGGCGCATGGTCGCCGAACGTGGCCGCCACTCCATCATGATCGGCCGATCGAGCACCGACATCACCCGATCCGCCACCCTGTCGGTGCCGGGCGAGGACATCCCGGCCAGGGCCGGTCTGCTCACCGCCGCGACCAGGGACGAGGAGTACGGCACCCGTCTCGCCGACCAGACCCGGACCAGCGGGGACGTGGTGGAGGCCCGGACCCCGGACGCCTGGGTGTGCTTCGCCGGAGTCGGCCTCCGGCCCGGGATCACCGAGGCCCGCGTCAGCGCCGCCACCCCGGCCGGTGGCGCCCGTCTCGAGCTGCGGCTGGATGATCCGGCCGGGCCGCTCGTCGCCGAGACCGACATCCCCGCGACGGGTGACCCCTACGTCTACACCGAGGTGACCGTCCCGGCCGAGGCGCCGGCCGGGGTGCGGGATCTCTTCGTCATCCTCGCCACGCCGGGGATGCGCGTCAGCACGATCGAGTTGGCGTGACGATGCCGCCCCAGGGGAAACGCGCCGACATGGTGACCATCTCCGACGTCGCGCGGCATGCGGGCGTCGCGGTCAGCACCGTCTCCTACGTCCTGTCCGGCAAGCGGGCCATCTCCGCCACCACGCGACAACGGGTGCTGGCCAGCATCGGCGAGCTGGGCTACCACCCGCATGCGGGGGCGCGGGCGCTGGCCAGCCGGCGGGCGAACGTCATCGCCATGGTGCTGCCGCTGCGGACCGGGATGCACCTGCCCGTGCTCATGCAGCTGGTCACGGCGGTCGTCACCACGGCGCGGCAGGCCGATCACGACGTGCTGCTGATGACCGCCGACGAGGGGCCGGCCGGACTGCGGCGGATCGCGGCCAGCGCCATGGTGGACGGTGTGCTGGTCATGGACGTGGAGATGTCCGACGCGCGGGTGCCGGTGCTGCGGGAGCTGGGCCGGCCGAGCGTACTCATCGGGTTTCCCGCCGACCCGACCGGGCTGACCTGCGTCGACCTGGACTTTCACCTGGCGGGGGCGCGCTGCGCCGAACATCTGGCGCAGCTCGGGCACACCCGGATCGCGCTGCTGGGGGCGCCGCCGGTGGTCTACCAGCGGGACACCGGCTTCGCGCACCGGACGCGGGCCGGCTTCCTGGACGCGGCGAGACGGCTGCGGGTCGCGGCCACGGCACGGCCCTGCGGCGAGTCACCTGACGACGCGCGGGCCGCGGTGAAACAGCTGCTCGACGACGATCCGGGTGTCACGGGCGTGGTCGTGCACAACGAGGCGGCGCTCGCGCACATCGCCGCGGCTCTGCCGGACGCCGTGTCGGTGGTGGCCATCTGCCCGGACCAGGTCGCCGTGAGCGCGTGGCCGCCGCTGACCGCCGCGGTGCTGATCCCGGCCGAGGAGCTGGGACGGCAGGCCGTGTCACTGCTGATGCGCAAGCTGGACGGTCAGCCCGTACCCGAATCGACCTTGCTCGGCCCGAAAGCGTGGTTCGGAGCCGGAGCCTCCGTGGATGGGCGAGTGACGGGAAGTTGACCGAGACCGATCCGTAGCCGCCGCGGCGGCGAAGTCCTCGCGCAGGAACCACCTGGGGGAGGACCACCATGACCGACAGACGAAAGCGCACCGCCGCGGCGCTGGCCGCCACCGGCCTTCTACTGACCGGCACCGTGTTCACGCTCGGCCCGTCGGCGAGCACCGCGTCCAGTCACCGCGAGGCGCCGCTGATCGCCAGTGACCCGGCCGCCGACAACACCGACCTGTACGCCTTCGTCAGCCCGGACCGGCCGGGCTACGTGACCATGATCGCCAACTGGATCCCGTTCGAAGAGCCGAACGGCGGTCCGAACTTCTACCCGTTCGCCACCGACGCCGCGTACAAGATCAATGTGGACAGTGACGGCGACGCCAAACCGGACGCCGTGTTCCGCTGGACCTTCTCCAACGTCGACCGGCGCGGCGGCGGGACGTTCCTGTACAACAACGGCCCGGTCACCTCGCTGGACGACGAGAACCTGCTGTTCCGGCAGACCTACACGCTGGAGTCGTCGTTCGACGGGCAGCCGTTCAAGAAGCGGATCGTGGACGCGCCGGTCGCGCCGTCGTGGACCGGGGCCACCTCGATGCCGAACTACCAGGCACTACGCGACCAGGCCACCGTGCAGCTGCCCGGCGGCTGGAAGCTCTACGCCGGCCAGGCCGACGACCCGTTCTTCCTCGACCTGCGGGTCTTCGACCTGCTGTACGGCGGCGACCTCAGCGAGACCGGCCAGGACACCCTCGCCGGCTTCAACGTGAACACGATCGCGATCCAGGTCCCGTTCAAGGACGTGGCGATGCGCGGCGACGCCGGGCGCAACCCGGTGGTCGGCGTCTGGACCACCACCGAGCGCAACCGGGTCCGCATCACCGGCGACACCAGCCCCACGCTGAAGGGCGACCGGGTGCAGGTGTCGCGGCTGGGCAACCCGCTGGTCAACGAGGTGGTCATTCCGGCCGGGCTGAAGGACGCGTTCAACTCGCTGTCACCGGACAAGGACGCCGGCATCCCGGCGGTCGTGCGGCGCGTCACCGACCCGGAACTGCCCAAGCTGATCGAGGGCATCTAC
This sequence comes from Actinoplanes sp. NBRC 103695, assembly GCF_030269485.1. GTDB lineage: Bacteria > Actinomycetota > Actinomycetes > Mycobacteriales > Micromonosporaceae > Actinoplanes. The sequence goes on along the minus strand of NZ_BSTL01000001.1, from coordinate 128,411 downwards.
AAGATCCCGGCGCCGGCCACCCCACGCGACGACCTGGTGGAGATCTTCCTGACCGGCATCACCACCAAGGCGAAGGGCCCGATCAAGGCCGACCTGAACTCGCAGCTCAACAACAAGGACGTCAACCCGGACAGGTTCCGGCCGTCGGAAATGCTGCGGCTCAACCTGGGCGTGCCGGTCGCGGCCGTCCCCAACCGGCTCGGCGTGCTCGGCGGCGACCTGCAGGGCTTCCCGAACGGGCGCCGGCTCACCGACGACGCCGTGGACATCTCGCTGCAGGCCGTCGAGGGCGCGGCGCAGACCGGCAAGCTGGTCGACGCGCTGGCCGCCGGCGACAAGGTGGACGGCAACGACCAGCGGTTCGGCGCTTCGTTCCCGTACGTTGCCCTGCCGAACGTGGCCGCCGTGAACAGCGCTCGGCAGCCGGCGGTGAAGGCGGAGCCGCCGGCACCTGCCGCTTCCGCACCCGTCGCCCTGAAACCGGCCTCCGCGGATCAGGACACGGATCGGGACATGTGGCTGATCGTCGCCCTGAGCGTCGGCGCCGTCGCCGTCGTCCTCTTCCTGGTCACCCTCGCCTGGCTTCGCCGCCGGGCCCGCGTCTGAGGAGATGCCGTGCCTCACCTGCGGACCGTTTCGATCGTGTCGGTGACCGCCCTGGCCGTGTTCGCGGCCGGCGCGTTCCTCGGCCCGCGTGAGACGCCGCCGGTCGTCCGGTCGGCGGGCGCTGCTGCCGCAACGCCCGTCGACCGGCAGGCCCAGGCCATCGCCCGGGCTCAGGACCGGCTGCGCGAGCTGCCCCGCGACCACCAGACCTGGGCGGCGCTCGGCGTCGCCTACGTCGAGCGGGCCCGGGTCACCGCCGACCCGAGCCTCTACCCCCGGGCCGAGGGCGCGCTGAAGCGCTCGATGGCGGTGCGCCCGAACCCCGATGCGCTGGTCGGCCTGGGTGCGCTGGCCAACGCGCGCCACGACTTCGGCGCGGCCCGGACCTTCGCGCGTCGCGCTCTGCGATCCAACGCCTACGACGCCGATGCGTACGGCGTGCTGGCCGACGCCTCGACCCAGCTGGGTGACGCGGCCGGCGCCACGGCCGCGGTTCAGAAGATGCTGGACCTGCGGCCCGGACTGGCCGCGTACGCAAGGGCCTCCTATGACCTGGAACTTCGCGGCTCGCCGGAACGCGCGGAGACACTGATGCGCCAGGCGCTGGAGGCGGCGGCCGATCCCGCGGACATCGCCTTCTGCCGCAACCAGCTCGGCGACCTGGCCTGGAACCGCGGCGACCTCGACGGTGCGGCCTCGGAGTATGACGCCGGTCTGACAGCGCACCCGGACTATCAGCCGTTGCTGCGGGGCCGTTCGCGCGTGGCGGCGGCGCGGGGTTCCGTCTCGGCGGCGCTCACCGACGCGGCCAAGGTCGCCACCCGGACACCCACCCCCGACACCCTTCTCGAGTACGCCCAGCTGCTGCATTACGCCGGTATGACGGCGCAGGCGGACCGTAATCTGGATCTTGCCGACGCCGCGCACCGCGTCTTCCAGGCCAACGGCGGCACCGACGATCTGGCCGGCGCCCAGCTCGCCCTCGCGCGGGGTGACCATGCGACGGCCGTCCGGCTGGCCCGCGCCGAGTTCGCCCGGCGCCCCTTCCCGGACGTGGCCGACGCCCTGGCCCAAGCTCTCCACCAGTCCGGACAGGACAGGGAGGCTCTCCGGTACGCCCACCGCGCGGTGGCCGGGGCGCCGTCCTCAGCCGCGTACGCATGGCATCTCGCCCAGATCTCCCTGACGGTGGGTGACCGGACCACCGCGCGCGCCCATCTGCTCCGCGTGCGTGCCCTCAATCCCTGGTTCTCCCCTGCCGACGGGCCCACCGCCCGCCGCGCCCTGGCCGCCCTGGAGGCCCACCGATGAAACGCCCGCTGATCCCCCTGGCCGTAACAACCCTGGCCGTAGCGACCCTGAGCGTGCTGCTGCCCGCCGCGCCCGCGTCCGCGCACCCGCTGGGCAACTTCTCGGTCAACACCTACGCGGAGCTGACCGTGCACCCCGATCGCCTGGACGCGCTCGTGGCGGCCGACATCGCCGAGCTGCCCACGCTCCAGGATCCCCCCGCCACCTGCGACGAAGCCACCCGCGCCTTCACGGTCACCGCGGCCGGCTCCCCGGTCGTCTGGGCCGTGACGTCGTCCGCGCTGACCTACGCGGCCGGGGCGGGCGGCCTGCGGACCAGCCGTCTCGAGTGCCGTCTGACCGGTCCCGCCGCGCTCGGCGCCGTCGAGGTCGCCAACCGCTTCCGGGACGACCGGATCGGGTGGCGGGAGATGGTGGCGAACGCCGGACCCGGGGCGGCGTTGACCGGGTCGCCACTGCCGGTCGCCGGGATCAGCGACGAGCTGCGGACGTATCCGTCCGACCTGCTGACCACGCCACCGGACGTGCGGACGGCGTCGTTCAGCACGGCGGCCGGGACTGGCTCCGCGGCGGCTGCTCCCCCGGCCGCCAGTGGGCCGGGCTCACCGTCCGCGAGCGGTGGCCCACTGGCCGGCGCCGAACGGTACCTGCAGGATCTGGTCGGGGACCGGGAGATCACGCCGTGGGTCGGTATGGTCGGTGTGCTGCTGGCGCTGCTGCTGGGAGCCGGGCATGCCGCGCTGCCGGGGCACGGCAAGACGGTGATGGCGGCCTACCTCGCCGGGCGCCGCGGACGCCCGCGTGACGCGGTGGCCGTGGGCGCGACGGTGACGGTCACCCACACCGGTGGCGTGCTCGTACTCGGCTTGGTGCTGACGACCGTGGCGGGCATCGCGGGCGAGACGATCCTGGGCTACCTGGGTGTGGCGAGCGGGCTGATCGTCGCGACGATCGGGGCCGGCGCCCTGATCGGTGCCCTGCGCAAGCGGGCCACCGGCCACCGTCATCATTCCCACAACCACAACCACGACCACGACCACGGGCACGACCACGGACACAGCCACGGCCCGGGCAGGTGGAGCCTCGCCGGAATGGGCATCGCGGGCGGTCTGGTCCCGAGCCCGTCCGCGCTGATCGTGCTGCTCGGCGCGGCGGCGCTGGGCCGGACCGTCTTCGGCGTCCTGCTGGTCCTCGCCTACGGGGCGGGCATGGCGGCCACCCTGACCGCGGCCGGCCTGCTCCTGATCAGGATCCGCGACCGCCTCGAGGGCCGCCTCACCCACCTGCGCCGCTGGCGCACGGCCGTCCCGCCGATCACCGCCGCGCTGATCCTGATCGTCGGCGCCGGCCTGGTCGGCCGCGGCCTCGTCACCCTCACCCTCACCTGAGACGCGGCGCCGACCGGCCGCGGCCTCTCCGGAGACGCGGCGCCGACCAGCCGCGGCCCCTCCGGAGACGCGGCGCCGACCAGCCGCGGCCCCTCCGGAGACGCGGCGCCGACCAGCCGCGGCCCCTCCGGAGACGCGGCGCCGACCAGCCGCGGCCTCTCCGGAGACGCGGCGCCGTCAAGGCTTGCCGGCGGCGAGGTCGGTCCGGGCGAACGTGATCGTCACGTCGGTCGCCTCGGTGGAGGCCTTCGACAGGATGACACCGGCCTCGGCGGCCAGCGTGATGCCGAAGGCCTCCTCCACCTTGGCGACCTCCCAATCCCGCGCCGTGGGCAGGTCGCCCAGCCCGGCAGCCACCGAGGCGGCACCCGCCCGGATCGCGTCGCGGATGTCGTCGAGGCGGGCGGTCAGCAGCTCGCTGACGTTCGCACCCCAGCCGATCTCCCGCCCGGTGCCGGCGCCGGGCCGCCCGAGCAGGACGACGCGGGTCCGTTCCCGCTGGAATGCGGCGAGGTCGGCGACGGGCCGGCCGCTGTCCGGGTCGCGGCCGGGCGGATCGGGCGAGCACGTCCTGGATCGCGATGGCGTAGAGGACGTTGCCCGCCGGCGGCTTCTGCTGTCCCGACGCGACCTTCGTACGTCAGCGAAGCTGCTCGATCAGCACCCCGAGGACCGGCGGGGACTCCGTCAGTCCGAGCATCACCGGGCTGCCCGAATACCCCTGGTAGTCGCCGATCGCCTCGTGGGCGCGCAGCTGGACGACCCGGACGTCCCGCCCGCCGGACTTGCTGAACAGGCGCCTGCTGTCGATGACCTCGCCGGTCAGCCGCGGATCGTTGTCGCGCGGACGCGCGTCGACCTGCCACGCGAGCCGGTCGCGGACCCGGGCCGCGACGAACCCGTCGAGCTCCGCCCGCAGGTGCGGCACGGCGACGTCGATGTCCTCATCGGACTCGACCCGCTCGACGGGGAAGCCGCGGCCGTCCGGATGGACGAACACGATCGAGGACGGATCCCGGTCGCGGACGACATGCGCGGCGGTCAGCATGACGCGGCTGGAGCGCCCCGTCGCCGTGGCGATCGAGAACCCGCTGCCTGTGGGGCCTTTCGCGTGGACCCGCCCGACCGTCATCGTCCGACCCGTGATTCGCCGAGGCCCTCGGGCTCGCGCCCGTCTACCTGGGCCGGCATGCTCGCCGCCCGCCCGCCGGTCCATCGAGTATCGGACAGCTTCCCGAAGTGTCGTACCCGCGGGTTAGGTTTCGTCTGTCCGGTGTCGATCTTTGGAGGGGTGCGCATGGAACAGGCGCTGACCAGACTGGCGGCCTCGGAGGCCGTCGGCGAGCAGGGGTGGCGGTTTCTGCTGGGCACGCTGCGGACGTCGGTGACGGTCGCCTCGCTGGTTCAGGCGGCCGAGGTCGTGTCGCGCGCGGTGGCGGTCTGCGGCGATCATGCGGACGCTCATCTGGACGCCGACGTCCGGCCCGATCGGGTCGTCCTGACTCTGCAGTCGCGGGAGCAGTCGTGGGTGACCGGGCGCGACGTCGAGCTCGCCCACCGGGTCTCGTCCGTGGTGCAGGAGCTCGGGCTGCGGACCTCGCCGGAGATCGGCGCCGGCGCGGCGCGGTCGGTGCAGCTGATCGAGATCTGCATCGACGCGCTCGACATCGCCGCGATCCGGCCGTTCTGGGCCGCGGTGCTCGGTTACACGGAGGAGCACGGCGATCTCGCCGACCCGGTCGGTCAGGGGCCCGCGGTGTGGTTTCAGCAGATGGACGAGCCGCGCCCCCAGCGCAACCGCTTCCACGTCGACGTCTCGGTCCCGCACGACGAGGCGGCCCGGCGCATCGAGGCCACGCTTGCCGCCGGCGGCCGCCTGCTGTCCGACGCCCGAGCCCCGTCCTTCTGGGTGCTCGCCGACCCTGAGGGCAACGAGGCCTGCGTGACCACCTGGCAGGGCCGCGACCGGGAGTAGGCACGAACGGAACGGACAGCCATCTGGCGCGGGCGAGCCGGCACGCCGACGCGGACGGCGATCTGGCGCGGGCGAGCCGGCACGCCGACGCGGACGGGACGGTCAGGACAGGCGGGACGGTCAGGACAGGCGGGACGGTCAGGACAGGCGGGACGGTCAGGACAGGCGGGACGGTCAGGACAGGCGGGACGGTCAGGACAGGCGGGACGGTCAGGACAGGCGGGACGGTCAGGACAGGCG
>NZ_BSTL01000001.1:0-122793 GCF_030269485.1 Actinoplanes sp. NBRC 103695 | reverse complement strand
CGGGACGGTCAGGACGGGCGGGACGGTCAGGACGGGCGGGTGGTGAGCGGAACGGCGTGGTAGGCGCGCAGCACGAAGGTCGGCCGCTGCACCGGCTCGGCGGCCAGCGCCAGTGCCGGGGCGTGGTCCAGCAGCGCCGACAGGCCGGCCTGGAGTTCGATGCGGGCCAGCGGCGCGCCCAGGCAGAAGTGCAGGCCGGCGCCGAAGCCCAGGTGCGGGTTGGGGTCGCGGCCCACGTCGAAGGTGTCCGGGTCGGTGAAGACGGCCGGATCGCGGTTCGCCGCGCCCAGCAGGGCCGCCACCTCGGCTCCGGCCGGGATGGTGACCTCGCCCAGGCGGACGTCGGCCGCGGCGGTGCGGATGAACATGTGCAGCGGCGGGTCGTAGCGGATCATCTCCTCCCCCGCCGTCGCGATCAGGCCGCGGTCCGCTCTCAGCCGCGCCAGCTGTTCCGGATGCCGCAGCAGGGCGACCACGCCGCCGCCGAACGCGTTGACCGACGCCTCGTGGCCGGCGTTCAGCAGCAGGATCGCCGACGCCACCAGTTCGTCGGCGGTGAGCCCGTCCTTGACCGACACCAGGTGTGAGATCAAGTCCTCGCGGGGCGACGCTGCGCGGCGGGCGGCCAGGTCGCGCAGATAGTCGGCGAACTCCCGGCACGCTTCCAGCGCCGCCGCCTCCACCTCCGGTGTGCGCCGCACCTCGTACATCCGCACGATCGCCGCCGACCACGGCCGCAGCCGGTGCCGATCGGGCTCGGGCACGCCCAGCAGTTCGGCGATGACCGTGACGGCCAGCGGCTCCGCGACGTCGGCCAGCAGGTCGAACTCCGCGCCGGCCGCGGCGAGCAACGACCGGGCCGACCCGGCGACCGCGGGCGCCAGGCGGGAGACGTGGCCGCGCGCGAACGCCGTGGCCACCAGCGACCGCAGCCGAGTGTGGACGGGCGGCTCGTTCTCCATCATCTGGTTGCGGTGCAGCAGGTTGAACGGCTCGAAGACGTCGACCGGCTCCCGGTCCCGCCACAGCCGCCCGAGCCGCCGGTCCCGCAGCACCGCGTCCGCGTCCGCGTGCCCGGCCGCCAGCCACCGCCCGGTCCCCGGATGCCAGCTGATCGAGGGCAGCCGCCGCAACGCCGGATAGGGATCGCGGATGAACGCCGGGTCCGAGAAGTCAATCTCCACAGCCGCACGCTACTGGGAAGTTGGGTCTCGTCATATTGTGTCTCACACAGTATAGTGTTCACCATGACAATGGATGCGACGCTAGCCGGGCACCTGCAGGAGCTGCGCCGCGGCACGGTCGTCGTCGCGAGCCTGACCGTGCTGCGGACGCCCGGATACGGATATTCGCTGCTCGAGTCGCTGAGCCAGGCCGGCTTCGAGGTGGAGGCCAACACGCTCTACCCGCTGCTGCGGCGCCTGGAGACGCAGGGCCTGCTGACCAGCTCGTGGAACACGGACGAGGCCCGGCCGCGGAAGTTCTACACGACCACCGAGCAGGGCGACGCGCTGGCGTCCGCGCTGCGTGACGAGTGGGCGCGGCTCGACCGTGCCATCAACGACCTGGACGACCACGCCGCCATGGGGGGCAACTCATGACCACGCTCATCGACCGCTACGTCTTCACCGTGCTGCGCCGGGTGCCCGAGCGTCAGCGCCCCGACATCGAGCGCGAGCTCCGCGCCAGCATCGCCGACGCGGTGGACTCCCGCGTCGACGGCGGCGAGCCCGAGGCCGCCGCGATCGAGGCGACGCTGGTCGAGCTCGGCGACCCCGACAAACTGGCCGACGGCTACGCCGACCGCCCGCAGTACCTGATCGGCCCCGACATGTTCCCGGTCTGGCGCCGCCTGATGACCCTGTTCTTCACCACGGTGCTGCCGATCGTCGCCGTGGTCGCGGTGGTCGTGAAGGTGCTCGACGGCGCCACCTTCGGCACGGTCATCGGCGCCGCGATCAGCGCCGCCATCACCACCGCCGCGCACCTGGCGTTCTGGACGACGGGCATCTTCGCCCTGCTGGAGCGCACCGGCGTCAACCGCGGCGGCCTGCCGATGCGCCACACCTGGGCGCTGGCCGACCTGCCCAGGTACGAGGCCGGTTTCCAGACCCTCGGCCAGTTCGCGGCGAACCTGGTGTGGCCGGTCCTGCTGATCGTCGCCCTGGTGCTCCAGCAGTTCACGTTCTTCGACGTGCCCGTGCTCGACCCGGCCGGCTGGTCCTTCTGGTGGCCGTACCTGATCGCGGTCCTCCTGCTGGAGTGCGCCTACGCCGTCTGGCTCTTCCGCCGCGGCGCCTGGTCCCACACGGTGACGGCGGTCAACGCGGTGCTCGCGGTGCTCTCCGCCGCCCCGATGATCTGGCTGCTGTCCACCGAGCAGTTCTTCAACCCGGCGTTCCTCGGCAGCCTCGGCTGGGGCACCGACCCGCTCAACTGGCTGACCTGGACGGTCATCGCGTCGGTGGCCCTGACCGCGATCTTCGACGTCGCCGACACGGCCATCCGGGCCGAACGCACCCGTCGCGGCCTGCCGCATCCCTCCCCCGGCCACCACACGGTGGGCGTCCACTGATTCCCGCACTGATTCCTGATGGGGCGGGGGCCGGTCTCGGCTCCCGCCCCGGCTGGCATGCTGTATCGATGTTCGGCTCTCAAGCACTGGAGACCGCGGTCGGCCTCGCGCTGCTGTTCTTCGTCCTGTCGTCGCTGGCCTCGGCGCTGGTCGAGGGGCTGTCCCGGCTGCTGCGCAAGCGTTCCAAGGACCTGGAGGCGACCATCGGGCAGATGCTCGGCGACGCGCGTAACCCGGTCGGCGACCAGCGGCGCGCCCTGGAGATGTTCCAGGGGACGGCGGTCTACAGCTCGATCGAGGCGGCCTCCCGGCAGGGCGCCTGGTTCCTCAAGAGTCGCGCCAAACCGGCCTACCTGTCCGCGCGGTCGTTCGCCGACGCGCTCACCGAGCTGGGCGCGCTGACCGCGCCGACCGGGCTGCCGGGGCTGGACAAGCGGGTCGAGGCGCTGACCGCCGAGACCGGCGCCCGGGTGATCGAGGTCAAGGCGGGCCTGGAGAGCTGGTTCGACGAGACGATGAGCCGTCTCGGCGAGGCGTACAAGAGGTGGAGCACCGGGATTCTGTTCTTCATCGCGCTGGCGGTCGCGGTGCTGGGCAACGTGTCCACCATCCACGTCGCCCAGTCGCTGTGGCGGCAGCCGGTGCTGCGCGAGGCGGCCGTCAACGCCGCGTCCTCCTCGTCCCCCGGCGACAACCTGCGGACGATCGAGGACATGGCCTCGCTGGGCCTCCCGGTCGGCTGGACCGGCGCCGCCGACTGGGCGAGCGCCGCCTGGCTCGGCCCGCACGTCGCGGGCTGGCTGATCACCGCCCTGCTGCTGATGCTGGGCGCGCCGTTCTGGTTCGACACACTGTCCAAGCTGGTCGCGCTGCGCAGCACCGGCGCCCGGCCGCCGCTCGCCGGCAAGGACGAGGGCTCGGCCACCACCATGGTCGCGGCCTCGGCCCCGTCCCCGGTGATCGAGCGGCGGGCCGGCGAATCCTGATCCCGGCCACCTCGAGCGGGCCGGCCCGGCAGGAAAGCTCAGGCCCCGCCGGTGATCGCCGCCACGTCGGTCTGGCTCAGCTTGATGGACGCGGCCACCGTGTTCTCCTCCAGGTGGCCCACCGAGCCGGTGCCCGGGATCGGCAGGATCGCCGGGGACCGGGCGAGCAGCCAGGCCAGCACGATCTGGTGCGGGGTCGCGCCGTGCTCCCGCGCCAGCCGCTGCACGGTCGCGTTGCCCTGGTGGTCCTGGATCGGGGCCCACGGCAGGAACGTGATCCGCTCCTGCTCGCACAGATCCACCAGCGACTCTGAACGCCGGTCGTCGATGTTGTAGCGGTTCTGGATCGACACGATCGGCGTCAGCGCCTGCGCCACCCGCAGCTGCTCCTCGGAGAAGTTGGAGACGCCGATGTGCCGGATCTTGCCCTCGTTCTTGAGCTCGACCAGCGCGCCGATCGAGTCCTCCAGCGGCACGCTCGGGTCGGGCCGGTGGAACTGGTAGAGCGGGATCTGCTCCAGCCGCAGCTTGCGCAGGCTGCCCTCGGCCGCCGCGCGCAGGTGCTCGGGCCGCCCGTTGACCGGCCACTGCCCCGGCCCGGTCCGCTCCAGCCCGCCCTTGGTGGCAATGACAAGATCTTCCGGGTACGGGTGGAGAGCCTCCGCGATCAGCTCCTCGCTCACATCCGGCCCGTACGAGTCGGCGGTGTCGATGAAGTTGATGCCGAGCTCGACCACCCGCCGGAGCACCGCGACGGCGTCCTCCCGGCTCTTCGGCGGCCCCCAGATCCCGTCCCCGGTGACCCGCATGGCGCCGAACCCGAGACGGTTGACCGTCAGGTCCCCGCCGACGTCGATCGTGCCCGCGGCACCGGCCTGTGGTGTGGTCACGTCAAGCTCCTCTGATCGTTAGCCTCGCTCACGATCGACCCTACGCCCGTCCGCCGGGACTCGCGCCACGACGAAGGCGAACAGGAGCACCATCACACCGACACCGGCCCACATCGAGCGCTGCCCGGCGAGAAGCCGGGCCACGATCATGACCTCGGCCGACGTGGCGAGTCCGGCATCTCGGTCAGCACGCTGTCCCGGCTCGAGGCCGGGCTGCGACGGCCCACCCTCGTTCGACTCGCGCACCCCGCACTGGTTCGGCGCGACGAGCGCGGGCCCGGTCGAGTTCCTCAGCCTGATCGGCCGCCAGAGCGAACGCGCGCACGTCCGCGTCGCACCGAAATCGGCTCGGTCCGGCCAGGAATCTCGATCCCGTGGAAGATCTCCGCGACACCCGCCGGCGCCCGGAGGTGCTCCTCCAGCGCCCGGCGGGCTTCCACGTCATCCGGCCACCGCTCCGGCACGACATGGGCCATGCCCCTGATTGTCGCGGCCGCCGGGACAGCGCTCAGTGGCAGGTGCCGGTGCCGGAGTCGGCGTAGGACTGACCGGCGACCGGGACGAACCGCCAGTCGTAGGCGTTGCCGTGCAGGGTGAACTCGAGGACGCCGTACGCGGAGCTGTTGCGGGCCTCGCTGTTGGGCTGGATCGTGCCGAAGCCGTAGTGGCTGGCCCCGCCCATGCCCGCCACCCACGTGCGCAGGCCCCGGGCGGTGTCCACGGCGCCCGACGGGTTCATCGGGGCGAAGCGCTCGTACTGGTGGTTGTGGCCCCAGACCACCACGTCGGCGTTGTTGTCGTAGAGGGCCTGGTACAACGGCCTGGTCGCGGTCGACGGGGCGTGGTTGGCGCCCGAGGTGAAGAGCGGGTGGTGCCAGTACGCCAGCGTGCACGGCTTGGTGCTGGCGGCCAGGTCGGTGCGGAGCCACTGGGTCTGCGCCGACGAGGCGGCCATGCTGATGTTCGAGTTCAGCGAGACGATGTGCCAGTTGCCCAGGTCGTACGAGTAGTAGCCGCGCCCGCTCGGGCCGGCCCGCGTACCGAAGTAGTTGTAGTAGCCCGTCGCACCGGAGGTCACGTAGTCGTGGTTGCCCGGCGTCGGGTAGGTGCGGGAGCGGTGCCGTCCCCACGTGGGCGCGTAGTAGCTCGTGAACTCGGCGGCCGTGCCGCTGTCGTACACGTTGTCGCCGGTGGTGAAGACCGTCCCGGCGATGCCGTCGAGGAGGGTGGCGGTCGCGCTGTCGCCGGAGCCCGAGTCGGCGATGTCGCCGGCGCCGACGAGGACCGGGTCGCCGGACGGTGGCGGCGTGCCCGAGTCGGTGGTGACGACCAGCTGGGGGCCGTTCGCGCCGGTCTCCCGGGTGTCGAAGTAGGCGCCGTCGCTGTTCGACGACGTGCCGCCGAAGCTGACCGTGCCGTCGCCGGTCACCCGGGAGGTGACGTCCACCTCGTACCAGCCGCTCGCGCCGACCGAGCCGATCGTCCCGAGCGCGCCGCCGTCGATGGCCGGCTGGCTGGCCCAGGTCACGCCGGTCTCCGACCAGGTGGTGCTGGACACGCCGGACCAGGTGCCGCCGCTGGGGCTGCCGGTGTTGCCACTGATCGTGTGCAGGCGCAGCCGGGCCGAGGTGACCGTGCCGCTGACGCCGTTGACGGTGAACCGCAGGAACGTCCGGCGCACCGGCGAGTTGTCCACCACGATCTGGGCGGACGTTCCGTAGTTGGTGCCGGTGGCGTCGTTCTGCACGTACGTGTCGGCGACAGCGGTGAAGGTCGTGGCGGCAGCGGAGGCGGGTGACGCGACCGTGACCGGGAGAACGGCGAGCAGGAGGGCAAGAACGGCGCGGCGGACTCGCATGACTAGAAATATAGGGATGTCGATGGACCGGCGCACGGCCTTCGGGTGAACAACATGTGAGATCCGTTGTGATGCGAGAGATCCACGTCGGACGATGGCCTACGTGTACCTGTCCACCGTGTCACGGCCCGGCCTGACGAAGGGCGTCGTGGGCGGGAACGTCCTCGCGCTCGGCACGGTCAGCCTGATCACCGATGTCTCCAGCGAGATGATCACCGCGGTGCTGCCGATCTACCTGGTCGTCGGCCTGCATCTGAGTCCTCTGGCGTTCGGCGTGCTGGACGGCGTCTACACGGGCGCGACCGCGGTCGTGCGGGTTGCCGGCGGGTACGTCGCCGATCGGGTGCGCGGCCGCAAGCTGGTCGCCGGCCTCGGATACGGGCTGTCGGCGGTGATGAAGCTCGGACTGCTGCTGGCGGGCAGGTCGGTGGGCGCGCTCGGCGTGGTGATCGCCGCGGACCGGTTGGGCAAGGGCTTGCGTACGGCGCCGCGCGACGCGTTGATCAGCCTGTCGGTGCCGCCGGACCAGCTCGGCCGGGCGTTCGGGGTGCACCGGATGATGGACGGCGCCGGGGCGTTCCTCGGGCCGCTGGTGGCGCTCGGGGTGCTGTTCGCGGCGGGCGGCGAGGCGTACGACGCGGTGTTCGTCGCGAGCTTCTGCGTCGCCGCGCTGGGCGTCGTGGTCCTCGTACTTTTCGTGCGGGAACACCCGGCCCCGGTCGCTCCGGTCGTGGCGGCGCCGCGAACCAGGCCGCGGATCAGCAAGAGCATCCTCGGGGCCGCCTGCCTGCTCGGCCTGGCCACGATCGGGGACGGCTTCGTCTACCTGCTGCTCCAGCGCGGCGAGGACCTGGACGTCCGCTGGTTCCCGCTGCTGGCGGTCGGCACCAGCCTCACGTACCTGCTGCTCGCCGCGCCGCTGGGCCGGCTCGCCGACCGGGTGGGCCGGTTGCCGGTGGTGGCCGGCGGCTATCTCGCGCTGGCGGCGACGTACCTGCTGCTGGCCGGCCCGGGCGGCGGCTGGCAGCGCGTGGTGCTGGTGCTGGGCTGTTACGGCCTGTTCTACGCCGCCACGGACGGTGTGCTGATGGCGCTGGTGGCTCCCACGCTGCCGGAACGTCTGCGGACGACCGGTCTGGCCCTGGTGCAGACCGGGCAGGCGCTCGCCTATCTGGTGTCGTCGGTGCTGTTCGGCGCCGCGTGGCAGCTGTGGGGCCCGGACGCCGCGATCCGCTCCGCGGCGGCCCTGGCGGTGGTCGCGGTGATCGCCACGGTCTTTCTCCTCCGCGTACGGAAGGAGGCTCGGTGAAAGCGCGAGTGGGCATCGCCGTGGCGTCGGCGGTCGTGCTCGCCTCGGTGGCGGTCGGTTATGCCGCGTTGGCGAGGGATGACAGCGAGCTGACGGCGTACCAGGGAAGGTTTTCTCTCACGCCGGGGCCGAGCCTGCTCACCGTGACCGACCGGCACCTGGCCCTGGTCGACGCCGCCGACCCCGGCGGGCCACGCGGCGTGTCCCCCGTCGAATGCCTGCGCGCCTTCGCGGCCGCCGGCACCGGGGTCTGCCTGCGCCCCACCGACCCGTGGTCCAACGAGCTCGTCGTGCTCGACGCGGACCTGAAACCGGAGCGCGCCTTCGCGATCCCGGGCCAGCCGAACCGCGCGCGGGTCTCACCGTCGGGGCGAATGGTCGCGTGGACCACGTTCGTCGGCGGCGACTCGTACGCGACAGGCGGATTCTCCACGCGCACCGGCATCCTGGACACCACCACCGGCGCGACGGTGATGTCGCTGGAGAGCTTCGCGATCACGCGGGACGGCAAGCCTTATCGCAACGTGGACGTGAACTACTGGGGTGTCACGTTCGCGCGCGACGACAACACGTTCTACGCGACGCTGGGCACGGCCGGGGAGCGCTACCTGGTGCGCGGCGACTGGACGGCGCGGCGGGTGGTGACGCTGAAGGCGAACGTGGAGTGCCCGTCGCTGTCCCCGGACGGGACGCGGGTGGCCTTCAAGGAGGCGGTCGCCGGCGACCCGGCGCGCGGGTGGCGGCTGTCGGTGCTGGACCTGGCGACGATGCGGGTGACCGCGACCGCCGAGACCGCGAGCGTGGACGACCAGGCGGCGTGGCTGGACGACCGGACCCTGGCGTACACGTTGCGACAGGACGACGGCCGGCCGGACGTCCACGCCGTGCCCGCGAACGGGACCGGCGCCCCGCACCTGCTGGTGCCGGGCGCCGAATCACCGTCATCGTTGCGTTAGGTCCTGTCCCGCAGGCCCGGCACGTCGATCGTGATGATCTCGGTGTCGTCGGGCCTGCCCGGGATGCGGCCGTCGTTGCCGGGGAAGTTGTTGTCGTTGGCCACCAGGACCTTCTCGCCCCGCAACGGCAGCACGGTCTCCACCGACTGCAGCGGGAACGAGAAGAGCGGGCCGACGCCGTACTCCCCCGGCCGGGCCGGAAGGGACAGGCCCCTGGGGTCGGCGACGCGCATCAGGTCGACGACCTGTTCGCGCGGCAGGTAGCCGTCCGTGCCCACCTTGTCGAGGTCGGTCTCGATCAGGCGCTTGACGCGTGCCGCCGGGCCCATGCCGCCGTCCCGCTCGATCAGCAGGATGCGCCGGCCGTCGAGCACCGCGGCGTCGCCCACCGCCAGCGAGGCGTTCTCGTTGGCGAAGCTCCACGTACGCCCGGTGTACCGGCCGGCGCGGACGTCGAACTCGTAGACCACCCGGCGGCGCTGGTCAGGGTCGGCGACGCGGGCGCCTTCCAGGATCGGGTAGAGCGTCCAGCCGTTGCGGCTCACCGCCATCGCCTCGAAGCCCTTGCTGGCGGGCAGGGTCGCCGCCTCCCCCGGTGCCAGGAACGGCGACTGCGGCGACTTGGTGCCGTCGGGCAGCGGGATCGGCGCCTGCAGCACCTTGCCGGTGGCGTCGGTGCGCAGCAGGAACGGCCCGAACTCCTCGCCGAACCACAGGTCTCCGCGCGCGTCCCGCTGCAGCGACTCGAGGTCGAAGTCGGCGCCGGTCAGCAGCCGGTCGGCGGTGTTCTGGTTGACGATCGGGAACGGGACCTTCCGGTCCGGGTCGCGGAGGCTGAGGTAGCCGTTCACCGCGATCGTGTGCCTGCGGTGGTCGGGCGTGATGTCGTACGCCCGGAGCAGGAAGTCCGCCGAGTTGTCCTTGGTACCGAAACCGTTGTCCGGCATGGCGAGCAGCCGCTTGCCGGAGTGGTCGTCAGCGGTCCGCGGGATGATCGCCGAGAAGCCGGGGATGGGCTGGCCCGGGAACGGCGGGGTGATGCCGTTGACCGTGGCCGGCGGCAGCAGTGTGCCGGAGACCGGTCCGGGCTGCCACGCCGTGGCCGACAGGATCGCGCGGCCCGTCAGAGAGACTTCAGGCTTGATGTGTACGGCGAACGTGTAGAGCCGGGTGATCTGGGTGGCGCTGCCGTTGTCGTCGGAGATCAGGTGCACGATCCGGCGGCCGTCGGGCAGCGTCCGTCCCAGCGCGGCGCCCTCGATGTTGTCCAGCAGCGGGTTGGGCTGGGGCTGCTTTGCGGTGGCGCCGGCCGACGGGCAGTTCACGATGTCGGCGAGCAGCTGCTTGCCCAGCCAGGCCCGCGGGTCGGTGAGCGTGCTCAACGAGGCGACGTCCGTGACATCCGCCGCGCCGAGCGTGGAGATCTGGTAGAGCCGGACGGTGTTGCCCACCCCGGCGGTGAACCCGCGCTCGATCGCGATGAGCGTGTCACCGCCGAGGGACAGCAGCTCGACCAGGCCCAGGCCCGGATCGGTCTGATAGGCGTACTGAGCGACCGGGCGAGGGAAGGATCCCTCGTACCGGATGATCCGATTCCCTGAAACGTCGCCGGAGAGCGCGCCCTCCATGCCGGCGTACAGGACCTTGTGGTCGGGGCTGGCCGCGAACGCCTCGAAGGTCTGGTTGACCTGGGCTTCCCCGGCCGGGGTGACCTGGAAGCGGGCCGGCACCGGCAGCGAGCCGATCTCCCGGCCGTCGGACAACCGGAAGCGCCGGATCGACGGCTCCCGCTCCGAGGTGGAAAGAACGTTCTTCCCCCCGCGCTCGACGACCAGGCCCTCGCCGTCGAAGTCCGCCCCCGTGTACGGGGTGCCGTCCGGCCTGGTCAGCAGGGTCACGCCGGTCACCGACGGGCGCTTGAGCGTGAGGTCGTAGACCCGGGCCGGGGTGGTGCCGATGTTGTCCACCAGCGCCAGGGCCCGGTCGTTGCCGGTCGGCGCGATGGCGGACAGGCCGGCGACCGGCGTCCCCTCGAACATGGCCTTGTCGAGCGCGTCCGAGAAGCCGCGCAACGACACGTCCGGTGAGCAGCTGAGGTCGACGGCCGCCGCCTGGAACGGTACGACCGGCACCAGCAGCATCGCCGGCGCGAGCAGTTTGCCTAGCAACGGATCTCCTTATCGGTTACGGAAAATCAGGGCGTCGCCGACGGCCCGCCCGGCGCCGCCGCTCGGCATGGTGACCAAGGCGCCGCGTACGGCCGTCGCGGTGGAGCCGCCGTCGTCGAGGTTGATCGCGTCCGGCAGGCTCAGCGCGGCGGTGACGGACGCGGTGAGCGTACGAATCATGATCGTCAGCTTTGGCTATCCATATGGACACACGGTTACGGCCGGGGTGACCGGAGGGTGGACAGCGGGCGCGACGAGCCGCCATTATGCCGGGCGTGGCAAAGGACACTTTGGATAAATTGACCTGGCCGCCGTCGAAACCGGACGGTGTGTCCCTGATCGAGCTGGTCACGGCGCTGCAGTTCCTGGCGACCGACGAGGACCGGGCGAAGGGCGTCGCCGAGACCAAGTGGGACGCCGACACCCCCGGGTCACTGCAGGTGATCAAGTCCGGCGTGACCAGCATGACCAAGTGGTGGCTCAAGCGGGCCGGCGCGGCCGGCGGCGCGGCGGGCCTGCTCGCGGCGGTCGGCGGCGTGATCATCGGGTCGGTCAAGCCGTTCCGCGACTCGCTCGGCGAACCCATGGCGGTCGCCCTGGTCGCGGCCGGCGCGGTGATCATCTCGGCGACGGTGCTGGCACTGGCACACTTCGTCACCGGCGACCTGCGGGCCCGCTCGTACGCGACGGCCGCCCGCACCGCGGCCCGCGCCGAGGTGGCCAGGGCCTATCTCACCGGGCCGACCACGCCGGCGGAGACACCGGCCGGGTTGCAGGCGGAGCTGATCGCCGCGTTCGGCGCCTTCGACGAGGTCTACGTCAAGGTCAAAGGTGAGCAGGGCTGGCTGGAGGCCATCGGTGTGCGGCGCGGGGCCGAAGGCTTCCAGCTGCGCCTGAAGGACGGCGACTGGAAGCCTCTGGGTGAGGTGGAGCAGTACACGACCACCAGGGTCTGAGCGCTGACCTAAGGTTTGCGGGCGACGGCCGCGTACATGGAGACCTCGGCGGCCGGCGGGGGTGTTTCCTCGGCATGCCACTCGGCCAGCGGAACCACCCCGGGCTCGGCCAGCTCGAGGCCGTCGAAGAACCGGGCGAACTCGGCCCGGCTGCGCAGCCGCCCGGCGCCGTGCTTGCCGGAGGCGAACATGGCGACCGTCTCCGGCGGCAGCCAGTCGCCGGTGGCGTGGGACATGACCAGCCAGCTGCCCGCCGGCAGGGCGGCGACCAGGCGGCCGACCACGCCGTAGGGGTCCTCGTCGTCCTCCACGAAGTGCAGAACCGCGAGCAGCATCAGCGCGACGGGCCGGGTGAGGTCCAGGGTGTCGGCGAGCTCGTCGCTGCGCAGGATGCGCTCGGGGTCACGGACGTCGGCGTCGAGGTAGGTCGTCCGGCCTTCGTCCGAGCTGGTCAGCAACGCCCGGGCGTGGGCGAGCACCAGCGGGTCGTTGTCCACATAGACGATCCGCGACTCCGGTGCGAGGGCCTGCGCGACCTCGTGCGTGTTGTTGGCGGTGGGCAGGCCGGTGCCGATGTCCAGGAACTGCCGGACGCCGAGGCCGGCGAGGTGGGTGACGGTGCGCTGCAGCAGGCGGCGATTCTGCACCACGGCGGTACGGATGCCGGGGAACCGCGCCGCGATCTCGTCACCGGACTGCCGATCGGCGGCAAAGTTGTCCTTGCCGCCCAGCCAGTAGTCGTAGCGCCGAGCCGGATGCGGCACGGACGTGTCGATCTTGGACCAGTCCGCGGAGTCCGTCTGCATCGCGCCATCGTAGACGCCGGATCATGCCGAAAGAAGAGCCAGGATCAAGGGAGCTGCAGGGTGCCGTTGGTGCTGTCCCGGGACAGCTCACGGGACAACGCGACTGCCGCCGTATGGACGCGGGCGATCCCCGCGGCCGGCACGATCCGGGTGCCGGAGGAGGCGGGTCGCGACCGTGGGGCATCCGGGCATCAGCCGCAGGACGCCTCAATGATGACGCGAGAACCCCATATTCTGCCGTTTGGTTCTCATACTCAGTTGGCGCTTCGTACTCTGATGGTCGAACCGTTTGCGTTAGGAGCGACGATGGATGAAGAACGCTTGATAGAGGGACGCCTGGTAAAGATTACAAGGCAGAAGCGGCAAGTGGTTCGGATCCGCGCGGCGAAAGACGCAGGGAAGTTGTGGGAGTACATATTCGAGTTCGCGACCCGGGACGAACATATATCGCGGTCCGACATCAGGCAGCATGCAACCGTTGCTGAACTTGTAGATTGGCTAAGATCTCGCGGCGCCAACCAGATTGAAGATCTGACGGATGTTCAGCTACTGTCCACCCCACCCGACACCAAGTGGTTGAACAAAGCAACAGAAACGGTTGACGGCGCCATAGACGAACTTATCCAATCATTCCTTACGAACCCGCACCTACATCGAGTTGAACACTCGCTTCACCTGCATCTATACGAGCTGCTTGCCCGAGAAGAGGTTTTTCAGGGGCTTCATCCCATTGGCGGCACGGGCCATAAAACGCAACTGATACACAAGGAGTGGCCGGAAACCCGGCCTCGCCCAGACAAGGGCGGTCGCGGGAACTTCGACTTCGCGATCTTGGCGCCCGAACAGCTTGCCGAAGCAAGGTTGGACCAATTTACGGGCGGCCATATTGAAGCCGCGATAGTAATCGAAATTGGCCTGAACTACAACTATAACCACCTCGCGGGGGATCACGTGAAGCTGTCCGAGAGCGCCACGAAAGCCGGCTATCTGGTTGATCTTCGCCGGATTGGGCGGCGGGACAAAATGAGCGAGGATTTGATCTGCAGCCTATCGGACGGAATAAAGGGCGCATTTGCGTACGTTCCTAACGGTGGAACCGCGGTCATCAAACGCGTCGCAGAATCTAAAGTGACCCCCTATTAGCTTCGAAAAGCACTCCCGGCCCCTGAGGTCGCTGGCCTTACAGAAGTACTGGCGAAGCAGGGCGCTGGTAGTCCCGTTGGTCCGCAGCCAAGGGATCGACTGACCCTGTGCCATCCGGGAACGGCCTGAGCCGGCGCGGCTAGCGGCGGCGGCAGAAGAGGGCGTCGGGGGTGCGGGACGAGCCGAGACGGCCGGTGTACGCGATCCCGGCCGCGTACTCGTCGTCGGCGCACTGGCCCTTGTACCGGCCGTACGCGTAATCGCCGCCCGGACCACCGACCGGCCGGTTGTCGCCGCGGTCGAACCAGACCGTGCGGCCCGCACCCGCGAGGGCGCCGGAGGCGCACAGCGCGCTGGACATCGCCGCCCCGCGCACCGCGTAGCCCACCAGGAACGCCCCGGCCGGGCACTGCAGCTTGGTGTAACCGGACGCCCAGTCGTCCGTCACGTATCGCTCGTCGGTCACCACGGTGGACGACGACCAGGGAGGGCCGGCGGAGGTGCAGAGGCCCCGGTTGCCGGTGTGGCTGAGGCCGATCAGGAGCTGGTCGTCGGGGCAGGCCGCCTTGCGCGCGCCCGGATCCCAGTCCCCGGTGTGCCGGGAGGCGATGAAGTCGCCGTGGTCGGGGCTCAGCATCGACCAGCGGGTGACCGGGTCGATGTGTCCGGTGCGGCCGGGCGTTTCCACCAGGCGCCGCCAGTCGGCCGCCCGCCAGTCGTCGGCGACCGAGGTGCGCGCGCCGGCGCTGTCCCAGAAGAGCAGGCCCCAGCCGTTGTTGCCGGTCCAGCTGACCGCCGGCCAGTACGCGAAGTCGGCGTCCGCCTGGATGAGGAAGTCGGCGAAGTTGCCGAACCAGGCCCGCTCCTTCGAACCCGCCGGGGCGTTGCGGTCGATGCCGAACTCGCTGATCCACACCGGCGCGGTGAAGTGCCGGCCAGGCGTCGAGGAGACGTAGAAGGCGTCCCGCTGCAGAACGTCGGAGAGCTCCGTACGCGTGAGGTCTCGGTAGCGCGGGTCGCTGGTCTCTCCCGTGCCGGTCGCGCCGCTGTGGTTGGGGCCGGTGTAGTCGTAGAAGTGGGCGGAGTAGACCAGCTTGCCGGACGTCGTGAGCGTGTGGGAGAGCGTGCGCACCGGCCTGAGGGTGGGGCGCTCGTGCGGGAACCCGTCCACCGGGATGCCGGTCCAGTTGATGCCCTCGACGATGATGAGCAGGTCGGGGTTCGCTTCGCGGAGGATGCGGTCGCCGAGGCGCTGGGATGCGGCGAACCAGTCGTGGTCGTCGCCGAGGCCCCAGTTCGGGTCGTCCCAGACGGTTCGGCGTACCTCGTTGTAGAGGTCCGCGCCGACCACCCGCGGGTTGTCCCGGTACCGCCGGGCCATGGTGAGCCAGGTCTCCTCCCACGCGGCCGTGGTCTGGGAGGTGTTCCACCGCTCGTTGCCGTCGACGCCGCAGCACCAGCGGGTGGTGTTGGTGTGGTTGTTCAGGATCACGGCGAGCCCGGCGCCGGTCAGCGCGGTGACCACCCGGTCGTAGACGGCGAGCGGGGTCAGGCCGCGCATCGACGGGTTGGCCGCCACCGCCGTGTCGGTGACCGGCTGCTGGTCGTGCACCATCTCGCTGGAGAACGGCAGCCGCACACTGTTCGCGGCGAGCTCTCCGATGCCGGCGACGATCTCCTCCAGGGGCGCCCGGTCCAGGCCGAGCGGGATGCGCCCGGAGTCCTCCCCGGCGTGGTGCCCGGTCCCTGTCGAGGTGCCGCTCGCACCGTGCCAGTTGACCGACCTCAGCTTGAACCGCTCTCCGTCCGCGTCGACGATGTAGCGCCCGCGCGTGCTGAGCGGAGCGGTCCAGTCGGACATGGGCGCCGCGGGCGCGGGCAGCAGCGTCAGAAGCACGGGGAGGAGCATGTGGACAGTCAATTCTTGGACACTTCCTCCGCCGTGATTGATCTATGGTCTTGAATCGATCAGATGGATAGGGTGCGAGCACTTCTATCGATCGTCATCATTCTTCTACTCGTCGGCGGCTGTTCGGGCAAGCCCGGCGAAACTGGTCCCGAGCTGCGCAAGATCGTCTATCTGACCGCCTTCGGCGCCGCCGGGCGCGACGCCTTCGCCTGGATCGCCCAGGAGAAGGGCTACTTCCGCGAGGCCGGCCTGGACGTTGAGATCCAGCTCGGCGCGGCGACCGGGGAAAACCTGAAGACACTCGCCGCGGGCCGCGTCCAGTTCGCCGACAACGATCTGATCGGCGGCACCATCCTGGCCGGCAAGGGCACGTTCACCGGCTTCCGGGCGATCGCCGCGATCCATCAGGAGACCCTGGTGTCGATCGTCGCTCCCCAGGACGGCCCGGTGCGCAAGCCCGGCGATCTCTCCGGCAGGACGCTCGGCGCGGCCACCGGGTCGGTCAATCAACTTCTCTTTCCCGCGTACGCCAGGAAGGCCGGCTTCGATGCCGCAACGGTCAAGTGGGTGAACGCCTCGCCGCAACAGGTGCCCGCGCTCCTGGCGGCCGGGCGGGTCGACGCCCTGAGCACGTTCCTGATCGGGCGGCCGGGCATCGAGAAGGCGGCCGGCAAGCCGATGACCGTGCTGCCCTACAGCGACGTCCTGCCCGAGCTCTTCGGCAACGCGATCATCACCAGCACCGCGACGATCGCCGAGGATCCGGACCTGGTCCGCCGCTTCCGGGATGCCGCCCTCGAGGGTCTGCAGTACACCCTGGAGCATCCGGACGAGGCCGCCGCGCTGCTGCACCGGAAGAACCCGGCGAGCGCCGCCGCCGCCGCGAAGGGCGAGATCACGCTGATGACCCCGTACACGAAACCGGCCGCCGGCAAACCGCTCGGCGCGATCGACCGCGCGCGGGTGACCACCGCGATCGCCGTGCTCGTCGAGACCGGGTTGATCCCGCCGGGCCTGACCGCCGACAAGGTGGTCGAGTTCCCGCTGACGCCGCAATGACGTACGCCTTCGGGAACGCCGACGCCGAGGCGGCGAACCGGCATCGCCACCTGGCGGCGATGTTCGACGACTTCTCCACCGCCCGGATCGCGGGGCTCGGCGGCGTCACGAACAAGCGGTGTCTCGAGCTCGGCGCCGGCGGCGGCAGCATGGCCGCGCGGCTGGCGGCACTGGGCGGCGAGGTGCTCGCCACCGACCTCGACGTGCGGCACCTGCCACGGGACGGCGGGTTCGGCGTCCTCGAGCACGACCTGCAACGCGAGCCGCTCCCGCCCGGGCCGTGGGATCTCATCCACGCCCGCCTGCTGCTGCTCCACCTGCCCGACCGCGAGGCGGTGCTGAAACGGCTGGCCGCGGCCCTGGCGCCGGGCGGGGTGCTGCTCATCGAGGACTTCTACTCGACCATCCGCATGGGTGTGCTGCGCGCGCCGACCCCGGCCGACGCCGCCGTCTACAACGCCTACCACGACACCCTGGTCGACCGGGTGCTGCCGGCCCGCGGCAACGACGGGACCTGGGCCGGCCGGGCGCACGCCGCGATGCTCGACGCCGGCCTCACCGGCGTCACCACCGAGGTGCACGCGCGGTCCTGGCCGGGCGGCTCCCCCGGCGCCCTGTTGCAGGCCGCCAACATCGTGCAGCAGCGGCCCGCCTTCCGCGACGCCGGCATGTCCGACGCCGACATCGATCGCGTGCTGGCGCTGATGAACGACCCGGAAATGGTCATCCGCGCGCACCTGCTCTATTCGACGGCTGGGTTTGCGTGAGCCGCACCGGATTTCTCGCCCCCGTGGTGACAGCGACCGGGGCGATCGCGTTGTGGTGGTGGCTGACCGACGCCCTCGACATCCGGCCGTTCTTCCTGCCGTCGCCCCCGGACATCGTGACGGCGTTCCGGCAACAGCCCCGCTACCTGGTGGCCGAGCTGGGCCACACGGTCGCGTCGACGCTGCTCGGGTTCGGGCTGGCGGCCGCGGCCGGGGTGCTGATCGCGATCGGGCTGACCTCGTCCGGCCTGATCCAGCGGGCGACCCTGCCGCTGCTGGTCGCGGTCAACGCCGTACCCAAGGTCGCCATCGCTCCCCTGCTGGTCGTCTGGCTCGGTTTCGGCCTCCAGCCAAAGATCGTGCTGGTCGTGCTCATCTCGTTCTTCCCGATCGTGCTCTCCGCGTCGGCCGGCCTGACCTCGCTGCCGATCGAGCTCACCGAGCTGTCCCGGTCGATGGCCGCTTCCCGGTGGCAGGCGTACGCCCGGTTCCGGCTCCCGTGGGCACTGCCGCAAATCTTCGTCGGGCTGAAGGTCGGCGCCACGCTGGCCGTGATCGGCGCGGTGGTGGCCGAGATCAGCAGTCCGCAGAACGGCCTGGGCGCGGTGATCGCCCTGTCCAGCGCCAACGCGGACACTCCCCTGGCCTTCGCCGCGGTCCTGCTGCTCGCCCTGCTCAGCATCACGCTCTTCTACACCGTGGTGGCGGTCGAACGCCTCGCCCTGCCCTGGGCCCGAGCCGTCACGGGCTGATTCTTTGAAGCACGCCCGGGCCCCTGCGCCGATCAGAAGACCCGGGCGGCCGTTCAGGTCACCCTCGGCCTCGCCTCAGCCGATGGCGAAGCTCGGGTGCGGCGGCTGGTTGTACGCCGTGTTCTGCCAGGCGACCGCCTCGCGGTACATCCGGTCCTGCATCAGCGACGGCCGGGAGATGCTGGTCGAGTCGGTCGTCGAGTAGATGCGCAGCTTCGTGTTGTCGCTGGTCGGCCAGATGGCCTCCTCGCGCCAGTCGCCGAGGATGTCCGCCTGAAGCGACGGCGTCGCCTTGGTGCCGTTGTTGGAGTGCACGCCACTCGCGGTCAGCAGCCGGGTGTCGCCGCCGGTCCCGTACTTGTCGATGTGTGTGCCGTCGAGCAGCTCCCGCTGGCCGTCGCCGTCCCACCAGATGACGAAGTTCGCCGAGCCCGGCTTGCGCCCGATGTTCCCGCCGCCGGTGTTGAACAGCCCGCTGACCGCCGACGACCACGACTCGGCGCCCGGGCTGCCCGCGTAGATGTCGGCCGACACGCCGCGCCCGTTGTCACAGCCGCAGGACGCGTTCGACCAGATGATCGATCCGGTACGCGCGTCCGCCATCCACGCCGCCAGCTTCGTCGTCGACTCGTCGACCTTGAAGACCTCCAGCCCCGCGCGGCCGGGGATGAGGTCACCGACGTGGTAGGCGTCGCCGTGCCCCTGCCCGTTCACCCACAGCCCGTTGCCGTTGTCGTCGACGGCCATGGCGCCGTACAGGATCTCGTCCCGCCCGTCGGCGTCCACGTCGGCGATCGAGAGCTGGTGGTTGCCTTGTCCCGTCCACGCCGAGCCGTTCGTCGACGAGCTGCTGTCGAAGGTCCAGCGCCGGGTCAGCGCCCCGTTCCGGAAGTCCCACGCCGCGATGACGCTGCGCGTGTAGTACCCGCGGGCCATGATGATGCTCGGGTACGAGCCGGTGACGTACGCGGTGCCGGCCAGGAACCGGTCGACCCGGTTGCCGTAGCTGTCCCCCCACGACGACACGGTTCCGCGGGCCGGCACGTAGTTCTCGGTGTCCAGCGCCCGGCCGGTCTGCCCGCTGAACACGGTGAGGAACTCCGGCCCGGTCAGGATGTAGCCGGACGAGTTCCGGTAGTCCGCCGACGACGACCCGATCACGGTCCCACCGCCGTCCTTCGTACCGTCGGCGGTCTTCATCGCCACCTCGGACTTGCCGTCCCCGTCGTAGTCGTACACCTGGAACTGGGTGTAGTGGGCGCCGGCCCGGATGTTCCGGCCCAGGTCGATGCGCCACAGCCGGGTGCCGTTCAGCTCATACGCGTCGATGAAGACGTTGCCGGTGTAGCCGGACTGCGAGTTGTCCTTGGCGTTGGACGGATCCCACTTGAGGACGATCTCCCACTGCCCGTCGCCGTCCAGGTCACCGACGCTCGCGTCGTTGGCCGAGTAGGTGTACGCGACGCCGTCCGGGGTGGTGCCGCCCGCCGGGATCTGGATCGGCACGTCCTGGCTGGTGGCGAACGTTTGCACGGGGTCACCGGCGGCCAGCGTCCCGACACCGCTGCCGACGGTGTAGGTGGCGCCGGCCGGGGCGCCCACGTCGGTGAAGTTGGTGACGCCGCTCGTGGCGATCCTGGCGCCGTCCCGGTAGACGGCGTAGGTGGCCGCGTCGCCGGTGAGCTGACGCCAGGACAGGAAGTTGCCCTTCGGCGTCCGCATGGCGATCAGGCCGCGGTCGAGCTTCTCGGTGACGCCGGGGTTCGCGACGGGTACGGAGGACTGTTCGGCGGCGTGCGCCTGTGCGGCGACCGCGCCGCCGGCGACCACGAGGAGGACGCTCGCAGCCGCCAGGGTCTTGGCTCGGTTCATCGGTACCGTCCACGGGAGTCGGGAAAGCGCTTACCTTGGCGGACACGCTAAGCAGCGCATCAACCGAAGTCAATGGGAGCGCTCCCAATTTCTCCTCTGGACGCGGTTTTCAGCCGCCCGCCGACGAAGCCTCCTCGATCGCCCGGCGCAGGGCCGGTCCGATCGGTCCACTGAGCGCGGTGAGCTCCCGGAGCCGGCGCTTGTTGGCCCGGCGGCGCTGCCGATCGAGCACGATCTTGAGGTCTCCCGCGGCGACGATGGCCACCAGCGCCGCATCGGCCGGGTCGACCCGGTCGATCGGCTTCTTCAGGGCGCCGGTGACGCGGCCGATCAGCTCCTTGCGGACGCGCGGGTCGCGGACGGTCACCCGTGTCGCCGGGAAGAGCCCCAGGATCTTGTAGGGCTCGAGGCGGACCCAGCCGCCGTCACCGAGCTGCCGGCGCGTCTCCCTGATGAGGTGACGCTGCCGGCGGCCGACCCAGACCTGCCACTTGCGCGGGCGCGAGGCGGCGATCTCCTCGAGCAAGGGCAGCAGAACCGGATCGTGGCACGGGTGCCGGGTCACGACGGCGCGACCGCGCTCGTCGGCGAGATGGCCGGTGACATAGAGGTCGGCGAGGGCGGCGGCGCGGAGCAGGGCGCCGAGGTGGGAGCCGATGGCAACCCTGCCCTTGTCGGGGTTGTAGGCCAGCAGGAACATGCGCTGCGCGAGACGGGCGGGCACTTCCATGTCACTGTCCTTCCGAGTCGTTCGAGTCGTTCGAGTCGTTCGAGTCTTCCGGGTCGTCCGAGTCGCCCGGGTCGTTCGAGCCTTCCGGGACGTCCGAGGTGGCGGGGGGCCTCCCGGGACCTCGGATCCGGCCGACCCCGCCGGGGAGCCGGCCGGCGTCGGCGAGGGCCCTGCGCAGCAGGTACTCGATGTGGGCGTTGGTGCTGCGAAGCTCATCCCCGGCCCAGCGTGCGAGCGCGTCGTGCACGGCCGGATCGAGCCGGAGAAGGAGCTTCTTCCGTTCGGTAGCCATGTGCCTAGGAGTAGAGGGTGCCCGCGTTGACCACGGGCTGGGCGTCCCGGTCGCCGCAGAGGACCACCAGCAGGTTGCTGACCATCGCGGCCTTGCGCTCCTCGTCCAGGTCGACGACGTGGTTCTCGGCGAGGCGGAGCAGCGCCATCTCCACCATGCCCACCGCACCCTCGACGATGCGGGCCCGGGCCGCCACGATCGCGTTCGCCTGCTGCCGGCGGAGCATGGCATGAGCGATCTCGGGCGAGTAGGCGAGGCGGGTCAGCCGGGACTCGATGATCTTCACTCCGGCGGCGGCGACGCGTACGCCGATCTCCTCGGACAACCGGGCGGTGATCTCGTCGGCGTTGTCGCGCAGGGACATCAGGGTGGTGTCGTGGGAGTCGTAGGAGTAGCTGTTGGCGATGTGCCGGACGGCGGTCTCGGTCTGGATGGCGACGAACTCGATGAAGTCGTCGACCTCGAAGACGGCACGGGCGGTGTCCTCGACCTGCCAGACGACCACGGCGGCGATCTCGATGGGGTTGCCGTCGGCGTCGTTGACCTTGAGCACATCGGTCTCGTGGTTGCGGATCCGGGTGGAGACACGGCGCCTGGCGGTGAGCGGGTTGACCCAGCGCAGCCCGTCGGTGCGGACGGTGCCGATGTAGCGGCCGAGGAGCTGAAGGACTCGGGCCTCGCCGGGCGCGACGGGGGTGAGACCGGCCAGGGCGAGCAGGCCGGCCAGCCCGAGCAGGACGC
The DNA here is from genome assembly GCF_030269485.1 of Actinoplanes sp. NBRC 103695. Classification (GTDB taxonomy): domain Bacteria; phylum Actinomycetota; class Actinomycetes; order Mycobacteriales; family Micromonosporaceae; genus Actinoplanes. The sequence continues at coordinate 101,024 of NZ_BSTL01000001.1, read as the reverse complement.
TGAACCCGACGAGGCTGAGGATGACCGCGTCGTCCTGCTGCTGCACGCCGGCGATGAACGTCGCGATGCCGACGATGATCACCAGGACGGCCGCAGCGAGGACCGGCCAGCCCGAAGCGCCTCGGGCGATGCGCTCGCGCACCTGCGGGGCGGGCAGATCGAGGTGTTCCGTCATGGAGGACTCCTTCACCGTGATGATGTCATCAGACTATCAAAGTGATATCACTTTTCCAAGCGGCGATCGGCGACGGGGAGCAGGGTCGTGGAGCAGGGGACCTAGGTCAGTGGTGCCACTGGATCATCGCGGCGGTGGCGTCGTCACGGAGCTCGCCCGCCTCGTACGAGATGATCGCATGGACCAGGCGGCGCATCAGCTCGGCGGCGGAGTACCCCCGCTCCATCGCGTCGAGGACGAACTCGGACAGCCGCTCGGGCCCGAAGAGGGCGCCGCTCGCGTCCCGCGCCTCGGTGATGCCGTCCGTGTAGAGCACCAGGGTGTCCCCCGGCTCGAGCTGCTGCTCGACGACCTGCGGCGGGCGGTTGATCATCGCGCCGAGACCGAGCGGGAGGGCGTTGGGAGCGGGCAGCGCGGGCGAGCGACGGCCACCGCGCAGCAGCAGCTCGGCCGGATGCCCGGCGCTGATCCGCTGGTAACGGCCGGTCGCGGTGTCCAGCTCGGCGAGGAGCGCGGTGACGAACTTGCCGGGGTGCCGGGCGCGGATCCACTTGTCGATCGAGCGGTAGGTGTCGGCGAGGCCCAGCCCGGAGCGGCGGGCGTTGCGGTAGGTGTTGAGGCTCAGCGTGGTGAGCGAGCTGGCGTCGATGCCGTGGCCGACCGTGTCGAAGAGGCCGACGTGCAGGATGTCGCCGTTGGCCGCGTAGTCGAAGGCGTCGCCGCCGACGTCGTAGCAGGGCTCCAGGACCGCGGTCACCACGGTGCCGTCGACCGCGCAGGTGAGCGGCGGCAACTGGTTCCAGATGATCTCGGCGGCCAGCTGCATCGGCAGCCGGCGGCGGGTGCGTTCGACCGCGTCGCCGTAGAAGCGGCGGCTGGCGATCAGCTCGGCCACCAGCGCGGCGATCGTCTCCAGGTCGTGCCGGGCCTCGTCCGACGGGTACGCCTTGACGCCCAGCTCGAGCACGCCCAGCCGTTCGGCGCCGTGCAGCAGCGGCAGCCAGAGCCGCCCGCCCTCGGGGTCGTCGAGCCACGACTCGGTCGCGGTGGTGAAGCAGTGGCCGGCCGGGGTGTCCAGCACCGGTCTCGGCTCGGCGGCCTCCGGCGTGGTGCCCTGCAGCGGGCAGAGGTCGAGCTGGCCGTAGTCGATCAGCAGGACGCCCGCGGTCTCGGCGCCCAGCAGCGGCGCGGCATGCATCAGCACCGCGGGGAGGTCTTCGGCGCGGCCGCGGTGCCGTAGATCCAAAAGCCGGCGTACGGCCTCCATCGGAGCATGCATCCACCCCATCATCGACCACTCGAGGCCCGGGAGCCATCCGGCGCGCGAATCAGTGCAGCTCGGACGTATGCAAATAATCTGCAAACGTCAATGGGTTCACAACAATGTCGGGCTGTGCTTTTCTGTGCGTGGGAGCGTTCCCACTATCAGAGAGCACGCAGCGGATCCGCCTTCGACCGCAGGTCGCGGGCCACCGCAACGCGCAGCATCGCATTCCACCGTGCCCTGCGCGAAATTGCGTTCCTCTCCCCAATTGAAGGAGTGGTGAGTCATGTCCGGCCGCATTCCACGGCTTCTGAAGTATGTCTCCGTCCTGGCGGTGCCCGTCCTCATCGCCGGTGGTGCGGCCGGTGCCGCACACGGCCAGGGGACCACCGGCGCGCAGCCCTTCGGCGTCCTCGACCAGGTCGGCTGGAGCACCCAGAACGGCGGCACCACCGGCGGCGGCAGCGCCTCGGCCACCACCGTCACCAGCGCCTCCGCCCTGACCAGCGCGCTCGGCTCGACGAGTGCCGCGGTCATCCGCGTCTCCGGCACCATCTCCTGCTCCGGCATGCTGCGGGTGCGGTCGAACAAGACCATCGTCGGCAACTCCGGGGCGACGATCGCGGGCTGCGGCCTCAACGTCAACGGCGACCGTAACGTCATCATCCGGAACCTGAACTTCCGGAACTGGAACGACGACGCGATCAACGTGCAGGAGTCGGCCACCAACATCTGGATCGACCACAACTCGTTCAGCAACGGCTACGACGGCGCCGTGGACGTCAAGCGCGGCTCCGACTTCGTCACGGTGTCGTGGAACCGGGTCTTCAGCCACGACAAGTCGATGCTGCTGGGCCACAGTGACGACAACGGCAGCCAGGACCGTGGCCACCTGCGCGTCACGTACCACCACAACTATTTCGACGGCTCCACCCAGCGCCACCCCCGCGTGCGCTTCGGCAACCCGGTGCACGTCTACAACAACTACTACCGCAGCAACAGCGGCTACGGCGTCGCCTCCACCGAAGGCGCCGGCGTCCTCGTCGAGGCCAACTCCTTCGAAGGTGTCAGCGACCCGTTCCACCTCGGCGAGGGCGACTCCGGCCCGGGCACGCTGGTCGCCCGCAACAACCTGCTGGTCAACTCCGGCAGCGGCCAGACCGGCGGCAGCGTCGCCTCGATCCCCTACTCCTACACCCCGGACGCGGCGTCGAACGTGAAGTCGCTGGTCACCGCGAACGCGGGCGCGGGCAAGATTTCGATCTGACGCCCGTACCCGAGAAGAGCCCGTACCCGAGAAGAACAGCCGCCGCCCGGGATTCCCACACCGGGCGGCGGCCTCCTGCCCGGCCGGCGTCGGCTGTTCCCGTCCAGCTCCCGAAAGGGACCACGAACCTGAGAGATCTCTGAGAACATCGTCGCCATGTTCCGCCTCTACTCGCTGTTCGTGCTCCTCGACATCGTGCTGCTCGTGGTCGCCCTGATCGACTGCCTCTCGGCCGACGAGCACGCCATCCGCGCCCTGCCCCGCGTGGTTTGGGTGTTCCTGATCCTGCTGTTCTCGCCGATCGGCGCGATCGCCTGGTTCGTGGCCGGGCGGCCGCCCCGCGCCGTCCGGATGAGCAACGGCGAGAGGTGGCGGCCTGGCTCCGGCTTCCCGGAGGACGAGCGGCCGAGGCGCGGGCAGTCGCTCGCCCCCGACGACGACCCGGAGTTCCTGCGCAACCTGGCCGGGTCGCTCAAGGACGACGAGGCGATGATGAAGAAGTGGGAGGCCGACCTCAAGCGCCGCGAGGACGAGCTGCGGAAGCGCCAGGCGTCGGACGACTGACAGCTACCGCTGGAGGGACTTGTCGACGCCGGCGAGGATCGCCTCCAGCGTCTCGGGCGTGGTGGCGAAGTTGATCCGGGCGTAGGTGCTCTCGGCGCCGAAGTCGAGGCCCGGGCTGAGCTGGACGCGGCCGGTGCGCAGGATGTGCCCGGCCGGGTCGCCGGCGATCGGGGTGCCGGCGAAATCGATCCAGCTCAGGTAGGTCGCCTCCGGGACGTGGTGGGTCAGCCCGCGGGTGGTCGCCCAGGCGGCGACCCGGTCCCGGTTGGCGCGCAGCAGCGTCATCAGGTCGTCGTGCCAGCCGCCCGCCTCGGTCCACGCCGCCGCGGTGGCCACGCGACCGAGGATGTCCGGCGTACCGAAGAAGTCGAGTGGCGCCGCGGCCAGACGCTCCGCGACCGCGTCCGAACCGAGGTGGGCGATCGCGCAGCGGAGCCCGGCGATGTTGAAGGCCTTCGTGGCCGAGGTGGCGGTCACGGTCCGGCCCGCCATGCCCGGCAGCGAGGCGAACGGGATGTGCCGGTGCGGCGCGTACACCAGGTCGGCGTGGATCTCGTCGGCCAGCACCGTCAGGTCGTGCCCGGCGGCCAGGGCGGCCAGTGCCTCGAGCTCGGCGGCGCGGAAGACGCGGCCGGTCGGATTCTGCGGGTTCACCACGACCAGCAGCTTCGCGGCGGCCGCTTCTGCCGCGTCGAAGGTCCAGCCGGACGGGCCCGAACGCATCCGGATCGGCACGACCACCCGCCCGGCGCGCCGGATCGACGCGAGGAACGGCGGATAGGCCGGCACATGCAGCGCCACGCCGTCGCCTGGTTCCGTGGTCAGCTCGATCATGATCTGCAGGATCTGGAGAAGATCACTCAGGACACGGGTACGCCCGGGGCGCGGCGCCCAGCCGTACCGGTCGCGCATCCGCCCCTCGAACGCCTCGACCACCGCGTCGTCCGGCCGGAGCGGATAGCCGAGGTCCTGCCGGGCGAGAACAGCGCCGACGCGGTCGAGGATCGGCGGCGCCACCCCGAGATCCATGTCCGCGACCCAGGCGGGCAGCACGTCCGGCTCGACGTCGCGCCACTTGGCCCCGAGCCCGTCCCGCAGCCGCTCGGGCGGACCGGGCGTGCCGGCCACGATCAGGTCGCGCAGCACCTCCATCTGGCCGTGGTGCTGGGCCAGTTCCTCGTAGACGTGCAGCAGCGCGGCGCCCTGGTCGAGCTCGCGGTCCGGCCCGTCGAAGCCGGCCGGCGGGCGCGCGGCCAGCGGCGCCCGCGGACGGGCGGCGTGCACGTCGGCGTGGAAGGCGGCCCGGACCTTCGCGCAACGCTCGAGCAGCGGCGCGACCGGCCCGGACGCGGTGAACTCGGCCGCCCTGTCGCGCTCGACCGGACGCCCGGCGACCAGGCCGCCGGCCCACGCCTCGACCACACCCAGGCAGTGGGTGAGCAGGGCGTAGGGCGAGTTGCCGCCGGACCGCGCGTTGGCACGCTCGTCCCCGAGGGTGGCAACGATGCCGATCATGCCGTCGAGCGCGCGCCCGGCGAAGTAGAGGTAGTCGTCCCGGTCGAGCATGGTGACCTCCGGTTACCGGTTTGACTGGTAACCGCAGTGTGCCGGGCAATCGAGTTACCGGTCAAGGGGGTAACATCGGGGCATGTTCGTGAGCGGCAACCTCGCCCTGGATCTCGCCGGCACCCTGAAGTGGCGGCGGGACACCCCCGAGGAGACGCTGGATTCGCCGGACGATCTCGACGACTGGCTGGTCCGGGCCGGGGTGCTGGACACGCCGCCCGGGGCGGACCCGGCCGATCTGACCTCCGCCCGGCGGCTGCGCGAGGCGGCGTACGCGCTGGTGCTGGCCCACACCGGCGGCCGGCCGCTCCCGCCGGACGCACTCGCCACGGTCAACGAGTACGCCGCCGTGGCCCCCGTCCGCCTCGCCCTGACCGCGGACGGCCTGCGCCGCACCGGCCCGGTCGGCGCCGCGCTCTCCGACGTCGCCCGTTCCCTGCTGACCCTGCTGAGCGAGACCGGCACGACGGTCAAGGAGTGCGCCAAGCCGGCGTGCACGCGGCTCTATGTGGACCGTTCCCGAGGCGCCCGCCGCACCTGGTGCGGCATGCAGGAGTGCGGCAGCCAGGCCAAGATGGCGGCGTACCGGGCCCGCCGCCGCGCCTGACCGGTATTGCCGGGGTGTTTCAGAGCCGGCCGCGGCGGACGGCCTCCATGCCCATCCGGAAGCACGAACCGTCTGCCGACACGAACGGCCGCTCGACGAGATCCCCTACAGTCATCGCCTGCCGTCTGCCCTGCGCGAACGGCCGCCCGGAGCGGCGCCGCGGCATCTAGCGTGGAGCGATGACCGTAGGGGATCTCGTCGAGCGGCTGGCCGGGTGGATCGAACGGCTGATGCCGGCCGGGGAGCGGCGGGACCGGCTCGCCGTCGAGGTGCGGGAGCGGTTCGGCGGGAGCCCGGACGCGGTGACCGCGGGCGTGTGCCGCGAGATCGAACAGGTCGCGTGGGAGCACAGCCGGCACCTGCTGCTGGTCTTCGAGCCGGACGGGACCGAGCCCGCCGACGAGGAGAGCAAAGGCTGGCCGCCGACCGACCCGGACGAGGTGCGGGCGCGGGCCGCCGGCGTCGGTGAGGCGCGGCGGCTGGACGGCGGCGCCTGCCTGATCCGGGTCGACGGACTCGACGCGATCGGGCCGGCCCGGCCGTTCCTGGAAGCCGCGTTCACGCTGGCCGACGGGGCCGAGCGCATCCTGCTCGACCTGCGCGGCAACGGCGGCGGGGATCCGGCCACGGTCGCCCTGATCGCCGGGCGGCTGCTCGGGGACGAGGCCGAGCAGCTGTCCGACGTGGTCTACCGGGATCGGCGGCGGCAGTGGTGGACCCCCGACCTGGCACCCGGGACCGCCCTCACCCAGCCCGTCGCTGTTCTCGTGGGCGAGGGGACGTTCTCCTCGGGGAAGCGCTCGCCTACCACCTGCAGGCGCGCGGGAGGGTCACCGTCGTCGGTGAACGGACTCCGGGCGCGGCCGACCACATCACGCCGGTCCGGCTCGGGCCGTCGGTGCTCGGGCTGCTGCCGGAGGCGTACGTGGTGGACTCACGCACCGGGACCAACTGGGAAGGCCGCGGTGTCGTCCCGGACGTCTCCTGTCCGGCCGGCGAAGCCGTGGCCGCCGCGCTCGAACTCCGGCTCCGCCGCCGACCCGCGGGACCGCGCCGGTGATGCCGGAAGCGGCGGCGCTGGTCGCCGAGCCGGGGCCGGTCTTCCCCCTGCTGTCCGTGATCGGGACGCAGCGGAGGGACTGTCCAAAGTCATCCACAGGTCTGGCGGCCGGGCGAGTCCCCTGAGAAACTGCCATCGATCCGACGGGGGCGTCATGGGGGGTCGATGGCAACCGAGGCCGTGCTGTGGGTGCGCCGCATCGTCGTGCCGGTGGTCGCGGTCCTCGCGGCCACGAGCAGCGTCGCGATCCGGTTCACCGGTGACGATTCTCGCGCGCGATCGGCCGTCGCCCCCGTACCGTCCCGGTCTGTGACGCCGGCGCCGCCTCTGCCGTCCTTCTCGCCACCACAGTCGCCGCCGGCCTCGTCACCCGTTCCCCTCACGCCCGTCGCCACCCCGGAAACCGCATCAGCATCCACCTCGAAGCGTCCCGACGCCGGCGGACTCCCTCCCGGCGCCCGGACGCGGGAGAGCGCGTCGATGGACGAGATGCTCCGCCGGGACCAGCCACCGCCCGAGGGGGTCGCGGAGCAGCTCGAGTTCTTCGTCGGCGGCGGGCCGGAATGCGCGCCGAACCAGGGACCCGGCGAGCTCGTGGTGGCCGCGCCCGAGGTCGTGACCATCCCGAGCGCGCCGCTGTTCTGCCTGTTCGGATTCCACGGTGACTTCGCGGTGACCCTGGAGTTCACGACGCCGGCCGGGGCCGTCATCACCAAGATTCTGCCGCCCGGGTGGGACGCCACGACCGAGCCGGTCTTCCCGTTCCCGCCCGGCGGTCCCGAGGGCCGCTACGCCGTCGAGGCCAGCCAGGGGAAGGATCACGCCCGCAGCACGTTCGTCACCCGGCGCACCGACCACCCCACGATGGCGATCGCTCCCCTGCGCGCCGCCGCCGGGTCGACCATCGACGTCTTCTTCGGCGGCCTTCCCCCCGGCACGACCACCGACGTGCACCTGTACGCCTGCGCCGGTTCGGCAGGCCGCCGGGGCAACCACTTCTACCAGGCCACCCACACGGTCACGGCGAACGCAGCCGGCGAGGCGCGGCTCGCCCTGCAAACGAGCCGGTCCACTCCGGCCACCTGCTACGTCCTGGGCAGCCTGGAGATCTTCGACCCGAAGAGCCTCCCGGGCGGCGGCCAGCCGACGTACCTGCCGTTCGCCATCTACGAGACCAAGCCATGATGGCCTCCTCCCGGCGCCGGCTCGTCATGCGCGTGATCGTGATCCTCATCGCCGCGGCCGGCGTGACCGGCTTCGCCGGAGACAACGCGCGGCAGCAGCGACCGGCAAGACCCGGTTCAGCGGCGCTAAACGGCGACCCCGGTCGGCTGACACTGGCGCAGACCGCGGTTACGCTGCCAGTTCATCGATGAAAGCAGGGGTCATGAACGACATCGATGCCGCCGAGGAGTGGCTCGACTCTTGGGTGTCGCAGGTGAACGCGCAGGCCGAGAGGAGCGTCGAGCTCTCCCGTCGAGTGGCTTCCCTGACCGGCACGGCGGAGAGTCGTGACGGCACGATCCGGATCACGGTCGGCGCGGCGGGCCAGATGGAAAAGCTCGACCTGGCTGATGGCGTCAAAGACCTGTCCGGCAGACAGTTGTCCCGGGAGATTCTTTCCGTGATGAGAGCCGCTCAAGCCGATTTGTCGGGCAGAGCCGCCGAGGAGGTACGAGCCACCGTCGGCGAGGACTCTGAGACCGGGCGGGCCGTCATCAACTCCTTCGACACCAGGTTCCCTTCACCGGACGAGAGGGAGGATCTGCGATGAGTCAGGGCTTTCAGATCTCCGCGAGCGACCTTCTCCGGCAAAGCGCCGCGGTCGGCGAAGCCTCGGACCAGATGCGGCGGGCGCGGTCGGCGGTCCGTGAGGTCTCCATCGATACCCAGGCGTACGGGCAGCTCTGCCAGTTCCTGCCCGGCCTTCTCAGTCCTCTCTTCGTCAGTGCGTCGGACGCGATGAACGACGCTACCGAGGCGCTGGAGGAGACGGCGCTGAAGTTGCGCGGCGTCGCAGCAGCAATGGAGCAGAGTGATGCTCAAGCCGCCGGCGAAGTGAACCGCGCCGCAGGCCCCGGCCTCAGCCTGCCGTTGTGACCGACAATCCACTGGTCGCCGATGCGCACAGTTCGACGACCTGGTACACCGGCTTGGGCCTGGTGGAGGACGCCGCACAGATCAGCAGTGGCATCAATGACAACAGCTGGGTGGACACCTCGCTCGGCGGCGTCGGCGGCGCGCTGGACGTTTTGGGCCTGGTGATCGACCCGTTGGGCTCACTGGTGGCGTGGGGCGTCGGCTGGCTGATGGAACACGTCAAGCCCCTGAAGGACGCCCTCGACTGGCTCGCGGGCAATCCGGATGAAGTCGCCGCCCATTCGGCGACATGGCGAAATGTCTCCGCGGCTGTCACCGAGAGCCAGCAACAGTACCTTTCATCGGTTCGCAGCCAGACCGCGGCGTGGCTGGGCGACTCCGGCGAGGCTTACCGGAATCATGCCGGCGCGCAGGCGGACGCCATCGGCGGCATCGCCACGGCGGCCGGAGCGATCTCACACGCGGTCGAGGGCGCCGGCCTCCTCGTCGGACTCGTCCGCGGCATCGTCCGTGACCTGATCGCCCAGTTCGTCGCAACGCTTGCTGCCCGGTTGCCCCAGTGGCTGGCTGAGGCCGGCCTCACGCTGGGTATAGCGACGCCGGTGGTGATCGGACAGGTAGCCACCCTCGTGGCCAAGTGGGTCGACAAGATCCAGCACTTCATCCGCGGCCTCCTGAACAGTCTCCGTCGGCTCAATGGCAAGCTCGACGAGCTCACCGGTGCGCTCGACGCCATCAAGCAGGCCCTCCGCCGGATGAGCCGGTCCCACCCGATGTCCGGCGCGCCCGAAACGCCGGCTGCTCCGGTCTTCTTCAGCAAGAGTCCGGTGCGCAGCAACCAAGATGTCCTGGACAACGGCCCGGGCACTCCGATGACGCTGGACAACGTCCGTGACATCGCCGGTCGGATGGATGTCGATCTCAATGATGTCGACGTCGTGATCATCAGTGATCCCGAGGAGATCCGGTACCTCGATCACATGGACGCCGGCGCGTACACGCCGTCCGAGATGAGCGGAGCACAGATCCGCCTCGGCCCGGCAAGCTTCGCCGATGACGAGACGCTGGCCGCTACGATCGCTCACGAACACACCCATGTGCAGCAACAACGTGCGGGTGAACACCTGCATCGGCCGCTGAAGGAACTCGAGGATCGGGCCTACGACAGTGAGGTGCCTGCCCTCGAACGGTATAGAAACGGTCGTGATGACAGCAGCTAAGCAGTTTCGGGTCAATGAGGTGTTCGACATCGCCGCCCGGGGCGGGCTTGTCGCGGTCGGAATGGTCGTCGGAGGCGAGCTCGCCGGGCTGCCGCACCTGCGGGACGAGGCCACCGGGCGACCGGTCCGAGTACTGGGCGTCGATCACCCCACGCCCCGGACACAGCGCACCGGCGAGACCATCCTGGTGGTCGACCGGGCCGACGCCGAGGTCGTGGCCGTCGGCCGGGTCTGGGTCGTCTCACCCGCCGATTGACGACGGAAGGGCGGGGCCCCCACGAAGGAGACCCCGCCCGGCGTACCGAGAGAACTAACCCACCACGTACGCCTTGACCACCGTGATCGACGCGGTGTTGCCCGCGCCGTCGATGGTGTGGACGCGCAAGGACACGGCGCCGGAGGCCGGGTTGGTGACCTTGATGACGCGGTCGTCGCCGGCGCCGGTCACCCGGGCCGGCTGCCAGCTGCGGCCATCGTCGGTGGAGAACTCGGCCGTGAACTGGCGGTTCGGCTTGGCCGTCGAACCCTTGGGCCGCTCCACCGTCGCCGGCACGTTGAACGCGCCCGCCGGTGCCGAGTTGGTCTCGTCCAGCTTGGGGCTGAACCTGACCGTGGACAGCGGCAGGCGGTACTCCTCGCCGGTGTCCGAGGTGAAGGTCCACGAGGCGCTGACCGCGGTGGACAGGCGGTGCGGAGTGCCGCGCGAGGCGGACATCTCCAGGCGGTACGGCGCCGCGCCGGCCGGGACCTCGAATTCGCCGTAGTCGCCGGCGTTCTCGCCGATCAGCGTGTTGCCCGAGTAGAGCGCGGTCCGGGCCTCGTCGTACTGCGACCAGCCCAGGTGACCGGAACCCTCGCTGAACAGCGGCACCCCGGCGACGATGACGTCGCCGTACCGGACCGCGGTGTCCACGTCACCGTTCACCGACGGCGCGAACACCGCACGGTTCCAGTCCTGCTTGTAGACCTGACCGGCCTTGAGCTTGGCGTCCGGCGCGGACGAGCCGCTGAGGAACTCGGGGAACTCACCCGGGTCCGGCTGGTAGTCCTGCTCGAAGTCGGCCGACCAGCTCGTCGGGCCGTCCGTGTTCAGCCACTCGGTGCGCTGGAACGGCGTGCGGAACGGCAGGCCCGCGGCCCAGCCGCCGATGTCGCCCAGGTTCGGCCAGTTGATCTTGACGCCGATCACGCCCTCGCCGGCTGCCTCCTGGTTGTAGTTGGTCTTGACCTGCGCCAGCGTGCTCGGATCGATGGTCTTGACGTACCCGTTGTAGAACGAGCCCTTGCGCAGCCACGAGGCCTCGTACGTGTACGGGCTGTTCAGGAAGCCGCCCTCGGCGTCCGCCTTGGCGAAGACCGAGTTGATCGACGCGGTGAACTGGTCCACCTTGCCACTGCCGCCGATCTGCGCGGTGAACGTGTCACCGGGCGTACCGGACAGCGCCGACGCGCCGGAGCTGAAGTTCTCGCCGGACCAGTCCGCGTTGACGCCGACCAGCGCCTGGGACGCGTCCCTGCGCGGCGGCGTGACGACCACCGGCTTGCCGCGCCGGGCGTCCAGCTTGATCGTGTCCGGGCCGTCGACCACGAGCTTCGGCTGGACCAGGAAGCTCAGGTCCTCCGGGCCCCAGATCCAGCTGAACAGGCCGTACTCACCCTTGGGCAGGCGGATCTTGGCGTCGGCGTCGCCGCCGAACATGTCGTACGCCCTGCCGTCGGCGAGCGAGGTGAGCACCGTCAGGTAGTCGGTCGCGCCCTCGCCGTCCCGGCCGATGTGCGAGAACGTGACGTCGTAGCTCTCCACCTCGCGGTTGACCGCGACCGGCGTCTCCACCTTGACGTCGCCGCCGGTGGCGACCACGCGTCCGGTGAGGAAGCCGTCCGATCCGTCGCCCCGGGTGTCCGCGGTGACGGTGGTCGCGGCGGTCCCGCCGGCCGGCACGGTCACGCTGGTCGCGCCGAGCTCGAAGGTCCCGGTGTCGCCCTGGAGGGTGAGCGCCAGGGTGACCGGCGCCGTGCCGCCGTTGCGGTACGTGATGGTCTTGGTGATCGGGGCGTCGTCGTCGTGCGGCCACTGCTGGAGGCCGAAGCTGACGCTGCCCTCGTCCACCGACACCGCCTGGTGCACGACCCGGGCCACGTCGACCCGACCGGCGCCCTGCTCGAAGACACTCGCGCCCTCGGTCGGCTTGGCCGCACCCATCAGCAGGGTCTTGCGCTGCTTCGGGGACCAGCCGGGGTGCTGCTGGGTGACGATCGCGGCCGCGCCCGCCACGTGCGGGGTGGCCATCGAGGTGCCGCTGAGGGCGACGTAGCCGTCGGCGGCCGGGGTGCCGATGAAGCCGTTCGCGGCCTGGGCGGCCACGATCTCCACGCCGGGCGCGGTGATGTCCGGCTTGATCGCGTCGTCGCCGACCCGCGGGCCGCGGCTGGAGAAGTCCGCGATCTTGTCCTCGCGGTCGACGGCGCCGACGGTGAGCGCCGAGTCCGCGCTGCCCGGGGAGCCGACCGTGTGGTCGCCGAAGTAGCCGTCGTTACCGGCCGCGATCACGAACAGCGAGCCGTGCGCCGCGGTCAGGTCCTCGACGGCCTGCTCCAGCGGGTCGATGCCCGGGGCGTCGCCGCCACCGAGGCTCATGTTGACGATCGGTGCGGCCTGCGCTCCCCACTCCATGCCGGCCAGGATCGCCGACTCCTCGCACCACTCGACCTCGCACACCTTGCCGATGGCGAGCTTCGCGCCCGGGGCGACACCCTTGTACTTGCCGCCCGACTTGGCGCCGCTGCCGGCGATGATCGAGGCGACGTGGGTGCCGTGGCCGACGTTGTCGTCCGCGGTCGGCAGGCTGGTGAAGTTCTCCTGCGCCACGATCTTCCCGGCGAAGTCCGGGTGGGTGGCGTCGATGCCGGTGTCCAGGATGGCGACGGTGACGCCGGTGCCGTCCAGGCCCTCGGCCCAGGCGGCCGGCGCGCCGATCTGGGGCACGCTGACGTCGAGGTTGATCTTGCGCTTGCCGTCCAGGTAGATCCGCTCGACGTTCTTGTCCTGGCGCATCGAGACCCACGAGTCGCCACGGTCCGCCAGCGGCACGTCCACGGCCAGCGCGCCCACCTCGGTGAGGTCACGGGTGACGCGGGCGGTGGTCGCGGTGGCCGGCTTTCTCTTGCTGTTCTTCGGGTACGCGAGCAGCAGCGGAAGGACGGCGTCGCCGGTGTAGCCGAAGTCCTCGAGCGCGGTCAGGTCGAACAGCCGCTGGTCGATCTTCTTGGCCTCGAGCAGGGGCAGCGCATCGGTCGGGATCACGTACCGGTGACCCTCGGAGACGCGGCCGACGAATCTGATCTTCTCGCGGCCGGGCGCGCGCTGCACGCTGACCCCGCCCCTGTCGCTGAAGGTGACGCGGTCGCCGGTGATCAGCGTGACGCTGGTCGCCGTCCCGTCCGCGACCTTCCGCGCTGCCGCCTGGGCCGCCGTGGGAGCGACCGCGCTGAGCGCAGCGAACGTCCCCACGGCTACCAGTGCGGCGGAAAGTCTTCTCAGGCGCATACCTCTGTGCCTCCCCGTCGGCCGGGTCCCCTTCACCTGGCACATAGATGCCGGTAACTCTCCCACAGGAGGTCAACACTCCCCTGTAGACGACGGAGTTCGTGCACATGCGGGAAAGTGGCGGAACTACTGCAACGAAACGGCCAAGTGCCCGTTCAGGACCTTCCCGAGCGTGTCCTCGATGCTGTCGATCCGCCGCGTCGCCTGCGCCGGGGTGGCGCCGTGCAGCTCGATCTCGATCGCGTGGATGATGCCGCCGGCACTGACCACGATGTCCGGTGCGAAGAGGATCCCGCGGTCCCGCAGCAGGCCGGCGGTCGACGGGCCGTCGAGCTGGTTGTTGGCCGGTCCGGCGATCGCAGCGCAGCGCAGGACGGGGACGGTGGCCGGGGTGAGCAGCCCGCCGAGCGCGGCCGGGACGAGCACGTCGACCTCGGCGGTCAGGCACTCGTCCGGGCTGGTCCAGGTGGCGCCGTGCGCTTCGGCGACCGTACGCAGAGCCGGGTTGATGTCGCTGACCAGGAGCTTGGCATGCAGCTCGGCGAGCATGCGGACCAGGTGGGCGCCGACGTGGCCGAGGCCGAGCACCGCGAAGCTGCGCCCCGCGAGGTCGGCCGACCCGAACCGGTGCGCGCACACCGCGCGCAGGGCGGCGACGACACCCGCGGCGGTGCCCTCGGACGGGTCGCCACTCTTGTCCGTCCGGCAGAAGACGTGCGGCGTGCGTTCCGCGATCACGTCCATGTCGGCCGGCCCGGTGCCGACGTCCGGGCCGGTGGCGTACGCGCCGTTCAGGCCGGCGATGACGTCCCCGGTGTCGAGCAGCGCGTCCCGCCTCTCCCCCGCGTCGAGGATCCGGCCGGCCGGCAGCGCGACGACCGTCTTGCCGCCGCCGTGCGGAAGGCCGGCCAGGGCACTCTTGGCGGTCATCGCCGTCGACAGCCGCAGCGCGTCGGCCAGCCCGTCCCGCCAGCCGGCGTAGCCCTTCATCCGGCATCCGCCGATGGCCTGGCCCCGGGACGTCGAGTGCACGGCGACGATGATCGGGAATCCGGAGCGGCGGCCTCGCTCGATGACAATTCGTTCGTGGTTCATGCCGCGACGTTAAGCATTCACCGGGCCTGTGCGGCAGATCACCGAACGAAATTCGGCTGTCATGCCAGAATTGTGGCCGTGGACGAACTTGATGCGGCCATCGTCCGTGAGCTGCAGGCAGATGCGCGGCAGACGAACCGGGACCTCGCCCGCACGGTCGGCATCGCACCGTCCACCTGCCTGGAGCGGGTCCGGCTGCTGCGCGAGCGCGGCGTGATCGGCGGCTACCACGCGGAGATCGACCTGGCCGCCCTCAACCGGCACGTGCAGGCCCTGCTGAACGTGCAGGTCCGGCCGCTGAGCCGGGACGTGATCGACGGCTTCAAGGCGTACGTGACCGGCCTGCCCGAGGTGCTCGAGGTGTTCGTGGTGGCCGGCGGCGACGACTTCCTGGTGCACGTCGCCGTCCCGTCGGTGGACAGCCTGCACGGCTTCCTGATGGACAGGTTCAGCAAGCGCAGGGAGATAGTCGGATTCCGCAGCTCGGTGATCTACCAGCACGCCCGCAACCCCGTGATCGCGCCGCTGTGATGGTGACGTTCGAGCTCGCCGTGCAGGACACGCACGGCCTCGCGGTGGCCGCCCGGCTCGGGGCGGACCGGATCGAGCTCTGCTCGGCACTCCCCCTGGGCGGCGTCACGCCGTCGCTGGGGCTGATCGCGGCCGCCGCCGCCGGGCCTGAGGTCCACGTGCTGGTCCGGCCGAGGGCCGGCGGCTTCGAGTACGACGCGGACGAGGTCGCCCTGACGGTCCACGACGTGCGCCATGCCGTGGCCGCCGGGGCGGCCGGGGTCGTGGTGGGTGGCCTGCGCGCCGGCCGGATCGACCGTGACCTGGTCGCACGGGTGGTCGACGCGGCCGGTGCGGCGGCGGTGACGTTCCACCGGGCGTTCGACGCGCTCCCCGACCCCGCCGCGGCCCTCGACGAGCTGGTGTCGCTCGGCGTCGGGCGGATCCTGACCTCGGGCTGCCCGTCCACCGTCGCCGACGGGCTGTCCGGCCTGACGGCGCTGGTCGACGCCGCCGCGGGACGGATCGAGATCATGGCCGGCGGCGGGGTGCGGCCCGACCTGGTGGATTCGCTGGTGGCGACCGGGGTCCAGGCGATCCACGCGTCCGCGAAGGGCGCGGTGGCCGACGCCACCGGGCTGTTCCTGGGCAGCGCGGCCGACGGGACCGCCACCCGGGACACCACCGACGAGGCCGAGGCGGCCCGGCTCCTCGCGGCCCTGCGCTCGGCCACGACCCGGATCTGACGGGGTCATCGGGCGGGCTCGGCGATCCGGGCGCTCTCCGCGGTGGCGAGCCCGCACGGGCGCGGGATGAGCAGGCCCCCACGGTGGTCATGTACGGCTGCCAGCGCCGTGGTGTACCGGCGCTTCATTCAGATGCCGGACTGGACGCGTGCCTGCCTGATGGCCCGCGCCAGCTCCTCGTCTGTCAGCTCGACACCGGCGGCGCGCAACACCCACCGGACGTCACCGGACCCGGCGGGCCGCCGTGCGGACAACCAGCCGACCGTCTGCCCGGCCCGGCACACCGGCACGCGCAGCAGGGTGGTCGCGGCGATCCGCTCCCGGGCCAGATCGAGCAGGCCGCGGTTGCCCGGCCACCGCAGCGTCAGGTGCGGCCCCTCGAGCCCGACCAGGGTCAGCTCGGCGCGGCCGGCGTCCCAGTCGGCGCGTTCGACCCGGTCCCATCCCAGCCGGCGCCACGGCTCGAACTCCCACCGGAAACCCTGGTGGTACACCGCGTTCCGGGTCGCCACGACATACCGGTTGGTGGCGGTGTCACGCCCGCCGGCCAGCGCCCGCTCGCCTCTCGGCAGCACCGGGCACGAGGAACCGGCATCCATGCGGGATCGGCGTCGTTCGGTCGAGTCGCTCATGGCGCCACGGTGCTCCGCGGCGGGTGCCGTGCGCGTCCCCCGGCCATGGTCATTCGCGGCTACCGCGACCGCGGTATCCGGCCCGCCGCGGATACCACGCGGACACGACGCGGGCCGCAAGCTAGGCGTACGGGACCGGGCGCAGCTCGTCGTCATCGCGTACCAGAGTGGTCTGATCCGCCCCGGCGACCTGCCGCCGGCGCGCTGAGGCCGCGAAGCCCCTACTACTGACGCGGTATCCGCGGATGCCTGCGCTGGTAGGACGACCTCGCGGGCGATCCACGGCAGGCTGAGGAGCATGACGAACAGCATCCAGTACGCGGTCCTGCTCTCCGTGCTGTCCGCGGCCGGGTACGCGGCCGCCGCCGTGGTGCAGGAACAGCTCGCCGCCGGCGGTCGCCGCAGCGCGCCACGCTGGCTGCTGACACTGGTGCTCACCGGTGCGGGCGCCGGCCTTCACGTGATCGCGCTGGGGTACGGCACGGTCGGCGTGGTTCAGGCGCTCGGTGCGCTCACGCTGCTGTTCGCGCTGCCGATCGCCGCCGTCCGTACCCGGAGCAGGGTGACCCCGGAGGCCTGGCGGGACGCCGGGCTGACCGTGGCCGGCCTCGCCGGGATCCTGGCGCTGACCGCCGTACCGGACGAGCCCGCCGTCCTCACGGTCGCCGAGGGGTGGTGGCTGACGACGATCACCCTTGCCGGAGTGGCTGTGCTCGCGAGCGTCGCGCGGTCGAGTTCGTCGCCGCCGGCCCGCAGCCTGCTCCTGGCGGCCGCTTCGGGTACGGCGTTCGGCGTCGCCTCGGTGATGATCAAGACTCAGGCGGCCGGTCTCTCGGTGCCGGCGCTGGCCCCGATAGCCCTCTTCGCGGGCGGGGGCCTCGTGCTGAGCCAGCTCTCGTACCGGGGCGGGGGCCTCGCGGCGCCCCTGGCGATGGTCAGCGTCGCGAACCCGGTGGTGGCCACGACGGTCGGGATGCTGATGCTCGGCGAGGGCTTCCGGTTCGGCGTCGCGGGTACGGTGCTCGCCCTGGTGGCCGCGGCGTGCGTCACCCTCGGCGTGATCGGGCTCGCCACGCGCACCGCGACCCCGGCCCGGGTGACGGCGCCGCCGGTGCGGGATCAGCGGCCTCAGCTCGTGGCGGCGTGAGCCAGCTCGGTCAGCGCGGAACGCGCCTCGGCCGACAGACCGGATTCACGGACGGCGGCGAGCGCGAGTTCCGTCCGGTCGGCGATCAGCTCGGCGGCCATGCGGTCGGCGCCGGTCTCCCGGATCACGGCGCGCAGGCCGGCGGCACCCTCGTCATCCAGGGCGGGGTTGCCGTGCAGGGCCGCAATCGTGCGCCGCTGCGCCGGGCCGGCGTGCCGCCAGGCCAGGGACATCAGTATGGAGCGCCTCCCGGGCAGCGGTCGATCACCGAGAAGGTCGCCCAGCTCCTCGCGGAGGTGGCAGGCCTCGCCCATCAGGGCGCCGAAGGCCGAGCAGAACGCCAGCGCCGACCGTGGCGCCCCGGCCAGCGCCGCACCGATCTGCAGCGGCCGCTGCACGGTGTGGGACGCGGTCCTCAGCCGGGTGACCTTCCACGCCCGGTCCTCCTCGGCCGACGGCGCGGACGGGTCGATGGCGAGGTACTGGCCGGCGATGGCCTCGGTGCGCATCGCCGTCAGGAACGGCCGGGCGGCGGGGCCGATGCCGGCCGACTCGATCAGCTCCTGGGACCAGACCAGGCAGAGGTCGCCGAACAAGATGGCGCCCGCCGCGCCGACACGGGGCACGATCGACGGGCCGCCGCGGAAGTGGATGAGGGTGAACGCGTGGAACAGTTCCAGCCCCGCCGCCACCTGGACCACCTGGGGTGCGAGCGGATCCCCTCCGCCGGCCAGGGCGCCCGCCGCGCAGAACAGCGACCGGGTCCGCCGGCCGTCCCGGACGACCTCGGCGATCACGTCGGCGGGCAGCGGCCGGAACTCCTCGGTGCCGGGCAGCGTGCGGCCGGCCAGGAAGTCGTCCAGCACCTCGCCCACCCGGGCGCGGACCGCACCGGGCCACGAGAGGACGGCGAGGTCAGCCATGCCGGCTCGCGTACCGGCCGAGCGCGCTGAGCGGGAAGACGATCCGGTACAGGTGGTGGTTGATGTAGAGGTCGCCGGGGGAACCGGTGCCCGTGTAGTGCGGCTCGTCCCAGCCGCCGTCGGGCCGCTGGTGCCCGGTCAGCCAGTCGGCGGCCCGGCCCATCGCCTCGGCGCCCGCGTCACCGGCCAGCAGCCCGATCAGGCCCCACGCGGTCTGCGACGGGGTCGCCGGGCCACGGCCGATGTACGACCGGTCGCGGTAGGAGCGCGGGTCCTCGCCCCAGCCACCGTCCGGTTGCTGGCAGGCGGTCAGCCAGGCGACGCCGCGGGCGATCGCCTCGTCGATCCGGTCGGCGCGGGCACCGTCCACACCCGTGCGGGCGGCGGCCAGGGCGGGCAGGGCGGCGCCCGTACCGTACACATGATTGACGCCCCACCGGCCGAACCAGGAACCGTCCTCCTCCTGGTTGCGCAGCAACCAGTCGGCGCCGCGCCGGACCGCCGAGGTCCCGCCCGCGCCGCCCTGGCTGAGCGCCTCGATCACGTGCGCGGTGACGTCGGCCGAGGGCGGGTCGGTCGTCACGCCGAGGCCGGACGTCAGCCGCCCCGGCCACCTGCTGGTGTTGTCCGCGTCGAAGGCGCCCCAGCCGCCGTCCGCCGACTGCATGGCGATCAGCCACTCGCATCCGCGGCGGACCGCGGCGTCCACCCGGCGCGCGTTGCCGGTGGTGCGTGCCCGCAGCAGCGCCAGCACGGCCTCGGCGGTGTCGTCGGTGTCCGGGTAGACGTCGTTGTCGAACTCGAACGACCAGCCGCCGGCCCGGCCGTACGGACGTCGCACGGCCCAGTCCCCCGTTCGCCGGACCTCCTCCGCCAGGATCCAGTCGGCGGCCGCCCCGACCGCCGGGTGGTCGCCGGCCAGCCCGGCGTCGGTGAGCGCGACGACCGAGAGGACGGTGTCCCGGACCGGCGACTGGCAGGCCTCCACCCACCGCCCCTCGTCGCCTCGCACGGTGAACCGTTCGAGGCCGGCCAGGCCGCGGTCGGCGGCGGGGTGCCCGGCGAGCCGGAGCGCCAGGATCGAGTAGACCCACGGCGGCCGCATGCCGCCCCAGGAGCCGTCCGCCTCCTGCCGGTCGACGATCCAGGTGAGGCAGCGGCGCAGGGCGAGCCGCCGGAGCGGACCGTTGCGCGGGGCCTTCGACGCCGGGACGGGCGGAGCGCCGAGCTCGGCAAGGTCGAACGGCAGCGGGTGCGCCGGGCGGTGCGCGCGGACCACGGCCAGCGGCACGATGGTCTGCCGCGCCCAGCATGCCCAGTCGTAGATGCTGAACGGCGCCCACCGCGGCAGCAGGATCAGCTCGGGCGGCAGCGACGGCAGCGTGTCCCAGCTCCACAGGCCCACCATGGCCAGCCAGACGCGGGTGAGGACCCGGGTGCGTTGCGGGCCGCCGTTGGCGCTGATCCAGGAGGCGGCGCGCGCCAGGTGGGGCGCGTCCGGCTGATCGCCGGCGAGGCGCAGCGCCACGTACGCCTCGACGCCGGCGGACAGGTCCGGCGGGCCGTCGTGGAAGGTCGCCCAGGTGCCGTCGGGGCGCTGCCGGGAGCGGATCCAGGCGGCGGTGGCGGCGGTCTCCTCCGGCGTACGGATCCCGAGCATCTCGCGGAGCAGCAGGTCCTCGGCGTCCATCGTCACGTTGGTCTCGAGCAGGCCGCGCCACCAGCCGGCCGGGTCCTGCCGCGCGACCAGGTGGTCGCGGGCACGTCCCAGCACCTCGAGAACGGACACCCGCGAGGTGACCAGCTCCGTCATGATCGTCAAGCTAATCCAAAACGGACAAATGACGTGCCATTCGGTCACGGTCCGGCGTGTCCGGTTTATTCGCGCCACTTTCACCTGAATTCCCGGCAACCGCGTAGTATCGATGATCGTCCATGTCTGGCGCTCGCCGAGCACAGGGGGATCCCTTGCCGAGACCACGGCTGTTCCTGGCCGCCGCACTGAGCCTCGCGACCACCGCGGCCACGCTCGTGGTCAGCGGCGGCGCGGCCCAGGCCAACGAGTACTACAACAGCATCGAGTCCGCCGCCGCCGCCAACGTCGACTGGATGAGCCGGGTGCCCGGCGACACCAGCCTGGCCCGGCTGTCGGTGCCGGGCACGCACGACAGCCTGGCGCTGTGCGGGTACTCCGGTGACAGCGGCGACACGTGCGACCCGCTGACCACGAGCCTCACCAAGACACAGGAGAACCACGGCTACAGCGCGGGGACGCTGACCACCCAGTTCACCGCAGGCATCCGGGCGCTCGACATCCGCGTACGCGTCGACTCCGGTGATGCCGGGGTCAGTTTCACCGTCCACCACGGCACCTACTACCAGTGGGCCAACTTCGCCGACGTGCTGACCAAGACCCGGGACTTCCTCGCCGCGCACCCGCGCGAGACGATCCTGCTGCACCTCAAGGCCGAGTGCACCGGCGAGACCGGCTCCTGCGACGACGCCGGCGGCTACGGCAACGACGAGTGGCGCCTCAAGACGCTGCGGTCGTACCTGGAGGGCAAGGCCTACACGGGCGAGGGCGACGAGTCCCGCCCGGCCACCGACTGGAGCAGCCTCTTCTGGACGCCGTCGGTCACCGGCACCAGCCAGGCCGACATCCCCACGCTGGGTGAGACGCGCGGCAAGATCGTCCTGCTGGGTTTCCGCGGTGTGCAGGGCGGGATCTACTCCGGGTACGGGCTGAGGCAGCCCTACCCCGGCGGCGGATCCAACGGCGAGTACGTGCAGGACGACTACCAGGTCGATCAGATCGACGACATCGACGACAAGTGGGAGAAGGTCCGCACCCACCTGCGGAAGACCAACGGCGTGTGGGATCTGCACCGGCCGGGCGAGCGGGAACACGTCTACGAGCCGGACGCGATGTACATCAACTACACCAGCGGCTCGGGTTCCGGCGCGCATCCGTTCACGGTGGCCGGCGGCTCCCCCACCGCCAACGGCGTCAACGAGTTCCTCATCCAGTGCCTGCACGACACCGACGGCCGCTGCCCCGAGTTCTACCCGGACCGGGACGACAACTTCGGCGGCGAGCCGTCGATGACCCGCACCGGCGTGGTGATGATGGACTTCCCCGGCGGCGGGCTGATCGACGACATCGTGGAGCGCAACACGACCGGGCCGGACCCGGTGGACGACAACGGCGGCGTCGGCGACCCGATGGAACAACACGCCGGCGGTGACGACGGCGGCACCCGTCCCGGCGCTTCCGGCGACTGCCGGCCCGACGGCCTCGCGACCACGGCCGGCGTGTCCGTGCCGTACTGCAAGATCTATCAGAGCGACGGCCGGGAGTGGCTCGGCCAGGGTCGTCCGCGCCGGGTCGTGGCCTACTTCAACGGCGGGCGTACGGGCGCCGACGGCACCCCGCACTACCTGGTGAAGAACATTCCGTGGTCGAAAGTCACGCACCTCAACTACGCGTTCGCGGGCGTGGTGGACAACCAGATCACCGTCGACGGTTCGGCCACCCGGACGGAATGGCCCGGTCAGACCGGCGCGGAGATGGACACGTCCCTGCCGTACCGCGGGCATTTCAATCTTCTGACCAAGTACAAACGCCTTCATCCGCGTGTCAAAACGCTCATCTCGGTGGGTGGCTGGGCCGGGTCGGGCGGCTTCTACGCGATGACCACCAACACCGACGGCAGCGTCAACCAGGGCGGGATCGACACGTTCGCCGGGTCGGCGGTGACCTTCCTGCGCACGTACGGCTTCGACGGTGTCGACATCGACTTCGAATATCCGACCGTGCTGGACGACACCGGCAACCCGGCCGACTGGGGCACCGCCAACCCGCGCCGCCGTGGCCTGCCCGCCGGTTACACCGCGCTGATGAAGACGCTGCGGGACTCCCTCAACCGGGCGTCGGCGGCCGACAACAAGTACTACCAGCTCACCTCGGCCTCGTCGGCGTCCGGCTACCTGGTGCGCGGCATGGCCAACCAGACGGCGCTGGACTACCAGGACTTCACCAACCTGATGGCGTACGACTACCACGGCACCTGGAACGACGTGGTGGGCCCGAACGCCGCCCTGGCCGACGACGGCCGTGACCCGGAGCTCGCCGACCAGTACTCGACCCCCGAGTACGGCGGCATCGGCTACTTCAACACGACCTGGGCCCTCAAATACATGCGCGGCGCGTTGCAGGCGGGCCGGGTCAACATCGGCATCCCGTACTACACGCGCGGCTGGAAGAACGTCACCGGCGGTACGAACGGCATGTGGGGCAGTTCGTCGAGGACCGGATGCGAGCCCGGCACCGGCATCCGCCGCCCGTGCGGCGACGGCGCGGTCGGCATCGACAACATCTGGCACGACGACACCTCGAACGGCGGCGAGCTCGGCTCCGGCACGAACCCGCTGTGGCATGCGAAGAACCTCGAGAGCAACATCCTTCCGAGGTACGCCCCCGCGGTCGGCCTGACACCGGACAGCGATCCCGCCGACCGCCTGTCCGGCACGTACACCCGTTTCTGGGACAACGCGACGAAGACGTCCTGGCTGTGGAACAACACCAAGAGGGTCTTCCTGTCCACCGAGGACGAACAGGGCGTCGACGCGATCACCGACTTCGTCCGCTCGTCCGGCGCGGGTGGCGTGATGATGTGGGAGCTCGGCGGCGACTACGCCTGCCCCGCCACGGTGGACGCCCAGCACCCGTGCGGCATGGGTTACACGCTGACCACCCGCATCAACGAGAAGCTGGGCAACGCCGGCGCGTACTCGACGGACCTGCGAGCCGGCAGCACCGGAACCGCACCGGCGGTCACCGCGAACATCAGCGTGGACCTGGTCGACTACCCGACCCAGACAGCCAACCTGTGGCCCCTCACCCCCACGCTCCGGATCACCAACAACACCGGCCGCACGCTGGGCGGCGGCAAGGATTCGGTGCTGTCGTTCGACCTGCCCGCCTCGACGTCCCCGCTGGTCAAGGACGTCAACTGGCAGACCGACGGCCAGTGGCGCCTCACCCCCGGCTCCACCTTCCACCGGGTGAGCACCACGCTCGACTACTGCCAGATCATCCCCGCGGGCCGCACCCTGGACCTGCCGATCATCTACTTCCTCCCGGTGACCGGCCCGGTGAACACCAGCCTGTCGCTCGGCGGCACGGCCTACGCCCCCGCAACCGACAACCTGAAGGGCCTGGGCAGAGCAACCCCGCCCACCGGCGGCTGCAACGCCCCGAACTGGGACGCGGCAAAGGTCTACGACCCGTCGACCCAGACCGTCGAGCAGACCACGGTCAAGTACAACGGCAAGGTCTGGCACGCCAAGTGGTGGACCCAGAACAACATCCCCGGCACGGGCGCCGACGCCGACCACGAGCCCTGGAAGCTCATCGGCCCGGCCAGCTGACGACCCGCCCCACGACCCGTCCCACGGCCCCATCGACGGCAACGTCGGTGGGGCCGCCACCCCGGCCGTCTTCGCGCTGGCAAGCCCCAACGCGAGTGGTAGGACCAGGCAAGAGTGGTAAGGGGCGGCGGCATTGATGCCGAAATACCGCCACCAGCTACCACGCCGAAGGAAAGTGGTAGCCCAGACCGCCATCCGACGCCCAATTACCGCCAGGAGCTACCCCTGAGCCAAGCGCAAGCGGCGGCAGCGAGGGCGAGCGGTCACCCCGCCGCCTGGCAACCCCAGCGAAACCCCACGCTCAGCCCAAGCGGCGACAACGAGCAAGCCTCCGGCGCCGCCCGGCAACCCAGCGCAAGCATGCCCCCGCTCGCTGTCATCGGAGCTCGGCGGCCAGGCAGACGCGCAGGTAGGCGTCCACCCAGGCGGACACGGCCGGGTCGCCCGGATCCGGGCCCAGCAGCGCCGCAAACGACTCCACCCCCGCGCCCGCGCGGCGCATTCCCAGCGTGGTCAGACGGCCGCCCACCGATCGGAGACGGTCGCCCACCGTGGCCGGCGCATGCCGCAGGCCCCGGTGCGCCACCTCGGCGAGCAGCGTGACCGCCTCGTCCAGTGCGCTTCCGAGCGGATCGTCCTGCGAGGCGGGGCGGGCGGCCGGGTCGGCGGCCCGGGCGGCCGGCGCCAGGTCGGGCACCACCACGCCGTCCGGCATCGCGAAGCCGAGCGGATCGATCAGGACACCCCCGCCGGCGCGGCGAACCGTCCCCGAGACGAACCGGACGTCGCCGTCCAGCGCCGCGGCCATGCTGTCCAACCGGCCCGGCACGCACGCCGCATGCGTCGCCGAGATCGTCGCCGGGACGCCGGCCGCGTCCTCGATCACCGCGTCCAGCCGCTGATCGCCCGGCGCGTAGCTCACCGACCGCACCGCCGTCACCGGGATCACCCGCACCAGCTCGGCCTGCACGCGCGCGCGGATCGGCCGGGGTGGCAGCGCGTCCAGCTCCGCGGCCAGGGCGGTCAGGTCGTCCGCGATCAGTGACGGCGGCAGATGCTGCCAGGCTCCGCGCGACGCCATCGCCTCGGTCCGGCTGAGTCGCCGCGCGCCGAGCCGCACCGCCCGGCTCGCGCTGCGCGCCGCCGACTCGGTCACGACCGTCCCGGACGCGAGCATCCCGACGGTCACGCCCGCGATGCGCCGCGCGGCCAGCTGTGGTCCGGCTTCCTCCGTCTGGTACGCCCGCCGCAACACCAGCACGGCCGCACTGTCCGCATGCGCCAGGAACAGGTCCACCACCCGCTCGTCGCCGACCGCCGAGACCCGCGCCCCGAGCCCGTCCAGCCTCGCCCGCCGCAACGGGGTCTCGGCCGCCTCCTCCGTCCCCAGCACCTGGGATCGCAGCTCCGAGCCGCCGCCGGTCACCGCCCGGTGCCGCGCGAACAGTTCCGCGACGTGATCGGCGAGGAACTCCGGCCGGTAGCGTGCGCCGCGCTGCCGGTAGGCCTCGAGCTGACCGGCCAGGTCGTCCACGGCGAGCAGCGGCCACCGCATCCGCGCGGCGTCGAGCTCACGGCGTACCGAAGCGATCTCGCCTGCCTGCCCCGCACCCAGATGGACCGCGCCCTCCCGCAGCACCACCGCGGCCAGCGCAACCGCCGCCTCCAGCCCGGGCCCGCCGGCGGGCGCCGCGCCACCACCCACCTGAACCCGGACGTCCGCCTGCCCCGGCGCCTGCTCGTCGGCCACCCGGAACGCCCACACGGCCAGCGCGATCACATCGTCGCGCACCCCGGCGACCGCGTCGGACCGGGCAAAACCCAGATCCCAGGGTACGAGGAACCGCACGGTCGCCGTGGGCAACTCCACGCTGGGCACCGGATCCGCGGGCCGTCCCCGGCGCACCCGGGCGACATATCCGGTCCCCGCGAGACGCCTGGCGGCCGCGACCATCCGTTCGCCGATCCGAGCCACCAGTTCCTCGTCGGTGAACTGCCCCGGCGACCACCCGCTGCCGCCACGACCCGTCGCGTCCGGTCCCGGTGTTCGCGCGGGCCTGGCTGCCGCCGGTCGACCGGCGGCATCGCCACGCGCCGGCTCGTTCTGGGACGCACCGTCTTCCGCGGTTCGCCCGGTGACTTCCTCAGCTTGCCCGGTCCCTTCCTCAGCTCGCCCGGTCCCTTCCTCAGCTTGCCCGGTCCCTTCCTCAGCTCGCCCGGTCCCTTCCTCAGCTTGCCCGGTCCCTTCCTCAGCTCGCCCGGTGCCTTCCTCAGCTTGCGCGGTCCCTTCCTCAGCTCGCGCGGTCCCTTGCTCAGCTCGCGCGGTCCCTTGCTCAGCTCGTGCGGTCCCTTCCTCGGCCCGCGCGGTCCTGGCGTGCTGGTAGGCCAGCACCAGCCCGACAATGTGCCGGCAAACGCCCGGGGCACCGCACCCGCACGAGCCCTTGTCCAGCCCGCCGACCGGCAGCATCGTGGCAACCCCGTCCGGGAAGGACGCCCGCACCGTGCCGTCGTCGTCCTCGGCCAGCTCCGGCCGGGCGCGTTCGAGCTCGCGCCCGGCCCGCTTGACCAGCCCGCGGTTGGTGAGCTCGGCCAGGGTGGCGTCGGTGAGCGCCAGCAGATCCGCCCTCATCGCCCCACCAGCCCGGCGCCGCTCACGGTCGGCTCACCCGGCATCATCGCCCCACCAGCCCGGCAACGAACGCCACCAGCTCCCCCAGCGTCATCGCCCCACCTGCTCGGCCACGAACGCCGCCAGCTCGCCCGGCGTCATCGCCCCCACGGACGCGCCGACGTCGGCGAGGCTCTGCGCCATGTCCCGGTCGAAGCTCGGGTTGGCCTGCTCGTCGAGCGCCGCCAGCCCCAGCACCCTGGTCCCCTGGTCGACCATCTCGCGCACCGTCCGGATCAGGTCCGACCGCGAGCCGCCCTCATAGAAGTCGCTGATCAGCGCCACGATCGTCCGCCCCGGCCGCTCGATCAGCGACGCGCCGTACCGGACCGCCCGCGCGATGTCCGTGCCGCCGCCGAGCTGCACCTTCATCAGGAGTTCGACCGGGTCGTCCACCTCGCTGGTCAGGTCGACGACCTCGGTGTCAAAGGCGATCAGATGGGTACGAACGCCCGGCAGCCCCCACAGGCACGCCGCGGTCACCGCCGAGTGGATCACCGAGTCGACCATCGAGCCGGACTGGTCGACGAGCAGGATGACCTGCCATTGTTCGACGTGACGCCGGGTGCGCGAGAAGAAGTGCGGCGTCTCGATGTAGAGCCGCCGCTCCTCCGGCCGGTAGTGCCCGAGGTTGGCCCGCAGCGTCCGGGTGATGTCGAAGTCGCGGGCCTGCTTCCACCGGCTGGGCCGCCGCGCCCGCGCCCCGGTGAACGCCGCCCGCACCTCGGTGGCCATCTTCGCCAGCAGGTCCCGGACGACCGCCTCGACGATCCGCCGGGCCAGCCGAAGTACCTCCGGGTTCATCAGATGCTTGGTCTGCAGCACGGCCCGCAGCAGCGAAGGGTTGGGCTCGATCGTCTCCAGCACGGCCGGATCGGTCACGATGTCGTTGATCTCGTAGCGTTCGACCGCGTCCCGCTGCAGCCTTTCGATGGTCTCCCGCGGGAACAGCCGGTTGATGTCGTGGAGCCAGTCCACCGTGGTCAGCAGCGACGGCCCGTCCCCGCCTTCTCGTCCCGTGGTCGCGGCGCCCTGTCGCACATCCCGCCGGTCATGGTCTTCATCGCGCCCGTAGAGCCAGTCCAGCGCCGCATCCCGAGCCGCACCGTCCGCACCCAGCGGACCCATGGCCGACGCTGGCTTCCCCAGCACCAGCCGCCACCGTTCCAGACCCGGATCAGTCACGCCCGACCCTCCGTCTCGGTGCTCAACCCCGCACCCTCCACGCCCACGATCGCCACACCTCTAACCAGCCCCGCGATCCCCGTGCCCGTGACCAGCCCCACGCTCGACAACAACTCGTCGACGCGCTCGTCGAGCCGCATCCCAGCCGCCACCACCGAAGGGTCGACGGCGCTCCGCAGCAGGCTCCGCCCGGTCCCGCCGAGCCCGCGCCTGGCGAGCAACCGCCCCGCGATCGTCTCCCGTTCCCGCGGCGGGAAGAACTCGAACGCCTGCCGCAAAGCGGGCAACGCAACGAGGAAGTCCTCCGTCCCCATCCCCGACAGCAGATCGTCGAGCAGCGCGACAACCTCCTCGTCGTGCAGGACTTCTTCCCGCGCCACCGCGAACAGCCCGGCCAGCCAGTCCCCGGCCGTCGCCGCCACGAAGGCGCCGCGCACAGCCCGAACCGCATCAACACCCACGGGCTCAAAGGGATCGGGAACAGCCGCGCCCGTCACGCCGGAGCCGGGGCCCGACGCGGGCAAGGCGGAGGTTACGAGGTCGGCGAGTGCCCATCGGAGGCCGAAGGCGGCGCCGCGCAGATCAGGCGGGGCGGCCGGGTCGGCGCTGACCCGAGAGGCCGTCTCGACAGCGCCGTGCAGATCGAGCGAGAGGGCCCGCCCGGCATGGCGGAGGGCGTCGCGGCAGGCGGCCAGCGCCGCTATCCGGCCCAGGTCGGCCGGTGCCGCGCCGCCGTGCGCGCCTTCGGCCAGCCAGAGGATGCGACGGACCGCTGCGGTCACCACGCGCCCGAGGACGGCGCTGTGGATGGTGCCGAAGACGCGGTCGTGCCGCCACATCGTCAGGACCACGGCCAGCATGCGGCCGACCGGGCTCAGGTCGGGCGCGGCGGCGACGCCGGCGTCGATGTCGGCGAGGGCCCGGTCGGACACTTCGGTCACGCCGGCCAGGGCGGCGTCGAACAGCACCGCGGCCAGGGCGTCGACGTCCCGGCCGGCCAGGACGGCCCGCTCGGCGAGGGCGGCCGCGCAGGCGTCGGCCAGGGTCGCGCCGTGGGCGCCGGCCTCGATCACGGCGGTGAGGCGGCCGGGGTCGGGGCGCAGGGCCCAGCGTTCGCGCAGCGCCGGGTCCAGGCCCACCGACGGCCCGGCGGTGCGGGAGAAGCCGGGCACTCCGAGCACCCGCACCCGGTGCAGGATCACGCTGCGCGAGCGGTCGCCGGGGCGGGTGAGGTCCAGGTCGAGGTCGCCGGCACCGTCGAGGCCGGCGCGGGCGAGTTCGGCGTCGAGGTCGTGGACCAGGGGCGGCGCGGGCGTGCCGGGGTGCAGGCGCCCGACGCGGTTCCCGCTGAGCGCGGCGACCATCTCGACGACGACCGGGTGGCTGCCGGCTCGCAGGGTGCCCCGGGAGGACCACGGCAGGGGTACGTCCAACGCCTCGTTGACCAGGGCCGAAGCCAGGCCGTCAAGGACGTCGGCCCGAGCCGGGGAGGCGTGGCCGCGAACCATGGCGAGCCCGTCGGCGGTGGCCCGGGCGGCGATCAGGTCGGCGGTGGACACGGGTTGTTTCCGGTTCCGCAGGCGGCCGGCCACCGAGGTGACGAGGTGTCGCGCCGCCGCGGACGGCCCGGACTCCCACAGTTCCTGGTAGTACCCGGGCGACGGCATCCCGGACTGGTAACCGTCGAACGCGTCGAGGCGCCGGAACGAGTACGGCACCAGGTAGCTGCCGCCCAGCGCGCCCTCGGGCAGCCGTGGCGCCGCCGGCCACTCCGTGTCCCCGGTCGCGGCGAGGGTCACCAGGGCCGGCCGGTGGAAGCCGCCCGTCACCACGACGACCGGCCGGTCCCCGGCGGAGGCGGCCGCGGCTCGCACCCAGGACGCCATGTACGCCTCGCGTGCGGTGTCCGACTCCCCCGCCGCGGCTTCTCCGCGTACCAGGTCGAAGTAGGTGGCCAGCCGCTCGGCCAGCCCGTCCGTGGGTGCGATCTCGAACAGGTGGTCCCACAGCGCGTCCACGTTGTCGACGCCGAAGCCGCGGCACAGCCGTTCCATGACGTCGGCGTAGCGCAGCTCGGCGTCCGCGTACCGGTTGCTGCGTCCGGCGAAGGCGGGGTGCCAGGCGGGCAGGTCGATGAAGCGCAGTTCCGCGCCCACTGCCCGGCCCCGGGTGAGAGCAACCCATTCGGGCGAGTAGTCGCAGAACGGCGCCCAGGAGCCGTGCCGCCGCTCGTCGTCGCGGTAGCTGGTGAACACGGCGACCGGAAGCTGGTGCCCGAGGAGCAGTTCGCCGATCCGTTCGTTGAGGTCGGCGGGGCCCTCGATCAGCACGTACGCGGGCCGCAGCTCGTCGATGGTGTCGGCGACCAGCCGCGCGCACGCGGGACTGTGGTGGCGGACGCCGATGAACGTGACCGGCACGGTTCAGCCCGGGAGCAGGTGCCGGGCCCGGCGCAGTTCCTGCCACTGCCCGCCGGTGCGCCAGTCGACCTGCTGGGCCAGGTAGCGGCGGAGTTTCGCCAGGTCCTCGGGGCTGTCCTTGGCGGCCGTGCCGGCCAGGCAGGCGACCACGTCCTCGGCGTTGCCGGACTCGCCGCGCAGGAACCAGCCGCGCAGCCCGACGGCGTGCGCCACCGACACCGCCTCGGCCGTGCTCATCACCGAGGACAGCCGTTCCATCGTGTCGCCCCGCGCGGTCTCCCCGCCGCGCAGCTCGCGGAACGTGGTGACCAGCACCTCGAGGACGTCCCGCCGCGGCTCGGCGGTGACCCCGGAGCGCCGCAGCAGCTTCCCGGCCTCGTCGGCCACGAGTGTGAGTTCGGTGTCGAAGTCGGCGATCGGGAACACCGTCTCGAAGTTGAACCGCCGCTTCAGGGCGGAGCTCATGTCGTTGACGCCGCGGTCGCGGGTGTTCGCGGTGGCGATGACGGTGAAGCCGTCCCGGGCGAAGACCATCGACTCCGGCCCGGTCAGTTCGGGGATGGCCAGCATCCGGTCGGAGAGCGGGGACAGCAGGCAGTCCTGCACCTCCAGCGGGCAGCGGGTGATCTCCTCGAAGCGCACGGCCCGCCCCTCGGCCATGCCGCGCAGCAGCGGCGCGGGAACCAGCGAGCGGGTGGACGGCCCGTCGGCGACCAGCAGCGCGTAGTTCCACGAGTAGCGGATCTGGTCCTCGGTGGTGGCCGCGCCGCCCTGGATGGTGAGTGTGGAGTCGCCGCTGACCGCCGCCGCGAGCAACTCGGAGAGCAGCGATTTCGCGGTGCCCGGGTCGCCGACCAGCATCAGCCCGCGGCTGGTGGCGAGCGTGATGAGCGCCCGGTCGATGAGCGACGGGTCGCCGACGAACTTGCGGCTGACGCCGAGCCGGTCGTCGCCGATGACGAACCGGCGGGCGGCCTGCACGCTGAGCACCCAGCCGGGCGGCCGCGCGGCGGTGTCGTCGGCCCGCAGCCGCGCCAGTTCGTCGGCGTAGCGGACCTCGGCCGGTGGCCGCTGCACCTGATCGGCGGGTGCGGTGACCTCGAGCTCTTTCACTTGGTGGCCTCCGTGAGATGGCGGATGACGTCGGAGAGGGTGACGGCGTCGAGGTCGCCGGGCAGGGAGACCTGCTGGACGGCGTAGCCCGCGAGCGACACGACCACCGAGGGTTTTCCGGACAGCTCGAACACGACCCTGTCCCGGTCCAGCCGCCAGCCGCGGTACTCCAGACCCTGGGCGGCGTCGGGCGACAGGGCGACGCCCTCGAAGCGGAGGAGCCGACCGGCCGCGGTCTCGTCCGCCGTGGGTGTGAAGGTCTGCCGCCCCAGCTGCGGGAACGGTTGCAGGATCTCGTAATCGGCGAACACCTCGACCCAGTCGGGCAGGCTCCCGCCGAGTTCCAGCGGGTGCGCGATGCCGATGACGGCGTCGTCGGCCAGCCCGGTCTCGTCGTCCGCCACCGTGGCGAGGCTGCGGTCCTCCGCCACCCGGACCGCGCCGGCCAGCACGCCCGAGGAGTCGTAGACGCCCCAGACCAGGCGGCGGCTGATGTGCCGGAGCAGCGGGTGCTCGACGAAGTACCGGCGGAACTCGGCACCGGTCCACCGGCGGCGTTTCATCATGGCCCGTTCCAGCCGGCGCAGCTGCTCGGTGGCGACCGTGCGGACCTCTTTCTTCAACGTCGTGAACGCCTGGTGGGCGGCCGGCGCGAGCTCGGCGTCGTCCTTCGAGCCCGGTTTGGGCAGGGCTTTGAGATGCCGGCCGTCGGCGCCCATCACGTACGGCCGGAGCTGCTCGTCGAACCCGACGGTGAACTGCCGCGGCCCGTAGTCGAGCGTCATGCCGCCGTCGGTGCCCAGGCCGAAGTCGGGCACCAGCCGGTCGGCGAGTTGCTCGGCGGTCAGCCCGAGCCCGGTCGCCACCTCGTCCATCTTCTCCGTGGCGGCCGACTTGAGCCCCTTGAACGTGGCCCGCCGGGAGATCCGGCTCAGATACAGAAGAGCGACGTCGGATCCGATGGCGGCCAGCACGGACACGCCGGTGACCGCACGGGCGTGGTTGCCCTGCCCCGGCCACCACAGGATCAGCGGGGTGAGCCGGCGTACCGTCTCGTCGTCGCCGAGCAGGCCGAGGGCGTCGAGCGCCCAGTTGTCCTTGCTGTTGCCGCCGGAGCCGTCCCAGAGCAGGAACAGGCTCCACGCGAACTCGGCGAGGCTCGCCGGGTCGAGGTCGGCGGCGACGGTCTCCACGCCGATGTACGGGTCGTCGAGCCGGGAGATGGCAAGCATCTGGACCAGCGCTCCGATCGCGTCGTCGGGCAGGATGCCGCCGCCGCGCGTCCTCACCCGTGGCAGCGACCCGGCCGCCGCCCATGCCGGGACCGGGGGCATCCGGGCCGGCAGCAGGGCCGCGCGGTCGGTGCCGAGCAGCGTCTCGATCGCCGCCGCGGCCACCTCGCCGTATCCGGCCGCCGCGGTCCGCACCGCCCCGCTCTGGCCGTGGTCGTGCAACGTGAGCAGTGCCTTCTCGGCCTGGCGCCGGGCGGTGCCGGGCTTCTGCAGCGCGGCCGGGACGAGCGCCCGGGCGGCTGCCGCCGGGTGCCGCGCGAGCCAGGCCTGCGCGAGGCCGCGGAGCGTCTTGCGGGTCAGTGCCTCGGCCATGGCCACGGCCAGATCCGGCGACGAGAACGGGAGCACCAGGAAGCCGAGCTCATCCGGCCGGCGACGGGCGGCGTGCAGCAGGGGCGGCAGGGCGTCCTGCTCGAACCGGGCGCCGGCCGCGCGCAGCACGCCGGCGGCATCCCAGCGCGGGTCCGGGCGCCAGTCCGCGAGCAACGGCCGGAAGATCTCCTCGGGCCCGTGCAGGAAAAGCTCGACCTGGTAGTGCCAGGTCGTCGGACCGTCCCGGAAGTTACCGGCGGCCCTCTCCCACGAGTCCATCGCCCAGTAGGTCGGGCGTGGCTCCCCCAGCCATTCCGCTCGCTCGCCGGCGCCCCACTCGACGGTGACCGGGTCGGCGCACTCCAGCCCGGTGACCACCACCGGCCTGGCGGATCCGCGGTCGCGCCACGGCGGGCCGGCCAGCAGCGGCGGCACCGCGGAGGTCACGCGGTCACCTCCGTCAGGTCGCGGATGACCTCCGAGACGGCGATCCGGTCGAGCGAGCTCAACGGCAGGCGGCCGTCCTTGCGGTACCAGCTGTCGCTGCCGTCGGACAGGAAGATCTCCTCGAGTTTCTGCTCGGGGAAGATGTCGATGGCGCCGATCGCGATGCCCGGGTCGAGGGAGATGACCACCGCCCGGTTCGTGGCCAGGCTCAGCTCGATGTAGCCCTGGTGGCCGCCGTCCTGCGGCTCCTCACGTTTCCAGCCACGGCGTTCCAGTCCGATCACCCGGCCGGTCGGCACGGTGATGCCCTCGAAACGGGTCAGCCGGCCGGCCGCGGCCTCCGCCGGGGTCAGCGCGAACGTCGGCCTGCCGAGCTGCGGGAACGGCTGCAGGATCTCGTAGTCGGCGAACACCTCGGCCCAGTCGGGCAGGGCAGCGTCGAGCTCGAGCGGATGCGCGACCCCGACGATCGCGTCGTCGGCGAGCGCGGTCTCGTCGTCCTCCACTGTGGAGAAGGTGCGGTCCTCGGCCACCCGGACCGCGCCGATCAGCGTCCCGGACGCGTCGTAGACGCCCCAGACCAGGCGACGGACGATGTGCCACACCAGCGGGTGCTCGACGAACAGCCGCCGGAAGTCGCCGCCGCTCCACCGCCGCCCGGTCACCATGGCTCGTTCCAGGCGGCGCAGCTGGTCGGCCGCGACCGTGCGCACGTCCTTCTTCAGGGCGGCGAACGCCTTGAAGGCGGCCGGCGCGAGCTCGGCGTCGTCCTTCAAACCCGGTTTGGGCAGGGCTTTGAGGTGTTTCCCGCTGCTGTCCACGACGTACGGCCGGAGCTGCTCATCGAAGCCAACGGTGAACTGCCGT
The DNA here is from genome assembly GCF_030269485.1 of Actinoplanes sp. NBRC 103695. Lineage (GTDB taxonomy): Bacteria > Actinomycetota > Actinomycetes > Mycobacteriales > Micromonosporaceae > Actinoplanes. The sequence goes on along the minus strand of NZ_BSTL01000001.1, from coordinate 66,864 downwards.
GGCCCGTAGCCGAGGCGCATGCTGCCGTCGGCGGCCAGCCCGAAGTCGGGCACCAGCCGGTCGGCCAACTGCTCGCCGGTGAGGCCCAGCGCAGCGGCGACCTCGTCCATCTTCTCGCCCGCGGTCGTCTTGAGGCCCCGGAACTTGGCCCGCTGCGCGATGCCGTGCAGGTGCATCAGGGCGACGTCGGTGCCGATCTCGGCCAGCACGTTCACGCCGGTGACCGCCTTGGCGTGGCCGGCCTCCCCGGGCCAGGCCAAGATCAGCGGGGTGAGCCGGCGAACCGTCTCGTCGTCGCCGAGCAGGCCGAGCGCGTCCAGGACCCAGCCCTCCTTGGAGTTGGCCCCGAAGTTCTGCCAGCGCTGGAAGAGCCCCCAGGCGAACTCCGCCAGGCTCGCCGCCCGGAGATCGGCCGCGACGGTCGCCACACCGGCGTAGGGCTCGCCCAGCCGGGACATGGCCAGCATCTGGACCAGGTTGGTGACCGCTTCGGCGGGCAGCACCCCCGATCCGTCGGCCAGCAGCACCGGCGGCAACAGGCCGGGCACCGCCCACGCGGGCACCGGCGGCATCTTGGCCGGGAGCAGCGCCGCCGGGTCGGTCGCCAGCAGCGTGTCGATCGCGGTGGCGGCCTCGGCGCCGTAGCCGGCCGCGGCGGACCGGATCGCCTCGGTGTGACCGTTGCCGTGCAGCGCGAACAGTGCCCCCTCGGCCTGGCGCCGGGCCACACCCGGCTTCTGCAGGGCGGCCGGAACCAGCGCCCGGGCGGCGGCCGCGGGATGGCGCAGCAACCACTCGAGGGCGGTGCCACGAACCGTCTTGAGCCGCGCCAGCCAGTCGGCCATGAGCAGCACGACCTCGACCGACTCGAACGGGAGCAGGAGCCGCGCCGCGTCCGAGGGGGCGCGCCTCGCGGTGTCGAGCGACACGGGCAGCGCGGCGAGCTCGAAGCGGCCGGCGGCGAGCCGCAGGTAGCTTCCGGCGTTCCAGGTGTCGGTGATCCGCCGCCAGGCGGCGACGACCGGCTGGGCGACCTGGTCGGGCGCTTCCGCGAGGAAGTAGGGGGCGTCGTTCCAGCGTGACTGCCCGGCGAGGATCCGCCGGCCCACGGCCTCCCAGGAGCCGCCGTGGCTGTTGTAGCGGTCGACGTGCGTCTGCCGCCAGGACTCGCGTTCGCCGTCGAGCCAGGCCATCGCCGGTGGGTCGGTGCACTCCAGCCCGGCGATCACGACCGGCTTCGCGGCTTTGGGGCGGTTGCGCCACGGCGGGTCGGCGAGCAGCGGCGGCACCGCCTCGACGGGCGCCTCCGCGACCGCGCCGGCCTCGTCGACGATCGCCTCGACCCGGCTTGCGGCGGCCGGGCTCAGTTGTGGCATGACCTGCTCGAGCAGTTCGGGGTGGGCGAGCACGTGCGCGCGGAGCAGATCGGCGACGGTACGGTTGCCGGCCCCCTCGGCCAGCAGTCGCATGGCCCGCACGGGATAGCGGGCGGCCGCGTCGGTCAGCGCGGGCGCGACGAACCTCTGGTCGGCCCGCTCGATCAGGCCGCCCATCACGTCGTCGCCGGGCAGGGCCGCGAGCACGGCGAGGATGCGCCGCTTGGCGTCGGAGTCGGCGTAGTCCTCGGCGAGCCAGCCGAACATCGCCGGCGCGATGTCGGAGCCGAGCGGGTCGGCCAGCGTCGTCGGCATGGCGAGCGAGCCGACGACCGGCCAGAAGGTCACGTCCGGCGCCAGGGCGTCGAGCTGCGCCCGGGTGGAGACGGCCGCGAGCAGGAACGTGGCGAGGTAGGAGTCGTGGCCGGCGCTCGCCGAGGCGACGTCCTCAGCCACCCACTCGTGCTGCGTCGGCAGGAGGACCGAGGTGGCCGCGCGGGCGTAGGCGTGCCCGGCCCGATGCGGCGTGAGCGCGGCGACGACCTCGGCGTACTCCTCGTCGGTGGCGGACGCGAGGGCGTGCCGCACCCGGAAGGCGATCAGCATCGGGCTGTCGATCTGGTAGCTCTGCCGGGTGTCGCCGGGCCGGAGTTCCCGGGCGGTCGGCACTTTCTCGTCGGAGACCACGATGCTCATCGCGCGCACCGCCGCCTCGGCGGCGAACCGCAGGCCGTGCTGGGCGATCCAGTGGTCGGCGAAGGCGGCGGCCCTCTCGCGGTGCCGCCAGGGGAGCGTGGCGGCGACCGCCCGCGCGGCGCAGGACGCCACGTCCTCCTCCGCCGACCGGAAACTCGCCGACATCTCCTTGACCGCGGCCCCGGCCTTGGGGTCCGGCACGAACCGCCCGACCCCGCTGCCACCGCGCCGCGCCCACCGATACCGATGCCACGCCGCCGGAAACACGAACGCATCCTCATCATTGAGGGGTGGTGAGACAGGCACAACGACAGGAGTAGTAAGTGGTGTGGGGGAAGCCGAGGCGGCGGTCGTCTCGGCGTACCCCTTGCGGGTCTTCTCGGCGATCAGCTTGGTCTCGTGGGCGGAGGCCGCGGCGGTGTCATCGAAGGTCTTGACCTTGGTCTGGCCGCTGGTGCCGACCCGGCCGAACCGCACGGTGACCTCGGAACCGTCCTGCCAGATCTCCCAGAATTTCGCCGAGCTGCCCTCGATGAACTCGAAACTGCGCATGCCCCACCCGTCGTCAGCACGAACACGATCACACCGGTGCCGAACGGAGACCGTCGGCAACAGCAGGGCGAACGTTAGCGTTCGGGTGTGACAGAAATCGGCCCGGGCCCTCCGGCGCCGACGGCTGAGCCGGCAGCCGGAGGACCCGGGCCTGAGGGTGTTCTAGTCGGCGATCCAGATGCCGTAGTCACGGGTGGCCGTGCCGAAGTCCTGGAAGCCCAGGATGGTGTTGTTGCCGACGTAGGTGTAGCAGTTGATGCCCTTGGCGATGGCGCCGCCGCCGGCCGAGCCGGAGTAGACCGGGCCGCCGCTGTCGCCGCCGCGGACCGCGGCCTGGCCGTCGACCTGACGGGCCTCGACCGCGTCGCCCGGGTCGGTGTTGAACTTCTCGACCCGCAGGTTGCAGACCGGGCCGCCGATGTCACGGGCCGACGAGCCGCCGGACTGGCACAGGTACTCGCCGGCGAACACCCAGTCCCAGCCGTCGACGTTGATGACCGCGTTGCTGTCCAGGCCGCCGACGTACATCTGGTTGTCGACCGAGCCGGTGGCGACCAGCCCGAGGTCGTGGGTCGAGTTGTCGCCGGTGAAGGTGCCGATGACCTCGCCGACGCCGTCGCGGACCTGGTTGCCGTTGTCGCCGCAGTGGCCGGCGAGCAGCAGGAACTGCTGGTTGGCGCTGTTCTTGACGGCGAAGCCACTGGTGCAGCGGGCGTTGCCGATGATCGCGTCGGCGCCACCGATCCACGGCGCCCAGTCGTCCCGGCGGCTGGTCGCCACCTTGGCGCCGGTCACCTCGACGGACACCGGAACGTCGGCCTTCGGGGCGCTCTTGAGGGTCGACGCGGACGCGACGCTCAGCACCACCTTGCTGCCGTCGACCGCGTACTTGACCCGGACGCCGGGGTGAGCCGAGCGCAGCGTGGCGCCGGCGGCGCGCAGTTCGGCCAGCGAGTGGGCAGCCGATCGGACCTCGATGGTGGCGTTCGCCGCCGCGGCCCGGGCGACCTTGGCCATGGTCGCGGGCAGGGCGCCCTTCCACCAGAGCACCACGTGGTCGTCCGCGAGCTCGATGCCGGCGTACCCGGCGTAGGTGCCGCGCTCGATCTCGTTGCGGATCGCGCTTGCCGCCTTCTGCAGCGGGATCTGCTTCTGGTATCTCTCCGGGAACTGGAAGGTCTGCGCTGTCCGGTCGGGGCCGGCCGGCGCGGCACCGGCCGGAGACCCGGTCATGACCAGCGCGATCGCACCGGCGATGCCGAGGGTGGCGGCGAGGCGTCTCTTCATGCGACTGCCTTTCGATGATCCTGCGGGGGATGGCCCTCAGCTGACCATCGGATCGTGGCCTGGACCAGGCACAGGACCGGCATAACCGGACCTGCCGGTGCGCTGGAGCACCCAGCCGACCATGCGGGCGCGGGCGGCGACCACGGTCCGGCCGGGCTCGTCCTGCTGGAGCCGTTCCAGGGCGAACAGCCGGACCAGCTCGTGGAACTGATAGCGCTCTCCCGCGGTACATAACAGGCCGAAGTCGACCAGTTCCTCCAGCGCGGCCGCGGTCGGCGCGTCCGGCAGATCGGCGGTGACCGCGGCGAGGCTCACGCCGAAGTCGGCCGGGGCGAGCAGGGAGCTGCGGCGGAAGACCAGGGCCGCGGCCGGTGTCAGCTGACCGTACGAGACGGCGAAGGCGGCCCGGACGCCCTGGTCGCCGGCGGTGAGCGTGCTCAGCCGCGTACCCAGGTCGCGTAGTTGACCCACCATCCTCGCCACGCTCCAGGACGGGCGGCTGGCCAGCCGGTTGCCGGCGATGCGCAGGGCGAGCGGGAGGTGGCCGCACAGCCCGGCGAGTTCCGCGGTCGCGGCCGGCTCGGCGATGGCGCGTGGCCCGACGATGCTCCGCAGCAGCGCGCGCCCGGCCGGGTGGGTGAGGATGCCCAGGGCCAGCCGCTCGACCGCCTCCATACCGGCGAGCGGGCGACGGCTGGTGACCAGCACGAACGACCCGGCGCCGGCGGGCAGCAGCGGGCGGACCTGGCGTTCGTCGGCGGCGTTGTCGAGCACGACGACGAGGCGCCGGTCGTGGGTGAGGGTCCGGTAGAGCGCGACGCGGGCGGCCCGGGTGGGCGGGAGCTGCTCGTCGGGGACGCCGAGCGAGCGCAGGAAGCGGCCGAGGACGACGGCCGGGTCGAGCGGTTTCAGCGTGCCGCCCAGCATGTCGGCGAAGAGCTGCCCGTCGGGGAAGCCGCTGCGGACGCGGTGCCCGGCGCCGATCGCGAGGCTGGTCTTGCCGATGCCGGCCAGGCTGTGCAGGACGACGACGGCGGGGCCGGGACGCCGGAACGCGATGCCCGGCGAGGCGAGGGAGGCGAGCCGGGCGAGTTCGCCGTCGCGGCCGGTGAGGTCGTTGATCGCCGGCGGCAGCTCACCGGGCGGGGCCGCGTCGATGTCGCATCGGCCCCGGGCGGTGGTGAGGGCGAGGAAGTCGGCACGTTCGGCGCCGGCCAGGAGCAGGGCGTCGGCGAGCAGCGCGGCGGTCCGCGGCCGCGGCGCCCGGCCACGGCCGCGTTCCAGCTCACGGATGCCGCGGACGCTCAGGCCGGAGACGTCCGCCAGCCGCTCCTGGGTGAGCCCGCGCAGCCGGCGAAGCGCTCCCAGCCGACCGGCGAACTCGTCCATGAACATCGATGATATTGAATACCGAGTGGACTGCAACCAATCCGCAGGCGTCGATGTCTTCCGTCACCAGCTGGTGCCGCAGCCCAGCCCCGACTTGTAGCCGACCGGCAGCTCGCCGTGGGCGATCTTGTCGGAGTACTCCCAGAACACCTCCGGCCAGTCGCCCTCGGCGTTCATGTCGTTGAGCACCTTCCAGTCGTGGCTGCTCTTGAGCGCATCGGCGGCCTTGTCCATCGCCGGCTTGTCGCCGGCCTTCTTCGCCCGGTCCCACTCGGCGATCCAGCGGCAGCCGACCTCGGAGGTGACCCGCGCGCCGAACTGGTACGGGTCGTTGGTGCCCTCGTACTTCACCTTCTTCGGGTCGAACCCGGGCGGCAACGGGATGTCGGCGAGGATCTTGGCGGCCGCGTCCTGGGCCTTGTCCGGCGTCACGATCTCCGGCGGCAGCGCCGCCAGCCACGTCTTCACGTCGACCCGCTTCACGTTGGTGAGCAGCTCGTCGTAGGCCGCCCGGTTCGCGACGAGCTGGCCGCGCAGCTCCACAAAGACGCCGTCCCGCGGCTCCAGCATGGTCGCGAAGTCGGTGGCGGTGTACCGGACGGTCTTGCCCTTCCAGCCGTCGACGACGGCCGGTTCCGGCTTGCTGACCGCGTCCCGGTCCTTGCGGTAGCCCTGGTACTGCCCCGCCGGGTACCAGTTCATCTCCAGGATCTGCTTGCCCTTGCCGAAGGCCATCGTGCCGGTGTGGTCGGCGAAGCCGTACGCGTGGGTGACCTTCCAGCCCTCCGCGTCGACGATCAGCCGGGGCGCCTCCTCGGCCAGCTTCTGCCAGGCGGCCGGGGTCATGGCCGGCGCCTGCTTCTGCTCGGGCACCGCCGCGCCGGGCGGCACGATCGCCCGCGTCTGCGACGGCTGCGAGCGGAACACCAGCGACACCGCGACGGCGATGACGAGCACTGCCGCGGCGGCCAGCGTGAACGCCGCGCGGCGGAACACGGCCCGGCGCGGTTGGGGCTCGGACATGATCTCCTCCAGGAGATGCTGCTCCGCCCCGGCGAGGCTCTCCGCGATCTCCGGACGGTAGGGGTCCGCGTCATGGATCTTCCGGTCGAACCGCTCGTCGGTCATCGTGCCTCCTTCGGGACGGGAACGGTCAGGACACCCAGTTCATGTCCGGACCGATCCGGATCGTCACCGGTCAGTTCGCGCAGCCGGGCCCGAGCCCGGGAGAGACGGGTACGCACGGCGCTCGGGCTCACGTTCAGCACACTCGCCACCTCCCGGGGCTCCAGCCCCTCCCACGCGGTGAGCATCAGCACCTCCCGGTCGGGTTCGCTGAGCCGGGCCAGCGCCTGGCGCACCGCGAGCCGCTCCGGCACCTCGGTGCCCGGGTCGGCCGCGAACACCGTGGTCAGCCGCTGCCGCAGCCGTTCGCCCAGCCGGTCCCGGCGGACGCCGCCGCGGTGGAAGTTGGCCAGCACGCGCCGCGCGACGCCGTACAGCCAGAGCCGCACCTCGGGATCGGGCGGCAGCTCACGCAGGCGCCGCCAGGCGATCAGGAACGTCTCGCCCACCACGTCCGCCGCGTCGTCGGGTTGTTCGACCCGGCGCAGGGCGTACGCGAGCAGCAACGGAAAGTTGTCCGCGTACAGCCGGCGGAAGCGCTTCTCGTCCTCGGTCGCAGAGCTCACGTGAATCCCATGTCCGGCAGAGGGCTCATCGTGACAGCAGGAATCACCTTCCGCGACATGCGGGCGTTCACCTCTCGACACGCGTGATCGAAAAGATCCATCGGTGCGAAAAGATCATGTCGCCCTGTCCCGGGCAACCGGGCTCGGCGGCTCCGCGCTGATCGCCGCGGGTGGCCTCGGCGCCGGCGCGCTCCCGGTCGGCATCCCGTTCTTCGCCGGTGGCACCAACGCGCAGGCAGGCCTGGTAGCCGTCTACTGCGGGCTGGCGCTGCTCGTCGCGGGCTGGTGGTGGTACGGCCGGGTCGCACCGGACGACCCGTGGCGCACGCTCGCGTTGTGGAGCGCCCCGCTGCTGTTCACCCCGCCGCTGTTCAGCCGGGACGTCTACAGCTACCTGGCCCAGGGGCAGATGGTCGACGCCGGGATCGACGTCTACCAGCACGGACCGGCGGTCCTCGGCGGGTTGATCGCCGAGCAGATCCCGGCGATCTGGCAGCACACCCCCAGCCCGTACGGCCCGGCGTTCCTGATCGTCAGCGAGTTGATCGCCCCGCCGCTGAGCTCCCACCTGCTGCTCGGCGTGGTCGCGATGCGGCTGGTCGCGATCGGCGGGCTGGCGCTGCTCGCGGTGGCGATCCGCACGCTCGCCCCGGCCGCCGGGGTCGGTCCCCGGGCCGCCGCCTGGCTGGTCGTGCTCAACCCGCTGACGCTGATCCACTTCGTCGGCGGCGCGCACAACGACGCGCTGATGGTCGGCCTGCTCGCCGTGGGCCTGGCCGCCGCGGTCCGGCGCCGGCCGGTCGTGGCGACGGTCCTGGTCGTGGCGGCGGCGCTGGTGAAGGCGCCGGCGGTGCTGGGGCTCGTCGCGGTCGCCGTCATCTGGGCCTCTCAGCTGGACGGGCGCGGGCGGCGGATGCGTGCCGCGGCCACGGTGGTGGGCACGGCAGGTGCGGCGACCGCGCTGATCACGGCGGCGGCGGGCACCGGGTACGGCTGGCTGGGCACGCTGAGCACTCCCGTCTCGCCGGAGAACTGGTCGCTGACCAGCGGACTCGGCCGGCTGACCGGGCACCTCGGGTTCTGGCGCTGGGCGGGAGTGCTGACCGTCCTGGTGGTGGCGGCGGTCGTGTGGACGTACCGGGCGAAGCTGGGTCCGGTCCAGGGTCTGGGCATCGTGCTGACCGCGGCGGTGGTGTTCGGACCGGCGCTGCGCCCCTGGTACCTGCTCTGGGGGCTGGCGCCGCTCGCCGCCTCCGTCGTCGATCAGGGCGCGCGTCGCGTACTCGCGGTGGTGGGTGTGGTCCTGGCCCTTGTCGTCCTGCCGGACGGTTACCCGCCCGACCAGGACCGGATCCTGCTGGCTGCGGCGGGCGCGCTGATCGGTCTCACGACCTTTGCCGCGGTACGCCTGACAGCGGCGCTGCCGGACCTGCGTCCGGCGCGGGAGACCCGGTGACGAATCGCCGCCAGTGGGCGCTGGTGATCGGCGCGTCCGCCGCGGTCGGGGTCTTCCTGGTCACGATGCCGACCTTCCGGCACTTCTTCGACCTCGGCGTCTACCGCGGGGCCGTGCAGTCGTGGCTGCTGCACGACGGCGACCTGTACCAGTACCGCTACCAGGGCACCGAGTACGGCTTCACCTACCCGCCGTTCGCCGCGATCGTCTTCGCGCCGCTGGCCTGGACCTCGTGGCCGGTGGCGGTGGCGGCCGGGCTGGTCGTCAACGCGGCCATGATCGGCCTGCTGATGCGCTGGTACGTGCTGCCCGTCCTGCGGTCCCGCGGCTGGACGGCGTGGTGCCTCGTACCCCTGACGTTCCTTGCCTTCCTGGTCTTCGAACCGTCCCGCGACACGTTCAGCTACGGCCAGATCAACCTGGTGCTGCTCGTCCTGGTCTGCGCCGACCTGCGCAACCTGGAGAACGGCCGAGGGCCTGGCCCGTGGACCGGGTGGGGCATCGGCCTGGCCGCGGCGATCAAGCTGACGCCCGCGGTGTTCATCGGCTACCTGATCATCCGCCGGCAGTACCGGGCCGCGGCCACCGCGATCGGGACGGCGGCCGGGGCGACCCTGATCACGCTCCTGGTGGCCCCCGGCGAGTCCCGGACCTTCTGGACGCGGGCGTTGTGGGACACGCAACGGGTCGGCCGGACCGAGTACGTGTCCAACCAGTCGCTGCACGGGGTGATCGCACGGCTCCAGGCGCCCGAGACGTTCTGGCCGGCGGCGGTCGCGGTCGTCCTCGCGTACTGGTGGTGGACGGCCCGCAACGCCGACCACCGCACCGGTTTCGCCCTGACCGGGATCGTCGCCTGCCTGATCAGCCCGATCACCTGGGTGCACCACCTGGTGTGGCTGCTGCCGGCGCTGTTCCTGCTGCTGGAACGCTCCCTCGACCGTCCACGCCGGATGATCGCGCTGGGCGGTGCGACCGTGCTGCTCTGCAGCAGCCTGGTCTGGCTGTGGTGGGACAAGCCGTACGGCTGGCTGTCCTTCCCCGGCAGCAACGCCTACGTCTGGGTCACCCTCGGCCTGATGATCGCGCTGGTCCGGGTCGCCGCCGGCCGGGACCGGGCCTCACTTGTCGAAACCGCCTAGGACGTCGCGGAGGCGGCTGGTCGCCTCGCTCTCCCCGCCGGCCACCGCACCCGCCGAACCGGCCAGCGCCTCCCCCATCTCGGCCGTGGTGCGCAGCGTCCGCTGCATGCGGTCCTCCCACACGGTCCGGCAGTTGGCCAGCGACGCCGACGACACCCAGCCGGGGTGGTTCCGCGCGGCCACGTCGCTGAGGTGGAACAGCGAGGTCGCCCTCCGGCCCGCGGCGTCGGCCAGGGTGCCCAGGTCGTCGCCCGCCTGATCGATGTGCTCGGTCCGCATCTCGATGCCCATGACGCCCTCCTACCAGTCGTGCCGGGCCTACCAGTTCTGCCGGGGCCGGGCGGCGACCACTCGCTGGTCGCCCTCGACGACCTCCGTGGTCGGGAGCCGCCCGTCCAGGCTGGCATCGAGCCGGGAGGCGGTGTGCTGCGTGTAGTGGATGTCGCCGTCCGGGGTCACCGACGTGACGACCGCGGCGTGATGCACCTTGCCCTCTTCGATCGGGCCGTTCGGCGCCGCCTGTTCGAAGTAGATGATGTCGCCGGGTTGCACCTCGGAAAGCGGAATCTCCCCACCGCCGGCCGCGACGAACAGGTCGCGCTGCCTCTCGCTGTTGTACCAGGCCGGCGAGGCCGTGTGGGTGTCGACGAGCGGGATGCCGGTGTGCGCTCCGTCGGTCCAGTTGTGACCCAGGGGATTGCGCGCGTCGACGGGATCGGCCCTCTCCTCGAGACCCCCGTTCAGCAGGGCATGCGACACGAAGTTGGCGCAGTTGTTGCCGTAGATGTCGATGTCGGGGTTGAACGCGTTCTCCTTGGCCCACCGGATGGACTCGATCCGGTTGTAGCCACCGTCGCCCTCCAGCCGGCGTTTGACGTCCTCGGGGAGCCCCTGGAGGTCGTAGAGCTCGACCGGCACCGCCTTCTCGAACGCCGACCGGTCCTCCTCCGACAGGGAGTTCCACCAGGCCGCGACGGTGGCCGGGTCCTGACCGACCGGCAGCGCCTCGACCATCAGGTCGACCTGGGACGCCGACGCCTCACCCTGGACATCGTCGATCGCGGCGTCCCGGTCCTCATTGGTCACCGCGTCGGCAAGCTTGTCCAGCTGATCGCGCGCCTGCACGTCGATGCGGGCGGCGGAGTCGACCGCCTCCCGGATCAGGCGGTCCGCGTCGCCCGGGACGTTCGGAGGACCCGCCCAGCCCGGGGGCACCACGACCCCGCCACCGGCGTCGACGCTCAGGCCGTTGCCGGTCGCGAAATCCACCGCGGCCTGGAGGGAGCGCTGAACGGGGCCGACCGCATCGGCCAGCCCGTACAGGATCGAGACGACGCCGTGCATCGTGCCCGCCGCCGTCTGGTACGAGGTCGACAGGGTGTCCAGCCGGGCGCCGGCCCCGGCGCCCACCTCGTCGGTCCAGTGCTCGTCGACCTTGCTCCGGCCGCGCTCCAGGATGGCCGCCGCGGCATCCTCCGACTCGCGGGCCAGGCCGAGCCAGGTGTCGGCGGCCCGCTCCCAGTCGCCCGGGACGGCCGTCATCAGGTCGGTGAACGTGACTGCCATACGCCGACCATAAGTACAGGTCAGGGGCAACGGCCGAGTGCTGGCCGGAAGCGGACGGTACAGCCTGCTGCACCACGCGACTCCAGCGTGCGGGATCGATCGGCCGAGGGTTCGGCGGGAGGCTTCTGGAGCCCGCAGCAGACACCAGGAGGAACCCATGAAGGCCGTCGTCGTCACCCTCGCCACCGCACTCGCGCTCACCGGCGCGCCGCTCTCCCCCGCCTCGGCCACCACCACGCCGCCGCCGCGGGACGCCGTGCAGAAGGTGCTTGACGGGCTGGTCCGCGAGGACGGGTTCCCGGGGGCGCTCGCCTCGGTGCGGCAGGCCGACGGCCGGACCCGCAACCTCACCAGCGGCGTCGGCGACCTGCGGACCGGCGCCCGGGTGCCGGTCGACGGCAAGGTGCGGATCGCCAGCAACACCAAGATGTTCACCGCGGTCGTGGTGCTCCAGCTGGTCGGCGAGGGCAAGGTGGCCTTGGACGAGCCGGTCGAGACGTACCTGCCCGGGCTGGTCCGCGGCGCCGGTGACGGCCGGACCATCACGGTCCGCCAGCTGCTCCAGCACACCAGCGGGCTGCCCGACTACGACGACGTGATGATCACGGACTACTTCGCGATCCAGCACCGCTACTACGAGCCGCGGGAGATGCTGGACGCCGCGCTGGCCCGGACCGACGCCCCCGAGCACGGCACCTGGAACTACAGCAACACCAACTACATCCTCGCCGGGCTGCTCGTGCAGAAGGTGACCGGCCGCCCGATCAGCGAGGAGATCACCGACCGCATCATCAAGCCGCTCGGCCTGCGTGACACATACTGGCCCGGCGTCGGCGACCAGGAGATCCGCGGCGCCCACCCGCACGGCTACCACGTGGCTCAGCCGGGCGACGAGTGGACCGACGTCACCACGATGGACCCGTCGATGGGCTGGGCGGCCGGCCAGCTGATCGCCAGCCCGAGTGACCTCAACCGCTTCCTCACCGCGCTGATCAAGGGTCGCCTGCTCGCGCCCGCCCAGCTGCGGGAGATGCAGACGACGGTCGACGCGCCCGAATACGACACGAGCGGCACCGCGAAGTACGGCCTCGGCATCGCCACCTTCGACCTCAGCTGCGGCGGTGTCGCGTGGCAGCACGGCGGCAACGCCCCGGGCTACACCACCGTCGACGCGGTCACCACCACCGGCAAGTCCGCGACCATCGCGGTGACCGCCCTGCCCACCGCGCTTCCCCAGGTCGAGCACCTCGAGAACGCCCTGGACACCGCCCTCTGCAAGTAGGCCCTGGTCGCTACCGTCATCGCCGCCCGCGCCCGGGGGTAGATTCTTCCACCGGCTGTCATCAGACCGGGCCGGTGGGGGCGTTTGGTACACGTGACATTCGAGGATTTCGTGTCCGCCCGGCTGGGCAGCCTGGTGCGGTATGCCACCGTGGTCACCTGGGATCCGCACCTGGCTGAGGATATCACTCAGAACGTGCTGGTCCGGGCGCACTCACGGTGGTCGCGCATCGGCGGTCTGGACGCGCCGGAGCTGTACCTGAAGCGCATGATCGTCAACGAGTTCCTGTCCTGGCGGCGGCGCCGTGCCGCCCGGTCGGTGCCGCTCGCCGGCGACACGCTCGCGGGGCTCATGCCGCCCGTGCCCGATCTGACCGCGCCGCGCGACGAACGGGACGCGATGCTCCGGCTGATCGCCACCCTGCCGCCGCGGCAACGGGCGGTCATCGCGCTGCGCTTCTACGAGGACCTGTCGACGGAACAGATCGCCGAGACCCTCGGCTGCCGGGCCGTCACCGTCCGCACCCACCTCTCGCGCGCGCTGGCCAGCCTGCAGCAGGCCGTGCCCGCCGCCCTCGCCGACCTCAGGAAGCAGCCATGATGATCGAGGAACTGATCCGGGAGGCGCAGGGCAGCCAGGCGGATCGCGCCCTGCCGGTCGAGCGGATCCGCTCAGGGCTCGCCGCACGCATCGCCCGGGCCCGGCGCCGCCGCCAGATCGGGCTGGGAGCCGGCGCCGGGCTGCTCGCGGCCGCGGTCGCCACGGCGATCGTCATCCCGACGGTCCTGGTCGACCGCGACCGCCACCAGCCGGCGCCGGCCCTGCCGGCGGCGCCGACGGCGCTGGAAGGACCGATGGGATACCAGCCGGCCTGGCTGCCGGACGGCTTCACGGAGAACGCGCGCTCCGGCTTCAGCCCCGTCGGACGCGGCTCGCCCGGAGTCTCCCGGGAATGGAATCGCCCGGGCGTTCCACGGTCCACGTCCATCCCCATGCTGTCGCTCGGCGTCACCATGGATGCCGGCACCGAGCGCGGCGGCCGGGACCCGGAGGAGAAGGTCGACATCAAGGGTGTGGAGGGCAGCTTCCGCACCTTCTTCCCGGACAAGAGCGGGCTGACGCTCTCCTGGTCGCCCGACGGGCGCGTCAGGTTGAGTCTCCAGACCTACAAGGCCGGTCTCGGCAAGGAGGACCTGCTCCGGATCGCCGAGTCGATGGTCCCCTCGCCGGACACGTACACGACACCGCTGCGGTTCCGGACGCTGCCGAGCGGCTGGCGGGTGAACCGGACCGAGGTCGAGGGCCCGACGCCGAAAGCCTGGAAGGCGACGGTCTGGCTGCAGAACCCCGCGGGCCGGATGAAGGACACCGCGGTACGCATCGAGGTGGGCACCACGACACCCGTGCCGGACGGCGGGACCGAACTCGCCGTCGGGGGACACCCGGCCCGGACTCGCCTGATGAGTCCCGGCGGATCACCGCCGTACCGCCTCATGGTGGTCGAGCTCGACGGCGGCCGGATGGTGTCGCTGATCGCCAACGGCGACGCCATGGACGTGGACCTGCTGAGCTCGATCGCCGAGAACACCGTGGTCACGGGGGCCGGGGTGGACTGGCTGGGCACCCGCTGAGGTGAACGGAAAGGGAGAGGTCACCGCCCGGCGACCTCTCCCTTTCACCTACGTGCCGTCAGTCCTTCGGCGGAGCCGGGAGGGTGTGCCCGGTGAAGGTCACCGGCCCGGACGTTGCCGCCTTCGACTTGCCCGCGGGCGGCGTGGTCGCCGGGTCACGCCAGAAGACGCGGGTGGCGTCGTTCGGGTTGCGCCAGACGATCAGCCAGCTCTGGCCCGAGCCGTTGCGCACCGGCGTGACGGTCGGGTCGCTCGCCGCCGGGTCGGAGTTCTCGCTCACCCGGTTCCACTGGCCCCACGTGCCGGAGCCCGCGGAGGTCTCGAACGCCGCGTAGATCTCGTTGTCCGTACCCCGGGCGACGAGCGCGGTGCGGCCCAGCACCGGGTCCAGGATGGCGGCCGGGGCGCCCACGAAGGTGAAGGTGCCCCCGACGGTCTCCCAGTCCGCCGGCCAGGAGCCGTCGGTGTTCTGGATCTTCGTCTGGATCGTGCCGTCCGCGGCGTGCACGACCGCCCGCAGCCGGGGTCCGGGGTAGGCGACCACGGCCGGCCGGTCGGTCACGTTGTTGCCGCCGAGGTTCACCCAGGCGCCCATCGTGCCGTCGTTGGCGTACAGCACCGTACGGACCGCACCCGAGGTGTCCCGGGCGAACAACTGCTGGCCCTGCGCGACCGGCACCGCCGTGACCGGGCCGACCAGGTCCTGGTCACCCAGGTTGCGCCAGTACGAGGTCGTGCCGGTGACCACCCGGTGGTGCCACAGCGCCCCGTCCGAGTCCACCGCGAGGTTGATCGTGGTGCCGGTGGACAGCGTGATCTGCGTCGGCGACGACACCATCGACCCGCCGAAACCGCCCCACGGGTTGAAGTCGGCGCCACCGGCGGTCTTCTGGCTGGCCGTCCAGTAGTCGCCGGTCGTGCGCAACGCGGTCACCTGGAACCGGCCGTCGGTGTAGACGCTCGCGCCCGTCTGCCCGGTGAACGAGCCGTCCGCCGCCGCCGTGCTCCACTGCACCGACCCGGTGCCGAAGAAGTCCACGTTCGTCTGGTGGCCCAGGCGGATCACGCCGATGTTGTCCACGTACGAGTACTCGAGCGCACCGACCGTCGCACCCGCGGCCGGCGGCGTCTGGAACACCGTGGTCGCGGCGTACTGGGCGATCGGCAGCGGGGTGATCGGCTCGGCGAACCAGCCCTGCAGGTCGACGACCAGCCGGACCGTACCGGTGCTGACGCTGCGTACCCGGATCTTGCCGTCGGTGCCAGGCTTGATGATCGCCATGCCACCGCGCTGCTTGTCCGCGTTCCAGGTGGACACCGAACTGCCCGGCTCGGTGTTGCCCACGCCCCACGACTTGAAGTAGCCGCTCTCGGTCGGGGCGGCAGCCGTGAAGTTCAGGGCCACGCCGGCGATGCCCTTGATCGGCAGCCCGTTGGTGCCGCCCACCGCGACGTCGATCGAGCCGTTGGCCGGCAGGGTGGTGTCGATCAGCCGGCGGGCGATCGGCCGCAGCCCCGCGCCCGTGGCGTTGGTGTTGGTGAAGTAGCCGAGCAGCCGCACCAGCACGTTGATGGCCGCGGTGCTGTGGTTGACGATGTTCGCCCGGCCGTCCGCCGCGATCCGGATCATCGCGCCGGAGGACGTCGTGCCGACCGCGAACTCGAGGCTGCTGCTGTGCCCCGTACCCCCGGTCGGCGCGGTCTCCACCCAACCGGCCTGAGTGGCGCTGCCGACCTGAAGGTCGACGAAGACCGCCGTCGACCCGGCGGGCACGATGCCGCCGAGCAGGTTGACCGTCCGGCTGCCGCCCGCCGGGATCGTCCCGGCCGGCGTGCCGACACCGCCACCGGTGCTCACCAGCGTCGGGTTCGAGGGCACCGGCACGAAGCCGCCCGGCCCGCTGGCCGCCCTGACGTTGGTGAAGTAGCCGAGCACGTCGACGAGGACGTTGACGTTGCCGGCCGAGTTGTACAGGTTGAGCTTGCCGTTCGCACCGACCTCGACGACGGCCGAGTTGGAGATCTGCTCGCCCGTGACGACGTTGATCGTCCCCACGCCCGGACGAGCCGACTCGTCACCCTTCCAGAGCGTGAGCCACGTGTTGGCCGTCGGCGCCTTGGCCGTGATGTCGACCATCACCGCCTTCACGTTGGTGGTCGGGACCGCGCCGACGCCGGTCACCTGGAACAGCGTGGTGCTCGCGGGCCCGCGAACCCCCTTGGTGGTGCCGACCCCGTTGGCGGTGTCCAGCACCCGTACGTCCGTGCCGTTGATGGGCACATAGTCCCCACCCTGCCCGGCCGCGTCGGCCAGGGCCGGCTGCGCTGCGGGCAGCGCGACCACCGTCCCCACCGCGACGACCAAGCCCAATAGACCCCGGCTGACCAGCTGCCAAGGCATACGCCTACTCATAGACGCTTCCTCCCCCGTTTTCACAATGCTTTTTTATGACGTGAATCAGTCGAAATTCACGAGTTCAGGTTGCGGAGGCACGAATTCTCCGGCGAAGATTCGACGGATTCCGTCCTTTACCTTAGTGCGATCGGAATCGTCCATGGAAAGCTGAAGAACGAGGTTTCGATCCGCGAGGTTGAGAGCCTGGCGCGCCGCATCCGTATAGCTGATCTCCACGGCGGAATCGGACCAGACGACACGCTCGATGCCGCCGTAGTGGGTGTCGTGATCGGCCGTGACGGTGCAGTACGAGCGTCCACCCACTCCCTCTTCGCCGTAGATGCCGCCGACGGTGCGCTGGATCTCGATGCCCTCTGCTCCTTCGTCCAACTCACGGAACAGGGCGAGCGAGTAGAAATCGCCATGACGCGACGTTTCCTCCTCCTGTAGCTGCTCGACCGTCAACTCCATGTCACGACCTCTCACTTCTTGGGCCAAATTCCGCTCGGGCCATGATAGATAATGTCGGCGCCCATGTCGTCCATGAACTCCTTCATGACGTTCTGGCAGCGGCCGCACGGATCCTTGTTGCCTGAGAGGTGGAGTACGTCACCCTCGTCGATCGTCACGTCACCGAGCAGATTGAAGTACGGGTCGTTCGGGATGTCGTGCTTGGACGGCAGACCGAGCATGCGCATCAGGCGGGCCTCGGTGTTGGTCACTGCCTGCTGGTTCCACCCGCCCTTGACGCTCTTCTCCTCCGGCGTCATGTTGCCGCTCCACAGACTGCCGGAGACCTTGGAGTTGCCGTCCTTGTCGACCAGGTCGTACGTCAGCCGGTGGGCCGTGTCCTTCGGAGCGGTGTAGCTTCTCGGGTCACCGCCACCGCCGACCTTGCAGCTGTCGTTGTGGACGAGTACACCGGCATCGCCGGCTTCGACGTAGTAGGTGTGAAGCCCGTCGACCGTGAGGTTGTAGACCGTCGTCTGCTCGGTCCACGGCCTTGTGCTGTGGACGGTCGCCTGGCGATGATCCGCGGTCTCGAAGCGATAATCGGCACCCAGGTTCTTGGCGGGAACCCAGGTCCGGAGATCGGTCACCCAGAACGGATGGTCCTCGGTGGCCACGATCTTGCTCTGCCCAGCGCCGGTGTCGATGGTGATCTCGACCAGATGCTTCTCGCCGGTACCGACGATGACATCCGTGACGAGGCGGTTCTCCGTCCGTCCCGTCGTCGGGTCCGTCGCCACGACCGCCTCGCCGATGCGGACGAGACTGATCTCCTTGGTGGTTCCATCAGCCATCCGCACGCCGGTATCGGCGGTGAAGCTGTTGCATCGGCTACCGCCGCCGGAGCGGCCGAAGCCGCCGGTGAGGGCGCCGATACCGGCGCTGGTCGCCACGCTCGCGAGATTGACCTTGCCGGTGGTCGCGAACTGCTCGACGCCGTCGCTGACCGCACCGTCGACCGCACCCTCCAGCAACCGGCCGCCGACCTTGCCGCCGAAGCTGCCCAGCTTGCCGACCACGGCGCCGGCGACCTTACCGCCGATCGCGCCCGCACCCGCGCCGAGCAGGCCGGTGGCACCGCCGATCGCAGCCGACTTGAAGGCGTCGCCGAAGCTGTGGATGTTGCCCTGAGCCGCGTCCTTGGCCAGGTTGATCAGCGCAGCGGCACCCACCATGCAGGCGACCGCGCCGACACCGGCGGTGGCCGCCGTGCAGGCGAGGCCGGCCGCGATGCCGCCGACGACCGCCAGGCCCTCGATGATCGCGTCCTGGTGTTCCTGGACGAACTGCCCGACCGCGTCTGCCGCCTTGGAGACGTTCTCCACCACCGCGCCGACGGACGCGACGGCCTTGTCGTACAGGTTGGCCGCGAACTTCGTCGGGTCCGTGACCGCCTGAACTGTCATCGCGACGAGTGCCGGTGCGAGTTTCGCCGCGCTCTGAATGACCTTTCCGGCCATCTTGATCAGCGGCTTGGCGGCGGCCATCAACGCCGGGATCGGCGTGTACTTGATCGCCGCCTTGACGGCGGCATGCGCCCTGGCGGTGACCGCCTTCTTCACCTCTACCAGACGTTTGGCTGCCGCCCGCGCCTGCTGTCTCGCCCAATCCTTGAAGTTGCCGCTCTTGAGGGCGCGGTAGCCCTCCTTGACCTTGTTCACCACCCGGTCCAGGCCGGTCTTGTGGTAAATCGCCACCGCGGTGTTCTTGATCGCGGAGCCGACCCACTTCACCGCGCTGACCGTGTAGTTCCAGGCCGTGGTGGCTACGGATTTGACGGTGTTCCAGCCGGACGAGATCGCGCTGCCGATCTTCTTCCAGTTCGGCCAGTGTCCGTCCGGGTCGTTGTAGTCGAGGGGCGCGCCCGCTCCGTAGCCGTAGCGGTTGGCGAGGATGGAGTCGCCACGCGAGTAGTTGACGCCGTCCCGGGCGTTGAACGTCCCGCTGTCCGGGTTGTACCAGCGGGCACCCATGTTGACCTGGTCGGTGTCCGGGTCGGCATAGTCGCCTTGGAAGCCGAGGTTGCCGGTGTCGCCGTCAGTGGCGAGCACCTTGCCCCACGGATCGTAGGAGGTGGACGACGCGGGCTTGACCGAGCCACCCTGAGCCGGGTCGAGCACGGCGATGACGTCGCCGTGAACGTCGGAGATCGCGAGCTGGGCCTTCTGGCCCCGGCCCACCGCCAGCAACTCGTTACCGGCGCCGCGGGAGTAGGTCTCCGAGCCGTCGGACACCGGGTCGTCCGCGTTGCCGCCGTAGGTCCACCTGATGCCGTTACGAGTGGCAACGCGGTCGGTGGCGTCGTACGTGTAGTTTTTTCCGGCGCCCGTGACCATCCGGTCGAAGGCGTCGAAGGCGTACTGATCGGTGAGCCCGGAACTCGTCCGCGTCCGCAGGGTGCCACGCGCGGAGTACGTATAGGTGTAGTCCCCGTCGGACAGCAACCGGTTGCGCTCGTCATAGGTCGCCGTCTTCGGACCGGCGCGGACCCGGTTGCCGGAATCGTCCCACTCGTAGTCGACCTTGCCCGCGCCGCTGGTCCACGACGTCAGCCGGCCGGCCTTGTCGTAGGCGTACGTGTTCTGCCCGGAACCCGCCGTGCCCGTGGTGTTCTTGCTGGTGACGTGGCCGTTGAGGTCGAATCCGTAGGCGATCGACGAGATCGTCTGGCCGGACGCGTTCTTGACCGTGTCGCTGGCCACCCGGCCGAAGTCGTCATATCCGAAAGCGCGCGTGGAAACCGCGCCGTACGCGACCGTCGAGAGCATCCCGGCGTTGTCGTAACCGATCTTCTGGACGACGCCGGTGAGGGCGTCCTTGACCGTGTCCAGTCGTCCTCTGTCGTAGCCGAAGACCGCGGTGCCGGCCGCGTCCGTCCGAGAGGTCCGGTTACCGTCCCCGTCGTAGACGAACGAGGCGTTGCCGGACGGGCCCGAAGCGCTGAGCAACTGGCTGCGGTCGTTGTAGCCGAAGCTGTCCGAACCGCCCGGCGTGCTGGTCGAGGTCAACCGGCCCGCGATGTCGTAACCGAGCGTTCGCGCGGCCGTGGCCGCCTCCGCGCCCGTGCCGGTCTCGCTGGTCAGGTTTCCCGCGGAGTCGTAGCCGCGGGCGCGAGTGATGCCGCCGGGAGCCGTCAGGCGGACCGGCTGAGCGCTCTTGCCGTACGCCACCGACCAGGTCCGGTCCGCGGCCGACGGGTGCGCCGCCGTGGCCGGATCGATGGTGGACTCGGCCAGGCCCAGACTGTTGACGGTGTAGACGGTCGAGTTGCCCCGGCCGTCGGTGTACCGGCTGCGGTTGCCGGCAGCGTCGTACCCCCACGAGGTGGTGATCGACTTGGTGTCGGTGACCGGCTCGACCTGGCTGGTCAACCGGTCGGCCGCGTCCCAGGTATAGGTCGTCCTGGTCTGGTACGGGTCGGTCGAACTGATCAGGTTGCCCGACGGGTCGTACTCGTAGGACGTCGACCGCAGCGTGTCGCCGGCGGCGTTCAGGTTGGCGTCGCTGACGCGGTTTCCGAAGAGGTCGTAGCCGACTCGGGTCGTGCGGCCCTTGCCGTCGGTGGCCCGGACCTGCCGGCCCGTGAAGTCGTAGCCGAACTGGGTGACCACGCCGTGCGGCGAGGTGCTCTTGGTGACCTGGCCCTGACCGTCGAAGGTGTTCTGCGTCGTGGCGCCGCTGGGACTCCTGGTCGAGACCACGTTGCCGGCGTCGTCGTACGTGATCCGGGCGGTGAAGTTGTCGAGCACCGGATAGCGCTCGATCTGGGTGGTGCTGACGACCCGGTCGAGATCGTCATAGGTCGACTCGGTCCGCGACCCGGTCGGCCCCACCACGGAGAGGACCTCACCCGTCCGCGTGTAGGTGTACCGGGTGAGCGCACGCTCGTCGCTGGTCCGGCCCGCCGTGTCCTGCACCGAGACCCGGTTCATCTGGTCGTACGTGAACCGGGTCGAGCCACCGTCCGGATCGATCGTCTCGATGACGTTGCCGATGGCGTCGTACCGGGTCTCGGTGACCGGGATGACCGTTTCGCTGGCGCCGGGCGCCGTGTAGCTGGGGGCGATCCCCTTCACCACCCGGCCGGCCTTGTCGTACTCGGCCCTGGAGATGTTGCCCAGCGGGTCCAGTGTCGCGACCTGCTCGCCGAAGACGTTGTAACCCACCTTGGCGGTCGGGCGGACGGTCGTCGCCGCCTGGCCGTTGCTCTCCGCCTGTACCGGCGCGCCGATGCTGGTTGTCGTCCGCCCGAGCTCGTCGGTGACGAAGGTGCTGGTGTACGAATCCGGGTTGGCGCCCGAGACGTTGCCGCGCGGCTCCGTGGTCGAGGTCTGGAATCCGCGGGTGTCGTACTTGTTGGTGGTGACCTGAGTCTTACCGCCGGCGCCGGTGACCGTCTGCCTGGTCATCTTGTTGCCGTCGTCGTAGACGTAGCTGACCTGCTCGGTCTCCGCGGCCACCAGCCACGGCACGTTCGACGAGCTTCCGGACCGGGTGGTCGTGACGACGTTGCCGTTGGGGTCGTAGGAGAACGTCGTGACCCGCTGGGCGTTGCCGGGGCTGGTCGTGGTCTTGGTGATCTTGCCGACTCTGTCGACCTCGTTGACGACCGACTGACGGCCGTTGTTCAGGGTCTTCTTGATGGCGTTGCCGGCGCCGTCGTACTCGTTCTCCTCGACGATGTAGTCGCGGGCGCTGCCGTCCGGGTCGTGGAAGTTCTTCAGGATGATCCGCTGCAGCAGATCATCCTTGTAGTACTGGTACTCCAGCCGCCGGCCCATGGCGTCGGTGTCGCTCGCCATCCGCCCGGCGTAGTCGTACGAGTACTTGTGCGCGACGAGGTAGTCGCCGGTACCGGTGGCGGGAGCGCCCTGCGGGTCGCTCCGCCAGTCACGGACGCGAATCTCGGCGATCTTGTTCTGCGGGGTGTAGGCGTAGTCGATCCGGTTGCCGTTGGCGTCCTGCTCGGTGACCTTGTTGCCGAACCGGTCGTATCCGGCGGTGGTCTCGTTGCCGAGCGGGTCGACGATGCGGACCGGCCGGTTGTACTCGTCGAACTCGGTCAGTGTGGTGCGTGACGGATCGCCGCCGATCAGGTCGGAGACCGTCGTGCCGGTGACATTGCCGTCGGCGTCATAGGTGGACACGGACTGCGACTGGTGACGCACCCCGTTGACCACGTCCGTCGTGGCCGGGCCGATGACCGTGGTCATCCGGCCCTGGGCGTCGTACGAGTACGCCGTGGTGATGCCGGTCGGGAAGGTGTCGGAGGTCTGCTTCTCCGAGATCTTCCGGCCCAGCGCGTCGTACGTGTACTCGGTGACCAGGCCCATCGGGTCCGTCACCTTGGCCAGGTCGCCGTTCTGGTAGTAGGAGAACCGGGTGACCTTCTGACGGGCGTCGGTGGTGCTGAGGAGCAGGCCGGGAGGCGGGTTGCCACCGCCGGTCGCCGACTCGCCGCCCGTGGTGTAGGTGTGCTGGACGAAGCTGTTGTCCGGGTTGGTCTGGGTCAGCAGCTGGCCCGTGGAGTGGTAGGTGTACGAGGTCCGGTAGGTGTTGTCGGTCCTCGATGCGGACCGGGAGTCCCGGGTCTCGACGGCCAGGTCACGCTTCGGGTCGAAGTCGTCCGTGATGGTGGTCGAGTACGTGGTGTACGACGTGTAGCAGACCGCCGCCGTGCGGCAGGTCTTGCGGGAGTCGACGTTGCCCCGCTTGTCGTACGTCATCTCGACGGTGTCGCCGTTTTCGTTGGTGACCTTGCTCTGATAGCCCTGCGCGTTGTAGCTGAAGCTGCGGATGGCCATGCCCTCGAGCGGGTGCCGGACGAAGATCGGGCCGCCCGAGTCGTCGGGGATGACCGTGCAGAAGGCCGGGTCCTGCGGGTCGGGCTGGCTGCAGGTCTCGGTCGGCGGCTCGGTCGGCGGGGTGCTCGGCCGCGGCAGGTCCTCCTCCCGGGTCTCCAGGCCCAGAGGCGTTCCGGAGCGCAGCATGCGGCCGGCGATCGCGTCGTACTCGTACAGGTACGGGCGACCGGCCGGATCGTTGACCTGGATGCTGCGCCGCAGGTCGTCGTCGTCGCCGTAGACGGCGGGCTGGCCGAGCTTCCAGGTGCCGCCGTTGCCGTCGGTGTACTCCTTCACCCGGTCGGTGTCGGTGTCGTAGACGGTCTCCGAGGCGACCTTGCCGCTGGGCAGGATCACCTTGCTCAGCTGCTGGGCCGCGGGGCTGGCCATGGCCTTGTGCGCCTTGGCGGTGGCCTCGCTGATCGGGTGGTTGTAGATCGCCACCTCGTCGATCAGACCCTGGAAGTAACGCTGCGAGGTGGTGCCCCAGCCGGTCCAGGAGCCCGGTGTGGTGGCATACGCGGCGCCGATCTGGTTCTCGGTCAACAGGTTCGCGTCGACCGTGACGTTCGTCTGGTCGGCGACCTTGGTGCCGTCCAGGTAGAGCGTCTGGGTGCTGCCGTAGAGCGTCAGGACCGCGTGGTGCCAGACGTTGTTGTTGACCGTGGCCGTCGACTTGATCGGGTTGATCGCGCCGACCGCGAAGCTGCCGCGGAGCAGGCCGTCGGTGCCGGTGTAGAGGATCGGCACACCGGTGGTCGACGCGGTGCCGACCGCCTTGTCCTGGTAGCCGATCAGCGGGCCACCGGTCTGAGTCAGGCCGATCTTGAACCAGACCTCGACCGCGGCGTCGCGGCTCTTCTTCAACGTGCCCTTGGGCAGCGACACGTACGACGAGGTGCCGCTGAACGACGCCGACTTGTTGTCGGTGCCGGCCAGCGCGCCCTCCGCGCCGAGCGTCACGTTCTGGTACTTGCCGGCGTCCTTGCCCAGGTTGACGGGGACGTCGCTGGCCGCGCCGACGTTGCTGACCGGGGCGGTGCCCGTCGAGGTGTCGTTCAGCCGCCAGTACGACTCGGGCTTGGCGTCCTGCACGGCGGTCCGGTAGTGCGAGCCGGCCGCGTACTCGTACTGGGTGCACTTCTGATCCGGCGAGCACACCTTGGTGAGCAGATCGCCGGAGTACGTGTAGTCCCAGACCAGCGCCGTGCCGTTGAGCTTGTCGGTGGTCACCTTGCTGACGTGGTTGCCGGTCCAGGTGAAGGTCAGCGCCCGGCCCGCGGTGTTGGTCTGGCTGTTGGAGACCTGGACCTTGGCGAGCTTGTTGGTGTTCGGGTCGGGCGTGAAGACCAGCGACCGGGACGCGTTGTCGGTGATCTTCGACAGCCGGCCGCTGCCCAGGCTGAACGTGTACGTGGTGCCGCTCTTGTCGAGCAGGACCCAGCTGCTGGAGGTGGTGGTCAGCCGCGCGGTGCGGCCCGGGGGCGGGGCGTACGTGCCGTCCGGGTTCTTGCCGAACCGGACCGCCTGGCCGTCCTGATAGGTGATCACCACGTTGCCGGAACCGTCGTCGTCCGGCACGACCTTCATGTCGAACAGGGACGACCAGCCGGCACCGAACGCGGCGTCCAGCCGCGGGTCCAGGCTGTTGTAGGTACGGGCGACGGCCAGGGGCGGGCCGGTGTTGGCGACGGCGGCGTCCATCGCGGAGGTGCTCATGTTGCCGACCTGGGCGTCGAACTCCCGGCCCTTGTCGGCGTACGGCGCACCGGCGATCCTCGAGATCACGTCCGGCTGCGGCACCGAGGCGAGGATCGTCGAGTACGCCGAGACGACCTCGTTGGCGTTGTCCTTGACGGTGGTCCGCCACTGGTAGTTCTTGCCCCACAGCATCCGGCCGGCCGGCACCGTCCACGCCTGCTTGGCCTGGTAACCGGAGTTGGTGCAGGAGACCGGCTTGTTGTCGGCGTCGACGTCGCAGACCTCGAACTTGAACTGCAGGGTCTGCCCGGGAGGCGCGTCGGTGTCCACCGCGCGGGACCAGAGCAGCGGCTGCAGCGTCGGGGCCTGGTAACCGTTCGGCGGGTAGAGCTCCGCCACGACCGGCGGGATGTCGATGACGTGCAGCACGATGCGGGCGGGCGGCACCTGGAAGTCGGTGAAGACCGTGCCGCCGGTACGGACCATCGTGAAGTCGAGGAAGTACACCCCGGGCGGCAACGCCTTGATGGTGGCGTCCAGGGTGACCTTGCCGTTGCGCGCCACGTTGCCAGGCAGGTTGGCGGCACGCTGCTGGGTGACCGAGTTGCCGGTCTGCGCGTTGTACGCCCGGTAGGCCAGGTAGTAGGTGCTCGGCGTCCACGGGTCGGCCCCGGTGTTGGTGACCGTGACCTTGACCTTGCCGTCCTGGATCTGGGTGACGACCGGGTCCGGCACCGGGTTCGGGATGGCGTACTTCGCGTTGTACGGGCTGTGCGTCACGTAGAGCGTCGGCTTGTTGGCCGTGCCGGTGCCGCCGAACCGCTTCCACGCGCCGTTGTCCGAGGTGGACGCGCGGAGCGACAGACCGTAGTTCGGCTGGCCGTTCGCCCAGCCCTGCACCAGGTTGCGACCGGCGTTACCGAGATCGATGAACTCGGCCGCGGGCGGGCAGGGTGACGTGCTGGAACCGGTCGGGATGAAACCGTGGGCGAAGGAGGCCGACGCCAGCGAGCCGCCGACGGAGGGTCCCGGGTAGCTGCCGCTCCCGCTAGCCGACCAATCCTGAGTGACCGGGTGCACGTTGATCGGGCGGGCACGGCAGGACGGGCCGTCGTAGTTGATCAGGCTGAGGCCGGCGCCGAGGATCGTGTGGTTGGCGAGGTCGTCGCTGATCGAGTCGAACTTGACGTAGGAGGCGGCGTTCTTGCCGTCGAGGCGCCCGACCAGCAGCTCGCTGCCGCCGGCCGTCTTCTCGGAGCCCCACACGTACATGGCGCCGTTGCCCGCGCCGGCCTCGACCGGCGGGCCGACGCTCGGATCGATCACGATCGGGAAGACGCGCTCGGGGGCGGAGACCCACTTCGCGTCCACGGTGATCCGCAGCGTCCGGCCACCGTCGCGCAGCGCGTAACCGACCGCGTCGGAGCGGACCGGGTCGGTGGCCGAGTCCTCCATCCAGCCGGCGGGCACCACGGCGCGGACCTTGCCGGCCGCGTCGACGAGCTCGATCTGCCGACCGGCCAGGCGGGCGGTCAGGCCGGTGAGGCGCATCGGGAAGTCGAACACGCGCGGCGCGTCGGCCGAGCGCAGGACGATGGTCTCCTTGGCGCCGCCCGGCTGGGCCTGCAGCTTGAGGTCGGTGCCGGGCAGCGCGCCCGGGTAGAGGATCGCGTCGCCGTCCACCCGGCCGGCCACGGCGGACGCGCCGCTCAGGCCGTACGCGAAGACGTGACCGGCGTCCAGCGTGAGCTTGACCAGGTCGGCGGCGTTCGCGCGCGGGGCCAGCCGGACGTCCACCGCGTCGGCGGAGTTCTTCCACCCGGCGCCGTCCGCGGTCAGGTCGCTGTCGATCGGCGCCCAGGTGCCGTCGGCCCGCCGGAAGTTGATCGGGCTGTCGGAGAACTCGGTGGTCTGCGTGCCGTCGGCGTTGTCGTACGTCCGCTCGTTGGCGTTGCGCGGCGCCTGCGCCCGGCTGGTCTTCCGGTCGAAGCCGGCGGCCTTGCGCGCCGGGCCAGCGGCGACGGTGGCCTCGTTCTTCGGCGCGACCGGCGCACCCTTCACCTTGTGCAGCGGGTAACGCCCGCGCTCGGTGCCGGGAATGGTCCGGTTGCCGTTCTTGCCGGTGAGGTTGCCGCCCGAAGCGGCGTTGCCCCAGCGCTGCGACGGCTTGGCCGTGGCCTTGTGCGCCGAGGACCTCAGCTTGTCGCGCTCCGCCGTCGGCACCGTGGTGATGCCGGAGCCGCCCAGGTTGAGCGCGAGCACGAACGCCAGCACGGCGGCGATGGCCACCCGCGACGTGTGCCGCCAGAGCCCCTTGCGGGGTCGCCACCAATAGGTTTGCGGACCGTGCGGCCGAGCTGCCGCCAGAGTGGAAAAGACACGATTTGCGGCACGCTTCAGTGAAGAAGGCGTGCGCCATCGACCGACCTGCATTGAGTCCGCCCCCGTGATGGACCTAGTTCCAAAGTCGCCGATGACACCTTTTCAGTCGGGTTGTCGACCGTCAAGAAGAGAAATGTTTCGATGTCAGAATCAGCCGAACGGCTAGCTTGTCCTTTGTGGACGGCTTCTGAGCAGGGCCGCGACCGAGCGGTGCCGTTGGAACGGAAATTCGAAGAGGCGGGCGAAAAGCCACGCAGTGATCAGCGACACGCCACCGGCGACGACCGTGGTCATCGCGAAGGCTTCCAGGCTGTGCCCGAGCCGGGGCTTCACCACGGTCAGATAGATCGCCACGACGATCGGGAGATGAATCAGGTAGAGGCTGTAGGAGAACGAGCCCAGCCACACCAGCGGCCGGGTGCTCAGGAACCGGACCAGCGGCGCCGGGCGGGCCGTGGCCAGGGCCACCACGAGCATCGCCAGCGCCGGGGTGACCGCCAGGTCGAGCCAGAAGTAGTGGCGGACCACCCAGGCGCCGCCACGGATCGCCATCAGCGCGGCGACCGGGGCGGCCGCCGCCATGGACAGCCAGAACCAGGGCAACCGGCGTACCCGGTCATCCGCCCGGAGGATCCCCGCCGCCGCGACCCCCGCGGCGAACACCGGGAGCAGTTGCCAGGCCAGGTGCCGGTCGGCGAACCAGGGCGGGTCGAGGATCAAGCCGGCCACCACCACCGGCACCGACGCGCAGAGCAGCATCGTCCACACGCCGGCCCGCCGGGTGATCAGCAGGAGCAGCGGGAAGGTCAGATACAGCAGCGCCTCGACGCTGATCGACCAGAACGCGCCGTTCGGCGTCGGCGCCGGGACGACGTCCTGCAGCAACAGGCCGAAGACGACGACGGATCTCGTGTTCGGCGGGGCGGAGTGCGGCATCTTCACCACGGTCAGCGTGATGATCAGGCTGAAGACCAGGGCCGCCCAGTACGCGGGCAGGATCCGCCAGGCCCGCCGCTTCAGGAACCGCCGGACGCCGCCGAGCCGCCACCCGTTCCCGGCCGCCGACAGTGCCAGCGAGAAACCGGACAGCACCAGGAAGAAGATCACCGCGAACCGGCCCATGCCGAGCCAGTGCAGCCAGGACGGGCCGAGGGTCCGCGGGAAGCCCTTGAAGGTGTACGCCCAGCAGTGGAAGAGCAGCACGTAGAGCGCGCACAGGCCACGCAGCCCGTCCAGGCCGGCCACGCGCACCGGGGCGGCGGAGCGGACCGGGACTCGGTCCGGGGCTCGGACCGGCGCGGGGCGCAACAGGACGGCTTCGCTCACACCCCTTGTTCACGCACGGCAAGCAAGAAAGGTTCGGTCAGTAGCCGAGCGACTTCGCGGCGACGTCGCGCAGGCTCCGCGCGGTGCGGGCGGGCAGGTAGAGCCGGGGCGCGTCCCGGGGCGACCGGTTCAGGAACATCCCGTACAGGATGGCGGCGTCCAGGTAGATGGCCTGGCTGGTCGGGTGCTTGCCGTCCTTGACGATCAGCGAGGTGGTGCCCTGCCGGGCGACCACGGTCTCGAAGCCGTCGCTGACCGGCGCGAGCACCACCGGCAGGGGCATCGCCTTGGCGATCCGCTCGTAGTTGGCGTTGATCGCCGCCACGTTCGCCCGCCGCGAGGCGAACGGCTTCGGGTTCACCAGCGCCCAGTTCTTGAAGAGGATCACCCGGCCGCCGGGCTTGAGAGATCTGGCCAGGGCCGGAGCGTACGTGTTGAGCAGCGTGCGCCGCACCCGGCCGGGGTCGGTGGCCACCAGGACGCTGAACTCCTGCAGCAGGATGAAGTCGTACCGCCGGCCCTGGGTCAGCGGCCGCCGGGACAGGCCGATGTCCCAGCTCTTCTGCAGGTTGCTGCCGTACCGGATGGCCTTGGTGACCCGGACCGTCACGCCGCGCTCGCGGGCCATCCGGCGAACCACGTCCGGGGTGTCCTCGCCGGTGATCGTGCGCGTGCCGATCAGGCTGTTGCCGACGAACAGCACGTCCACGGCGGCGGTCTCGGCGGCGGCGCCACGGCCGGAACCGCTGGCCACCAGCCCGGTCACGGCGACCGCGCCGACCAGCATCAGGGTGAGGACTTTTCGGAACACACCGCCATGGTGAGGTGCGCCCGCCACTGTCCGACTCATCCGGTCGGCCGGTATATACCCCCGTTGGGGATGGTTTCGTGCACCCCATCACAACTCACCGTGACGCTACGGTGACGCGGCCCGGATGCCCCGATGTCACGGTTCCCGCAGGTCGGCCACTCCGGCCGTCCCGAACCTCAGGGGGAAGAACCCATGCGGACACGTACCCGAATCATCGTCCCGGCGGTCGCGACCATGCTGGCGCTGCTGGCCGCCGGACCGTCGGCCGCGGCGCTGGTCGACGACGACCGAGCCCTCGACGCGGCCGGCAACGGCGTCGCCGACTGCGACGGCGGCGTCCAGGAGCAGAGCCTGGCCCGGCTGAACGACCTCCCGGTCCCGCTGGCCGAGAACGGCGGCCCGGTGGGGGTGCCCGGCAGCTTCGTGAACTTCATGACCCCGGGCAACGACACCGACCAGATCCTGGTCACCTACTCGGCCGAGGGCCGCCTGCAGGGCCAGTCCGGCAGCATCGTGGCACCGGTCGACTTCCTGCGGGTCGTGGTCACCCTGGACGGCGCGCTGATGCCGCCGGCCAACGACCTGGCCTTCAGCACCGACGCCGGGCAGGGCGACAGCACCCAGGTCTGCAAACGGGTCGGCCCGGGCAACCACACCGTCCGGGTCTTCTACGAGCTCGTCGACCAGGGCGCCGCCAACGTGCTCACGGGCACTCTCGACGATCAGCTCCTGCACGTCGAGATCGCCGACTGACACCGGCCGGTGTTGTAGCGTCACCGCATGTCGTCCGGCCTGGCCGGGTCGATCGGTGCCGAGCTGGTGCGCGGCGTCTTCCGGGAGTCCACCGTCGACGCCGGCGCGCAGCGCGAGGCCGGCCAGGACCGGACCGCGACCATCGACGGGCTCGGCAGGCCGCAGCTGCCCGAGGAGGCGCTGCCGCTGTTCCCGGGCGGGCGGGTGGTCGTCACCCTGATGGACGGACACGTCGAGCTGCGGCCGCCGGCATGAGCGCGCCGCCGGTTCGGGTGGCGGCGCTCCGGCACCGCGTACGCCATGATGTGGATCTTGAATTGCCCGCGGGAAAGCTGGTGCCGGCGGGGCGGGCGGGAACGCTGGCCGTGGTGGCCACACACGACCAGCGCGTCATCGACGTCGCCCACCGCGTGATCCCGATAGTTTCCGGAAGTTGTTGACACGTTGCCGCGATCGGTCGAATACTCGGTCCAGGCATCGCTTGATGTCGATCTCTGAGTCGCCTCTCCACCGGGGCACACGTCAACCGGAGGTCCACCTATGCGCGTCCGCTCCCTCGTCGCCGCCTGTGCGGCGGCCGTCCTCGCCGCCACGACCCTTCTACCCGGCGCCGCCCTCGCGGCCGTCACCACCAACCAGACAGGCACCAACAACGGCTACTTCTACTCGTTCTGGACCGACAGCCAGGGCACCGTCTCCATGGAGCTCGGATCGGGCGGGAACTACAGCACCAGCTGGCGTAACACCGGCAACTTCGTGGCCGGCAAGGGCTGGAGCCAAGGCACCGGCCGCAGCGTCTCGTACTCCGGAAGTTTCAACCCTTCGGGCAACGCCTACCTGACGCTGTACGGCTGGACCCACAACCCGCTGATCGAGTACTACATCGTCGACAACTGGGGCACCTACCGGCCGACCGGCACCTTCATGGGCACGGTGTCCAGCGACGGCGGAACCTACGACATCTACCGCACCCAGCGGGTGAACGCGCCGTCCATCGAGGGCGACAACAAGACCTTCTACCAGTACTGGAGCGTCCGCCAGCAGAAGCGCACCGGCGGCACCATCACGGCCGGTACGCACTTCAGCGCCTGGGCCGGCAAGGGCATGAACCTCGGCAACCACGACTACCAGATCCTGGCCACCGAGGGCTACCAGAGCAGCGGAAACTCGAACATCACCATCGGCGGCAGCGGGGGCGGGGGCGGCGGTGGAGGCGGCGGGGGCGGCAGCAGCTGCACCGCGACCCTGTCGGCCGGCCAGCAGTGGAGCGACCGCTACAACCTGAACGTCGCGGTCACCGGCTCCACCAACTGGACCGTCACCATGAACATCCCCGCGCCCGCCAAGGTGATCAGCACCTGGAACACCGCACCGAGCTGGGACTCCAGCGGCCAGGTGATGACCGCGCGCCCGAACGGCAGCGGCAACAACTTCGGCGTCACGGTCCAGCACAACGGCAACTACACCTGGCCCTCCGTCTCCTGTCAGGGCTGACCGGTGTGCGATCTTTGAGCCATGTCGGGACTTGAGGTTGAACGGGTCGGTGCGCATCTCTTCGTCGGTCGCAATGAGCGCGGCGCGGAGGTGCGCATCGGCTCGGACGAGAGTGAGGGCGTGTTCTCGCCGGGTGAGCTGCTGCAACTCGCGGTCGCGTCGTGCACGACGGTGACCGTCGAGGACATGGTGGTGCGCCGGTCCGGGCCGGACGCGAAGGTCGACGCCACCGTGACCCGGGACCGCGCGCCGGGCACCCACGAGTACCAGCGGCTCTCCGTCACCCTCGACGTCGACCTCGACGGGCTCGACGAGGCCGCGCGCGAGCGGGTCGTGAAGGCGCTTCGCATCGCCGTCGAGCGGGAGTGCACGATCAGCCGCACCGTCCAGCTGGGCGCTCCGGTGGATCTCGAGATCGTGACGTCCGACGGGCGTGCGCGGGCTTCGTAACATCGACGACCATGGACTACTCGCTCGCGCTGATGATCGGTTTCGCGGCCTGCTACGCCGGTGCTGTCTCGCTCGTCGCCCTGGTTCCGCGGCGGGGGTTCCAGCGGGCCGTCCCCGGCGCCGCGGGGGTGGTGGCCGGGGTGGCGCTGAGCTTCGTGCTGATGTTGCTGCTCGCCCGCGTGCACGTCGCGCTCACCGCGGTCGTGGTGCTGTTGTTCACCGGCGCGGTGGCCTATCTGGTGCTGCTCCGCGACCTCGGCAGGCGGACGGCGATGTGGACCGCCGCGGGCGCGGCCGTGCTGATCGGGGCGTGCTTCCTGTTCGTCTCGTACCTCGCCGTGCTGGCCTTCATCGGTGCCGCCGGGATCTACCTGCTGCTGCGCCTGTTCCTGCGCACCCGGCCGGCCCTGCTGGTGATGGGCGGCACCCTGGGCGGTCTGCTCGGCGCGTCGGCGGTGGTGTTCGCGGTGGCACTCGCCAGCATGTGAGAGACGGCCGCTAGCATGGCCGCGACCGGACGGTTACGGCGAAACGAGGCAATATGCGGTGGTTCCGGCGAGGGCCGGGTCGGCAGCCGGTGCAGCACGACACGGGCGTCCGGGACGCGCTGCTGAATGACGTCCGCACCCAGTTCGGCGGCGCCGTCATGATGCGGTTCGCCGACCAGGCCGAGACCGTGTCCCGGATGCTGGCCGGTGACGACGGGCTCGCCGTGGCGGCCGAGGTGCTGCGCCAGTCGGCGGACGCCGCGCACGCCGAGCTGTCCGGTCAGGTCACCCAGCTGCATCAGCGCACCGGCTACTGGTACGCCGTGGACCGCCGCAACTACCGGCCGCTGCTGCGGGACGCCGCGGCCCACCTGCGCTGGCCGATGTTCGAGCTGCGGAGCGGTTTCCATCCGTACGCCCAGATCGCCGGCGCCGTGGCGGTGATCGACGCCGGCGCCAAGCGGCTCACCAAGGTCTCCGACGCGGCGCCCGTGCTGGATCACCTCTTCGAACTGCTCGACCTGACGGCGGCGGGCTGGGAGTTCTTCGGCGTGCCGGTGGATACCGACGCCGCCGCCCTGGCCGGTCGCCTGATCGCCGCCTCGCGCGCCCTGCACGACGCGATGGGTGACCCGCCGCCGATCGCCCTGCCGATCCGCGAGCTGATGCGCCGCAACAACACCCTCCAGGTGTACGAGCCGGGCTCCGGCCGTCCGCTCGGCACCTTCAACCCGGGCCAGCAGATGCGCGAGGTCCTGCTCACCTGAGCCGGCCGGCTCACCCGAGTCAGTACCGGATCAGACTGTCCGACGGGGTCTCGCCGATCTTCGTGCGGACGTCGACGACCGTGTAGGTGACCTCGCCGTTGGCCTCCTCGCGGTAGGCCTGGGAGAACCGGTGCCAGCCCTTGAGGTCCCGCTCCTCGGTCTTGGAGTACAGCATCCGGTAGATCTCGCCCCACCTGCTCTGGTCGTTGCCCAGGCCAGGGTGGGTGAGGTTGGCGGTGATCCGGTCCAGCACCCGCTGCTCCGCCTCCTGTTTCGTGGCGGCCGCGGGGAAGGTGGTCCCGATGACGTGCTTGTCCAGCACGGCCTCGGCCTCCTTCAGCGAGATGTCCCGGGCGTGCTTGATGTCGTCGGCGTGCTCCTGCTCGCCGGCCCTGATCCGCTCGGAGATCTCCTCGGACACCTTGAGGAACACCGGCTTGCCGTCCTCCTCCTTCGCGGTCCGGTACCGGCCGGGCGGAAGGTAGACGCACTCGCTGTCACCCTCGTCGTGCTTCTGCTTCCAGGTGGGCGTGCTCGCCCACGCGCCGGGCGAGGTGAAGGCGGTGCCCATCTCGAACTGCGGCGCCCGGTACGAGCCGTCCGGCATCGACGTCGCGCCGGTCACGAAGGTGCTGCCGGGACGCATCGCCTGGATGTCGTCGAACGTGCCGGCGCCCGGCTCGGCGAGGGTGTGCACGACCCGGCCCCGCAGCAGCCCGGCCACCGCGCGGTTCCCGGCGGTCTGCTGCAGCCGCAACAACGCCGCCTCGCGCGGGCGCACCGGTTCCGCGGTCGCGACCCGCTCCGGGATCAGCTCGTCGATGCGATGGGCTCGGTGGCGCATGGTCACGAAGTCTGCGCCCGAGACCCGGGGAGGACAAGACATCAGTCAGTGTGCGGACTTGATCCGCCGGGTGATCGTCCCCAGGCCGTGCGTGTCCTGTTCCGGTCGTCGGAGCGGGGGCGTTCATCCGGTAGCGGTGATATGAAGGCGAGATGCTCACAGATGCCGATCCCTTCACCGATCTCGACGCGTACACCGGACTGCCCCGGGTGGGTGGACTGTGGCTGGCACCGGACGGGCGCCGGTTGGTCGTCGGGGTGTCCACACCGGACCGGAAGAACACCCGCTACGTGACGTCGCTCTGGGAGGTCGACCCCGAGGGGCAGCGGCCGGCCCGCCGGCTGACCAGGAGCAGCGAGGGTGAGTCGGCCGTGGCGTTCACACCCGGCGGTGACCTGCTCTTCGCGTCGACGCGGCCCGATCCGGACGCGGCCGAGGGCGAGGAGCCGCGGCCCGCGATCTGGGTCCAGCCCGCCGGGGGCGGCGACGCGCGGGTGCTTCTCACCCCACCCCAGGGGGTACGGGGGCTGCTGGTCAGCGCCTCGGGAACGGTGCTGCTCGGCTCGGACCTGATGCCCTCGGCTGCCGACGCGGCGGCGGACGCCGAGATCCGCAAGCAGCGCAAGGAGGGCGGGATCTCGGCGATCCTGCACGCCGAGTACCCGCCGAGGCACTGGGACCAGGACCTCGGCCCGGACCGTACCCGCCTGCTCGTCACCGGCGACGACGCCGACCTGCGCGACCTGACCGGGCACGTCGGGCGGGCGCTGGAGGACGGTACCGAGTGGGACATCAGCCCCGACGGCCGCACCGTGGTGAGTTCCTGGGCGAGCGGCGAGGCCGGTGACCGGCGGGTGGCGCTGGTGGCGATCGACGTGGAGACCGGCGAACGGCGGACCCTGGCCGAGGACCCCGACCTGACGTTCGAGGCGGCACGGTTCTCGCCGGACGGCACCTCGGTGGCGACCATGGTCTGGACCCGGGCCACCCCGGAACGGTCGATGACCTGCTGGATCGGCGTCGTCCCGCTGGACGGCGGCGAGGTGCGGCACCTGACCCGGGAATGGGACCGGTGGCCGCATCTGGGCGAGTGGACGCCGGACGGCGCGGCGCTGATCGTCGCCGCCGACGACCACGGGCGATCGCCGCTGTGGCGGGTCGACGTGGCCACCGGCGAGGTCACCCGGCTCACCACCGACGACGCGGCGTACACGGACGTGCGGATCGCACCGGACGGGCGGTGGGCGTACGCGCTGCGCTCCTCCGTGGGCAGCGCACCCGCACCGGTCCGGGTTGCCCTCACCGGCTCGTCCGTGGGCAGCGTCCTCCCCGGCGGGGCCGAGGGCAGCGCCCTTTCCGGCGGGGCCGAGGGCAGCCTCCTTTCCGGCGGGGCCGAGGGCAGCCTCCTTCCCGGCGGGGCCGAGGGCAGCCTCCTTCCCGGCGGGGCCGAGGGCAGCCTCCTTTCCGGCGGGGCCGTGGTCGAGCCGCTGCTCGGTCCCGCCACGGCGCCCGAGCTGCCCGGCCGGCTGACCGAGGTCACCGCGACCGCCGAGGACGGCACCCCGCTGCGCGCCTGGCTGGCCCTGCCGCACCACGCCGGCGCCGACTCGCCCGTGCCCCTGCTGCTGTGGATCCACGGCGGCCCGCGCCACTCGTGGAACTCCTGGTCCTGGCGGTGGAACCCGTGGATCGCGGTGGCACAGGGCTACGCCGTGCTGCTGCCCGACCCGGCCCTGTCCACCGGATACGGCTACCACTTCATGGAGCGGGCCTGGGGCTCGTGGGGCGGCACGCCGTACACGGACCTGATGACGATCACCGACGCGGCCGAGGACCGCGACGACATCGACGCCACCCGCACCGCGGCGATGGGCGGCTCGTTCGGCGGTTACATGGCCAACTGGATCGCCGGGCACACCGACCGCTTCGCGGCGATCGTCACCCACGCGTCGCTGTGGGCGCTGGACCAGTTCGCGGCCACGACCGACACGTCCGACCTGTGGGCGCGGGAGATGTCCGGAGACATGACCGGCGCCAACTCGCCGCACCGGTTCGTCGACGAGATCCGTACGCCGATGCTGATCATCCACGGCGACCGCGACTACCGGGTGCCGATCGGCGAGGCCCTGCGGCTGTGGTGGGACCTGCAGTCCCGCTCGACCGAGCCCGGGCCGCACCGCTTCCTCTACTTCCCCGACGAGAACCACTGGATCCTCAAGCCCGGCAACGCCAAGGCCTGGTACGAGACCGTGCTCGCCTTCGTGGCCCACCACGTCCGCGGCGAGAAGTGGGAGGCGCCGGAGATCCTCGGCTGATCCGCCGGCCTTCGGAGAACGAACGTTCTTTTCCAGAGAAGGAACGTTCGTTCTCTCAGGAGCCGGTCGCGCCGGAGTCGTACGCTGGCCCGATGAACGTCGCACTGGCACGGATCGTCGCGGCGGCCGCGGGCGTCCTCACGGGCGCTGCGGTCGCGCGCGAGCTGGATAAGTCACCCGCGGATCGGGATTGGCACGGAGACGTCGGCGGCGTGCCGTACGACTTCCGGGCGCCGACCGCGGACACCGTCAAGCAGAAGCTCTGGGATCCGGACAACCCGAAACTGGTCGGGCCGCCGGTCTTCGGGGTGGGCTGGAGCGTCAACTTCGCCCGGCTGGCCGCCCTGGCCGACCCGCCCGGCCCGCCGGCGCCGCCGCCCACCGACACGCCGCCGCCGGGCGCCACTTTCACTCCGCCACCCACCGACACGCCGCCGGCACCGGCCACACCCCCGCCGCCGGCGTCCACCACGACACCGCCCGACCTGGACGCGCCCGCCGCCCCGGCACCGGCCACACCCCCGCCGCCGGCGTCCACCACGACACCGCCCGACCTGGACGCGCCCGCCGCCCCGGCACCGGCCACACCCCCGCCGCCGGCGTCCACCACGACACCGCCGGATCTGGACGCGCCGGCCGCGCCGGCGCCGGCCCCGACCATCACTCCGCCGGATCTGGGCGCGCCGACGGCGACCGACAACCCGCCGGACATCGAGACCCCGCCGGACGCGGTGGACCCGCCGGACACGACGCCCGCCACGCCGCGTGAGAAACCGCCGGCTGTCACTCCTCAGAGTGACGAATCCTCGAGCACCGACCGTCCGAGGTCCAC
This sequence comes from Actinoplanes sp. NBRC 103695, assembly GCF_030269485.1. Taxonomy (GTDB): domain Bacteria; phylum Actinomycetota; class Actinomycetes; order Mycobacteriales; family Micromonosporaceae; genus Actinoplanes. The sequence goes on along the minus strand of NZ_BSTL01000001.1, from coordinate 29,885 downwards.
CGAGGACTGACCGGATCCACTTCACCGAGAACCGCCGGGTCGCCAGTGACCCGGCGGTTCTTTTTCATTTCCTAGAGGAAATGCAGGAATTCCGCATTTCCCGGCCATCACTGCGGAGAGGCTCGTTCTGTTGTAAAGTCACGGCACGGTTCGTGTTATCGGGCGGTTGACGCGAACCATCGCGAGCGATCGTCAAAAGTGGGGATCGGCCACCATTTAACGACCATTCTCGATCGGGACTCAAGGATGATCAATCGAACCGTCACCTTCGCCAGGCAGAACGCGCCCGAGTCGCTGCGGGTCGCCGCCCGTCGCGCCCAGCTCGAGGCCCGCAACGTCCGCCTTCGATTCGCCGTGCAGGTCACGACCCGCTCCGCGTTCGACAACATCTATCACTGCGCGGCGCGCAAGACCGCCAGCCAGTGGATCAAGGCGTTGTTCGGCGACCCGATCGTCTACCGCCACTCCGGACTGCTGCCGTACGTTCCGAGGTACTACAAGTGGCAACATCCGGAACCGCCGCCGCGCGGGCGTGTCGCGCTCTCGATGTTCCTGTCGTACCAGAAATTCGAGACCGTTCCCAAGCCGGACACCTGGCGCGCATTCTTCGTCTATCGCGATCCACGCGACATGGTCGTATCGAACTATTTCTCGACGCTGAAAACGCACGGCCCGATGGGCGACATCCCGGAATTGCGCCGGCAACTCGCCGGCAAGCCGGAAAAGGACGGCCTGATCCACCTGATCGGCCACCTGAACAAGAAGGGCACTTTCCGGGCGCTGCGCTCCTGGGCGACCGCCGCCGAGGACGAGCGCATCGCGCTGTTCCGCTACGAGGACCCGACCGGGGCACGGCAGGCCGAGGAGTTGGACCGCCTGCTGCGGCACTGCGGCATCGTCGTCCCGCCGGATGATCTGACGACGCTGCGCGACCGGTACAGCTTCGACCGGATGCGCGGCAACCAGGCGGTCTCGCACTATCGCAAGGGCGCCGCCGGCGACTGGCAGAACCACTTCGACGACGACATCTACCAGGCGTTCGCGACAGCGACCGGCAACCTGATCGAGCTCCTCGGCTACCCGGCGCGGCATCAGGTGCCGACCCCACGCCAGGGCAGCTGAGAAAGCGCCGACCGGAGGCAAGCGGCGCGGGGTGCTGCGCGCGGGGTGCGGCGCGCGGGATGCTGCGCGCGGGATGCTGCGCGCGGGATGCTGCGCGCGGGATGCTGCGCGCGGGGTGCGCAAGGTGCGGCGCCCGGGATGCGGCCCGCGCAAGGTGCGGCGTGCGGATCGAGCATGGCGAGGGCGAGCGGCCCCACGGGCAGACGTAATGGCGGCGACGACAGGTCGGCCACGCGGCGCACCACGTCGGCGAAGTGGCTCGGCAGGCTGCCCATGCCGCTGGTGGCGAGCGCCCGGACCCCGTCCCTCATTCCACTGACCAAGGGCTGGTAATCCTCGACCGGGTGCGCCGAAGCCGGGCGTTGTCCCCGTACGCGGTCGCGAACGGCCCGAGCCGCAGGATGGTCACCTTGACCCCGCATTGGCCGGCCTCCACCGCCAGGGACTCGGCGAGACCTTCCAGCGCGTATTTGCTCGCGGTGTAGGCGCTGAAACCGGGCATCGCCACGGTCCCGGACACCGAGGGTGAAAGACGGCCTACGCCACGTCGGGTCGCGTCATCAGCGGCGCCCGCAGGTGCAAAGCCAGGTCGGGCTTGGTCAGCGGCACGATGCTCCAGGTCGCGGTCGCCGTGTCGCCGTCGACCACCAGCCGCACCCAGTGCGGGGTGGTGATGACGAAGATCTGGGCGACGAACGTGTCGCCCTGCCAGGCGCCGGACGCGACGACCGGCCGGCCGAGCGGCGCGCTCTCCCGCCACTCGCCGTGGCCGGCCTCGAGACCGCGGATCGGCCCGAGAGCGCGGATCGACTCGAGAGCGCGGATCGGCCCCAGACCGCGGATCGGCCCGAGACTCAGCCGCCATCCGCCGACGACCGGTTCGACCAGCACCGGGGAACCCGCGGGCAGCGCCGAGTCCGGTGCGTCGACGATCGTCGCCGTCGCGGAGCGCCCCGGCTCGGCCGAACCCGTCACCAGCGGGAACGACAGCCGCCGCAGCCGCTCGGCGAGGATCTCGTCGTCCCGCTCGCTGCCCGGGTGGCCGATGCCGGGTGCCAGGCGGTTCCAGACCGCGTCCGGCATGGACGACGGCAGCGTGTCGTGGCTGGTCACGGCGACGACGAGGTCGAGCGACGGGATGACCACGCAGCTCTGGCCGAAGGCGCCGAAGGCGTAGAAGCCGTTCTCCGCGATCCAGAACTGGTAGCCGTAGCCGCGCGCCGAGTCGTCCTCGGCCGGCGGGACGTCGGAGTGTGCCCGGGTGGCCAGGTCGACCCACTCCCGCGGGATCAGCTGCCGGTCGCCCCATCGTCCGCCGCGCAGCAGCAGCTCACCGAAGGCGGCGACGGCCTCGGTCGTGAGGTGCAGGCCGTGGAAACCGAACGCCTTGCCGCTCGCCACCCGGTCCCACTCGGCGTGGTCGATGCCCATCGGCCGGAAGAGGCGTTCGTCGAGCAGGTCCGGCAGGTCTCGGCCGCTGACCCTCTCGACCATCCGGGCCAGGAGGAACGTGGTCGCGTTGTCGTAGACGAACTGTCTACCCTCGGTCTGCGGGAACGGCACCCGCAGAAAGCCCTTGACCAGGTCGCCCGGTTCCCGCTCCCACGCCTCGTAGAGGCTGTCCTCGCCGTGCCCGACGGTCATCGACAGCAGGTGGTGCACCGTGATGCGGCGGCCCTGTTCCGAGACGTCGTCCGGCACGTGGTCGGGCAGCACGTCGACCACCCGGTCGTCGAGCGCGAGCAGCCCGTCCGAGATCACCAGCCCGGCCGCCATCGCGGTGAAGGACTTGGTCATCGAGTAGAGCAGCGTGGGGCGGCCGGCCGAGTACGGCGTCCACCAGCCCTCGGCGACGACGTGCCCGTGGCGTACGACCATGACCGAGTGGCCCTCGACCGCCCGTTCCTCGAACCAGTCCAGCAGCGCGCCGATGGACCGGCTCGAGATCCCCTGGGCGGCCGGTGACGAACGCGGCAACAGCACGTCCGTCACCGACCCGGGTGAAGTCACCGACCCGGGCGGAGTCACCGGCCCAGGTGGAGTTGTCGGCCCAGGTGGAGTCATCGGCCGGGGCGGAAGTCGGCAAGGGAGGCCCACGTGGGGACCGAGGGCGCGTACCGCAGCGGCATGCGCGCCTCGGCCGGCGTCCGGTCGCCCTTGCGCTGGTTGCAACCGCCACAGGCGGCCACGGTGTTGAGCCAGCTGTTGCCGCCGCCTCGCGAGCGGGGCAGCACGTGGTCGATGGTGGTCGCGGTCCGCCCGCAGTACGCGCACCGCCGCCTGTCCCGGCCGAGCACCCCGGCCCGGGACCAGGACGGCCCGCGGCTGTGCCGCCAGCGCGTCACCACGTAGCTGACCAGCCGGACGACGGTGGGCACCGGCCACACGCCGATCAGCCGGTCGGGCCGGGCCTCGTGGACCTCGGCGACCTCCCGGACGAGCATGCGCACGGCGTGCCGGACACTGACCCGGTGCAGCGGGCCGAGGTCGGCGTTGAGGACAAGCACGTCGCTCACCCCGCGTCTCCTTTCACCGTCGAGCGGTTGACCGGGTTCGAACCGGCGACCTCCACCTTGGCAAGGTGGCGCTCTACCAACTGAGCCACAACCGCAGCAAATCCACTGTGGATCCCACCGATGAGGTGGTGATCTCTACGGTAGGAACCCCAGCCCGAGCGGGCAACGGATTAACGTGTGCCCATGACCTTCCCCGATCTTGTGGCCGAGACGCTGGGCTTCTCCCTGGGACGCGCGCACCACTTCACCATCGCCCCGGACGGTTCGCGGGTGCTGTTCCTGCGGTCGAACGGCGGCACGGACCGCGTACACCATCTCTGGTCCTTCGATCCTGGGACCCGGACCGAGCACCTGCTGGTGGACGGGGCGGCGCTCGGCGCGGGCCCGGAGGCTCCGCTCTCCGAGCAGGAGCGGGCGCGGCGGGAGCGGACGCGGGATCGCTCGGCCGGGATCGGTTCCTACGGCACGGACGCGGGCGTACGCACGGCCGTCTTCACCGTGGCGGGTCGCCTGTACGCGGCCGACGTGACGTCCGGCGAGGTCACCGACCTGGGCGCGCAGGAGCCCGCCGCCGAGGCGCGCCTCGACCCGACCGGCCGGACCGTCGCGTACGTCTGCGAAGGCGTCCTGCGCGCGGTCGGCCGCGGCGGCAAGGACGACCGGGTGCTGGCCGCCCCGGACGGCCCGGAGGTCACGTGGGGCCTGCCGGAGCACGAGGCGGCCGAGTCGATGGGCCGCTTCGCCGGTTTCTGGTGGGCGCCGGACGGCACCGCGGTGCTGGCCGCCCGGGTGGACAACTCGCCGGTGCGGGTCTGGCACATCGCCGACCCGGGTCACCCGGAGAAGCCGCCGGTCACGTTGCGCTATCCGGCGGCGGGCACCCCGAACGCCGACGTCGGCCTGCACCTGCTCGGCCTGGACGGCACCCGCGTCGAGGTGAGCTGGGACCGGGCGGAGTTCGAGTACGTGACCCGGGCGCTCTGGGACGCGACCGGCCCGCTGGTGGTCGTGCAGAACCGCCGGCAGACCGTGATGCGGGTGCTGACGGTGGATCCGGCGACCGGCGCGACGACCGTGCTGCGCGAGGACACCGACCCGAGGTGGACCACGATCGTCGACGGCGTGCCGGCGCGTACCGGGTCGGGGGCGCTGGTCTGGACGGTGGACGACGGCGACACCCGGCGGCTGAGCGTGGACGGCGAGCCGGTGACGCCGCCCGGCCTGCAGATGGAGGAGGTGCTGTCGGTCGACGGTGACACGGTGCTGTTCGCGGGGCGGGAGGAGCCGACCGAGCGGCATCTCTGGACCTGGTCGGCCGCCGACGGCCCGGTCCGGGTGACCACGGCGCCGGGGATCCACGCGGGCAGCCGCGCCGGTGGGGTCACCGTGATCACGTCGCTCGACCTGGACGACGCGCGGGTCACCGTGAACGGTCACGCCCTGCGCAGCGTGGCCGCCGAGTCGCCGGTCCGGCCACGGCCGCGGATCGTCGCGCTCGGTGAGCGGGGAGTGCGCACGGCGGTGCTCTTCCCGACCGGGCACGTGCCGGGTTCGGCGTCGCTGCCGGTGCTGATGGACCCGTACGGCGGGACGGCGGCGCAGAAGGTCGAGCACTCCCGCCACCGCTACTGGGGGTCGCAGTGGTTCGCCGACCAGGGCTTCGCGGTGGTGGTGGCGGACGGCCGCGGCACACCCGGTCGCGGGCCGCGCTGGGAGCGGGGCCGGGGTGACGACCACGCCGGACCGCGCCTGGAGGACCAGGTGGACGCCCTGCACGCGGCCGCCGAGCGGTTCGGCGACCTGGATCTGACCAGGGTCGGCATCCGCGGCTGGTCGGCGGGCGGCTACCTGGCCGCGCTGGCGGTGCTGCGCCGCCCGGACGTGTTCCACGCCGGTGTCGCCGGCGCCCCGGTCACCGACCAGCTGCTCTACAGCTCGCACTGGCAGGAGCGGGTGCTCGGCCTCCCGGCGGAGAACCCGGAGCGGTACGCGCACGGCTCGCTGATCGCCGACGCGCCGAACCTGCGCCGCCCGCTGCTGCTGGTGCACGGGATGGTCGACGACAACGTGCTGCCCGTGCACACGATGAGGCTCTCCGCGGCCCTGCTCGCGGCGGGCCGCCCGCACACGGTCCTGCCGCTGCCCGGCGCCTCGCACATGGGCGGTTACACGAAGAACCTGTGGGCCTTCGAGCTGGACTTCCTGCGCAGGTCGCTCAGCCTCCCGGCCGGCGACTGAGAGCGAAGGCTAGAACAGGGCCGGCTTGCTGCCCTTCATGAGTTCGAAGTGCATGTAGTCGTGCACGCTGCTGCACCCGAGCCAGTTCAGGTTGCCGGCGTTCGTGCCGGACAGCCCGCCGACCAGCATCGGCTGCAGGTTGAGGAACCCGTTGGCGGCGACCGAGCCGACCGTACCCTCGGTTGCCGCCTTGGGCCGTTTGCCCGACGCCGGGTTGGCGAGACGCCACACCTTGGCCAGGCGGACCAGCGTCGCGGCCGCCGCTTTCTGCGCGTCGGTCGCGGCCACCTCGCCGAACGCGGCGGTCAGCACCGCGTCCACGGGCGGCGCCGCTCCCTTCCCGGTGCGCAGCACCGTGCTCAGGGCGTCCGCGCCGGTGTCGTCGAGGTTCTTGAGCTTCTCCGCGGCGCGTACCCCGTCGGCGATCTGCCGGACCCGGGCGGTGAACCGGGCCGGCTCGCTCATCACGGCGACGTAGTCGGCGCTGGCCTGGTGCAGGGTCGCCGCGACCTTCTGCACCCCGGCCGCGTCGAGGCCGTCGTCCTCCTGCGTGGCAGGGTCGACGCCGGTGGCGTCCTTGACGGCGTCCAGCCCGCCCTTCTTGCCGATGTTGGGGTTCATCGGGGCGTTGAGGTCGATGGCGAAGCCGAAGCTGTGCTCGCTGAGGGCAAGCGGGTTGTTGCGGTTGGGCCGGATCCAGAAACCGCCGGGCTTGCCCATGCCGGCCTTGACGGCTTCCACGTCGACGCCGGGCTGGGATGTGATCCAGGTGCTCGCGGCGTCGAGCGCGGCCTGCATGTCGGGGTGCACCAGGCTGCCCTTCACGCCGAGCAGCTCGGAGCGGACCATCTTGTCGTAGAAGGCGTTGGCCCGGCCGATCGCGGCGTCCGGACCGACCTCGAGCGCGCCGAAGGTGGCCAGGATGGTCCGGCGCACGTGGGACCAGCCGCCCTCGCAGTTGTTGGTGATCTGCTTGCTGACCGACGGCTCCTCGGCCGCCGCGGCCGCCGCGTTGCCGATCGGGGCGTCCGGGGCGGTGACCGCGCCGGTGGTCTTGTCCGCGGCGCCCAGCTGCGGGATGAGCGCGTCGAGCAGCCCGTTGACCACCTCGAGGCGCTGCGCCTGGCTGAGCCGGGCGAGCAGCGCGACGGTGTCCTTCGAGTAGAGCTCGGTGTAGAGGCCGGCCAGCGGGTCGGTGTCCTTGTGCTTGGGCGCGGTGGCCCTCGGCTTCTTCCGGTTGACCTGGGCGGTGATCACGCCGAAGAGGCCGGCGGCCGCGGGCGTGCCGACGATGTCGTGCGCGGCCTTCGCGACGCTCGAGGTCAGCGAACTCAGTTCCTCGGGCGTGACCGCGACCGGCGCGGCGGCCTTCTTGGCGAGCTGCACGACGGCCTGGTTTCCGGCGGTGCGCTGGAGGTCGACGACGCGGTCGAGCGCGGATCTCTGCCGGCCCGGGATGAGCGTGGGCGGCACGGTGGTGGCGCGCTGCGCCGGGGGCCGGGCGGTCGTGGCGGGACGCTTGACCGGGGTGGCGTGCTCACGCGCCTTCATCAGATCATTGTCTCCGCCTTTCCCAGGCCGAGGAGGCAGAAGTCGATGCCCCCATGGACACATTCCCTACATCAGCCATAGGCTTTGTAGGTGACTGAATTCCTGTGGTACATCCCGAACCAGGTCGACCCCGGCCACCGCGGCGACACCGTGGTCGAGGGTCACAACAGCCTGGACACCCTGACCACCCAGGCGCACGCGCTGGAGGAGCACGGCTGGGGCGGCGCGCTGCTCGGCACCGGCTGGGGCCGGCCCGACACGTTCACCGTCGCGACCGCACTGGCCGCGCGCACCACGACGTTCCAGCCGCTGATCGCGGTCCGCCCCGGTTACTGGCGCCCGGCCAACTTCGCGGCCGCGGCGGCCACCCTCGACCACCTCTCCGGCGGGCGGGTGCTGGTCAACATCGTCTCCGGCAAGGACACTCTGGCCGCGTACGGCGACAGCGAGGGCGACCAGAGCCAGCGGTACGCCCGCACCGGGGAGTTCCTCCGGCTGGTCCGCCGCCTGTGGACCGAGGAGGACATCACCTTCACCGGCGAGCACTTCGAGGTCACCGGGTCCACCCTCGCCCAGCGGCCGGTGGTCCGCGGCGAGCGGCGGCACCCGACGCTGTACTTCGGTGGCGCGTCCGAGGCGGCCGAGCGGGTGGCCGCCACCGAGGCGGACGTGCAGCTCTTCTGGGGCGAGCCGCTGGACGGCGTCCGTGAGCGCATCGAGCGCCTGGAGGAGCTGAGTTCCCGGCTCGGCCGCGAGCACCGGCCGCTGGAGTTCGGCCTGCGGATCACCACCCTGGTCCGGGACACCACCGAGCAGGCATGGGCCGATGCCGGGGCCAAGGTCGCGCGGATGGCCGCCGCCGGCAGCCGTGACCCCTTGAGAGTCCCGGCCGTCGGCCAGCAGCGCCTGCTCGACCTGGCCGCCCGCGGCGACGTGCTGGACGACAACCTCTACACCGCGCCCGGCCGCTACGGCGGTGGCGGCGCGGGCACGACGTGGCTGGTCGGCTCGCCCGATGACGTGGCCAAGTCGCTGCGCCGCTACCAGGAGCTGGGGATCACCCACTTCGTGCTCTCGGACACGCCCTACCTCGAGGAGATCAGGCGCCAGGGCGAGCAGCTCCTGCCGCTGTTGCGTGGCTGACCACCGCGGGGATGTCGGCCAGTTCGGCCTCGGTCGCGGTGACCGCCGGGCGCAGCGTGGCGCCCAGCTCTCCGAGCAGCGCGTTCAGGTGGCCGGCCGCGGCGTCCGCCTGCGGCTGGACGCCGGCCGTGATCACCGGCACGGCGGTCTTGCCGGCCAGGGCGTTCGCCGGCAGCTGGTCGAGCAGGACCTTCAGGATCCCGGTGTACGAGCCCTTGTACGTCGGCGTGGCCACCACGAGCAGCGTCGCGTCGTGCAGGGCCTGGACGGCGGCCGCGGTGGCCGGGTCGCCCGGGGTGAGCAGGCCTGCGCCGAGCTCGCCGACGTCGATCACGCTCGGCGGGGTGTCGGACAGCGCCTCGCCGACCGCCACGGCCAGCGTGAGCGTGCGCGAGCCGGGACGCGGATTTCCAGAGAGCACGAGCGTCGTCACATCGATCTCCTTCAACAGACGGTATAACCTATTAAGCCGGTAGGTGTTATAGGTTACCAGCATGAGCACACCGACCGTCCACCGACGTACCTTGCTGGCAGGCCTCCTCGGCGTCACGACGCTCGGCCTGGCCGGGTGCGGCGACGCGGCCGCGCACGAGCTGGCCGCCGCAGCCCCGCTGCCGTCCACCGTCCCACCGGACACCGAACTCTCGATCGCGATCCACCCGACGCAGGTCGCGCTGCAGGCGTCCGGCGAGATCGGCAAGCTGCCGTTCCAGGTCACCGACTGGCCCAACCTCGCGGCCGGTCCCGACATCATCCAGGGTTTCCGGGCCCGCTCGATCGACCTGGCCTCCAACGCCGGCATCCCGCCCATCCAGGCCGCGGCGATCAACGTCCGGACCCGGATCGTCGGGGTCCAGACCAAACAGAAACCCCTCTACACGTACGCGACAGCGCCCGGCTCCGGGATCACGGCGATCACCGACCTGCGTGGCAAGAAGATCGGCTTCTCGCAGGGGCAGGCGCAGGGCGTCGTGGTGCTCCGCACGCTCAAGGAGCAGGGCCTGACGCCCCAGGACGTGCGGCTGGTCGCCCTGCCCAGCACCAAGTTCCTGGTCGGGCTGCAGAGCAGGCAGATCGATGTGGCGCCGCTGGGCGAGCCGGTCCTGACCAAATACCTCAGCGAGTACGCCAAGGACGGCGCGCAGGGCATCCCGATGACCGCCATCGACTATTTGACCATTCTGTGGGCGCCCGCCGAGGTGCTGTCCGACGCCGCCAAGGTGGCGGCGATCCGCGCGTTCATCCCGTTCTGGGCCCGCTCCGAGGTCTGGCAGTACGAGAACGGGCCGGCCTGGATCGACGCCTACTACGTCAAGGACCAGAAGGTGACCGCGGCCGACGGCAGGCGCATCGAGGCCGTCCAGGACAAGCCGGTCTTCCCGGCGAGCTGGGACAAGGCCGTCGCCTGGCAGAAGGAGTCCGCCGACCTGCTGGTCGAGGGCGGCTTCATCAAGCCGATCACCGCCGAGGACCTGTTCGACCGCCGGTTCGAGAAGATCGCGTCGGAGTCCGTGCCGGCCGAGTTCCGGGAGTGACGATGTTGACCAGCACGATCAGCAGCACGATCAGCCGCACCGCTCCCCCACCCGTCGCCCACGGCCACGTCCGCCGGCGCCGGCTCGGACCGGGCAGACCCATCCCGTACGGCCGGGCCGTCGGCCCGTTGCTGCTCGTCACGATCTGGGCGGTCGCCTCGGCCACCGGCGTGCTCGACCCGCGGATGCTCTCCGCGCCGTGGACCATCGTCGGCACCACCGGCGACCTGATCGCCTCCGGCGACCTCCAGACCCACATCCTGGCCTCGCTGCAGCGCGCCGCGCTGGGCTTCCTGATCGGCGGCACCGTCGGCACCGTGCTGGCGATCGTCGCCGGGATCAGCCGGATCGGCGAGGCGCTCATCGACGGCCCGATCCAGATCAAGCGGGCGATCCCGACCATCGGCCTGATCCCGCTGCTCATCCTGTGGCTGGGCATCGGCGAGACGTTCAAGGTCGTGATCATCGCCCTGGCCGCGGCGATCTACATGTACGTCCAGGTCTTCGCCGGCCTCACCGGCATCGACCACCGCTACGTGGAACTGGCCGAGGTGCAGAACTACACCCGCTGGGAGTTCCTGCGGCACGTCGTCTTCCCCGGCGCGCTGCCCGGCTTCTTCGTCGGGCTGCGCCTGTCGGTGACGTTCTCCTGGCTGATCCTGATCACCGTGGAGCAGATCAACGCGCTCAGCGGCGTCGGCTACATGATGTCGCAGGCCCAGCTGTACGCCCAGACCGATGTGATCGTCGTCGGCCTGCTGGTCTACGGCGTCTTCGGGTTCGCGTCCGACACTCTGCTCCGCCTGCTCGAACGGAGGGTGCTGTCATGGCGCCGCACGCTGACCAGCTGACATCCGCGGTAGAGATCCGGGGCTTGAGCCGGCGCTTCGGCGAGCACGTGGTGCTCGACGCGCTCGACCTGAGCATCACCGACGGCGAGTTCGTGGCGCTGCTCGGGCGCAGCGGCTCGGGCAAGAGCACGATGCTGCGCGCGCTGGCCGGGCTGGACTACGACGTCACCGGCGACGGCGAGCTGCGCATCCCCGACCGGGTGTCGGTGGTCTTCCAGGACTCGCGGCTACTCCCCTGGCGGCGGGTCCTGGACAACGTCATCCTCGGCAATCGGGCTGCTGACGGGCGTACCCGTGGCATTGAAGCCCTGGCCGAGGTCGGTCTCAGCGGGCGCGAACGCGCCTGGCCCAACCAGCTGTCCGGCGGCGAGCAGCAACGCGTGGCACTGGCCCGGTCGCTGGTCGGCGAGCCGCAGTTGCTGCTGGCCGACGAACCGTTCGGCGCCCTGGACGCGCTCACCCGGCTCAAGATGCACGAGCTGCTGCGCGACCTCTGCCGCCGGCACCGGCCCGCGGTGCTGCTGGTCACCCACGACGTCGACGAGGCGATCAAGCTGGCCGACCGCATCGTGGTGCTGGACGCCGGCCGCATCGCCCTGGACGTCCGCCCGACCCAGCCCGACATCCGCGACGTGCTGCTGCGTGCCCTGGGAGTGACGGCATGACCTCTTTTTCGAGAAGGCTGCATCTGAACGCGTTCCTGATGACGGTCGGTCACCACGAGGCGGCGTGGCGGTTGCCGGAGAGCGACCCGTTCGCGCACGTCGACGTCAACCACTACATCAACCTGGCGCGCATCGCCGAGCGCGGCAAGCTCGACTCGCTGTTCCTGGCCGACAGCCCGGTGCTCTGGAACAGCATCGGCCGCCGCCCCGCCGGTGGGCTGGAACCGACCGTGCTGCTCACCGCCCTGGCCGGCGCCACCGAGCACATCGGGCTGATCGCCACCGCCTCGACCACCTACAACGAGCCGTACAACCTGGCCCGCCGGTTCGCCTCGCTGGACCACATCAGCGGCGGCCGGGCCGGCTGGAACGTGGTCACCACCGCCGGGGTGGACGCCGCTCGCAACTTCAACCTGGACGAGCTGCCCGCCCACCGCGACCGGTACGAGCGCGCCGCCGAGTTCGTCGACGTGGCCCGCAAGCTCTGGGACAGCTGGGAGGACGACGCGCCGCTGGGCGACAAGGCGTCCGGCGTCTGGGGCGACGACAGCAAGGTGCATCCGCCCGGTCACGCCGGCCGGTACTTCCAGGTCGCCGGGGCGCTCAACGTCCCGCGCTCGCCGCAGGGCCACCCGCTGCTGGTCCAGGCCGGTTCGTCGGCCGACGGCAAGGAGCTGGCCGCCCGGTACGCCGACGCGGTCTTCACCGCCCAGCAGACCCTCGAGGAGGCGCAGACGTTCTACGCCGACCTCAAGCGCCGCGCCCTCGCCGAGGGGCGCGACCCCGACACCGTGAAGATCCTGCCCGGCATCGTCCCCGCGATCGGATCCACCGAGCGGGAGGCGCTCGCCCTGGAGGAGGAGCTGGACCATCTGATCAAACCGGAGTACGCGCTGGGCCAGCTCGCGCAGACGCTCAAGGTGGACCCCTCGGTGCTGAGCCTCGACCGGGAACTGCCGGCGGACCTGCCGGACGAGAACGAGATCGAGGGCGCCAAGAGCCGCTACACGCTGATCGTCGACCTGGCGCGGCGCGAGCGGCTGACCGTACGCCAGCTGATCGGCCGTCTCGGCGGCGGTCGGGGCCACCGCACGTTCGCCGGCACGCCGCCACAGGTCGCCGACGCGATCGAGCACTGGTTCGCCGGCGGCGCGGCGGACGGCTTCAACATCATGGCCCCGGTCCTGCCGTCCGGCCTCGAGATCTTCGTCGACGAGGTGGTGCCGATCCTGCGGGAACGCGGCCTCTTCCGCACCTCGTACGAGGGCCGGACCCTGCGGGATCACTACGGGCTGAGACGCCCGGTCCCGGCGGTGCGGTAGCGGCCCGGTGGGATGCCGTAGCTGCGGCGGAAGGCCGCGGCGAACGCGAACTCGGTGGAGTAGCCGACCCGGCGGGCGATCGCCGACAGCGGGTCGGTGGTCTCCCGCAGCAGGCGGGCGCCCGAGGTCAGCCGCCAGTCGATCAGGTACGCCATCGGGGGCGTGCCGACGGCGGCGGTGAAACGGCGGGTGAAGGCGGTGCGCGACATCCCGGCGACGTCGCTGAGCCGCTGCACGGTCCACTGCCGGTCCGGCCGGTCGTGGATCTCGTGCAGCGCCTCGGCGACGCCCGGCTCGGCGGTGTGGGCCAGGCCGCGCAGTTCGCCGCGCTCCTGCAGGTCGCGCAGGATGTGCACGATCATCAGGTCGACCAGCGCGGACCGGCCGGCGGCGGTGCCCGGCCCGGGTTCGGCGCAGTCGGCGCGGAGCAGGTCCACGACGGTCCGCAGCTGGGGCCGGCGGCCGTAGTCCGGGGTGAAGGCGATGACCCCGGGCAGGCGCCTCAGGAACGCCGGGATCCGGCCGCCCTCCACCGGGTAAGCGCCGCAGAGGAACTCGAAGTCGACCGGCCCGGCCGGCGCGACCACCTCGCCGATCGTGGCCAGTGGCAGCTCCGCCAGCGTGCATGGGGAGCGCGCGATGCCGTGCTCGACGCCGGCGGCCGTGAAGATGACGTCACCGGGCCGCACGGGCACCGGCTCGTCCGCCGAGGTGATCACCCAGCCCTCGCCGGCCTCCATCACGTGGAAGCCCAGCGCCGCGATCGACGGGAAGCGCAGCCCCGACGGTCCCGCCTCGGTGACCCGGCGGCCCTTCGCCCGGCTCGCCCGGACGCTGCTGATCGCGGTCGTGATCATGTCCATCGACGTCAAGGTTAGCCGCGCGCGTATGGATCCGGTCCGCCCGAGTATGGTCGCGCAGACTGCTCGGGTGATTCGGTGAAACCATGATCGACATCCTGGCCGCGAACGCGGAGAAGACCGAGCTGCGCGACCGGCCCACCGCGGAGAGCCTGGCGGCGGTGCGGGAGGCGGGCGCCTTCCGGCTGGCCGTCACGGGCGTCTCCGCCACCGAGGTCGCGGGCCTGCTCACGACGGTGGGCCGGGGCTGCGCGTCGACGGCGTGGATCGCCGGCACCTGCCTGGCCGCCAAGACCCTGGCCGCGCTGGCGTACCCCGAGGCGGTGCTCGCCGAGCTGTTCGCCGATCCGGACGCGCTGTTCTGCGGCTCGGGCGTGCCCGGCGGGACGGGCACGCGCGGGCCGGACGGCGTACGCCTCACCGGCCGCTGGCCGAACGTCTCCGGCTGCGAGGACGCCGCGTGGGGTGGTTTCGGCGCCCTCGTGGACGGGGTGTTCTCGCTGGTGCAGGTGCCGATGGCCGACCTCACCGTCGACCGCACCTGGCAGATGGCGGGCATGCGCGGCACCGGCAGCCACTCCGTGGTGGCCGACGACGTGCTCGTCCCCGCCGAGCGGATCGGCACCCTCCAGCTGCCGCCCAGCCCGCTGACCCTGCAGCTCTTCGGCCTCAGCGTGCTGGCGCCGGTGGTCGGCGCCACGTTCGCCGGGCTGGACGTGATGAACGCGGTGTTCGCCTCGGACCGCAAACCGTTCATGACCGCGTACACGAAAATGGGTGATTCGCCCGGCGCCCGGCACTGGCTCGCCGAGGCCACCACCCTGACCGAGCGGGCCGAGCGCACCATGCTGGCGATCGCCGCCGAGATCGACACCGGCGCGGAGCTGTCCGAGCGCGACGCGAGCCGCCTGCACCTGAACATGACCGAGGCGGGCCGGGACTGCCGGGCGGCGGTGGAGCTGCTGCTCGACCTGCACGGCGCGAGCGGCTTCCGGACGTCCAACCCGCTGCAGCGCATCTGGCGCGACGTGGCGGTGGGCGGCCGGCACCCGCACCTGAACACCTACCTGGCGATGGAGGGCTACGGCGAGGTGCTGGCCCGCAGCGGTCAGGGGACGTAGACCAGGGCCGCCCGGGTGATCTCGCCGTTGTCGGTGGTGACCGCGACCATCTCGCCCGGGTTCTCCTTGATCCAGGTGGCGAAGGCCTTCGGCTTCATCGGGCAGGTGCCGCCGTCCTCGGGCTTCTTGATGCAGACGTCGCCGTTGTCGTTCTGCCAGTTGAAGAACTTGGGCTCGTCGGCGACCGGGACGGTGACCTTGCGGTGGCTGTCCTGAGCGTCCCACTCGGCGTGACACTCGTCGTCGTCGGGCGCGCACACCCCGGTCTTGAAGTCGATCGGCTCCACGACGGCCGACTGGTTGTCCGCGTCGAACGAGTACATCTTCACGACGGTCTTCGTGCTGCCCTGGGTGACGTCGCCGAACGTGGGCGCGGACTTCTCCGGCGACGGCTTCGTCGATGGCTTCGACGGGGGCTCCGACGAGGGGGCGGCGCTGCTCGGCGCCGGGCCGCTGGGCCCCGCGCCCGGCTTGGAGGCGGTCCCGCAGCCACCGGCCACGAGCACGAAGGCGAGTACGACCAGCGCACGCTTCACAGCGTCAGAACCTCCACATTGGCGAACGCGACCTTGGTGTCGCCTTCCTGAATGTCGTCGTAGGGACCGAACTCGACCCGGCCGGCGGCCAGCGACGGCTCGTCGAGCGTGGTGCTCAGCTGCGCGATGCCGTCCACGTACACGGTGGCCTTCTGGTCCTGCACGGCGATCTCGATCCGGCGGGTGTGTCCCAGCTCGGCCGGCGGCAGGTTCTTCTTCGACTCACCGGAGACGGCGCCCTCGTCGTCCAGCCGGATCCGGACGTCCTTCGCGCAGACCAGCACCTGGTAACCGGCCTCCTCGACCTTCCGGAACCAGATGGACGCGCAGGCGCCGCTGGTGAGGACCGTCGCGTCCACGGTCACCGACTGGTCCCCGGCGAAGATGTCCGCCGGTCCCTTGCAGGCGAACCAGTTCGCGCCGCCGGTGGTCGCCTCCAGGCGGTCGTTGGTGAACTCGCAGCGGCCGCTGTCGTCCCGGGTGGGCGTCCACTGGCCGGGCCGGTCCAGCCGGTCGAAGATCGACGGCCCCTGGATCACCCGCTTGCGGGACGGTGTCGGCGACGGCTTACCGACCGGCTGCTGCTGCACCGCGGCCGGTGACGCGTTCAGAGCGCTCTGGATCCGCGGGACCACCGAGTGCGCGGCGAGCAGGCCGCCGCCGACCAGGGTCAGCGCGGCCACGGCGGCGAGCACGACCCGCCGGACGACCCGGCTGCCCGGCCTGGTCCGCCGGGCCGCCTCGGCCACCCGGAGCAGCTCGGGGCGCATGACCTGGGTCGCCTCGGCCTGGTCCACATCCAGCAGTAGATCGAGCAGCTCGTGCGCGGTGGGCCGCTCGCGCGGGTCCTTGGCCAGGGTGCGGGCGACCACCGGCTGGAGCGAGGCGGGCAGCCGGGACAGGTCCGGTGGCTGGGTCAGGATCCGCGCGGCGGTGGCCGCGGGCGAATCCGCCTGGAACGGGGTGCGGCCGGTCCCGGCGTACGCGACGACCGCACCCCAGGCGAAGACGTCGGCGGCCGGGCCCACCGGAGTGTGGTGGTCGGTGTCGAACCGCTCCGGCGCCATGTAGGCGACCGTGCCGACCATCTGGTCGGTGCGGGTGTGCTGGCTGGTCACCTCGAAGGCCCGGGCGATGCCGAAGTCGATCACCTTGGGCGTGCCCAGCGCGAAGAGCACGTTGGCCGGTTTCAGGTCGCGGTGGATGACCCCGGCGCCGTGGATCGCGGCCAGCGCGGTCGCCACGCCGACCGCCACGCTGTGCAGGTTCCCGGCGGTCAGCGGCCCCTGCTCGGCGATCACCTGGGACAGGCTGGGGCCGTCGACGTACTCGACGACCAGGTAGGGCGTCGGGTGGTCCGGGTCGGCGTCGAGCACCTCGGCCGTGCAGAACGGCGGGACCTGCCGGGCCCGGTTGACCTCGCTGCGGAACCGGCCACGGAACTCGGCCTCGGAGGCGTACTCCGGCCGGATGACCTTCACCGCGACCAGCCGCCCGTCGCCGCCGCGGCCCAGGAAGACGGCGCCCATGCCGCCCTGGCCGAGACGCCCGAGCAGGCGGTAGCCACCCAGCTCGACCGGGTCGCCCGGGCGCAGCGGATCAGTCACCCGCAGGACGATACATCGATCGCTCTGTTCGCTCTCAGAGGCGCAACAGAGTCACCGTCGTGGCAGTAGCCGGCCACTGCCCGTAGTCGCCCGGCAACGGCCCAGGAAAGCCACTGGCCCGATGTCCAGACAGGACATCGGGCCAAGCTGGCAACCGGCCAATGCAGTTGCGGCGCATGCCGACAATACTAGCCGATCGCGCCCCGCGAAACACCCGTCGCCGCAGCTCATCGGCAATTGGGGCATTGTCGCAGGACAACCCTCGTTTTCCGAGTGAGGAACCAGGAACTCGCATCGGCTCCGGCGCGCGACCACGGCGCTCGCAGGGTCGGCGGCGAGTGCCGATGAGCGCGGATCCTCGCCGTCGACCCGCCGGGACCGTCGGAGCGCATTCCGGCGGCGGCCAGCTGTTGCCCGGGCGCGTTGCGGAGCTTACGGTGGGAGCGCTCCCATCGACGTACGTGAAAGGATGCCCGTGTCTCCTCCCACCCGCCTGGCCGTCGTCGCGACCGTCCTCGCCTGCGCCGGGGCCCTGTTCACCACCGGGACAGCCTCGGCCGGCACGCTCACCGGCGACTTCTACCGCGAAGCCGACACCCCGGCCGCCCGCTGGGTCGCTGCCAACCCCGACGACTCCCGTACGGCCGCCATCCGCGACCGGATCGCGAACCAGCCCGCCTCGCACTGGTTGTCGAACTTCAACCTGGCCACCATCGAGGCAGAGGTCAGCTCGTACGTCGGTGCGGCCGCCACGGCCGGGAAACTGCCGGTGCTCACGCTGTACGGCATCCCCAACCGGGACTGCGGCGGCGCCAGCGCGGGCGGTGCGCCCGACCTGGCGGCGTACCAGAACTGGGTGAACCTGATCGCCCGCGGCCTGGCCGGGCGCAGCACCGTGATCATCCTCGAACCCGACTCGATCGCGCTCCTGACCTGCCTCAGCGCGAACGAGATCGCGGCGCGCAACCAGGCTCTGCACACGGCTGCCAGGACGCTGCGGGCGGCCGGCGGCAAGGTCTACCTGGACGCCGGGCACTCCAGCTGGAACAGCGCCTCCGAGCAGGCGAACCGGCTGGCCGCGGCCGGGATCGCCGACGCCGACGGCTTCTACAGCAACGTGTCCAACTTCAACTCGACCGCGAACGAGGCGGCGTTCGGCCGGAACCTCATCGCGGCGCTGAACAGCCGCGGCATCACCGGCAAACGGCAGGTCATCGACACCAGCCGCAACGGCGGGGCGGCCGGCGACTGGTGCGGTGACGACAACACCGACCGCCGCATCGGCCAGGCCCCGACCACCGCCACCGGCGACGCCGACATCGACGCGTACATCTGGGTGAAGCCGCCCGGCGAGGCCGACGGCTGCCGGTACGCGGCCGGGTCCTTCCAGCCCGACCTGGCCTTCAGCCTGGCCGGGTCGCCCTCCTCGCCGCCGGAGGAGTCCGGGTCGTGCGCCGCCACCTACCAGACCACCTCGGCCTGGAACGGCGGCTTCCAGGGCCAGGTCACGGTGACCGCCGGGAGCGCGGCCATCGCCGGCTGGCGGGTGACGTGGACGCTCACCGGCGGGCAGTCGATCGGCCAGGTGTGGGGCGGGCGCGCAACGACGTCCGGCACCACGGTCACGGTCGCCAACGAGTCGTGGAACGGGGCGCTGCGGCCCGGCGCGACGGCCCAGTTCGGGTTCGGGGCTACCGGACCGGTCAGCACGCCGGCCGTGACCTGCGTCAGCGCTTGAGGAACTGAGCCAGGGCGGCGTTGACGCCTCCGTGCAGCCCAGCGCCGCCCTCTGATCGGACTCACGGCACAGCGCCACCGCCTCCCGGCGCTGTGCCTCGGTCACCGCCGGCCGGTCGCCGACCGCGCACCTGACCGGAATCACCAGCCGGCGGCCATGCCGTCCTTGCGGGGGTCCGAGCCGCCCAGCAAGCGGCCGTCGCGGAGCTCGATGGCCTGGCCGCCGCCGAAGATGCCACGGTCGCGGTCCTCGATCACGGTCAGGCCGGACGCCCGCAGGCCGGCGCTGCGCGGCCAGAAACCCTCCTCCAGGCGTACGCCCCCGGGCTCGATCCGGAACCTCGGCCGGTCCAGCGCCTCCTGCGGGTCCAGGCCCTCGTCGACGACCGAGCACACGTACTGGGTGTGTGCCTGCGCCTGGATGAAGCCGCCCATGATCCCGAACGGCCCGCGCAACCGGCCCTGGTCGAGCAGCATGCCGGGCATCAGCGTGTGGTACGGCCGTTTGCCCGGCGTGACCTCGCCGGCCACCCCGAAGCCCTCCGCCCGGTTGTTCAGGACCACACCGGTGCCGGGGGCGACGATGCCCGAGCCGAAGTTCTCGTACAGGCTCTGGATGAACGACACCGCCATGCCGTCGGCGTCGACCGCGCAGAGGTAGACGGTGCCTCCCTGCGGCTCCCGCCCCAGGCGAGCGGTCTGCCGGGCGCGGGCGGCCAGGTGCTCCGGCGTCAGCAGGTGGGTCACATCGGCTTCGTCCCGCACGTACGCGAAAGCGTCCTCCAGGGCGAGCGCGACGGCCCGGACCTGATCGTCGAAGCCCGGCCGCTCGTGATCGGCGAGCAACGCGAGCGCTTCGAGCGCCACCACGCCCTGTGTCGGCGGCGGCAGTTCCAAGACCTCGATGCCGCGGTACGTGACGCGCAACGGATCCACCCAGCGTGGCCGGTACGACTCCAGATCACCCTCGGTGAGCCAGCTGGCCTCCGCGATCGCGGCCGCCACCCGCCCCCGGTAGAACGCGTCCGGCCCGCCCTCGGCGATCGCCCGCAGCGTGGCGCCGAGTTCCGGCAGCCGGTAGACCTCGCCGACGCCGGGCGCCGCCCCGAACTCGCCGGGCGCGTGAGCCGTGCCCCGCCAGTGGGCCGAGCAGTGGTATCCGGCGGCGACTCCCCGCTCGGCCAGGTCGATCGCCGGGCGCAGGCAGGCGTCCAGGCCGAGCCGCCCATACCGCTCGCTCAGCGCCGCCCACCCGGCGACCGCCCCCGGCACATCGACCGCCCGCGGACCTCGCGTCGGCACCGGCAGCGGTGTCGCATCCCGCGGCGCCGGCCCGGCCGCGTCCAGTCCCGTGGCGGCCGCACCGTCCCACACGATCGCGAAGGCGTCCCCGCCGATCCCGGTCGACATCGGCTCGGCGACGCAGCACACCGCGGCCGCCGCGATCGCCGCGTCGGCCGCCGAGCCACCGGCCCTGAGCATCTCCAGCCCGGCGAGCGTCGCGGGCACCTGACTGCTGGCAACCATGCCTTGCGCGGCGACGGCGGGCCCGCGCCCCGGCGAGAACCGAAACATGCACCCAGATAACCACTGGCCCCCGCCCACCTCAATCGCTCACGCTGTGACGGTGCGGACGATCCTTCAGGGTGGGACCGTGGTTCAGGTCGGCCGGCGTGCGGTGGGCCGGGCCGATGTGGTGATCGAGGACGGCCGGATCGCCGAGGTCGCCGACCACGCCGTGCCGGGCGGCGATGACAGTGTCGTCGACGTCTCCGGGCTCGTGGTGTGTCCGGGCTTCATCGACGCGCATGTCCACGCGGAGGGCGCGCTCTGGTCCGCGAGCTGCCTGGAGCCGGCGCTCGCGCAGGGCGTCACCACGGTGGTTCTGGGCCAGGACGGGTGCTCGTGGGCGCCCGTCAGCGCGGCCACCTGGGAACTTGCCCAGGACTACTTCGCCGCGATCAACGGGCGCCTGCCGGGGCCGCCCCGGGATCTGACCGTCGGGGAGCTGCTCGACGGCTTCGACCGCCGGGCGCAGAACGTCGCCTATCTGGTCCCGCACGGCAACCTGCGCTCCCTGGTCACCTCGTCGGCCGTTCCCCTGGAGCAGGACGAGCTGTCGCGGGCCGTCCGGCATCTGGAGGACGCCCTCGCCGACGGTGCCGTGGGGATGTCGACAGGCCTGGACTACATTCCCAGCCGGTACGGCGACGCGCGCGAGATAGCCGCGCTGTGCGAGCCTCTGCGGGCGGCGGATCTCGTCTACGCCTCCCATCTGCGCGCCGCCACCGCCGACATCGAGCGGGCGCTGGGGGAACTGGTGAGCGTCGGCGAGGAGTCGGGCGTTCGCGTCCACGCGTCCCACCTCAAAGGACAGTGGAATCTGATCCAACCGGTCCTGCACCGAGATGCCGCGCTGACCTACGACTCCTACCCGTACGTGGCCGCGTGCAGCCTGCTCGCCATGTACGTGCTCCCGGCACACCTCCAGGCGACGGATCGCGCAACGACCCTGCGGAACCTGCGGGAGGCCCGGCTGTCGTTCGACGCCGACCGCCTGTCCCGTTTGACGATCAGCAACGCTCCCGCCTTCCGGTCGCTGGAGGGCCTCACCGTCACCGCCGCGGCCGACCGGACCGGCACGCCGGTGGCCGACTTCGTCCTCCGGCTGCTGCGCGAATGCGAGCTCGAGGTCGCCGTGATCTCCGCCGGGCCGGCCGTGAGCAGCGAGGACATCAGGCGGATCGCCTCGGACGCCCGGCACTGCGGCGGCTCGGACGGCATCTATCTGGGCTCCCGGCCGCACCCGCGGGGTCATGCCGCCTTCACCGTGCTGCTCCGGATGTACCTGGACGACGGCGCCGGGTGGCTGGGCGCGGCGGAGCACCTGGCGACTCGCCCGGCGAGCATCTTCGCGCTGGCCGGCCGCGGCGACATCCGCGCCGGGTATGCCGCCGACCTGGCCGTGTTCGACGAGGCCGCGATCGCGTCCGCGGCCACCTTCGACCAGCCGGCGGTCCTCTCCGGCGGGCTGCGCCTGGCCTATGTCAACGGCGAGGTCGCCTGGTCGTCCGGCTCGTGGACCGGGTCGAACTCCGGCCGGGCCCTGCGGCATTGAAGTATCTTGACCGACCGTGCGACTCAGCGATCTCATTCTGCGACTCGGTCATCGGCGATGGTTCGCCCTCGGGGGCCGTCTGTTGATGCCGCTCGACCGGCGGCTGATCCGGCTCACCCGCGGACGGTTCTCGGTGGTCGGGTGGCGGACGGCGCCGCCGACCCTGCTGCTGACGACGCGCGGGCGGCGCAGCGGGCTGCCCCGCGAACGGCCGGTCCTGTACGCGCGTGACGGTGACGCGTACCTGGTGATCGGCTCGAACTGGGGCCAGGACCACCACCCGGCGTGGTCCGCCAACCTGTTGGACGAGCCCGCCGCGACCGTGACCGTCGCGGGCGTGACGACCGCGGTGCGGGCCACGTTCCTGACCGGCGCGGAACGGGACCGGGTGTGGCCGCTGCTGCTGCGGGTCTGGCCCGCCTACCGCTCGTACGACGAGCGTGCCGGCCGTACGCTGCGCATCTTCCAGCTATTGCCCATTACTGGCAATAGCCGGTAAGTTGCAGTAAGGCCGATGGTCCTTACTGCGGGGGGTGGACGTGAGCGGACTTTTGCCGGAGCGCGGGCCGCAGCGGGTGCTCGCCGCCTCCAACTTCGTCTACACCGTGGGCAGCGGGCTCTACCTGACCGCCGGGGTGCTGTTCTTCACCGAGGCGGTGCGTCTGCCCGCCGGGCAGGTCGGGCTCGGGCTGGGCATCGCGGGCGTGGCGGCGCTGGCCGTCGGCGTCGCGGCCGGGCATCTCGCCGACCGGGTCGGCGCCCGCGGGGTGTACGTCGGCACCCTGCTCGCCCAGGCCGTCGCCACGGCGGCGTTCGTGCTGGCCGACTCGTTCTGGCTCTTCGTGGTGGCGGTCAGCGCGGCGACCGGGGCGAAGGCGGCCGGGCTGGCGGCGCGCAGTCCACTGATCCGGGAGTTCGGCGGGGACCGGCCGCAACGGTTCCGGGCGTATCTGCGGTCGGTCACCAACGTCGGCGTCTCGCTGGGGGCGCTCCTCGCCGGGTGGACCGTGCAGGAAGGCACCGTTTCCGCGTACCAGATCATGGTTGTGGGAAATGCCGTGGCCTTCGCCGCGGCCGCGGCGATCGTCTTCCTGCTGCCACCGGTGCCGCCGCTCCCCGCCACCGGCGCGCCGCGGTGGCTCGCCCTGCGGGACCGGCCCTACCTGCTGCTCACCGCGCTCGACGGGGTGATGGCGATCCAGTTCAAGGTGCTGACCGTGGCGATCCCGCTGTGGCTGGTGCGGTCCACGGCGGCGCCGCGCTGGCTGGTCGCCGGGACGATGCTGGTGAGCACGGTGATCGTGGTGGCGTTCCAGGTGCCGGCCAGCCGGTCGATCACCTCCCCCGCCGCGGGCGGCCGGGCCTACCGCCGGGCCGGGCTGGCATTCCTGGTCTCGTGCGGGCTGGTCGCGACGGCGGCCGGGGTGCCGTCCTGGGCGGCGACGACCCTCCTGCTGGGCGCGGTGGTCGTGCACACGGTCGGCGAGATGTGGCACGCGGGCGGCGGGTTCGAGGTGTCGTTCGCGCTGGCGCCGCAGCACGCCACCGGGCAGTACCTGGGCGTCTTCGGGCTGGGCATGGGCCTGGCCGAGGCGTTCGGGCCGGCGCTGCTGATCGGGCTGTGCATCGGGTGGGGGCGGCCGGGCTGGTTCGCGGTCGGCGCGATGTTCCTGCTCACCGGGCTGGCCACCCCGGCGGCGGTCCGCTGGGCGACGGCCCGCGCCCCGGCGCCGGTCACTCTTCAGGCCTCCAGCCTGGCCTGACGGGTCGCGGACGTCCGGTAACCTACGGCGCTGTGATGATGCGGGTGTTGTTCACGGTTGCCTTCGCGCTGGCCATTCTCGTCTCGGTGAGCCTGCACGAGGCGGGGCACCTGCTCAGCGCGAAGCGGTTCGGGATGCGGGTCACCCAGTACTTCGTCGGGTACGGGCCGACGATCTTCTCGTGGCGTCGCGGCGGAACCGAGTACGGCCTCAAGGCCATCCCGCTCGGCGGATTCTGCAAGATCGTCGGGATGACCCCGCACGACGACGACGTCGACCCGGCGGACCAGCACCGGGCGATGTGGAGGTTCCCGGTGTGGAAACGCACCGTCGTCATGGTCTCCGGCGTCATGGTGCAGTTCGCCCTGGCCGTCGTGACGCTCTGGTTCGCCGCCGCGTACGTCGGTGTGCCCAACCTCGACTACCCGCAGAACGAGGCCGACCTGGCCACACAGCCGGCCGCGATCACGATCGGCGCCTGTGTCACGCCGGACGCCGCCCGGGCCTGCACCCCCGCCGACCCGGTGGCGCCCGCCAAGGTGGCCGGGCTGCGCACCGGTGACGTGCTCACCGCCGTCAACGGGGTGCCGATCGCGAACTACGCCGACATGCTGCGCGTCGTCCGGCAGACCCGGCCCGGCCCGGCGGAGGTGGCCTACACCCGCGACGGGCAGCCCGCCGTGGCGCGCGCCGACCTGAGCGCGGTGCGGCGCCCGCCGCTGGACGACCCGGCCGGCCCGGTCGCCACCGTGGCCGCCCTGGGCGTCAGCCTGCACATCTCCGCCCCTCGTGAGGTGACCTTCGGCCCGGCCGGCGCCGTCGGGGCGACCGCGACCTACTCCGGCTGGATGGTCGGCCAGACCTACGAGTCGGCCAAGCGCATCCCGTCGAAGATTCCCGCCCTCTGGCACTCGATCACCGGTGCCGAGCGTGACCCGAACACGCCGATCAGCGTGGTCGGAGTCAGCCTGATCGGCGGGGAGGCGGCCTCGCTCGGCCTCTGGTCGACAGTGCTGATGATCTTCATCGGGCTGAACGTGTTCATGGGTTTCTTCAACCTGCTGCCGCTGCTGCCGCTCGACGGAGGGCACATCGCCATCGCCTGGTTCGAGCGGGCCCGTTCCTGGGCCGCCGCGCGGCTGGGCCGGCCCGACCCGGGCCGGGTGAACTATCTCAAGATGATGCCGATGACCTACACCGTGATCCTGATCGGCGGCGCCTTCACGCTGCTCACGCTGACGGCCGACATCGTCAACCCGATCACCATCCGGTAAGGGCCGGCTCGGTCAGGCGGCCCGGCCGTCCGGCTCCGGCTGCTGATCCCGGTAGAACCAGACGGTGGCGTGCGGCAGTTCCTCGGCGACCCGCGCGGCGAGGTGCCGGCCTTCCGCCTCGAGAGCCGCCTGCCCGGCCTCCTCGACCGGCCGGCTGTCGTACGGGTCCGCGATGTTGATCATCGACTCGTACCACCGGCGCCAGGCCCCGAGCCGGCCGGACAAGGCCGGGCTGAGCTGGAGGTCGTCCGGTTCGCACGGCAGAAAGACCTCGTCCCGCTCGCGCCGGATCCATAGCGGGGCGCACCCGTAGTCAGCCGTCACCTTGATCAGCACAGACGCAGGGTAGGCGGGACGCGCCCAGCACTAGTGACACCCGCGGGTCTAGCGGTCCGCTCCTACCCACCTTCCCAGCGGCAGCCGCAAACACCGACTACTCGACGTGCTCGCGGGCGTAGCGACGGCGACTGCGGTCGACCGGTCATCCAAGAAGGAGGGGCCTCAGCTGCCCAGATCGCAGCGGAGGCGCCGGAACGGCGCGGACGCCAGGCCCGCGACCATGGAGAACCGTCGCCGACCGTCAACGTGGCGGACTCAATGCAGTGCGCACTCATCTGCCGATGTGAGTGTGCTCGCGTGCCCCGTTGTCGGGAGTCATGAGCATCCGATCATATAAAAATAAAGCTTCGAGCCCGAGATCAAAGCTGTTAGCGTTTCCAACGTGACAGGAACGCTACTATTCATTATCGGCCCGCCTGCCGTCGGAAAGATGACCGTGGGAGAGCAGATCGCTGCTCGGACCGGCCTGCGGCTGTTCCACAACCACCTGGCGATCGAGCCTGTGCTGCGCTTCTTCCCCTTTGGTAGCCCGCCGTTCGGGCGGCTGGTCGACCGGTTTCGTTGTGACCTGATCGAGGAGGTCGCGGCCAGCGACCTGCCTGGACTGATCTTTACGTACGTATGGGCGTTCGACCTTCCGGAGGACGAGCGGGCAGTGGAGCAATTCGCGGAGCCGTTCAGGCGACGCGGAGGCCGAGTCCTCTATCTTGAGCTGGAGGCGAGCCAAGAGGAGCGGCTGCAGCGAAATCAGGGCGCATCACGTATTGCTGAAAAGCCGTCGAAGCGAGATGTCGCGTTTTCGCAGCGCAATTTGCTTGAACTGGACGAGCGGCATCGCCTCAGTTCGGAAGGCCAGTTCGACGATCGCACTGACTATCTTCGTGTCGATAACACCCGCACGGAACCTGCTGATGTAGCCGCCAGAGCCATTTTCCATTTCGGCATTCCGCTGCAGCTCGCCCAGGAAGGCGGCCGAGCGCACAGCTGAGTCGATCGAAGCAAATGCATTGCGCTGTATCACTCTCGTGCCGCAATCCGTGCATGGTGATCCGAGATGATGTTGACCGATCTACCAAGTGTCGGCGGTGTCCCAGGCGTTCTGGAATTCGTGCAGGCCGAGCTGTCACTCACGCAGAACGGTCAACAGCTCCAACTCGTCGGCCGCGTCGGGCGGCCCCCGACCACAAGCCGGCCCCGGGACCGGCCGATCGGATCGGCGCCGACATCTTCCGGCCGATCAGCCGACGTCTGATGTGGAGGGTCTCGACGCCCAAGCGTGCGATGTGTTCGGGTTCGCCGGCCTATAGGTTTCAGGCGTCGAAGGGAGCCTCATGGCGGTGGCTGATTCGAACATCGACCTCGGGAATACGGCCGGGTTATATTCGCAGATCGCCGGCGTTCTTGCCGCGTTCGCGTTCAGCGCATTGCTGGGCTATCTACGCCGACCGTCAGCCGAGGACGCGGCGACGAACACCCACCGCGACACCACGGTGGTCCTGTTCACTACGCTCGTCGCGCTGATCATCTGCGCCATCACCTACGGTCAGGTCGCCAGCGGCCCGGCCGACCAGGGATTGACATACTCCGGATTCTTTCTCCTCGGTCCGGTGTTCTGCCTCTCGATTCTCGGCATGTTCTATGCAATCGTCTTGGCCGCAGCGCCCTTCGCGCACCTCGGGCCGATGATCACCGCGGCGCGACTCGTGGCGACGGTGGTCGGCCCGGTGATCGCGATGTTCCTCGTCGGCGGCGCGGCCAACGATGTCGAGATCCGCCTCTGCTCCGGCCGCGGCAAGCAACCGTCCAAGGCCTGCCTCGACGCCGTGCCCGGCGAAGCGTTCCAGTTCGGCATCGTGATGAGTGCACTCCTGCTGGTGGGATCGGTTTACGTGCTCCTCGTGTCGCGGAAGGCCACCCGACAGAACCTATCGCGGACGCCGGGGCGCGTCGGCTGGCTCATCCTCGGCGCAGCGGCCTCCACCCCGCTGAGTGCTGTCTGGCTGGCCTCGCTCCCGTACGACTACCTGTTGCCGTCATGGTCGCTGCTCCTGGGACAGGCGATAACGTTCGCGGTGCTGGCGATGTATTCCTACGCAGCCGTCCACACCAGCCAGCCGGCCCAGTCATGAGGTAGCCAGCACCTTGGTGGCGTTGATCAAGCGCCTAGCCCGCAAGATCCGTGCGAAATCAGCAGAGGAGTAGGAGAAACACACCGGATCGACGACGTTCAGCTCGCACTCACCGTGTTTCTCGCAGTGGCCCTCCTTTCGGAACACGCGACAACGCGCTGCTACGCCGGTGGCAGCGCAACCTTCCATGCACGGCTCGTCCCAGCGTTGCGGGAGCGACCCATCGAGATCTGCCGGCGGACAGACTGGGGCAGCGAACCCTTAAGTCGGGCGCCTGCGGCCGTGTCCACCGTCCCGGCCGAAGCCGTTCTGGACCACCACCCGAGGGCCGGCCCCGGCGGTCGCTTCGCCGCAGGACAACCGCGACCGGAACCAGGCCATCTGGGAATGGGCCGGCAAGAACGGCTACCAGGTGTCCGGACGTGGCCGTATCCCGGCCGCGGCGGTGGAGGCATTCCACGCCACACGCTGACAAACACCGGGCAGCCGCCGCGGCCGACTGCCCCCGGTGAGGCTCCGCGCGGCACGCGGCACAACTCCTGCTTGCACCGGCCGGGACATTGAATTATGACCGGCCCGCAGGCAGTACTGGTCGTCGAATACCCCCTGCGAGCAGGCGTATTTGCATCGAGGCCGACCTATGCGGCGACCGTCGCCTGCTCACCCTGACCTCGGCGACTAGCAGCGGCTCGACCGCCACGTATGACAACGGTTCCGGCCGATCGAACCGGCCGAGCCACGCCGCAGGCAACGGCTGCGGCCGCATGAGTGGCGCCCTGCCGCCGGCGGGTGTGGCGAGTTCGGCGACCTCGCGCTGCTGCGTTGCGGTCAGCGCCCCGGTGTGCATGACATGCCGCAACCGTTCATGCGCGTCCCGCCGCGCGAGCAGCAGTGACGTCGGAGTCTGCGGGGTGCCCGACGACACCGCCGACGACTGCCTCGACCGTGTTCCTGATTGCCGGAGAGACACGGTATTCGGAGCCTGCGGTACTCGCGGCTGGCTGCTGGCCCGCCACGCGGACCGAGTGGCGCCCTCTCGTGCCGCCGACCATGCGCGGCGGCCGGCCGTGAGGCGTCAAGCGTTGTGACGCACGGTGGGTCGGCCCGACGCATCTGACAGGATGCGCGTACACCTGAAAAATGTTGCCCGCCCTGAACAGCGCTTCCGTCATGAAGGACACGCGAATGTCTCTGGTTCGCACATTCCGCGCCCTTTACCGGCATCGCAATCTCGTATTGCATGGCGGAATTACGGACGCACCGTTGCGTA
This sequence comes from Actinoplanes sp. NBRC 103695, assembly GCF_030269485.1. Taxonomy (GTDB): domain Bacteria; phylum Actinomycetota; class Actinomycetes; order Mycobacteriales; family Micromonosporaceae; genus Actinoplanes. The sequence continues at coordinate 1,188 of NZ_BSTL01000001.1, read as the reverse complement.
GCGGAGTCCTCAGGGCCGCCTTCCCGCTCGTAACGGCGGTAATCAACCGCTGCGCACGCGCCCGAGCAGAGAACGGAATAGGGGCGCAGGCTCTCGCCTACATTTCAGGAATCGAGCTTGATGCATTTGAGCAAGATCCAACATCGCTCCGAACCGTGGCAGGGACTTAGAGCTGCTAACACGATCCGCTGAATCGATGTTGATCAGCGCGACGAGGTGAAGATCGGTCTCGTTCGGTCGGGTGTGAGCAAGCCGTGGATCGTCGATGATCAGTTGTGGCAGCTACTCGAGCCGTTGCTACCGCCCTGGCCGGCCAAGGCACCCGGTCCGCGGCCGGTTCCCGATCGGCAGTGCCTGCAAGGCATCTTGTACGTGCTGCACACCGGGATCGGGTGGGAAGACCTGCCGCAGGAACTCGGCTTCGGCTCGGGTATGACGTGCTGGCGGCGGATCAAACGCTGGACCGACGCCGGTGTGTTCGACGAACTGCACCGGATCCTGCTCGCGCAACTGAACGCGGCCAACGAACTGGACTGGTCGAGGGCGGTTGTCGACGGGAGCCACATCGACGCGAAAAGGGGGGTGCCGGCACAGGTCCGTCGCCGGTCAACCGCGGCAAGCCGGGTTCCAAGCATCATCTGATCTGCGACGGAAACGGCACCCCGATCTACGTGCTGACCTCGGGCGCTAACGTGCCGGACATCAGCCGCGCGATCGACCTGCTCGACGGCTACCCACCCATCACCGGACGTCGCGGCCGCCCGAGCCGCCGGTTCGATGTCCTGCTCGCCGACAAGGGCTACGACAGCGAAGCCTTCCGCCAAGCATGCCGCGAACGCGGCACTCAGCCGGTCATCCCGCGTCGCAAGACCAACCGGATCAAGGGCCTGGGCAAGCTGCGCTACGTCGTGAAACAGAGCATCGCGCTGCTGCACCAGTTCCGCCGGCTCGCCATCCGCTGGGAACGACGCCTGGACATCCACGACAGCCTGGTCAGCCTCGCCTGCGCCCTCAATTGCTGGCGCCGCTTGATCAAATCCCGCCAGCAGAGATCGTGTTAGCCTCGACCCTTCGTTAAGGGGTGTCCAAGGACTGGGCAGAAACGAAGAAGTGCCTTCTGATCAGGGAAAATAGGACTTGCTGAGGGTCCAAGTTTCCTGTCACGGAAGGCACTTGCAGGGTGCAGGT